>CAWGXD010000021.1:0-550464 GCA_963826445.1 uncultured Actinomycetota bacterium
AAGCGCACGCGCGCACCCTGCGAGCGCCCGATCCAGTTGCGCTGCATGAGCTTGACGTTCTCGGGCCAGTCCACGCGGTCGAGGTCGTCGGCCAGCCGGTCGGCGTACGCGGTGATCCGCATCATCCACTGGCTCAGGTTGCGGCGGAACACCGGGAAGTTGCCGCGCTCGGAGCGGCCCTCGTTGGTGACCTCCTCGTTGGAGAGCACCGTGCCCGAGGCCGGGGCACCAGTTGACCGGCGCCTCCGACTGGTAGACGAGGCGGAAGGCGTCGAGCACCTTCGCGCGCTCGCGTCGCGGTCAGCTCGGCCCACGCGCGTCCGTCGTCGGTGAGGAGCGGCCCGTCGGCCCGACTCGAACTCCTCGACGAGCTCGCTGATCGGGCGCGCCTTGCCGCGGCCGCCGTCCTCGCGCACGGCGTCGCGTCGTACCAGGCGTCCCAGATCTGCAGGAAGATCCACTGGGTCCAGCGGTAGTAGTCGTCGTCGATCGTCGCGAAGGTGCGGCGGTTGTCGAAGCCCAGCCCCAGTCGGCGCAGCTGGCGCTTCATGATCGTCATGTTCTCCTCGGTGGTCTTCCGAGGGTGCTGGCCCGTCTGTACGGCGTACTGCTCCGCGGGCAGGCCGAAGGCGTCGTAGCCGAGCGCGTGCAGGACGTTGCTTCCGAGCATCCGGTGGAAGCGGGTGTAGACGTCGGTCGCGATGTAGCCGAGCGGGTGGCCGACGTGCAGGCCCGCGCCGCTCGGATAGGGGAACATGTCGAGGACGACGAGCTTCTCGCCGCGCTCGGCTACCGCCTCGGGATCGGCCCACGGGCCCGCGGGGTTGGGCGCGTTGAACGTGCCGTCCTCCTCCCACCGGTCCTGCCAGGCGGCTTCGATGTCTCCAGCCATGGCGGCGGTGTAGCGGAACGGCGTCTCGTTGGTCTGCTCGCTCATGTCTTCTCTCTCATCACGTCGTGGGTGGTCGTGCGCCCTGGGTGCTTCAGACAAGAAAAAACCCCTCGCACAGGAGGGGGAGCCGCGTTGATGCCGGGATGCTCCCGGCTTTGGTCAACGCGGCTGCGGAAGGAGCAGCAGACCAGCCATGTGGCCAAGGTTAGCGCAGGTCCCAGCGCGGCTGGGTGGGTGAGGCGGGGCGAGATCCCAGCCCAGCGGCATACGGCTGCCGTATGCCGCTGGGCTGGGTTGCGCGGGTCGCACCCGTGACGCCGCGGCGGGCTGTATTCCACTTGGCCGACGGCATTTACTGAGAATAAGGTTTGGCTATCCTGACCCGACATATCCAAATATCGTTCCTACAAAGGCGAACGGCAATTCGTGACTTTCTCTTCCGAAAGATGTAGCGGGCGCGCAGCGCAAATAGCGCGGATCCACTGAAAACCGTATGTATCGAATGTGATAAAGAAGACAGTCGGGCCAATCGCCTTGCGATTCATCTCATTTCGTGAACACGCGGAACCTCCGAGTGCTTCAGTTTTGGAATGCGGCGCAATAGCGCCGCCCCAATCCAAGGGGTTCATCATGGTGCCTCATTCACGCAAACTGTTGGTGCTGGCAGCGGCCTTGGCCGCCTTGATGGTTTCGGTGGTGGCGCCCGGCAGAGCCTCGTTGGCCTCCGTGCTGGGGAGCGGCCGATATGTGGCTGGCACATCCGTCGCTGCGACTCCCCTGACCGCGGCTCCGGCGGCCGTGACCGACCCCCGTGACGAGTCGAAGGTCCCGCACTACTTCGGGCCGTACCCGAACTGGGCGAACAGCCCGCAGGTGCTCGCCGACGCAGTCGTCAAGATCAGCCTTGGCACCCCGACCCCGGTGGCCTTCGGCAACGCGCTGGTCGAGCGCGCCAACGCGACCGACTATGCGACGCCACCCGGTGACCTCGGCCCCGTTTTCGTCGTGCTTCCCAACTCGACGCTGCCGGCGGGCACGCTCAACAGCTTCCAGACGTGGAACCAGGCGAATGCTGCCGGGAGTCCCACGCCTTCGGCGGGCGGCCTGTTCCACGCCTACGTGCTGCGCCCCACGGCGACGACCAATGAGTACACCGTCGTGTACGACAGCGGCCTGCTGACAGTTCCTGCCCCTGGGGTGGCGGGCGTGGCGAGGTGGCGACGTTCCCGGCCGGAACCGGGGTGGCGGTCCAGGCGGGCGACGTCATCGGCTTCTACGGCCAGGGGATCCCGGTCGACACAGGGGTCGCCACCAACACTGACCTGTTCAGCTACCCGGCGGGTGTGGACAACACCACGACGCCGGCGACCAACGTGGCGCCTGCCGTCAAGACGCCACGCGTGACCGTCGGCGTCGACCGCCTTCCCGGTCTACCCGACCCAGGACCGCGAACTACTCGTTCGGTGCGCTCGTCACGCCGACCGTCACCGATCCCGGAACCGGTGCGGAGGCGACTGCCACCGTCGACCCGAAGACCGGCGGCATCCTCGGCATCGACGTCACCAGCCCGGGCAGCGGCTACCTCGACCCGCCGAACGTCACGATCACGTCGCCGGCGTCACTCCGACGACGCTGGCCAGCGGCGACCGCCACAGATCGCGACCGGCGTGATCTCGAGCATCACCGTGAACGAGGCGGGGTTCGGCTTCACGGCGCCGACCGTGACCTTCACGGGCGGCAACCCGACGCCGGCTCCGAGGCGACCGGCGTCGCCAGCGGTGGCGTCGACGACGTCAAGCTGACCGACGGCGGAACTGGCTACACGATCCAGCCGATCGTCGAAGATCTCCCTGCCCGACCTGCCCGACGGCGTACGCAGGCCACCGGCACGGCGACGATGGACGCAAATGGCGTCGTCACCGACGGTTGACGTGGTCGAACCCGGGCTCCGGCTACACGACGGCCCCGACCGTCGACGATCCTCGACGGCAGCCAGGTCGAACCGCGACTGGCGGCCACCGTCGAGGCCACGATCGGGATCGGCCGGATCGACGTCACCGACGGCGGCAGGGCTACGACTCGGCGCCGACCGTCGACGATCACCGACACGCGTCGGCGCCGCTCGACAAGGGCGCCAGCGCCACCGCGACGGTCGCGGTGCAAGGGCGCCGTCACCGCCATCACCGTCACCAACCCCGGGCGCCGGCTACCTGACGCCGGGCCTGAAGAAGTTCGTCGACACCCTGGCCGGCCTCGGGCCCGGCAGGCGGCGAACGACCTCGGCCAGTACATCCCGGTCGCCGTGCCCGACACGACCACCTATCCCGGCACGGACTACTACGAGATCGCGGTCGTGCAGTACCGGCATGAAGTTCCACCGCGACCTGCCGGCGACGCTGCTGCGCGGCTACGTGCAGCTGTCGACCACGCGTGGTGCCCGGGCAAGCAGCGTGCCGCTGAGCAACGCGAACCTCGATCCCGACCGTCGCCGACCCACCCCGATCGCGGGCTACACCGGCGTCGACACGCCGCACTACCTCGGCCCGACGATCGTCGCGACGAAGGACCGGCCGGTGCGGATCCTGTTCCGCAACCTGCTGCCGACCGGTGTCGACGGCGACCTGTTCCTGCCGGTCGACACCTCGCTGATGGGCTCCGGCATGGGCCCGAACGATGATGCAGCTCGACGCCGAACGGCGTGCCGATGGACATGGCGACCGACGACGGCACCGTCACCGACGGCGTGCGCAACCCGATGTGCGGCGAGACCCCGAAGCCGACCGACCTGCTACTCGGAGAACCGGGCCACGCTGCACCTGCACGGCGGCATCACCCCGTGGATCAGCGACGGCACGCCGCACCAGTGGATCACCCCGGCCGGCGAGAACACCGCTATCCCAAGGGCGTCAGCGTCAGCAACGTTCCCGACATGCCCGACCCGGGCCCGGGCGCGGAGACGTTCTTCTACACCAACCAGCAGAGCGCGCGGCTGATGTTCTACCACGACCACGCCTGGGGCATCACCCGCCTGAACGTGTACGCCGGCGAGGCCGCCGGCTACCTGGTCACCGACCCGATGGAGCAGAGCCTGATCGCGCCCGGCGGCGCCCTCGCGGGCCTCGGCGTCGGCACCCCGCTGATCGTCCAGGACAAGACGTTCGTGCCGAGCACGGCCACGATGGCCAAGGTCGACCCGACCTGGGACTACGCCAAGTGGGGCGGCGAGGGCAACCTGTGGACGCCGCACGTCTACATGCCGGCGCAGAACCCGGGCGACCCGTCCGGCATGAGCGCCTTCGGCCGCTGGATGTACGGCCCGTGGTTCTGGCCGCCGGCGAAGGACGCCAAGTACCCGCCGATCGCCAACCCGTACTTCGACCCGACCTGTGACCCGAACGTGGCCAGCCGTTCTGCGAGCCGGCGCAGATCCCGTCGACGCCGAACGTCTCGGTCGGCATGGAGGCGTTCAACGACACGCCGATCGTCAACGGCACCGCCTACCCGACCACCACGGTCGACCCGAAGGCCTACCGCTACCGGATCCTGAACGCGGCCAACGACCGCTTCTGGAACCTGTCGTGGTACGTCGCCGACCCGACGACCGGCACGCTCAGCGAGGTCGCCCTGAAGCCGGCCGAGGTGGCGGCCGCGCAGACCGACCCGGTCGTCTTCCCGACGCCGGACACGACGCAAGAGCCCGAAGGGCCCGGACTGGATCCAGATCGGCACCGAGGGCGGCTTCCTGCCGCGCCCCGGTCGTGGTGCCGGCCCAGCCGACCACCTGGATCACCGACCCGACCCGGTTCGACGTCGGCAACGTCGACCAGCACTCGCTGCTGCTGGCACCGGCCGAGCGGGCCGACGTGATCGTCGACTTCTCGCAGTACCGCGGCAAGACGCTGATCCTCTACAACGACGCCCCCGCCGCCTTCCCGGCCCGCGTCCCCGGCTACGACTACTACACCGGCGGCCCGGACCTGACCCCGGCCGGCGCCCCGACCACGCTGCCCGGCTACGGCCCGAACACCCGCACCATCATGCAGGTCAAGGTGTCCAACGGCCGCTCCGGCGGTCGCCTTCGACCGGCCGAACACCACGGCCGACCGGATGGGCGCGCTCGATGGCGGCGTTCGCCCACCACCTCGACGCGAACGGCAATCCGGCCGGCGTGTTCGAGTCCGGATCGGACCCGATCATCGTCGGCCAGGCCGCCTACAACCGCGCCTACGGCACGCAACTTCGTCGGCAGCGGCTAGTGCAACAGCCCGACCAACCCGACCGCCAAGTGCGACGGCTTCGCCCGGATCCAGGCAGCAGGGCGGCGACCTGTTCAAGTTCGACACCCTGGCCGGCACCGCAGCTGTCGATCCCGTTCCAGCCGCAAGGGCATGCACGACGAGATGAACTCGGCCAACTTCGACGAGTGGGGGCGGATGACCGCCAACCTCGGCCTGGAGGCGCCCGGCGCCACCCCGCTGCTGCAGAACATCATCCTGTACCCGTACGTCAACCCGGCGACCGAGATCCTCGACGCCACCGGGATGCCGAGCAGCCTCGACGTGACCCCGATCTCGTCAGCGGCCGACGGGACGCAGATCTGGAAGATCACCCACAACGGCGTGGACACCCACCCGATCCACTTCCACCTCTACGACGTGCAGGTGCTCAACCGGGTCACCTGGGACAACATCATCATCCCGCCCGACCCGACCGAGCTCGGCTGGAAGGACACCGTCCGGGTCAGCCCGCTCGAGGACACCATCGTCGCGGTGCGCCCGATCGTGCCGACGCTGCCCGTTCGGCGTCCCCGACAGCAACCGTCCGCTCAACCCGATGATGCCGATCGGCGCCAAGGGCACGCGAACGGCCCGAACGGCACCGAGGCCGGCTTCAACAACACCGACGCCAACGGCAACCCGATCGCACCCGATCGTGAACGCACGTCGCGAACTTCGGCTGGGAGTACGTCTGCCACTGCCACATCCTCAGCCACGAGGAGATGGACATGATGCGGCCGGTCACGGTCCACGTCGGCTCGGAGCGCTGCCGGCGCGCACCGGTCCTGACCTTCACCCGCGGCAGCGTCATCCTCGACTGGACGGACGGCACCCCGGTCGACTACACCAACCCGACCACCTGGGGCAACGCGCAGCGAACGAGATCGGCTACCGCATCGAACGGGCTCCGGTGGCTGGCAACGGCAAGGTGGGCGCCTACGTGCAGGTCGGCACCACGCTCGCCAACGTGACCAGCTTCACCGACACCGCTGCCGGAAGCACGGCGCTCTACGGCTACCGGGTGGTGGCCTGGAACGCGGCCGGCGACTCCGTCTCGACGCCGGTGCTCGTCGGACCGACCGGAGTGCCCATCCCTGCGGCGCCAACCACCCTGGTGGGGACGCTGCAAGCCGGCCCGCAGGTCAGCCTGACCTGGCGAGACAACGCCACCAACGAGACCGGCTTCGTCGTCGAGCGCGCTGTCGTCGTCTCGGGTGTCGTCGGCACGTTCACACCGGTCGCGGCTCCACCCGCAAGGAGCAACACTGGCAGCGTCACCTACGTGGACAAGACCGTGCGACCTGACGCCACCTACACCTACCGTGTGAAGGCGGTCAACGGGGCTGGCTCCTCCGCTCTACTCGAGCACCAGCACCAACCTGACGGTGCCGGCGCTGCCAGCGGCTCCCAAAGGCCTGGCCGGGGCGGCCGTCCGGCAAGGCGGAGGTGAACGCGTGACGCTCACGTGGAACGGGGTACCCGGCGTGACCGGCTACACCATCCAGTGGAGCACCAGCAGCACCTTCGCCACGGTCTCCGGCTCGGCCCCCGTGGGCAGTGCGGCCACGACCTACACGACGGTCTCGGTCGCCCGTCAGGCGTGGTACTTCCGGATCGGTTCGGTCAACCTCGGCGGAACGACCTGGTCCGCCCCCGTCTCAGTGGCGGCCGCCCCCTAGCCGTCACTGAAATGCAGACGGTGGGGTCCGCTCCGGCGGACCCCACTGTCAGTTGCTGCAGGACTCGACGGCGCAGGAGGCAGCAGAACGCAGGGACCAGCACGGCGCAGGTGCCGGCGCCGTAGCCGCCGTCGCCCGAACCGCACGGAGCCCGGGGCCACCAAGGCCCCGCGCTCTGTCGCGCTCTGCCTGACCAGGAGGCGGCAGGAGACGGCTAGGAAGCGGTGGAGGCGGTGGCGGCGTCCCGTTCCTCCGTCGTCAGGAGCTCGACGAACTCGCCCACGCGAAGATCCTGCTCGACCGGATGGCGGAACATGGCGTTTCCACACACGACATACCGGTTCCGACGACCAACCCGGAAGCGGGCGATGGTCTCGTTGGCCTCCAGATCGGAGACGATCTTCTGCACCGCGCGCTCCGTGATGCCGACGCGGTTCGCGATCTCGCGGATCGTCGCGTCCGGATCCCGGGCCACACAGACCAGCACATGTCCGTGGTTCGTGAGAAACGTCCACCCCCTGATGGTCATACGTCGGACGATACGCGAGCCGGATCCCTTGGGCCGGCCCATGTGAGCAAAGAGTCACGGCGGGCCGAGTCGTCGACGCGACAGGCTCCGCCGACATTCTGCCCACAGGAGCGAGGCCTCCGGTAGATTGCCAGAGGGGTGAGGCCATGAGGTTGCTCTTCCTTGGGGTCCGAGGATCCACGCCGGCTCCGGGCGCCGAGTTCGTCCACTATGGCGGTCACACATCCTGTGTGGCCGTCGCGCACGACGACGCCGCCGCACCGACCATCGTGCTCGACGCGGGGACTGGCATCCGCATGCTCAGCAAGCGCCTTCCCGGCCCGGATTTCGTGGGTGCCATCCTCGTCACGCACATGCACTGGGACCACGTCCAAGGACTGCCCTTCTTCGTCAAGGGCGACCAGCCGACGAGCGACGTCGACCTCTTCCTTCCGGCGCAGGACGGCCTCGGCGGCCGCGATCTGCTCGCCCGATTCCTCTCGCCTCCCGGTTTCCCGATCCTCCCCGAGGGCTTGCAGGGCCAGTGGCGCTTCCACGCGATCGGCGCCGGTCCCGTTCCCGTCGACGGTTTCGACGTCAGCGCATTCGACGTCGAGCACAAGGGCGGCCGGACCTTCGGCTACCGCATCACTGACGACTCGGGATCCATCGCGTACGTCCCCGACCATGCGGCCGTCTCACGCCCGGCGAGCCTGGCCGGCTCGCTTCGGGACGTCGACCTGCTCGTCCACGACTCGCAGTTCTTCCGCGGCGAGCGGGAGGTCGCGGCCCGCTTCGGACACGCGACGGTGTCCGACAGCATCGAGCTGGGCATGGAGGTGGGCGCTCGTCACGTCGTGCTCTTCCACCACGCACCCACCCGCACCGACAGCCAGATGAGGTCGATGGAGCGTGGCCTGAGCGGCCCGATGAAGGTCACGGTGGCCCGCGAGGGCATGACGCTGTCGGTGGGGACTCGGGGCTGAAACCATGCCCGACCCCGCAACCAACCCCCCGATGGACGCTGCCCCGGAGCCGATCGCCGACGAGGCACTCGTCCCCTACGTGCCGGCTCTCGCGGCCGAGTGGCTCGCGGATGACCCGACCATCCGGCACCGTCGGGTCTCGGGGAGCATGGCCTTCGTCGACATCTCGGGATTCACCTCGCTCACCGAGCGCCTGACCCGGATGGGCAAGGTCGGTTCCGAGGAACTGAGCGACATCCTCGACTCGACCTTCACGGCGCTGCTCGAGGAGGCGCGCCGGGAGGACGCCGATCTCGTCAAGTGGGGTGGCGACGCGGTCCTCCTGCTCTTCCGGGGGGAGGGCCACGCGGTGCGGGCGGTCCGCGCGACGGCTGCGATGCGGCGGGCGCTCTACTCCGTCGGGCGGACCGGCTCGTCGGCTGGCAAGGTGACCCTTCGGATGTCCACGGGCATCCACAGCGGCGCCTTCGACTTCTTCCTCGTCGGTGACCCCGAGGTGCACCTGGAGCTCATCGTCAGCGGTCCGGCGGCCAGCCGCACCGCAGAGCTCGAGGGGGCCGCGACCGCGGGCCAGATCGCCGTCAGCCCGGAGACGGCCGCCGACCTGCCCAGGTCTGCGGTCGCCCAGACCGCCGACGGACTGATCCTGCTGCGCCGCGCCCCCGGCGGACAAGGGGCGGCCGCACGCGGCCGGACCCGGGTGCCCGCTCGTCCCTCGCCGACGACGGCTTCGGGGATCGCCGTCCTCGTCCCACCGCCGGTTCGCACCCACCTCCTCGCGGCAGCCGGCGAGGCCGAGCACCGCACGATCGCCGTTGCCTTCATCCAGTTCTCCGGCACGGACGACCTCATCGCGCTCGAAGGCCCCGAGGCCCTGGCGACGGCTCTCGACGAGGTCGTGCGCAATGTCCAGTCCGCGTGTGAGTCCCAAGGAGTCACCTTCCTCGAGAGCGACATCAACCGGGACGGGGAAAGATCATGCTCGCCGCAGGCGCACCACGTGGCGGTGAGGACCTCGAGCGGCGCATGCTCACCGCCACGCGGCGCGTCGTCGACTGTGCAGGGCGTCTGCCGCTGCGCGTCGGCGTCAACCGCGGGCGGGTCTTCGCCTCCGACTTCGGTCCATCGTTCCGCCGGACCTACTCGATCAAGGGCGATGCCATCAATGTCGCTGCCCGGGTCATGGGCAAGTCGGGACCCGGTCAGGTCCTCGCCGTACGGGATGTCGTGAGCCGCGCTGGTGGGGGCATCGTGGCATCGGAGGTGCCACCGTTCCTCGTCAAGGGCAAGTCACATCCCATCCAGGCCTCACTCGTGACGGCCACCGGGGACAACGTGCGCACCACGTCGTCTGGCACGGCGGGACTGCACGGTCGGGATCACGAGATCGGCATCCTCGCCGCCGCTCTCGGCAACGCCCGCCATGGCCAGGGCGGTTGGGTCGAGCTGGTAGCCGATGCAGGGCTGGGCAAGTCGTCCCTCATCGGCTGGCTGTGCGAGTCCGCGCCGGACTTCACCGTCCTGCGGGGCACGAGTGGGCGCTTCGGCGGCGCGAGCTCCCACCAGGCGATCCGGCGCCTGCTCCGCGACGTCATCGGCGCCAGTCCCGCCGCGGAGCCCTGGGAGCTCGAGGCCGCCCTGCTGACGGCGATCCGTCAACACTCCCCCGACCTCGAAGCGTGGGCGCCCCTGCTCGCGGCGGTCCTCGGCTTCGGGCTGCCCGAGACGCCTGAGCTCCGCGACCTCGACGAGCGGTTCCGTCCGGCGCGGCTCTCCCAGGTCGTGGTGTCGCTGATCCGCTCCGCACACACCGGGCCCACGCTGTTCCTGTTCGAGGGCGCGGACCGGATGGACGAGTCCAGTGCCGACGTCGTCCGAGAATTGCTGCGAGAGGCGCACGACCAGCCGTGGCTCGTGCTCACCGGACGGCGACCCGATCCCGGTGGGCTGGAGTCGACCGAGGACGACGCTGTGACCCGGATCGAGCTCGCACCACTCGACCAGGCGGCGTCCGTGTCCTTCCTCGAGGCCATCACCACGGACCGACCCGTCAGCGCCCACCTGCTCCGCCGTGTCGCCGCCAAGGCGGGCGGAAACCCGCTGTTCCTGCGCGCTCTCATCGACGCGGTCCGGACGACCTCCGACGAGGACCTGCCCGACTCGATCGACTCGCTCATCGGGGGCCAGATCGATCGGCTCGCACCCCGGTGCCGGACCCTGCTGCGCTTCGCTGCGGTCCTGGGTGAGCGGTTTGACGTCGCGGACCTCCAGGAGATGGTCGCCTCCCAGGGATGGTCGATCAACGATGCGGACATCCGGGACCTTCGCGGCTTCATCGAACCAGATGGGCCGGTCCAGAGCTGGTTCCGCTTCCACAACCCCCTGATCCGGGACGTCGCGTACGCCGGGCTTCCCTACCGACTGCGTCGGAGCATGCACTTGCGCGTCGGTGAGTTCCTCGAGCGTGCCGAGGACCGCGAGGCTGCGAGCGAGCGCCTCTCGACCCACTTCTTCGAGGCTGGCGACTACGGACGGGCCTGGTCCTACTCCCGCATCGCCGGGGACCGCGCTCGGCACTCCTTCAGCTATCCGGAGGCGATGGGGCTCTATGACCGGGCCCTGGCAGCCTCTCGCAACGTGAGTGATGTTCCGCCGGATGAGCAGGCCCGGGTGCTCGAGGCAAAGGGCGACGTGGCCGACCTCGCCGGCCTCTCTCGGGAGGCCGTCGATGCGTACCGCAGGGCCAAGACGCTCCTGCGGCAGGATGCACTGGCCTTCGCCAGCCTGACGGTGAAGGAGACGAGGATCCACCAGCGCCTCGGTGCATTCGGCACCGCAAGCCGGATCGCCGGCAACGCGCGAGCCCGCCTCCAGAGCATCGAGGGTCCGCTGGCTGCGGCAGAGCGCTCGCGACTGGCCAGTCGCCTCGCCGTCGTGCACCACCTGCGGTCGCGTCACGGCGACGCCCTGCGCTGGAGCCGCATCGCTGTGGAGGAGGCCCGCGAGTCGGACGACTCGAGTGCCCTCGCCCTGGCCTACAACTACCGGGAGCTCATCAGCACCGCCGCGGGCGAGCAGCCGGACGAGCCGTTCGGCGAGCTGGCCCTCGCCAGCTACACCGCCGCGGGCGACCTGCTCGGCCAAGGCCACTCCCTCACCAACCTCGCCATCCGCTCGCTGGCCGACGGCGACTGGGACACCGCCGACGCCAGGTTCGACGCGGCCACTGAGTTGTTCCGCAGGGTCGGCGACACAGCCAACGAGGCCAACTCGCTCTACAACCGGTCCGATGTCCTCCAGCGTCAGGCTCGCTATGACGAGGCTGCGCCGTTGCTCGCGGCAGCCCGCCGGGGCGGCCTGGTCACCGACGACCCTGAGCTCGTCGCCCTCGTGGACCGCGAGCTCGGCAAGGTCCGCCTCGGCCAGGGCCGGCTCGACGATGCCAGGGAGCTGCTCCAGCAGGCGCGGTCCGCGCTCGAGGCCCTGGGGCTCGAGCACGAGGCGGTCGACGCCTCGGTCGCGCTGGTGCACTGCCGCCTGGTCGGGCATGAGTTCACCGAGGCCCTGGCGGACGCGGACGCGCTCCTGCCCAGCGCCCAGGCCGCGGGCGTCGACGACCTGGAGGCGAGGCTGCACTTGATCAGGGGCGCCGCCCTGGCCCTCACCGGCGACTGGGAGGCAGCCGAGACGGCCTTCGAGAGAGGCCGCGACGTGACGACGCGGCACGACGGAGGGCATGTGCGTGCGCTCAACCTCATGGGGCTGGCGCTGGTCTCCCCACGGACCCGCCGGGACCGCACGGCCGAGCTCGCCGAGGCGCAGGCCTGCCTCGCCCACCTCGGGGTGCTCCATCTGCCGCCGCCGTTCGACACGACGGATCTGGCCGCCACCGAAGTGAACGGCGAGTCCGGTCAGGCAGCCCGCGGATAGATCCGATCAGTAGCCGGTACCGCGAACGTCGTGGGTGAAGTTGAAGTTGAGGAGCGTGTCGCCGGCGTTGTCACGTGTGCTGTTGACATAGTCGACGCAGGCGACCGGCTCGCCCGTCGCCGGGTCGACGTTGGCCTGCCCCTTGAGGAGGCACGCCGGAGCCACGGTGTCGAGCGGACCGGAGGCCGAGTACGTGTAGTAGACCTTGAACTTGTTCACACCGCCGTTGCCACACTGCGTCTTGTCGCATCGCACGACGAGTGTGGCGGGTGCCTGCGCCGTGTAGCCGGAAAGCGCGGCAATGAACTGGACGACGGTCGAGCCCGCCTTGCACGGCGAGCCTGCACACTGGTCGGCCGTCGCACCGGTCGACAGGGCAGCCCGGTCGGACGCGAAGCTCAGCGGCAGCATCGCGATGCCGCAGTTCGTCTCGGGTGTCGTCGTCGTGCACGTGTCCGCGCCGAAGAGGATCGTCCCCTTGTTGGCGAGCTGGAGCGTGCGCAGGCTGTCGAAGGGTGCCGAGCTCGTCGGTGTGAAGCTGATCGGCTTGCCCTTGCCTCCGACCGACGGCGTGATGGTGATCCCGTTCTCGACGGCCGAGTAGGTGACCGTCGCTCCCACCGACAGCGCGTTGGCGGGCAGGGTGATCTGGTTGGGGCTGAGCACGCCGTCCGGCGACCCGTCGGCCACGCTGACGCCGAGGGTGAAGGTGACGTTGCTGCTGAACACCGCCGACGTGGTGAGCACGAGGGCGATCGGGTCGCCGGCCTTGGCGAGCACCGCCGGGACGGCGCCACCGAGTCCCACAGCGGGAGTAGACACGGATACCGTGACCACCGCCGGGGGGGTCGGCTCGGGCTTGGCCGCCACAGCGGGAGACGCGGTCAGTCCCACCACCGCAAGGGCGCCAATGACCCAGCCGACGAGGCGGGACCTCCCTCCAACTGTCGCGAACGGCCTTGCGGTTGGTGATGCGGATGAAGAGGTCATGGGTGGGGGCCCCGTTTCTCGTCGGGTTCGATGTGCGGGAGCAGCAGGTCGGGCAACCTGCCTTCAGATCATTGAAGATCCGCCCGGCCGGGACTTCAGCCGAACGGCGGAAATTCCCGCGCGTTTGTCCCTTATCGCCCGAACATCCCATCACCGAACAGGCCGACGACGAGGAGCACGAGCGCGGGGTGGTACGCGACCCTGACGAGGGAGGGGGCCCACCGCCGTTCGAGACAGAACCGGTCGTGCCCGAGGACGAGGTACGAGACGAGCAACAGTGCGCCGCCGGCGAGGATGACCCCGTCGCCCTGCCAGGCCGCCACGAGGACCAGGCCGGCGAGCGACACCAGGTGGAGCAACACGGCGCCTCGCTGACGCCCGGCGAAGCGGATGACATCGCGCCCCCATCGCCCGTGCACGACGACGATGAGCGGGACCGCAATCAAGACCCACCATGGGAGCCCGCCCAAGCCAGGCACCGAGAGCACGGCCCATGCCCAGGCGACATGGGCGAGCAGGGAGGTCCAGAGGCCGACCAGGTACCTCTGCTCGGTCGCCGTGAGGAGCAGCAGGTCGGTCACGAGAGAGAGGCCGAGCGCCGCGATGACCGGCGGTAGAACCCGCCCGGCAGCTCCGTCGGCTGCACCGGGCACCGCGGCGAGCGACCAGGCCAGGCCGATGAGCAGGAGCAGAAAGGTCGGCCTCGTGATGAGGTCGACCACCTGGTCTCCGCGCGCGACGGCGACCCAGTTGAGCACCGCCGTGAACGCGAGAGCCACCGCGAGCACCATGACGTGGGTGTCCACACGCCAAGGTTGGCAGCACCGTGCGCCCAGGACGGTGCGGACACGCGGCGACCATCAGATCACCTTTGGGTCCCCCGAATCGGAGCGGCTCCCGATCCGTGCGAGACTCGAGTAATGCCAATGCGCCAGTTCCAGCACACCGTGACGCCCGACGACACGGCGGTGAAGCTGGGGACAGGGGACCTCGACGTCCTCGCGACGCCACGCCTCATCCTGTGGTGCGAGTCCGCGTCCTTCCAGGTGTGCCAGAAGTCCGTCGACGCTGATCACACGACCGTCGGGACGATGGTGAAGTTCGAGCACACCAAGGGCAGCCCGGTCGGTACGGAGGTGACGATCGAGTGCGCCGAGCCGATCAACGACGGACGGCGGCTGGTCTGCTTCGTCCGGGTCAGGGACGCCGACGGCGACGAGCTCGGCGGCGGTGAGCTCCACCGCGCGATCGTCCACCCGGACCGCTTCATGACCAGGTGCCGCAAGCTCTCCTGAGCCGACCGCAGCGCACGAGGGCCCACTGGAGCGCGCGGCCATGTTGCGAGCGGAAGCGAGCTCAGCGGCATACGGCAAAAGCGTGTGCCGTATGCCGCTGGGCTGGCTCCTCGTCGAGGGCGCAGAAAGCCCCGTCACAGGACGTAGGCGTCGCCCTGCTTCCGGAAGCCGAGTCGCTCGTAGTACGGGTCCACCATCCCCGGCGGGGTGAGGATCTCGCGGTAGCCGCGGCTGCGGAAGGGGCCGTCGGGCCCGAAGACGAACTCGCCGGGCGAGAGGTCGCGATAGGGCGGCGTCACGTAGTCGAGCAGCAGCTGCCCCCGCCCGTCGCCGAGGTCGCGCATGAGCACGACGCCCACCGCCGTGTCGCCCTTGAGAATGAGGTAGCACGGGTCGCCCGTGAACGGGTCGTGGACGAAACCGGGGTTGTGGCGCCGGATGTCTGATTCGTGCACCCGCAGGCCATGCCGCAGGAATTCGTCGTCGCCGGCAACCTCGATCACCTCGTAGACCCCCGAGTCGTGGCGCTCTCTCGACATGCGCAACAGGTGCACGACGTTGATGATGGCCAACACGATGTTGAGTCCGACCATGGGCCATACGCCGACGACACCGTTGTAGACGATGAGGACCAGGCAGCCGACCAGGTTGATGATCCGGAGCCGGCGCAGCTCGGTCTGCAGGAGGGACCACACCAGCACGGCGGAGCCGATCCAGCCGACAGCCTCGAGCCACCACCCGTCCATCCACCGGAGCCTAGTGGCGAGCGGGGCTCCGCAGGGTCACCTGCTGCGCAACCGGTCCATCTCCGAGGCGATCTCCGACTCGGTCGGGTCGTGCCGCCAGTACACGTCCATCGCGTGCGCCACGAGGCCGATGCCCCACCCGGCGATCGGGAAGATCGGCCAGAAGAAGTTCGCGCCGGTCATCGCCCAGATGAGCACGAGCATGCCGTTGACGAGCGCGTAGATCAGCAGGTGGACGCGGAACTCCTCCTTCGCCTTGAGGCGCTTGACGGCACGGTCGTGCAGGTCCGTGTCGGCGCCGGTGCGGTCGATGTCAGGGGTGACGGGTAGATCTGTGGACGGGGTGACCGGGGTCTGGTTCGCGGTCATGATCGTCACTGCTCCTTCGCGGGCCGCCTCGCGCCACGCGCTCGGCTCCCACTTCCAGCGTAAGTCGACGGCCTTGACGCGGACGCGGATGGTGTGCAGCGTCACGCCGGGTCCGTGTCCGCTCCCTGATGACCGACGAACCGGAGGCCGACAACGGCGACGACGATCCCGCTCAACAGGAGAACCTTTGCCGCTGAGGCAGATTCACCGCCGAGCGTGATGGCCCACGTGACCGTGAGCGCGGCCCCCACCCCGGTCCAGACGGCGTAGGCCGTGCCGATCGGGATGGACTCCGAGGCCACGGCCAGACCGACCATGCTGGCCGCCAGTGCGACGACGAACACGAAGGTGGGCACGGGCCGCGAGAGGCCGTCGGACGCCCCGAGCGCGGTGGCCCAGACCGCCTCGAGCACGGCGCTGACGAGCAGGACCACCCACGGCATCAGGACACCACCTTGAGGCCGACGACGCTGCCGATGAGCAGCAGGAGGAGCGCTGCGCGGCGGGCATCCAGGCGCTCGCGGCCGCGAGCTGCGGCGAGCAGGACGGTGCAGACGGCGCCGATGCCGACCCACACGGCGTACGAGGTGCCCGTGGGCAGGCCGGTCATCGCGAAGGCGAGTCCTCCCATGCTGGCGGCGAGCGCCACCGCGAAGAGGACGGTCGGCCGGGGGCGGCGGAAGCGGTCGGAGTCCGCGAGAGCCGTGGCCCAGACGGCCTCGAGGACGCCCGAGATGATGAGCACGAGCCAGTGCACGATGTCTCCAGTGCGGCCGTCTTGTCGCTGGGCGGGTACGGCTCCCTCGTCCGCGCGGGCCATCCGGCCGCTCTCGCATGATGGTACGGGTCGGGTGCGGATCGGGGCGAATCCGTGAGTATCACCCCGCTCGGGACTAGCCTCTACTCAGGGTCAGGGGCGATGCACCGATCCGTTTGGGTCTGTGTGTGAGGCCTGTGTGAGGGGGTCTGCGTGGAGCGCGACTATCTCGACTTCGAGGTCTCCATCGAAACCACCGCGGCCGGGCAGGTGGCCCGCGTCACGAGCTCACCTGCGGGCACGGGCGATGCGGCCTTCTCCCTGCCCTTCAAGCCGGTGGAGCTCGCCCAGTTCATGACCGCCGTCGGGCCGCCCCGTGTCTCCTCGCGTCGTCTGGTCCCGGCGGAGGCACCCGTCCGGGAGGTCAAGGACTACGGCGCGCGCCTCGGCGGCGCGTTGCTCGCGGGCGACGTCGGCAGGCTGTTCCGCGAGAGCCTGTCGACCGCGAAGGGGCAGGGCGCGGGCCTGCGGGTGCGGCTGTTCCTCGAGGGCTCTCCCGACCTGGAGCCGGTCCCCTGGGAGTACCTCTATGACAGCGAGCTGGGGCGGTTCCTCACGCTGTCCACCCAGACACCCATCGTCCGGTCCTTCGACGCGCTGGACGTGCCGGCAGCCGTCCGGGTGATTGCACCCCTGCGCGTGCTCGTCCTCATCTCGAGCCCCTCGGACGTGCCGCAACTCGCGGTCGCCCACGAGGAGGAGCTCCTCCGGGCGACGACCGCCGACCTCGTCTCGAGCGGACGGCTCGAGCTCGTCGTGCTCACCGAGGCGACGCTGAGCACCCTGCAGCGGGCGCTGCTCGACACCTTCCACGTCTTCCACTTCATCGGGCACGGCGGCTTCGACGAGACCGCCGGTGAGGGCGTCCTCGTCCTCGAGCGCCCGGACGGCACAGCACACCGCGTCGGCGCCTCGCGCCTCGGCACTCTCCTGCACGACGCCAACGGCATGCAGCTGGTTGTGCTCAATGCGTGCGAGGGAGCGCGGACGAGCGGAAGGGACGCCTTCTCAGGAGTGGCGCAGGCGCTGGTGCGTCAGGGGCTGCCCGCCGTGGTCGCCATGCAGACCGAGATCTCCGACAAGGCGGCGCTCGTCTTCAGCCACGAGTTCTACTACTTCCTGACGCGAGGTCTGCCGATCGACGCCGCGATCTGCGAGGTGCGCAAGGCGATGGCGACCTCCGACGAGGTCTCCGAGTGGGGCACCGCCGTCCTCGTGCGGTCCGGATCGGACCAGCCCTTCGACGTCTCCGCACTCGACACCCTGGCCGAGCCCGCGCCAGAGGGACGGTGGGAGTCGCTCTACGCCGCCGCGAAGTCGTCGCTCGCGTCGGCTACTCCCCAGGCCGCGGTGCCGCTCCTGGAGCGGATCGCGGCAGAGCGCCCGGACTACGCGGACGTGACGGAGCTGCTCGAGCGGGTCAAGGTCGAGCCCGAGGGAGAAGGCCAGCCTCACGTCGCGGGGGATCCGCACGTGCAGCAGCAGGATCGCGACCCAAAGGAGTGGGCGGCGCGCGAGCAGGCTCGGCAAGAGCGAGCGCAGCGAGACTTGGATCGGCGCGCGCAGCAGGATGCCCGCACATCCGACAGTCGCGCACCCGGCAGCCGCCACAGGCAGCCCACACGCGTGCTCAAGCTGGTCGCGTTGGCCGCGCTCCTCGCGGTGGCCTTCCTCGGCTGGCGCTTCCTGCCGAGCCTCCTGCAGCGCGCCGAACCGATCGTCGGCATCGCCTGTGGCTCGCCCTCGCAGTCGTCTCCTCCGGAGACCACCTTCGTCGTCGGATGTGCCCCGGTGGCCCCCGTCGTCGACGGGGAGTTCGACGACTGGCGGTCCGTGACCAGTCACCCCGTGACCGCGGTCGTCGACCAGCGGGGTGGGGTCCGGCCCGGCCTGTCGGGCTCCTTCCAACTGCTGTGGGACAAGGATGCGCTCTTCGTCCACGCTGCCGTCACCGACTCCGAGATCACCGCCGTCAGGACGTCGAGCCCGGGCAGCTTCTGGACGGGTGACGGCATCTCGTTCGAGTTCGGGCCGGACCCCCGCGCCCTCGGTCCCCAGGACACCGTCCGGGCTGGTCAGGACCTGCACGTGATGATCGGCATCGTGGAGGACGGCGACCGAGATGGCGTCGCCGCCATCAACCCGGCGAGCAAGGGACAGTTCGTGTCCGGCGACGTCGCGCCCTCGATCGACGTTGCCCGCCGCGCGACGGCAGACGGATACGAGCTGGAGGCTCGGGTCCCGTGGAGCAGCCTGGGGCTGACCATTCCGCCTGCGCGCGGCACCGTCATCGGGATGAACCTGAACATCAGCGATGCCGAGCGGACCGGACGGCTCAAGGCGATGCTGAGCAGCAATCCCGACCGGGTGGCCAGCGCACAGCGCCACCCCGGTCTCTGGCAGACCGTCCTGCTCTGGGACGAGGGGTGATCGGGTGCCGGAGCTCCGCGCCCTGCTCGTCGGCATCGACGCCTATCCGCCGCCGGTGCCGCCACTTCTGGGGTGCGTCAACGACGTCGGGGCCATGGCAGAGACCCTTGCCGCGCGGGTGCCCGAGGCCGACCTGAGCCTGCTCGTGCTGACGAACGAGCAGGCGACCCGCCAGGCCGTGACCGAGGCGATCCGATCCCACCTGCGCGGCCGGGGGCCCGAGTCAACAGCGCTGTTCTACTTCAGCGGCCACGGCTCGCAGCAGACCGCGCCTCCGGAGCTGTGGCGCCGCGAGCCGGACCGACGCAACGAGACCGTCGTGCTCGTCGACAGCCGCTCGACCGGCGGCTGGGACCTGGCCGACAAGGAGCTGAGTGGACTGCTGGCCAGCGTGAGTGGCTCGGTCGGGCATCTGCTCGTCGTCCTGGACTGCTGCCACTCCGGCGACGGCACCCGGGACGCTCCTGCATGGGTGCGGCTGCGCCTCGCTCCTGAGGACGACAGGCCGCGGCCCTTCAGCACGTTCCTGCCCGAGACGTCCCTGGGGCAGGAACCTCCCGACCGGACGGACGATGGGCGCACGCGATCGGCATGGAGCCCAGCAGCGACGATGACCCATGTCCTCATCGCGGCATGCCGCGCCTCTGAGACTGCCAAGGAGCTGACGATCGGCGGTCGCGGGCGAGGGGCCCTCTCGGCGGCGCTCGAGCGAGCCCTCCGGGACAACAACGGGCAGCCCAGCTACCGGGACATCCACCGGTTCGTCACGGCGGGCGTGCTGGCGCGGGTCGAGGACCAGCACCCACAGCTCGAGACTGCGGATGCGTCCGACCTCGACCGGGCCTTCCTCGGCGGGGTCCTGCCGGCCCGTCCGATGCAGCTGACGCTGAGCCGGTTGCCCGACGGCTGGAGCATCGACGCGGGGGCCGTCCACGGCATCCCCGAGCCGATCGGGGACGACACGACCGAGCTCGCCGTCTATGCGCTGGGTGAGGACACGGACGGCGCACCACTTGCCGAGGCCAACGTCACTGCGGTCCTGCCCGACCGGTCGATCGTCACCCTCACGCCTGAGCTCGACGCCGGCTTCGTCTACCGCGCGGTCGTCAAGACGATCCCGCTCAAGCCTCTCGACGTCGCCATCGTCGGAGACCACGACCCGACCACCGCGCTGCAACAGGCGGCCTCCTCCGCCGACACGACCCTGATCCAACTGACCACCGACCCAGCTGCCGCCGACCTGATCATCAGAGCGAGACCCGACGGCTTTGAGATCACCCGACCGGGAGTCACGCGCCCGCTCGTCCCGGTGGTGGCCGGCCACCACCGCGAAGAGCGCACGATCCTCGCTCTGGAGCGGGTCGCGCGCTGGCTGCGGCTCTCGTCGTTGGGCAACCCCGCGACCCAGCTGCCTCCCGGCTCGATCCGCATCGACGTGACATCGACGGCCGGCGAGGTCGGGCCGGACGGCCGGCTCGAGATCTCGTACGTCGAGGACCACGCCCCGACCTTCACCGTGACGCTGACCAACACGACGGCTCGGCCGCTCTGGTGTGCGCTGCTCGACCTGACCGAGACGTATGGAATCTTCACGGACGCGTTCCCTTCCGGTTCGACCCTGCTCGATGCCGGCGCGAGCATCGACGTCGCGCTCACTGGCCAGCTCTCCGATGCGCTGTGGCGAGCGGGGACGGTGCTCATGACCGACCATCTGAAGATCATCTCCAGCAGTCTCGAGTTCGACCCGCGGTCGCTGGAGCAGCCCGAGCTGGAGGTCGACGTCGTCGAGATGGCTCCCGTGGTGCGAGGAGGCCAGGCAGCGCGGTCCACCTTCGACCGGCTCCTCACCCGGGTCTCGACGCGCAACGCCCGCTCGACCGAGACGCCCAGGGCGGTCGCCGACTGGCGCACGGACGACCTCTACGTGATCACGAGGCGCCCTCCAACCGCGTGACCGTCCCGCTGCTCGGCCGCCGCCCATCCACCGGTCACGTTCGCCATGGTGTGCGGACGCGTCGTACGGTTGGCCACGCCTGACCCGCGACAACCCCACTCTCGCCGAGGAGATTCATGAGCTCGACCCACGGCCGCACCCGCGACCTCGCCCTGACCGCGACCTTCGCGGGCCTCATCGCCGGGTTGGGGCTCGTGCCGGCGGTCTCGCCGTTCGGCTTCCCCGTGCCGATCACCGTGCAGTCCCTCGGCATCATGATCGCCGGGGCAGTGCTCGGCGCACGTCGGGGCGCGTCCGCGGTGCTCCTCTTCCTCTTCCTCGTCGCGCTGGGGCTTCCACTCCTTTCCGGTGGACGAGGCGGGCTCGGGGTCTTCGCCGGCCCGAGCGTGGGTTACCTCATCGGCTTCCCCATCGCGGCCTTCATCATCGGGGCGCTCATCTTCCGACGCGGTGCTCCCTACAGCACTGGCTACGGGCTCGTCGCGATCGTCCTGGGCGGCATCATCGTCCTCTACGCCATCGGCGTCCCCGCCACGGCCTGGCGCGCCGGCATCAGCCTTCCCGCCGCCATGGCGGGCAGTTCGCTCTTCCTCGTCGGCGACCTCGCCAAGGCCGTCATCGCCACTCTCGTCGCGGGTGCCGTGCACCGCGGCTACCCGGGTCTGCTCCCCCACCGCCGCCTCGTGGGTCAGCGCGCCCGCGAGACCGCCTCACACTGATGACAGCCCCCCGCCTCATCTGATCGAGTGAACGATCATGACTGGTGGGGTGGTACCGGATCAGTCCTCGACGCCGCGGGCTACCAGCGCGTCGGCCAGCCGATCGGCATGCCGGAGTGTCCGGACGACGAGCGGCACGATGAATGCGAGCGGGCTCGACGAGGAGCCCCGCGCCAGCTGCGCCTGCCGCACCTCGCGGGCCAGCTCGATGATGACGGCAACCGACCGGATGCCTAGTGCGACGAGCAGGCCCACCCGCTCGGGATCGACGCCGATGCGTCGAAGCGGCCGGAGCCATCGCACGACGACGTCGACCATGTCAGTCGTACGGGTGGTGAGGCTGACGAGGGTGGCCAGCAGGACCAGCCCCAGCATCGCCCCGACGACGACCACGGCCCGCTGCCATCCGGCGACGACGACCTGGAAGAGCCCGAGGGCGAGGAGGAACCACAGGAGTGGACGGACCTGCTCGAGCGTGGTGCGCCACGGGATCCGGGCCGCGCCATAGAGCAGTGCGATGAGCCCGAGGAGCACCACCACCTGCCAGGGCTGCTGGAGGGCCAGGACGCCGACCGCGGCGAGAACCAGGAGCAGCAGCTTGGTGCCCGCAGGCAGGCGGTGCACGATGGAGTCGCGCGGCACGTAGACGGCGAGGGCGCTCACGACACGAGCCGCAGGTAGGCGTCGACGGCCCCGTCCGGTGCGCCATCAAAGGCCAACCGGGCATCGTGGAAGACGAGGACCCGGTCGAAGTCGTCGAGGAGGTCGAGGTCATGGGTGACGACGACGACCTGCTGGTCGAGCTCGCGGACCACCTCACGCACCCTTCGGGTGTTGACGAGGTCGAGCAGCGTCGTCGGCTCGTCCATGACGACGAGGTCCGGACGCGTGACCAGGACCGACGCGAGGGCGAGCAGCTGCTTCTGGCCCCCGGACAACAGGTGAGCCGGATGGTCTCGGTGCCCGTCGAGACCGTAGGCCGTGAGGGCGGCGTCGACCCTGGCCGCGACCTCGGGCTTGGACAGGCGGTGCCTGCGCAGCCCGAAGGCGACGTCCTCGGCAACGGTCGGCATGACGATCTGGGCATCGGGATCGGTGAAGCAGAACCCGACGCGGCGCCGGATCGAACGAGCGTCCCGGGCCGTGTCGAGGCCGTCGATCCGGACCACACCGGCTGTCGGGACGACGAGCGCGTTGAGCATCCGCGCAAACGTCGACTTGCCCGACCCGTTGGCCCCGATGACGCCGATCCGCCGCTCGGCGAGCCGGATGGTGATGTCTCGCAACACGGTCCGCTCGACGCCGGAGGTCGTGTAGGTGTGCCCCACGGCGTCGAACTCGATCAGCGGCACGCTTGCACCACCAGCGCCGTCCCCTGCCCACCGCCGGCAGCGATGGCGGCGAGCCCATAGCGACCTCGACCCTGACGGACGAGCTGGGTGAAGAGCCGCACCACCAGCACGGCCCCACTCGCGCCCCAAGGATGGCCCAGGGCCAGGGCGCCACCACCAGTGCACACTCGGCTCGGGTCGATGCCCAGGGCGTCGTAGCAGGCGAGGACCTGGCCGGCGAAAGCCTCATTGAACTCGATGACGTCGAGGTCCTCGACACCCACCCCCGCCTCGGCCAGCGCGGCGTGCACGGCGGGGACGAGGCCGATGCCCGGTCGTCCGGGTGCCACCCCCACCGAGGCGGCTCCGATCACGCGGAGCCCGGCGCGGCCGGTCGCGCCCGGTGAGGAATCGGGGACGATGCCAACCGCCGCGGCGCCGTCGTTGATCCCGCAGGAGTTCCCCACGGTCACCGATCCGCCCTCCCGGAAGGCGGCCGGGAAGCGCGCCAGACGTTCGGCGGTGAGGCCGGCCCGCGGCCGCTCGTCGGCGCAGACGCCGTCAACTGGGACGATCTCGTCGGCGAACTCGCCCCGCGCGGCAGCCAGCACGGCCCGCGCATGTGACTCAGCGGCATACGCGTCCTGTCGTTGGCGTGTGACGCCGGACTCCTGCGCGAGGAGGTCAGCAGCGAGGCCCATGTCCACGTCTTCGGCGCCGGGCGCGAACGGGGCCCGCTCGAAGCGGACAGGCGGGCCATCGCCCTGTGGGGGCCAGAATCGCCACGGCGCCGTCGAGGCGCTCTCGACTCCACCAGCGAGCACCGGCCCCGATCCAGCCGAGACGAGCCGAGCACCCAGCTCGATCGCCGCCAGGCCGCTCGCGCACTGCCGGTCCACCGTGATAGCGGGCACGGCGACGGGCAGCCCTGCGGTCAGCGCGGCCACGCGTGCGACGTCGCCTCCCGGACCCATGCAGTTGCCGAGGACGACCTCCGTCGGCACTTCTCCGACGTCGTCAGCCGCGGCGCGCAGTACCGTCGCCGCGAGCTCGGCGGCCGTGACGCCGGCGAGACGGCGTCCCGCGGTGCCGATCGGGGTGCGACGTGCGGCGACGATGACGGCGTCGGCCATCGGCTCACCGGGCCAGCGCGGCACGGTCGAGCTTGCCGCCGTCGGTCAATGGGAGGTGCGGCACGACCCGCCACACCCGTGGCCGGTGCGTCACGGGCAGGCGGTCACGGGCAAGCCGCTCGAGGGTCTCGCGGTCCGCGTCAAGCGTCAGCGTGGCGGCAACGAGCTCCCCCAGAGTCGGGTGCGGCACGGCGTGGACGGCCACGCCGCCCCGCGCGGCGGGCGCGAGCACGGATTCCACGTCGGCTATGAGCACGGTGGCGCCCGCCGTGACGATGGCGTCGGGGCGACCGCGCACGACGAGGACGCCGGACTCCAACGAGCCGACGTCCCCCACCGTGGCCCAGCCACCGGCAGCGCGCAACAGGGAACCCGGCTGGCCGGCATAGCCGTCGCACACCCACGGCGAACGGGCCCAGATGGTCCCCGGTACGGGGTCGTCACGGACCTCGACCTCAACCCCGGGAAACGCCCGGAGGGCCCCGTCACCCTGGCTGGCCGCGGCCGCGACGAAGCTCAGCTCGGCCGCGCCGTAGTAGTGCGTGATCCGCAGCCCGCGCTGCCGAGCCGTGGCGACCAGCTGGTCCGGCAGGTGGGCCCCCGCCACGACAACCCGGGCCCCGCGCGGAAGCTCCTCGCCCCGGCGCTCCAGCACGGCCGGCGTGAGGCACGCGTGGTCTGCCCTGGCCGGATCGTCGACGAGGTCGGCCCCCACCCATGCAGCGTGCACGGCGGCGAAGAGGTTCATCGTCGACCACAGCGGCCCCGGTACCCAGACCCGGGCGCCATCGGCCACACCGGTCAGCTCCGAGTACGCGGGGAACGAGTCCCACCATGACTGGGTCGTGCGCACCACTCGACGGGGGGCGGGATCCGTCGTGCCGGACGTTCCCAGCGCGAGCCCGGCACCCGAGCGGTGCGCGGAGAACACTGCGGCCACCGGGTCGTCGTGCGCGTCAGGGCGGATCAGCCGCGTCATGGAACCTCCTCGAACAGCACCGGGCATCGAGGCTCCGGGCCGCCACCCATTGAACCAGCCCCTGCTCAGCCAGCGCTCCCGGCTCCGGCGCACATGAGGAAGGGCCGGACATTCCTGTCCGGCCCTTCGTCGTCTGGTGGAGCTGAGGGGACTCGAACCCCTGACCCCCTCCATGCCATGGAGGTGCGCTACCAGCTGCGCCACAGCCCCAGTTGGACGTCACTTCCGGGAAGCGACTGCGTCACTCTAGCCAAAGAACGGGCCCGAGCCCAAATCCGTCCTCACGCCTTCCATGGGCCCAGGTTCCACCCCGAGATGCGCCATCGCACCCGTTCGCTGAAGCTCTTGCGCCCCTCGATGAGCTCGATCCAGTGACAGTTGTCGAGGCCCCGGAAGACCGCATCGGACACGTCCTGGTCGAGGCCGACGAGATCGGTCGCGCCCACCCGGCCGGAGACCCCATGGGTCACGATGATGGCCGTCTCGCCGACGAGCAGCTCCCGCTCGATCTCCCGGACCGACTCGCCGACCCGTCGGGCCACGTCCTCGCGGGTCTCACCAGTGACGCCGCGGGGCACGTCCTCGCCCCGGTCCAGCGCGGCGATCGTCTCCGGGTACCGCGCCCGCACCTCGTCGGCGTGCAGCCCCTGCCACTCACCGACGTGCACCTCCCGCAAGCGGCCGTCAAGCCTGACCTCCAGCCCGGTCAGCTGGGCGATGGCGTCAGCGGTCGCGGCGGCGCGCTGCAGGTCGCTCGAGACGAGCAGGGCGGGCTGGTACGCGGCCAGGTGCGGTGCCGCGGCGATCACCTGGGCGCGACCGGTCGCCGACAGCTCCGAGTCCTTGTGGCCCTGCCAGATCCGAGCGGCGTTGTCGACGGTCTCGGCGTGGCGCATGATGACGATCCGCCGCGGACCTGTCGATCCCGTCAGCCTGACGCTCACGACGCCGGGTCCGCACCGCCGCCTTCGCCCCCGCTGCCATCCGCGCCGGCATCGGCACTGCCTGCTACCCCGGGCCGCGCCGGGGCCTCGACCGTCGCCAGGTCGATCTCGGGGCAGTCCTTCCACAGCCGCTCGAGCGCGTAGTACTCCCGCTCGTCCTCGTGCTGGACGTGGACGATGATGTCACCGAAGTCGATGAGGACCCACCGACCCTCCCGCTCACCCTCGCGCCGGATCGGCTTCGAGCCCAGCTCGCGCAGCCGGTCCTCGACCTCGTCGACGATGGAGCCGATCTGCCGCTCGGAGGCTGCGGACGCGATGACGAAGATGTCGGTCAGCGGCATCTGGTCGCTGACATCGATCGCCGTCACCTTCTCGGCGATCTTCTCCTCGGCGGCGTTGGCGGCGGCCTTGGCGAGCCGGAGCGCGTGGGCTGTTGCTGTCACTGGTCTCCTTGTGGCGAGGCGGCGTTCGGGGCGGGCGTCGCGACCCGGCGGACGAGCGGCTCGACCGGAGGCGCCCCGCACGGGCCACCCGTGTAGAGGCAGTACTTGTTGATGTACTGGACGACTCCATCGGGGACGAGGTACCAGACGGGATCACCGCCGGCCACCCGCGCCCGGCAGTCCGTCGAGCTGATGGACATCGCGGGCACCTCCTGGAGGGTGACCCGATCCTCTGGTAGTCCCTTGTCGGACAGGACGTGGCCCGGCCTCGTCACGCCGACGAAGTGGGCGAGCTCCCACAGGGCATCGGCGTCCTTCCACGACAGGATGTCGGCCAGGGCGTCAGCGCCGGTGATGAAGAACAGCTCGTCGTCCGGGCGCTCGGCGCGCAGGTCCCCCAGCGTGTCGATCGTGTAGGTGGGGCCCGGCCGGTCGATGTCCACCCGGCTCACCGTGAAGCGAGGGTTGGAGGCGGTCGCAATGACCGTCATGAGGTACCGGTGCTCGGCCGGTGTGACCGCGGTCTGTGACTTCTGCCACGGCTGACCCGTGGGGACGAAGACGACCTGCTCGAGGCCGAAGCGCGCCTGGACCTCGCTGGCCGCCACAAGGTGGCCGTGATGGATGGGATCGAAGGTCCCACCCATGACCCCGATGCGGCGGCGCCCGCTCAGTGCCTCGCCCCGTCCACGTGGCTCGGGTGGCCCTCGATCTGGATCCGGCCGTGCTGGTCGACGTGAGTCGACGCCGGCACCTTGTGGGCGGTGTTGCGGAAGGACCACGTGACGGCGAGCGCCACGAGGAACAAGGCGAAGGTGATGACGAAGTACATCACGAACGGCATGGGGAGCTCGCGCGTGGCTTCCTCGCCCTGCGCCGCCAGAGTCAGGACACGATCAGACATGCGGCCAGCCTAGCGCCCACCTGCTCACGACCGACCAAGGACCGGGCAATCGCCACGAGAGTGGCGCGCCACAGCGGTCAGCACCACGGTGCGGCAGCGCCGTAGGCTGGAGCCCATGGTGCCCCAGCTGTCCGTCGTCATCCCCATGTACAACGAGGAGGACGTGCTGCCATTGCTCGTCGAGCGGTTGCGGCCCCTCCTCGACGGCATGGGAGTGACCTACGAGGTGGTCGCGGTCGACGACGGCAGTCGGGACCTGACGCCGGCGCTGCTCCACCGCTACCACCGGGAGTGGCCGGCCCTGCGCGTGCTGCGCCTGCGGGCCAACGCCGGCCACCAGGCCGCCATCTCCGCCGGTCTCGTCGAGCGCCCTCGGCGACTACGTCGTGACGCTCGACGCCGACCTCCAGGACCCGCCGGAGGTCATCGCGCAGATGCTCGAGGCAGCCAGGCACGACAGCGTCGACGTCGTCTACGGCGTGCGCAACGACCGGTCCACGGACACGTGGTTCAAGCGCGTCTCGGCCCAGTCGTTCTACCGGTTCATCCGCCTCATGTCGCGGCACGTCGGCGCACGCGGACGCCGGTGACTTCCGGCTCATGTCGCGCGCGACTGTCGACGCGATCAACAGCCTGCCGGAGCACAACCGGGTGCTGCGGTTCATCGTGCCGGCCCTTGGCTTCCCGTCCGACACGGTGCAGTACAAACGCGAGGAGCGGGCAGCCGGGTCGACGAAGTACCCGCTGCTCAAGATGATCCGGCTGTCCGTCGACTCCCTCACCGGGATCTCGATCGCGCCACTGCGCCTGGCCACGTTCGCGGGCTTCTTCGGTGCCCTTCTCGCCGTGCTCCTCATCGTCTACACGCTCGTCGCTCGGGCTCGCAGGGGCACACCGTCGCCGGCTGGACATCCACCGTCGCGATCGTCGCCGGAGTCGGCGCCGTCCAGCTCGTCTGCGTCGGCATCCTCGGGGAGTACATCGGACGGATGTATGCCCAGCTGCAGGGCCGCCCCACCTACTTCATCGCCTACGACTCACTCACGGAGAGCTCGCCGAAGCACGGGCCCACCGACACTCCCCTGCCGGCGACGCCGCGCGAGGAGCACATCGAGACCCGCGGCGTGCCGGTTGCCACCGACGGCGCGCCGGTGGCGCAGCCGTCACTGCCGGAGCGCGCCGATCGGGCGACCTGAGATCACCCTCGCGGCCGCGCCCGGACGAGCAGGCTCACGCCCGGCAGCCGCCGTACGGGCAGGTACCGCTCGGCCACGATGATGCCTCGCAATGCGGCGTTGACAGCTGGATGCAGGTCGTCGAGGTCCGACCCGGTCGAGACACGGCGCCGCAGCGCGACGACCGGCCGCAGCAGGACGTTCCATGACCGGACGTCGTCCACCTCGAACCCGCCGCGGTCGAGCAGGCCGAGCAGCTCGGCTCGCGTGTACCGCCGCACGTGTTGGACCGCTTCGTCGTGCGCGGACCAGAGCCGGGGATCCGCGGGCACGGCGACAAGGTACGTGCCGGTCGGCCTCAGCACGCGGCGGACCTCCCGGACGGCCGCGTCGTCGTCCTCGAGGTGCTCGAGGATGTCGAAGGCGACCACGAGGTCCTGGGAGTCGTCCGCGAGCGGCAGGTTGGTCGCGTCGGACCGGAGCACGGGCAGTCCGCGCTCGTGAGCCACCTCGGCGCCGTCGGCGCCGTACTCCAGGGCGATGGCCCGCCAGCCGGCCTGGCGGAGCACCATCGTGTTGCCTCCGCCGGCGGCACCGATGTCGATGGCCAGGCCCGGCTCGAGCCCGCGGATCGCCTCGGCAAGCAGGTGCCGGCGCTCCTGGTACCACCAGTGGCGCGCCTCGAGCGCAGCGAGCTTGCGGACTTCAGTGCCCTCCATGGCGCGCCATCATGCCAGTGCGCGACGGGCGGGCCACGTGCGGTCCAGCGGGATCGCCCGTGCCGACGCCCCCGGGATCACCGGATCTGGCCGTCCCCCTCGACGATCCACTTGGTCGTCGTCAGCTCGGGCAGCGCCATCGGGCCTCGGGCGTGCAGCTTCTGCGTCGAGATGCCGATCTCTGCCCCGAAACCGAATTCTCCACCGTCCGTGAAGCGGGTGCTCGCGTTGACCATGACGGCCGCTGCGTCGACCTCCTGCGTGAAGCGGCGGGCCGCCGCCCGGTCTTCCGTGACGATCGCCTCGGTGTGTCCGGACCCGTGCCGGCGGATGCGGTCCATTGCCGCGTCGAGGTCGTCGACGACGGCGACGTTCAGCTCGAGCGCGAGCCACTCCGTGTCGAAATCCTGGTCGGACGCGATGTCGTATGCCGCTCGAGCTCGCATCCGCGTACGGCGTCACGTCGGGCGTGACGTGGAGTCTCACCCCCGCGTTGGCCAGCTCCGTGAGCGCCTTCGGGAGGAAGTCGGCGGCGACGTCGCGGTGGACGAGCAGGGACTCCGCCGCGTTGCACACGCTCGGGCGGTGGGTCTTGGCGTTGAAGGTGATCGCCACGGCCTTGTCGAGGTCGGCGGACCGGTCGACGTAGACGTGGCAGACCCCGACGCCGGTCTCGATGACAGGGACGGTCGACTCGCGCACGACGGTCTGGATGAGGTCGGCACCGCCGCGCGGGATGACGAGATCGACGCGGCCGCGCGCTGTCATCAGGGCTCGCGCGGCGTCGTGCCCGCCCTCGACAAGGTTGGTCACCGCATCGGCCGGGAGTCCTTGCGCCGCAAGGGAGTCGCGCAAGGTCTCGACGATCGCTTGGTTGGTCTCGCCCGCCGCGGACCCGCCGCGGAGAATGACGGCGTTGCCCGACTTCAGGCCGAGGCCCGCGGCGTCGACCGTGACGTTGGGGCGCGCCTCGTAGATCATGCCGACTGACCCCCATGGGGACGCGGACCTGCCGGATCTGCAGCCCGTTGGCCAGCGTGGACCCACGGACGATCTCTCCGACCGGGTCCGGGAGCGCGGCGACGTCGCGCAAGGCTTGGGCCACGTCCGCGACGCGGTCGGCGTCGAGGCGCAGCCGGTCCTGGAGGGCCTCCGGCATGCCCTTCGCCCGGCCGCGCTCGAGGTCGGTCGCATTGGCCTCGAGGATCCGCGGTGTCGCGGTGACGAGTGCGTCGGCGAGCTGGTGCAGCGCGGCGTCCTTCTCGGCCCGGGACAGCAGGGCCAGTCGGCGGGAGGCCACGCGGGCGCGGTCGGCGAGCTCGTTGACCTGCTCGACGACGGTGGAGTCGATCGTCTGGGACATGCTCCAAGGGTAGGTCGTGCGCTCAAGCCGGCCCCAAACGGGACCCTCCCACGATCGAGTGAACAGCTTCTGGCACAGATGTTGTTCACTCGATCGGATGATGAGCGGCGCCGCGCGGCTCAGCGGCACGCTCACTAGGCTGACGTCGTGTCGCCGCGGTCCGTCATCAGCAGCGCTCGCCGCCTCGTCGTCAAGGTCGGATCGAGCTCGCTGACCGGCACGGACGCCGGGATCGACCACGCGCGCCTCGTCGCCCTGGTCAACGCCCTGTCCCACCAGCACGAGCGCGGCACCCAGATCGTCCTCGTCAGTTCCGGCGCCATCGCTGCCGGGATCCATCCGCTCGGTCTCGCGTCGCGTCCCCGGGACCTCGCGACGCAGCAGGCCGCCGCCAGTGTGGGCCAGGGCGCGCTGCTCGCCGCGTACACGCAGTCGTTCGCGGTACACGACATCACCGTGGGGCAGGTGCTCCTCACCGCCGACGACGTCACTCGGCGCACGCACTACGCCAACGCCCGCCGCACCCTCGAGCGCCTGCTCGACCTGCGGGTCCTGCCGATCGTCAACGAGAACGACACCGTCGCGACGTCGGAGATCCGCTTCGGTGACAACGACCGGCTCGCGGCCCTCGTCGCCCACCTGATCGATGCGGACGCACTCATCCTGCTGTCCGATGTCGACGCGCTGTACGACGCCCCACCGCATCATGCTGGCGCACGGCGAATTCCCGTGGTCACGGGCCCCGAGGACCTCGCCGCTGTCGAAATCGGGCGGACCGGCTCCAAGGTCGGCACCGGCGGCATGGTGACGAAGATCGAGGCCGCCCGGATCGCCACGGCGGCGGGCGTGACGACGTCGATCACGGCGGCGGACCGCGTCGTCGAACTGCTGAGGGGCGAGGACGTCGGTACCGTCTTCCTGCCCATCGGCCGCCGGGGCCGCAGGCGTCGGCTCTGGCTCGAGCACGCCACCTCGGCCCGCGGTCGGCTCCTCGTGGACGACGGAGCCGTCCACGCCCTGGTGCACCGCAAGACGTCGCTCCTACCGGCGGGCATCACGGCCGTCGAGGGCCTGTTCCACGACGGAGACCCGGTCGACGTCTGCGCCCCCGACGGCGCGGTGATCGCCCGGGGCCTCGTCAACTACGCCTCGAACGAGCTGCCCGCCCTGCTCGGGCGCTCCACGAAGGAGCTGGCCAAGGCGCTCGGCCCCGCCTACGAGCGGGAGGTCATCCACCGGGACGACCTCGTCATCCTCTGATCAGAAGGGTCGCGGGCCGTCCCAGCCGACGTGTACGGCCCAGCACCCCTCCACGTCGGCGCGGTGTTCCCGCCGGGCCTGCTCAGCGAGTCGGTGGAGAGTGCGGACGACATCATCCTGCCCCGACGGTGGGACGATCAATGGGGGTTCGTCGTCCTCAGGGAGGCCAGCGTGGCGGCAAGCGTTCGCGCCGTCGGGTCGCTGCCCCGGCCGCTCAGCAGCTTCATCGGCCGGGAGGATCTCCTTGCCGACGCTGCACGCCTGCTCGGCGACCACCGGTTGCTCACGCTGACCGGGCCGGGCGGCAGCGGCAAGACCAGGGTGGCCATCGAGCTGGCGACCCGCATCGGCGGAGAGTTCCCCGACGGGGTGCACTTCGTCCCGCTGGCCGCGATCCGAGACCCTGCCCTCATCCCGTCGTCGGTGGCCCGAAGCCTCGGCCTGCCGGACTCCCGGGACATCCCGCTCGTCGAGCACCTCGGTGAGCACCTGCGCGACCGCTCAGCGCTGATGGTCCTCGACAACTTCGAGCAGGTGCTGGAGGGCGCCCCCGTCGTCGCCGAGCTGCTGGCCGCGAGCAACACCCTCCGGGTCCTGGTCACAAGTCGCTCACCCCTGCACGTCGAGGGTGAGCAGGAGCTCCCGGTGCCGTCCCTCGGACTGCCCCCGGCCGGTGTCGATCCCCCACCCGAGTCCCTCGCGGAGTGGGAGTCGACGTCGCTGTTCCTCGCCAGGGCCCGTGCCGTGGCACCCACCTTCACCCCGGACGTGGATGACGGCGCAGTGGTGGCCGAAATCGTGCGGCGGCTGGACGGGCTTCCCCTGGCCATTGAGCTGGCGGCCTCGCGGATGAAGGTGCTTCCCGTCGCGAACATCCTTGCCCGACTGGATGATTCGCTCGATATACTCGTGGGCGGCCGCCGTGACGCACCGGTCCGGCACCAGACTCTGCGCGCCACCATCGCGTGGAGCCATGACCTCCTGAGCGGCAACGCCAGACAGCTGCTCGCCATCCTGGGGGTCTTCCGCGGCAGCGCAGCCCTGGGCGACGTGGAGCGGGTGTGCCAGTCCGTCGGCCCTTCTCTTCCCGTGCTCGCTGCGCTGGAGGAGCTGGTCGACCACAGCCTCGTGCGACTCCAACCCGACTCCGCCGAGCCTCGCTACTCGATGCTCGAGGCGGTGCGCGAGTTCGCCCTCGACCAGCTGGAGACCTCCGCCGAGGGAGGGCAGGTCCGCAGGGCCCACGCAGCGGTGTTCGCGTCCCTGGCGGGCCAGGTCGAGCGGCCGCCGATCTGGCCGGAGCGAAGTTTGCTCGACCGGCTCGATCGCGACCACGACAACCTGCGTGCCGCCCTCGACTGGCTGCAGGACAACGACGTCACGGCGGCGCTCGCAACGGCCGCGCACCTCACCGGTTACTGGGCGGTGCGCGGTCACTTCTCGGAGGGCCGCCGTCGACTGCACATCCTGCTCGACCTCGTCCCTGACGCCTCTCCTGCGCGTGTGGCCGCGCTCACCGGCGCGGGCTGGCTCGCGATGGACCAGGGTGATCTCGCGTCCTCGTTGACGGCCCTCGACGAGGCGCTCGAGCTGGCCCGCACGCTGCACGACCGCGTGGGAGAGGGGGCCGCCCTCCTCACTCGGGGCCGCAGCGGTCTGGGCGGCCGCGGGATCGAGGCCGGCGGTCGTGACCTCGAGGCCGCGTTCCGGCTGCTCACCGACGCTGGCGACGCCAAGGGAGCGGCCGCCGCACTGTTCTTCAGCGGCCTGGCCCCGCAGTTCACCGGCGATGTGGCGACCGCATGCGCACGGTTCGAGGCAGCCGTCGACCGCTGCGCGGACCTCGGCCTCACCACCCTGCGGGCGCGCGCCCTCCAGCTGCTCGGCCTCGCCCGGATCCAGGCGGGCGACGTCCGCGGAGCGTGGGCCGCCCTGGCCGAGGGCGTGCCGGTCGTGGTCGACAGCGGGGACCGGTTCGGCATCGCGGTCGGCCTCGGCACGCTCGTCGGCCTCGCGGGCACTACCGATCGTCCGCGCCTCGCGCTGCGCCTTGCGGGTGCGCTCGACGAGTACGCGCATGTGAACCAGCTCGCGCCTCCCGAACCGCTGCGCGACCTGACGGATGTACTCCTCGCACCCGCCCGCGCACGGGTCGGTACCGCGGCCGACGCGCTTCGCGCCGACGGTCGCCGCCTGTCCGTCGCCGACGCGGTCAGAGCCGCCCTCTCCGACGAGCCGGAGCAGCCCTGGCGGACCGGTCCCGGAGCGGCGCTCACCCGGCGGGAGACCGAGGTGGCGGAACTCGTGGCAAACGGGCTGACCAACCGCGACATCGCGGACCGTCTCGTCCTCTCGGTGCGCACCATCGACGTGCACGTGGACCGGATCCTCACCAAGCTCGGCTTCCACTCGCGCACCGAGCTCACGGCCTGGGCCCACGCAGAAGGCCTCGTGACGAGGCACCCCGGCGCCCCAGCAGCACCATCTACGTAGCCGATTAGGTAGTTCTTCGGACGACCGGCCCGGGAGCTCACGCGGATGGTGGCAGGCATGACCACGAGCCCAACCACCATTCGCACTGCCACCGACTGCGACGTGCTCATCGTCGGCGCCGGCCCGACCGGCCTGACCCTCGCCGCTCAGCTCCTGTCCAGGGGCGTCTCGACCCGAATCATCGACCGGGACCCAGGCACGCCCCGCCTGAGCCGCGCCATCGGCATCCAGGCCCGCACGATGGAGACCCTCGACCTCATGGGGATCCTCGACCGGTTCCTCGACGTCGGGCACCGTGTCCGCGGCGTGGCCGTCTATCGATCCGGCCGCGAGCTGCTCCACATCGACATGCGCCACAACGGGTCCACCCACGGGTTTCAGCTGCACCTGCCCCAGTCCCGGACCGAGGCCCTGCTGCGGGAACGCGTCCGCGAGCTCGGCGGCGACGTCGAGTCCGGCATCGAGCTGGTCGCCTTCGCGGACGACAGCCGACAGATCACCGCATCGCTGCGCGACACCAGCGGACAGGCCCACACGGTGCGGGCGGCGTACCTCGTTGGCTGCGACGGGGCGCACAGCACGGTGCGTCACCTGCTCGGCGTCCCGTTCGCTGGCCACCCGTACCCCTTCGACTGGCTGCTCGCCGACACCCAGGTCGACTGGGACGGCCGGCCGGACCGCGTGCACATCTTCGCCACGGCTGCCGGGCAACCGCTGTTCTGTGTCCCGATCACCCCCGACCTCTGGCGGATCTCCCTACCCATGCCGGGAACGCGGGACGGTGGCCCGCCCACGCTGGACGAGATCCAGTCGCTCGTCGACGAGCGCTCGCCGCACCGGATCGTCGTCCACGACCCGGAGACGCTGACCAGCTTCCGGTGCCAGCTGCGATCCTCGACGACCTACCGGACCGGGCGGGTGCTGCTCGCGGGCGACGCGGTCCACATCCACTCCCCAGCCGGCGGGCAGGGCATGAACACCGGCATGCAGGATGCCACCAACCTCGCCTGGAAGCTCGCCCTCGTCGTCGCCGGGCACGCCCACGACGGGCTACTCGACACCTACGGCCGGGAGCGTGGTCCTGTCGCCCGGCAGGTACTCGCCTTCACCGAGGGCATCGTCAGGTTCGACCTGGCGGCCCGCTCGCCCAAGCGAGTCCTGCGGGACGCGGTCCTCCCCGCCTTCCGGCTCCCTGCTGCCCAGCGCCGCCTCGCCGGTCGCATGGCCCAGACGTCCGTCTCGTACTCCACCGGCCCGCTCACCCGTCTCGGCCGCGTGAGGGGCCTGCCGCGCCCCGGCGAACGCATGCCGGACCTGACGGTCGACTCGGCCCAAGGGCCGACAACGCTCTACGCCGTGCTGCGATCCGGGCGACACGTCGTCATCAGTGGGTCCGCCCCGGACCCGACGTTCGACACGGCCACCTACGACGGCCACGTCGATGTCGTCACCGCCTCACTGCCGCAGGGTGCGTCCGCGCTCGTGCGCCCGGACGGCCATCTCGCCGCGGTCGGAACGGCGTTCGACACCAGCGAGATTCACGATTACCTGCGCTCCATCCTGACGACAGCGTGGGTTCGAGAACCCCAGCCCGAGCGGGTCTGAGCGGGGGCACGCGAAGCGAGCCCAGCGGCATACGGACAATGCCGTATGCCGCTGAGCTCGCGTGCGCTGGAAGGCGGCGGTCAGTGTTCGGTGGCCGTCTCCGCCCCGACCCCGGTGAGGGAGCGAACCTCCATTTCGGCGTACTTCGCCGCGTCGTACTCCTTGCTCGTCACCGTGCCGATGTACCCGAGGATGAAGCCGAGCGGGATCGAGACGATGCCCGGGTTGTCGAGCGGGAACACAGTGGAAGTCGACGCCCTGGAGCATCGACGGGCTCTTGCCCGTCACGGGGTCGACAGCCTTGCCCGACACGACTGGCGAGAAGATGATCAGCGTGATCGCGCTGATCGAGGCCGCCGTAGATGCTCCACAGCGCGCCGCGGGTGTTGAACCGCTTCCAGAACAGCGAGTAGAGGATCGTCGGCAGGTTCGCGCTCGCCGCGATGGCGAAGGCGAGGGCGACGAGGAACGCGATGTTCTGTCCCATGGCGAAGATGCCGCCGATGATCGCGATCGCGCCGAGGATGAGGGCGGCGATGCGGGCGACCTTGACCTCCTCCTCGGGCGTGGCCTTGCCCGTCCTTGACGACCGTGTTGTAGACGTCGTGCGAGAGGCGCGCCGTCGCCGTGATCGTCAGGCCCGCGACGACCGCGAGGATCGTCGCGAAGGCGCCACCGCGAGATGATGCCGAGGAAGATCTCGCCACCGAGCTCGTAGGCGAGCAGCGGGGCGGCCGAGTTGGCGCCGCCCGGGGCGTTCTTGATCTCGCTCGGGCCAAGCATCTGGGCAGCGCCGAAGCCGAGGACGAGCGTGAACAGGTAGAAGAGGCCGATGAGCCAGATCGCCCAGACCACCGAGCGGCGCGCCTCACGCGAGGTCGGCACCGTGTAGAAGCGCATGAGCACGTGCGGCAGGCCGGCGGTGCCGAGAACCAGGGCCATCGACAGCGAGATGAAGTCGATCGGGTTCTTGTACTGCAGGCCCGGCTGCGTCAGGTCACGCGCGGTGCCGAGGTCGTTTGCGGTCGTCTCGTTCGCGGCACCGATGAGGTTGGACAGGTTGAAGCCGAACATGCTCAGCACCCAGATGAACATCAGGCCGGCGCCCGCGATGAGCAGGACGGCCTTGATGATCTGGACCCACGTCGTGCCCTTCATGCCGCCGTAGATGACGTAGAAGATCATGATGACGCCGACGATGCCGACGACGACCCGCTGGCCGATGGTGCTGTCGATGCCGAGCAGGAGGGCGACGAGGCCACCGGCACCGGCCATCTGGGCGAGCAGGTAGAAGAACGAGACGGCGAGCGTCGAGATCGCCGCGGCGATGCGGACGGGTCGCTGGCGCAGCCGGAAGCTGAGGACGTCGGCCATCGTGTACTTGCCGACGTTGCGGAGCAGCTCGGCGACGAGCAGCAGCGCCACGAGCCAGGCGACGAGGAAGCCGATGGAGTAGAGGAAGCCGTCGTAGCCGTTCAGGGCGATGGCGCCGGCGATGCCGAGGAACGACGCGGCCGAGAGGTAGTCACCGGAGATGGCGATGCCGTTCTGGCGGCCGGTGAAGGCGCGGCCGCCGGCGTAGTACTCGGCGGCGCCCTTGTTGCCCCTCGACACCTTGATGACGATGGCGAGGGTGATGAGGACGAAGACGATGAAGATCGCAATGTTGAGGGTCGGGTTGCCGACCGCGGTCTCGGTCGGGACAAGGTTGACGAGAGCGCTCATCGGTGGTGACCTCCCATCTTCTCGGCGAGGGCCTCGGCCCGCGGGTCGAACTCGCGGTCGGCCCAGCGGGCGTAGTACATCGTGATGGCGAAGGTCGAGACGAACTGGAGGAGCCCGAGGATGAGGCCCCAGGTGATGTCCCCGAAGACCCGCGTGCCCATGAAGCCCTTGGCGAAGACAGACAGCAGGACGTAGAGGAAGTACCACGCCAGGAAGGCGATGGTCATCGGGAAGACGAACTTGCGGAACTTGCTCCGGAGCTCTGCGAACTCCGCCGAGTTCTGCATCTCTATGTTCCGGTCCTCGGTGACCGGGGTTTGAGCTTCGTTGCTCACTGGAAGCCACCTCCGTTGGTGGTGTGGGGGTGGGGACACGCTAGGAGGTGTGACCCAGGTAACGGCACCAGGAGACGAACGCACGTCGATGAACGGTGTCCATGGGTCGCCGTGCGTGAGAAACGGCTGCGACGAACGGTCGGTGATCAACGATGAGCGGTTACTCGATCGGCTCGCTGCTCATGCTGTCTCTCTGAGTGTCCCTCGGGGTTGAACGGCCCCCGGTTGAGGATCAGGTGCTCGGGCGCGTGGAGGCGCACCATCGTCTGCGCGACGTGCGCTGGCTGCCGATGGCGCGTCGCGATCGACGCGCCGATCATCGTCGCGAAGGCGGCCGGCACGGTCACCGCGGCAGGCTGCGTGAGGATCGCACCGAGCCCGCCGTCGGCGTCGATCCCGAGCATCGTCGCGAGCACGGCCGCCATGGACAGCGATCCGCCGACCGCGAGTCCGGCGATGACCCCTGCGGCGGTGAGCCGACGCCACCAGATCCCGAGCACGAGCATGGGGCAGAAGGTCGAGGCGGCGACGGCGAAGGCGAGCTCGACGGCGTGGGCGACCGGAAGGCGTGCGGACACGAAGGTCAGGAAAAGCGCCAGGCCCACCGCGATGAGGGTCGCGAGACGGAAGGCGCTCACCCCGTGGCCGAGCTCGGTGCGCCGGCGCAGGACGTCCTGGCTGAGGACGCCGGCAACGGAGACGACCAGGCCCATCGACGTCGAGAGGAAGGCGGCGAACGCGCCCGCCGCGATGAGGGCGGTGAGCAGGTCGCCGAGCACTCCGGAGAAGAGCCGGCCGGGAAGCTCGAGCACCACGGAGTCGGTCCGGCCCGGACGTGACGAGGTCCGAGGCATGCATCCGGCCGAGGATGCCGTAGGTCACCGGGAGCAGGTAGAAGGCGCCGAGCAGGCCGAGCACGACGAGGGTCGTCCGCCGCGCCGCCCGCCCGTCGGGGTTGGTGTAGAAGCGGACGACGACGTGGGGCAGCCCCATCGTGCCGAGGAAGGTCGCAAGGACGAGTGAGTAGGTGAGATAGAGGGCGTGGTCCCCGCTGAGCGGTTCGGCCCAGTCGACCGCATCCACGGCGACTGATCGCCGCTGGTGCGCCGCCTGTCATGGTGATCCCGACGAGGAAGAAGATCGGAGTCAGCAGCGCGGCCAGCTTGAGCCAGTAGTGGAACGCCTGCACCAGGGTGACGCTGCGCATCCCGCCTGGCAGGACGTTGAGCACACGATGACGGCGACGACGACCTGGCCCACCCAGAGCGGCGCGCCGGTGAGGGTGCGCAGCGTGAGGCCCGCGCCCTGGAACTGGGGGATGAGGTAGAGCATGCCGATGGCGACGACGAGCAGGCTGGCGACGTGCCGCGCCTGGGTCGACTCGACGCGCAGCTGGGCGAAGTCGGGCAGCGTGTAGGCGCCGGAGCGCCGGAGCGGCGCCGCGACGAAGACGAGCAGCAGCAGGTAGCCGGCCGTCCACCCGACCGGCAGCCAGAGCATGTCGACTCCACGGGCGAGGATGAGCCCCGCGACGCCGAGGAACGAGGCGGCCGACAGGTACTCCCCGCTGATCGCCGACGCATTGAGGACCGGACCGACGACGCGAGAGGCGACGTAGAAGTCGCTCATCGTCCGGGAGACGCGCAGCCCGAAGGCGCCGACGAGGAGTGACGCGAGGGCGACGGCGACGACGGCGACGACGCTGGCGGCGGTGCTCACGCTGGGCTCATTTTGGGCTCACTGCGGGCTCACTTCGGGCTCACCGGTTGTCCAGCAGGTCGCTGAAGGCGGCCTCGTTGCGCTCCGCCCGACGCACGTAGAAGACCGCCCAACAGGACGATCTCGATGAACGCGACCACGGTGAGGATGACCCACGGCACGGGGACGCCGAGAACGACGAGGCGCCCCACCGCGGGCACGAGGTGGAGGACGAGCGGCACGAGGCCGAGCGTGAACGCGAGCGCGGCCAGCACGGCGAGCGAGAGGCGCAGCTGGCTGCGCATGAGGGAGTCGACGTAGACCTCACCCAGCCGGCTCTGCGCGTCGATCTCCGAAGCGATCGATACGCGGCGCGCTCGGGCTGCCCGGGTGCGCGGCGAGGTGACCGTGACCCGCGCGGCCGGCTGGGCCGCCTTATCAGCCGTATGCCGCTGGGCTGGCTCCCGGGTCATCGGCGCTCCCTGCCGGGCTGGGCCCGATTGACGAGCAGGTCTCGGAGCGCGCGAGTGTGGCGCCTGCTGACGCCGAGCTCGTGCCCACCGACGATGACGGTCGTCCGGCCGCCCTCGGTGCGCCACTCGGAGATGTGGCCAAGGGCGACGAGCAGGGAGCGGTGGATCCGGACGAAACCCGCGTCGCGCCACTGGTCCGCGAGGGTGGTCAGTGGCACGCGGACGAGGTGGCTGCCGCTCGCGGTGTGCAACCGAGCGTAATCACCCTGCGCCTCGACGTAGAGGACATCCGCCCGCGGCACGAGCCGGCTCACCCCACCCAGCTCGACGAGAATGCTCTCGTCCTCAGCCGTCGGCAGCGACTCCCGGCCCTCGATCCGGCCGACGACGCGCCGCACGGCCTCGGCGAGCCGCTCGTCGCGAACCGGTTTGAGGACGTAGTCGACGACGTTGAGCTCGAAGGCGTCGACCGCATGCTGTTCGTGCGCGGTCACGAAGACGACGGGCGGCTTGGTCGTGAAGCGGGACAGGACCCGGGCGAGGTCGAGACCGGTCAGCCCGGGCATCTGGACGTCCATGAAGATCGCGTCGACGGGCCGCTCATGGAGGATCCGGAGCGCATCGGCGGCGGAGTCAGAGGCGATGACCTCGCCGATCCGCTCCTCCCGGCGCAGCAGCCAGACGAGCTCGTCGAGTGCCGGCTCCTCGTCGTCGAGGGCGAGGACGCGCAGCCGCTCGGGTGCGGTGCCGGGTGCGGCGGCCGACGTCGGACTGCTCACGGAAGCATCCTGCTCATACGTGCACCCCGGGGCGGAACTTGGGCAGGCGGACGATGACCTTGGTGCCGGCTCCCTCGGCGGTCTCGACGAGGAGTCCGTAGTCGTCGCCGAAGGCGGCGCGGAGCCGCTCGTCGACGTTGGCCAGGCCCACGGAGTCGGTGCGCCCGTCCCCGGCGAGGGCGCGGCGCACCCTCTCCGGATCCTCGCCCACGCCGTTGTCCTCGATCGTCACGAGGCACTCGTGGTCGGCGTCCTGCGCGAGGATCGTGATCTCGCCGTCCCCGACCTTGCCCTCGAGTCCATGCTGCACGGCATTCTCCACCAGCGGCTGGAGGCAGAGGAAGGGCACGACGACGGGCAGCACCTCGGGCGCGACGCGCAGCGTCACGCGCATCCGGTCACCGAAGCGCGCCTTCTCGATGACGAGATAGGCCTCGATGGAGCGCAGCTCCTCGGCGAGTGTGGTGAACTCGCCGTGCCGGCGGAACGAGTACCTCGTGAACTCGGCCAGGTCGAGGAGCAGCTCCCGGGCCCGGTCGGGGTCGGTGCGGGTGAACGAGGCGATGGCCGTGAGCGAGTTGTAGATGAAGTGCGGGCTGATCTGGGCACGCAGCGCCCGGACCTCGGCCTCCATGAGCCGGGTTCGCGATGCGTCGAGCTCGGCGAGCTCGAGCTGGCCCGAGACCCACCGAGCCACCTCGCTCGTCGCCCGGACCAGGCCCGCCGAGGCGAGACCGCTGAAGACCTGGAGGGTCCCGACGACCTTCTCCTCGACCTCGAGCGGGGCGACGATGGCCTGCCGGACGAGGCAGGACGGCTCGGCGCAGGCGATGTCGGCCCCATCGACGACAACAGTGCGGCCGTTGTCGAGCGTGCCAGCGGCGATGGTCGACGGCTGCCTCGAGTGGTGGTTGTGGCTGCCCTCCCACGCGAGCAGCCCGCTCGTGTCGGTCATGGCCACGGCCGGGGCCCCGAGCAGCGCCCGCAGGTACTTCAGGGACCGCTCCGCCGACGTTGCGTTGAGCCCGGCCCGGAGCGGGGGCGACGCCTGCGCCGCGGTGTGCAGGGTGCGGAAGGTCGCGCGGTCGGCCTCGGTGCCGAGGTGACCACGACGCAACAGCGCGCCCCACGAGCTCATGCAGTCACCCTAGGACACACACCACCTCCCCCGACCGAGTGACAACGTCGGGGGTACAAAGCCGTTCACTCGATCGGTCAGGCGTCGTCGTCGTCGCGCAGGTGCCAGAGGCCGGCGCGGCGCTCGGCGTCGAGCTCCTCCTGGGTCGCCGCCCGGGCGGCATAGCGGTCCTTCATCGCCTCGCGCTTCTCGTCACGCGTGGGCCGTGACGACTCGTCGAGCCGCAGGTCCGAGCCCCGGGACCCGAGCAGCTCGGCTCCGGACTGGAGCGTCGGCTCCCAGTCGAAGACGACCGCATCGTCGGTCGCACCGATGACGACCGTGTCCCCGGCCACCGCCCCCACCTTGAAGAGCTCCTCCTCGATACCGAGCCGGGCGAGCCGGTCGGCGAGGTAGCCGACCGCCTCGTCGTTGCCGAAGTCGGTCTGGCGCACCCACCGGATCGGCCGTTCTCCGGTGACGCGGAAGAAGTCTCCGTCGGGACCGTGTTCCCGGGTCACCGTGAAGCCCCGGTCGTCGACCGATCTGGGCCGGAGGACGACGCGCTTGGGCACGACCGCTGCCACCTCGGCGCGTGCGGCCTCGACGTGCCTGGCCATCGCGTAGGTCAGCTCCTTGCAGTCCCAGGTGCGCGACGGCCGAGACGATGAAGACCTCATGGCCGCGCGCCTCGAGGTCAGGCTTGACCAGCTCGGCCAGCTCGCGGGCCTCCGGGACGTCGGCCTTGTTGAGCACGATGAGACGGGTGCGCTCGGAGAGCGGCCGGCCGCCGAGGTCCGCATCGGGAACATAGAGCGACAGCTCGCGCTCGATGACGTCGAGGTCGGTCAGCGGGTCGCGCCCCGGCTCAAGGGTGGCGCAGTCGATGACGTGGACCAGCACGGAGCACCGCTCGACGTGCCTGCAGGAACTCGAGCCCGAGGCCCTTGCCCTCGTGTGCGCCGGGGATGAGCCCCGGCACGTCGGCCACGGTGAACCGGCTCGACCCGGCCGTGACCACGCCGAGGTTGGGCACGAGCGTCGTGAAGGGATAGTCGGCGATCTTCGGCCGGGCCGCCGAGAGGACCGACACCAGCGACGACTTGCCCGCGCTCGGGAAGCCGATGAGGGCGACGTCGGCGAGCGTCTTCAGCTCGAGGACGACGTCGACCTCCTCCCCCGGCTCGCCGAGCAGCGCGAAGCCGGGTGCCCTGCGCCGCGCGGATGCCAGCGCCTTGTTGCCGAGGCCACCGCGGCCCCCACGCGCGATGACGTGCTCGGTGCCCATCCCGACGAGGTCGACGATGATGCGCCCGTCCCCGTCCTTGACGACCGTGCCCTCGGGCACGGGCAGGACGAGGTCGTCACCATCGGCGCCGTTGCGCTCGTCACCGGCTCCGGGTTTGCCGTTGTCGGCCTTGCGGTGCGGATGACGGTGATAGTCGAGCAGGGTCGTGGCCTGCGGGTCGACGCGCAGGATGACCGAGCCTCCGTGCCCGCCGTTGCCGCCGTCGGGGCCGCCGAGCGGCTTGAACTTCTCGCGGTGCACGGACGCGACGCCGTGCCCGCCCGTTGCCCGCGCTGAGGTGCAGCACGACGCGGTCGACGAAGTTCACTGCCATGGGAGGTCACTCTTCCAGATCAAGCCGGCTCAGCGGCATACGGCAAAAGCGGTGGCCGTATGCCGCTGGGCCTGGCAGACATGTGAAAGGGCGGGCCGCGCGGGCCCGCCCTTCCACGAGGTTCAGTTGGTGATCAGTCGATCACTCGGCAGCGGCGGCCTCGATGCTGCTCGACGTTGACCGTCTTGCGGCCGCGCTTGGTGCCGAACTTGACAGCGCCGGCAACGAGGGCGAAGAGCGTGTCGTCGCCGCCACGACCGACACCCTCACCCGGGTGGAAGTGGGTGCCGCGCTGGCGGACGAGGATCTCGCCGGCGTTGACCTGCTGGCCACCGAAACGCTTGACGCCGAGTCGCTGTGCGTTCGAGTCGCGACCGTTGCGGGTCGAGGACGCACCCTTCTTGTGTGCCATGTCAGTTGCTCCTTGTGAGTCCGTGTACCAGTGCGGTCAGGAGTCGATCGAGGTGATCTTGACCTGGGTCAGCGGCTGGCGGTGACCCTGACGCTTGCGGTAGCCGGTCTTGTTCTTGTACTTCATGATGACGATCTTGGGGCCCTTGGCCGCCTTGACGACCTCGGCCTTGACCGACACCTTCGACAGCTTGTCGGCGTCCGAGGTCACCGTGGTGCCGTCGACGAGGAGCAGCGGCGTGAGCTCGACGGCGTCGCCGGGCTGACCCGTCACCTTGTCGATGAGCAGGACGTCGCCCACCGAGACCTTCTCCTGGCGACCGCCAGCGCGAACAATCGCGTACACAGTGAAACTCACTCTCTGAATCAGGATTGGGGCGCCGCTTTCGACACCGGCCCGTCAACACGAGCCCGGTGGGCGCACCGAGGATCAAGGTTACCGGCTGGGAGCACTCCGAACCAAACCGACGTCATACCCCCGTCGACGTGATCCGGGGTGGGCCGGCCGGCGCGACGACCCGGCCGCGGCGGCGGCGCGGGCGCGGCGTGCCCGACTCGCCGTCGGACGGGACGGGAGCGGCGTCGTGCGCCGGAACGTCGACATCCGACTCCAGCTCGGCGCCATCAGCGTCCGTGGCCGAGTGCTGCTCGGTCACCGGCTCGTCCTGACCGCCCCAGGGACCGGTGTCCTCGGGCAAGGACTGCGGCGCTGCCTCAGGTTCGATGGCGGCTGTCTCCGGATCGGCGGTGGCCAGGTCGGTCGTGGCGGTGACGGCAGCCACACTCTTCACGGCCGCGGCGTGGGCCGCGGCCGCGATCTGCGCAGCCGTGGGGCCTGTCGGTCTGGTCGGCTCAGGCTCCGGCTGCGACCCGTTGTCGCCGTTCCCTCCCGCGGAGGTGCCCCGGCGGCCGCGCCGTCCCGCCCTGGTGCCCCCCTGGTCGGGCTCGTTGCTCGCGGCACCCTTGTCCACGGGGTCGGCGTGGATGATGAAACCGCGGCCGTTGCAGTGCTCGCACGTCTCGGAGAAGACCTCGATGAGGCCCGACCCGACCCGCTTGCGCGTCATCTGGACGAGGCCGAGTGATGTCACCTCGGCGACCTGGTGCTTGGTGCGGTCACGACCAAGACACTCGAGGAGCCGACGCACGACGAGCTCGCGGTTGCTCTCGAGGACCATGTCGATGAAGTCGATGACGATGATCCCGCCGATGTCCCGCAGCCGCAGCTGGCGAACGATCTCCTCGGCGGCCTCGAGGTTGTTCTTCGTCACGGTCTCCTCGAGGTTGCCCCCCGACCCGACGAACTTGCCCGTGTTGACATCGACGACCGTCATCGCCTCGGTGCGGTCGATGACGAGCGACCCGCCGGACGGCAGCCAGACCTTGCGGTCCATGGCCTTGGCGAGCTGCTCGTCGACCCGGTGGTGACTGAAGAGGTCCTGCTCCGACGTCCACTTCGTGACTCGGTCCGCGAGATCCGGTGCCACCGACGTGATGTACGGCTGGATCTCGTTCCAGGCCTGCTCGCCGGACACGACGAGCTGCTTGAAGTCCTCGTTGAAGACGTCTCGGATCACCCTGATGGTCAGATCTGGCTCGCCGTGGAGGAGCAGCGGCGCCGAACCCGAGGTGCTCGAGCCGCTTGCGCCGTTCTTCTTCCGGCCCTTGGACTTGCCCGCCTTGGGCGCCGAGGCGGCCTCGGCGCGGGCTTGGATGTCCTCCCACGTCTTGCTCAGCCGCTCGACGTCCGCCCGCAGCTCCTCCTCGCTCGCGCCCTCGGCGGCTGTGCGCACGATGACGCCTGCCGAGTCGGGCACGACGTCGCGCAGGATCTTCTTCAGCCGAGCGCGCTCGGTGTCAGGCAGCTTGCGGCTGATGCCGGTCATCGAGGAGTTTGGCACGTACACGAGGTAGCGACCCGGGAGCGAGATCTGCGAGGTCAGGCGTGCGCCCTTGTGGCCGATCGGGTCCTTCGTCACCTGGACGAGCACCGTCTGGCCGGAGGCGAGGGCGTTCTCGATCCGCTTGGGCTCGTTCGCGTCGAGGCCGGCAGCATCCCAGTTCACCTCGCCCGCGTAGAGCACGGCGTTGCGACCCTTGCCGATGTCGACGAAGGCCGCCTCCATCGAGGGCAGCACGTTCTGGATCCGACCCAGGTAAATGTTGCCGGCCATCGAGACGGTGGTCGCCTGGTCGATGTAGTGCTCGACGAGGACACCGTCCTCGAGGACGCCCATCTGGGTGCGGCCGTCCTTGTTCCGCACGACCATGATGCGGTCGACCGCCTCGCGTCGGGCTAGGAACTCGGCCTCCGTGATGATCGTGCGGCGCCGCCCGGCCTCCCGGCCCTCGCGACGGCGCTGCTTCTTGGCCTCGAGGCGCGTGGAGCCCTTGACGCCGACCGGCTCATCGCTCTGCGCACGGGGCTGGCGGATCCGGGTCGAGACGTTCGCGGCATCCTCACCGGTCTCACCAGCTGCGGAGCCCGCTCGGCGCCGACGACGGCGGCGGCGGGTCGAGACCCCCTCCTCGTCTCCGCTGTCCTCGTCCTCCTCGGCCTCCGTCTCCGCGTCCGGCTCTCCGCCGGCCGCGCGGGCCGAGGGTCGGCTCGTCCGACGGCGTCTGGCCGGCCTCCCCAGCAGCCTCGTCCTCGTCCTCTGAACCCTGCTCGTCACTCTCAACGGCACGACCGCGTCGTCCCTTGCCGCCGCGGCGACGGCGCGACCGGCGGGGCGTCGCATCCTCGTCGCCGGGCACCTCCTCCTCGGATCGGGCCTCGTCGGCCTGGTCCTCGGGCTCCTCGAGATCCTCGGCGTCCCTGCCCGCCGGTGCGCGCGGGGGCACTGCGGCGGCCGGCGCCTCCGCGCGACGACGACGGCGGGGAGCGGAGAGTGCGGCCTCGGTGTCCGGGGCCTGGAACAGCACACTGAAGCTCGGGACGACCGGCCGCGCCGACTCAGTGGCGTCCTCGCTGGTCTCGCCCGCCATCGTGGCAGTCGGGTCGTCACCGGCGCTGGCCTCGGTGACGGCGACCGACTCGAGCGCGTCCCTAGTCTCGAGCGCGTCCCTCGACTGGAGGTCGTCACTCGTCTCGCCGACGGCCTTCTTCGTCACCCGCTTGCGCGGTGCCGCAGCCTTGCGCGTCGCGCGCTTGCGCACCGGCGGGACGGTCTCCTCGTCCACGTCGTCGGCGGCGGCGGAGTCGGCGGAGTCGGCGTCGGCCGAGTCGGGGCTCGGGACCTTCGCGCTGGCGTCCGCGTCGACGGGGACAGCTGCCTTCTTCGTGGTGCGGCGGGTGGCGCGCTTGCGCGGAGCCGGCCCCGTCGGGTCGGGAGCGTCGTCGGGAGCGAGCTCAGCGGCATCCGGCATGGTGCCGGACTCGGCGGCCCGAGGCGTGGTGCCTTCGTCGGCTGATTCGGTGGGGGTGGTCTCGTTGGGTGCCATCAGGCAACCTCCCGTCGGGTGCGGAGTGACCCACACCTTCGGCCGGAGCCGCCACGCCGCACGAGCACGGTTCGTTTGTCGTTTGTCGTCACGCCACGGGTGGCGGACGGAAGTCGTCTTGTTACACCGGAAAATGGTTCGCGCGGGGGCGCGGCCCCATGTTCTGATGCCGTCGGCGCTCTTGTCGGCAACCGCTTCGCCGGTCAGGCAGGGCCTGGGTCCAACGGGTCGGTCACCCTCGCGGTTGCGGTGTCGAGCGGTCCCTGTGCCAGTCGCGTCACCAAGGGTGGACGCGGCGGCGCCAAGTCGGCAATCTCACGCAGCGCGGTCAGAATGTCGTCGGGGCGGACGGCGGGTGTGGTGTGCCGTACGACCATCCGCAGTATCGCACAGTCGGGCCGGATCTCGTGATTCGCCGCGGCATCGCGAGACGCCTCGCCGGGTCCCTGGACCTGCGCGGAGATAAGTGCACGGCGTACGTCGAAGGTCCGCGGACCGGACTTCGTCAGGCGGGTCACCTCGACCGTCTCCCGCTCGAGCAGCTGGTCGACGGCCTCCTGCAGCACCTCGACCGAGATCCCGCTCACCTCCACCAGCCAGTCGCTCGCCTCCAGGCGGTCGGCGAGCGCCCCCGGGCCGGCCTCGACCACCTGGACGATGTCGATCCCGCCCGGCAGCGCCTCGTCGAGGGCGGCTCGCACCGACTCGGGATCCACCCGCTCGGTCACCTGCAGACTCGAAGTACTCCGCCTCGCTCGCCGTGCCCGTCGACGCGGCGTTGGCGTAGCTGATCTTGGGGTGCGGGTGGAAGCCTGCCGAGAAGGCCATCGGCACGTCGGCCCGGCGCAACGCCCGCTCGAGCGCCCGCTGGAAGTCACGACTCGACGTGAACCGCAGCCTGCCACGCTTGGCGTAGCGGACGCGCAGCTTCTGGACAGCCGGGTCGGGAGCCGGGCCCTCGAGGGACGCGCTGACGGGGTGGGGCCATGTGCGGCAGGTTAACCGAGGTCGAACTGCGGGTTGAGTGTGGAACCTTGCCCACCTTCCCATGCAGGTGAGGTTCCACACAGCTGCCCTATGCGGCAACCGCCGCAGAGCGGATCATCACTTCATGGAGCGTTCACGATGGCTCGCGGTCGCCTCGGCCGTGCAGCTGGCGAGCGATGTGGCCGGCTTCGTCATCGCCGACCGGCGTCGGCTACCCGCAGACCCGGTGGGCGTCCATCTGAACATCCCTCGGACTCACATGGTGCGCAACTCAGTCCTCCTCGGGACGGGCGAGTCGGCGCCGCTCGTGATGGTCGCCGCGCAAGCCTGGGCGACGTACCGCCTCATGCGAGGTCCGGACGAAACCGCCCGCAAGACCCTGCAGGCGCTGGGCGCGGCCATGGTCGGCGGCTGCCTCATCGAACGGGGATCGCCGCTCTGGCCCGGCCATCGCGAACGATGGGCGACGACAGCCTTCGCCATGAGTCTTGCGGGGGCCGCTGCGATGGCAGTGCTTGCTCGCAGGTGAGTCAGTCGCCGCGGCGCCTGCGCTCGTCAGCCCGCCGTGCGTCCGCTCTGCGTTGGCGCTCCACGAACTCGGCGTCGTCGAGCCGAGTGGCCTCGGCGAGCGTCGGCGCGGTGCCGCCCATCGCGGCCGGGAGGAACTTGAGGTCGGCACCCGTCAGTGGCTCGTAGGTGGACCGCAGCACGTCGAGCATGTGCTGCATCACGGCCTTGTAGTCGGCCGTGACCTGCTCGGGGTCTGAGCCCGCGGGGACGTCGATCGGCTCCCCCACCGAGATCGAGATCGGGATGTTGGTGCGGCCCAGCCGCTTGGGGTGACCCTTGGTCCACACCCGCTGCGAGCCCCAGATGACGACGGGGATGATCGGCACTCGAGCGTCCCGCGCCATCCGCGCGGCTCCGGACTTGAAGGCCTTCAGCTCGAAGGACCGGCTGATCGTCGCCTCGGGGAAGACACCGACGATCTCGCCGGCCCGCAGCGCGTCGACAGCGGCGCGGTACGAGGCGGCCCCGGCCGTCCGGTCGACCGGGATGTGGTGCATGCCCCGCATGAGCGGACCGCTGACCGGGTGCGTGAAGACGCTGTCCTTGGCCATGAACCGGACGAGCCGCCCGGACTTGAGGGCGGAGAGCCCGGCGTAGGTGAAGTCCATGTAGCCGATGTGGTTGATCACCATGACGGCGCCCCCGGTCGTCGGGACATTCTCCTCGCCGAGGACCGTGAACCTCAGTCCCTGCAGGGCGAAGACGCCCCTGGCGAACGCGATGACGGGCGAGTAGACCGGCTCCATGGAGCACACTCTGCCGTGTCCGGGGCCGCACGTCGTCAGGAAGCCACCGCTGATCGTCGGCGGCGCTAGTGTGAACCATGGCACACGGAGACATCACGCACATCGACATCCCGGCCGACGACCTTGAGCGGGCCAGACGGTTCTACCAGACCGTCATCGGGTGGACCATCGACGAGGTACCGGGCTACGAGGGCTACCCGATGTGGCGGGCCCCCAACCAGATCAGCGGCGGCGGACTCACCACACGCGAGGACGGGCTGAGGCACCCACGCAGCTACATCGAGGTCGACTCGATCGACGACACCTTGTCGAAGGTGGAGGAGAACGGCGGCCGGGTCGTGATGGCCAAGGCGCCCATCTCCGACACGAGCTGGTACGCAGCCTTCGAGGACAGCGAGGGCAACCAGATGGGCTTGTACGAAGGGGTCACCGAGACTGACTGACCCGGTCCCGGGGAGCGAGCCCAGCGGCATACGGAATGCGGTGCAGGTCACTGCCCCACGTCTGGAAGGATTGCCGCATGACTGACGCACCTGCACGCACGACCTCGCGGATCCCCGAGCGCCCGACGCTCGACGGCCTCGAGGAGAAGTGGATGCAGGTATGGAGGGACGAGCAGACCTACGCGTTCGACCGGGCGCCGCGCGCTCGAGCTGCCGCGCGAGCAGGTCTTCGCCATCGACACTCCCCCTCCGACCGCGTCCGGGTCGCTCCACGTCGGCCACGTCTTCTCCTACACGCACACCGACTGCATGGCGCGCTACAAGCGGATGCAGGGCCTCGAGGTGTTCTACCCGATCGGCTGGGACGACAACGGCCTGCCGACCGAGCGCCGCGTGCAGAACTACTACGGCGTGCGCGGTGACGCGACGCTGCCCTACGTGGACGACTACGAGCCGCCGTTCAGCGAGGGCGTCGACGCCAAGGGCAAGGCGATCAAGCCGGCCGACCAGCAGCCGATCAGCCGGAAGAACTTCATCGAGCTCTGCGACGTCCTCACCGTCAAGGACGAGGTGACCTTCGAGTCGCTCTTCCGGCGCCTCGGCTTCTCGCTCGACTGGAACATCTCCTACCGCACCATCGACGAGCGCTCGCGCGCCGTGGCGCAGCAGGCCTTCCTGCGCAACCACGAGCGTGGCGAGGCGTACCAGAGCGAGGCGCCGGGGCTCTGGGACGTGACGTTCCAGACGGCCGTCGCGCAGGCGGAGCTGGAAGCCCGCGACTACCCGGGCGCCTACCACCGGGTCGCCTTCCACCGGGAGGGCGATGACCGGGTGTTCATCGAGACGACCCGTCCCGAGCTCATCCCCTCGGTGGTTGCCCTCATCGCGCACCCCGACGACGAGCGCTACCAGCCGCTCTTCGGCACGACGGTGTCCTCGCCGCTCTTCGGGGTCGAGGTGCCGGTGCTGGCGCATCGCGCCGCCGAGATGGACAAGGGCGCCGGCATCGCCATGTGCTGCACGTTCGGTGACCTCACCGACGTCATGTGGTGGCGTGAGCTGCAGCTGCCCATCCGCTCGCTCATCACGCGCAACGGTCGCCTCCAGGCGGAGACCCCCGAGTGGATCGCGGGTGGCCCCGGAGAGCAGCTGTATGCCGCTGAGCTGGCTACCAAGACGACGTTCAGTGCGCGTGAGGCCGTGGTCAAGGCGCTTCGCGAGTCGGGTGACCTCGACGGTGAGCCGGTCAAGACCCAGCGCAAGGCCAACTTCTACGAGAAGGGCGACAAGCCGCTCGAGATCGTCACGTCGCGCCAGTGGTACATCCGCAACGGCGGCCGGGAGGCGGACCTGCGGGCGGCCCTCGTGGCGCGCGGCGAGGAGATCGACTTCCACCCGTCCTTCATGCGCGCGCGGTACCGGAACTGGGTCGAGGGCCTCAACGGCGACTGGCTCATCTCGCGCCAGCGCTTCTTCGGGGTGCCCTTCCCCGTGTGGTACCCGCTGACGGCCGAGGGTGAGACCGACTACGAACACCCGCTCTTCGCGCCCGAGTCAGCGCTGCCCGTCGACCCGCAGATCGACGTGCCAGATGGCTACGACGAGTCGCAGCGGGGTAAGCCGGGCGGATTCGTGGCGGACCCCGACATCATGGACACGTGGGCGACGTCGTCGCTGTCGCCGCAGATCGCGGCCGGGTGGCCCGTGCGCGGGGGCGAGGGACTGGGGTCGGATGCCAAGCTGTTCGAGGCCATCTTCCCCATGGACATGCGTCCGCAGGCACACGACATCATCCGCACCTGGTTGTTCTCGACGGTGACGCGGGCGCACTTCGAGCACGGCACCGTGCCGTGGCGCAATGCCGCCATCAGCGGCTGGATCCTCGACCCGGACCGCAAGAAGATGAGCAAGTCCAAGGGCAACGCCGAGACGCCCGAGGACGTCGTCAAGGCGCACGGGGCCGACGCCGTCCGCTACTGGGCGGCCTCCGGCCGGCTCGGGACGGACGCCGCGTACGACACCGGCCAGATGAAGGTCGGCCGTCGCCTCGCGATCAAGGTGCTCAACGCCTCGAAGTTCGCGCTCGGGTTCGGGGACGTGTCAGGGGAGCTGCGTGCTGCGGTGACGAATCCCCTTGACCTGTCGATGCTTGCCGCCCTCGGCGACGTCGTCGAGAAGGCGACGCACGGCTTCGAGTCGCTGGGACTACACGCGCTCGCTCGAGGTCACCGAGTCCTTCTTCTGGACCTTCTGCGACGACTACCTCGAGCTGGTCAAGGACCGGGCCTACGGAGGCCGGGGCGAGGCGGAGGCGGCCAGCGCGCGGGCGGCCCTGCGGATCGCGCTCGAGACCCTGCTCCGCCTCTTCGCGCCGTTCATCCCGTATGCCACGGAGGAGGTGTGGTCGTGGTTCGAGAGCGGCTCGGTGCACCGCCAGCCCTGGCCGACGAGCGACCAGGTGCCGCGGGGCGGTGACCCTGCGTTGCTCGGATCGGTGAGCGAGGCCCTGGCCGGCGTCCGCAAGGTCAAGTCGGAGGCCAAGCTGGGGATGCGCGCCGAGGTGCGGACCATGACACTGGTCGGCCCGTCCGAGCAGCTCGCACACGTCCGCGCCGCCGAGGGTGACCTGCGGGCCACCGGCCGGATCGGCGACCTGTCCTACGGTGACGGTGACGGCATCGAGGTCCGCGAGGCCGAGCTGATCCCGGTCGACCAGAAGCCGTCGCACAACGCCTGACCCCCAACGCGGTGGCCGCTGGGGGATCGTCGGTGGCGATCACTAGGATTGGCGGCATGGCTCGCAGGGGGGCGACAGGAGTCGCCGGCGTCGTGACTGGTGCCGCCGGCGTCGTCATGGCCGCGCTCGTCGTGGCCGCCTCGGGGCGGTCACCCGACCTCATGAGCCGGCCCCCCACAACCGTCGGCTCGGAGCCGCCGACGACGACCGGTCAGGAGATCACCGCCGTGCCCCAGGAAACCGGCGCCCCGCCGCCGGTCAGCGGCTGGGACCCCGACGGCCTGTTCGCCGTGCTGGTCCAGGTCATCGTCGTTCTCATCATCATCGGGGTGCTCGTTCTCTTCGCGTTGGCTCTGCGCGACCTGCTCCGCCGGGTCACGCCCCGGATCACCGGTGAAGGAGACGCTGCCTTTGCGAGTCCGGACGTGCCCCGGGCGGTCCTCGAAGGGGCGGATCAGGGCCTGGAGGCCCTCGAGCGTGGGGCGCCACGAAACGCCATCGTCGCTGCCTGGGTGGCCCTCGAAGGTGCCGCCGGATCAGCAGGTCTCCCCCGTCATCCCGCGGAGACCTCGACCGAGTACGTCACTCGAGTGCTGAGGGTCTGGGATGTCGACCCTCGCAGCCTCGCCGCGCTGGCGGCGCTCTACCGTGAGGCCCGCTTCTCCACCCATCCACTGACCGAGGCGCATCGACGGCGCGCCATCGCAGCGCTCGCCACGATCCGGAGCGACCTCGGACGCGAGCGGATCGGCGCCGAGGACGTCGCTGCGAACCCTGACGCAGCCCACGCGGAAGGCCAGCGGCGATGAGCAGCCAGCCCAGCGGCATACGTTCTGTGGTGGTCGCCCTGCGACCGTGGCGCCGGCGTGTCGCCGGAATCGTCATCGTCTGGGCGGCCATCGCGCTGTTCACCGGGCTGATCGGGCTGCGCCCCGATGTGCCGAGGCTCGCGGTCGTCATCGTCGCCTCTGCTGCGCTCGTCTGGTTTGCCATCGACCACGTCGCCAGTCAGCAGCTGATCGTCTGGCCGCTCACCGACACCGAGCTGAGCGCAGGCAACCGGGGCAACGACTACCACGTGGTGGGCCTTGCCACGCGGCTCGAGGGCGCCACCGCGCGCCCGGAGGGGCGCGCCGAGCTCGTGCACCACCTGCACACCCGGCTGAGCGAGATCATCCGCGAACGCCTCTTCGCCAAGCACGGCATCGTCATCGAGGAGGAGCCCAGGTGGGCCGAGGGCGTCATGCCCCGAGAGCTGTGGGACTTCCTCGTGACCATCCCTCCCCCGGACCTGTACCGCCCGGACCGACTTGACCAGATCCTTCGACGAATCGAGCAATGGTGACGATGACCAACCCCAGTGACCCGGACGCCGGAGTCCTCGATCTCGGTCGCGTCAGCGACCTCAGCAACGCCGTGCTCACCGAGGTCGAGCGCGCCATCGTGGGCAAGCGCGAGCCGCTGCGCCTCGTCCTGGCCGGCGTGCTGGCGGGCGGCCATGTCCTCATGGAGGACTTCCCCGGGCTGGGCAAGACGCTGGCCGCCCGGAGCTTCGCGCAGACCCTCGGCCTGACCTTCGAGCGAGCCCAGTTCACCCCCGACCTGCTGCCCGGTGACATCACGGGCTCGTTCATCTTCGACCAGCGCACCGGCGACTTCGAGTTCCGGCACGGTCCGATCTTCGCCGGGCTGCTGCTCGCGGACGAGATCAACCGCACCCCGCCGAAGACCCAGGCCGCGCTGCTCGAGGCCATGCAGGAGAAGCAGGTGACCGTCGAGGGCCGGACCTTCCCGCTCCCGCGCCCGTTCCACGTGCTCGCGACGGCCAACCCGGTGGAGTACGAGGGCACCTACCCGCTCCCGGAGGCGCAGCTCGACCGCTTCCTCATGCGTGTGTCGTTCGGCTATCCGACGGTCGACGAGGAGATGGCAGATCCTGCAGAACCGGATGGCGCGCCAGCAGGAGGAGCAGACCTGGACGCGGTTGTCACGCCCAGCGAGCTGCTCGCCATGCAGGCGGCGGTGGAGCGCGTCGTCGTCGACGAGTCCGTCGGCCGCTACTGCGTCGCCCTCGACGGCTGCGACCCGGACCACAGCGATGTCCTCATGGGCGCCTCGCCGCGCGGGGCGCTCGGCCTGCTGCTCTGTCGCGCGCCTACGCGATCATCGACGGCCGGGACTATGTGACACCGGAGGACGTCAAAGCGGTCGCGAAGCCGGTCCTCGCTCATCGCGTCACGGTCAAGCCTGAGCTGTGGATGAGCGACGTCAGCGGAAGCAACGTCGTCGACCCGGCTTCTCCGGTCCGTGCCGACTCCCGCGCCCACCCAGCGGGAGCACCGAGGTGCGGCGAGCGTGACCGGCACGACGGGCAGTCTCGAGGCCTGACGTGCCGATCCTGTTGCCCCGGACGACGTCCACTCGCCCACTCGGCGAGTGGACCGCCTCGGCGGCGCACGTGCGGGCCGTGGTCCTGTCTGCCGGGGCAGCCGTGGCCGCCGTCGTGGGCAGCCGGCCCGGCTTGCTCGTGATCGCCGCCCCGCTGGTGGTCGCGGCGATCTGGGGTCAGCTGACCCGACCTCGAGGGGAGGCCGTCGCCGAGGTAACGCTGAGCAACGGGACGCTACGCGAGGGTGACGTCGCCTCGATCGTCGTCCGGGTCAACGGGACGCCCAACGCCGACGGGGTCGTCACCCTGGCCTCGTCACGATGGGTCGAGCGCGAGCCGCGCAGCGGCGTGGCCCCCATCGAGGACGGCGTGGGCTCCCTCGCGCTGCGCACGACCCGATGGGGACGGCGCCAGGTCGGCACTGTCAGCGTCTCACTGTCGAGCGACTGGGGCGCCTACCGGGTCGGCCCCACCGACGTGCCGGACCTCGCCACGGCGACGCTGCCGGTTCCGGCTGCCTTCGACGCCAGCGCCCCGACGCCGCACCCGCGCGGCCTCATCGGCCTCAACCGCTCGGCTCGGTCCGGCTCGGGCAGCGAGTTCAACACGATCCGGCGGTTCCACCCCGGCGACCGCCTGCGGCGCGATCCATTGGCCGGTGTCGCTGCGCACCGGGGAGCTGCACGTCACCTCGACCTACGCCGACGAGGACGCCCACGTCCTGCTGGTCGTCGACGCCTTGAGTGACCTCGGGCCCCGTGAAGGTGTCGATGGTCGACCCACGAGTCTCGACCTCACTGTTCGCGCAGCGGGCGCCATCAGCGAGCACTTCCTCAGCAGCGGCGATCGCCTCACGCTGCGGACGGTCGGGGCAGCCCACGTCCCCCGTCTCGGCGCCGGCTCGGGCGGCAGGCACCTGCGGCGAGTCCTGGAGACCCTGGCCTCGATCTCGCCCGCGAGCGAACGCCGAGACGACGGCGAGCGGGCTGTTCGCGGGGTGGACGCCAATGCCCTGTGTCTCGTCCTGACCCCGCTCGTCGACCAGACCATGGTGGGGTTGGCCCACACGCTGGCCGCCCGGGGCATGACGACCGTCGTCGTGGACACGTTTCCCCAGCATCTGACCGACAACCCGGGAAGCGTCTATGAGGCGCTTGCCTGGCGCATCCGGCTCCTTTCCCGGCAGGCCCAGGTCCAGTCGCTCATCACGCGCGGCGTCCCCGTCGTGCCATGGCACGGGCCCGGATCGCTGGACCACGTCCTGCGCGACATCGCTCGGAGGGCCTCGGCCCCGCGGATGGGGCGGCGACGATGACGACCGAGCCGACGCCGAGCGCCGGCCGCGCAGCTTCTGGCGGTGAATCCGCGAGCCGGATCTGGCGGAGGATCAGCTTCGGACGCGGCACCCAGTGGTCCTTCCCGCAGCTGGGGCTTGCGGTGCTCGGTGTGGCCAGCGCCGCGGTCTTCCTCCAGTCCCTGTGGCAGGCCTCCGGCGGCTTCGACCCCATCTGGTGGTCCCTCGTCCTCGTCCCTCTCGTCACCATCACGTACGCCGGGTCCGGCGTGCCGCTCGCCTACTGGGGCCTGATGCTGGTGGGCTGGTTCGTCCTCACGCCGTCCGGGAGCTTCTCGGCCTGGTCGGTTCCGGCCGCCCTGGCGCTGCCTCGCCGGTCACTCGGCCGCCGCCCTGTCGGCGACCACTCCGCCGGCCGGTGAGTTCTCGACTCGGACGCTGCGCCGATGGCTTCGCTGGATCCTGGTGGCCGCCCTCGCCGCTCCAGCGGTTGCCCTCCTGGCCGACACGCTTCGGGGCGGCGGGCTGGAAGCCGGCCCAGCAGCATACGTCGTCGGTTTGGGTGGTCTGTCCCTCGGGATCTTCCTGTTGCGCAGTGAGCCACCCCTCCAAGGCAGCTGAACGGCCCCACGGCTCGTCAGGCAGGGGCGTCGTCCCAGACGGCGCCCCACGGCACGTCCCAGCCCGCCATCTGGAGGCGACGCGCGACGAACCCGTCCTTCGGCAGGTCGACGACCCGCCCGATGGACGGCTCGTAGACGTCGAGCTCCTGCTCCGCGCGTCGGCCGGCATGACGAGCACGACGTGGCGGGGCAGCCAGGCGTTGCCGATGTAGAGCAGCGCGGGTCGGCCGTCGCGCACTCGCCGCTGGAGGGACGCGTAGGACTCGCTCGAGGGTGCTGCTCCGGACGAATCGGAACCACTCGATGTCGTAGTCCGCCCAGGGCACCGCGGCGCCGAACTCGAGCTCGCCGATGGCGCCCCACGGCGGGGTGCCGAGAGCCCGCGGCCAGGGGAACTGGATGCGGCCGCCCGCACCGACCAGCGCGTTGGTGCGTCGGGCGACGACCTGCTCGTGGGCGGCGAAACGCTGCTCGACCGTGTGCCGCGTCGGGCACGTCGTCGTCCTTGGCGTCCTTGTCGCACACCGAGCGCGGATCCACCGCGCGAAGGCCGGGTTGACGAGCATGCGCGCGACCGTCAGAGACGCCGACCCACACGTCGTGCGTGGTCTGCTGGACGGGCACCCGGTCGCCGGCCTGCAGCCGGAAGGGTGCGATCATCGCTCAGCCTCTGCTCATCGAGGCCTTGACGGGTCAGGCGGATTCCTTGCGCTGGCGCTTGGCGCGCGGCTCGGCCTCACGCCGCACGATCGTCGGGTTGACGTTGTCGAGGACGACCTCGCGGGTCACGACGACACGGGCGATGCCGTCGTCGCTCGGCACGTCGAACATGACCGGGAGGAGGACCTCCTCCATGATCGCGCGCAGCCCGCGGGCACCGGTGCCGCGCAGCAGCGCCTGGTCGGCCACGGCCTCGATGGCGTCGTCGGTGAACTCGAGCTCGACGCCGTCGATCTCGAACATCTTCTGGTACTGCTTGACGAGCGCGTTGCGCGGCACCGTGAGGATGTTGACGAGCGCCTGCTGGTCGAGCGGCGCGAGCGTCGTGAGGACGGGCAGCCGGCCGATGAACTCGGGGATGAGCCCGAACTTCAGCAGGTCCTCGGGCATGACGTCGGAGAAGCTGTCGCCGAGGTCCTTCGGGTTGTGCAGCGGCTGGCCGAAGCCGAGGCCCTTGCGGCCCGAGCGCGACTCGATGATCTTCTCGAGACCGGCGAAGGCGCCGCCGACGATGAAGAGCACGTTGGTCGTGTCGATCTGGATGAACTCCTGGTGCGGGTGCTTGCGCCCACCCTGCGGCGGCACCGACGCGGTCGTGCCCTCGAGGATCTTGAGCAGCGCCTGCTGCACGCCCTCGCCGGACACGTCGCGGGTGATCGACGGGTTCTCGCTCTTGCGGGCGATCTTGTCGACCTCGTCGATGTAGATGATGCCCGGTCTCGGCCTTCTTGACGTCGTAGTCGGCGGCCTGGATGAGCTTGAGGAGGATGTTCTCGACGTCCTCGCCGACGTAGCCGGCCTCGGTCAGGGCCGTCGCGTCGGCGATGGCGAACGGGACGTTGAGCATCTTGGCGAGGGTCTGGGCGAGGTAGGTCTTGCCCGAGCCCGTGGGGCCGATGAGCAGGATGTTGGACTTGGCGATGTCGACGTGGTCGTCGTCGCGCTTGAGGCCCTCGCCGGCCTGGATGCGCTTGTAGTGGTTGTAGACGGCGACGGCGAGCGACTTCTTGGCGATGTCCTGGCCGATGACGTAGTTCTCGAGGAAGTCGAAGATCTCGCGCGGCTTCGGCAGGTGGTCGAGGCCCAGCTCGCTGCTCTCGGCGAGCTCCTCCTCGATGATCTCGTTGCAGAGGTCGATGCACTCGTCGCAGATGTAGACACCGGGACCGGCGATGAGCTTCTTGACCTGCTTCTGGCTCTTCCCGCAGAAAGAGCACTTGAGGAGGTCTCCGCCTTCTCCGATGCGTGCCACCGATTCGCTCCTGGTTCGTCGGCGCCGAACGCTGGGGTGCACCCGGCCGACCCTAAGGGGCCGACTCCTATTAGACGACGGAGCGGGGCCACCCTCGCTCGCGCAACGCCGTTTGTCCGCTGATGGCGGACAAACGACGCACGTGTCACTCACGCAGGCGTCAGGACCCATCAGGCGGTATGCCGCTGAGCCGGATCAGGCGGTCACGCTGGCTCGGCGACGTCCTCGGGCAGGCTCGGGAAGTGCTGTCGCCACTCGTCCGACAGTCGAGGCACGCCCATCCACTCTCGTCGGTCGACGTCGATGTCCCACTGCTTGCCCTCAGCGTGCTGGCGCCCGTCGTACTCGATGATGAGCCGATGGTCCGGGTAGCTGAGGTCGAACCGGAACCGGGCGGTCCCACTTGGCCACCGGATCTGGTGGTTGACGACCGGCTCGGGAAGCCCGGCCAGGACCATGAGCATCCGCAGGCGGGACTCCATCGGGGAGTCGACCTCTGCCCTGACGAGCGACGCAGCCCGTCTCCCCAGGCGTCGGGACCGGCCACGGAACGAGGCGGCTGCCTCGACGAGTTGCTCGGGCGTGATCAGTTCGGCCTTGACGAGGGAATCGCCGAGGACGACCAGGTCGACGAGGCCGAGGTGCCCGGCCAGGTCGACGAAGGTCTGCCGCGGAGTGGTTACCCGGACTCCGCCGACGCTGGTGTACTCCTGGCCGTTTCGGCTGATCCGATGCGCGACGAGGCGAGCCACCTGCGGACGTCGACCGACGCATGAGATGTGCGTGCGGCCGTCATCGGGAACGATCGCGCCCCAGATCCGAGCGGCTGTCTGGTGCGACGCCACGAATGTGGGCGACGCAAGGAGCAGCGCCGCACGGGCGAGCAGCCGGGGAGTGACCGTCGCCGACGCGTCGACGTAGACGCCGTTGAACAGGCGTCGGTAGCGCGAGGAGCGCAAGTCCCACGGCGTGATCCCCTCCGGCAGCACCCACTCCTGACGTCCGGTGTCGGCATTCCTTGCCTTCCGGGCCCGGAACGGACTCGTCTGGGGCGATGGCATGCTCGATAGTGACGGTCCGCGGTCATTGCGCGCGGCACTGATCCACAGGGCCAGCTCGGGCCGCCGCACTATCCCAGCCGCGGCGGGAATGGTGCGGCCTTGGGGCGCTGGGTCAGGGAGCGGTGAGGTCCTGGACGATCGCGATGTACTGGCTCCTCGGCGTCCTCCGCGGGCGTGCCCGACGAGCTTGGCCCACGCGTCGTACTTGGCCCGCCCGACGAAGTCGGTGAATCCGGGCCGCTTGCCCGACGCGTCGCCCTCGGTCGCTTGCTTGTAGAGCGCGTACAGCTTCAGCTTGACGTCGTTGCCGGGGTCCTCGGTCAGCTCCTTCACGGACTGCGACGGCCGACTCGAACTCAGCACTCGCCATGCGTCCACCTTCACGCTCGACGTCAGCCGTATGCCGCCCAGCTCAGCCCGAGCGGAAGGTGACCGGGTCCCGAGCGGGACCGGGCCCAGCGGCATACGTGCTGTGGATCGAGCGGGAGGCTCAGACCTCGAGCGAGGCCTTGCGCGAGGCGAGCACCTCGTCGATGAGGCCGTACTCCTTGGCGTCCTCGGCGGACAGGATCTTGTCGCGCTCGATGTCGCTCGCGGACCTGCTCGGACGTGCGGCCGGTGTGGTGGGCCAGGGTGTCCTCGAGCCAGCGTGCGCATGCGCAGCACCTCGTTGGCCTGGATCTCGATGTCGGAGGCCTGGCCGTAGTCGCCGCCCGAGAGCGCCGGCTGGTGGATGAGGATCCGGGCGTTCGGCAGCGCGAACCGCTTGCCCTGGCGCACCCGCGCCGAGGAGCACCGCCGCCGCCGACGCCGCCTGCCCGATGACGAACGTCTGGATGTCGGGCCGGACGAACTGCATCGTGTCGTAGATCGCGGTCATCGCCGTGAACGAGCCACCGGGGCTGTTGATGTACATGAGGATGTCGCGGTCGGGGTCGAGCGACTCCAGCACGAGCAGCTGGGCGATGATGTCGTCGGCGGACGCGTCGTCGACCTGGACGCCGAGGAAGATGATGCGGTCCTCGAAGAGCTTGTTGTAGGGGTCGGACCGCTTCATGCCGTAGGAGGTGCGCTCCTCGAACTGCGGCAGGATGTAGCGGCTCGACGGTGCGGCGACGGCCGAGGCGGTTCGTGGGGTTGATCATCATCGGTGTCTCCAACTTCTCGTCGGCCGCGGCAGTTCGGCCTTGGCGTCGGCCTGGCCGACGCTCTCGCCCTCGGTGGCCTGGTCCGAGCGGCTGAACACGTGGTCGACGAAGCCGTACTCCTTGGCCTCCTCGGCGCTGAACCAGCGGTCGCGGTCGGAGTCCTTCTCGATCTGCTCGATGGTCTGGCCGGTGTGCTCGGCGATGAGCTGCGGCCATCTGCTTCTTGACGTAGAGCATCTGCTCGGCCTGGATCTTGATGTCGGTCGCAGTGCCGCCGATGCCGCCCGAGGGCTGGTGCATCATGACGCGGGCGTGGGGCGTGGCGTAGCGCTTGCCCTTCGTCCCGGCGCGAGAGCAGGAACTGGCCCATCGACGCTGCCATCCCCATCGCGACCGTTGCGACGTCGTTGGGGACCCAGTTCATCGTGTCGTAGATCGCCATGCCGGCCGAGATCGAGCCGCCGGGGCTGTTGATGTAGAGCCAGATGTCCTTGTCGGGGTCCTCCGCGGAGAGCAGCAGCAGCTGCGCGCAGATGGCGTTCGCGTTCTCGTCGCGCACGTCTGAGCCGAGGAAGATGATCCGTTCCTTGAGCAGGCGGTTGTAGATGTGGTCGTCGAGACCGCCGCAGGCCGTTGCCGTTGGCGGAGATGTCCGAAGTCACCAAGTCTCCATCGTCGAAGTTGTCCGCCCCCGGCCGGAGTTTGCCCGGTCGGCTGGCTCGTCACTGACCCTAACGCGCGAGCGTGGGGTGCGGATTTCCCGGACCACGCCGTGTTCGCCCTGAGCGCACAAACGGCGCCTGTCGAAGCATCAAACCCATGCCGTATGCCGCTGGGCCGGCTTCCGTGGGGACGTTCACACGGCAGCGGGCCGGCTCCCGGGGGCTGCGTAGTGCCCGGGAACCGGCCCTGATCGGGACGCCATCAACTGGTGGCAGGGTCCTCCTCACCGTGGGTCTGCATGCCGGCGACGTCGCTTGCCTCGTCGAGTGACTCCTCGAGGGCGGGCTTCGCAGGTGTGCTGCCGTCGGCGTCGCCACCGGCGCGGTTCGCGTGGGTGTTCGGGTCCGTGTTGGGCTCGCTGTTGGGCTCGGCGCTCGGTGGCTCGGCGGGGTTGTCGTCGAACTCGCTCACGGGTCCTCCTCCGGTCCGGGTGTACTCGTGCTCCTACCCATCCGGCGGCGACTGTTGCGCTGGTTCGGGAGCCGGGGTTGCGAGCCACATCGCCGAGACCTCCCGGGTGAGTGCCTCGCGCACGTCGCACACGGTGATCCGCAGCTCCTCAACCAGCTCTGCAGCTCCGTCGGGTCGTAACGGAGGGTCGGCATCGCGATGGTCACCGCGCTCGGCTGCGCGCGGGCGACGTCATCGCCAGCTGCACGCCGCGGCGGGGTCGGCCACGCCCGCAAGCCTGCGGTCTACCTCCAGCGGGCCAGCGGGTCGTCACCGAGATCGAAGGCCTCGGCCGGTGCGACAACCTCGACGTCGGCCGACGGCGAGGCGGAGGCGGCCGCCTGATGGCTCCGCCGCTGGATCGCTCGCGGGCCTGGGATGGACGAGGGCACGGTCGATTTTCGACCGCGCCCTCGCGGCGGCCGACGACGAGCTGCCCGCCGGCCCCACGAGGCTGGCCGGCTCGACGGGACGGCACCTCTGCTCGCCCACGTCGCGGCCAACGCGGACGCGTTGCGCAACCTCGCGACCTGGGCCCGCAGCGGCACGGAGACGCCGATGTACTCCTCCCCCGATCAACGCGACGCCGACATCGAGGCCGGCTCGACCCGGTCGGTCCCGGCGAGAAGCGGGAGGTCCGCAACGAGATCCTCCGCGAGCGCAGCACCCACGACTACGGCTTCGTGGACTGGCTCTGCGGCCCGACGGCGCTGACGCCCAGGGAACTACCCCCGATGTTCAACCCTGTTCCGGTGAAGCGCGAGTCCGTCACCGGGTTGGCCGCCGCCCAGGGCTGACCACCGGCGTCAGGCAGTGGCCCAGCCTCCGTGGTCGGGGCATCACTTCGATGCTCCGTCGCCCGCGACGGCCCGCGGTCGCCCGCACACGCTTGATATGTGGGTGCTCCTTCGCGGTCATCGGCCCAGGACGAAGGGCTTTGCCATCGATATTGACCGGAGCATCGCCACCCATCGTCACGACGGGCGCGGCGCGCTCCGCTCCAGCCGCCGCTCGCCCGCGGCCCCACATGTAGCGCCTGGCTGAGTCCTGAATCCCGGGGCTGCATGCGTCGAGGCGCTCCTTGCTCGCGATTGAGCACCCAGCCGTGTCTCCGCGCGACGGTGGCGCTCGCAGCGGCTCCACCGGACGGTCTGTCCCTGCTGCGCCAAGATGGGATCGTGCCTCCGCCCGCTGACGCCATCCGTGTCCTCATCGTCGATGACCACGCCCTCTACCGACGAGGCTTACAGACCGTCCTCTCGATTGAGCAGGACATCGAGGTCGTCGGTGAGGCAGCCGACGGCGTCGAGGCCGTCGACCAGGCCGAGGAGACCCTGCCAGACGTCATCATCATGGACGTCGGCATGCCCAAGCGTGGCGGCATCGACGCGTGCCGGGTCATCAGGCAGCGCGTGCCCTCGGCTCGCATCCTCATGCTCACGTGCTCGGACGATGAGGCCAACCTTTTCGACGCGGTTCGCGCCGGCGCCAACGGCTACCTCCTCAAGCACGTGACCGAGGAGATCGCCACCGGCATCCGCGCCGTCTTCCACGGCCAGTCCCTGCTGTCACAGGAGATGGCCACCAAGTTGCTCCTCGAGTTCAATCAAATGAGCCAGCGTGCCTCGGCGACGGCCGCCACGCCCGGCCTCGAGCCCCCGCGTCTGACCAAACGCGAGCTCGAGATCCTCCAGTTCGTCGCGCGGGGTCTGCTCAACCGCCAGATCGCCGCAGAGCTGGTCATCTCCGAGAACACCGTGCGTAACCACATGCGGAACATTCTCGACAAACTGCAATTGCACTCGCGCCTGGAAGCAGCGATGTATGCAGTGCGACAGCGGCTCATCGATCTCGGCGAGTGAGTGCGCAGATCCAGCACGGCACCCCAGTCACCGCTCAAACTCCAACTCCGATGCGACCTAGCCGTCACGGTCCACGGCAGTCATGCCGCACGGCCTGCCTGGTGCGCTCTGATGGCTGGGCGCATGCGAACGGCTGGAGCCAGCCTGCGCTCAACCCGTCTGACCGACAGTCATGCCGTGTCGGATGGCCGCCTGAAGCGCATCGGCGTTGATGACCGAGAGCCGTTTGAACTTGATGCAATAGCCCGTGACGCTGGCCTTGCCGATCGAGGCGCCGTACGTGCGCGCCAGGTACGTCTTGTCATCGAGGCCCAGCACATAGACCGAAATGCCCGTCGTGTTGGCGCTGAGGCCAATGCAATAGAACTCTCGCGACGACCCATCGGCGTACGTGATGGTGTGAACGCCGTAGCCAATGTTGGGGTTGGCCACCACCTTGCCGTCCTCGTTCGTGCCGTCGTTGAACCACAGCCTGCACCCAGGAAATTCCGCAAGCATGTGCCCATGCAGCTGCCGGAGGTCGGCCTGCTTGGGCTCGGGTTGCTTGGCGAGGTACGCCTCGACTCGCTCAGAGATATCCATCTCGTGCCAGATGCTAGCAACCTGAGACTTTGCGAACGGGGTCCAGCAGGGCGAGATCGGCGAGGGGGCACCGGCGCCCGGACGACCACGGGCTGAGGGGCAGCGGACCGCAATCGGACCGGGAGAACCGACCATCCATCGTCCAGATCGAACGCATGGACATCAGCGGAGCAGTCGTTCCGGAATGCAGACTTGGTCATTCGCGGCCGACTGCGTGGATCTCGATCACGGTCTGGTCGCCCACGCTGACCTCGGCAGACGTCATCATCGCTTTGCTGATGCTGAGCGCAAGCCTGCCGCCGCCTGCGGGCATGACGTTCGAGGCGAACTCGACTCCCCCGATGAGGCCGCGCACTCGCTGCTGTTTTAGGCCACCTAGAGCGGCCGCATGCTCGGCTGGGATGTCGCACACCGCCAGACCGCTGGCCTTCTCGGCGTTCCAGTATCGAATCCGCGCGGCGAACTGCATCGGCTCCATGCGAGCAGGCAGGCTGGGCTGTGACGAGGCGCTGCCCGGACGCACGTGGCCCCCGACCGGATGTCCGGTCGGGGGCCGCGTGGAATCAGCGGGTGCTCAGGCCTGGGCCTGCTCATCCTCCGAGTCAGCCGAGTCCGGGGAGTCGGCAGAGTCCGGCGAGTCGGCAGAGTCAGGCGAGTCCGGGGAGTCGGCAGAGTCCGGCGGAGTCGGGCGACTCGGGAGATGCCTGCTCCTCGTCGTCCTCGAGGTCAACCTCGGTACCCGGCATCGCCTCGTTGAGGTCGATGACGTTGCCGGCAGTGTCCTTGACGGACACCTTCTCGAGCACCGACGCGAGCGCCTTGCGGCGGGCGACCTCCGCGACCATGGTCGGGATCTGGCCCTCCTGGTCCAGCGACTGGGCGAAGGCGTTCGGGTCCATGCCGTACTGCTGGGCGTTCATGACGAGGAACTCGATGAGCTCGGCCTGCTGGACCTGCACCTCCTCCTTCTCGGCGATCGCGTCGAGCAGGAGCTGGGTCTTGAGGCCCTTGCGGGTGTTCTCGTCGACCTCGGCGCGGTGCTCGTCGTCTTCGAGCCGTCCCTCGCCCTCGAGGTGCGAGTGCACCTCGGCCTCGATGACGCCCTCGGGCACCGGCACCTCGACCCGCTCGAGGATGGCCTCGAGCAGCTTGTCGCGGGCGGCCACACCCTGCGCGAACTTGGCATCCGTCCCGGCCTTCTCGGTGAGGTCCGCCTTCAGCTCCTCGAGCGTGTCGAACTCCGAGGCGAGCTGGGCGAACTCGTCGTCGAGCTCCGGAAGCTCTCGCTCCTTGACCGACAGCACCGTGACCGTGCAGTTGGCGTCCTGGCCCTGGCGGTCGCCTCCGGCGAGCGGTGCGGTGAAGGTCTTCGTCTCGTCGGCCTGCATGCCGATGAGGGCCTCGTCCATTCCCTCGAGCATATTGTTGCTGCCCACCTCGTAGGACACACCCTTGACCGCGTCGACCTCCTCGCCGTCGACGTCCGCCGACAGGTCGATGGACACGAAGTCGCCGTCCTGGACGGGCCGCTCGACGCCCTTGAGGGTGCCGAAGCGGGCGCGCAGCGCGTCGAGGCGCTCCTCCACGTCGTCGTCGGAGACGGTCGCCTCGTCGACGGTCAGCTCGAGGTCCGAGAAGTCGGGCAGCTCGATGTCCGGGCGCCGGTCAACCTCCGCGATGAAGCTGAAGTCCTCGCCATCGGTCGCCGGAACCTTGAGGTCGGTGATCTCGGGCTGGCCGAGCGGACGGACGGAGTTCTCCTCGAGGGCCTTGCCGTAGAGCTCCGGCAGCGCGTTGTTGACGGCCTCCTCGAGCACGGCGGCGCGACCGACGCGCTGCTCGATGATCCGGGCAGGGACCTTGCCTCGGCGGAAGCCCGGCACCTGGATGTGCTCGCCAATGTGCTTGATGGCCGCATCGAGGCTCGGCTTGAGCTCCTCGAACGGGACCTCGACGGTCAACTTGACCCGGGTCGGGCTGAGGGTCTCGAGCGCACTCTTCACTGCGGGTACTCCAAGGGGACTGTGGAACGTGGAATGTGGAAAGGGATGAGGCAACGGCTCACGCCCGCTGGGCGCACCGACGCACCATGCTATAGGGCGACGCGTCCCCGCACTAAATGCGCTCCTCCTATGCTCGGCCCATGTCCTCCCCTCGTCCGTCACCCCCTCCCGACGACAATGCCGTTGCCGCCGGGCTCGCCGCGCTTCGGCCGCTCCAGCTGCTCAGCGCTGCGATCGGGATGGGGGCCCTGATGCTCTCGGCGACGCGGATCCTCGTCGACCTGCCCGTCGACACAGAGCCGGTCTCGCCCCCATGGCTGGCCGTCGGGATCGTCCTCGCATCGGTCATCGCGGCGACCGGGGTCATCGTGGTCTTCGGCTACTCGGTGCCGTCCCTTCCCATTGGCCTCCCGCGCGAGAACGCCGCCCGGACGAGCCTGCACTACTTCGGGTCGACCACGGTCCTGCGCTCGGCCGTCGCCGAGCTGCCGGTGCTCGTCGCGTTCGCTGTTTCCTTCCTCGTGACCCCGCACTCCTGGTTGCCGCTGCTCGTGGCCCTCCCGGTTTCTGCGGCGCTCTTCTGGTGGCACGCCTGGCCGTCGCCGCGGACCGCCGCCGCGGTCGAGAAGGGACTGGAGGCGGAGGGGGCCGAGAGCTTCCTCAGCGAGACCCTCGGCTTCCGCGCGGAGTGAGCTCAGCGGCATACAACAGCATTGGCCGTATGCCGCTGTGCTGGGTCAGTCGACCGAGCCCCCAGAGCGCCAGTACAGTCCGTCTGCTCGGTCGAGGAAGCCCTCGTCCACGAGGTAGCGGCGCAGCGCCGCAACGTCCGGGTGGAACGCGCGCAGCCGGGTGTTGACGGCCGTCTCGTCGTACTTCTCCCCCGGCTCGAACTCCTGCGCGAGGTGGTCGAGGACGACCAGGCGCTTCCGCAGCCGGGTCGGGATGTCGGTGAGCGAACCGTCGGGTGCGAGGAACGCGCGGAGCACGGCGTCCCTGTCCTGCAGGGCGGTGTGGAGGGGAGGTCGGTTCACCCCACCACGGTAGGCAGGAGAAGGGAGTGCGCCCAAGCGAATTTGGAGCGGGCGACGAGAATCGAACTCGCGTAATCAGTTTGGAAGACTGAGGCTCTACCATTGAGCTACGCCCGCAGGGCCGCTGGTTGGTCCGGCGATCCGAGGCGCTAGCCTACTGGTTTGCGTCCGGTCATCACGAATCGACCTGCACCCGCGGGTCTCATCGTGTCCGCCCGGGCGCGACGGGGCATGGCGCAGCTTGGTAGCGCGTCCGCTTTGGGAGCGGAAGGTCGCAGGTTCAAATCCTGTTGCCCCGACCGATGTGATGTCTTCGGACATCGGCGACAGCCGGATCCACGCAATCGTGGGTCCGGCTGTTGTCGTTCTCGCGCGAATACTGATCGTCTACACTTGGGATGTTCGTATTGCGCACGCTAGTGCGCATACCGACCACTCGAAGGAACGACGCATGCCGAGCCACGCCTTTGTCTACGACGCCATTCGCACGCCGTTCGGGCGGTTTGGCGGCGCCCTCGCCGGTGAGCGTCCGGACGACCTCGCAGCGCTCGTCGTGCGGCGGATCGTCGAGCGCGCGCCGGGCCTCGCCGGTGGAGGCGCTGGGGAGCATGTCGACGAAGTGGTGTTCGGCAACGCCAACGGTGCCGGCGAGGAGAACCGCAACGTCGCGCGCATGGCCGCCCTCCTGGCCGGCCTTCCGACGTAGCGTGCCCGGCTCGACCGTGAATCGGCTGTGCGGCTCGAGCCTGGACGCGGCGATGGTCGCGTCGCGGTCCATCGAGACCGGTGACGCTGACGTGGTGATCACCGGTGGGGTCGAGTCCATGACCCGAGCGCCCTGGGTGCTGCCCAAGACCGACAAGCCGTACCCGGCAGGCAACCTGAGTCTCACCTCGACCACGCTCGGGCTGGCGCCTGGTGAACCCGGCGATGCCGACCGAGTGGACGGTGTCCCTCGGCGAGGCGACCGAGCAGCTCCGGGAGAAGTACGACATCACGCGCGACCGTCAGGACGCCTTCGCGGCGCGCTCCCACCGCCTGGCCGACCAGGCGTGGTCCGAGGGTTCTACGACGACCTCGTCGTCGCAGGTGCCCGGCGTCGAGCTCTCCCGTGACGAGTCGATCCGGCCCGACACGACGGTGGAGCGGTTGGCCGGGCTCAAGACGTCCTTCCGCAAGGAGGGCGGCACGGTGACAGCCGGCAACGCGTCGCCGCTCAACGACGGCGCCTCGGCGGTGCTCCTCGGCAGCGAGCGGGCCCAGGACAGGATCGGCCTCGAGCCGATTGCGCGGATCGCTGGTCGCGGCGCGAGCGCGAACGAGCCGCAGTTCTTCGGCTACGCGCCGGTCGAGGCAGCCAACCGGGCGCTGGCCCGGGCCGGCATCAGCTGGGACGACGTGTCGGGCAGTCGAGCTGAACGAGGCCTTCGCCGCGCAGTCGCTGGCGTGCATCGACGCCTGGGCCGATCGATCCGGACATCGTCAACCGGCACGGCGGCGCGATCGCCATCGGGCACCCGCTCGGCGCCTCCGGCGGGCGCATCCTCGGCACCCTCGCGCGTGACCTCCAGCGCACCGGGCGAGCGATGGGGCGTCGCCTGCATCTGCATCGGCGTGGGACAGGGCCTCGCGGTGGTGCTCGAGAACGTCACGTCCCGGTGAGCGAGCCCGACCGCGGGAGCGAGCTCAGCGGCATACGGAACATGCTTGAAGGGAAGGAAACCCACATGCTCACGATCTCTGAGAGCGCCAGGGAGGCGGTCGCGGACATCCCGGACGGTGCGACCGTGCTCATCGGTGGCTTCGGCACGGCAGGTCAGCCCGTCGAGCTCATCGAGGCGCTCGTCGAGAGCGGCGCCGGCGACCTCACCGTGGTCAACAACAACGCCGGCAACGGTGACGCCGGGCTTGCGGCGCTCATCGCGGCAGGCCGCGTGCGCAAGATCATCTGCTCCTTCCCGAGACAGCACGACAGCCACCACTTCGACGCGAAGTACCGCGCCGGGGAGATCGACCTCGAGCTGGTGCCCCAGGGCAACCTCGCCGAGCGGATCCGCGCGGCCGGCGCGGGTATCGGCGCCTTCTTCACGCCGACCGGCTACGGCACGCAGCTGGCCGAGGGCAGGGAGACGCGCGAGATCGACGGCAAGCCACTACGTGCTCGAGTACCCCATCCGCGGCGACTTCGCGCTCGATCAAGGCGCACCGCGGCCGACGGGGTCGGGAACCTCGTCTACCGCAAGACCGCCCGGAACTTCGGACCGATCATGGCCGCCGCCGCGAAGCACGACATCGTCCAGGTGCTCCGAGCTCGTGCCCACCGGCGGCATCGACCCCGAGATCGTCGTGACCCCGGGCATCTACGTCAACCGGCCGTCGTCGTCCCGACCGAGGCGCACCCCAACCAGATGGCCAGAGCCCCGGACGACATGACGCAGCCGACGCAGCCGTCAGGAGGGCCGCTGGGCCGGGACGAGCTCGCCGCGCTCGTGGCCGCGGACATCCCGACCGGCTCCTTCGTCAACCTCGGCATCGGCCAGCCCACGCTCGTCGCGGACTACCTGTCACCGGAGCAGCACGTCACGCTGCACACCGAGAACGGCATGCTCGGCATGGGCCCCGCGGCTCAGGGTGACGAGGTCGACCTCGACCTGATCAACGCCGGCAAGATCCCCGTGACCGAGCTGCCGGGGGCGTCGTACTTCCACCACGCCGACTCGTTCGCGATGATGCGCGGCGGCCACCTGGACATCTGCGTCCTCGGCGCCTACCAGGTGTCGCGCCAACGGCGACCTGGCCAACTGGCACACCGGCGACCCCGGACGCCATCCCGGCCGTCGGCGGGGCCATGGACCTGGCCCTGGGCGCCAAGGAGACGTACGTCATGATGAGCCTCCTCACCCGGGACGGCGAGAGCAAGCTCGTCGAGACATGCACCTATCCGCTGACCGGGGTCGCTTGCGTCACTCGGGTCTACACCGACGTCGCGGTGTTCCTCATCGGTCCCGAAGGCGTCCTCGTCCGCGAGACCCACGGCATGACGTTCGATGAGCTCCAGGCCATCGTGCCCGTGCCGCTGACCCGCTGCTGAGGACCGTCCCGGTTCAGTCGACGAGGTCGAGGCGCAGCTCGTGGATCTCCCGGCCCGCGGCCCTGCCCTTGGCCTCGAACCCGGCTGGGGGCCGCCACGGCGGACGCTCGATCCGGCTCGCGCGAAACCTCCGGTGCGCTGCCGCCTCCACGAGGGCGTGCTCGGCGTAGAAGGCCTGGTCGGTGGCGATGAGGACGTAGCCGCCGGGCTTCAGGACGCGGGCGAGCAGGTCGAGGTTCGTGGGCGAGACGAACCTGCGTTTGGTGTGCTTCTTCTTGCGCCACGGATCCGGGAAGAAGAGGTGGATCGCATCGAAGGTGTGGTCCGCGACCCGCTCCTCGAGAAAGACGACGGCGTCACCCTGCTCGACCCGCAGGTTCGGCACGCCGGCCTGGTCTGCGGAGGCGAGCATCCGGGCCAGGCCAGGGCTGTGCACGTCCATGGCCAGCACATCCCAGGAAGGGAACTCGGCCGCGTAGGCGATCGCCGCGTGCCCGTGGCCGCAGCCGATCTCGAGCACGAGCGGTGCGACCCGCCCGAACGCGCGCTCCGGGTCGAATTGGCCGGTCGGCAGAGCCCGCGCCGGCCCGAGTCGCTCGAGTCGGTCGAGCGTGAGGGTGGACAGTCGTCCGCGCCTGACGAAGCTGCGCACCCGAGCCGGCGTCACCCCTTCGGGCAGGTCGGGCAGGTCGTGGGGCTTGCGGCGCGCCCCGGCGAGGTCGCGCTGGTCGGCGGGTTGGTTCACCCCGGCATCGTAGTGACGCCCGACGTGCATCCGAACGTCGCGCTGCCCGGAGCACCAATCCGCCCGGGGCGCGTCGCTGAGAGCCGAGCCGGCTGCAGCGGCAGGTCAGCGGCGCCAGATCGTCACGACGGCCCGGTCGTCGCCGTGCCCGGCGAGCGCGTGGTCGCAGAGACGTTGGGCGAGCCCCTCGAACCCCCTGGTGACGAAGGACTCGGCGCGTCCGAGCATCCGGTCGATGCCGTCGATGAGCGCCTTGTCACGCGCCTCGATGACGCCGTCGCTGTAGAGGACCAGGGCGTCGCCCCGTCGGATGGTTCCGGTCTCGCGCGGGTACTCGGCGCTCTCGATGACGCCTAGGAGCGGGCCGCGGCCACCGGAGAGCATCCGCCACCGGCCCGACCCCGCCGCGAACTGGGCCGCGGCCGGGTGCCCGGCGTAGCCGATGGAGAAGTCACCGCTGCCGAGGTCGATGGCGACATGGACCGCTGTGGCGAAGCCCTCGGGCCACCGCAGCCGGAGCAGGTGGTTGTTGGCCGCATGGAGGAAGCCGTTCTCGCTCATCTCGCCGAGCAGCCCCCCAAGGGCGCCGGAGAGCAGCAACGACCGGGTGCCCGCCTGACGCCCCTTGCCGGACACGTCGACGAGGGCGATCTCGAGCATGCTGCCGTCGGTGGAGCGTCCCGCGACGACGAAGTCACCCGCGAAGCTGTCGCCGTACGCCGACTCGAGCGCCATCTCCGCCGACCAGTCCGGAGGCAGCTCGGGCAGCTCCCCTTGGGCGCGCAGCCGGTCACGCATGTCGACGAGCATCGACTCGCCGCTGACGCCCACCACTCCGACCTGGGCACGGGCATGCGCCAGCCAGATCATGAGCAGCATGATCGCCAGCGTGACGATCTCGGTGCCGAAGGTCGCTCCCTTGCGTTCACCGAGCGCCGCCCCGATCACCGCCAACGTGGTGAACAGCGCGATGTAGACGATGACGAGGTGCCGGGGCTCGAGGAAGAGCCCGGCGACGACGACGAGGAACGCGAAGATGCCCCAGGGCATGTGCTCGGGCCACGTGACGATCGCCCAACCGGAGCCCAGCCCGGCCAGGACGAGCGCGATGACGAGAACCCAGGGGGCACGCGACATCCAGGGCATGAGCATGCGGGCGCGGCGGATTGTGCCAGTGGCGATGGCGGGGCGTTGAGAGGCGTAGCGCTCGTTGAGGGCCACAGGCCTCCATCCATGGATCGAAGGGGCCGTGAAAGGTCCGGCGCAGCGATCATCGTCGTTTCAGTTGGTGGTTCAGTCGGTCGACTCGGGCAGCGCGGGGAGGGTCCGCTCGCTCTCGTACGCCGAAACCATACCCACGCGGCGACGGTGCCGTGCCTCATCCGAAAATTCTGTGGCCAAGAAGGTATCGACGATCCGAGTGGCCTCGGCCTCGCTCGTGAACCGCGCCCCGATGGAGACGATCTGGGCGTCGTTGTGCTCGCGCGCGAGGGTGGCCAGCTCGGCCGACGCGCACAGGGCGGCCCGGATGCCGCGCACCTTGTTCGCCGCCATCTGCTCACCGTTCCCGGAGCCGCCGAGCACTACGCCACGAGAGCCGGATTCGGCAGCGACGGCCTCGGCGGCGCGCAGCACGTACACGGGATAGTCGTCCTGCTCGTCATACCGGGAGGGGCCGTGGTTGACGACCTCGTGGCCGGCGCCCTCGAGGTGCACGATGAGGGCCTGCTGGAGCTCGTAGGCGGCATGGTCGCCGCCGATGTGGATGCGCATGTCCGTCCTTGTTCGGTGAGGAAGCGTGCCTCAGGTGAGGATAGGGCCCTGGGTGCGGGTCCGCTTCAGCTCGTAGAACCCCGGCGTGCCGGCGACGAGCACGCACCCGTCCCACAGCCGTGCGGCATCCTCGCCCTTGGGGGCCGGCGTCACGACGGGGCCGAAGAAGGCGATGCCCTCGACGGAGATGATCGGCGTGCCCACGTCCGTTCCGACGAGGCTGATCCCCCTCTTGTGGCTGCGTCGCAGCGCCGCATCGTGCGTCTTGTGCTGCGCTGCGGTGGCGAGTCGCTCGGGTAGCCCGACCTCGGTGAGCGACTCCCGGATGACCTGGTCGAAGTCCTTGACCTTGCCGAGGTGGATCCGGGTCCCCATGGCGTCGTAGAGCGGTTTGACGACCTCTGAGCCGTGCTCCCCGGCGGCCGCGATGATCGTCCGCACGGGACCCCAGGCGTTGTCCATGAGGGAGCGGTACGCGGCGTCGAGGTCCCGGTGCTCGTTGAGCACGGCAAGGCTCATCACCGACCACGTGACCTCGATGTCTCGCAGCGTCTCGACCTCCATGAGCCAGCGAGAGGTCATCCACGCCCACGGACAGATCGGGTCGAACCACATCTCCACGTGCTTGCGCTCGGTCACCATGCCTTCATCCTCGCACTCACCTCGGCGCCTCCCCATGGGCGCCGGGCAGTGGCCGCTCCGGTCCCCATCCGTGCGAGGATGTCCCCCGCGACGGAGCCGTCCCCACCCGCGAACGGCCGCGCCTGACCCGTCCCCAGAGGAGGCCTTCGTGCCCGGCAAGAACCTGACCCGCGACGAGGCGGCCCTGCGCGCCGGCCTGCTCCGGGTCGAGACCTACGACGTCCAGCTCGACCTCACGACGGGCCCCCAGACGTTCCGGACGGTCTCCACCGTGCGTTTCTCCTGCGCCGAGCCGGGAGCCGCCACGTTCATCGACCTCATCGCGGACTCCGTGCAGCGCGTGACCCTCAACGGCGTGGACCTCGACCCCACCGAGGTCTTCGTCGACTCACGGGTGGCGCTCCCGGACCTCGCCGCGGAGAACGAGCTGACGGTCGATGCGACCGGTCGCTACACCAACACCGGCGAGGGGCTGCACCGGTTCGTCGATCCCATCGACAACGAGGTCTACCTCTACACCCAGTTCGAGGTGCCTGACTCGCGTCGGATGTACGCCGTCTTCGAGCAGCCGGACCTCAAGGCGTCCTTCCAGTTCACTGTGACGGCCCCGGCGCACTGGAAGGTCATCTCCAACTCGCCCACCCCCGAGCCGACCCCGGCGGGCGTCGTCGACCACACCGAGGTGGCCACGTGGGCGTTCGCGCCGACGAAGCGCATCTCCTCCTACATCACCGCGCTCATCGCCGGGCCCTACGACGAGGTCCGCGACGAGGTCCGGACCCGCGCCGGCACGATCCCGCTCGGTGTGTTCTGCCGCAGGTCGCTGACGCAGCACCTCGATGCGGAGAACATCTTCGACTGCACGAAGAAGGGCTTCGCCTTCTTCGAGGCGGAGTTCGACCAGCCGTACCCGTTCGAGAAGTACGACCAGGTCTTCACGCCCGAGTACAACATGGGCGCGATGGAGAACGCTGGCGCGGTCACCTTCACGGAGGTCTACGTCTTCCGGTCGAAGGTGTCCGAGGCGAAGATCGAGCGCCGTGCGCTGACCATCCTCCACGAGCTCGCCCACATGTGGTTCGGCAACCTCGTGACGATGAAGTGGTGGGACGACCTCTGGCTCAACGAGTCGTTCGCCGAGTGGGCCTCGACGACCTGCCAGGCGGAGGCCACCGAGTGGACGAGCGCCTGGACGACCTTCGGCACCGCCGAGAAGGCCTGGGCCTACACCCAGGACCAGCTCAGCTCGACGCACCCCATCGCGGCGGACATGCGCCACCTCGAGGACGTCGAGGTGAACTTCGATGGCATCACGTACGCCAAGGGCGCGTCCGTCCTCAAACAGCTCGTGGCCTACGTCGGACGGGAGCCCTTCGTCGCCGCCCTGAGGGAGTACTTCAGGACGCACGCCTGGGGCAACACGACCCTCGCCGATCTGCTCGGAGAGCTCGAGAAGGCGTCCGGCCGCGACCTGACGTCGTGGGCCAAGGTCTGGCTCGAGACGGCCGGCGTCAACACGCTCCGGCCGGTCTTCGACGTCGCCGAGGACGGCACGTACCGTTCCTTCGCCGTTGCGCAGACCGCACCGGACGAGTACCCGACGCTGCGACCGCACCGCCTCGGTATCGGTCTCTACGACCGCGCGGGTGACGCGCTCGTCCGGTCCCACTACCTCGAGGTCGACGTCGACGGCTCGCACACCGACCTGCCCGAGCTCGTCGGTCGCGCCCAGCCCGACCTGCTCCTGCTCAACGATGACGACCTGGCCTACGCGAAGATCCGCCTCGACGAGCGGTCGCTGCGGACCGCCCTCGACCTGCCCCGTGGCTTCCAGGACTCCCTCCCGCGGTCCCTCGTGCTCGGCGCGACGTGGGACATGACCCGAGACGCGGAGATGCCGGCGCGCGACTTCGTGCGGTTCGTGCTCGACTCGCTGCCTGGTGAGCAGGACTCGACCCTGCTGCGCGTGCTCGTCACCCAGATCACCACGGCGACGCGCCTCTACACGGCGCCGGCCCACCGTGCGGAGACGGCGGAGCTGCTCTCGTCCACACTGCGGGGTCTCGCGGAAGCAGCCGAGCCGGGCAGCGACGCGCAGTTCCAGCTCATCGAAGGCTGGGCGAATACCACCGTCGACCCCGACGACGAGGCGGCCCTGCGCGCGCTACTCACCGGGACGGAGTCCCTGCCGGGGCTCACCGTCGACACCGAGCTGCGCTGGACGTTCACGCTGGCGCTGGCCGCACTCGGTGTCGCGGAGTCGGACGAGATCCAGGCCGAGCTCGACCGGGACCCCACCGCGGCGGGCAAGGAGCGTGCCGCGGAGGCGCTGGCCGCTCGCCCGACCGCAGCGGCGAAGGCGGACGCCTGGGCCAAGGCGGTGGAGCGCAACGACCTGTCCAACCAGATGGTCCAGGCCATCGGCAACGGCTTCCGCCGCAGCACCGACCTCAGCCTCCTCGAGCCGTACGTCGAGAAGTACCACGCCATGCTCGTCGACGCCTGGGCCGCGCGGAGCGTCGCCATCGGAGAGCGCGTCGTCGGCGGCTTCTACCCGTTCGGCCTCGCGAGCGAGGAGCTCAAGGCGGCCTCGGACGCGTGGCTCGACTCCCATCCGGACGCCCCAGCCGGTCTCGTGCGCACGGTGGCGGAGAACCGCGACACGATCACCCGCGCGCTGGGCGCGCAGGCGAGGGACGCGGAGCGCGAGTGAGCGTCGGCCGTCGAGCCAGCTGAGCGGCATACACAATGGTCCGTATGCCGCTGAGCTCGCTTCCGTCTCTCACGTGGGCCCAGGCGGGTGAGTGGTTCGTGGGCACCCCGCTCCAGATCATCGTCACCATCGCGCTGGCGATCGTCGCTGTGCGACTGCTGCACCACCTCATCGATCGGGTCGTGGCGGGTGCGACGACGCGACACGCCCAACGCGTGGCCGACCTCCCCGGTGCCGGGAGGGCGCTGGCCCAGGCGATCGGCCTGGCCAACGAGCGGAATGTGCAGCGGACCCGGACGATGGGTTCGCTGCTGCACAGCGTCGTCACCATCGCCGTCGTGACGGTCGCCACCCTCACGGTCATGGCGCTGCTCGAGATCCCCCTCGGGCCGTTGCTCGCCTCGGTCGGAGTCGGCGGGGTTGCCCTCGGCTTCGGGGCGCAGAGCCTCGTCAAGGACTTCCTGTCGGGGATCTTCATGATCGTCGAGGACCAGTACGGCGTCGGTGACGTGATCGACACGGGCGAGGCCGTCGGGACGGTGGAGAACGTGTCGCTTCGTGTGACACAGCTGCGCGACGCGAACGGCGTGACGTGGTATGTCCGCAACGGCGAGATCATCCGGATCGGCAACCGCTCCCAGGGCTGGTCCACCGCCGTCGTCGACCTTCCAGTCCCCTACGACGAGGACCTCGAGAGGGTCAAGGGCCTGATCCGGGCCGCTGCCGACGAGCTCCGCGACACCTCCCCCTGGGACGAGAAGCTGCTCGAGTCGCCGACGGTCGGCGTGGAGTCGATGACCGGCGGTGTCGTCACCGTCCGGGTATCGGTCCGGACCGTCGCCCAGGAGCACTTCTCGGTGCAACGGGAGCTGCGGGAGCGGATCAAGAGCGCCTTCGACCGCGAGGGGGTCCGCTCCCCTGCCGTGCTGCCTGCGGTCCCGCCCTATGGCGGCCAGGCCTGAGCGCCGTTGCAGGTCTGGGACAATCGGCGCCGTGACGTACTACGACGACTTCGGTGGCCACGAGACCTTTGCGAAGCTCGTCCGCGAGTTCTACCGGGGCGTGGCGCAGGACGACGAGCTCCGGGCGCTCTATCCGGAGGCAGGATCTGGGGCCGGCCGAGGACCGGCTCCGCATGTTCTTCGAGCAGTACTGGGGCGGCCCGACGACCTACTCCGACCAACGTGGGCATCCGCGCCTGCGGATGCGCCACGTGCCGTTCCGCGTGACCCCGGACATGCGCGATCGCTGGCTGCTGCACATGCTGAACGCCGTCGACACGCTGGACCTCGAGCCGGAGCTGGACGACCGACTGCGCGACTATCTCACTCGGGCTGCGTACTCCCTGGTGAACACCCCGGGACCGGACGGGGCCTACTGATTCCGCGCGCCCTACGGACTCACAGGGAGTCACAGGGCATTCACCGGGCGACGCGGTCGCTCCGGGTGTTGGCTGAGAAGCAAGGGCCACGCGGTGGCTGCGGAAACGTCAAGAAGGGAACGTCGACGTGACATCGATCAACAAGAAGGTGGCCGGCATCGCCGCCGTGGGTGCTGCCGCGCTGGCGATCGGATTCGGCATCTCATCCGCAGCGCAGGCCGACGACGCCACCCCCACCCCATCGCCCACCACCCAGAGCGGGCCCGGTAACAGCAACGGCAACAACGGCAACGGTTGGGGCGCGGGCGGCCGACACGGCATGGGCGGGATGCGCGCCTTCGCCGGGGACCTCTCTGAGCTCGCATCCAAGCTCGGGGTTGACGAAGCCAAGCTTCGCGACGCCATGTCCGCGGTTCGGGACGACCTGAAGAAGGATCTGAAGGACCTGCGTCACGCCGCCAAGGACAACCCGACCACTGCGGACCGCCAGGCAATGCGCGACCAGATGCGGCAGAAGCTCGCGACCGCGCTTGCCGCCCAGCTCGGCATCGACTCGAGCAAGGTCAGCAGCGCTCTAGCGGATCTGGAGGCCGCTCACGAGGCGGAGCGCGACCAAGCCTTGACCGACCGGCTCGACCAGGCCGTCAAGGACGGCAAGCTCACCCAGGCCGACGCCGACGCCGTCAAGAAGGCCGTGGACGCCGGCGTCATCGGTGCCGGGCCGGGGATGGGCCTGCACCTCGGCCGCGGGAAGCGCTGAACAACTGCCCCCGGGCAGAGACGCCGCCCCACCTCGCCACCTTGCGGACCCTGGTCCCCAGTTGGCGCCCGGAACCTCATCCCCGCCGCCACGCGCGGACCCCGGTCCCCATCTGGCGCCCGTCGCGGTCGACGGTGTCATGGTCGCGGCGGACCCGCCTCGACCCGACGCCGGACCTCGGCGAGGCCGTCCGGACCCTCGGGCAGGTCCCACCAGCTCTCGATCCACCACGTCGCGCCGGCCTGCTCCCATGCCGCCGGCTCGGCGGGCTCGAGCGTGGTGAACGAACCGTGGGAGTCGGCCTCGATGACGGCGTCGTAACCGTCCATGGTCAGCCCCGCCGCAACACGCAGCCCTCGGACGGCGTCGACGACGGCGGCGAAGTCCTCGACTGACTTGGCGCCCTCGCCGGACGGCGGATGGATCGCGGGGATGACCCCCTGCCAGCGCGCCGCCCGCTCGAGCGATCGCCGGCGACCGTCCTGACCAACGGTGGCGGCACCGACCACCCAGACGGGCGGATGCGGGCGTTGCGGGGTGGGCGGCGGCTTGAGGAAGTCGTTGCGACCAGCGGAGTAGTGCCTGCCCTCGTAGGTGAAGTCGGGATCGCCGCTGAGCAACCCGGCATAGATGGCGAGCGACTCGTCGAGCTTTCTGGCCCGGGCGGCGCGACCCTCGTCGGCCTCGAAGGCCAGCCACCCGGGGTGCAGCGCGCCCAGCCCGACCGACATGACGGCTCGCCCGCCACTGATCCGGTCGACCGAACCCACCTTCGAGGCGAGATCCCACGGCCGGTGACGCGATGCCGGCGTGAGCAGGGTCCCCAAGCGGATCGACGACGTCACCATCGCGGCGGCGCCGAGCTCCACCCAGGCGTCGACGCCGTAGAGCGCCTCCCACGTGAAGACTCCATCCCACCCACGCCCCTCGCCCAGCCGGGCCAGGTCTGCGAAAGCACGCTCAGTGGCATACGGCACGACGAATCCGAAGTTCATCGATCCTGCCTACCAGCGGACACCGACACCGCCTCGCACGATGCAAGAACTTGCAGCTCTTGCTTGGCCTTTGCGGCGGCATGATCAATGATGGGCACGGTGACCCCGACGCAGACCTCGTCCCGTCCAACTCTGCACGTCTCCCCCGTCCTCCATGCAGCCGATCACCGCGAGTCCGCCTGGTGGCGCCACGCCGTGATCTACCAGATCTACCCGCGGTCCTGGGCGGACTCGAACGGCGATGGCATCGGCGACCTCCCCGGCATCACCGCACGCCTGGGCCACCTCCGAAGCCTCGGGGTGGATGCGCTGTGGCTCTCGCCGTTCTACCCGAGCCCGCAGGCCGACGCCGGTTACGACGTGGCCGACTACCGCGACGTCGACCCCCTCTTCGGCAGGCTCGCCGACGCCGACGAGCTCATCGCCCGGGCCCACGAGCTCGGCCTACGCGTCATCGTCGACCTCGTGCCGAACCACAGCTCCGACGCCCACTCGTGGTTCCAGGCCGCCCTTGCGGCAGGCCCCGGCTCCCCGGAGCGCGAGCATTACATCTTCCGCGAGGGCCGGGGCGCCGGAGGTGAACTGCCTCCGAACGACTGGGAGTCGGTCTTCGGTGGACCCGCCTGGACCCGGGTCACGGAGCCGGACGGCTCGCCCGGCCAGTGGTACCTGCACCTTTTCGACACCGCGCAACCGGACTTCAACTGGGACCACCAGGAGGTGCGGTCGGAGTTCGAGTCGATCCTGCGGTTCTGGCTCGATCGAGGCGTGGACGGTTTCCGTGTCGACGTCGCGCACGGCCTCGTCAAGAAGGACGGCCTGCCCGATCATCGGGCGCGCACCCACCTGCTCGGTGACACCGAGGAGGCGGCGGCGCACGTGCTCGACGGCCACGTCCCCGAGCCGACCCACCACATCCCGTACTGGGACCAGGACGGTGTCCACGAGATCTACCGGTCCTGGCGCCAGGTGCTGGACTCATATGGTGAGCCCGAACGCATCCTGTGCGCCGAAGCCTGGGTCGAGCCGCAGGAACGGGCGGTGCTGTACACGCGCCCGGACGAGATGCACCAGGCCTTCAACTTCGACTTCCTCGGGACGCCGTGGATCGCGGAGGACCTCGTCGCCGTCATCGAGCGGTCCCTGCTGGCTGCCGACTCCGTCGGCGCTCCCTCGACGTGGGTGCTGTCCAACCACGACGTGGTGCGCCACGCCACGCGGCTAGGTTACGCGCCGGGCACCAGGCGCCCCAACGGGATCGGCGCCGACGACCCGCAGCCGGACCGCGAGCTCGGACTGAGGCGCGCCCGAGCCGCCACGACGCTGATGCTCGCGCTGCCCGGCAGCGCCTACCTCTACCAGGGCGAGGAACTCGGCCTGCCCGAGTCCACCGACCTGCCCGACGACCTGCGCCAGGACCCGACGTTCGTGCGGAGCGGCGGCAAGGAGAAGGGACGTGACGGCTGCCGTGTGCCGATGCCGTGGTCCGGGGACGCGCCGGGGCACGGCTTCGGACCGGGCCCGGCGACGTGGTTGCCCCAGCCGAATGTCTACGGCCGCTACGCCGTGGACCAGCAGGACGGGGTCGCCGGCTCGACCCTCGAGCTCTATCGGCACCTGCTGCGCCGGCGTCGTGAGCTCTCGCTCGGGTCCAGCTCGCTGGCCTTAGTCCGGGGCTACGGGCCGCACGTGGTCGCCTTCGTCAACGGCTGTGCCGACGGTGGCAGCCTGCTCGTCGTCGCCAACCTCGGGGCCGAGCCGGTGCCGCTGCCCGACGGTGCCGAGGTGATCGCAGCATCGGGGCCGCTCGGCGCAGGGCTGGTGCCGACGGACACCACCGTGTGGGCGAGGTGGCCGTGAGCAACCGGCCGCCGGGCGACGGCTAGCCTCGACCCCATGAGCACGAAGCCGTACCTGGCTCGGACGCCCGTTGCCCTCGCGCACCGGGGCGGCGCGCTCTACGAGCCGAACCTCGGCATCGAGAACACCATGACCGCCTTCCGCAATGCGGTCGAGCTCGGCTACACCCACATCGAGACCGACGTCCATGCCACGCGGGACGGTCGCCTCGTCGCCTTCCACGACGACCGGCTCGACCGCGTGTCGGACCTGCAGGGCCGAATCCGGAGCCTGGACTGGGACGAGATCCGCTGGGCCCGGGTCGGTCATGGCGAGCACGTGCCGTTGCTCAGCGAGGTCATCGAGACCTTCCCCGGGATCAAGCTCAACATCGACCTCAAGGCACCGCGGACCGGCGAGCTGCTCTGGGAGCTCATCGAGCATCGTGGCCTGCACGACTCGGTGTGCGTCGGATCGTTCTACCAGCGGGAGATCACCACCTTCCGGAAGGTGTCCGCCGGTCGGGTAGCGACGGCCGCTGCCCATGCCGGCACGATCCTCATGCGCTTCGGTCCCCGTGCCCTGTCGCGTCTGCTCCGGTCTCCGGCCGACGTCTTCCAGGTCCCGCCGATCTACCTCCTCGGGCGGCGTGAGGTGACCGTCGTGACGCGCAAGCTCGTCGACGCCGCCCACCACTTCGGCAAGCAGGTCCACGTGTGGACGGTCGACGACCCGGAGGAGATGCACCGCCTGCTCGACCTCGGCGTCGACGGCCTCGTCAGCGACCGCATCGATGTCCTCAAGGACGTGCTCACCGACCGCAACCTGTGGACGGGAGCCGCCTGAGCGCCGCATACGCCGTGCCGTGTGGCGCGGGGACCGAGGGCTCAGCGCACGAGGACGTGTCCTCGCGAGGTGGTCAGCCGGGTCCACCGTCCGCACGTCGCGACGACGGTCGGCTCGCCTTCCTTGAGGAACCCCAGGACGTGCGCGCCGAACGCGAGCCCGGCCGCGATCGGCGGGACGGTGCGCGTCATCGCCCCCCAGACCCGGCGTCGCAGGGCCGTGACCGCCGCGCCGCCCGCTCCATCCGGGGTCCCCTCCGCCACCTCGGCGATGCCGTGTTCGGCGGCGCTCCTGACGTCCGCCGCGTCGAGCGCGCCGACGCGCTCCCAGCCCTCGCGCGGCGGCGTCAACCCGGCCCAGGGTGGCGACACCGTGGTCGGGGGCACGCTCAACGCCGTCTCGGTGCCACCGTGTCGCGCCAGGCGGTCGGAGATCGACGCGAAGGTCACCGTCGCGTCGATCCCGGGGGTGGCATCCCGAATGCGGACCGCCCGGAGGCCGAGCACGGTCCCGTCCCCCAGGAGGCCGGAACCCTCGAGCACGGCAACCGTGACGACGAGCAGCCCGCGCCCGGGCACCTGGAGCCGGATGGCGCCGTCCGGAACGGCGACGCGCGCCCGGCCGATGAACGTCGAGAGGTCAGTCAGGCCGCGAGCGTCCCCGAAGTCGATCTGCTCGGCGACGGCGCTCACCGCCGCCGCCTCCTGAACGGTGCCGGGTCGCCGAAGAGCTGGCCCAGGACCTGTCGCTCCTCCGGCCGCATCCGCCTCGGTGACGCGGAGGCGAAGTCGTAGAGCGCGAGCTCGGTCTCGGCAACGGCGTAGACGGTGCGCTGACCGCCAACTCCGTCACCCACGCCGTCAGGATCGGTGACGACGTAGGCCACGTCGAAACCTGCCCCGCCGATGCGCGAGACCCACATCTGGATCGCGACCGGCTCGTGGCGGAAGCCGAGCGGATGGCGGTACTCGATCTCGTGCCGCGACACGAGCACGCCCTCGTCGAGGAGGGACCGCTCCTGGCCGAACCAGTCCCGGAAGCCAATGACGCGCGCGTCCTCGAGCAGTCGGAGGAACTGGACGTTGTTGATGTGCGCGTAGGCGTCCATGTCGGACCACCGCAGGGACACGTGGGCGGCGTACGGCTCCATGGGCCCCATCCTTGCAGTGCCGTCCACCCTCCCTTCGCGGTACACCCCGTCCACAGCCCATGCCGTATGCCGCTGAGCTCGGTCACCATCGGCCCGTACGGTGGGTGCCATGCCGAGTTCACCGACCGCCCTACCCGCGACCGACCTGCGCGAGCGCGCCACCGTCGCGCTCCGGCGCCTGGTCGGGCGCGACGAGGTCGACTTCCGCCATGGGCAGCTCGAGGCGATCGAGGCGCTCGTCGCGTCTCGGCGGCGGGTGCTCGTCGTCCAGCGAACCGGGTGGGGCAAGTCGGCCGTCTACTTCGTGGCGACGGCGCTACGACGAGCGGAGGGTGCCGGGCCGACCGTCATCGTCAGCCCGCTCCTGGCGCTGATGCGGGACCAGATCGCCGCAGCCGAGCGGGCCGGGATCCGCGCAGTCACGCTCAACTCGACGAACGCCGACGAGTGGGGTGCGGTCTCGGGAGCGTTGGCGCGCGGTGAGGTGGACGTGCTGCTCGTCAGCCCGGAGCGCCTGAACAACCCGCGCTTTCGCGATGAGCAGCTCCCGGCCCTCGCGGCGTCGTGCGGCCTGCTCGTCGTCGACGAGGCGCACTGCATCAGCGACTGGGGTCACGACTTCCGGCCCGACTACCGGCGGATCCGGGACCTGCTCACCACGTTGCCTGGCGAGACGCCGGTCCTCGCGACAACGGCGACGGCGAATGCGCGCGTCGTGACCGACGTCGTCGAGCAGTTGTCGGCGGGCGGGCGAGGTGACGACGGCCCGGGCGGCCGGGAGGTCCTCACGCTGCGAGGCCCGCTCGCCCGAGCGTCGCTGCGCCTCGGTGTGCTGCCGCTCGCCTCCCCCGAGCAGCGGCTCGCCTGGCTCATCGCGCACCTCGGCGACCTGCCGGGCTCCGGCATCGTCTACACGCTGACCGTGTCGGCCGCCGAGGACGTCGCCACCGCCCTGCGCGACGCCGGCCACGACGTGGCCGCCTACACCGGCCGGACCGAGCCGGCCGAGCGGATCCGGCTCGAGGAGGCATTGCGGGACAACGAGATCAAGGCGCTCGTTGCGACGTCGGCCCTCGGCATGGGTTTCGACAAGCCGGACCTCGGCTTCGTCCTGCACCTCGGGGCGCCGTCGTCCCCGGTCGCCTACTACCAGCAGGTCGGCCGCGCCGGTCGCGCGACCGAGCGGGCGGACGTCCTGCTCATGCCCGGCCCCGAGGACAAGGACATCTGGCGCTACTTCGCGTCCGCGTCCATGCCTCGCGCAGGACCAGGCCGACGCGGTCCTGCGCGCCCTCGGCGAGTCCGCGCGGCCGCTGTCGACGATGGCGCTCGAGTCCATCGTCGACGTGCGCCGGACGCGACTCGAGCTGCTCCTCAAGGTGCTCGACGTCGACGGGGCGGTGCAGCGGGTCCCGGGCGGCTGGGCCGCGACGGGGCAGCCCTGGAGCTACGACGCGGAGCGCTACCAGCGGGTCTCGGGTGCGCGCGACCGGGAGCAGCAGCTCATGGTGGACTACGAGCGCACGGATGGCTGCCGGATGGCCTTCCTCCAGCGCTGCCTCGACGACGACACGGCACAGGACTGCGGTCGCTGCGATGGGTGTACGGGTGCGTGGTTCGCCACCGCCATCCCGGAGGCCGCGATCAACACGGCTCGCTCCCGGCTCGAGCGGCCCGGCGTCGTGCTCGAGCCCCGCGCCCAGTGGCCGACCGGGATGGACCGGCTCGGCGTCCCGGTCAAGGGACGCATCGCGCCCGAGGTGGCCCTGGCGGAGGGCCGCGCGGTCGCGCGGCTGAGCGACCTCGGTTGGGGGCAGCGGCTGCGCGAGCTGCTCCGGGCCACCGCCGGCGAGGGAGGCGACCGGCTGGTTCCGCCAGAGGTGCTGCGCGCGGTCGTGGACGTGCTGCGGACCTGGGACTGGGCCGAGCGGCCGGTCGCCGTCGCGTCGGTGCCCTCCCGCCGCCGACCTCAGCTCGTGTCGTCCCTCGCCGCGGGCATCGGTGAGCTCGGGCGGCTCCCCTACCTGGGCGCCCTCGACCTGGTCGACGGCGGACCCGTGGGCGACTCGGGCGGGAACAGCGCCTTTCGCCTCGCGAACACGTGGGGACGGCTGGAGCTCGGCGGCGACCTGCGAAGCCGGCTCAGCGGCATACCCGGTCCGTTGCTTCTCGTCGACGACGTCGCCGACTCGCGGTGGACGCTGACGGTGGCCGGGGCGCTGCTGCGCGAGGCGGGTGCGCCCGCCGTCCTGCCCCTCGTGCTCGCGCTCGAGGCATGACCGCAGCAGCGGTGCTGCCGGTGCCCTGCCACCCCGGGAGCGGCACTAGGGTCGACGCTGTGACCGACGACCTCACCCCGACGCTCTCGCCCATCGAGGACCTCATCGACGTGCTGACGCTGCGGGAGCTCGGCACGGCGCACATCTCCGTGACGGGGATCGCCGGCCAGAGTGCCGCGTCGTCGATCGGCGCGACTGAGGCGCGGGTGTTCGAGGGCCGCAGCCAGCGGATGCCGCACGATCGCGTGTTCGGCGGTCAGGTGCTGGCCCAGTGCGTCATGGCAGCCGGCCTCACGCTCAAGGCAGTGGAGGAGCGGGAGGGGCCGCGGCCGATCCACTCGCTCCACGGTTACTTCATGCGGCCCGGGGACGACACACAGCCGATCCGGTTCGCGGTCGAGGAGATGCGGGACGGGAGGTCGTTCTCGACCCGGCGCGTCCACGCGATCCAGAACGACGCGCCGATCATGTCGTTCACCGGATCGTTCCAGGCGCACTCGCCCGGTCTCGAGCACCAGCTCACGATGCCCGAGCTGCCCGGTCCCGAGGGGCTGCGCTCGCTCGCCGACCTGCTCGGTCGCATCGACCACCCGGCCGCGCAGCATGTCGCCCATCAGCGCCCGATCGAGCAGCGCCCGGTCGAGGAGGCCACCTTCCTCGCGCCGTCGCCCGACGCCGTGGCCGAGCAGCAGGTGTGGATGCGGGCCTTGGGGGAGCTGCCCGACGACCCGCTCATCCATGCCGCCGTCCTCGCCTACGCGAGCGACTACTCCCTGCTCGACCCGGTGCTGCGCCGACATGGTCTGCTCTGGGGCGACCCACGCCTCCGGGTGGCCAGCCTCGACCACTCGATGTGGTTCCATCGGCCCGTCTCTGCGGACCGGTGGTTCCTCTACATCCAGGAGTCGCCGTCCGCCTCCAACGGCCGTGGGCTCGGAATCGGTGAGATGTTCCAGGACGGCCAGCTCGTCGCGACGACGGCGCAGGAGGGCATGGTCCGCGTCAAGGACGCCTGACCCCCAGCCCAATCAAAAGGAACAGCTTCCGGGTCCACCCGCCGATCGAAAGAACAGCTTCTGCGCGCAAAGCCGGCGCAACGTTGACGGAGTTCAGTTGATCGTCGCGAGTCGCGTTCCCGTTGAGCGGTTCCCGGCCCGAAAGCTGTTCTTTCGATGTGTCAGCGGGTTCGGAGGACGGCGACGTCGTGGCCGTCGAGCCAGACGCCCGACTCGTCGACGACGGGAGCCCGGCCCCATGACGCGAGGACGCGGTCGACCATCGAGTCCTTTGAGGGGCACGACCTGTGACCTCGGCCGGAAGTTGCAGACGACGTGGACGTGGCCCCGGTGCATGATGAGCCAACCGTCCGCCTCGTCGACGTCCACCTCGGCCGCGCGCAGGTCCCCCGACCGGGCGTCCGGCTCGCCTCGGCGGGTCTTGATCAGCTCCCGATAGAAGTCGAGCATCTCGGTGTGTCCCGGATTCGTGATCTGCGTCCAGTCGAGGACGCTCGCGCTCGCGCGTGGCGGGATCCTGCGGGTCGGGCACGTCGTCCGCGGCCCAGCCGTGCGGCCGCGAACTCCGCGCGCCGACCGCTCGCGCACCGCGTCGGCGAGCCACTGGTCCTCGAACGAGGTGAAGAACTGGAACGGGGTGCTCGCGCGCCACTCCTCGCCCATGAAGACCATCGGCGGTGAACGGCGAGAGCAGGTAGAGCGCGGCGCCGATGGCCTGCTGGCCGGGCGAGACCGTCGTCGCTGATGCGGTCGCCGAGGGCCCGGTTGCCGACCTGGTCGTGGGTCTGGAGGTAGGCGAGGAACGCGTGCCCGGACGTGGCCGTCCGGTCGACCGGCGCGCCCCAGGCCTGGCCCCGGAAGGTCGACACGCGGCCGTCGTGGAGGAACGCCGTCGGTCAGCGTCTTGGCGAGCACCGACAGCGGGCCACCTCGGGCCAGGCCCGGTGCCACCGGCGAAGTCGGCGTAGTAGCCCTGCCGTCTCGCCGGTCAGCGCGACGTGCAGCGCGTGGTGGATGTCGTCGTCCCACTGCGCCGTCATGCCCCGGCCGCCCGTCCGCCGTGGGCGTGACCATGACGGGGTCGTTGAGGTCGCTCTCGGCGATGAGGTCGAGGGGACGCCCGAGCTCGCGCGGCGAGCGCGGCGACCTCGTCGGCCAGCTCGGCGAGCAGGTGCGGCGCGCGAGTCGTCGCGCAGCTCGTGCACGGCGTCGAGCCGCAGCGCGTCGACGTGGAAGTCGCGGAACCAGCGCAGCGCGTTGTCGATGACCCACCGGCGCACCTCGTCGGCTGCCCGGCCCGTCGAGGTTGACCGCCGGCCCCCACGGGCGTGGGGTGGGCGTCGGTGAAGTACGGCCCGAACTGCGCGAGGTAGTTGCCCGCCGGGCCGAGGTGGTTGTAGACGACGTCGAGGCAGACGCCGAGCCCGCGGCGCGTGGCACGCGTCGACGAAGCGCTGGAAGCGCCGCCGGGCCGCCGTAGGCGCTCGTGCGACGGCATACAGGTGCACGCCGTCGTAGCCCCAGCCCCATGCGGCCGCCGAACGCGGCGACCGGCATGAGCTCGACGACGTCGACGCCGAGCTCGACGAGGTGGTCGAGGCGCGGCGACCGCGGCGTCGAGGGTGCCCTCCGGCGGTGAACGTGCCGACGTGCAGCTCGTAGACGACGCCGCCCGAGCACTCCCGCGGCCGCCGCGCGGGCCCGCGCCAGTCGCCGTCGCTCCAGGCGTGATGCCGCCGGCGTCGAAGGTGCGGCTCGGGCCGTGCACCCCGTGCGGGCTGCCACGGGCTGCGCGGGTCCGGGCACGGGGTCGCCGCCGTCGAGGCTGAAGGCGTAGTCGACGGCGGCCGTCTGCCGCGTCCGGCCGTCCACGACCACCAGCCGCCGGCCTTCGGCGGCCATCGGCGACGGCGTCGCGTCGCCACGCCAGCTCGCGACCTGACGCCGTCGACACGGCGCGACCGCACGACGTCGACCCGATGCGCGCGCGGCGCCCACACGCGGATCGCTGCGCGTCACGACTCGTCCCGTACCCGGACGAGCAGGGCCACCGGCAGGCCGTCGGGATCGCCGACGAGCGTCGGCCAGTGCGCGCGGCGCCACCTCGAAGCGTGCGCGGCGAGACGACGTCGGTCCACGTGCCCGTCGGGCAGCGTCGACGGTCGCGTCGCCGAAGCCCCCGGCGTCGCGCGAGCCGACCGCGCGAGCCGGGTCGACGACGGCGACGACGTCGGCCCGGCCGACCGTGCCGCGACCGAAGGCGACGGCGTGCTCGCTCGTGGTGGCGAGCGGCGCGTAGCCGGCCTCGGGCCCGACGAAGCACTCGGGCCGCTCACGCCGCATGCGCAGGGCCGCCGCGGTGACGAGCAGCTTCTCGTCGTCCAGGTCCGCGGGGGCTGCGCCCGCGTCGAGGCGGGCCAGCCGGTCGACGCGCTCGGCGTAGTCGACGGGCCGGCGGTTGTCGGGGTCGACGAGCGAGAGGTCGACGAGGTCGGTGCCCTGGTAGACGTCGGGGACGCCGGGCATCGATCAGCTGGACGAGCTTCTGCCCGAGCGCGTTGGCGCGGGTCTCGCAGGCGCGTCGGCCTCGACCCAGGCCTCGACGTGCCCGACGACGTCGGGCGTCGTCACGAGCCCCGCGACGAAGCGGCTCGACGGCCGCCTCGTAGGCCTCGTCCGGCTCGGTCCACGCGCGTGTGCAGCTTCGCCTCGCGGATCGCCTTGGTGCGCGTAGGCCTGCAGCCGCTCCGCGCTGATCGGCCACGCGCCGACGAGCGGTCTGCCAGAGGAAGTACTCGGTGAGCGACGTCGAGCTCGTCGGCGCGGTGCGCGCGCGGCGCAGCTCGCGCGCCTTGCGGACCCAGGCCGCCCACTCCGTCGGGCCGCTCGGCGAGCACGGCGAGCCGGGCGCGCACGTCCTCGGACGCGCTTGGTGTCGTGGGTCGACAGCGTCGTCATCGTCGTGCGGCCAGGTCGTGCGAGGCCGCTCGGCGAAGGCGTGGAACTCCGCGGCGGCGACGCCGAACCGGTCGGGGTCGCCGCCGACCTCGTTGAGGCCGACGAGCCGCACGTAGCGGTAGAAGGCGGTGTCCTCGATCGCCTTGGCCATGACCGGGCCGCAGGTCTGCTGGAACCGCACGACGAACTCGTCCTGCGCCGCCGGGTCGACGCGCGGCGGCAGGCCTGCCGAGAGCGAGGTCGATGACCGCCGCGACGACGGTCGCGGTCGGCTGGTCCCGCGGCGCTCGCGCAGCCCGCGCCGCGGCCGCCTCGAGCACGCGCGGCGTCGTGCCGGGTCGGACGGGCTCGCCCGGGCCGGACGTAGACGCGGTAGCGGTCCATGCCGACGAGCAGCGCCTCGAGCGCCCTCACGAGCCGCGCGCCTGGTCGAGCGTCGCGGCAGGGCCCGGGCGACGAGGCGCATCAGCCGGCTCACCTCGGTGGCGAGCATGTCCTCCACGACCTGGCGCTTCGCCTCCGTGATGATCGCGTCGAGGTCCTGCGCGCTCGCCGAGCAGCTCCGCCGACAGGTCGTCGAGCGGCTGCGCGCCCCGCCGGGTCGACGAAGAGCCCGCCGACGCGCAGCAGCGCGTCGTAGCCGGTGGTCCCGGCCATGCGCCAGTCGTCGGGCAGCTGCTCGTCGCCCTCGAGGATCTTCTCGACGACGACCCAGGCGTCACCGGTCGCCTCGGCGAGCCGGTCCAGGTAGCCCGCGGGGTCGGCGAGCCCGTCGGGGTGGTCGATGCGCAGGCCGTCGATCGGCGCCGGAGCGGACGCCGTCGACGAGCAGCCGGTGGGTCGCGTCGAACACCTCGGGCTCCTCGACGCGCACCGCGATGAGCGAGGTCACGTCGAAGAAGCGGCGGTAGTTCAGCTCCGTGTCGGCGCTCGCGCCAGGACGCGAGGCGGTAGTGCTGGGCGTCGAGCAGCGAGCCCAGCGGCATACGCGGTGCGTCGGTCCCGGCGACAGCGGGAAGACGTGGTCGAAGTAGCGCACCACCGTCCTCGCCGCTCGCCGCCCGGTCGAGGGAGAGCTCACCCGCCGCGAGCGCCTCGCGAGGGACGACCCGAGCACCGGCATGAGGACCTGCCGCCTGGGCGTCCCAGTCGATGTCGAACCAGTGCGCGTAGGGCGACGCCCGGCCCTCGCGGAGCACGCGACCACAGCGGCTCGTTGAGTGACACGGGCGTCGGGCGTCGTCATGTGGTTGGGCACGACGTCGACGACGAGGCCCGAGTCCGGCCTCCTGCGCGGCGCTCACGAGACGCGCGAAGCCGGCGTCGCCGCCCAGCCCCTCGTCGAGCCGCGCGTGGTCGACGACGTCGTAGCCGTGCGTCGACCCGGCCGTCGGCCTGCAGGATCGGGGACAGGTAGAGGTGCGAGACACGCCCAGGTGCCGCAAGGAAGTCCCACCTGCGCCGCCGCATCGTCGAAGGTGAAGCTCGGCTCGAGCTGGAGCCGGTAGGTCGAGCACCGGACGGTCGCTCGGCGGCGTCACGGCGTGGCCTCACGTCGCCGCGCGGCCCTCCGCCGGGGCTAGCCCGGGGCAGCGCAGACGACGACGCTCGCGCGCCTCGACCTGGATCTGCCAGCCGGGCTCGAACTCGCTCGGCCTCGACGTCGCGGGCGGCCGTGTCGACCTCGGGGATCCACAGGCGCGCCGTACTCCTCGTCGGGCAGGGTGAACGTGATCGGCTCGTCGTGGGCGTTGAACATGACGAGGAACGAGTCGTCGAGCGTCCGCTCGCCGCGCTTGTCGGGCTCGGGGATCGCCGAGCCGTTGAGGAACACCATGATCGACTTCGCCATGGCCGTCGTGCCAGGCCGGCTCGTCCATGTGCTCGCCGCTCGGCGTGAACCAGGCGATGTCGCCGAGGTCGCTCTCGCCGCCATGGTCGGCGCTGCCGGCGAAGAACCGGCGACGGCGGAAGACCGGGTGCTCCCGCCGCAGCCGGATGAGCCGACTGGGTGAAGGCCAGCAGCCGCTGCTCGTCCTCCAGTCGAGGTCCCAGTCGACCCAGGTGATCTCGTTGTCCTGGCAGTAGCCGTTGTTGTTGCCGCGCTGGGTGCGGCCCAGCTCGTCACCGTGCGCGAGCATCGGCACGCCCTGCGAGAGCAGGAGCGTGGCGAGGAAGTTGCGCTGCTGTCGCGCGCGCAGCGCGATGACCCTCGGGTCGTCGGTCGGCCCCTCGACGCCGCAGTTCCAGGAGCGGTTGTGGCTCTCGCCGTCGTTGCCGCCCTCGCCGTTGGCCTCGTTGTGCTTCTCGTTGTAGGAGACGAGGTCGCGCAGCGTGAAGCCGTCGTGGGCGGTGACGAAGTTGATCGACGCGATCGGCTTGCGGCCGGTGTGCTCGTAGAGGTCGCTGGAGCCGGTGAACCGCGAGGCGAACTCGCCGAGGGTGGCCTGCTCGCCGCGCCAGAAGTCGCGGACCGTGTCGCGGTACTTGCCGTTCCACTCCGTCCACAGCGGCGGGAAGTTGCCGACCTGGTAGCCGCCGTCGCCGACGTCCCACGGCTCCGCGATGAGCTTGACCTGGCTGACGACCGGGTCCTGCTGGATGAGGTCGAAGAACGCGGACAGCTTGTCGACCTCGTGGAACTGGCGGGCGAGCGTCGCGGCGAGGTCGAAGCGGAAGCCGTCGACGTGCATCTCGGTCACCCAGTAGCGCAGCGAGTCCATGATGAGCTGCAGCACGTGCGGGTGGCGCATGAGCAGGCTGTTGCCCGTGCCCGTGGTGTCGTAGTAGTGGGCGTGGTCGTCGTCGACGAGGCGGTAGTAGGCTGCGTTGTCGATGCCGCGGAAGGCGAGCGTCGGGCCGAGGTGGTTGCCCTCGGCGGTGTGGTTGTAGACGACGTCGAGGATGACCTCGATGTCGGCCTCGTGCAGCGCCTTGACCATCCCCTTGAACTCGGGCACCTGCTGACCGCGCGTGCCGCCGGCCGCGTAGCCGTTGTGCGGGGCGAGGAAGCCGATCGTGTTGTAGCCCCAGTAGTTCGACAGGCCTCGGTCGAGCAGGTGGAGTCCTGGACGAACTGGTGGACGGGCATGAGCTCGATCGCGGTCACCCCGAGTGCCTTGAGGTGCGCGATGGTGGCCGGGTGGGCGACGCCGGCGTAGGTGCCGCGGATCTCCTCCGGGATGTCGGGGTGCAGCTTGGTCAGGCCCTTCACGTGGGCCTCGTAGATCACGGTGTCGTGGTACTCGTGCCGCGGCGGTCGGTCGTTGGCCCAGTCGAAGAACGGGTTGGTGACGACCGAGAGCATCGTGTGCCGGAGGCTGTCGTCGGTGTTGACCCGCCTCGTGGACGCCGCGTCGGGGTCGCCGAAGGTGTAGGAGAAGAGCGCCTGGTCGTTGTCGGCCTGTCCCTCGATCGCCTTGGCGTAGGGGTCGAGGAGCAGCTTGGTCGGGTTGCACCGGTGACCACGGGCCGGGTCGTAAGGACCATGGACCCGGAAGCCGTAGCGCTGTCCGGGCTGCAGGTATGGCACGTACCCGTGCCAGACGAATCCGTCGACCTCGGGCAAGTCGATGCGCGTCCGGAGAGGTCATCCCCCTCACCGTCGACGAGGCAGAGCTCGATCCGGTCGGCTACCTCGGAGAACACGCAAAGTTCACGCCCGTCCCGTCGTAGGTCGCCCCGAGCGGGTAGGCCTGTCCGGGCCAGATCTCCATGGACCTTCTCTCATCGTCCGTCTAGTCGGTCATGTTGGTCATGTCGGTCTTGTCGCCCTTGGCAGCACCACGGCGTCGTCGTGGTGGACAACCACAGCAGTATGCCGCCCAGCCCCTTCCCGGGGCTGGGCGGCATATGGCGTGGCGGGGTCTACAGACGTGCTATGGCGTGATCTTGGTGATGCGCGTGGACCAGTTGGCCAGCGCCGTCCGGGTGCCGCCACAGCTGCCGATCGCTCCGCTGAGGTACTGGTCGAGCGTGCAGGTCTGGGCGATGTACTCGGACGCCAGCCAGATCGACTGGCCGTCGGTCAGCGCCGCACCGTAGTCACCCCAGCGCGTCCGGGGCGGGTCACCGACGAACGCCTTGTAGCTCGTGAAGCCGTCCGACGGACCGGCACCCTCGCCGACGATGTGGATCGGGCCCACCTCGCCCCGGGCGGTGATCGGCGCGTACCCCGCGCTCGGGTAGTGATCCTGCCCGACGACGGTGAACGCGATCGCGCCCTGCCCGCTCGGCAGCATGGTGATCGCCGGGTAGGTGAGGTTGTTGCGCGACAGGGCCAGGTAGCCGGAGTCCTTCACCTGTCCAACGATCCTTCCCGCCCCATTGATCGAGGGCGCCACGGCGAACCAGGCCACGCCGGCCTTCAGCTCGCCGCCGACCCGGACGGCGGTGTCGAGCGCGCCCCAGAGCACCCCGTTGGTGTACCAGGTCTGCTGCATGCGGGTGTCGTTGGAGTCAAGGTGCGACTCGACCTCGTCATGGGCCGGCTCAGGCGGGTTGAGGAGCAGCTGCCAGCAGCCGATGCCGAACGGAGTCGGGATGGTCGTGTCGTTGATGCACTGCCCCAAGGGGAAGTCGCCCGGGCTTCTGGTCCGACTTCGGTGGGAAGACATACGTGGGGCTGTTGACCAGACGACTCGTCACCGACAGGGCAGGGCTGGTGGTGTTCGAGCGACGCCGTGTTCGTCAACGCCCAGAGGCCGATGCGCCGGGCCGTACCGGTGGGGTTGCCCGTCTCCGAGCCGTCGCCGGCGATCGAGCTGAGCAGGTACTCCGTCCCACCGCGCTCCGTGGAGAACTGGTCCGTCCCGGGGGACGTGGCCGGCCACACCGTGAAACCGGGCGAGCCGTCGACGTTGAGGTTCTGCACCAGGGTCACCGCAACGGAGTCCGGGTGCTCGGCGAGCTGCGCCTTCGAGAACGCGAAGACCTGGGCTGCGTTGTAGCTCGGCCCGAACAGGTCGTACTCGTTGGTCGTGACGTAGATTCCGTTCGCGTCGCCCCCGATGTGCGGGTAGTCCTGGAAGCAGGGCCCGTGGGTGGTGCCGTCGGTCGTGCAGCCGTGGTCGGGCGTGCCCTCGGTGCCGTCGTTCTGCGCGGGGACGTGATAGATCGTCCATGCGCCCGTCGGGTCGCCGCTGTTGGACACCGCGATGTCGATGGTGTTGCGGCCGTTGAAGTCGCCCGCGGTGTTGACGTGCAGTGTCGTGATCGCGACGACGAAGCGGTGGAAGACCGGGTCGTAGTGGCACACCGGGTCGATGACGTTCGGCCCGACCGTGCCCGTCGACCGCTGGATGGCGGCGGGGTAGCCGAAGAACGTGTTGAGGTCCTGGACGCTCGTCAGGGGCTGGGCGTGGGTGTCATAGACCCGCAGGACGCTATTCACGGACTCGACGGTGAAGCCGTTGCCCACACAGAGGGCCTGGTCAGGTGGCTCGAGGCTGAACTGGTTGCCTCCGTTGGCGAGGCGCTGGTCCCGATGGTTCAGTCCCTGCACGCTGGCCTGGACGTCCGGGTTGGTGGTGGCCACCACACTGGAGGCAACGACCGGCGCGTCGAGCGGGTGCTTCGGGAACTTGCCGTTCTTGAAGCCGGGCCTTGGCCGGTTGACCGGCACTCCGTTGCCCTCGGCCTCGGGGGATCCCGGACGCAGTTCGGGCTGCTGCAGCCCTTCAACGCCGGTGGGGGCGCTTCTGATGCTGGTGGTCCCCGAACTCGGGATCAGGCGGGTGTCGGAGGGAGCCGCGGTGGCGGCCGTCCCGGCGAAGCTCAGCAATGCCGCTACCAGGGCCGCGGCGCCGGTGCCTGCCATCAACTTCCTCATGCAAACCTCCAGATGGGGTTGCTCGTGAGGGTGTGCCTCACGTGGACCGGCGGTCGCACGGGCACCTGGGTGTCAGGGTCACTGTGAGCTCGCCCGCACGCCGCCATCGAGTTTAGGCCGCAGGCCAGGCCAGCGTGCCGGTTTTGGAGTATGCCGGGCTGGGCCCGCGCCAGGCGCGCGACCCGAGCCCAGCGGCATACGGCATCGGGCTGTCTTAGAGGTTCTAGAGGGCGCCCCCGAGCGTGACTCCGCCGTCGATCGTCAGGGTCTGGCCGGTCACCCACGCGGCGTCCGGGCCGAGGAGGAAGCTCACGGCGCCGGCGATGTCATCCGGGGTCCCGAGTCGCTTCATCGGGTAGGCGCGGATCACCTTCTCCTCCCGACCCTCGTAGAGGGCCTCGGCGAAGCGGGTCTTGACCACCGCAGGCGCGACCGCGTTGACCCGTACATCGGGGCCGAGCTGGTAGCCGAGCTCCGTCGTCAGGTGGATGAGAGCCGCCTTGGAGACGCCGTACCAGCCGATGACGCCCGAGGCGCCCTGGCCGGCCACCGAGGCAAGGTTGACGACGGCGCCGGGGTGCGCGTCGTCGCCCAGCCCCGCCGCGACCGCCTTCTTGATCCACGAGAAGGCCGCGACGACGTTGACGTCGAGCACCTTGCGGGCGACGGCGACGTCGGTGTCGAGCATCGGTCCGTAGACCGGGTTGATCCCGGTGTTGTTGACCAGATAGTGCAGTCCCCCGAACGCCTCCCGGGCGGCCGCGATGACCTCGTCCTGGTGGGACTCCTCCGCGGCGTTGCCGGCGATGCCGAGCGCGTGGTCGGCCCCGCCGAGCGACTCCACGGCCTCGGCGAGCGCCTCCGGTTTGCGGGCGGTGATGACCACCCTGGCGCCCTCGGCGACGAGACGACCGGCGATGCCGAGGCCGATGCCGCGGCTCGCCCCGGTGACGATGGCGACGGCGCCCTTGTGCACGCCGGTCACAGGCCGAGGTCCCGGCCGATGAGCTCCTTCATGATCTCGTTGGAGCCCGCCCAGATCTTGGTCACGCGGGCATCGCGCCAGGCCCGCGCGACGCGGTACTCGTTCATGAAGCCGTAGCCGCCGTAGAGCTGGACGCACGCGTCAAGGACGTCGTTCTGCACCTGCGAGCTCCACCACTTGGCCTTGGCCGCGTCGATGGCGGTCAACTCACCCTTCGAGTGGGCGAGGACGCAGTCGTCGACGTAGGCCTCGGCCACCTCGATCTTCGTCACGAGCTCGGCCAGGAGGAACTTGTTGTGCTGGAACGCGCCGATCGACTGGCCGAAGGCCTTGCGGTCCTTCGCGTACTCGATGGTCTCCTCGAGGATCGCCTTGGCCTGGGCCACGTTGGCGATTCCGGAGCCGACCCGCTCCTGCGGCAGGCGCTGCATCATCCCGATGAAGCCCTTGCCCTCCTCACCCAGTCGGTTCTCGTCGGGGACCCGGACGTTGTCGAAGAACAGCTCGGCCGTGTCGGACTCGTCCATGCCCACCTTGTCCAGCTTGCGCCCGTTGACGAAGCCCTCCATGCCGCGCTCGACCATGAAGAGCGTGATGCCCTTGGCGCCCTTGGACGCGTCGGTGCGCGCGGCAACGATGACGAGGTCGGCCTGGTAGCCGTTGGTGATGAACGTCTTGGAGCCGTTGATGATCCAGCCGTCGCCGTCACGCACGGCCGTGGTCTTGAGGGCAGCGAGGTCCGAACCGCCCGAGGGCTCGGTCATGCCGATGCCGATGATGAGATCACCGCTCGCGATCCCCGGGAGCCAGCGCTGCTTCTGCTCCTCGGTGCCGAGGTCGACGATGTAGGGCGGGCACACGTCGGCGTGGATCCCGAAGCACGAGCTCGTCGCCATGTTGAAGCGGGCCCACTCCTCGGCAACGACCGCGTTGAACCGATAGTCGTCGACGCCGGCGCCGCCGTAGGCCTCCGGGATGTCGAAGCCGAAGAAGCCCTGCTTGCCGGCCTCCTTCCAGATGTCGCGCGGGATCGACTTGAGCTCGATCATCTCCTCGGCGCGAGGTCGCATGACGCGGTCGATGAACTCCCGGGCCGAGGCTCGTAGCGCCTCGTGGTCCTCGTCGTAGATGTTGCGCGGCATGCTCGCCTCCGGCTGTGACTCGTGGGTAACTAAGCGCTTGCTTAGTCTCGCGTCTCTCCGGCATGCTGTCAACGTGCCGCACACCAGCAAGGGGACCACGTCGCCCGGGCCCGCGCCTCGTCAGGCGACGGACCCCACCACGGTCGAGCGGCTCATGCGTGCCGCGGCACAGGCCTTTGCCGAGAAGGGCTTCCACGCGACGACGACCCGCGACATCGCCTCCGGCGCGGGCCTGTCCCCCGCCGGCGTCTACGTCCACTTCGGGTCAAAGGAGGAGCTGCTCTTCTATCTCAGCCGGAGTGGGCACGAGTCGGCCCTCAACCTGCTGCGCGCGTCGCTGGACGGGATCGAGCATCCGGCCGAGCGGCTCGCCGTCGCGATGACCCGGTTCTCGGCCTGGCACGCCGAGCAGTACCAGCTCGCCAAGGTCGTTCAATACGAGCACCAGCACCTCACGCCCGAGCACCGGGCCGAGGTGCTGGCGCTGCGCAAGGACATCGACGCCGTGCTCCAGCACGTCCTCGAGCGCGGCGTGGCGGACGGTGTCTTCGAGGTCGCCGACATCGGTGACACGGCCCTCGCCCTGTCGTCGATGGCGGTCGACGTCGCGCGGTGGTACTCGCCCGCGATCAAGCGCACCCCAGAAGAGATCGGGGCGACCAACGCGGCCCTGGCTCTGCGACTCGTCGGTTCGCGCTCGTGACCGGTGGCCACGCCGTCCTGCAGATCCCTGTTCCCGCACTCGAGCCCTTCGTGCAGCAGCGGCACGAGCACTACGACCCGGACTTCGTCTCGGCAGATCCCGCCTTCGGCCACGCGCACATCACTGTGCTGGGGCCGTTCCTCCCGCCCGAGGCGGTCGATGACCGGGTCCTGTCGACCATCGAGGAGATCGGTTACGCCGTAGGTGGTTTCGACTACCGACTCAAGCAGATCGACGTCTTTCCCAACGGTGTCATCCACCTCGTCCCCGACCCCATCGAGCCCTTTCGGTCGCTGACCGCCGAGCTGTTCACCGCGTTTCCGTCCTGCCCGCCCTATGGCGGGGCGTTCCCCGACGTCCGGCCGCACCTGACCCTGGACGCCCGCTCCGATGGCGTGACCGTCGAGTCAACCCGCCGCCTGCTGGGATCGCTCGTGCCGGCCCAGTGCAGGGCGGAGCGACTCGACCTCGCCTGGTGGGGCAACCGGACGTGCCGGGTCCTCCACTCGTGGCGGCTCGACCGCCCCGAGCGCCCTCAGCGCTCTCTCAGCACCCTCAACGCCGCCCTGAGCGACCGGCGGCCGTGATCCCCGAGACCTGACGGACGACCTCGGCGACGAGCGGGTAGGCGTCGGGATCCGTCGTGTTGCCCATGCCGAGGATGGCGTCGTCCATGCCGGCGTCGGCGAGCGCCCCGAGCTTGTCGACTGCGGCCGCGACGGACACGGTCGGCTCTCCCGAGGGGGCCGGTCCCCCCGATTCGGACAAGCTCAGCCGCGTCAGGACCGTCTTCGTGATGGCGTCGTAGTCGCGGCCCACGTCGGCGCAGTGGCCGCGAAGGATCTCGCACGTGGCCTGGAGCCCCTGCGGGCCGACGTCGAAGAAGTTGGAGGCGTCCGCGTAGGCCGCGACCAGCCGCAGCGTCTTCCTCTCCCCCATTCCGCCGATGAGGATCGGCGGATGCGGGCGACGGATGGCTGGGGGACTGTTGAGCGTCCGGTCGAGCGAGTAGTGCGAGCCCTGGTACGGGCCCTCGTCATCGGACCACATCTGCAGCACGATCTGGAGCGTCTCCTCGAGCCGCTCGAAGCGTTCGCGCACGGGTGGGAAGGGCACACCCAGCCCCCGGTGCTCCTGCTCGTTCCACGCTGCCCCGATTCCGAGCCAGGCGCGACCGCCCGACAGGACGTCGAGAGTCGTCACCGTCTTGGCGAGGATGCCGGGGTGGCGGTAGGTCACTCCGGTCACCAGGGTGCCGAGCTCGATCCTCGAGGTCTGGCCGGCGGCGAAGGCGAGCGTGGTGTAGCCCTCGAGCATCTCGAGCTCCGGCGGCCCGATCCCGCGGATCTGGAAGAAGTGGTCCATCACCCACAGCGACGCCATCCCGGCGGCCTCCGCGTCCCGGGCGATCCGCCCGAACGTCGGCCCGATGGAGGCCGGGCTCCCCGGCCAGCTGAAATGCGAGACCTGCAGTCCGAGGCGCATCGCTCAAGCGTAGGTCTTGGTCCTCGTCTCACACAGGGGTGGCGGCACCGGAAAGGGGCTGGCGTGCCGGCGGGGCTTCGAGGGAGACCGTGACCCGGGGCAGGAAGAACTGGACGAGGGGGCCGATCGCCATCGCGTAGAGCACGGTGCCGATCCCGACCGGGCCCCCGAGCAGCCAGCCGGCTCCGAGCACCGTCAGCTCAAGTCCCGTGCGAACGAGGCGGATGCTGAGACCAGTTCGCAGGGCGAGCCCGGTCATGAGCCCGTCGCGTGGACCGGGCCCGAGTTGGCTGCCGATGTAGAGCCCACCGGCGAGCCCGTTGAGGACGAGACCGGCGAGCAACAGCGCGAGCTGGGCCGGCAGGCCCGAGGGCGAGTCGATCACGGCCAGCGCCGCGTCCACGGCGAGGCCGATGACGATGACGTTGGCGATCGTGCCGAGCCCCGGCCACTGCCGGAGTGGGATCCAGAGCAGGAGGACGAGCGCGCCGACGATGATGGTCACCTGGCCGAAGGTGACTGGGACGCGGCTCGTCACGCCGGCGTGGAAGACGTCCCACGGATTCAGGCCCAGCGTCGCGCGCAGCATCATGGCCATCGAGACGCCATAGAGGATGAGGCCCACGAGCAACTGGACGATGCGTCGCGGCAGCTTGCCAGCACGCAACTGGTCACGGGACGAGAGATTGAGGAGGGGGACGGAGCGGCGCATGCGTCCATTTTGGTGGGCAAGTGGACCGCTTTTCCATGGCCAGTTCTGAGATAGTGGACTCTGTGCGCACCATCTCCGCCCGCAACGTGGCGCAACTGCTCGGCCCGACCCCGCTCGCGCGACCTGCCTATCGCAGCCTGGCCACCGGGATCCGGAGGCTGGTCTCCGACGGGCGGATCCTCGTCGACACGCGCCTGCCCAGCGAGCGGGCGCTGATGTCAGAGCTCGGGCTCAGCCGGACGACGGTCGGGTCGGCCTTGGACGTGCTCCGGGAGGACGGCTTCGTCGTGACCCGGAGGGGGTCCGGCAGCGTGACCGCCATCCCCGAGGACCGGTCCGGGCTCGCCCTCTCGGGAGCCGGTCTCGTGCCAACAGACCTTCCCGAGGATGTCATCGACCTCACGTACGCGGTACTCCCCGCTGCCCCTGGCCTCACGGGGGCCTACGAGCGCGCCCTCGAGCACCTCCCCCGACATCTGGCCACGCCCGGCTACCACCCTCGAGGCCTGCCAGAGCTGCGCCAAGCCCTGGCGGACTGGTATGCGGCTCGTGACCTGCCCACTGACCCCGGTGACGTCATCGTCACCTCGGGTGCCCATGCCGCCCTGTCGGCGGTGCTCCGGGCCGCCCTCGATCCGGGTGACAGGGTGCTGCTCGAGACTCCGACGTACCCCAATGCCATCGTGGGGGTGCGGCGCTCGGGACTGCGGCCCGTGCCCTTCCCCATCGACCCCCTGGGTTGGGACCCGGAGCACCTGGAGCTCACGCTGAGGCAGGCGGGCGCCAGGATGGCCTACCTCGTCCCGGACTTCCAGAACCCGACCGGACGACTCATGTCCGCCCATGAGCGTGCGAGCGTCGCCGACGTCCTGCGCCGGACCAGGACCGTCCCCGTCATCGACGAGACCTTTGTCGAGCTCGGTCTGGACGCCCGTCCGCCAGCGCCCTTCGCCGCCAACTCGCCGGGAGCGATCACCCTCGGGAGTTCCGGGAAGGCCTGGTGGGGCGGGCTGAGAGTCGGGTGGGTCCGCGCCCCCCATGCCCTCGCCTCGCCGATCCTCGAGGCGCGGCACAGCCTCGACCTCGGCACGGCGGTCCTCGAGCAGCTCGTGCTCATCGAGCTGTTGCGGGTCGGTGAGCCACTGCTGGATGAACGGCGCGCCGAGGCGTGCAGGCGGCGCGACGCGATGGTGGCCTCCCTCCGGGAGCACGTTCCGGACTGGCGCTTCTCCGTACCTCCCGGCGGCCTCAACCTGTGGTGCGAGCTGCCGGTCGACCGCGGCGATGCGCTGTCACGTGTCGCGGAGTCGGCGGGGATCCGGCTGGCGCGGGGCACCCAGTTCGGGACGGACGGCGGTATGGACCGATTCGTGCGCATTCCCTTCAGCGTGCCAGCCGACGAGGCGGACGAGGTCGGCCGTCGCCTCGCCGTGGCGTGGCGCCGAGCCCTCGGTAGTCGGTCGTCGCAGCTGCCAAGCACTCCGCTCATCGCCTGACCGCCGAACTCCCGGAAATCGCGGCCTCGGACCGTCGTGCGAGCGTACCGTCGTCAGTGAGGGGTGGTGACCCACACCACATCCAGCGCCCTTTCACGCTCCACGCACCCACAGGAGTCGACATGACCCGACCCCTCCTCCTCGCCGTCGACCCGGACCCCGAGAGCCTGTCGCGAATCGAGCAGGAACTGTCGCGGCGGTTCGGCATCGACTTCCGCGTTCGTGGTGAGTCGGACGGCCGCGCGGCCCTGGCGACCCTCGACAAGGCTGCCGAGCGGGGCGAGCCGGTCGCCCTCGTCCTGGCTGACCCGTGGCTGGAGGACGTGCCGGGCACGGAGCTGCTCGGCAGGGTCCGCTCTCTTCACCCCGACGCAGGCCGCGCCCTGCTCGTGCCGTGGGGCGCCTGGGCAGACCGGCGCACCGCCGACGCGATCCTCAAGGCCATGGCCCATGGCGAGATCAACTACTACGTCCTCAAGCCGTGGACCTCCCCCGACGAGCTGTTCCACCGGACGGTGGCCGAGTTCGTCCAGGCCTGGTCCCGCACGGTCATCGACGGCCGACGCGAGGTCGTCGTCGTGGGAGCCGCCCGGAGCAGCCGGGGGCATGAGGTGCGCAGCGTGCTGAGCCGCAACGGAATCCCGCACGCCTACCTCGACCGGGGTACGCCCCAGGCCAAGCAGGCTCTCGACGCGATCGCCGCTCCGGATCCCGACGAGGCGACCGGACCCCTCGTCGTGTGGTTCGCCTCGTTGGGCGGCAAGGTGCTCGTCGACCCGACCGACCAGGAGATCTTGACCGCGTGGGGCATCCGCACCGATCTCGAGCCCGAGGACCGCGATGTCGACGTGGTCGTCGTCGGCGCCGGACCCGCGGGCCTGGCCGCAGCGGTGTACGGCTCCTCCGAGGGACTGACGGTGCTCTGCCTCGAGGAGCACTCCCTCGGCGGACAGGCAGGAACGAGCTCGCTCATCCGCAACTACCTCGGCTTCTCCAGGGGTCTCAGCGGCGCCGAGCTCGCGCAGCGCGGGTTCCAGCAGGCCTGGGTCTTCGGAGCCAGGTTCGTGCTCACCCGACGGGTGACCGGTCTGGTCGCGAACGACCCAGTGGGCAGTGGTTTCCGGGTGGACGTCGGGGACGCGGGCAGCGTGAACGCCAAGTCCGTCATCCTGGCGAGCGGTGTCGCCTACCGCCGGCTCGGCGTCCCCTCGCTCGAGACCCTGACCGGCTCGGGCGTCTACTACGGCGCCAACGTGTCCGAGGCGCACGGCTTGACCGGCGCTCACGCCGTCATCGTCGGGGGTGGCAACTCTGCCGGTCAGGCTGCGCTGCACCTTCATCGGTACGCCGCTGACGTCACCATCGTCGTGCGGACGGCAGACCTCTCCGGGAGCATGTCTCAGTACCTCATCGACGAGATCGAGGCGAGCCCTCACATCGCCGTGGTCCCCAATGCCGAGGTCGTGGGGGGCGGTGGCGACGGGTGGCTCAGCCACGTGGTGGTGTCCGACCGCACCTCCGGTGAGCAGCGCACGCTCCCCGCAGATGGGCTCTTCGTCATGATCGGCGCCGCACCACACACCGACTGGCTTCCGGAGGCGGTCCTCCGTGACAAATGGGGATTCGTGATCACCGGTGCGGGAGTCGACGACGCCGGTTGGACCCTGCCCCGGCCGCCGCTGCCACACGAGTCCAGCGTGCCGGGCCTGTTCGCCGTCGGAGACGTCCGGAGCGACTCCGTGAAGCGGGTCGCCTCAGCCGTGGGTGAGGGTTCCGTCGTCGTGTCCGAGGTGCACCGCTACCTCGCCCTCTCCCCTGCCCCGGCGGGGAGGTGAGCTTGGTCGAGACCATTCCGACCCCGGCCCCTCCGCGCACGAGGATCGGGCCTTTCGTCGGCGCGATCCTGCTCGTGATCCCGCTCGCGGGCCTCGTCACGCTCCGGAGCCAACCGGCGCTCGACTCCAAGCACGAGCACGACCCGGCCCACTTCTGGCTCGTCCTCGCCGCAGCCGTCCTCAGTGCGATCGTCGCCTACGGCACCGGGTCAGCGGCATCACGCCGCGGCGACGTCCGGGTCATGTACCTGTCCCTGACGTTCCTCTCGGCCTCCGGCTTCCTCGCCCTGCACGCGCTGGCGACCCCCCATGTGCTGCTCCCCAAGGCCAACGCCGGCTTCAACATCTCCACGCCCGTCGGGATCATCATCGGCTCGGTCTTCGCGGCCGCCTCGGTGGTCGAGGTGCCCCCGGAACGGAATGCGCGAGCGCTGCGCACGGCCCGGGTGCTGCGGATCGGCCTCCTGGTGCTCATGGCGGTCTGGGCTGGACTCTCGCTGTGGCGGCTGCCGCCCTTCGACCGGGGCATGGGTCCCGAGCGAGCCAGCGGTGCCATGCTCGTCGCCGCAATCGGTGCGACCGGGCTCTACCTCGGGGCGGCCGTGTTCTACTTCCGGCTGTGGAGCCGGCGCGGGGGGCCTGCTTCCCGCCGCCATGTCCGCCGCCCTCGTGCTTCTCGCCGAGGCGATGGTCGCGGTCACGATGGCCCCGAACTGGTTGATCAGCTGGTGGGAGTGGCACCTGCTCCTGCTCGCAGCCTTCGTCCTGGTGGCCTGGGGCGCGCAGCAGTCCTGGCACGAAGAGCGCTTCGCCGGGCTGTACGGCCAAGCAACCGTGGCGGGTCGCCGGGTCATGAGCATCCTGTTTGCCGACCTCAAGGGCTTCACCAGCTACTCCGAGAGCCACACCGCGGCCGAGGTGACCGAGATGCTGAACGAGTACTTCAACGTCGCGATCCCTGCCGTGGCCAAGAGGCACGGCGGTCAGGTCGACCGCATCATCGGGGACGCCCTCATGGTGACCTTCAACCGGCTCGGCGACCAGGATGACCACGCGCGACGGGCCGCCCTCGCTGGTCTGGAGCTCCAGGCGGAGACGGGGCGGATCGCGACCCAGCACCCCGGGTGGCCACGGTTCCGTGTCGGCATCAACACCGGCGAGGTGCTCGTCAGTGTGCTCGGCGGTGAGGGTGGCAGAACGCACACCGTCATCGGCGACGCAGTCAACGTCGCGTCCCGCATCGAGGGCCAGGCACCTGTCGGTGGGGTGGCCGTTACCGCAGACACCTTGGCCCTGTTGCCCGATGCGGTCACCGAGCCCCTGGGACCGCTCGAGCTCAAGGGCAAGAGCGAGCCTGTCGAGGCCCACGTCCTCGTTGCCCTCTCCCGGTGAAATTTGTGGTTCGGCAGACCAGGCCTGTGAGCGGCGTATCGATCCTCCCAGTGACTCGGGACCGCTTCGACGACGTGGTCGAGCTCTTCGGCACCCGCGGGGACCCGTCGTGGTGCTGGTGCCAGTACTTCGTCACGTCCGGCAGCACCTACGAGCGGTCGGCCAGGAACAACAAACGCCAGCTCCGCGACCAGGTGCAGTCGGCCACGCGTCCCATTGGACTGATCGCGTATGCCGCTGAGCCGGCTTCCCGACGGGCCGATGGTCCCAGCGGGGCCGCGTCCACAGTCCCGGTGGGCTGGGTCCGCGTGGGTCCCCGGCCTTCGTTCGTCCGGGTGACCGGAAACCGTGCGTTGCGTGCCCTCGCGCAGACGGAGCACGATGACCTGACTGACGAATCAGTCTGGGCGGTGACGTGTTTCGTCGTGAAGGTCGGCTGGCGCCGGCGCGGGATCGCAGCGGACTTACTCCGTGCCGCAGTCGAGCTGGCCCGGGAGTCGGGAGCATCGGCCGTCGTGGGCCACCCCGTCGACGTCGCGGCCCGGTCGACCCGGGTGGGTGGGAGCGAGCTCTACCACGGCGCCGCTTCGACGTTTGCGGCGGCCGGATTCGAGGTCGTCGGCCGCACCGGCGCGACGCGGCCGGTCATGCGTCTCGACCTGACACACTGAGGTCGTGTCCACCCCGGCGTCCGTCGACGTGCTCGTCATCGGAGCGGGCCAAGCGGGGCTCTCCGCGGCCTACCACCTCCGTCGGCGCGGGTTCGCACCGAGCGGCGCGCAGGGTGGGCCGGAGCAGTACGTCGTCCTCGACAACGAGGTCGGTCCCGGAGGGGCGTGGCGGCACCGGTGGCAGTCGCTACGGATGGCGACCGTGAACGACATCAGCGACCTGCCCGGCATCGCGCAGCCCGACGTCGACCCGTGCGAGCCCAGCTCGGAGTTCCTGACCCGCTACTTCGGCAACTACGAGCGGGAGCTCGGCCTACACATCGTGCGGCCCGTCCGCGTCTCTGCAGTCCGGCGGGAGGACGACGACCCGCACGGGCGGCTCCTCATCGAATCGAGCCGCGCGACCTGGGCCGCCCGCGGGCTGATCAACGCGACCGGCACGTGGACCAAGCCGTTCTGGCCGATCTACCCCGGGCAGGCGGGCTTCCGCGGCCGACAGCTGCACGTCGCCGACTACGTGTCGGCGGAGGAGTTCCGGGGACAGCACGTCATCGTTGTGGGCGGGGGAATCTCAGCAGTGCGGGCTGCTCGACGAGATCTCCCAGGTGACGACCACGGCCTGGTTCACCCGCCGCGAACCGGTCTGGCGCGAGGACGAGTTCACGCCGCAGGCCGGTCACGACGCGGTCGCGCTCGTCGAGGAGAGGGTGCGCCGGGGTCTGCCGCCGCAGAGCGTCGTCTCCGTCACCGGCCTCGTCTGGACGCCCGCGCTGCGTGCCGCCGCCGAGCGGGGCGCCCTTCAGCGACAGCCGATGTTCGTCGCCATCGAACCCGATGGGGTCCGCCTGGCCGACGGCGGCTTCCTCCAGCCGGCGTCATCCTCTGGGCGACCGGCTTTCGCGCCGCGCTGGACCACTTCGCGCCACTGCATCTGCGCGCACACGGCGGCGGCATCGTCATGGACGGCACCCAGGTCGCTGCAGAGCCCCGGGTGCACCTCGTCGGCTACGGCCCCTCCTCCTCGACGATCGGCGCGAATCGCGCGGGACGGGCCGCGGTCGCCTCCCTCGTGAAGTGGCTCGAGGCCGACGCAGCCGCCCGCCCCAGCACGCCCCGGGCCTGACCTCCGGCCGAGCCCCCGCTCCCTGATCGAGTGGACAGCAAATGCGCGGGCGTGTACTGCACCCTCGACGAGGAGCAAGCCCAGCGGCATACGGGAAATGCGTGGGGACGGTCGGCGGGACGGGTCAGACGCCGGTCGCCTCTGATCGCCACTCGTCCGCGACGATGGCGTAGGTGTAGCCGTTCACCCAGCCGAGCTCGCCGTGCCACGCGTCCTTGCCGGCTGTGCTCCTTCCGTCGCATCCCGAGTTTCTCCATGACCTTCCACGAGGCCACGTTGTCGGCGAAACACCCGCCGTGACGCGGTGCAGCCGCAGCTCGCGGAGGCGAGGTCGGCGCCAGCGATGTCGGTGGCGTAGCCCCTGCCCGCGTGGGCCGGGCGGACCATGTAGCCACGGAGTGGTCGTTGGGGTCCTCAAGAGCCGCGAGCCAGACGCCCGTCGGGGCCACGAGATCTCCGGAGTCGTCACGGCAGCATCTTCCTTCCGGGGGCTGCCCGGGTGATCCGGAAGACGGGGTACCGGTCAGCGACAGCCTCGAAGTCCGCGAGCGGCGCGTTCCACCGGACGGCCACGTGCGGCCGCGCAGACCACGCCGTCAGCAGGTACCGGCGCAGGATCGGCGCGCGCTGCTCGACCGGGACCGGAACGAGGATCACCTCGTGTCGGGTCCCCTGCTCCCAGATGGCGCGACCATCCGCTGCCTCGACATTGCGGACCCAGTTCGTTCGAGGGGCCGAGCATCCCGACGAGGTACCGGTGCCCGCCGTACCACGCCACAGCGAGCGGGAGTCTCGACACGGTGCCGGTCCGGCGGCCGACGACCTCGAGGACCCCGGCGATGGGAACGATCCCGAGTCGCGCGACCCGCATGAAGCGCGCCTGGATCGCCTTGGCCCGGTCATTGGGGCGACCGCCTCGATACAGCTCACGAAGCTCGTCGGGTCGCACGATGGTGACGCCGGCCTCCTGTCCCCCTGAGGTCCGGTGAGGCCCGGTCAGTCCCGGGTGAGCTTGCGGTAGGTGACCCGGTGCGGACGCGCGGCATCGGCGCCGAGGCGCTCGATCTTGTTCTCCTCGTAGGACTCGAAGTTGCCCTCGAACCAGTACCACTTGGCCGGGTTCTCCTCGTCGCCCTCGTAGGCGAGGATGTGCGTCGCCACGCGGTCGAGGAACCACCGGTCGTGCGAGATGACCACGGCGCAGCCGGGGAACTCGAGCAGCGCGTTCTCGAGCGAGCCGAGCGTCTCGACGTCGAGGTCGTTGGTCGGCTCGTCGAGCAGCAGCAGGTTGCCGCCCTGCTTGAGGGTCAGCGCGAGGTTGAGGCGGTTGCGCTCACCGCCGGAGAGCACGCCGGCCTTCTTCTGCTGGTCCGGGCCCTTGAAGCCGAACTGCGACGACGTAGGCGCGCGACGGCATCTCGACCTGGCCGACCTTGATGTAGTCGAGCCCGTCGGAGACGACCTCCCACAGCGTCTTGTTCGGGTCGATGCCGCCGCGGCTCTGGTCGACGTAGGAGATCTTGACGGTCTCGCCGATCTTGAGCTCGCCGCCGTCGAGCGGCTCGAGGCCCGACGATCGTCTTGAACAGCGTGGTCTTGCCGACGCCGTTCGGGCCGATGACGCCGACGATGCCGTTGCGCGGCAGGGTGAAGGACAGGTCCGTCGATGAGCATGCGGTCGTCGAAGCCCTTGCGCAGGTGTTCGCCTCGATCACGACGCAGCCCAGGCGCGGGCCCGGCGGGATCTGGATCTCCTCGAAGTCGAGCTTGCGGGTGCGCTCGGCCTCGGCCGCCATCTCCTCGTAGCGGGCCAGACGGGCCTTGGACTTGGTCTGGCGGCCCTTGGCGTTGGAGCGGACCCACTCGAGCTCCTCGGTGAGGCGCTTGGCGAGCTTGGCGTCCTTCTTGCCCTGGACCTCGAGGCGCGCGGCTTCTTCTCCAGGTAGGTCGAGTAGTTGCCCTCGTAGGGGTACAGCCGGCCGCGGTCGACCTCGGCGATCCACTCGGCGACGTTGTCGAGGAAGTACCGGTCGTGGGTGACGGCGAGGACGGCGCCGGGGTAGTTCGCGAGGTGCTGCTCCAGCCACAGCACGCTCTCGGCGTCCAGGTGGTTGGTCGGCTCGTCGAGGAGCAGCAGGTCGGGCTTCTGGAGCAGGAGCTTGCACAGGGCGACGCGGCGGCGCTCTCCACCGGAGAGGACGGTGACGTCGGCGTCCGGCGGCGGGCAGCGCAGCGCGTCCATCGCCTGCTCGAGCTGGGAGTCGAGATCCCAGGCGTCGGCGGTGGTCGATCTCCTCCTGGAGCTTGCCCATCTCTCGAGGAGCGCGTCGTAGTCGGCGTCCGGGTTGGCCATCTCGCGCGGAGATCTCGTTGTAGCGGTCGAGCTTGGCCTTGATCTCGCCGACGCCCTCCTCGACGTTGCCGAGGACGGTCTTGTCCTCGTTGAGCGGCGGGCTCCTGCATGAGGATGCCGACGGTGTAGCCCGGGCGTGAGCCGGGCCTCGCCGTTGGAGGGCTGGTCGAGTCCGGCCATGATCTTCAGGATCGTGGACTTGCCGGCGCCGTTCGGGCCGACCACGCCGATCTTGGCGCCCGGGTAGAACGACAGCGTGACGTCATCGAGGATGACCTTGTCGCCGTGCGCCTTGCGCGCCCGGGTCATGGTGTAGATGTACTCGGCCATGCGCAGCAGGCTATCCGCGATCAGCCGTGGCACCGAATCCGCCGGCTGGTGGAACACCTGCCGCGGGCTCGCGCCGACAGTCAGGCGGCAGGCGTCTCCTCGACGTGGTACTCGTCCGTCGTCGGGGTCGCCGAACTGCTGCACGGGGCCCGAACCTCCGCCCTCGACCGGTCCGTCGAAGGCCTCGCCGTTGGCGTCGACGTTCGCCGGCCGGTGGGCGTCGGCAGCGACGGAGACGCCGTTGGTCTCGGCCATGGCGTGCCGCACGGCAGGGTCGGCGTTGCGGTCGACACCGAGGGCCGCCGCCCGGCTCAGCCGTTCGAGGACGCGCGCCGAAAAACGAGGTCGTGCCCGATGTGCTGCGCCTCGATCTCGGCATCGGTGCGAGGCTGCCGTCACTGGTGAGGTAGGACTTGATCGCTGAGGTTGCCCTCGACGATGACCGGCTGACCCTTCTGCAGGGCAGCGGCGGTGTTGGCGGCGAGCGCGTTCCAAGGTGATGACGCTGAAGAAGTTCGTGTCGAGGATCGACGTAGGTGCCGTCGGCGGTGCGTCGGCGGGGCGTGCTCGCGACCCGGAACGTCGTGAAGACGTTGCCATTGCGCGACGTGCGCTCGACGGGCGCGGCCGTGACGTTGCCGTGGACCGTGATGCGGGTCTCGTTCATGGTGCAACCTCCTGTCGGCGCCGACGTTGTCGGCGGGTTCGGGTGCGGCCGTGCCGCGCTCGTCCGCCGCACGGTCGCCCCTTCAGCGTGCTGCAACCAGCGCCGTCGCCGCCCCGTGGACGACGGCGCCGAACAGGAGGGGATGTGGACAGCGCGCAGTGCGCCCTCAGCCCGCCGCCCGGTCCAGCTGCTCGCGCGCTCGCGGTGACGGTCGAGCACCTCGTCGACCGGGCTGACGATGCGCTCGTCAGCAACCTGGCCACCGCCTCGGTCAGCCGTTTCCGATGAGGGCCGTTCGCCGGCTCGCCCGATCTGCGCCCACCACCGGGAGACACGCCGAGTAGCAACCCGAGGAGCACGCCCCCGACCAGCATGATGAGGGGGACGGGGAGGATCCCCAGGGTGGGCGTGTCGGGCGTTGGGATCTGCGCGAGCCCGGCGACCCACAGTGCCGCGAGCCAGAGCAGTCCCAGAGCCGCCGTGATTCCCAGCATCCGACTGGAAGACGTTGACGAGGAGCCACCAGATCGGTCGACGGGCGCGCAGCGACGTTCCGACGATGGCCTGGTCCAAGGCGTCACCCAGGGCTCCCTCGCCCTGGTCGACCGCGTCCTCGACGGCCCGGGCCCACTTCACCGGTAGACCATCGGACGCCTCGCGGACAAAGCTGCGCGTGGCCAGGTCGACCGCCGACACAGACGAGGCGCTGGGCGCCGGGATGGACGACCGGCCCAGGACGGCACGCACGTCTGAGCCCTCGATCTCGACGGGGATCGGCGGACGGCCCCCGGTGCGATCGAGCCGCAGGCGCCGGAGCGGGTCAGCCGCGAACCCACGGGTCCACCTCGCGAAGAGGAAGCCCGTGTGGGCGAAGGCCTCTCGTCGGTAGTCCCGGCTGACGGCATCGAGGACGATCGGCACACCGGCCGCTCGGGCGAGCGACGCATCGCAGCGCGTTGCGTTCGAGGCGGCCGGTGGCAACCTCCTGATCGGCCACTCCGTGACGCAGCCGGCGTGCCGCCGCAACGACATCGGCATTGAGGCGCTGGCGCGAAGCGGCGTGTCCGGCAATGACATTGGCAAGTCGCTGGAGCAGCTCAGGCACGCCGGTCCCAGTCACGGCTGACGTGGCGAGGACCGAGGCACCGTGTACGCCGTCGGCCCCGAGCAGCTTGGTGAAGTCCTTCTTGAGTGCCTTGACCGCGTCGACGTCGAGCCGGTCGGTCTGGTTGAGCACAGCCAGGGTCACCGCATCGTGATGGGCCATGAGCGCGACGAACTCGTCGTGAAGACGCGCATCTGCGTACTTCTGCGGGTCCGTCACCCAGACGAACATGTCGACGAGCTCGAGGATCCGCTCGGCCTCGCGCCGGTGGGACAGCTCGCGGGAGTCGAAGTCGGGCAGATCGAGTAGGACGAGGCCATTGAGCTTCCCACTGAGCGTGTGACTGGGCCTGTCCGCAACCTCCGCCCCGCCGTCACCCGCGGAACCGACCAGGTGCCTGGCATCGACGCGAAGCCAGTCGAGCAGCTCGGACGCGTCGGACTCTCCCCAGACAGCGGCGGTCGGCGTGGCGGTCGTCGGCCGGCGCGCGCCGATCTCCGCGACCTGCTCACCGACAAGGGCGTTGAAGAGGGAGGACTTGCCGCTGCCGGTAGCGCCCGCCAGAGCCACAACGGTGTGGTCGCCCGCGATCTTGGAGCGCTCCTGAGCGCGGTCGAGCACCCGTCGTGCCTGCTCGACTGCAGCCCCGTCCAGTTCCTCGGCACCCGCGAAGAGCGCCAGGGAGAGCGCCGTGGTGCGGTCCCCCAGCTCGACGGCGCTGGCGCCCTTGACCTTGGCCTTGCCCATCCTGATGGGGCTCATCGGGCCGACCTCACCTGTGCGACGGCCTTCTTGAGGTCCTTCGCCTGGCCGGTCCGGACCTCCAGGGTCTCCACCGCGGCCTCGTAGCGGGCCCGTTCCACGGCGTACAGCTCCCGCACGCGGTCGAGCAGCTTGGCGCGAGCCTGCCGGGCCAGCTCGCGGACGGCCTGGTCGCCGAACACCGCCTCCAGCAGCTTCTGGCCCACGACCGCCGTGCCGCCGGCGATCCCGACCTCAGCTCCGGTGATCCCAGCGGTCGAGGCAAAGGTGACGAGCATGAGGACGACGCCGAGGCCGTTCACGCCATACGCCATGATTCGGGCGCTCGTCCGTCGATCACGTCCCTCGCTGCGCACCATCTCGAGCATGTCGCCCTGCCAGTCCCTCACGAGTCGCTGGATCCGCGTGTCGAGGTCGGCGCTCGAGCGCATCAGGCCCGCCGTGCCGGTCAGGAGGGGCTCACCGCCGGGGAGGGTCCGCCAGGCCCGAGCGGTCGCCGTCGCGGCAAGGTCGGCCCGGTTGGAGATGAGCGCCTCCACGCCGGTCTGGAGCGCCTCGCCGAGGTGCTCGGCCTTGGCCGGCTCACCCTTGATGAACGCCGTCACCCGATCACGGACGCGGGACACGGTCGACTCGACCTGGCGGAAGAACTCGCCCGTCCCGACGAATTCCTGCCACCGCGCGAGGACTTCGCCGCGGAGCAGGGTCCCGTCGTACATCCCCTCCTTGACGTGGGCCACCGCGTCCTCGTACGCCATTCGAGCGGCCTCGACGAGCTCTTCGGCCGCCTCGACCTGGGCAGCCGAGGCCGCGACAAGCGCGGTCGCCCGCGCGTCCAGTGACGCGAGGGCCCCGGTGAGGGTGTGGCGGACGACCTCGGCCCGAGCCTGGGCGTCTCCCGCGAGGGCATCCAGCCAGTCACGCAGCCGCTGGGTCTGCGAGCTGGGGAGCAGCCCGTCCTCCAGGTCTGACTCCAGGACGGTGAAGATCGGGGCCTGCTCCAGCCGCTGCTCGCGCAACATCGCTGCGAGGTGCACCCTGATCTCGTCGAGGCTGGCTGCCGGGACCCGGTCGAGCACGACGGCCACGGAGGTGCCCCGCTCCGATGCCTCTCGCAGGAGGTCCCACGGCACGGCATCGGCGTAGCGCGCCGCCGTCGTCACGAAGACCCAGAGATCCGCGGCCGCGAGCAGCTGGGCGGCCAGGTCACGATTCGCGGAGACGACGCTGTCGATGTCGGGTGCGTCGAGCAGTGCCAGTCCCGACTGGATGGCGTCGGTCGACACGAGGCGGACCGCTCCGGGTCCGTCCGAGGAAGAGTGCTTGCCCGTGATGCGAGCGAGACCGGGGAGGATGCGCTGGTCTGCGAACCACCTTGCGTCGTCAGGGTGGTGGACCAGGACGGGTGACCGGGTCGTGGGCCGCAGCACACCGGGCAGCGAGACCTCACGCCCCACTACCGAATTGACGAGCGTCGACTTCCCGGCGCCGGTCGAGCCGCCCACCACGGCGAGCAGGGGCGCGTCCAGAGATTCGAGGCGCGGGATGACGTAGTCGTCGAGCTGGGCGAGCAGTCGCGAGCGTGCGAGGCGAACCTCGTCGATCTGAGGAAGGTCAATGGGTAGCGAGGACGCGTCGACGGCGTCGCGAAGCCGCTTCACCGCCTTGAGCAGCCGGCCGTTGGGCTCCCCTGAACTAGACACGCACGTCATCCTCTCGTGTCCCTCGGACCTATCAACTCGGCGTCAGCGCCGTCGTGGAGGGACACGCGGGTCGTATGCCGCTGAGCTCGCTCCGCTCGACCGCCTGAGGGAGTGGGTGGCGAAGAAGGGAGACGTACTCACGCCTATCATAAGAGCGCCCCGAGGCGGGCGAGCCCCTGTAGCTCAGTGGATAGAGCAAGAGCCTTCTAATCTCTTGGTCGCAGGTTCGAGTCCTGCCGGGGGCGCCATGGGATTCGCGGGCCACGACTGGCGCCCAAGGGAATCGCCCCCATCAGAGCACCGGTGTCCCGATGAAGTCCTTGCGGTGCGCCGTGATTGCCTCCAGCAGAACCATCTCGCGCTGTGGCGCATCCCGCTCGGCCGTGCCGTGAACAAGTCGGGAACGAAGCAGCGCAAGGTCGCTCGCGCTGTCCTGGAAGGCATCCATGGACCGTTGCGCCGCCATGCCGCCACGATCCTTTGCCCACGTGCGGGCGGCCCGTCGGGTGCCCAGGTGCGAGAGCATGGCCACCTCCGCGTGGGTGAGCCATCCCGCGTCGGCGTATGCAGACAGGTACTGCCCGATGAGCCGACCCTCTCGTCGACGCAGCCAGACGAGGAAGCCGATGAAGGCAAGGAAGAGCGGCACCTGGAAGGTCATGTAAGCAGTGAGGAAGCCCTCGATGCCGGCAATGGCCGCGAGGTTCCACGCGCCGTGCAGCAGGACCGCGCATACCCATCCGCCGAGGATGGCGAGTGCCTTGATGCCACGACTCCGGGTGGAGACGGCGATGCCGATGCCGATGCCGATGAGCGACGTGAAGAGGGAGTGGCCGAACGGCCCCATGAGGCCACGGACGATGAAGGTCGCAGTGAGGCCCTCATTGCCCATCTCCGTGTAGGCCTGACCGAGGTAGAGGATGTTCTCACTGAACGCGAAGCCTGCCCCGATCAACCCGGCATAGACGATCCCGTCGATGATCCCGTCGAACTCGTGCCGGCGCAGCAGGTAGATGAGGAAGATGCCGAGGCCTTTCAGCGTCTCCTCCGTGATCGGCGCGAGATACACGGCGCCCGTCTCGAACGGATCGGTCCAGTGGGACTCGACGAGCAGCGCCAGGCCGAGCGAGTTGAGGAAGAAGGCGCCGACGACGGCGATGAGGGAGCCCCACAGGAACGCGGCCACGAGATAGCGGACGGGTTCAGCCTCGAACCGGTCGAGCCAGAGATAAGTCGGCACGATGATGATGAGCGGGATGAGCGCCATGAGCGTGGCGAGGATCGCCACCTGCGCGTCGAGCTGGTCGCCGATGATGCCGAGCAGGATGAGCAGGGATACGAGGAGCAGGACGGCCGCGACTCCAAGGGTGAGGATCCGCCGAAGCATGGGCCGCCACGTGGGATTCGGCTTGCGGCTCCATTCCGCGGCCTCCAGCCGGTCGAGCTCTCCGGACGGATCCCCTGAAGTCATGACGGCAGGCTAGTGCAGGACCGGTGGCCCTGCGCCTCTATGGTGGTGCGGTGACGACGACGAACGACGCGGCGAACCAGCGCGCTCTCTCCGACCGGATCATCTGGATCGACTGCGAGATGACCGGCCTCTCGCTGCGGACCGATGCGCTCGTCGAGGTGGCGGCGCTCGTCACCGACTTCGAGCTGACCGTGCTCGGTGACGGGGTCGACGTCGTCATCGCCCCCGGCCGACGCGCTCGCTCAGATGGACGACTTCGTGCGCGACATGCACACGACCTCCGGGCTGCTCGACGAGCTGGACGCAGGCGTCAGCCTGGGAGAGGCACAGTCGCATGGTGCTCGACTACGTCCGGCAGTTCGTGCCCGAGCCGCGCAAGGCGCCGCTGGCCGGCAACACCGTCGCCACCGACCGGGCTTCCTCGCCCGCGACATGCCGGAGCTCGAGGCGCACCTGCACTACCGGATCATCGACGTGTCCTCGATCAAGGAGCTGTCCCGCCGCTGGTACCCGCGGGCGTACTTCAACGCCCCGACCAAGGCCGGCGGACACCGCGCGCTGGCCGACATCCGCGAGTCGATCGCCGAGCTGCGCTACTACCGCGAGGCGGTGTTCGTGCCCCAGCCGGGGCCGGACAGTGCGACGGCCAAGGCCCTTGCCGAGCGCGCACGTCGTCGAGCACTCGAGGCGGGGTCGATGAGCACGCTCCGAGTAGCGGGTCACGAGGCTCCGCTGTCGGCCAGACGATTCCGGCGTCGCCGGGCGCGCGACATGGTGGGTGTAGCTCAGCTGGTAGAGCACCTGGTTGTGGTCCAGGTGGTCGCGGGTTCAAGTCCCGTCACTCACCCCAGGTGATCCCCGCACGTGACCTCACGTGCGGGGATCATTGCTTCGCGTGGCATGGGCCACAATGGGGCCGTGCTGTTCGGGAAGAAGCGAGTCCAGCGGATCACCGTGGGTGTCATCGTCGGTCTCGTGGTGCTGAGTCTGGCGCTGACCCTCGTGGGAGGCGCCCTGGCCGCTCCGGGCACAGTGCCGAGCGGCGCAGGTGCCCTCCCCCCCGGCGCCGAGGAGACGACGACGCCCCCCGTCCCCGGCATTCTCAGCACGGACAACCCCAAACCGGTGACGGAGACGCCTCAAGGCACGTCCACCCAGGTGACCGACGAGGAGCACATCGGTGGGCTCATCGCCTACCTCGTTTTCATGCTCGCAGGCGTGTTGTTGCTGCTGCGTGGCAATCGTCGGGAGCGGCGCGAGCGGGCTGAGGAAAGCAGGTCCGAGTCGATTTTGTCGCGCCCTTGACGCCCTGCTACTGTTTCCCCTCGTCGCGCCGCTAGCTCAATTGGCAGAGCAAGTGACTCTTAATCACTCGGTTCGGGGTTCGAGTCCCTGGCGGCGCACTCATCAGTACCGGTCACAGGCTCGTCGCTGCCCGTGCGTGCCCGTCGTTCGCGGCTTTGGCCGCCAGGTCAACCTTCATGCACCGCTTCTGCGTTCCTACCGGGTCACGACGGGTACGAACGGGCCGCCACCATGGGGCACGGATGCGGCGTCTCCCCCTTCGCCGAGTGGTAGCGGTTGCTGACGCGCACTGTGACCCTTGTCGCGAAGGTTCGGGGTCCGACGTTCGCCTCCGCAGGTGAAGATCTGGGGGCTACTTTCGGTCGTCGCTGGTGTGGCCCCAGAGCTGACACCGAGCCGCTGGTAGCGACCCGGGAGAGGAGTGCTTCGACATGCAGACCCATTCCGCCGCACAGGTGCTGCCAGCGGAGGACGATGTGCTGCGTTGGCTCGCCGCGATGCGGGCGCCCGACCAGATCCGTGCCGCCATCGTCGAGGCTCGTGCGGGCTTCGCCATGGCACCGGCGTCTCTGCGGCAGAGCATTCTCGACACTGCGGCCCACGTTGCGGCGGGTCTTGGCGTTATCGGCGCCGAGGTGCCGTCCGGCGTGTCCCAGGACCCTGCGTCGGGGCCGACTCGGTTGTACGGCGACGTCCTGGCCTTGCTGGCCTGCGTCCCCTCTGTCCTCGCCTACCACGCCGAGCGCGGAGTGCCCGAGGACGTCACGTGGGACACGCTGTCCGACCTGCCCCGGCATGTCGCACGGTACGAGCGACTGCACGGTCGTCCCGGCTTTTCCGAGCTGCGCTGGCTGAGCAACCACCTGCGGGGGCTGATCTACTCACTCGGGCGGCTTCAGTTCGAGCGGATCCGGGGCATCGCGCCGCCGGAGGACCATGCCGCCGTGGTCGCGGCCACCGGGGAGCTGGCTGAGCATGACGTGATGCTGAACGTACACATCCCCGAGACCGGGCCGCTCGACCCCGGGCTCTGCGAGGCCGCCTACGCCCAGGCTATCGACCGGTTCGCCGCCTGGTATCCGGACGAGCGGCCGCGCGCGTTCGTCTGCGTCTCCTGGCTGATGGACCCACAGCTGCGGGACTACCTGCCGTCCAGTTCCAACATCATCCGCTTCCAGGACCGCTTCGAAATCGTCGGCCCCGGCCGGGAGGCACCTGGATCGATGCAGGAATTCGTCTTCGGCCGCGCCGGTCAGGTCGACCTCGAGGATCTCCCCCAGCGCACCAGTCTGGAGCGCGGCTTCGTCCAGCACCTTCGCGCCGGTGGCACCTGGTACGCGCGAACCGGATGGTTCTCGACCTGAGGTCCCGAACGGTGATGGTGACCCCGTGCCATTGCAGCCGGACGGTGGCGCCCCTGTCTCGGTCGACACCAGTGGGGCATGGTGTCATCGGCTCAAGCCAGCATGTACGGGATCACCCGAATCGATCTGTCGCAACTCGCCGAAGCCGGACGCCTCAAACGGCTTGCCCCCGGCGTGTACACGGACGCCGGCGCTCCAGGCGACCAGGTCGACGACCTGCATGCCGTCTGGCTGAGCACGGAACCCAAGAAGCTGGGTGAGGAGCAGATCGAGGACGGGCGGATTACGCCGTCACCGCGCCGGACGCGCGGAAGCCGTCGGAGAGAGCGTTGATGGTTTACGGCCACGCGATCCGGTAGATGTAGTCGCACTCGGGCCAACATCAGCGAGAGGGGTATCGGACGATGCCAGGACGTTTCCAAGGGGCGACCGCCCTCGTCACCGGCGCCGGTCACGGCATCGGCCGGGCGTGTGCCGCCAGGCTCGCGGCCGAGGGGGCCCGCGTGGTCGTCACCGATCTGGTCGTGGCCGCGGCCCGTGACGCCGCTGCCGCTCTCCCCGGGTCGGCCGACCGGCTGGCGCTCGGCATGGACGTCACCAACCGGGTCTCCGTGGACGACGCGGTCACGCGGGCGGCCGCCGAGCTCGGCGGGCTGGACGTCGTCGTGAACGTCGCTGGCGGCGACCTCTCGCACGGGGCCTTCGAGGACATCGACGACGACGTCTGGTCGGCCCTCCTCGAGCTCAACCTGGTCGGGGTGGCACGAGTCTGCCGGGCCGCGATTCCCTTCCTGCGGGACAGCCGCCGGAGCCCGGCCATCGTGACGATCAGCTCGGTCAACGGCCTGGCCGCCCTGGGCAGCGAGCCCTACTCGGCCGCGAAGGGCGGGGTGATCTCGCTCACGGCCAATCTCGCGCGCTACCTGGCGGCCGACGGGGTGCGCGTGAACGCCGTCGCCCCCGGCACCATCCGGACCCGGGTCTGGGACGGGCAGGAGGGCGGCCCCGAGCGGATGCTGCCCCTGTATCCGCTGGGCCGGGTCGGCGAGCCCGATGACGTGGCGGCTGCCGTCGCGTTCCTCGCCTCGGCCGACGCGTCCTGGATCACCGGGCACGTGCTCCCGGTGGACGGCGGGTTGCTGCTGTCCCGTCCGGCCGTCTGACGGGCTGCCCTCTCCCGCGGTTCACCGCCGTCTGCCCGCCAGCCCCCCACCGAGCCCAGTCGACGGTGGGGCCGCGAGCTCGGGCAACGTCGCCGAACCGCGTGCGCGAAGGCGCTTGAATGTGTGATCCCACGTTCCCGTCGGGAACGGTGACGCAGTGTTCTCCGCCGTCGAGGGTTCCACTCTGTTGCCGCCGGCGTCGTCCGGACTTCGCAGGCATCTGGCCTATCCAGCCGGGCGGGCGTCCAACTGTGCCTGGGCGTCTGCGAGCAGTTCGACGACGCGGGTCCCGACGGCGAGGTCCACCTCATGCGGCTCGCCACTGACCGCCGATGCAACCAGATCCTCGGCGGCGGTAGCGAAGGGCTGGATGAAGCCCTCGTCCGGTCGAGGAGGCATGTGGAGCACCCCGGACTCACCCCATACCGCTACCTCGAAGCCCGCCGCGGCCGGGGGCGCGAACTGCGACAGCATCACGGTGCTCGAGGCACCCGACTCATGTCGCAGCACGAGCGTGACCAGGTCACCTTCCCCACCGACGGCTGTGAGTGACGTGACCGGTCCGAGTGCGGCACCCAGCGTCGACAACGCATGAGGACCGGTGTCCCACAGGGCACCCCGCTCCTGACGCCAGGGCGAGGCGCCGAAGGGGTTATCAGCCTGCTGCAGGGAGCTCAACCATCGCAGCCACCCGCCACGCCAGCCGCCCGTCATGGCCAGATGGCTAAACCACGTGCGTGACCGGTCGATGAACCGGTCGGTGAAGAAGACCACCGACGCCACCCCGGCTTCGGCGGCGGCGTCGCGCACTGCTCGCGCCGCATCCACGTCCAAGGCGACCGGCTTGTCCAGCAGCAGGTGCTTGCCGCCCCGTGCGGCAACCAACGCCAGGTCGGCCTGCACGTCAGGCGGAACCGCGTACGCCACCGCCTCCACGTCCGAAAGAAGCCCGTCGTAATCGCCGTATGCTCTCACGCCCAAAGTCCGCGACAGGCCCTCGGCCTTCTCACGAGTCCGGCCCCAGACACCCACCAGCTCGACTCCATGTGCCGCAGCAAGCCCCGGGCCGTGCGTCATCGTCGCCCAAGGCCCCGCGCCGACCAGACCGAACCTCATGCCGGCACGGTACCCCGAGACCGACCCGGCCGCCCTGAGCCGCCAATCGGGACGTCGAGAGGCCGCGTGTCCGTCCGTCTTTGGACGGGAACCAGCCAGCGATGACGCGAGACGAGGAGCTCTCGCCAACCGGCATACCCGCAAGTCAACCGCCCTTTGGGGGCACTGACGGGGGTTGACGCTCAATGCGGCCCGAGACTCACTGGGTTCGGGGTTCGAGTCCCTGGCGGCGCACTCTTCATGCAGGTCAAGAGTCCGGCCCCTTGGGCCGGGCTCGACTTGTGTCCTGGGATAGTGGCGACCCTGGTCAGGACCTGCCGGGCAGCCAGTTCGCCCGAACCGGCCGTACTCCGCTGGAGTCGGTGAGCGCATGCGCTGGCGCGACGAGAGCCAGGGACCGGGTGCGGATCGCGATCCACCCATAACCCAGACCAACCAAGGCGGCGCCCCCAAGCAGGGAGGCGCGTCGACGCACGCCCGATGGTCGCGTTGTGAGCGGAACCAGGTGCCATGCGGTGAACCCGGCGGCCGGCCACAGCCATCCCCACACTGCGTCATCGGGGAAGATGACGAGGGGGACCCCTCGCCAGAACACCTCTTCGGCAAGGGCGTTCGTGGCGCCGACGCCCGCGGCCACGACAACCGCGGTGGCCCCGCTGGCTCGAGCGTTGGGAACCCACTGGGTTGCCAGGCCGCCCAAGGGTGGCACGACCAGCACGGCAGCGCTAAGCCCGCGTGGTGAAGGCAGCACCTGCTCGGGCACGCGCCAGAGCCCGAGCAGACGTCGACGACCGATGACTGAGCCGGCCAGGGCCCAGCAGCTGGCCCAGTAGATGGCAAAGCCAGCTTGATACCCGCGCTCAGGACCGTACCGCCGGCTGGTCGCACTGAACACTGCTCTCATCGCCAGCGGCATCGCCAGCGGCAGCAACATCGCGACGCGTCGGCGCCACGTGGACGTCGCCGATTGTGGTGACGCGGTCACATCTTGATTGTGCCGTCGGAAGGCGCTGGCGGTGCGGTCCGTTCAGCCTCGCGCTGCTGGCGGTACCACTCGCGCCAGACGAGTCGGTGGATCGGAATGAGCTTCGGGATGTCACGTAGCCCGGGGATGAAGGGGAGCAGCAGGAGCGCGAGGCTGAGGAGCATCATGAGGCCCCACACGAGGGCGTCCGCGTTGTCGGAGGTGCTGAACGGTGGGACCTGGTACCAGAACGTGTACAGCCACAGCCACGGCTGGCCCGGGTAGTTGCCGGTCTCGTTCATCATCCCCCACTGGTCACCGCCGAGGCTGCGCGCCCGCGCCTGGTCCTCGAGGTACGTCCCGTCGGCGAGCAGGAGCAGCCGGCGCGTGGGGTCGCCGCCGTAGAAGGAGTTCTGGCTGACGAGCTGCTCCAGTCCACCCGTTGCGGCGAGGCGTTCGTATGCGGTCGACAACGCGGGCACGGGCCCGTAGTCACCTTGCGCCACCTTGGTGGGATCGTTCTCGGCGTTGCCCAGTGCGGTGACGTAGTTGCCGGCCCAGGTGGTCTGCCGGTCGGCGGACGCCTTGGCCCACACGGTCAGGGCGACGCCGAGGGCCGGATCGCCGCCCTCAACGGCCTTGAGCGGGTTGATCACGAAGTCATTCGCCGCGTCGATCGGGTACGTGACCCCGGCCCACTTCTGCAGCGGGATGCCGAGGAGCTTCTGCCCTTCGGCGGCGTTGTTGTAGGGCGGCCCGTAGCCGGCCGTGCCGCTGTCTCCGGACAGCTCTGCCGCGGCCGTCGCGACGACATCGTTTGGGGCCGCCTTGGCCCAGTCCTGCAAGGAGATTGCCCTCTCGTCGGGGGAGCCGAAGGCGATGGCGAGGCCGACGGTGAGCACGACGACGCCCACGAGTGCGAGGACGAACTCCTTGACCAGGTCATAGCGCCGCGTCGGGAAGGTGTGCGAGTCGGCGGTGGGGGCGGCATGACGACGTCGCGCGCGGGTGCTCATGCGACCCGCTCCTGCGCGTCGATCGGTGGCACGACGCCCTTGCGGCGCACGAGGATCACGTGGACGACTGCGATGAGACCGACGGCAATGGGCAGCAGGACAACGTGGAAGAGCACCATCTGGGCAGCGTTGAGCACGTTGAAGTAGGCCCCGATCCCGACCGAGTTGAGCCCGTCCTTCGCCTGGGTGCTGATCCATTGGCTGTCGAAGTTGGTCTGGATCAGGTAGCCGGTGAAGGCCGTAGCGATCGACGCAAGGAACGCCACGACCCCGGTGATCCAGGTCAGGGCACGACCACCGCGCCAGGCCGCCATCCAGAACTTGCCCCACAGGTGGATGACCATGAAGAAGAAGAAGAGCTCGACCGACCAGAGGTGCAGGCTGTTGACGAAGTGGCCGGTGGTCGATGTGTGCCACCAGTCGACGCCACCGAGGCTCAGCACGCACCCCGTGACGACGATGACGATGAACGCCGCGAGGGTGAGCACTCCGAACACGTAGATCCACGAGGAGACGTATGCCGGCTGGTGGTCAGGAAGCGCCTCGCCGGGCGGAACGGTGTGCTCGATCCGCGCGCGCAGACGCTCGGTCCACGTCGTGGAGCTCATCGGTCCACCCCCGCACCGTCGGGCGCCTCGGCGCCCTTGGGTGGATCGGTCGCCGGCTCGCTCGGGGGCTTCGGGAAGGGGATGAGCAGCGCCGCGAAGAACACGACGAGCATGATGATGATGATGAGCAGATTGGCGATGGAGATGTGGACGACCCCCCAGTCGAGGTACGCCCCGGCACCACCCTCTGCTGCCACGAGGGACACCATGTGACGCGTCCTTTCGAGATCGGGCAGTGGAGGTGATCCCGGACACGCGCTGCGAACCGTTCGACTGTGCAGTCGATTCTGGACTACCACCCTGTGTAGGAGAAGGGGCTGCGGCTGAGAGAATCCTGTGGGTCTTGGGCGCCCGGTCGCACTCCGGCCGCAGAGCCAGGGGCAGCCTCGACGCTTCGCTAGGCGAGGTCGACCGGGGTTCCGCGGACCAGCACCTCACGCGGGGCGCTCAGGAGCGACACGTCCCGCGAAAGGTCGCCGTCGACGACGAGCACGTCGGCGGCATACCCCGCGGCGAGCCGGCCGGCCTCTCCCCGTAAGCCGCACGCCTCCGCGGCCACCGAGGTCGCGGACGCGAGGGCCTCGGCCACGGGGTAGCCGCCCTGGACCAACTCCCCGACCGTTCGCCAAGCGTTGCCGTGGCGTTTGGCCGGGCCCATGCCGGAGTCCACGCCCGTGATGACGGCGACCCCATGCTCGCGCAGACGGGTGAACACCCCGATCCGTGACATGTAGAGCGCGTCGAAGCTGGGGATGCCCAGCCGCGCCATGAGTTCCGCGAACCGGGGTGGCGGTGCGGGCATCAGCGCGTGGAAGGCGCGGTCGTTGCCCATGGTCAGGTCGACGTACACGCCCCGCCGGGCCACCTCGTCCAGGAGGTCGTCATCGATCCGCGAGCCCTCGGGGGTCAGGCCGCTGAAGTGCTCGATCCCGTCGACGCCTGCCGCCAGAGCGTTCTGCATGCCGAGCAGCGAGTGGGCGTGCGCCACGAGCGGTAGGCCCGCGGCGTGCGCCTCGTCGGCCAGCTCGGCGAGCTCGGCGAGCTCGGCGACGGCGAACTGGGCCCCCAGCTGGTCCGTGCCCGGCGTCGCGAACCCACCCGATGCCATCACCTTGATGACGTCGACGCCGCGTTCGGCGTGCTGGGCGACCGCCGCACGCAGGTCCCTTCAACCGCTCCCCCGAGGAAGTGGCAGTGACCACCCGGAGTCGTGAGGGGAGGCCCCGAAGCGACGACGCGGGGTAGACCGTCCCGTTCCCGGAAGGCGAGGGTGCGGAAGCCGCAGTCGCCCAGGTCCCGCACGGTGGTCACGCCCGCCACCGCGTGAGCGCGCAGCGAGTCCGCGGTGACGAGGTCGATCGCCTCGCCCGGCATCGCCCCGGCGCGCTCCAGCCCTCCGAGGGTGGCGTCGGCGACGAGGTGGGTGTGGCCGTCGATCAGCCCCGGCAGCACCGTGCCGTCGTATTCCGTCACCTCGACGCGGTCCGGCACGTTGACCCGGCCGGGCTCGACGCCAACGATCCGGTCGCCATCCAGCAGCACAGTCGCGCCGCCGGTCACGAACCGGGTGCCATCGAAGGCATGCGCCGCACGGATCGCACGCATGCGAGCAACTATCCCACCACGGACCGCGTGCCGCGCCTGCGCAGAGATGAGCAGCGTTCAGTCGTCACCCTGATCGAGGCCGGGAACCCACTCAGCCGCCTCAGCGGCGAGCGGGACCGAGGCTCCGAGGAGGCACAGCACGCCGGTGGTGCCGGCCGCGACGCGCTGAACCAGCAGATAGGGAACTGGGATGTGGAGCCTGCGCTGGGTGCGGGAGGTGACCGACCGAGGGTCAGAGAACCGCGTGGTCAGGCCACGCATCCAGGCCCGGGTGAAAGTGAAGCGCTCGTTTCGGAGCGGCTCAAGCAGCGGCTCCACCAGTTCGAGCAGCGCCTCGGCGGTCACCTCGCCGCCACGAATGAGTCTCGCCGCACTCGCCACCTCGATGAGCCGGTCGGCGTCGCGGTCGCGTCCAGCGCGTAGGAGGGCGGCCAGACGGGGCGACCACCCTTCGGGCATCGCCAGAGTCAAGCCGAAGTCGACGACCGCGAGGCGCCCGTCCTGAAGGAGCCGGAAGTTACCCGGGTGAGGGTCGCCGTGCAGCCGACCGACCCGCGGTGGACTGGACAGCAGGAACCGGCACAGCAACAGCCCAGCCCGGTCACGTTCGGCATCCGTACCGCGGCGAGCGATCTGCGCCACCGAGATGCCGTCGACCCACTCGGACACGAGGACATGTGCTGCGACGTCGACCACCCCCGGCACGCGGAAGTCGGGGTCGTCGCGAAAGACCTGGGCGAACGCGGCCTGTGCAACAGCCTCCTGCTCGTAGTCCACCTCGGTCATGATCCGGGCCGTCAGCTCCCTGAACAGGTCCCCAGCATCGAGCCCCGGTGCCGCCATCCGCAAGACCGGAACGAGCCGGTCCAGCTGTCGAAGATCGGTCGCGAGTGCCTCACCGGCGTGGGGGTACTGCACCTTCACAGCGACCTCGCGGCCGTCCTGCCACACCGCATGGTGCACTTGGCCAATACTTGCCGCAGCCGACGGCTCGTCGTCGAACTCGACGAACCTGCTGCGCCAGTCGCGGCCCAGCTGCTCGGCAAGCACCTGGTGGACCGTCCGCGCGGGCATGGCGGGTGCAGCCTCCTGCAGCTTGGTCAGCGCGTCACCATACGGTCCCGCGAGCTGCTCGGGCAGGGCCGCCTCCATCGCGGAGAGCCACTGCCCACCCTTCATCGCTCCACCCTTGAGCTGCCCGAGGACACTGAACAGCTGCTCAGCCGTGCGCGCCTGCACCTCCTCAGCGATCACCTCAGCCGGCCGACCACCAAGCCGCTTGCCGAGACCCAGGGCCGAACGGCCCACGAACCCGGCCGGGACCGCAGCCAGCCGAAAACCCCTGACCAGCGCTCGGGTTGGAAGGTCGGCCATCCCCCATGGTGCCATCGAGGAGCCGCCCGTCGCCGACTCCCGCCGTGGTATGCCGCTCAGCTCGTTCAGCGGTCAGCGTTCAGCGGGTGCCGAGCCGGGATGTCCACCTCGGGACGCCGCCCGGTGGGTGCCATCACTCAGGCCGAGTCCGCGACGCCCAAGGCGAGGGCGCTCGCCTGAACCTCACTCTTGACCGAGAACACGCACATGCCGCAGTCCTGGCCGGCGCCCGTGTCACGGCAGACCTGCGCCAAGGTCCGGGCACCCTCCCTGACCGCGCGATCGACACATCGGTGGGTGACGGTTTTGCAGTGACAGATCATCATGTCGGTGCTCCTGTGGGCTGTAGTTCTGGTGAGGCGATCGCCGGGTGGCGAGCCTCACCGCCTCTCGAGAAGGTGGCGCGCCATGACAACGCGCTGGATCTGGTTCGTACCCTCGTAGATCTGCGTGATCTTGGCGTCTCGCATCATGCGCTCGACCGGGAAGTCCTCGGTGAAGCCGTAGCCACCAAGCAGCTGCACGGCGTCCGTGGTGACCTGCATGGCCACGTCGGAGGCGTAGCACTTCGCAGCGGCGCTGAAGAAGGACAGGTCGGCGTCGTTGCGCTCGGACTTGGCCGCCGCGACGTACACCATGTGGCGTGCTGCTTCCAGCGTCATCGCCATGTCCGCGAGCATGAACTGGATGCCCTGGAAGTCGGCGATCCGCTTGCCGAACTGCTTGCGCTCCTTGACGTAGTCCAACGCGAAGTCGAGGGCGCCTTGCGCGATGCCGACCGCTTGCGCGCCGACGGTGACGCGGGTGTGGTCCAGCGTGCGCAGCGCGATCTTCAGCCCCTCGCCGGGTTCGCCGATGATCCGGTCACCGGGGATCCGCACGCTGTCGAAGTAGCAGCTCGCGGGTCGGTGAGCCCTTGATGCCGAGCTTCTTCTCCTTCTCGCCGAAGGAGAAGCCGGCGTCGGACTTCTCCACCACGAAGGCGCTGACGTTCGAGCCGCGCTTGCCGTCGGGATCGGTCACCGCGAGGACGGTGTAGTACTCGGAGAAGCCGGCGTTGGTGATCCAGAGACTTCTGGCCGTTGAGCACCCAGTCGTCGCCGTCGGCCGTGGCTCGGGTCCGCATGGCGGCGGTGTCGCTGCCAGCCTCGCGCTCGGACAACGCGTAGGAGAACGTCGTGGCGCCGTTGGCCAAGGGGCGCAGGTACTTCAGCTTGAGCTCCTCGGAGCCGGCCAAGATCAGTGGCGTGCTGCCCAGCTTGTTCGCTCCGGGGATCAGGGATGAGGAGGCGCACACCCGCGCGACCTCCTCGACGACGATGGCGCAGGCGACGGCGTCCGCGCCGACACCGTCGTACGCCTCCGGCACATGCGGAGCGTGGAAGTCTGAGGCGACGAGCGCGTCGTATGCCGCCGTGGGGAACGAGGCGGTCCGGTCCACGTCGGCGGCATACGGAGCAACCTTGTCCTCTGCGACGGCCCGGACGGCCTCGCGGAGGGCCTCGTGGTCCTCTGAGATCTGGAACAGGTCGAAGTCGGAAGTGGGCTTCATGGTGGGCACCTTTCTGGGCGATGGGCGCGAGCCGGTCCGGCTTCGCGGTGGGGTGTGTCGAAGGAGGGTCAGTGGGTCGGTCGAGTGAGGAAGTCGGTGATGACGGGAAGCACGTCGGACGTGCTGTCGAGGAGCAGGAGGTGGCCCCCGCCTCTGACGACCTCCAGGCGTGCGTTCGGGACCAGGCAGGCGATGACGCGGGCATTCGCCAGCGGCACGACTGGATCGTCGTCGCCGTGCACAACGAGGGTCTGGATCCTCAGCCGATGCAGCCAGGGAAGACTGCTCCATCCCGCGGTCCCGGCGAGTCGGAACATCCAGGCCTTCAGGTGGGCGGGCGGCCTGAGGTCCATCTCGTGCACGAGCTCTGGCTGCTGACGCAACCGGCCGCCGAACACACGGCCGGCCTGCTGCTCGAGGGCCCCCAGGTCGGCGTATGCCTTCGGTCTCGCGAACTGCGCCAAGATGTCCGGCCTGCCGGGCACCCCGATGTTGCCGGGCCCGGTCGAGACAAGAACGAGCCGGTCAACCCGGTCGGAAACGCCCTGGCCAGCTCCTGCGCGACCACCCCGCCGAGGCTCACGCCCAGGATGTGCGCGCGCTCGACACCGACCGCGTCGAGGACCTTGGATGCGAAGCGCGCCAGGCTAGCACGGAGTATGGCCGCTGCGGCAGGGCGGTGCTGCCGATACCAGGCGGGTCGAAGGCGATGGTCCTGAACCCGTGCAGGAACGGCAGGACGCCATCCCACATCGGCAGCTGGCTCCACAGGCCGCCGATCAGCAGCAGGGGCGGTCCTTCGCCACGAACCTGCACTCGGGTCCCGAGCCCCTCGATGACGTGGGTCGTGTCGGTGCTCATCGCTCCATCACGTAGCGACCCGGTGCGGCCTCGATCGGCCGGTGTCGCCGGCTGCCGAGCTTCTTCGGAGCCGGGACGCTCGTCGCCCGACCTGGCCCGTGCCCACTCGGCCCAGTGCGACCACCAGGTGCCTTGTGCTGGTCCGATTCCGCGAGCCAGCGGTCGGCGTCCAGGCCGGCGGCGGGTCCGGTCCGGAAGTGCGCTTTCGGGTTGCCAGGCGGGTTGACCAGGTGCTGGATGTGCCCGCCGCCCGAAAGGATGAAGGTGGAGTCGCCGCCGAAGAGCTGGGTCGTGCGGTACGCGCCCTGCCAGGGGACGAGGTGGTCGGTCTCGGCGCCGACGACGTAGGTGTCGGCGGTGACGCCGCCGAGGTCGACTGGCGTGCCCAGCACGGTGAGCCCGCCGGGCGTGGCCAGGAGGTTGTCCATGGCGATGTACAGCAGGTCGCGTTGCAGGGCGCCCGACAGGCGTGTGGTGTCGTTGTTCCAGGCGAGGATGTCGTACTGCGGCGGGTCCTTTCCCAACAGGTAGTTGTTCACCCACTGGTTCCAGACGAGCTCGTTGGGCCGCAGCCAGGAGAAGACCGCGGCGATGGCCCGGCCGTCGACGACACCGGTGGCTTCGGTGCGCCACGCGCGCGGCGGTGTGCAGCGCGGGGTGCAGTGCGAGTCCCGCGACGTTGGGCACCGACATGTCGAGCTGGCTGACGCCGAAGCCCGCGTAGGCGATCCGGTCGTCGCCGGTCGCGGTGAGGTGCGCCATCGACGGCGGCGAGCAGCTGGCCACCGGCGCACAGGCCGACCGTGCCGACCTGCTCGCTGCCGGTGATCTCCCGGATCGCGTCGGTGGCGTCCAGCAGCGCCTGCGCGTAGGTGTCGAGGTCCCAGTCACCGTGCTCGGGGCCGGGGTTTCGCCAGCTGGTGACGAACACCTGGAGGCCCTGGCTGAGGGCGTACTCGATGAAGCTGCGGTCCTTGGCGAGGTCCAGGATGTAGTAGCGGTTGATGACCGACCAGACGATCAGCAGGGGCACGCGCGCACCGTCGGGGTGGTGGGCGAGTACTGGATGATCTCCAGGACCTCGTTGCGGAACACGACCTGGCCCGGTGTCGCGCCGACGTTCTCGCCGACGCGGAAGGGGCTGGGTCCACCTGGCGCGGCATGCCCCGGTTGTGCCTGACGTCGGCGAGCAGGTTGCGGCCGCCACGGACCAGGCTCATGCCGCCGGTGTCGAAGGCGTGCTTGAGCGCGGTGGGGTTGCCGGCGAGCGTGTTGGTCGGCGCCAGGCCGCTGGCGAGGATGCCGGCGGCGAACCGTGCCCGCTCGCGGGTGGGCCAGTCGACGTCAGCGTCCTCGACGGCTTCGCCGATGGCCCGCTCGACCGCCAGGTACGCCTGGGCGAGCCTGCGGTAGGCCGGGTGCGAGGGACCATGCCGGGTCGAGTGAACCGCTTGTCCCCCTTCCGGGTCGAGCGTCGACCGGCCCGGCAGGGCCGTCGCGACATCACTGGCCAGCGAGCTGCTCCGGTGGACCAGGTCGGGGGTGCGTGCCAACGCCTTGACGAGGGCTCCGGCGCTGCTGCCGGGCGTCTTGCCCGGGCGACGTGCCTTTCACGAGGTGCATCTGAGTCCGTTGCCGATGATGGGCTGTTTCGTTCCGGTTCGTGGTCACGGCATCACCGGCTCCACCGCGTAGCGGCCTCTTGATCTCTGGTGGAGTTCTTCTAGTGGGATCGGCGACCAGGAGGATCCCGGCCAGGGAGACGGCGCTGATGAGGAGGGTGCCGGCGGTTGAGACGACCATCACGGCTCCGCTGCCCTTGAACAGCGAGGCGATCTTGACGCTGCATCCCATCCCGAACAGGGCGGCGCCGAGCGCGGCCACCTGGACCTGGGCGATCCCGCCCAGGACGGCCTCGGGAGCACGCCGGTGCTGCGCAGCGCGACGCAGGCGAGGAAGCCGAGGACGAACAGCGGCACCAGCGGCGTCGTCGCGTCCCGCTCGGCGCCGGCCGGGGACGCACCCGCTGCAGTGACGCTGACCCCGGCCACGACCGGTGCGAGCATGACCACGCGGGTGAGCTTGACGACCACCGCGATCGCGACGATGGCCGCGCCGGCGGGGCTGGCGGCCGCCACCACCTGGCCGACCTCGTGGACGCTGGCCCCCGCCCACATGCCGAACTGCAGGTCGGTGAGGCCGAGCGGCCCCTGGAGCAGGGGCAGCAGGACCAGCGCCAGGGTCCCGAAGAGGGTGACCATCGCGATCGCGACGGTGACGTCCTCTTCGTCGGCGCCGGCGGTCTCCTCCATCGCGGCGATCGCCGAGGCGCCGCAGATCGGCGGCCCGTGCCGATCAGCAGGGCCCGGGCGGGCTGAGACCCATCCGGCGCCCAGCCAGGTGGTGAACACCAGCGTGCCCACCAGGCTGACGGCGACGACCGCGATCACCGGCAGGCCGAGGGCCGCGATGGAGGCGAAGGAGACCGAGAACCCGAGCAGGACGACGCCGACCCGGAGCAGCTTCTTGGTCAGCGGGCCGAGCGTCGCGTGCCCCGCCGGGGCAGCAGCCCGAGGTTGGCGGCGGCCACGCCCAGGCCGATCGCCCAGGTGAGGACGCCGACCTGCGGGACCAGCCGGTGACCGAGCATCGCCCCGCCGAGCCCGAGGCCAGGACCGCGAAGCCCAGCACGGCGTTGAGCCACGGCCGGTCGCGGGCGGCTCGAGGACCTCCACGTCACGCGCTGACGGTCATCGTCATCGGATCAGTCGCACCGCGAGCTCGCGCTTGAGGATCTTGCCGGTCGCGGTCATCGGCAGCGCGTCGACGAACTCGACGATGCGCGGGTACTTGTACGCCGCCATCTGCTCCTTGCCCCAGGCGACCAGCTCGTCCTCGGTCACCGTCGGCGCCGGCGTCGCGGATGACGAACGCCTTGATCTCCTCGCCGTGGCGACTCGTGCGGGACGCCGACGACGGCGGCCAGCGAGACGTCCGGGTGGGTCATCAGCACCTCCTCGATCTCGCGCGGGTACACGTTGAAGCCGCCGCGGATGATCATGTCCTTGGCGCGGTCGACGATGTAGTAGTAGCCGTCCTCGTCGCGCCGGGCCAGGTCGCCGGTGCGGAACCAGCCGTCCCGCATCGACCTCGGCGGTGGCCTCGGGCCGGTTGTAGTAGCCCTTCATGATGTTGTGGCCCCGGATCGCGATCTCGCCGATCGTCGTCCGTCGCCCTCGACGATCGTTCCAGTCCTCGTCGATGAGCTTCATCTCGACGCCCCAGATCGGGACGCCGATCGAGCCCGGCCGCGGCGTCGCGGTCCGGGTCGGTGAAGGTGGCCACCGGCGAGGTCTCCGAGAGCCCGTAGCCCTCGAGGATCTGCACGCCGAACGGTCCTTGAACTGCTTGATGATCTCCACCGGGAGCGCGGCGCCGCCGGAGACCGCGACCCGCAGGTTCGCGGCGATCCGCTCGACGTCGACGTCGTCGGTGCAGCGCGCCGAGCAGGCCCCAGTACATCGTCGGCACGCCGGCGAAGAAGGTGATCGTTCTCCTTCTGCAGCAGCGCGACGGCCTGCGTCCGGCGTCGAACCGCGGCAGCAGCACGAGCGTGCGCGCCGACGGCGAAGCCGGCGTTCATCTGCACGGTCTGGCCGAACGAGTGGAACAGCGGCAGCGTGACCAGGTGCACGCTCGTGGTCGTCGGCGAGCGCCGAAGAGCGCGGTTGCAGGTGAGCGCGTTGAGCACGCATGTTGCGCGTGCGACAGCTCGGCGCCCTTGGGCTGGCCGGTCGTCCCGCTGGTGTAGAGGATGACCGCGGTGTCGTCTCGCTCGGTGCACGACGGTCTCGAAGGTCGGCGGCTGGCCGGCCAGCGCCTGCGCCGAGCGTCTCGGCGCCCTCGATCGGCGAGTCGGCCGCCGGGTCGGCGGTGATGAGGAAGAAGTGCTCGCAGCCGTCGGCCTGCTCGAAGCCGGCGTAGCCCTCCGCGCCCATCGGCAGCTCGGCGGTGCCCTCGAAGCAGAAGTACGCCTTCGCGTCGCGAGTCGTCGAGGTGGTAGGCGACCTCGCGGCCCTTGAGCAGCACGTTGAGCGGCACGACGACGGCGCCCGGCCTTGAGGATGCCGTAGTAGACGATCGGGAAGTACGGCAGGTTCGGGCAGCGACAGCGCCACCTTGTCGCCGGGCCGGATGCCGCGGCTCGACCAGCAGGTTGGCGACCTGGTTGGCGGCGGCGTCGACCTGCGCGTAGGTCAGCCGGGTGTCGCCGAGCACGACCGCGTCGCGGTCCGGGGTGCCGGCGGGCGCTGTCCTCGAGCAGGACGGAGAGGTTGAGCATGAGGGAGGTCCTTGGGCGCTGGGAGATGAAAGGAGGCCGCGCGGGGGCGGGTGGCGCCGACCGGGCGACGGCGTCCTGCGGAGATCGCATCGACTGCGTCCGGGTCTGCCTTGACGGCTGACGGGCTTGTACTAAGTAGGTCTCAAGGCCGTGGAGCGCGTACGGATCGGACAAGGTTCTGTCCCTTGAGGTTACGGTCTGCGCACGCGCTCAACGAATGGCGACAGCTGCTGATGCCGACGGCTGGCAGGACATTGTGCCTCGATGGCCCTGGTTGGGGACGAGCCCGGTCGCGTGGCGTCAGGCGACGCGGTCGCTGCGCGTCGCCGCCGGCACCTGGCCGCTCAGGACGTCCAGCAGGGCCTCGGCCCCGGGCCAGTCGCCGTACCCGGAGGCAGGGTTGAGGTGGCCGACCGGGCCCGATGTCGATGAAGTGGCTGCCCCAGGCGTCGGCCAGCGCCCGGACCCGCTCGAAGTCGCCGAGCGCGTCGTTCGTGCTGGCCGCGACGATGCTGGGGAACCGCAGCGCCGCACGCGGGATCGGCAGCCAGCCGTGCTCCGCCAGCTCGCTCAGCGACGGGTATCGGGCGGACAGGGGTTGGCGAGGTCCGGCGGCGTGGCCAGCAGCGCTCCGAGGACCGGCAGGTCGTGCTGCTGTGCCCAGTGGACCGTGGTCGAGCACGCCGGCGCTGTGGGCCACGATGATCACCGGCGTGCCGGCCTCCGAGATGACGGTGGAGGTCGGCCACGCCGACCGGCCAGGTCGCGCTTGTCCCGGCCGAACGAGGGGACGACGACCGCGTTCGGCAGCTTGGCGGCGAGCCGGGTCTGCCAGTGGTCCTCGACGTGCCCGCGGAGGCCCGGCACGATGACGATGGTGTGTGGTTCCCGGCATCATGCCGGGTCTCCTTTTGTTGCGGTCGGATTGTCGTGTCCGGTGCATCAGCGCGGACGTTGACGGGTCGACGGCGTCGCGGCCCGGCGGATGCTGCTCGGGTAGGCGCGGCGCCCGATGAGCAGCGCCATGATGACCAGGACCGAGATGAGGGGACGATCTTCATCGCGTCGACCAGTCCGATCCGGTCGGCGAGGATGCCCGACGACCAACGGGCCGGCGGCCAGGCCGAGCAGGTTGTTGGCCAGGGTCAACGTCCCGAAGGCGGTGGAGCGGATCGACGCGGGCGTCAGGTTCGCGACCATCGCGCCCGCCGGACCGGCCGTGCCCGCCGCGAAGAACGCGCCGGCCCCGATCAGCACGAGCTGCAGCGTGCCGGGCCATGGGCGAAGCCGAGGGAAGCAGCACCAGCGACAGCGAGCGCGTAGACCAGCGCGGTCGTCCACTTCGGATCGGGAGGTGCCGTGTGAGCCGGTCGGTGACCATGCCGCAGACGATCATGCCGACGCCCATGAGCAGGATGAAGCCGGCAGCGCCGATGGCGGCCTTGTTCGGCGCAAGGTGGTAGGCGCGGCCGAGGTAGCTGGGCATCCAGGCGAACAGCGAGCCGGCGACGAACAGCTGCAGGCCGCTGCCGACGTAGGCGCAGATGACCGCCGGGGTGGAGACCAGGGTGCGCAGCTTCGCGCGTTTCGGCGTGGCTGCAGTCGGGCTCGGCCGGGACGTTGCCGGGGTGCTGGTTGCGGAAGAGCTTGCGGTCGTTGACGAGCAGCGAGGTAGAGGCCGACGAGGACGAGGCCGATGATGGCCATCACGGCGAACGACCAGCGCCAGCCGAGCTGGACCGCGAGGATGCCGCCGAAGAAGACGCCGAGGACCGAGCCGAACGAGCCACCGGCCATGAATGCACCCGTCAGCGACGCGCGCTTGGTCGGGGCGAACACCATCAGCACGACCGCGAGGCCGACGCTGCCGTATGCCGCTTCACCGAGGCCGATGAAGAACCGGGCGAGCATCATGTGCTCGTAGTTGGCCGCAATGGCGCAGCCCAGAGTCGCGAGGCTCCACAGGGCGCCCATCGAGATGATGGCCCTGGAGCGGCCCCAGCGGTCGCCGAGCAGGGACAGCGGCACCGCGAGCAGGCCGACGGTCAGGGCCACGATGCTGGTCAGCGAGCCGAGCTGGGTGTCGGTCAGCGACCATTCGACCTTGAGGAATGGGAAGACCGCCGAGAGCACCTGGCGCGACATGTAGTCGGACAGCAGCAGGCCAAAGGTCAGGATGAAGACGAGCAGCGGGAACAGCCGCGAACGGGTGGTTGCTGCAGTAGGGCTGGGGGAACGACGCTTCGTTTCTATGGCGTCCCGGACTTGCGTTGACATTATGCTCCAGTGGTGTGAGTGGAAGACCGCGGACGTCTGCGTGCGCGGATACGTGGGGCGCGGGTGGCAGCCCGCGCCCCACGGGTTTGTGGGGGCACCGTGTTCTGGGCCCGGTTGAGGCCCGCCTCAGGCGTGGAAGGTGAATCCGATCTGTCCCGGCTGGCGGTTGGGCGCGTAGCCCAGAGCGGGCAAGCGTCTCGTCGACGCTGTCGTAGGTCTGGCCGATGCGGTAGATGTCGCGGGCCTCCTTGCCGTCGGCGACCTCGCGGCCAAGCTCGTTCGCGATGCGGACGAGCTGCTCGACCTGCTGCACCGAGGTGATCTTCTCGCCCTTGCGGGCCCAGATCGTGTCCTCGTTGCCGCAGCGCGCGTGCAGACCCATGGCGATGGCCATCGTGTTGACCGGCAGCACGCTGCGCATCAGGGTCTCCAGGGTGAGGAATCGCCCCGTCGGGAACCCGGTTGATGAAGTTCATCATGTTGTAGGGGTTCGGGCCGTCGAAGCCGCCGCCGATCGCGACCCAGGTCAGGTTCAGCGGGCCGGTGTAGTGGCCGCGTCGGATCAGCCGCTCCACGGTCTCCAGCTGCGGGATGCTGGAGAGCTGGAAGTGCGGCTGGATTCCGTTGGCCTGCAGGCGCTTCAGGTGCTCCACGACCCAGCCGGGACCGGCGGGAACGTACATCTCCCGGTAGGCCTCGTAGAGCTCGGGCCGGGCGATGGAGGTGCCGGCGATGTCGTCGTCGGTCATCAGCTCGACGATGTTCATCTGGCTGGTGTTGATGGCGATCGTCACCTGGTCCGGCTTCGGGTCCAGCTCGGCCAGCATGTGCCGAGTGTCGTCGCTGAGCCACTTGGCGTCCGCACCGTCGCCCTCCGGGGCGAAGGAGATGGAGCCGCCGACCTGCAGGATCATGTCGGGCACGGCCTCGCGGAGCCGGCCGAGGAGCTCGTTGAACTTGGAGAGCCGCTTGGAGCCCTTGCCGTCGAGCTCGCGGACGTGGATGTGCAGCACGGTGGCGCCGGCGTTGTAGCAGTCGACCGCGGCCTGGACGTGCTCGTCCATGGTGAGCGGAAGATCCTCGCGGAAGTCGTCCGGCTCCCACTCGGGACCGTACGGGGCTGCCGTGATGACCAGCTTCTCCTGGACCTCGGGGAACAGGGCGTCGTCGTGGAAGTGCATTGGGGTGTTTCTCCGTTCGGGGATTGGTTGAGGTGTAGCGAAGTTCGCGATGAGTCAGAAGGTCGGCTCGCCGATGATCCCGGCCCGCTCCATCTTTCGGACGCCGGGGAAGTAGTCCTGTACGGCGTAGTGCTGGGTGTGGCGGTTGTCCCAGATGGCGAAGCTGTTCTTCGTCCAGCGCCACCGCACTTGGTACTCCGGCACGAACGCCTGACGGATCAGGTAGTTGAGCAGCTCACTGCCCCCGGGTGTGTAGTCGAAGCCGAACCGGACCCGCTCCGGGGTGTGGTAGTTGACGAAGTGCGTCGTGAAGGCGTTGACGAACAGCGCCTTCTCGCCGGTCTCGGGGTGAGTCCGCACGACAGGGTGCTCGGCGTCCTGGAAGCGCTCCTTGAGGGTGAGACGCTGCTCGACCGGCAGCTTGGCGCCGAAGGTCGACTGGATGCTGTGGCTGGCACGAAGGTCGGCGATCTCCTCCTTGATGTGCTCAGGGAGGCGACGGTAGGCCTCGACCATGTCCACCCAGATCGTGTCCCCGCCCACCTCCGGCCCCTCGACACAGCGCAGCACGGAACCCATCGGGGGGGCCACTCGCCACGTGGCGTCGCAGTGGAACGCGTTCTCGTAGTGTTCGGCCGGGCTGTCGAGGTCCTTGTAGATGCGCACCAGCCCTGGGTGCTCGGGATCGCTGCCGGCGACCGGGTGGTCCTCCAGCGGGCCGAACCGCTCGGCGAGCGCGACGTGCTCGGCTCGGGTGATGTCCTGGTCGCGGAAGAAGAGGACCTTGTGCTGGAGCAGCAGGTCCTTCAGCTCGGCGAACAGGTCGTCGCTCGCGGCGACGTCGGCGAGGCTCACGCCACTCACCTCGGCGCCGATGAAGGCGGTGAGCCGATGTACCTCGAAGGGGCTCGCCTGAGACGGTGCGGCGACCGCACCGTTGCGGACAATGGTCTGGGTCATGCTGGGGTTCTCCTTGGTTGGTCAGATTTGGAGGGGACTGGGGTGGGGCCGGCTTAGGCTGCCGACTCGAGCTCGAAGACGGACGAGCCGACGCTGCGGCCGGCCTCGAGGTCGCGGTGGGCGCGGACGGCGTCCTCGAGGGCATAGCGCTGGTTGATCTCGACGTGGATCCGGCCAGCTCCGACATGGCTGAACACCTCGCCGGCGAGGGCAGCGCGTTCGGCCGGGTCGGCGATGTAGTCAGCGAGCGCCGGGCGGGTCACGAAGAGCGACCCCTTGACCGCGAGCTCCATCGCGTTGATGGGCGGGATCGGACCGGACGCGGTCCCGAAGCACACGAGGAGGCCGCGGCGGGCGAGCGAGTCGATGGAGCTCTGGTAGGTCGTCTTGCCGATGCTGTCGTACACGACGGGGACGCCCGCGCCATCGGTGAGCTCGCGAACTCTGGTCGCGACGTCCTCGCGGGTGTAGACGATCGTGTGCTCGCACCCGTGGGCCCGCGCCACGGCGGCCTTTGAGTCCGTGGAGACCGTGCCGATGACCTTGATCCCCAGCAGTCGAGCCCACTGCGCGAAGATGAGTCCCACGCCACCGGCGGCGGCGTGAAGCAGGACCGTGTCTCCCACCTGCAGCGGCGCGATGCGCCGCAGGAGGTAGGCCGAGGTGAGCCCGCGCATGGTCATCGCGGCCGCGGTATCGAAGGGAATTGTCTCGGGAAGCTTGATCAGATGGTCTGCGGGCATCGTGCGCTCGGTGCTGTACGCACCCAGCGGGCTACCGGTGTAGGTGACCCGGTCGCCCGGGACGAAGGCGGTGACGCCACTGCCCACCGCCTCGACGATCCCGGCAGCCTCGACCCCCATGCCCGCCGGGAGCGCCGTTGGGTAGAGACCGCTGCGGAAGTAGGTGTCGGCGAAGTTCAGGCCCACGGCCGCATGACGCACTCGCACCTCTCCGGCCCCCGGCGCGCCCACCTGGAGGGACTCCCACTTCATGACCTCGGGGGCACCGGTCTGGTAGAAGCGAATACCTTTCGCCATCTGGTTGTCTCCTGTGTTTGTGCGTGGGGCAGCAAGGCCCCCGGTTGGTGGATCCGAAGATTCGCCCGGTCGCTGGGGCGACGTAGGTGTCGCGGGCTGTGGCCCGCTCGGGGCGAAGAAGGACATCTCCTTCTCGCGTTGTCACAACGGTAGGTGGGCGTCGACACGGGTGCTTTACTGAAAAGGACAAGGTCCTTATCCCTTTGGGACAGGTGTCGGCGTGGTCCACAGACTCTCGTTCGTCCGCTCCGCAAGCCTCAATGGTTACCTGGGGCTCGCCCGGTCCCTGCACCTCGACGCGCCCAACCTGATGCGCGGCGTCAGGCTTGACCCAGCCGACCTGGGGAATCCGGACAAGTGGTTGCCGGCCGGTGCGGTGGCCCGACTTCTCGATGTCTCCGCCACGACGTCGGGGCGCCCGGACTTTGCTGTCCGACTCGCAGAGCGGCGCCGGCTGTCCACGCTGGGCCCACTCAGTGTCGTGCTCCGCGAGGAGCCGGACCTGCGCAGCGTCCTCAAGCTGCTGATGCGCTACGAGCACAGCTACAACGAGGCTCTCCGCCTGCGCCTGGACGACTCGGAAGAGATCGCCACGCTGCGGCTGTGGTTCGAGTTCGGAGAGCCGGCGCCAACTGGGCAGGCACTTGCCCTGGCCGCCGCCGCGCTCCACGGCATCGTGCGTCAATGTGCGGGACCGAACTGGCAACCCCTGGCCATCTGTTTCCAGCACCGCGCCCCGGCAGACCTCTCGACGTTCCATCGAGCCTTCGGCCCCGGCCTGCAGTTCGAGCACGACTTCACCGGCCTGGTGCTCTACTCCAGGGACCTCAGCGTCAAGAACTGTCTATCGGACCCACTCATGCGGCCTTACGCCCAGCGGTTCCTCGACTCGGTCATCTCGCCGCGCGCGAGGACCTCCAAGGACCGGGTGAGGAATCTCGTGGAGTTTCTGCTACCACTGGGAAAGTGCTCCATGGACCAGGCCGCCCGAGCCCTCGGCGTCGACCGCAGGACCCTGCACCGCCACCTCGCCGAGGAGGGGGAGACCTTCAGCTCGATCGTGCACTCGACGCGTGCCGGGCTCGCCGAGCGCTACCTCTCGAGCGACCGGCACTCCATGACCGACGTCTCTCTGCTGCTCGGGTTTGCCGCTCCAAGCGCCTTCTCCCGTTGGTTCCACCAGCAGTTCGGCATCAGTCCCAGCGAGTGGTGTGCAGCCAGTCGCGCCTGACCTTTTCGCTCACCCGAGATGGGTGAGCACGTCGGAGGGATCACCTTTCTACCGTGGTTGCAGACGCGAAGGGAGAACGTCATGGAGGGACTTTCGGACGCCCCCACACCGTTCAGCGCGGACGATTACCTGGCCCGCGCCAAGAGAGTCGTTGCCTCGGCCGCGCAGGAAGGCCTCGACGGGATCCTCGTCACGCCGGGCCCGGACCTCGTCTGGCTCACGGGCTACCAGCCGACCGCGATCACCGAGCGGCTGACCGTGCTCGTGCTGGCGAGCGGGCAGGAGCCGACGCTCCTCGTGCCCGCGCTCGAGCGGCCCGACGCCGAGGCGGCCGAGGGTGCCAAGGGGCTGGCCCTCGAGGACTGGGCCGACGCCACCGACCCGTATGCCGCCGCAGCCGACCTGATGCGCCCGGATGGTGCGTACGGGGTGTCGGACTCGGCCTGGGCCCTTCACCTGCTCGGACTCCAGGCCCGGCTGCCCCAGTCGACGTACCGGTCCCTGACCGAGTGCCTGCCGATGATGCGGGCGGTCAAGGACGCCGATGAACTGAAGCGGCTCGCGGCCGCCGGCGCCGCGGCCGACGCGGCCTACGGCGAGATCGTCAAGCGCCGATTCGCCGGGGAGACGTGAGACCGAGGTCGCCGCCGACCTCGCGGCGCTGCTGCGCGAGTTCGGCCACGAGCAGGTCGACTTCACCGTCGTCGGATCCGGCCCCAACGGCGCCAACCCGCACCACGAGGCCGGCGACCGGATGATCGAGGTCGGGGATGCGGTGGTGCTCGACTTCGGCGGGCTCAAGTACGGCTACGGGTCCGACACCACCCGCACCGTGTGCGTCGGCGAGCCGACGGACGAGATCAGCGAGGTTCACGAGATCGTCCGCCAGGCCCAGCAGGCCGGAGTCGACGCGGTTCGTCCCGGCGCGACCTGCCAGGACGTCGACCGCGCCGCCCGAGCCGTCATCACCGACGCGGGATACGGCGAGGCCTTCATCCACCGCACCGGGCACGGCATCGGCGTCACGACGCACGAGCCGCCATACATGGTCGAGGGCGAGGAGCAGCCCCCTCGTGCCAGGCATGTGCTTCTCCGTCGAGCCCGGCATCTATCTCGCCGGCCGGTTCGGCGTGCGCATCGAGGACATCGTCACCGTTACCGAGGGTGGGGTGCGCCGCCTCAACAACACCGACCACGGGCTGCACCTCGTCGAGTGACCCTCCGGGGCTGGGGTCACCCGAAATAGGTGATGCCACCCGCTTGGCGGCGGCAAACCATTGGCGTGTCGGACGTTCGGGGACTCCATCGAGGAGGGGTAGAGATGCGGCCTGATCATGTGTCCACGTCGATGACCACCGATGGGTGGTGGACGGCATGAGTACGGCGGACGCGTCCGCCGACCAGCCGGTGGTGCCTGCGGCATCCAGGGCCCGGGCCAAGCTGCCCGCCAGGGCCTACATCTCCTGGGTCGCACTGGCCCTGATGACCACCAGCTCGGTGGCCAGCCTCCGGCCGTCGCCGACGATGGCCGATGTACGGCCTGGCGTGCGTCTTCCTCTACCTCCTGCCGGCCGTCGTGTTCCTGCTGCCCACATCCCTGGTGTCCGCGGAGCTCGCATCCGGGCTAGGACGGAGGCGTCTACAACTGGGTGTCTCGCAGGGCATCTCCAAGCCGATGGGGTTCCTCGCGGTGTGGTGCCAGTTCGCGATGACCATCTTCTACTACCCCAGCCTGCTCGGCTTCGTGGCGAGCACGCTTGCCTACGTGATCAATCCGGAGCTTGCCAGCAGTGGCGTGTGGACCGCGATCGTCATCGTCGTCGTCTACTGGTCCGGCGTGTGGGTCTCCTCGCGCGGCACCAAGGGCGTCGCCGGCCTCGCCAGCGGCGGCCTCATCATCGGCACCCTGATCCCCGGTGTGCTGCTCGTGACCCTCGGCGTCGTCTTCCTCGGACAGGGAAACGCGTCCGCAGCGCCGATGACCGCCGACCACCTGCTCCCCGTATGGGCGGGCCTGTCGAGCCTCGTGCTCATCGTCAACAACTTCCTGTCCTACTCGGGCATGGAGATGAACGCGGTGCACGTCGGCTCGCTTCGCAGCCCGGACAAGGAGTTCCCCCGGGCGATGTTCCTCGCCATGGGCCTGGTGCTGCTGATCTTCATCCTCCCGGCGCTCGCGATCAGCTGGATAGTCCCGGCCGAGGAGCTGTCCCTGACCGCCGGCATCATGCAGGCGTTCGATGCGGTGTTCGCCTACTTCGGCTCCCAGTGGCTGACCCCGATCATCGGCATCATGCTCGTCACAGCCTCGCTCGGCGGCATGCTGACCTGGCTCGCCGGCCCCTCCAAGGGCCTGCTGCTCATCTCCCGCCAGGAGGGCTACCTCCCGCCGTTCCTGCAGAAGCTGAACAAGAACGGGATCCAGCAGAACATCCTGGTCACCCAGGGAGTCATCACCACCGTGATCGCGCTGGGCTATGCGCTGGTCCCCAGCGTCTCGCAGCGCCTACTGGATCTTCTCCGTCATCACGACGCAGGTGTACCTGATCATGTACCTGCTGATGTTCGTCGCTGCGGTCCGGCTGCGCCGCAATGATCCCGACCACCCGCGCGGGTACCGCGCACCGATGCTGGTCGCCCTGTGCGGCGTCGGATTCGCGGCCTCGTTGGCCGCCCTGCTGGTCGGCTTCGTCCCGCCGTCGCAGTTCGAGTCTGGCAATGCCGGCCTCTACCTCGCTGATCGTCGCCGGCGGAGCGCTCGGGCTCGGCCTGCTCGTCCCGTTCCTCTTCTACCGGCTCCGCAAGCCGTCCTGGAAGCTCCCCGAGGGTTCGGAGGTGAGCCCGTCATGACCACCGTCACTGAACAGTCGACAGACACCGAGCGGAGGACGATCTACATCGTCGCGGGAGTCGTCGTGCTGGTCCTCCTGGTCGTTGCCCTGTTCTCGTACCGCTCGAAGGAGGCCTCGGAACAGGCGGACCAGAAGGCGAACCAGCTGATTGCGGCGCTCACCGCAGCGGGCGCACGGACCCCGCAGAAGGACATGATCGTTCGCGTCCTCGGGGACGACGGCGGCGCCATCTGCCAAGACCCGAACGCAGCCCTGCGCAGGGCCACCGTGCTGGGTTCGCTCATGAACGGCGCGGGCGGTCCCGGCATGCGCCCGATCATCGCCGACAACCGGATGGTCAAGGGCGACCTGCTCATCATCCAGGTGTACTGCCCGGACAAGCTGCCGTCCTTCCAGGAGTTCGTCAACAGCCTCAACTTCGACGACACCATAAGGGGCTGAAGCGGATGGACCTGCGTGACCGGGTGGCCGGTCTCATGGAGCAGGCTCGCGCCGACCTGGCCGAGCTCGTCGCGATCCCGTCCGTTGCGGACCCGCGGCAGTACCCGCCCGAGGAGTGCGCCCGTGCCGCACAGTGGGTGCTCGACGCCTTCGCCGCGGTCGGTTTCGGCGACGCGCGCCTCGCGGAGACCGCGGACGGCAGCCAGGCCGTGGTCGGCTCGCGTCCGTGCGCCGACCCTGACGCCCCGACAGTCCTGCTGTACGCCCACTACGACGTGCAGCCGCCGTTGGACGAGCAGGCCTGGCGCACACCGCCCTTCGCGCTGACCGAGGTTAACGACCGCTGGTACGGCCGAGGCAGCGCAGACTGCAAGGGCAACATCGTCATGCACCTCACCGCGCTGCGGGCGCTCGGCGACGACATCCCCGTGAACCTCAAGCTCGTCGTCGAGGGCTCCGAGGAGCAGGGCACAGGTGGGCTCGAGGCCTTCGTCCCGCCGAACGCTGAGCTGCTCCGAGCCGACACGATTCTCGTGTGCGACACCGGGAACGCATCGGTCGGGGTCCCGGCAGCCACCGTGAGCCTGCGGGGCCTGGTCAATGTCGTCGTCTCCGTCGAGGCGCTCGCGTCGGAGATCCACTCCGGCATGTTCGGCGGAGCCGCACCCGACGCCCTTGCCGCCCTGGTTGCGATGCTCGCCACGCTACGCGACGGCGCAGGCAACACGGTCGTCACCGGGCTTGATCACGAGCAGGAATGGTCGGGGGAGCCTTATCCGCCAGAGCAGTTCCGAACCGATGCGGGAATGGCCGAAGGGACCTCGCTCCTGGGGGACGGCTCGGTTTCGGACATGTTGTGGGCCCGGCCGGCGGTGACGATCCTCGGGATCGACTGCCCGCCGGTCATCGGGTCGGCGGCCGCCCTCTCACCGAAAGCACGGGCGCGCCTCAACCTTCGCATCCCGCCTGGCACGACCCCGGACGAGGCTGACAAGGCGCTGCGCGAGCACCTGCTCGCCGCGGCTCCGTGGGGTGTGCACGTGACGATCGACACCGAGGCGACGGGAGCACCCTTCCGCGCCGCGACGGACGGCCCTGCCTACGAGGCAATGGCGGCCGCGATGCAGGAGGCGTTCGGCAGGCCGATGGCCATGCTCGGGCAGGGCGGCTCGATTCCGCTGTGCAACGTGTTCGGCGAGACCTATCCCGACGCCGAGCTGTTCCTGATGGGCGTCGAAGAGCCGCAGGCCCTCATCCACGCCCCCAACGAGAGCGTCGATCCCTCGGAGATCGCCAACATGGCTCTGGTCGAGGCGCTGTTCCTGCAGCGGTACGCGGCGGCCCGCGGCTGAGCCCGTACCTGAGCGCACCGGCCCCGGTCGACCGTGACAGCAAGGGAGCCTCCGGCGGCGGAGGAACCACGCCCGGGCAGTGGGGTCCCCCCTCAGCGCAGGGGGTTCTGGGCGCGCATCGCCGACCTCGCCCACCATCTGGCCGGCGAGGTCCCCGCCCCACCCGAGCCGGTGCCCGCGCAGCCACCTCAGGTGGTGCTGGAGCTGCTGCGCAGCCTCGGGGTCGCCCTGACCCGGGCCGGTGAGCCTGCGGACCGGGTCACCCAGATCCTCGACCAGGTCGCCAGGATGTACGGCGCCACCGGCGTGACGTTCTTCATCGTGCCCACGGGGCTGTTCGTGCGCATCGACCTCGGCCCCTCGAGCCAGCTCGACTTCAAGACCGGGGGGAGCACGCCGATCCGCCTCGACCAGGTGGACGCCCTCTACCGCCTTGTCGACGACATCCGACACTTGACTGTCGACGTTGACACCGCGCTCCGGCGCCTTGACGAGCTGCTGACCGCGCCGCCGCGGTTCGGGCCAGTTGTGGCGGTCCTCGGTAGCGGCATCCTCACGCTCGGACTCGGGCTCATGCTGAACCCGACCGTCGCAGCCATGCCGGCCTTCGTCCTGCTCGGGTTCCTCACCGGCTCCATGCGGTGGTGGGCGGACAAGGACCCGATGCTCTCGCTGATGCTTCCGGTCGCCACGGCGTTCGTCGTGACGTGGGTGGTGTTCGGCTGGGTGGCACCGCTCCTCGACTCCCCACCACTCGAGATCATCATTCCCGCCCTCGTCACGTTCCTGCCCGGGGCCGCCCTCACCATGGGCACCGTCGAGCTGTCGAGCGGCGACATGCTCGCGGGCTCGGCCCGGCTGGTCTACGGCCTCGCGCGTCTGCTCCTGCTCTCGTTCGGTATCGCGATGGGGGCACAGGTGGCCGGCATACCACCGCTGTCCGGCGAGCCTGCCCGCGCGCTCGGTGCGTGGGCGCCTTGGGTCGGGGTGCTCGTCTTCGGCCTGGGCCAGTACATCGCGTCGTCGGCGCCGCGTCGCACGTTCGGCTGGCTGCTGGTGGTCCTCTACGTCGGGTATGGCGCCCAGTTCCTCGCCGGACGCACGCTGGGATCGCTGGGGGCGAGCTTCGTCGCGGCGACCGTGGTGCTTCCCGTGTGCTACGCCGTTCAAAGCCGCAGAAGCGGGCCGCCGGTGCCGGTGACGTTCCTTCCCACCTTCTGGCTGTTGGTGCCCGGGGCCCTCGGCCTGCAGGGTGTCGCGCAGATCATCGGCGCCGACCAGGCCGCCGGGCTCGGGGACTTCCTCAACGCGCTCATGTCGGTCGTTGCCATCGCCGTTGGCGTGCTCGTCGGCTCCGGTATCTCGGAGCGCCTCGTCCGGGCCACCTCGACCTGGCGGGGGATCTAGGGCAGGGGCTGCTGCCCGGCCGTCCAGATCACGCTGTCTGCGGCGCCGGCGTGGCCGAGGTGGGCAAGGTGTGCAACGGAGCGGCGGCAGACGATGCCGCATCCTGCACCGTGCCTCGTGCGGTCTTGTGGCGACCCATGAGCACCGCCATGAGGACCCCGGCGACGCTGAACCCGGCCATCACCCACGATGCCGCACCGAGGCCGGAAGAGAGGGCGTCGGCGGTGGACGCGCCCTTGGCCGTCTGGTTCGCGATGACGGAGCCGTAGATCGACGCGGCGAGCGCGGTGGCGACGGCTGCCCCCACATAGCGAGCCATGTTCGACACTCCCGACGCGGCGCCGACCTCGTTCGCAGGGACGCAGGCCGTCGAGGCGGAGGATGCCGGACCGTTGGACAGGCCCATGCCGACGGCGATGGCGATGAGCGGGAGAACGAAGGCGCCGTACCTCCAATCCGACTGCACGAGGCCAACGGCAGCGAATCCCACTGCGGTCAGCAGGAATCCGAGGGCGATGACCTGCCTGCCACCGAAGCGGGCGGCGAGTTTGGGCACGAACGCCGCGATCACGACCAGGCCGACCGTCGCCGGAAGCGTGGCGATCCCCGCCTGGAGCGGGCTGAAGCCCAGGGTGGCGGGGTTCTGGAAGTACAGGCTGAGCAGGTACATCAGGCCGTTGATCGTGCCCGCACCGATGAGGATCGCGATGGTTGCCCCGACCAGGATCCGGTTGCGCAGCAGAGCCAGGTCCAGCAGCGGAACCTGCACGCGACGTTCGACGATGACGAAGAGATAGCCCGCGACGATCGACACGACGAAACACCCGATGGTCGCAAGCGAGCCCCAACCCCACTCGCTGCCCTTGCTGAGGGCCAGGATCAACGGTGCCAGAGTCAGGGCGACCAGCACGCTGCCGGCGTAGTCGATGGAGCGGGACCGGCCGGGGTCCCGCGACTCGGACACCGTGAAGTAGGTCAGCACGATGCACACCGCGGCGATGACGGCGTCGACCCAGAAGAGGCCTTGCCACCCGGTGATGCCCACGAGCACGCCGCCCAGCAGTGGCCCCGCAGCCGCACCGACGGCAGCGGCGGCGCCCCACAAGGAGACCGCGCGCAGCTGTTCTTCACCGCTGTTGGCCACGGACAGCAGGCTGAGCCCACACGCCAGGATCGTGGACCCCGCAGCCCCCTGGATGAACCGTCCAGCGATGACCATGCCGCCCGACGACGAGAGCGCGATCAGCACACAGGACGCCACGAACAGCAGCAAGCCGAGCTGGAAGACGCGCTTGCGTCCGAAGACGTCGCCCAACGAGCCCGACGTGACGATCACGGCGGCGCCCACGAGCGAGTACCCGGTGACCGCCCACTGAAGGGTCGTGACGCTCGTACCCGTGTCCTCGCTGATCGCCGGCAGCAGGATGCTCACGGCTGAGGTATTGGCGTTGACAACCAGCGTCGAGAGGCAGGTGGCTGCGAGGACGCCGGCGGCGCGTGTCGTGACCTCGGCATCGCTCATGACGGCACGTTAGGTGCCAAGGTGTCCCATCGCCTCACCCCTTTCGGACGAAGGCGCGACCGCGGTGCACGGCCGAAGGGTTCACCCGGAACGGGTGAATGCCTGGGCTCGAGAAGCAACTACTTTGCCAACCACGGGAGTCCGACGCGCTCAGGGCGTGTTCCCGGCCAGGAGGAGGGGCACTCATGTCTGTCGGTCGCTCGCGGCACAGATCCGTACGGTCCCCCCACGGCGGCACGCGCTCGCTTGGCGTGATCGTGGTTGCTGCCCTGTGCCTGATCGTCGGCTGCAGCACAGGCGGCGACACACCCGTGCAGGCCGCCGAGGCGAATGTGACCGCGAAGCAGAAGGCAGTCGACGACGCCACGGCGGCAGCCACCGCCGCGAGCGCGACGTTCTGCACCGAGAGTGCCGGTTACATCACCGCCCTGGACCGGTACGGCGATGTCCTCAACCAGACCGCACCGACTGTGGGCGACGTGACGACGGCGGGACGGGACCTGAAGCAGCCGAGCCAGGACACGGCGTCCGCCGGACAGGCTGCCGTCGAGGCGCACGGGGCCGTGGCGACGGCCGAACAGGAGCTCGCGGCCGCCGAGGCCGAGCTCGCCGCCGCCCGGGCGTCGGCGACCGGGGGGACCGTGCTTCCCTCGGCGTCACCCTCGTCAGCGGTGCCGACTGCGACGCCAACGGTGCCCAGTGCGACGGTGACTCGAGTGCAGCAGGCCGAGAGCGAGTTCGCGACAGCCCAGGGCGCGATCTCGGACGACAGTCCGCTGCGTCGGGCCAGCCAGCAGTTCAACGCCGCGGCCGTCGGGCTCGAGATGGCCTGGCTGCAGCTGTTCGCGGCGGCCGGCTGCCTCACCGAGCCGCAGCAGGAGAAGGCCGCCGAGGCCGTCCATGACTACACGGCCGCGCTGCAGCAGGACCTGACCGACGCCGGGTACTACACGGGCAAGGTTGACGGTGTCTACGGCCCGACGACGACCGCCGCCGTCGAGGCGCTCCAGAAGGCGCACGGCCTGTCCGTGACGGGAACGATGGACAAGGCCACCGAGGCGGCGCTGCGGTCGGACCTGGCGTCCACGGGTGGCGCGGCCGCGGAGGCCGCCGTGGCCTCGACCGCGGCCCTCCAGCAGACGCTGAAGCTCGCCGGCTACTGGGACGGTCCGGTGGACGGCCAGTGGACGCCCGCCCTGACGGACGCGCTGACGGGGCTGCAGAAGGACCTGGGCGTCGCGGAGACGGGAACGGTCGACGCCGCGACGGTCGCCGCGTTGGAGAAGGCAGTCAAGGAGTCGAAGGAGACCCCGACGGTCACGGCCACCGTGACGCAGACGACGACGCCGTCACCGTCCTCGACACCACGGAGCACCGGCGGCGGATAGCTCTCCGTGGAGTGTCATGCGCAGCGAGAGCCGGCGGATCCAGGAGCCCTGCGGCCAAGCCGGGGCGACCGCAGAATCGCTCCCGACAGCGGTGCGTCAGCCGGCAACGTCCCGTCCATCTCAGAGGTAGAGGCCGGTCTGGCCGTCGTCGATCCGGGACGCGGCGACGGCGTGGATGTCCCGCTCGCGCAGCAGCGCGTAGTCGTGTCCCTGCAGCTCCACCTCGGCCCGCTCCTCCGGATCGAAGAGGACCCGGTCCCCGAGCTGCACCTGCCTGACATTCGGGCCGGTGGCGACGACCTCGGCCCAGACGAGACGTCGGCCGACCGAGGCCGTCGCAGGGATGAGGATGCCGCCGCCGCTGCGGCGCTCGCCCTCGCGCTCGAGGCTGACGAGGAGTCGGTCGTGCAGCATGCGTATCGGCAGCTTGGACGCTGCCGACCCGCTCGTCGAGGTGCTCTTGGCCATGTGGTTTCGCTGGTTCCCGGCTGCTCAGCGTGCGTCAGCGGTGCCGACGCCGGCGAAGCAGGCCGACCACGACGACGAACCCAACGACAGCGGCCGCCACCGCAGCAACCCGCTCGACACGGAGGCTGCCATCGGGTGTGTGCGTGGCCTCGACGAGCCTGAGCTTGAGACTGTCCGCCTGACGCTGGGCGATGACCTTGGGCTGTGCCCGGTAAGCAAGCTCGTTGACGGTCCCCTCGAGGCGGGCTCGAGCGGCCTCGAGGTCCCTCTCGATTCGTGCGGTGTCGGTCATGACGCGTCCTTTCGGCAGGCTGAGGTCGACTCTAGTCGCGGGAGGTCTCGGCAGGTGTCAGGCCGCGATGCCGAGGTCACGTCGGAGCTTCGCGACGTGACCGGTGGCCTTGACGTTGTAGAGGGCGTGCAAGACGACGCCGTCCTCGTCGAGGACGAACGTCGAGCGGATCACGCCCTCCATCGTCTTGCCGTAGAGCTTCTTCTCCCCGTAGGCGCCGTAGGCACGGTGGACGTCGAGGGACTCGTCGGACAGCAGGGGGATGGTCAGCGCATCACGCTCGCGGAACTTCGCCAGCTTGGCCGGCTTGTCCTTGCTGATCCCGATGACCTCGTACCCGTCCCGCCGGAGCGACTCGAGCGACTCGCTGAAGTCGCAGGCCTGCTTCGTGCACCCCGGCGTCATCGCGGCTGGGTAGAAGTAGACGATCACCTTCCGGCCGCGGAAGTCACGAAGGCTCACCGATGCGCCGGTGTCGTCGGGAAGCGTGAAGTCGGGGGCCTGGTCGCCCGGCTCGAGTCGGTCGCTCACGGGGTCTCCTTCGTCGGGATCGTTCACGGGAGTGCGGACGGCGGGACTCGAACCCGCACGCCGATGGCACAGGAACCTAAATCCTGCGTGTCTACCAGTTCCACCACGTCCGCCTGGCGGCTCCGCTGACCTCGAGAGCCAGGGACCAGCCTAGTTGCCTAGGCTGACGGCATGCGGCAACGGGTGAGCACGGGCAGTCCGTGGGAGGACCTCGTCGGCTACTCACGCGCGGTGCGGGTCGGCGACACGATCCACGTGTCCGGGACCACGGCGGTACGGGAAGGACAGGTCGTCGGCGCCGGAGACCCCTACGTCCAGACCACCGTGGCCCTCGAGATCGTGACCGCTGCCCTGGCCGAGCTCGGCGCCACGCCGGCCGACGTGGTCCGCACCCGGATGTTCGTCACGGACATCTCTCGATGGGAGGAGTACGGCCGAGCCCACGGTGAGGTGTTCGGGGACGTGCGGCCCACTGCCTCCATGCTCGAGGTCTCGGCGCTCATCCACCCCGACCTCCTCGTCGAGATCGAGGCCGAGGCAATCGTCGGTGGGGCAGGCGCGCCAGCCTGACCGGCGAGGCATCACTCGATGCGCACGGTGACCGTGTGGAGGCCTTCCGCACCGTTGGGCGCCGGGGGTCGCGAATCGGCCGACTGCAGCGTCCCCGTCAGGTCCCGGGCACGCACGCGCAAGGTGTGACTTCCGGGCGTCGCGTCCCAGTCGAGGACCCACTGGCGCCAGGCGTCGATGCTCGCATCTGCCGCCAACCGCGCCGGCGTCCATGGACCGTCGTCGATCTGGACCTCCACCTCGGCTATCCCGCGATGCTGCGCCCACGCAACGCCGGCGACCGCGACCCGGCCCGCCGACACCGTGGCGCCCGATCGAGGGACGTCGATCCGTGACGACGTCTTGATCGGCCCCTCGGCTGACCAGCCCCGCGGGGTCCAATAGCCCATGTCCTCCGCGAAGGTCGTCACCTTCAGCTCGGTCACCCACTTGCAGGCGGAGACATAGCCGTAGAGCCCCGGCACGACGAGCCGCACCGGGAAGCCGTGCTCGAACGGCAGCGGCTCACCGTTCATGCGCACGGCGAGCAGGGCGTTGCGACCGTCGGTCATGGCTCGCAGGGGCGTCCCGCACGTCCACCCGTCGGCGCTCGTCTGGAGCACCATGTCGGCGCCGGGCAGCGGGCCAGCCTGCGCGAGCAGGTCGCGTACCGGCCAGCCGGTCCACGCGGCATTGCCCACGAGGTCCCCACCGACCTCGTTGGAGACGCAGGTCAGGGTCACGAGCGCCTCGCGCATCGGCTTGTTCTGCAAGGTGTTCCAGTCGATCTCGACCTCTCGCTCGACCATGCCGGTGACCCGGAGGCGCCACTCGTCGGCGTTGAGCCGCGGCACGATGATCGCGGTGTCGATCCGGTAGAAGTCGTCATTGGGCACGAGGAACGGGGTCGCTCCCGGCACCTTGAGGTCGGCGCCCGCCGGCACCGGGATCTTCGTCGCCCGGGCGGGTTCGAGTGCGATCGCCTCCCGCGAAGCCGTGGCCGCCGCCGAGTCACCGCCGAGCAACCAGCCGACGTATGCCGCTGAGCCGCCTACCGCTGCCCCCAGCAGGAGGCGTCGCGCCGGGTTGTCCGTGCCTGTCGTGCCCATCGCGTGCGCGGGGCGGGCGACGCGGCTGAGGAACCACAGACCCGCGGTCGTTCCGAGCACCGTTGGAACAGCGTCAGCGAGTGACGCATCCGGGCGCGACAGGACCGCGGCCACCCCGACGGCCCCGAGGACGCCGAATGCGACGAGGGCCGCCGTGAGCCTGGTCCGGGCGAGGACGCCGATGACGGCGCAGAGGACAGCCAGCACGAAGACGACGCCGACGAGGAGGGCCCGCTTGTCATTCGTGCCGAAGGCGGCGATCGCAAGGTCCTTGAGCCACGGCGGTGTCCGGTCGATGAACGCGCTGCTGACCGCGGCGACCGGAGCGGCCTGGCCGCCGGTCACGCCGAGCCACCCAAGGACTGCCGCGATGAGGGTGCTCAGCCCGACGGTGAGCAGCCCGGCGACGAGACCGTTCGCGGCAGCCGCCCAGGCCGAACCCGGCTGCGTCGCAGGTGGTCTGCTGGCGACCGGATTGCGTGCCGTCGGGCTGGCGGAGCTCATTGGCGGAGCAGCTCCCTCAGCTGCGGCGCCAGCGCGCGGAAGGCCCGGAACCGGTGCGAGACGCAGTTCTTCTCCTCCGCTGCGTACTCCGCGAGCGTGCGTGCGTTGCCCGGATCCGGCTGCTCCTCGGGGATGAAGATGGGGTCGTACCCGAAGCCGCCGGTCCCCCGGGGCTCGTGAGCGACCCGGCCGCGGAAGCGGCCCGTCTCGACCGCGGACCGTCCATCGGGAAGGACGAGTGCTGCCGCACAGACGAACGCCGCGCCCCGGTGCTCCTCGCGGACATCGCCGAGCTGGGCGAGCAGCAGCTCGAGATTCGCCCGGTCGGCACCCGGTCCCTTGCTCCCGGACCAGCGGGCGCTGAAGATGCCAGGGGCGCCTCCGAGCACGTCGACGGCAAGTCCTGAGTCATCCGCGAGCGCCGGGAGCCCCGTCGTCTCCGCCGCTGACCTCGCCTTCAGCGCAGCGTTCTCGGCGAACGTGACACCGTCCTCGACGACGTCTGGTGTCTCAGGGAACTCGTCGAGTCCGACGATGTCGAGGCCTAGCTCGCCGCAGACGTCAGCGAGGATCTCGCGCAGCTCCTCCACCTTGTGGTGGTTGCGCGTGGCAAGGACGACCTTGGTCATGAGGCCGGCTCCTCGGCGCCCGGGTCGAGCGCCTCCCGCTGGGCGGCGGTGAGGTCGGCGCAACCCTTGGCGGCCAGCTCCAGCAGCTCGTCGAGCAGGGCTCGCTCGAACGGCTGGCCCTCGGCGGTGCCCTGCACCTCGATGTACCGACCGTCACCGGTCATGACGACGTTCATGTCCGTCCCGGCGGTCACATCCTCCTCGTAGTCGAGGTCGAGGACCGCCTCCCCGCCGACGATGCCGACCGACACCGCCGCGACCGACCCGGTGAGGGGCTCCGCATTCCTGCCGATCAGGCCCTTCGCCCGGGCGTCCGCGATGGCATCGGCGAGCGCCACGTAGGCGCCGGTGATGGCGGCCGTCCGGGTCCCGCCGTCGGCCTGCAGGACGTCGCAGTCGAGGATGATCGTGTTCTCCCCCAAGGCCTTCGTGTCGATGACGGCGCGGAGGCTGCGTCCGATGAGCCGGGAGATCTCGTGCGTGCGGCCGCCGATCCTTCCCTTGACGGACTCGCGGTCAGAGCGGGTGTTCGTCGCGCGCGGCAGCATGGCGTACTCGGCCGTCACCCAGCCGGTGCCCTTTCCCTTGAGCCAGCGGGGCACTCCCTCGGTGAACGATGCGGCGCAGAGGACCCGAGTGCGTCCGAACTCGACGAGGACGCTCCCCTCGGCGTGGTCGAGCCAGCCCCGGGTGATCCGGACCTCGCGGGTCTCGTCGGGGGCACGTCCGTCATGTCGTGTGGCAGTCATGCCCAGAAGGCTAGCCATCCCTCAACGGTAGGCCGCCCGCCCGCTTGCGGACCCAGCCTGCACCCGACGTCACGAAGACGTAACACCCAGCTCAGCGGCATACGACATCGCGTCACACGACGTAGGTGGCACCCGGCTTGGCGACCTCCACCTCACCCGGCCACACTGCGGCGGCCTGCGCGCAGCAGACGTCGGGATCGTTCCATGACGGCATGTGCGTGAGCATGAGGCGCTGCACTCCCCCGGCGCGGACGGCCGCCTCCGCCGCGCGGCTGCCCGAGAGGTGGATGCCACGGGTGTCGTCGCGACCGTCGACGAAGGCGGCGTCGGCGAGGACGAGGTCCGCGCCGGTCATCAGGGGTGTCAGCGCGTCACACAGATCGGTGTCACCGGTGTAGGCGAGCGTGCGGCCCGCTGCCTCGACCCGGAAGCCGTAGGACTCGATCGTGTGCTTCACGCCCACCGGGGTGATCGTGAACGGGCCCAGGACGATCGGCTCGCGATCGCAGATCGTGCGGAACTGGAAGATCCCCGGAACGTCCTCGATCGCCTCGTTGCCGTAGGCGTGGGCCAGGTGCTCCCCCAGTCCATCCGGACCGTAGGCCGGGACATCCTCCCGCCCGGAGCCGCCGGGCGCGTACTTGAGCATGACGTAGAGACCGCACAGGTCGATGAAGTGGTCGACGTGCAGATGGCTGATGAGCACGGCGTCCACGGTGAGCGGATCGATGTGACGCTGGAGGTTTCCGAGCGCGCCGTTGCCCAGATCGAGCACGATGCTCCACGTGCGGCCGTCGGACTCCGCCCGCAGCAGGTAGCACGAGGCGGGCGAATCGGGGCCCGCGAAGGACCCGGAGCAGCCGACGATGGTGAGTTCCACGGACTGAGCCTAGGTGCGAATGGCGCCGGCCACCGGCGACTCGCGAGTTCTGTGTGTCACACAATTATCAGACGTCGTCCATGAGCGCCTGGGTCAACGTCTCCTGCAGCCAGGTGAGGAAGTCATACCAGGCCATCGCGTAGCCGAGCGGATCGTCATCGTCGATCACCTCCATGGCCGCGTGGAGGCGTTCGGCGTCCTCCTCGGTGCGCATGCCCATCCGCTCCCCGAGCAGAAGGCGGACGTCGGTCAACGCCATCAGGAAGGCCGGTGCCTGCGACTCGTCGAGCGCCACTTCGTCATCCGCAGCGGCGGCGAGCCGCTCCATGGCGACGTCGAGGTTCGCGCTCTTGCGCTGACGCAGCCCCTCCTCGGTGAGGCGTCGGAACTCTGCAGCGACCGCGTCGTCGCCGCGGTGCGCATCGGGGAGCAACCGGTCGAGCGCCGGATCGCGCTCCTCGCGCCTCGGTCCTCGGCCCGGTCCTCGCTGGCGACGGACACGCCCATCGAGGCGACCACATCCGCGAAGGCATCCCCCGTCGGCTCGACCTCCGGGGACAGGACGATCCGGGTCTGCTGCATGAGGCCGTGGATCATGAACCGCTCGGTGTCGTCCAGCAGTGCGACGTAGCGGCCGTCATCGGGCAGGAAGGCGCGGGCCATCACTCGTCCTTCTCGAACGTTGCCCACAGGCCGTAGCCCTGGAGCGACTCGGCGTCCCGCTCCATGGACTCGCGCGGGCCGTTGGACACCACCGCCCGGCCCTTGGTGTGGACGTCCATCATCAGCTTCTCCGACTTGGCGCGGGGATAGCCGAAGTACGTCTCGAAGACCCACGTCACGTAGGTCATGAGGTTGACCGGGTCGTTCCACACGATGGTGACCCAGGGGACGTCGGGCAGGACGAGCTCATCCGTGCCCGTGGCCTCCTCGGTGGCTTCCTCCGTCTCCGGGCTGCGCACGGGGGCCACCGGCGCGAGGGACATGCTCGTCAGGATCACGCATCCACCCTATGACCGCCCTGCCACAGAGCGGGATCGTAGGCTGACCACCGTGAGCACCATGAGCACGGGAGCGCCATGAGTACCGCACTGCTGACCGACCACTACGAGCTGACGATGGTGCAGGCTGCACTCGCCTCGGGCGAGGCCCAGCGGAGGTGCGTCTTCGAGGCGTTCGCTCGGCGCCTGCCGGACGGCCGCCGTTACGGGGTCGTCGGAGGGACGGGACGGTTCCTCGAAGCCCTTGAGCAGTTCCGTTTCGGCGACGCGGAGCTCCGGTTCCTCTCGGACACGCAAGTGGTCAACCAGGAGACGATCGACTGGCTCGCGTCGTACCGGTTCAGCGGCAGCATCACCGGCTATCCCGAGGGCGAGGTCTACTTCCCCTACTCCCCTGTGCTCGTCGTCGAGTCGAGCTTCGCCGAGGGAGTCGTCCTCGAGACCCTGATCCTGTCGGTCCTCAACCACGACACGGCGATCGCGTCGGCTGCCTCCAGGATGACCTGTGCGGCCGGCAACCGGCCCTGCATCGAGATGGGGGCGCGGCGCACCCATGAGGAGGCTGCCGCCGCTGCCGCGCGGGCGGCCTACGTGGCCGGCTTCCATGCCACGAGCAACCTGGAGGCAGGGCGACGTCACGGCGTGCCCACAGCCGGGACGGCCGCGCACTCCTTCACGCTGCTCTACGACTCCGAGCGTGACGCGTTCACCGCCCAGGTCGAGTCCCTCGGCAAGGGCACGACGCTCCTCGTCGACACCTTTGACGTCAGGACCGCCGTCGATCTCGCCATGGAGATCGCCGGACCCGAGCTCGGCGCGGTGCGGCTCGACTCGGGCGATCTGCTCATCCAGGCGCAGGAGGTCCGCGCGCAGCTCGACGCGGCCGGGAACCGGGACACGCGCATCATCGTCACCTCCGACCTCGACGAGTACGCGATCGCGGCCCTCGCGGCGGCGCCCGTGAGCGGGTACGGCGTCGGTACCGCCCTCGTCACGGGGTCAGGGGCGCCGACCGCCTCGATGGTCTACAAGCTCGTCCAACGCGAGAACGCCTCCGGCGAGCTGGAGAGCGTCGCCAAGAAGAGCAAGGACAAGGCATCGAAGGGTGGCCGCAAGTGGGCCATGCGTCGCCTGGGTCCCAGGGGGCTGGCCGAGGCAGAGGTGATCGGGATCGGGGAGCGGCCGCGCGACGACGGCAACGACCGTCCCCTGATGGTGGAGCTCGTCCGTGATGGTGAGGTCATCGACCACCAGGACATCCACGAGGCCCGCGAGCGCCACAGCGCGTCGCGCGCCGAGCTGCCCCGGGCCGCGACCCAGCTGTCGCGCGGGGACGCCGTCATTCCGACCGTCTTCGAGGAGCACTGAGTCATGTCCAGCGTCATGTCCGCGTCTGACAGCAGGGAGCGGCGCGCGCTCATCATCGTCGACGTCCAGAACGACTTCTGCGAGGGCGGGTCACTCGCCGTTGAAGGCGGCGCCGCTGTGGCGCAAGCCATCTCGGCGTACGTGGCCGAGCACGCGGCCGCCTATGACAACATCGTCGCCACGGCCGACTGGCACATCGACCCGGGCGAGCACTTCGCCGAGGAGCCGGACTACGTCAACACGTGGCCGGTGCACTGCGTGGCAGGGAGCGCAGGCTCTGCCTTCCACCCGAACCTCGCTGGCGCCCAGGACTCGATCCAGGCCGTCTTCCGCAAGGGCGAGTACTCGGCTGCCTACAGCGGCTTCGAATGCCACGGGATCGACGCCGACAGCGCGACCCTCGCGGACTGGCTCGCGGAGCGCGGCGTCTCCCACGTCGACGTCGTCGGGATCGCCACGGACCACTGCGTGCGGGCCACCGCGCTGGATGCCCGACGCGAGGGACTGGACACGACGGTCCTGCTCGACCTCACGGCCGGGGTCGCCCGGAACACGACCGAGGCCGCGCTCGCGCAGCTCGAGGAGGCCGGCGTCCGGCTGGAGGGTGCGCCCGTCGTCCAGAGCTGATCGCTTCAGCGGTCGCGTTCCACCATGTAGGTGACGAGCTCGCGGATGAAGCGCCGAGCCGGCGAGTCCGGGGCGGCGGCGAACGCCTCCTCGAACGCCACACCGGCCGCCCGAGCGATGCCCCGGGCGAACTCATCTGCGAAGGCCACGCTCCCGTGGTCGTCCATCAGGGCCAAGAGGTGTTCGGCGACCTCACCAGAGCGCTGGGCCGGGTCGAGGGCGAGGTAGCGGACCACCTGCTCCCGGTCGCTCGGGCTGGCCGCCGCCAGGAGGTGGATGAGCATCAGCGTGGGCTTCCCCTCGCGCAGGTCGCCGAGCGCCTCCTTGCCGTACACGGCCTGCGACCCGGTGAGATTGAGCACGTCGTCCCGGATCTGGAACGCCGCACCGAGGAAGAATCCGAACCGGAGCATGGGCTCGAGGTCCAGCCTGCCCCTGGATCCGATCAGTGCGCCGACCCGCAGCGGCAGGAGCGTCGTGTACCAGCACGTCTTCTTCATGATGAGGTCGAGGTAGTCGTCCGGGGTGAGGTCGGTCCGCCCGTCACGCCGCCAGCCGAGCTCGCGCGCCTGGCCGTCGACGGTCTGCCGTGCCATGAAGTCGAACTCGGCCCAGACCCTCGCGGCGAGCCGCCGCCCGACGGTGCGCTCGTTGTCGCGTAGGGCACCGAGTGCCACCACCGCGAGGCCGTCGCCAGCGTTGATCGCAAGGGCTGGTCCGTACTTGCGGTGGAGGGTGGGCTCACCACGCCGGAGGTCGCTGTCATCCTCGACGTCGTCATGGACGAGGAACGCGGTGTGGAGCAGTTCGATGGCGGCGGCCGAGGGCAGGGCGGCCGCGACCTCGCCGCCGAAGGCACTGCACGTGGCGAGGCACAGAGCAGGGCGCAGACCCTTCCCCCCTCGCTCGAGATACTCCGTGGCCGGGACTTCGAGGTATGGCGACAGGTCGGCGGACAGGTAGGCGGCCGCCGCCTGCCGGGCGAGCCCGGCGTAGGAGGCGAGCTGGTCGACGAAATCCGTGTCGATCGCGCTCATGAGGTCCTCGATCGAGCTGCGACCTCGAGACGGACGGCAATCGGGTCTGACGGTGCCAGCGACGCGATCACGAGGCCGTGGTACATGCCGACGGCTTGTCCAACGGGCACGGCGACCCGGATCAGGACCTGCTGGCGCCCACGTGGCTCCACCGTCTGAGCCCTCCTCGGGCTGAGGCAGACTCCGTCGAGGGGGATGAGAGCAGTCCCGGAACACGTCAGCTGCGTCACCTCGAGATCGATGTTCGTCAGCGGCGCTGACGTGGGGTTGTGGATCCACAACAGGCCCTCAGAACTCGATCCCGGCGACGTGGTGGGTAGCACCAGGGTCTCCACCGAGGTGAGTGCCGGCCGCGCCCTGAGGCCGTCGAGAAGTGCGGTCGCCAGGCCATCCGGCCCTGTGGGCGAAGGAAGATCGCTGCCAGCGAGCATGCTGTCGACCAGCTGGACATAGCGACTCACCACCGCGGCAGCGGAGCGGAACGCGAAACGCTGGACGTCCTCCACGAGGGTCCGGAGGTCGTGACGGAGCTCCTGCTCAGCGCTCATCGCGCCCTCACCGCGAGGCTCCGTCGCTGACCTCTCCCGACAGGATCGAGCGGGCCGCCAGGATCCCTGACCGCGTCGCGGCCTCCAAGCTGCCCGCATCGAACCCGCAGGCGGTCCAGTCGCCGGCGACGGCGAGATTGCCGAAACCGGTTCTTCCGGCGGCGATCCGGTGTCGGCCCGATCCTGGCAAGGACTGCACATAGCGGTCCGACGGGTCGATGTTGGCCCTCACGTACTGGGCAGCCAGTCGCAGCGGACCGCGGCGGCCTTCGTCGTCTCGGAGCAGCCCCCACCGGAAGCCTCGCGAGTCGGTCGCGCCCGGCCACAACGTGCCCACCTCGTCGTCGAGAAACTGCCGGAGCCTCTCGCGTACCAGCCTTTCCGCACGGTCTACGTCCGCATCGTCCTGGTCTGCTTCGTCGCGGCCATCCGGGATGGGACCACAGAAGTATGCGATGCTGCGTGGCGCATCGTGGTGGGGCCACGCCTCCTTGGGGAGCAGGTGCGACATGGATGCCCACGTGGCAAAAGACTGCCCGAAGCCCGTGAGCGTCACCCCCTCCGGCCCCGACCATCCGAGATCCGCGGCAGACGCGTCCATCCACAGCTGGGCCGCCTGGGTTGCCACCGTGCCGACGTTGTCCACCATCCGGCGCCACGCTGGATCCGCCCGCACCAGTTCTGAGGCCACGTGCGGAACCATGCCGACGGACACCGCCAGGACGGCCAGGTCGAAGTCCGCACCGGCGACCAGCCTTTCTGTACCTGCCCCGTTCGCGGGCCCCCAGTGCGACTCGATTCGATCCCCGGGATCCGCGCCGAGCTGGTCGACGAGCGGCTTGTCGGGCCAGCACGGCAGCCCCGCGACCCGGATCAGCGGGTCGTAGTGGTTTCTCGACGGGACCAGGTCGGCCTGACGGGTCAGCTCCACCGACCCGACCGAGTGGTCGCCAGCGAGCGCCAGACGATCGAGGCGGTGAAAGAACCGGAACTCGACCCCACGCCGGACGAGGGCCTGGTACATCGGAGCGAAGACGACCTCCCCCATCCCCGCCCGCATGCGCCAGAAGACCGACCCCTTGTAGTCGAACAGCATCCGGCCGGCGAGCTGGAGGCCCAGCCCCGCCGAGAACCGCGGCCGGTGATGGTCCCCGCCCTCGAAGGCAAACGTGAGCTCATGCATCCCGCGGACGATGGGCGAGTCGAGCGTCTCGGGAGCCGCACCATGCGTGGCGATCCACTCACGGAAGTCGAGATGATCGATGCGACCGAAATCCGGGGCCGGAAGCAGCCCATCCATGACCATCCCCTGCAGGCACGCGACGACGAGGTCGACCAACTGCCACGTCCGCCGCATCGCCGGCTCGGCGAGCATCCGGGGGCGTAGATCGTCCCGCCACGTCCTGACGACCACGCCAAGGGCGTCCAGTGCCGGAGCGTCGAGGCCCACCGGTCCTGCGGCCCGAGAGGCGCGCTCGAGAACCTCGGCCAGCAGCGCGAGCGCGGTCAGGCCGCCGGCGCGAAGCGCCGTCTCCACGGTGGTCGTGCCCGTCCTCGGGACGGGCGAGACACTCAGATAGGGCCGCGTGGGCCCCGTGAGTGACAGCTCGAGCCCCTCATGGAAGTCGACCAGCAGGCCGACGACACGAGAGGCCACGTCGAGGGGACCTAGCTGTCCGTCCTCGGCGCCGGGTTCACCCGGCAGCATGCGGTTGCTCGAGAACCGGGTCACGAAATGGCTCCATGCACTGCCGTCCCAGTCGGCAAGTCCCACGTCACCAGCGGGTTCCAGCCCGTCGCGCCAGCTGCGAATCGGGCAGTCAGGATCTGTCGTGCACCGGTCGAGCTCTCCATACACCTCACGGAGGACCCGGAAGGTGGCGTCGTAGCAGCCGAGGAGGACATGCAGACCATGTTCCTGGATGCGCCCGTTTGGTCCTCGGCTGCTGGCGCCCTTCCCACCGAGCCGCCAACCTCGCTGGTACACGGTGATCGAGTCGAGCCGATCTCGCCAACCACCCGAGCTGAGCTCCCACGCCGTGACGAGACCCGCCATGCCACCGCCGAGGATGACGATCCGCGGCCGCCTGTCAGTTCGCCAGGAGCTCATCGGCAGCGACCGTGTCGGGCGTGACGAGCGCAGGCACCACGGCTGCCCGAGCAGCGGCGAGCGTGTGGCGCCACTCGGCGGGTCGGCCGGCGTGCGGAAGACTGGCGAGATCCAGCGCTGCCCTGAGCCGCGCCACTCGAGCGTCCTGGTCGGTAGCCATGCGCACCGCCTCGGCAAGGTCGGCTGCTGCGTGGTCGATGACGCCCCCGGCCGCCAGCGTGTACTGCGCCCGTTGCCGGAGGAGCTCCGGAAGATGGATGCCCTCGCCGGTCTTTTGAACCGCTTCGATCGCTTGGGCAACGAACTCGAGACCTCGGTCTGGCTCGCCGGCGTCGGCGTAGAGTCGCCCGAGGTAGCCGAGATGAGCGGCCGAGAACGACTCCTGACCCATGAGTCTGAGCCTGTCTACGGCGTGTTCCACCTGGTCTCTGTGGGCCTGGCTACCGGGAGTGCCGGCGAGACCGTAGGCGGACCCCATGACGGTCCAGAAGATGTAGCCGTGCTCCTGTCCAATGGCGACAACGTCCGAAGCAGCACGCCAGGAAGCAGCGTCGTCGCCGACGAAGCGACGGATCCAGGCGACGAAGGTCTGGATGAACGCGGCGCTGAACGGACCGCGGGGGAACCCGACCCTCTCGGCGCGTTCGATGGCCTCGCGCTCCCAATGACGCGCCTCTCCCGGGTCCCCCCGCAACGTGCAGATGCACGACATCGCGATCTGGGATACGGCGAGCGGGTCGTGCGGGAGCGGCCAGAAGGGGGATACTGCCGCGTCGTCGGGCCGGGCCAGGAAACCCGCCATGCCGCGCTCGAGATGCTCCCAGGCGGTGGCAAGGTTGCCGGCGAAGAACTCAAGCCAGCCGGCGCACACCTCGACCTCCGGTTCGAACCATGAGAACGCCGGTTCACGGACCATTCCCTGGAGTCGATCCGTCAGCCCGCGCGCCGTGGCAAGGTTGCCGCTCACCAACCAGTAGGCCCAGATGGCGATGAGTGACAGCAGCACCTCGGGTTGGGTCCCCAGCCTCGTCGCCAGCACCTCGGCGCGTCGGTGATCGAACTGCACCTCGGAAGCGGCATACCCCTGTGTCGCAGTGACGCTCAGCCCCCGCAGCATGCGCGCCGTCAACTCGCTGAGGTCGCGCTGCCCCGACTCGGGGAAGGTGTCGAACAGCTCGAGGGCTCGGGTCAGCAACCGCGTGGCTTCGATGTGGGCGCCCCGTCCCTGCTCGGCTTGCGCCGCGTCCATGTACAGTGCGGCGGCGCGCTGGGCCATCCCGGCGAGGTCGAGGTGGGCCGCGATGAGAGCAGGCTCGGCGCCCTGTCGCGACATGACGTCTGCGATGGTGGCGTGCGTCTGCCTGCGCACGTCGAGGACCTGTGTCTCGTAGGCCGCGTCGCGCATGAGGGCGTGCCGAAAGCGGTACCTGGCCGCATCCGAGGGCCCGACGGGCTCGATGACTCCCTGATCGACCAGGATCAGCACCTGGTCCGTGACGGTCGCGTCGTCGCCCACGACCGCCGAGACGAGGGGGGCGTCGAAGGTCGGCCCCACGGTCGCGGCGACCTGCACGACCCGCAGGTCGACCTCGGGCTGCTTCAGCCGCCAGGTGAACAGCTCCTGCAACCGCAGCGGCATCGGCTCAGTGCGACGGTCGGAGACACACGAGCGCGTCATCTCCTCGATGAACAGCGGAATTCCCTCGCTCTGCTCGATGATGGAGCTGCGCTGCTCGTCGTTGAGTGCTGTGCCGATCGCGAGGTTGTCGACGAGGCGGCTCGCCTCCTTGGCGTCCAGCCGACCGAGCTCCAGCAGGACAGCAGCCTCACGCCAGGGGATCGCCGTGCTGTCCCGTGTCGTGGCCACGGTGAGGATGGAATCGGGTGGTGCGGCCGCCAGGCGTGCCAGCAGGGCAATCGTCGACGGGTCGGCCCAGTGGAGGTCCTCGACGACGAGCAGGTGCGGCCGGCGCCGCGCACCGAGAGCCGCGAGCCACTCCACGAGCCGGCCGAGGCTCTCCTCCAGAAAGGCGCTCGGGTCGAGCTCCGGAGCGGGGTAGGCCCCGTCCTGGCTGGTGCCCACGAGGGGGCCGAGGAAGGGCACGTACCGGGCAGGCTCCAGGTTCAGCGAGTCGAGGTGCGCGCTCAGGTGCTGGGACACCCCAGGGTCGTCGCCGGACCCATCGAGGACACGTTCGAGCATCCTGGCAATGGGCCACAGCGAGACGTTGGCGTAGTACGGGAGGCAGCCGGCCCCGAGAACCGCACCTCCGCTGGCCTCGACGCGGTCAAGGAGCTCGGCGACGAGCCGCGACTTGCCGATGCCTGGCTCACCGACGAGAAGGAAGGTCGCTCCGGGCGCGGGCGTTCCTGACTCACCGACCGATTTCCAGGCGGCGAGCAGGCGGTCCCTCGGCTCGTCCCGTCCGACGAGCCCAGCCTTGCGGTACCGCTCCGCCGCGAAGCGCGCCGCGGCATATCGGGGCCGTTCGACGGCGAAGACCTCGACGCGGCGGGTGACCCCCTTGAGCTCGTACTCGCCCATCGAGTGCATGAAGAAGTCGGCATCGACGAGCTGTTCCGTGACGTCGCTGATCACCACCGTCCCGGGCTCGGCGGCCTGCTGGATCCGGGCGGTGAGGTTCGGGGTGATGCCGACGATCGAGTCCCGTTCGGCAGCCGCCACGTCGTCCCCGAGGTGCGAGACGACGACCCGTCCGGTGTGGATCCCGACCCTGAGGTCGGCGGCCAGGCCAAGGCGCCGCTCCAGGTCGGCCCGAGCGTCGCGCATCGCCACCGCCAGGTCAAGACCCGCGAGGACCGCCCTTCGGGCATCATCCTCGTGGGGTTGCGGATAACCGAAGCCGGCGAGGATGCCGTCGCCGGGGAACTGCAGGAGCGAACCGTTGTAGCGCTTCACGGCCGCTCTCGCCGCTGCCCGGTAGAACGTGAAGAGGTCCCGCAGCTGCTCCGGCTCGACCTGCTCGGACAGGAGCGTGGATCCCACCAGGTCGGAGAACAGCAACGTCATCAGGGCCCGCTCCCCCGTCGGTCCGTGCTGGCGGGCCGCCAGCCGTTGCAGGATCTGGGCAGAGCGCCGGTTGTCGGGATCGACGGTCCGAACCTCTTCCGCTGTGGCGCGCGCCTGCTCGAGGTCGCCGGCAGCCAAGGATGCCTCTGCCGCAGTGAGAAGTCGCTCGAGGAGTCGCGTGAGCCTCGACTCCGCGGAGGTGCTGGGTTCGCTCACACGTCACGCCCCGACGGCCCCGGAGACGTAGAGCTGCACGGGGACTCCCTGTGGCCCGCCCGCAATGGCCAGCTGGCCGATGTAGAGGCCGGCCGAAGCGGCCGTCTCGGTGGTCCTGAGGCGCACTCCGTACTCGCCGCTACCCAGCGACTCCACAGTCAGCAGGACTCTGTTCGCTGCAATCCTCGCTCCTCCGGCCTCGATCGACACGAGGTCGGAAGCCGTCGGGCGCGACCCGGCCGCAAGACCGGGAACGCGAACGAGCGTGCTGTCCAGCCCCTCCGGGGCCACGCCTGAGGGACCACCCAGACCTCCAGGCGCCGCCGTCGCTGCCGCCGCACCGGCGGCTCCTGTCGCGGCGGATGCTGGTCCGGTGCGGTTCTCCGGCTGCGTGGTGGTCGATCGGAGACCCTCTCGCCCGAAGGCATCAAGCGCCTGGAATCCGTGCAGCCATGCCTTTGACCAGTCCTGGGCCAGCTGCGACCAGTAGAGCCGTCCGTCCTCGAGCAGATCCGAGGTGGTGTACTCGCGCGACCTCACCCGGGAGGTCACGTCCTCGATGAACTCGACGTAGGCTTCTGCAGATTCGGAGAAATGGTCCACGCACTGCCTGAGGCTTTCGGTCAACAACGGGAGGCCAGGCAGAGGCACTGGTCCGCGGTGCTTGGGGTCGCCCTCCGTCCCGCCCTGCACCGCTGCCCGCACCCAGTCGGTCCAGAACGGACAGACCCAGTCGGCCACCTGGTCCCAGAAGAGGTTCGTGAAGCCGACGATCTTGAGGACCCTCACTCTGCAGCGGGTGTTGCCCAGGTCGTTGGCCAGGATGAAGCCACGATCCACGTCGAGCTGGTTGTCCTCACTGAGCGCGAGGTCGTAGGTCATCCCGGCGGCGTCGTTCCCTTCCTGCCAGTAGGAGCAATGCAGAACCGTCGTGATGTCCCGGAGCGGCAGCTGGACCACCTCTCGGAAGAGACCGTGCCAGTGCGGATTGCCGGGGCGCCCCAAGGGGATCGGCTCGGCCGTCTGGAGCTTCATCTCCTTGAAGAACAGATGGCCCCACTGCTCCCAGTGCCGGGGGTCAAGCCACGTGGCCAACCGGCTCAACGGGGCATCGGTCTCGAACTCGGAGTAGATCCATGTGGCGGACAGGCCGCCGATCCGCACCTCCCTGGTGTCGCAGACACTCTCGCTGATGAAGGCGGCCTCTTGGCCGAAGAGCCCCTCCCGTAGCAGCGGGGGGGCCACGGGCTGACCGGCATCGGCGAGCTGCTTGATCCGCGCGAGGAGATCGCCGGCATCCATGGTGAGGCGGTCCGAAGCCACAGAGCCCGCGAGCTGGAGGTACGCGCGGTCGTTGGCTTCACGATCGGGATAGCCCGCCTTCGCCAGGTCGTAGAGCACCGCAAGACGAGCCGAGTACGGTATCTCGGTGGGGTCGGCTGCTGCCACGGCCGCCAGGGCCACGGACAGCGAAACTGGCTGATACCCGGGGATCCTGCCGACGTCAATGGAACCCGCGTGAATGTGCAGGCTCAGCAGCGCGTGGTAGGGCGTCACGCTGCTCTCGGTTGCGGACGACTTCCGGGAACGAGGTGCCATAGCGGTCCCCTTGCCATCACGTCCGGGGCCCGACTTGGGCCGGTGGCTGGCCGTGACGCTTTAAGCAAGTGTAGGGATGGTCACATTCTCTGTACGAGGAAACGCGTCAGCTGGCGGAGCCCGTCCGGAGCCCGTCCGGGGCATGAACGTTCAGCGCAGCACGGCGGCGAGCGCCCGAGCCGCTCGCTCGAGCTGGGGTCCGGCCGAGGCGGGGTCGATCGGCTCGAGTGCGACGACGCCCACGGAAGCCTCGACGACACGGTCCGGCTGACCCGTCTCGGTCGGCGGGAGGACAGGGACGGCGAGGCCGTGGGCCCCGGGCTGGAGCTCACCGACGCTCACGACGAGGTCGCCGGAGCCGGCCCGACCGCCGAGGATGGCTCGGCCGGCCGCTCCCCGGTCGAGCGGGTGCCGGGCGCCGGAGCGGTAGGCCACGTGGAAGTCGGTCCACGTCGGCTCGACGACGACCAGGGCGAGCGCTTCGTCGCCTTCGGACACCGTCAGATGCGCGGTGGCGCCGACCGAGTCGGCCAGCTCCTGCAGGATCGGGCGGGCCTCCGAGCGGACGAGGGGCGTCACCGCGGCGGCGAGCCGGCTCACTCCGAGGCCGAGACGGACCCGTCCACCCGGCCGCCTGGCGACGAGGTGGTGGGCCTCGAGGGCCGTGACCAGCCGATAGACGGCGGGACGGCCCACCCCGAGCTGCGCGGCGAGCTCGGTGATCGTCAGGCCGCTGGCACTCCCCGGACGGGCCAGCAGCTCGAGCAGCCGGATCCCGCGATCCAGCGTCTTGGAGCTCTCCGGCGCCGGCCGCCCGGCGGCAGGAGGGGCTGCTCCAACCCCGTCGAGCGGTCGGCCCATCACCCCTCCGAGTGGACTCCGTCGCTGTCGGGCTGTGCTGCCACCGCCTGACCACCCGCCTGCCTGCCCGCCCCGCGTGACCACGACAAGGCGTAGAGCCCGTCGTCGGCTGCGAGGCCGGCCTCACCGAGCTCGAGCGGCCGGAACGTGTCGACCATGACGGCCAGCTCGTCGAAGTACTCCGCGCCGATCGAGCCCTCGGTCGCGCCGGGCTGCGGTCCGTGCGCGTGCCCGCCCGGGTGGACCGAGATCGACCCGCGGCCGATGCCGGAGCCCTTCCGGGCCTCGTAGTCGCCATCGACGTAGAACATGATCTCGTCGCTGTCGACGTTGGAGTGGTAGTACGGCACGGGGATCGACAGCGGGTGGTAGTCGACCTTGCGCGGCACGAAGTTGCAGACGACGAAGCCCATCCCCTCGAAGACCTGGTGCACGGGCGGAGGCTGGTGCACGCGTCCCGTGATCGGCTCGAAGTCGCGGACGTTGAAGACGTAGGGATAGAGGCATCCGTCCCACCCGACGACGTCGAGCGGGTGGAAGGGCAGCATGTGAATGGACCCGACCACACTGTTACCCGGACCGGACCCTCGCCCGCGATGCTTGATGTAGACCTCGGTCTCCTCGTCGGCGCTCGCGCCGATGTCCTCCGCCAGCAGGGGTCCGCCGGGGCCGCGCAGGTCTCGCTCGCAGTACGGTGCGTGCTCGAGCAGCTGGCCATACCTGCTCAGGTAGCGCTTCGGCGGCGAGATGTGGCTGTTGGCCTCGATGCAGTAGGCCCGGAGCGGGTTGGCGGCGTCCTCGCCGGGAGCCACCGGTGCGTCGTCGAGCGCGGGATGATGACGTAGTCGCCCTCGGCGACATCGAAGGCGCCGAAGACCGTCTCGACGTGAGCCGCGCCGCGCTCGACGTAGACACATTCGTCGCCCATGGCGTTGCGGTACCACGGGCTGGGGCGGGCAGCGACGGCGTAGGAGATCCGCACGTCGCCGTTGCCGAGGACGAGCCGGCGGCTCGTGACGACGTCGGCGTCCTGCACCGCCGCGTCGTCGAACAGGTCGTGCAGCTTGAGGTGCCGGGGTGTCAGGGGATGGTTCGGCGTCGTCGACTGGTCGCGGACCTCCCAGACCCGCGACGCTGAGATCGGTCGAGGGGATGTTGCGGTGGTAGAGCAGGGACGAGTCGGAGGAGAAGCCCTCCTCCCCCATCAGCTCCTCGTAGTAGAGCTCGCCTCCGTCGCGGCGCGGTGTTGGGTGTGCCGCTTGGGCGGGATGTTGCCGGCTGCCTGGTAGTAGCGCCATGTCTGCCCCTCAGTCATCGCGGCGTCCGATTATCGGACGTTGGTGTATCACTTCAGCCACAGTGGAGTACCCTCCGGGACATGTCAAGGTCGACCGGATTCCCCCACCATGCGAGGCTCTTCGAGCACCTCGTCGACGACGCGGCCGTGTTCCCGCCGGGGCTGGCTCCCATGGACGTGGCCGTCCGGGAGCACGTGGATTTCCAGGATGGGCCGTATGCCGCTCAGCTCGGTCCGCTCCTCGTGCCGGCCACCGCGGCGGCTGAGCGTGGCCGCCCTCGCCGCTCGTGACCCTCGTGCGGCGCGCTCCCCGCTACGAGGTCGGTCTCGTCGTGCGCCCCGGCGGTTCGCTCGAGCCACTCACGACGCGGTCCACCTGCTGCGGGACGACGCCCGCGGTCCACGTCGCGAGCGTCGAGCTCGGCTGGTCGCCCGACTGGCGGCAGGTGCTCGAGCTCGGGGTGCCCGTCGTCGTCGAGGTCGGACGCGGGGCCGCCCAGGAGCAGCGGGCTCGACGAGATCGCCGAGGCACGCACCGACGGCGCCGGCGTCACGGCGAAGTTCCGCACCGGCGAGACGCCGACGTGGCCATGGCCCGACGAGCCGGCGCTGGCGGAGTTCCTCGACGCGATCGTCGTGCACGGGTCTGGCGTTCAAGCTCACGGGCGGCCTGCACCATGCCGTGCGGGGCGACGATGGCGGGGAGCCGCATGCACGGCCTGCTCAACGTCCTGGTGGCGACCCATGAGGCGCTCGACGGGGCGGGGCCGGCACACGTCGCGCGCACTCTCGAGCGTGACGCGACGCCGAGCATCTCGTCGGACGCCTGACCGCGCTCGACGCCGAGGACATCGAACGGCTGCGCGCGTCCTTCACCGGCTTACGGCTGCTGCGGCGTGCTCGACCCGCTGACCGAGCTGCGAGGCCCTCGGCCTCACTGCCGCGACAAGGACCACGACCGCGTGACCACCTGGCTCGACGTCCCAGCCGACCACCCCTTCGGCATCGACAACCTGCCCTACGGCGTCTTCTCCACCGCCGTGACGCCACGAGGCGGGTCGGGGTGCGCATCGGCGACGTCGTGCTCGACGCCGGCGCCGTCGCAGCGATCGGTCGCGACGGCGGTCAGCTGGGCGCCGGTCCGGATCTCGCGACCGCTTGGCAGAACGCCGAGCCTCAACGCGTTCCTCGGTCTGGGCCGACCAGCGTGGACCATCGCCCGCGAATGGCTGACCGAGATCCTCACGCGACGACGTGCACCGCGCCGGCGTGGAGCCGCACCTGCACCCCCTCGACAGCGTCACCCTGCACCTGCCGATCGAGGTCGCCGACTACGTCGACTTCTACGCCAGCGAGGACCATGCCAGCAACGTCGGGCAAGATCTTCCGGCCCGACAACGCGGCGCTGCCGCCGAACTGGAAGCACCTGCCCATCGGCTACCACGGCCGGTCGGGCACCGTCATTGTCTCGGGGACCGACGTCGTGCGCCCCAGTGGTCAGCGCAAGGCGCCGAGCGACCTCACCCCGGTCTTCGGTCCGAGCATCCGCCTCGACATCGAGGCCGAGCTCGGCTATGTCGTCGGCGGAGCCACCGAGGTCGGGACGCGGGTCTCCGTCGACGAGGCAGCCGACCACCTCTTCGGCGTCGTCCTCCTCAACGACTGGAGTGCCCGAGACATCCAGGCGTGGGAGTACGTCCCGCTGGGCCCCTTCCTCGGCAAGTCCTTCGCGACGTCCATCTCGGCGTGGGTGACACCCCTCGACGCGCTGGCGCAGGCCCGGCTGGCCCTGCCGGGGCAGGAGGAGCCCGCCGTCCTGCCCTATCTCGAGGGGCCGCCGGCGTTCGGGCTCGACATCCACCTCGAGGTCGCTCTCAACGGCACTGTCGTCTCCCGACCGGAGCACGCGGGAATGTACTGGTCACCCGTGCAGATGCTCGCGCACCTGACCGTCAACGGCGCCTCTCTGCGCGACGGTGACCTCTTCGGCTCCGGCACGGTCAGCGGCCCGGAGAAGGGCACGCGCGGCAGCCTGCTCGAGCTCACCTGGAACGGCACGGAGCCCGCTCACCCTCGAGGACGGCTCGACCCGCGGCTTCCTCGAGGACGGCGACACCGTGACGATGACCGCCTGGGCGCCCGGACCGGAAGGCAGGCGGATCGGCCTCGGCGAGGTCTCGGGGACGATCCGCCCCAGCCCCTGACGGCCACCCCTGGGCGACTGTGCACAAGCCGCTCCCCGAACGTGTTCACCCGATCAGGGTGGAGGAGGCCCTCCTGCCCTGATCGAGTGAACAACTTCCGGGGGATGCCGGCGTTTCGGCACACTCCCTGTGAGTGTCAGTGGGCGATGACCGGGGCCACGGTCTGGTCCGGGCTGTCGCTCTCCACGTCGTCGAGCAGGTGTGACTCCTCGCGCTTGCGGGGCAGGAACAGCGCGGGAATGAGGGTCAGGCTGACGAGGATTGCGGCCACGAGGAAGGTCTGCCCGAAAGCGTCGGCGGCCTGCTGCGAGCCCCTCCGCCACGCCGGCCGGTCCGCCGATCTGCCCGGCGATGGCCGGGTTGCGCCACGTGGCGATGGCCGGTCCGGCGAGTGGCTTGGCGGCGAGTAGGTTGGTGAAGACGACCGAGATGACGGCGATGCCGATGGAGCTGGCCACCTGCTGGGTGATGTTGAGCAGGGTCGAGCCACGGGCGACCTGGTGCGCCTTCAGTGTCCTCAGCGCCGACGTCATGAGCGGCATCATCGTGGCACCCATACCAAGACCCATGACGAACAGGACGGGGATGAGGTAGCCCCAGTAGGGCGTGTCAGCGGTGACCTGCGTCAGTGCGAACATGCCGCCGACGATGAGCAGCAGGCCGAAGGGGACGATGCGGCCCACGGGGAACCGGTCCGCGAGCGCGCCGGCGATGGGCATGGTGACCATCGCACCGACGCCTTGTGCCGCGACCAGCCAACCGGAAGTCGACCGGACTCTCGCCCCGGACGAGTTGGAAGTACGTCGGCACGAGGAAGAGCGCCCCGAAGAAGGAGGCCGCGAAGAGGAACATCGTGATCGTCGAGACCGTGAGGTTCCGGACGACGAAGAGGCGCAGGTCGAGCAGCGGGTGCTTCGGCCGGAAGCTGTAGAGGACGAAGGTGAGGAGCATGATCAGCGCCGATGCGTCGCGGGCACGCGCGACCTTGAGCGAGAAGAAGGTGCCCTCTCCGGGAATGGAGCTGATCCCGTAGAGGAAGAGCGCGAGACCGGGCGACATGAGGAGCATGCCGATGACGTCGAACGACTCGGACGGCTCGCGGCCGGTCCGTCGGAGGGCAGCGCCCCAGGCGTAGCAGATCGCGACGATGCCGATCGGCAGGTTGATGAGGAAGATCCAGTGCCAAGTACGTGACCTCGATGAGCCAGCCGCCGAGAATCGGGCCGAAGATCGGGCCGAGGAGCATGGGGACACCGAGGATCGCCATGAGCCGGCCCATGCGCGCAGGCCCGGCGGCCCTCGTCATGATCGTCATGCCAAGAGGCATGAGCATGCCGCCACCGAACCCCTGCAGGACCCGGAAGAAGATGAGCATGCCGATCGAGTCGGCCGTCGCGCAGAGGGCCGAGCCAGCCGTGAACAGCGCGAGGGCGAGCAAGTAGGGCCGCTTCGTGCCGAAGCGGTCCGCGGCCCAACCGGTCAGCGGGATGACGGTCGCGAGCGCGAGCGTGTAGGCGGTGATCGTCCACGCGACGGTGGAGTACGGAAGCGGGTTGGCCGGGTCCGTCGAGAACTCGTCGGGAAGGTCGGCAGGGCGACGTTGACGACCGTGATGTCGAGAATCGACATGATCGCGCCGAGGACGACGACGCCGGCCACCTTGAGGACGGTGGCGTCGATCTTGTCCGGGTACTGCGCCGGTCCTCCGGGTTGGCTGGCCGCCGTCGTGGCTGATGCAGGTGACACGTGTCCCCCTGGTCATGGGAAGCTTGGGAGTTGAGGGTTGACCGAGCTGGCCAGCGGCGTCGTTGCCGCAGCAGCGCAGATCTGCGCGCAGACCATTGTGTACCCGGGCCCTGCCCCGTCCGCAAAGCTTTTTGCGGGACGTGCTCACCCGAGGGTCACATCGGGCGTCGCGGCTGCTTCCCCACGACGACATAGGTGCCCGCGACCTTGTCGTGCAGTGCTTGGCGCTTGCCGTCCCACAGCGGCCACAGGAGATCGATCAGGTTGAGGAGCCCGATGAACGTGCCGACCAAGGGGATGACGCGGCGCTTGATCGCGGTCGCCAGGTCGAGAGGTCCGGGCCGGTCGGTGCGGCGCACACTGATGCGGAGCGCCATCTTGCCGGGCGTCTGGGCCAGCGTGACCCAGAAGGCGATGGCGTAGACCGACGCGACCAGCCACGACAGCAGGCCGACCTTGATCGACACGCCCGTGATGGACGCCGCGAAGTCGTTCAGCGCGGTTTGGTCGCCAGACTCCAGGCCGGTGCTGAACTCATCGACCACGTCGGTGAACTCGGGCACGAAGATGGGCATCAGGAAGGCGAGGATGATGCTGAGAATGATGCCGTCGAGCAGGTAGGCGAGCACCCGTTTGCCCCACGATGCAAGGGGGACGCCGTCCGCGGTGACCGGGCCCTGCAACCACTGCTGCGCCTGGGGGGCGCCCGGGTACTGCCCAGCCCCCGGGTAGCCCTGGTACTGCTGGTACTGCTGGCTCTGCTGTCCCGGGTACTGCTGCGTTTCCTGGCCCTGCTGCCCACCGCTCGGCACCTGCCACGCGCCACTCTGGGGCAACGGTGCCGTCGGCGGCTGCTGCTGCTGTCCGATGGTGGACTGCGAGGCCGTCGGCGACTTCTTCGGTGCGGTGTGGCTCGTCCAGGTCACCCCGTCCCAGTAGCGGAGCAGGTCGGGATTGCTGGGGTCGTCGTACCACCCTGAGGGCTGCTGGCTCATGCCCCCAACTCTGCCATGAAGCCGGCCCTCCGCAGTCGACGTCACCACACTCTGTCGTCCCGCGTCAGAGGCGCGTCAGAGGTTGCCGCGCCTGTCCTGCTCCCGCTCGATCGACTCGAAGAGGGCCTTGAAGTTGCCCTTGCCGAAGCCGAGCGACCCGTGCCGCTCGATGATCTCGAAGAACACCGTCGGGCGGTCGCCGAGCGGCTTGGTGAAGATCTGCAGCAGGTAGCCGTCCTCGTCGCGGTCGACGAGGATCTTGCGCTGCTTCAGCTTCTCGATCGGCACGCGGACCTCGCCGATGCGATCGCGCAGCTCGGGGTCGTCGTAGTAGGCGTCCGGCGTGTCGAGGAACTCGACGCCTTCTGGCTCGCAGCGCGTCGACGGTGTCGAGGATGTCGTTCGTCGCGAGCGCGAGGTGCTGGGCGCCCGGGCCGCGGTAGAACTCGAGGTACTCGTCGATCTGGCTCTTCTTCTTCGCGATGGCGGGCTCGTTGAGCGGGAACTTGACCCGGTGGTTGCCGTTGGCGACGACCTTGGACATGAGCGCCGAGTAGTCGGTGGCGATGTCGTCACCGATGAACTCGGCCATGTTCACGAAGCCCATGACCTTGTTGTAGAAGCCGACCCACTCGTCCATCTTGCCGAGCTCGACGTTGCCGACGATGTGGTCGAGTGCCTGGAAGAGCCGCTTCGGCGCGCCCTCGCGCTTGACGAACGTGGACTGCGGCCGGAGCGTAGCCGGGCAGATAGCGGACCGGCGTAGACCGCGCCGCCGACGTTCCGCTGGACGAGCGTGTGGCGGGTCTCGCCGTAGGTCGCGATCGCCGCGACGCGGACGGTGCCGTGCTCGTCGGTGAGGTCGTGCGGCTCCTCGAGCACCGTGGCGCCCGCCTTCCTCGCCTGGGCGATGCAGCGGTCGACGTCGGGCACCTCGAGGGCGATGTCGACGACGCCGTCGCCGTGCGTCGCGTGGTGTCGGCGAGCGAGCTGTCCGGGCTCACTGCGCCCTTGACGACGAAGCGGATCGAGCCGCACTTGAGGACGAACGCCTTGTGGTCGCGGTTGCCGTTCTCGGGGCCCGAGTAGGCGACGAGCTCCATGCCCCACGCGCTCTGGTAGTAGTGCGCCGTCTGGGTGGCGTTCCCGACGACGAAGACGATGGCGTCCCATCCGGTGACGGGGAAGACGTCCTTGGTCTCGTCGTACTCCACGAGCCCGACGAGCTGCTTGAGCTGGTCGAGGTCGAGGTCGGCCTCGCGCTCCTGGTCGGTCAGGTCGACTGCCAGGCCTCGGTGCACGTCAGTGGTCATAAGCCGGAGAGTTGCAAAGCGAGCTGAAGTGGTCAACAGAATCCGTTGACAAGTGGGCACGCGTGCACAAAATGCTGGCCGTATGCCGCTGAGCACAGGACACTCTGTCCATGACCTCCCAGCCGTCCCCGCCTTCCGCTCCCGCCGCCCGCGGTCCCGTCGACGCCCTCGACTGCCGGATCCTCCTCCTGCTCCTGCGGGAGCCCGGGATCGGCGTGCTCGGGGCCTCCCGCCGGCTCGGCGTGGCACGCGGGACCGTGCAGGCCCGGATCGACCGCCTCCAAGCACGGGGTGTGCTGCGCTCGATGGCCCCCGACGTCGACCCCGCTGCCCTCGGCTATCCGGTGACGGCGTTCTGCACGCTCGAGATCCGTCAGGGGCGCGGTGGACACTCCCCTGTCGTGGACCACTTGGCCGCGATCCCCGAGGTGCTCGAGGCACACACCATCACCGGGTCGGGCGATGTCCTCATCCGGATCGTCGGAAGGGACAACGCCGACCTCCAGCGGGTCATCGACCAGGTCGTCGACGACGCGCACGTGACCCGCGCCTCGACAGTGATCTCCCTGGCGACGCGGCTCGACCACCGGATGGTCCCGCTCGTCGAGCACCTACTGGAGCAGCGCCAGCAGCAGCAGACCCCGCCCTGACTCTTCTCGCCCAGCCCTCCCGGTCGAGGTATCCGGTCGCTCTCGGGAGCGACCGGATACCTTGATCCGAGTCAGGGGGTGATGGTGATGGGACTGCTGTTGCTGACGAGCGTCCAGTCGATTGCGGAGAAGGTCGAGGGGTCGATGACCCCCTGCGCGCTCACCCAGTCGATGAGCAGCTGACGGATCTCGATCTGGCGGTTGTAGACGACCCGGGCGGACGTGACGTGCGGGAAGTTGCCGCCGCCGGACTGTCGGTAGTTGTTGATGGCGATGACGAACTCGCCGTCGAGGTCGATGGGCGAACCGCCGTACGACAGGTTGAGGATCCGCTCACCAGGATTCTTGGCCAGGTCGATCTCGTAGGTCAGCGCGGCATCGAGCCCGCCCATGATGTCGTAGTTGTAGTCCGGCGTGCCGTTCGGCGCGGTGTCGGTCACGGCGTTCGTCAGGTCCCCTGCGGCAAAGGGTCCGGTGCCGGTCACCTTCTTGAAGTACCGCGACGAGTACTCGAGGTAGTCCTTGACCTGGGCGCCCGTCAGGACGATGGCAAGCAAGGTGTTGTCGAAGATGTAGAGACCTGCGACGTCGCGCACGGTGACGTCGCCGGCCGGGATCGCGGCATTCTTGTTGAACGGCGCCGCGATCGACAGCAGGGGCAGGGTCTCCTGCGGCGTGCCCGCGAGGGCCTGCTTCACCGCGTCGGCCTGGACGTGGTTGATGAAGTCCATCGCGGCGGTGTCCTCGTAGCGCGACGTCGCCGCGGACATCGGCTGAGAGGCACTCGCCGATGACGCCGTTGACGTAGGTAGCACCTTCTCGTGCGAGTCGCGCAGCAACGGCCGCGATCTCCGGGTCCTCGGGCGCGACGTTGGAGTTGTAGGGTGGTCGCACCGGACGAGGCGACCTGCCACTGGCCCCGGACCTTGACGAGGTCGAGATCCATGACGGTGACGCGCATGCCCCAGTAGTAGCGGCTCGGAGAGCAGGACCTGCTTGCCGGTCTGCTCGTTCGTCACGAACCGCTGCGGGATCTCCTTGTGCGCGTGCCCGACAAGCACCGCGTCGATGCCGGGGACCTGCTCGGCCATGAGGGTGGTGGCGTTCTCCGGGTACGGCAGCGCGTCACCGTAGGACGACGACGTGTCCGCTCCCGAGTGGACCGAGACGACGACGACGTCGGCGCCAGCGGCCCTGAGCCTGGGGACGAAGAGCGCGGCCTGCTCGACGATGCCGGGGAACTTGACCTTGCCCTCGACGTTGGCCTTGTCCCAGATCGCGACGCCGGGGGTGACGAGGCCGAGGATGCCCACCTTCACCGGCTTGGATCCGGGCACCCTGACTGTCTTGATGACGTAGGGCTGGAAGACCGGCGGGCCGGTGTCCCAGTCGACCGAGTTCGCCGAGAGCAGCGGGAAGTTGAGCTGGTCCTCGAATGCCCGCAGCAGGTCGAGGCCGTAGTTGTACTCGTGGTTGCCGAGGGCGGCGGCGTCGTAGCCGACGAGGTTCATCGACTGCGCCATGGGGTGCTTCGAGCCACTGGTGATCGGGTCGATCTTCGCGTAGTAGTACGCGAGCGGGGTGCCCTGGATCGTGTCGCCGGCATCGAGGGTGATGCACGTGTCCGACCCGCGCTCGGCCCGAACCGCCTTGATGAGCGTGGCGGCCTTCGCCAGACCCACGTGGTTGCCGCGGAGTCCTGGTAGACGGCGTTCTTGAAGTAGTCCCAGTTGTAGACGTTGCCGTGCAGGTCGGTCGTGCCGAGCACGGTCAGCCGCAGCGGCCTGCCGTTGGTGCCACCGCCGTTGTCAGCGCCCGCAGCGGCGGGCGCTCCCGCCACGGTGAGCAGACCGGCGCCGCCGATCGCGGCCATGGTGAGCAGTTGCCTACGGGTGGTCTCGGACCCGAGGCAGGTCATTCGTCATCGAGCGTGCCGTTGGTGGTCGTCTCCTTCACCGGCTTGGGAGGTGGAGCGGCGCGTCGACCCTAGCCGCAGGTGCGCGACTGCGGCCGAAGGCGCATGGCAGAAGGTGCCCGACGTCGCGAGCTTCGGACTCGGGCGAGCATCGGCTGACTGAACGGTCAGCGACGGCCGACCAGCCAGAGGCGGATCTTTCGATCCGCTCCGTGACCTGCTCGGACGAGGCTGCCGCGAGGTCGGGCCCACCACACGCCCGCCGCAGGTCCAGGTGGACGGTGGCGTGCGGCAGGCCCTTCTGCCGCGCGTAGGCAGAGACGAGCTTGTTGAGCTCCTTGCGCTGAGCTGCGAGCGCCCGGTGCGCGGCGACGGGCATCGGCGCGCTCGTGGGCCTTGGGCGACTTCTTCACCTGCTTGCGTCTGCCGCTCATGGAGCAGGGCCGCGACCTGGTCGGGCTCGAGCAGGCCCGGCAGCCCGAGGTACTCCTCCTCGTCCTCGGACCCGACCTGCGCGTGCATGCCCCACTGCTGCTTGTCGAAGAGCACGTGGTCGAAGTGCGCGTCGGACTCGAGCGCCTCGAAGGCTCCCTCGTCGAGCAGGCCGGCGCTCGCCTTCTCCTCGCGCGTCGCCTCGTCGAGCAGGCCCTGCTCCTCCGCCCACATCGCGGCGATGTCGCCCTCGGCGCAGGCTTCCGGTCGAGGGCATGGTCGCGTTGCTCCTCGAGCCGCGCCGCATGGTCGAGGACGACGGGCACGGACGGGAGGAACACGGAGGCCGTCTCGCCACGCCTCCGGGCCCGGACGAATCGACCCACCGCCTGGGCGAAGAAGAGCGGGGTGGAGGTCGACGTGGCGTAGACGCCGACGCTGAGCCGCGGTACGTCGACACCCTCGGACACCATCCGGACGGCCACCATCCAGCGCGACGTCCCTGCAGCGAACTCCTCGATGCGCTGGGAGGCGCCCGCGGTCATCGGACAGCACCACGGCGGGAGGTTCGCCGGTCAGCGCTCGGAGGTGAGCGGCATACGCCCTCGCCTGCGTCTGGTTGGACGCGATGACCAGGCCGCCTGCGTCGGGCACCCCGCGCCTGACCTCGGTGAGCCGCTTGTCGGCGGCGGCGAGGACCGAGCCGATCCACTCCCCCTTCGGGTCGAGGGCGGTGCGCCAGGCCTGGGCGACCTGGTCCTTCGTCATCGGGGTGCCGAGGCTGGCCGAGATCTCGTCACCGGCCTTGGTGCGCCAGCGCATGCTGCCGCCATAGGCGAGGAAGAGAACCGGGCGCACGACGCCGTCACGCAGGGCCTCCGCGTAGCCGTACGCGTAGTCACTTGAGGAGCTCAGGACTCCATCCGCGTCGAGCTCATAGGCGCACGAAGGGGATCGGCGACGTGTCCGAACGGAACGGCGTGCCGGTCAGTGAGAGTCGGCGCGTCAGCCGGCTCGAACGCCTCCCGGATGCCGTCCCCCCAGCTCTTGCTGTCACCGCCGTGGTGGATCTCGTCGAGGATGACGAGGGTCGAGCCGGGTCAGCGTCAGCTCGCGGTGGAGCGAGGGTCGCGAGGCGACCTGGGCATAGGTGACCGCGACGCCGTGGTAGTCCTCGGAGTGCCGCCCGACCGAGTTGGTGAACCTCGGATCGAGGCTGATCCCGACCCGGGCTGCCGCATCGGCCCACTGGGTCTTGAGGTGCTCCGTGGGCGCGACGACGGTGACCCGTTGGACGATGCCGCGGGAGAGCAGCTCGGTCGCGACCCGGAGGGCGTAGGTGGTCTTGCCGGCACCGGGCGTGGCCACGGCGAGGAAGTCCCGCGGTTCGTCGCGAAGGTACGAGTCGAGGGCCTCCTGCTGCCAGGCGCGCAACTTGCTCGCGGTACCCCAGGCGGCGCGATCCGGGAAAGCGGGTGACAGGTGAAAGGCGGCCCCTGAACTCATAGGCCACCCACCGTAGGCGATCTCGTGAGACGACATGCCGAGGCCCCGCCCTGCTGGGCGGGGCCTCGATCGCGTGGTATTGGCTGGATCGTCCGACTCAGGACGTGCCGCCCGAGTCCCCGCCGGAACCACCGTCGCCACCGTCCTGCGGGTCGCGCAGGCCGTCGTAGATCTCCTTGCAGACCGGACACACCGGGAACTTCTGTGGGTCGCGACCGGGCACCCAGACCTTGCCGCAGAGGGCGACCACCGGCTCTCCGCTGAGCGCGCTCTCGAGGATCTTCTCCTTGCGGACGTAGTGCGAGAAGCGCTCGTGGTCGCCCGGCTCCTGGAGCTCCTCGCGGACCTCCTCGCGCTCGATGGTCGCGGTGCCGGTGCTGCGCAGGGGCTGCGGCTGGGGCTCGAAGGGGTCGGGAGGCATCACGCTCATGACGAAAGTGTAGGCCGTGGGTCCGGGCGGCCCATCAGCTTGGCTCCCGGGGGATACGCCGCGAGCCGCTCCGGCAGGTGGCCCGGGTGACCGCTGAGCAGCACGGTCGGCGCCGCGGCGCTCGGGGCCGCATGCTCGTCCGGCTCGAGGCCGATGCGGCGCAACGTCTGCCGGGCGACCGCGACCGGCGAGTCGAAGATCGTCACGTCGACCCCGCTGTCGGTTCCACGCTGCAGCGATACGGTCGCCGACGAGCCCGTAGTGGGTGCAACCGAGGACGAGGGCGCTGCACGTCCCGGGGGGAGTCGGCAACCGCAGCGCAATGGTCCGGTCGATCGCGTCCGGGTCGGCGAGCTCGATGGCCTCGGCGAGGCCGAGCGCAGCGATCGGGTGCGTCTCGATGTCCGGCGCGAAGGCGTCGACAAGGCCGCGGAGGTAGTCGCTCGACGACGTGGCCGCGGTGGACCAGATCGCCACCGGTCCGCCGGTCGACGCAGCCGGGCGGATCGCCGGGACGGTGCCGACTGATCGTGGACGTCCGGCTCGAACTCGGCTCACGGAGTGCTGCCAGGCCGTGGACCGATGCGGTGTTGCAGGCGACGACGATGGCGGTCGGGTTCATATGTCGCGGCGGACCTTGCCAGGGCCAGGACGAGCTCCCTGACCTCGTCGTGCGAACGGGGACCGTACGGCATGTGTTCGGGGTCGAGCGCCAGGACGAGCTCCAGGTCGGGCCGGAGGCTCCGGAGGGCGTCCGCGTAGCCGAGCAGCCCGATGCCGCTGTCGATGAAGGCCACCCGGCGCGGGAGCTGGCGGGCCCACGGGACGGGGCGGGGCGGCATACGGTCATGGAACGGGCTCAGTTCATCGACGGGTCGTCGGGGAAGTTGGCGACGAAGGCGAGGCTGTCGCGCTGGCGGCGGAGCACGGCGCGCCACAGTCCGTCCGGGTCGGACGTGAAGGCGTCGCGCACCTCGGCGTCGACGACGTACCAGTCGCCGCGCAGGATCTCGCCCTCGAGCTGACCGCCCTCCCAGCCGGCGTAGCCGGCGAAGATCCGCATCCCCGCGAGCTCAGCTGCGACGACCGGGGTCGGGACGTCCAGGTCGACGAGGCCGATGGAGCCGAAGAGTCGCTTCACCCCGAGCGGCTCAGGCTCGTCACCCGGGACCGTGACGAGCCCAGCGCCGACGACGTCGCACCGGTCCGCCCTGGAAGAGGACAGTGCGGGGCCGTCACGACCCGCTGCCACCCCGGCAGCACCGAGTCGACCTCGGCCGACAGCGGCTTGTTGAGCACGACGCCCTGCGCGCCGGCCTCGTCGTGGTGGAGCATCAGGATGACGGACCGATGGAACACGTCACCCTCGACGGAGGGTGTCGCCACGAGGAGGCGGCCGGTGTGGAAGGTCGAGCTCACGGGCCAAGCCTTCCACACCGGGGGCACGTCGATCAGTAGACGCGGCCGGCCCGACGAGGGTCGCCGCGCCTCGGATTCTCGTCACCCCAGCGACCGAGAGAGCGGGCTCGCCGTCAGAGCGAGCGCCGCGGCGCTCGCCCCGGCGGTCACCATGCGGGTCACGGGCGCGTCACCCGGTCAGCGTCTCCACGGCGGTCGTCGCGACCCGCACCGTGGTGCGGGACGATGAGCCGCCACGGTGACCCCGCGCGCGGGCCGTCGCGGGCTGCGAGGGCCCGCCGGCCCCCGCCGGTGGCGCTTCGGACCCGCGATGAGGCGCTGGAAGTCCGCCTCGGCGATCGGCGACACCGGACGGAGCGCGTCGCACCCGTCGCCGCGATGATCGCGTCGCCGGGCGCGGCCTTGACCGGCGAGATGTCGAGCCCGGCGTCCTTGCAGCTGGCGCTCCATCGTCTTGCGCTGGTGCGGCAGCGCGAGCGTCACCACGGTGCCCTTGTCACCGGCGCGCGCCGTGCGGCCCGAGCGGTGCAGGTAGTCCTTGTGGTCGGCCGGCGGGTCGACCTGCAGGACGACCGAGACGTCGTCGACGTGGATGCCGCGTGCGGCGACGTCCGTGGCGACGAGCACCGGCAGGGTGCCGTCACGGAAGGCGCCGAGGACGCGGTTGCGCTGCGCCCTGGTTGAGGCCGCCGTGCAGCGCGGCGGCCATGACGCCCTGCTCGCGCAGCTGGACGCGCGATGCGGTCGGCGCCGAGCTTGGTGCGGCAGAACACGACGGTGCGGCCCTCGGCGGTTCGCGACCTCGGCCGTGATGAGCTTCTTGTGCTGCGGGTCGATGAGCAGCACGTGGTGGTCCATGCCCTCGACCGAGGCGGTGGCGTCGTTCGTCGAGTGGGCCACCGGGTCGGTGAGGTACTTCTCGACGAGGTCGTCGATGCCGCGGTCGAGCGTCGCCGAGAAGAGCAGGCGCTGGCCGTCGGCCGGGATCTTGTCGAGGCTCGTCGTGATCTCGGCCATGAAGCCCATCTCGGCCATGTGGTCGGCCTCGTCGAGGACGGTGATCGCGATGTCGTCCATCTCGACGGCGCCGCGCTCGAGCAGGTCGTTGAGGCGGCCCGGCGTCGCGATGAGGATGTCGACGCCCTTGTTGAGCGCGTTGATCTGCGTCGTGTAGCTGAGGCCACCCGCGACGAGCTTGTGGCGCAGGCCGGCGACGTGCACGAGCGGCTCGAGCGCGTCGGAGATCTGCATCGCGAGCTCGCGTGTCGGCGTGAGGACGAGGGCGTGCGGCTTGCGCGGCGACGGCGCGGCAGGCCGGCCTCGAGCAGGCGCGCGATGAGCGGCAGGCCGAAGGCGAGCGTCTTGCCCGAGCCGGTCTGGCCGCGGCCGAGGACGTCCTTGCCGGCGAGGGCGTCGGGGATCGTCGCGGTCTGGATCGGGAACGGCGTCGTGATGCCCTCGCGGGCCAGCCGCTCGACGAGCCGCTCGGGCAGGCCGAGGGCGGCGAAGCCGTTGTCCGCCGCCGACGTCGACGGGACCGTCGGAGACGGCGGGTGACTTGCAGGTGTCGGCGTCCATGCGCTCGGCCTCGGCATCCTCGAAGGTCGCGGGCGCTGCGAGCCGGCTCGGTCGCCGCGGTCGAAGCGGCGTCGAACGAGGACGGTCGTCGCGGCGCTGGAACCACGGTCACGCGGCCCGGCTGGTCCGCGTCGGATCCCGGCCATGCGTCGCGGACGCTGGTCGTCCCGCGGGCCACGGTCAGTCGACGACGGTCATAGGCGCGGTCGCCGCCACGGTAGCCGCGGTCGGAGCGATCGCACGGTTGTAGCGCGGACGGTCGTCACGGCGCTGGTAGCCGCCACGGTCGGCACGGTCGTCACGGTTGTACGCGGACGGTCGTCACGACGGTTGGTAGCCACCGGTGCCACGGTCGTCACGGTTGACGACGGACGGTCGTCACGAGCGCTGGTCGTCGTCGCCGGTCGGAGCTGCTACGGTCGACACGACGGTCGTCACCGCGTCCGCGGTCGGTCGACTCGACCGGTCGTAGGAGCGGTCAACGGTCGTCGCGACGCGGGCGCGCCATCTCGCGACCGCCCGTGTCGTCCGGCGTCGCCGAGCGTGGCCGGACGTGAGGACCGCGCGCCGGGCTTCTGCCCGACCTCGCGACCATCGCGACCACCACGGTGCGGCTTGTGGCTCAGCGGCGGCTCGCGCCTTCTTCTCGGCAGGGGTCCAGCGGGCCTTCTTGGGCGCGCCGGACGGAGGCTTCTTGGGCATTGCGTATTCAACTCTCTTGACTCGAGCAGACTTCGCCTCGAGCCGTGAGTGACGAACCACGACCATGCAGACGAGCCTCAGGCGCAGCCAGCTGCGCGCCCATGTGTACCGGGTGCCGGCATCTGTGCCGTCCGGTGATCGGTCCGCTCCGCGTCGGTGCCGGGTCGCGCCGGATGGCGCGAACTGTCCGTTGGGTGTCACCTCGTCGGACGAGCCGGTCCGTCGCGGGCATCCCCGCGATCGGCTCTTCCATCGTGATCCGAGGGGACCTCGGAGTCGGACCCGCAAGTCTACCAGCGGCGCGGACCGTGCTCTGACCACGAGCGCCGCCGTCGCGAGCGCGACGCCGACGAGATCGACGCACGGCGTCCCACACGTCGCCGGAACGCCCGGGAGCAGCAAGTGCTGGACGAGCTCGCTGACCAGGGCGTGCACCGCGAAGATCAGCGCGACCAGCAGTGGACGCCGAGAGCGCGCCCGACGGGGTACGTCGGGCACGGCGAAGACGAGCACGTGGACGACCTTGTCGGTCCAGCGACACCGGCCCGTCGACGGTGACGACCGGCCAGTAGAGGACGGGCAGGTGCACGACGACCGACGGCGACGGCCGTCGCGGCCCGACCATCGCTGTCGCGCTTCGTCGCCATGTCCGCCGCCAGTGTCCCCTGCCATGTCCCCCGCTGTCTCGGCAGGTCTACGAGACCGGCCCGACGTCGGCCTGACCGGTTAGGTTGGAGGTCATGCCAGAGCGCACCGTCAGCGTCATCGGGACCGGCCGCGCGTCCGTCACTCCCGACGTCGTCCGCCTCGACCTGCGCATCGGCCACGACGCGCAGGACGTCGCAGCCGCCCTCACCGGCGCCTCGAAGGGGATCGCCGCGGTCGGCCGGGTGGTCCGCGACAAGGGCGTGCCTGACCGGACATCCGGACCCTCGACGCCAATGTCAGCCAGCGCTAGGACAACACCGGCACCCCGGTGGGCTTCACGGCCCAGCAGCGGCTCGGCGTCACCGTGCGCCGGCTCGACCAGGTCGGCGAGATCCTCGAGGCCGCCGCGTCCGAGGTCGGCAATGCGCTGCTCGTCGACCAGGTGCGTCTCGACGTGGACGACCGCTCCGAGGGGTTGGCCCGCGCCCGTGACGCCGCCTTCGCCGAGGCGCGCGCCAAGGCCGAGCAGTATGCCGCCCTCGTCCGGCTCCGAGGTCGGCGCCGTCCTCGCCGTGGCTGAGGCCGGGGTCGCGCCCGTCCAGCCCATGCGCCGGATGATGGCCATGGCCGCCATGGACTCCGCGGCCGGCATGCCGGTCGAGGGCGGTGATCTCGACCTCACCGCAAGTGTCACGGTGACCTGGGAACTGCGCTGAGCGGCATACGGCGCCGGAATAACGATCCACGCACCATCCGTTGGGAGAGACATGGCAACCACAGAGCTGACCGCACAGACGTTCGAGCGCACGGTCCTCGACAACGACATCGTCCTGGTGGACTTCTGGGCGGCGTGGTGCGGACCATGCCGCCAGTTCGCGCCCGTCTACGACGCGGCATCGGATGAAGCCGGCAACGAGGGCATCGTCTTCGGCAAGGTCGACACGGAGGCCGAGCAGGCGCTCGCCGGCGCCGCGAACATCACGTCGATCCCGACGCTGATGGCCTTCAAGGAGGGCGTGCTCGTCTTCTCGCAGCCCGGGGCCCTCCCCCAGACGGCGCTGCAGAACGTCATCGAGCAGGTCAAGTCGCTCGACATGGGCCCGGTCAAGGAGCAGCTCGCCGAGGAGGCGGCCACCAAGGGTGGCACTGCCTGACCGACGGCCAGGTCACAGCCGGATCTGGACCAGCTCGGCTAGACCATCTCGCGCGGCAGCACCCGCCGCCACTGCGCTCGGCGTTGCTGGCATGCTCCGGTGCCCAGCCCTCGCGGTCGGCCGGGTGCCGGTAGTAGTGCTCCAGCGTCAGCCATAGGCGCACGGCGTCCGAGTCGAGCACGTCTGCATTGAAGGTCGGGCGCCCGCGATGCCCGTGGTCGTCGCGGGCAGCGAGGCCCGGACCATGCACCTGGACGCAGCGGTGCAGGTGGTGCTCGAGCGTGGGCACGATTCGCAGCATGTGGTCCCACTGCGCCGAGAAGCCCTGCCTGCCGTGCACGAAGTGCAGGCCGTCGACCCCGACCATGAGCTGGTGCAGCTCCGGCGGGCGGGCGACGGACAGCCCCAGCGCGATCATCACGAAGCCCATGGGCAGGGTCAGCCACCACGGCACGTCGATGTCCCCGAAGCGGATCTGTCGCTCGACGATGAGCAGGCGCATCAGCTCGAAGTGGACCAGCAGCACCACACCCCAGATCACGAGCCCGAGGGGCATGAGTCCGAGCCGCGCGCGGGCGGGGAACGTGATGGTCCGCCCGACCGGGTCGTGGATGGGCCGCCGCGGCAGGTGCCACGGCGACGCGACGGACGCGACCAGGGTGAGCGCCAGCAGGTGCGCCACCCAGACCCACGCCTGGATGCTGGGGTCGTGGATCGCGCCGGCCAGCAGGACGACAAACCCGACCAGCGGAAAGAGCGGCAGCGCCAGCAATGGATGCGGCCTGAACTTCTGTCGCCTGCGCCACGGCTCGGGCGTCAGGTCCGGGTCGCGCAGCACAGCCCCACCCTAAGCGGGGCAGCACGTCAAGGCGGGGACCCGCCCAGCGGCATACGGCACAGCGTGACGTGGCCACCACGAAGTGGTGGAGGTGGCGGGAATTGAACCCGCGTCCGATGACGAGAGACCAGGGCTTCTCCGGGCGCAGTGCGCTATGGCTTTTCTCGGCCCCAGGGCTCGCACGCACACGTTCCCTGACAGGCCCAGTTGAGTAAGAGTCCCGCGCAGCCCCCCAACATGACCACGCAGCAAGTTTCCTAGCTGACGCCAGGCACTGAGTCGGAAACTAGCTCAGGCTGACGGACTTCGAGAGCTCGCTCAGGCGGCGAGGGCGAAGTCGGTGCGCTTGGAGTTGGCACCTATTGGTTTGCAAGGAGCGTTAACGAGATAACCCTGCATCCTCGACCCGCTTCCCCTGGTGTGTCGACCACCGTCGAAACCGATCACCCCCATGAGGGGTGTCCACGTCACGCTGTGCACTTGTCAAACGCCGCTACTGCGAGACCACAGTATGCCTTGGCAACGACAGTGCCGCCACACACATTCCCCAGACCTACGCCGCCGTATGCCGCTGGGCTCGCTCCCACACTCACGCGCAGGCCGAGCGCCAACTAGGCTGCCAGACGCACGCCGTCGACGCCTGGAGGTCACATGTTCCGCAAGGTCCTCGTCGCCAACCGAGGTGAGATCGCCGTCCGGGCCTTCCGGGCCGCGACCGAGCTCGGCGCCCGCACGGTCGCCGTGTTCCCCTACGAGGACCGCAAGTCGGAGCACCGGCTCAAGGCCGACGAGGCCTACCAGATCGGCGAGGAGGGGCACCCGGTCCGGGCCTACCTCGACCACGAGGCGATCGTGGCCAAGGCCGTCGAGGCCGGCGCCGACGCGATCTACCCGGGCTACGGCTTCCTCTCGGAGAACCCACTCCTCGCCGAGGCCTGCGAGCGCGAGCGGGCATCGCCTTCGTCGGCCCGCCGACCGTCGGTGCTGCACCTGACCGGCAACAAGGCGCGGGCCATCGGCCGCCGCGCGCGACGCGGGCCTGCCGACCCTGCACGGGCTCGGCACCCTGGCACCGACCTCTCGACGTCTGGAGGCCGCGGCCGCAGGGATCGGCTTCCCGATCTTCGTCAAGGCGGTGTCCGGAGGCGGCGGACGCGGCATGCGTCGCGTCGAGGCCCCCGAGCGGCTGCGCGACGCGCTACGCGGCCGCGCAGCGCGAGGCCGAGTCCGCCTTCGGCGACCCGACCCTCTACCTCGAGGAGGCGGTGCGTCAACCCTCGGCACATCGAGGTGCAGGTGCTGGCCGACGCCACCGGCGAGGTCGTCCATCTCTTCGAGCGGGACTGCTCGGTGCAGCGGCGGCACCAGAAGGTCGTCGAGATCGCCCCCGCCCCCAACCTCGACCCGGACCCGCGTGACCGCATGTGCGCCGACGCCGTCGCCTTCGCCCGGTCAATCGGCTACCGCAACGCGGGCACGGTCGAGTTTCTCCTCGGCGAGGACGGGCGCTACGTCTTCATCGAGATGAACCCTCGCATCCAGGTCGAGCACACGGTGACCGAGGAGGTCACGGACATCGACCTCGTCGTCATGCAGCTGCTGATCGCTTCGGGGGAGACGCTTCGCTGGTGCCGGGATCCAGCAGGAGGACATCCGCACCAGGGGCTTCGCCATGCAGTGCCGGATCACGACGGAGGACCCGGCCAACGGGTTCCGCCCAGACGCGGGGACCATCACGACCTACCGCTCGGCTGGGGGTAGCGGAGTGCGCCTCGACGGCGGCACGATCTTCGTCGGCGCCGAGGTGAGCGCCCACTTCGACTCGATGCTCGTCAAGCTGACCTGCCGGGGACGCACCTTCCCGGTGGCGTTGCGCAGGGCGCAGCGTGCGCTCGCGGAGTTCCGGATTCGGGGAGTGTCGACGAACATCCCGTTCCTCAGGCGGTGCTCGCGGATCCCGCCTTTCGGGACGGCCGGGCGACGACCTCGTTCATCGACGAGCGGCCTGAGCTGCTGACCGCCCGGGTCTCGGCCGACCGGGCGACCAAGCTGCTCACCTACCTCGCCGACGTCACCGTCAACCAGCCCAACGGGCCCGCCACCACGAGGGTGCGCCCTCGCACGAAGCTGCCCGCGTTGCCGGACGAGGCGGTGCCTCGGGGATCCCGGGACGTGCTCCTCGAGGTCGGTCCCGCCGAGTTCGCCCGCCGCCTGCGCGAGCGGACCGAGGTGGGGGTGACGGACACAACCTTCCGGGATGCGCACCAGTCGCTCCTCGCCACCCGGATGCGCACCCGGGACCTGCTCCATGTCGCCGGTCATGTCGCCCATCTGACGCCGCAGCTGCTCTCCGTCGAGGCGTGGGGCGGCGCCACCTACGACGTGGCGCTGCGGTTCCTCGCCGAGGACCCGTGGGAGCGTCTCGCGGCGTTGCGGGAGGCGATGCCCAACATGCCGCTCCAGATGCTCCTGCGGGGACGCAACACCGTCGGCTACACCCCCTACCCCACCGCCGTGACCGACGCCTTCGTCCGCGAGGCGGCCCGGACCGGTCTCGACATCTTCCGGATCTTCGACTCGCTCAACGACGTGGCCCAGATGCGGCCGGCCGTCGACGCGGTCCTCGAGACGGGGACATCCGTCGCGGAGGTGGCGCTCTGCTACACCGGCGACCTGCTCTCACCCGACGAGAAGCTCTACACCCTCGACTACTACGTGCGGCTCGCCGAGCAGATCGTCGAGACGGGGGCGCACATCCTCGCCATCAAGGACATGGCCGGGCTGCTACGGGCCCCGGCAGCGGCGCGCCTCGTCACCGCCCTCCGGGAGCGCTTCGACCTGCCTGTCCACCTGCACACGCACGACACCGCCGGCGGGCAGATCGGCACGCTGCTCGCTGCGATCCGCGCCGGCGTGGACGCCGTCGATGCGGCCACCGCCACCATGGCCGGAACGACGTCGCAGCCGCCACTGTCCGCTCTGGTCGCCGCGACCGACCACACCGACCGGCCCACCGGACTCGACATCCACAACGTTTTCGCCCTCGAGCCCTACTGGGAGGCGACCCGGCACCTCTACCGGCCCTTCGAGTCCGGTCTCGAGTCGCCGACCGGTCGCGTGTACTTCCACGAGATCCCGGGCGGGCAGCTGTCCAACCTGCGCCAGCAGGCCATCGCCCTCGGCCTCGGTGACCGCTTCGAGGCGATTGAGGACATGTACGCCGCGGCGAACCGGATCCTCGGCAACCTCGTCAAGGTGACGCCGAGCAGCAAGGTCGTCGGCGACCTGGCGCTCGCGCCTCGTGGGCGCCGGTGCCGATCCGGCGGACTTCGAGGCGGAGCCGCAGAAGTACGACATCCCGGACTCCGTCATCGGCTTCCTCAACGGTGAGCTGGGTGACCCGCCGGGAGGGTGGCCGGAGCCGTTCCGGACCAAGGCGCTCGCGGGACGCCAGGCCAAGCCGCGCCTCACGGAGCTGACTCCCGAGCAGGAGCAGGCCTTGACCGACAACCCGCGGCGCGCCCTCAACCACTTGCTCTTCCCCGCCCCGGCCAGGGAGTTCGAGGCCTCCCGCGAGGCGTACGGCGACCTCTCCGTCCTCGGCACTGTCGAGTTCCTCCACGGCCTCGTCCACGGCGAGGAGTACGAGGTCGACATCGAACAGGGCAAGCGCCTCATCATCGGGGTCCAGTCGATCGGCGAGGCCGACTCGAAGGGCATGCGCACCGTGATGTGCACCCTGGGTGGCCAGTTCCGGCCGATCCAGGTGCGCGACCGGTCGGTCCAAGCCGACGTGAAGTCCGCGGAGAAGGCCGATCCAGCAGTTCCCGGACAGGTCCCGGCCCCCTTCGCCGGGGTGGTGACCCTCACCGTCTCGGACGGAGACACCGTGGAGGCCGGAGGGGTCGTCGCCACGATCGAGGCGATGAAGATGGAGGCCAACATCACGACACCCACGGCCGGCACCGTCTCCCGGGTCGCGATCGCGGCGCAGCAGCAGGTCGAAGGTGGCGACCTGCTCGTCGTGATCGGCTGACGCGGCAGGTGCAGATCGAGCGGGCGCCGACCATCGGGCCCGGCCCGATTGTCCGCGGGGTTGCGCTCCGGATCGCGCCGACCATCAGGCCCCGGCCCGATTGTCGGTGGACGGCGAATCCGTGACGTCAGCGGAGCACTTGAAGGGTCTGGTCGTGCGCGAGCACTCCGCGGAAGAGGTCACCTCGTGCGTCCAGGCGATCGAGGATGGTGCGAATGGTGTACCGGTCGGGGCGCAGGTCGGGGTCGTCGAGCTCGTCCCAGGTGATCGGAGCCGATACCGGCGCGCCCGCCGAGGCTCGCGGGCTGTACGGCGCGACGAGCGTCTTGTTCACAGCGTTCTGCGTGTAGTCGAGGCGGGCCAGGCCGCGTCGCTCGGCCGTCTGCCACTTCCAGCTGACGAGCTCCGGCTGGACGGCGCCGATCGTCTTGGAGACCCTCTCTGCCCACTCGCGCGTCTCATCGAAGCCGGGGCCGCGGGCGATCGGCACCCACACCTGGATGCCGCGCCGCCCGGTGACCTTGGGGTAGGCCCGCAGGCGCAGGTGCTCGAGAGCCGTGCGGTGCAGGCGCGCCAACGCGACCACCTCGTCCCACGACGTGCGCTCACCTGGGTCGATGTCGAAGAGGACATATGACGGCTGATCAGGCGCGTCGGTGGGCGAGGTCCATGGGTGCCACTCGAGCGCTCCGAAGCCGGCCACCCAGACGAGCGTCGCCGGCTCGTCGACGACGATGTAGCGCTGGGTCTCGTCGGGGTCCGCGTGCTCGTTGTGCCAGCGGCTGATCCACTCAGGCGCGTGATCGGGAACCTCCTTGTGCCAGAACCCCTTATGGGCCGCTCCGTCCGGGTAGCGGTGCATGTTCAGGGCACGACCCCGAAGGTAGGGCAGCAGGACCGGCGCGATCCGGGCTGCGTAGGCGAGCAGCTCGCGCTTCGTCACCGGCTCCTCTCCAGCTCGGGCGGGAAACAGCTCCTTGTCGAGGTTGGTGACCTTCAGCGTGCGTCCAAAGACCTCCCACGTCCCCTGGGAACCGAGGTCCGCGAGTGCTTCCAGCGCGTCCTCGGTCGGGCCCTCGACGAGCTGACCATGGGCCGGCACGGAGGCCTCGGCGGCGGGCAGGTCCGAGCGCCAGAGCCGGTCCGGTGCTGCCTTGACCTCCTCGTTGGTGCGACCGCTGAGGACGGACGTGGGATGGTCCTCCGCATCCCAGCCGCTGACCGCATCGGCGTCGTGCTTGTGCAGGAGGAGCCACTGCTCCTTGTCCGAGGGACGCTCGGGGCGGCCGGTGCGCACCAGGGCGAACCGGCCGCGAAGCCGCTCGCCGAACAGGTCCAGGTGCAGCTCGCCCGTGCGCACCGCCTCTGCTGGGTCCTCGGTCTCGTGCGGTCGCCACGTCCCGCGGTCCCAGACGATGACGTCACCACCGCCGTACTCGCCTGCCGGGATGACACCCTCGAAGAGCTCGTACTCCATGGGGTGGTCCTCGACGTGGACGGCGAGGCGGCGCACGTCCGGGTCGAGGGTCGGCCCCTTCGGGACCGCCCAGCTCGCCAGCACGCCATCCATCTCAAGGCGGAAGTCGTAGTGGAGGCGACGGGCCCGGTGGCGCTGCACGACGAAGCGGCGCAGCCCATCCTCGGATGGGAGCGCGGCCGTGGATGCGGTGCCCGAGGGCTCGGGCGTCCGGCCGAAGTCGCGCTTGCGACGGTACGGCTCGAGCAGCTCGTGCGGATCCTTGGCCATACCCCTGCCCTACCCGGCGGACGACACCCTCATCCGGAGCCGGCGGAGGACCTACCACCACCGGAGTCTCCGTGGCGACTGCGAACGCGGTCGATGAGCCAGGACGACAGGGTCGCCGCCACCGCGCCGAGCAGCACCAGCCCGCCGAACATCAGCATCGTGGCCACCCATCGACCGGCAGAGGTGATCGGGTAGTAGTCGCCATAGCCGACGGAGGTGACCGTCACAGCGACCCACCAGACGGCATCGCCGAAGTGACGGATGTTGGCCTCCGGTGCATTCTGTTCGGCGTCGAGCACCGCGAGCGCGCCCATGAAGGCCAGCAGAACGGTGGTTGCCAGACCGTAGATCACCAGTCGATTCCGCACTGCTCCTCCGGTCTCGGCACGGAGTGATGGGACGAGCCGCAGCAGACGAAGCAGCAGCAGCGGGCGCAGGGAAGGCACGAGGACCGCGGCGAGGTGGCCGAGGTGGGTGCGGATCCATTCGCCGCGGGGCCGCGCGAGCACGATGCAGACGGCATACTCCGCGGCGAAGATCAGCCAGATCACGCCGAGGAGCAGGCGCGGGAGCGCGTCATCCGGCGGCTGCAGATTCGCGATCACCACCCACGCATACAGCACGGTGAAGATCACGGCCGCCGCGACCAGCGGCCACTCCGACAGTCGCTGCCAGCGGCTCAGCGTCATGGGACGACTGTAGGGCCGCGCCTGATGCCATTCGGCGCACGACAGGCAGGTTCATCCGGTCAGGATGATGTCGTGTGACGACGGCTTGCCCAACAATCGGGGAGCAACTGAGGAGGCGCGTCATGAAAGACGGATACCCGCTCATCGAGGACCACGGCCTGATTGGGGACCTCCAGACCTCCGCGCTGGTGTCGACCGATGGCTCCATTGACTGGTTCTGTGCACCCCGGTTCGATTCGCCCAGTGTGTTCGGGGCCCTGCTCGACAAGGACAAGGGCGGGTACTGCCGCATCCGGCCGATCGCCGACGAGTTCATCACCAAGCAGCTCTACTTTCCCGACACCGCAGCCCTCGTCACCCGGTTCCTGACCGAGGAGGGTGTCGGGGAGGTGGTCGACTTCATGCCGGTGACGAGTTCGCGCGTGCCCGCGGAGCACCACCGGATCGTGCGGCTGCTGCGGTGCATCCGCGGGCAGATGACGTTCGAGATCGAGATCGCCCCGCGCTTCGACTACGGCCGCGAACCGCATGAGACGCAGATCAGCGAAGGCGGGGTCGTCTTCCGCGGGGCGGCCACCACGATGGCCGTCAGCATCGTGCGGGAACCCGAGGACGAGGAACTGGGCCGCGGCGGCGCTGATGAGTCCGGCGACGTGCGCGCCGAACTGACGCTTCGCACCGGGGAGGCGCGCGGGATGATCCTCGACGTCGGGTCGACCGAGGCGCGCGAGACGAGCGTCGGTGAGGTGTGGGACCTCTTCAACGGCACCGTCGAGTTCTGGACCACCTGGCTCGAGCAGTCCACCTACACCGGGCGCTGGCGGGAGATGGTCAACCGTTCCGCGATCACCCTGAAACTGATGACCTACGCGCCCAGCGGCGGACTGGTCGCCGCACCGACGGCCGCGCTGCCTGAGCAGATCGGTGGCGAACGCAACTGGGACTACCGGTTCACGTGGGTCCGGGATGCGTCCTTCTCGGTGTACGCGCTACTCGCCCTGGGCTTCATGGACGAAGCCGTGGCTTTCGGCGTGTGGATGCGGGAACGGGTCATGGACACCAGGACGGATGGCGGGGCGCCGCTGAACATCATGTACCGCGTCGACGGGTCCAGCGAGCTGAGCGAGGAGAGCCTCGAGCACTGGGCGGGCTACCGCAACTCCTTCCCGGTTCGCATCGGCAACGGGGCCGTCGACCAGCTGCAGCTCGACATCTATGGCGAGATGTTGGACAGCCTGTACTTGGCCGACCAACGCGGGTTCCAGATGAACTACGCGGGGTGGCTCAAGCTGTGCGGCGTGCTCGACTGGCTCGTCGACCACTGGGACCAGCCCGAGGAGGGCATCTGGGAGACTCGCGGCGGCCGGCAGCATTTCACCTACGGCCGCTTGATGTGCTGGGTGGCTTTCGACCGCGCGATTCGCCTGGCCACCAAGCGAGGTTGGCCCGCGTCCATGGACAACTGGACGGCCGCACGGGACGCGGTGTTCCGGCAGATCATGGAGAAGGGCTGGAATGCGGATCGCCAGGCGTTCGTGCAGCACTACGACACGCAGGTGCTGGATGCCTCGCTCCTTCGCATGGCCGCGCTCGGGTTCATCAGCCCCACCGACCCGATGTGGCAGTCCACCCTCGACGCGATGGACGAGGAGCTGGTGACCGACAGCCTCGTCTACCGGTACGACCCCGCAGCCTCGCCGGACGGCCTGCGCGGTTCAGAGGGCACGTTCTCGCTGTGCACCTTCACCTACGTGGAGGCGCTCGCCGGAGCCGGCCGGCTCGACAAGGCGCGCATCACGTTCGAGAAGATGCTCACCTACGCCAACCACCTGGGCCTGTACTCCGAAGAGATCGCGCTGAACGGAGAGCAGATCGGCAACTTCCCGCAGGCGTTCACGCACCTCTCCCTGATCAACGCGGCGATCACGCTGGACGGAGCGCTGAGCCGGCGGGCGGAGGACCGCTGACCGGACCGAGGTCGCTGGCTCCCGTGAGTGACTGACACACCGTCACCAGGAGCCGGAGGAGGACCCTCCCCCACCGGAGCCGCTGAAGCCGCCGCCTCCCGAGAAGCCCGAGCTCCCGGACGAGCCGGGGGTGGACGTGAAGGTGCCCGTCGAGGTCGTCGAGAAGCTCTCCACACCGCTGGCGATGCTGCCGAAGTCAGGGAAGGCCGCGCCGCTCCAGACGTACCAGGTCGGCATGAGGATCGGCTGGCCGACCGCCTCGGCCGCCTGCGCCACCTCCGCGAAGGTGCTTGCCCACCGGTCCGCGACACCGAAGACGACGGCATAGGGCAGGTAGCGGCTGAAGATGTTGCTCGCCTCCTCGAACTCGATCTGCCCCGCCTCCGCCGTCGTGAGGTACTCCTTGAAGCCAAGGGACTGCGCGAGCACGGCCGAGCCCTCCGCGGTCTTGGCCGCCATCTTGCCCGCCGAGGAACCAGACGATGGCGCCCGCAACGAGCAGGCCGATACCCGAGAGCGACCCCACCGGTGAACACCGAGCCCAGGAGCGCCGTGATGGCGCCCTGGCCGTAGAACAGGATGACCCCTCCGATGACCGCGAGGACGATTCCGAGACCCTGCCACATGCCGCGCTGGAGCTGCGGCGACGAGCGGAACCAGTGTCGCCTGACGACTTCCTCGTACATGTCCGACTGGATCCTCCGCAGCGTGCTGGCGAAGGTGTTCTTCAGGTCCGAGAGCGCGACGACGTCCCCTCGGGTGCTGAAGATGCCGTCGAGGAGCCGGCGCTCGTAGGGCAGCAGTGTGTCATCGGCCGGAGGGCTGAGATGGACGAGGGTCCAGTCGGTCCGGCTTGAACATGCTGCCGCCCTCGACCTCCTCGATGCGCAGGTACCCGCGCACCGCGAGGTCGATCACCGTCGCGGACACGTCGATGGGATTCGCCTTCTCGTCGAGGATCGTGCCGACGAGTCCCGGCGGCACCCCGGCGGGCGGGTGGAACTGGACGGCGACCGTGTCCGGTCCGGCCCCGGGCGGTCGTGGGCTGCGACTCCCGCTCGGTGACCGACGGCGTGAGGCCGGGCGTGAGGCCGGCGTACCGCTCGTCCCGCCCGCGGGTCCAGACGAGGGCCCCCATGACGGCGAGCGCGAGGACCGGGGCGGCCGATCACCGGCCGCGGTCGCAGCGGCGTTGGCGGCGGTGCGGCGCCCCAGCCGACGGTCGAGTCGGCGTTGCCGTCGCGGACGTCGGGCTGCGGGTTGTCGAAAGCCGCGGCCGGGTAGCCGGCGATGATGGTCATCGCCTCACCGGGCGCGAGGCCCATGGCAGCGAAGGTTGTCGGACTGCCGGCCTTGGCCTGGCACTGGGTGTTACTGCCGGCCTCCCCCTGGAAGCAGGCGACCTGCGTCGAGGCAGCCGGCGCATTGACGACGACGTTGACGCGCTCCCGCTGGGTCAGCTCGTTGCTGCCGAAGACGTTGTAGTGGAACTCGACCGTGTCCGGCTTAGCCACCGGCTTGCCGTCGGCGGTGATCGGGTTGAGCACGTTGTGCAGCGTGTAGCGCACTTCGTAGACCTGAGTGCCGCTGGTGTACTCGTCGGCGTTGCCGATCCGGATCTCCTGGGCCGCGCCGTTGTCGCTGACCTGGAAGGTGGCGGGGGCACCGGACGGGCTGCTCACCTGCGACGTCGGTCAGGTCGAAGTAGCGGTACTTGCCCGCCTGGTCCTGGTCACCCATCCGCACGACGATGTTGCGGAAGATGCCATGCCGCTGCTCACCGGCTGGGAAGCGCCAGGTGATCGTCTCGGTGACGTTCATGCTGCCGTCGGGCTGCAGGTCGTAGACCACGGAGAACGACTCCATGGCCTCGTCGCCGGCCGCCCGCGCCGTGCCTGCGGGGACGAGCACCGCAAGCGCCCCGGCGAGCAGCAGGACCAGCAGCGCCGGAAGCCTCATCCTCGACCGCATCCCCTGCGCCCCCTTCAACTGTCCGCTCATCTGCCGGTCATCCCTTGCGGCGGGCCGCGCTCACGGCGCGCTCGGCCTCACGGCTGTCCTGCCGCTCACGGAGCGCTTGGCGCTTGTCGTACTGCCTTCTTGCCGGTCGCGAGGGCGATCTCGACCTTGGCGCGGCCGTCCTTGAAGTACAGCGCCAGCGGCACGATGGTGCGGCCGCTCTCGCGCGTCTTGTGCGCGATCTTCTCCAGCTCGGCGCGGTGCAGGAGGAGCTTGCGCTTGCGCCTGGGTGCGTGGTTCGTCCAGGTGCCGTTGAGGTACTCGGGGATGTGGACGTTCTCGAGGTAGAGCTCGTCCCCGGTGAACATGGCGAATCCGTCGACGAGCGAGGCTCGGCCCATCCGCAGTGCCTTGACCTCGGTGCCGGAGAGCACGATGCCAGCCTCGAAGGTGTCCTCGATGAGGTAGTCGTGACGCGCCTTGCGGTTGCTCGCGATGAGCGACCGCCCCTTCTCCTTCGGCACCGGTCCGTCCCTTCTCCACACAGCACGTCACACCAGGTCGTATGCCGCTGGGCTGGCTTCCGTCGGCGGCGTCCCCACGCTACCCCGAGGAGGGTGGACCGAGCTCAGAGCCAGTTGTCAGAGCCAGTTGCCGGGCCAGGGTCAGAGCCAGTTGCGCGGGTTGACCGGAGTGCCGTCCTCGTAGACGCCGAAGTGCAGATGGCAGCCGGTCGAGTAGCCGGTGGTACCGCTGTAGCCGATGAGCTGGCCGCGCTGCACGGTGCCGCCCCACGTCGACGATGCTCGACAGGTGGTTGTAGCTCGTGACGAGGTCGACGCCGCGGTGGATGCCGTGGTCGATGAGGATCTGGTTGCCCCAGCCGCTCTCGCGCCATCCGGCGCGGATGACCGTGCCGGGGGCCGCAGCCTGGACGGGCGTGCCACACGCGATGCCCCAGTCCAGGCCGTCGTGGAGCATCCACTTCTGGAGCACGGGGTGCCAGCGCATGCCGAAGCCGGAGGTCGTCGGGCCGTAGGCCGGGTAGGACAGGTAGTTGGACGGTGTCGGATCGCTGTGCACGGGCGCCGGGATCCTTGGCGTGTAGGTCTTTCCGCTCCGGGCCGCCGCAGCAGCCTTGGCGCGCTCGGCACGGATTTTTGCGTCCCGCTCAGCCTTGAGCTTGGCCAGTCGCTTCTGCTCGGCGATGCCGGGCCTGGCGCGCCCGCTCCACGAGAATCGCCTGGAGGCGTGCGGCTTCGCGCTCTGCGGAGGCAAGCTGCGGCGCTCGTCTGCACGCTGGACCTTCAGGTCGGCTGCATAGGCCGTCTGCTGGGTGTTGAGCTGATCGAGCTCGGCCTTGGCTGCGGTCGCGTTGCTCGTCGCGGTGACCGCGTTGTTCTTCGCGACGACGGCCTGTTCTTGCGCCGTCGCTGCCGCGGCACTGGCGGCCTCGGCCGCGCGGAGCGCAGCCTCGGCCTGCCGCTTGAGCTCGGCGATCTCGCCGCGGACCGACGTCAGGTAGGCGCTTGGTCGAGGTGTTGTCGGCGGTCATGGCCGCGAGCTTGTCGATGGTGTCGCTCGCCACGGCGCTGGCCGTGTCGGCCATGACGAGTCGGTTGGCGAAGTCCTGGGGAGACGTCGAGCCGAAGACCATGCCGAGCTGCGACTCCTGACGCCGCCGCCCTGGAAGACCTCGGCGGCGTAGGATCGAGCGCGTCCTGGCTAGATGACGAGCTCGGTCCCGCTCTTCGCGAGCTGCTCGGTGGCGCGCTGCTCGTTGGCCTGTGCGACGGCGAGCTTCTGGGCCACTGCCTCGTTGTGGGCACGGGCCTGCGCCTCGGCGGCGATGGCGCGCGCCTCGGTGGCCTCGGCCTGCGCCTGTGCCTGCCTGCGCCCGTGCCTGGGCGCGGCCTGTGGCTGGGCGAGCTGCTGCTGCGCGACGCGGGAGCGCCGCGCTGGTCGTCTCGAGGTTGACGTAGGCCTTGGCCAGGGCGGCGTTGGTGCCCTCGAGCTGCTGGCCAGGGCGGCGATCGTCTGGTCGCCTTGCGCTTCTTCTGGTCGGCGACGTCAGTCGGCGCGGGCACCGAGGCCCCCGGCCCAGTGACACGAGCACGCGACGGCGAGCCCCGAGGCCGGTCCACCGGGCCCGCGAGATGGTCGTGCTCGACGGTCTCACTAGCCACATATGACTCATTGGTACCACAGGCAACACGTTGCGGGCGAGATGCGCCGCCGAAGTTTGTCCCGAGCGCCTCCGCGCCGCCCACGGCTGGGGCCCGTTATGGGCGGTTGTCACACGCGCAGGTAGCGCCGGAGCGTCACCCAGGAAGTGACCGTCGAGAGCACCACGACGCCGACCATGATGGCGGGCGCGACGAGACGACGTCCGCCACGCCGATGAACGCCGTGTCGGTGAGGGTCGGTGCTGAGGAAGCCGACCACGCCGTACCGCACCGTGGCCCAGAGCATGACCATCGGCCAGACCCGCCCCGACCACGCTCGCGAGGACCGTCTCCATGACGAACGGGAAGCGAATGGTGAAGTTCGACGCCCCGACGAGCCGCATGATGCCGGTCTCGCGACGCCGGCTGAAGGCGGTCTGCCGGATCGTCGTCGAGATCAGCATGACCGCCGCGAGGACCATGAGCGAGGAGAGGGCGATGGCCGACCAGGAGACGGTGTTCATGAAGGTGAAGAACTTCTCGAGCAGCTTCTTCTGGTCCTGCACGTCGGCCACCCCGGGCATGCCCTTGATGGAGCTGGCCACGATGTCGAACTTCCCGGGGTTGGACAGGTTCACGCGATAGGAGTCGGCGAAGTACGACTCACCCGCACGGGCGAGGGGCGAGTTCTGGTACGTCTCCTTGAACCGGCCGAACGCGTCGTCCCGTGACTCGTAGAAGATCTCGCTGACGGTCGGGCGCAGCGCCTCGAGCTCCCCCTTGATCGTGGCCCGCTGCTCGTCGGTCGTCGGTTGGCCGGCACAGTTGGGATAGCGCGTCTTCTCCGCGCAGAGCAGGACCGTCACCTGCACCCGGTCGTACCAGTAGTCCTTCATCGTGTCGACCTGGCGCTGTCCCATCACGCCGAGCCCGAGCAGGTACATCGAGATCATCGTGACGATGACGACGGAGACCGCCATCGAGAGGTTGCGTCGCAGACCGTTGCCGGTCTCACCGAGGAGGAACTGGAGTCGCATCGCTCTGCCAGCTCAGTGGGTGCTCGAGCGCTCTGGCTGGTGGCGGCGGAAGACCGAGAACCGCTCGCGCGGCTCGTCCGCGTCCCGGCCGATGGGCGGCAGCTCGCCCTCCTCCTGGTAGGCCTCGACGGCGTCGAGCGCCTCCTCCTGGAGCGGGTCTGGCAGGTCGTCCGGATGCGCCGGCTCGAGCTCGACCCGCGGGATAGATCCGGTGGTGTAGTCCCCCGTCTCGACGTCGGCCACGAGGACACCCTCGTCGAGACGGATGACGCGCTTGCGCATCGCGTTGACCGTGGCCGTGTCGTGGGTCGCCATCACGACCGTCGTGCCGGTGCGGTTGATCCGGTCGAGCAGCTTGACGATCTCGAGGCTCGTATCCGGGTCGAGGTTGCCGGTCGGCTCGTCGGCGAGCACGATCGGCGGACGGTTGACGAACGCCCGAGCGATGGCCACGCGCTGTTGCTCGCCGCCCGAGAGCTGGTGGGGCAGGCGCTTCCCCATCCCAGCGAGGCCGACGAGCTCCAGTGTCTCCGGCACGATCTGGCGGATCCGCGACCGCGATGCACCGAGGACCTGCAGCGCATAGGCGACGTTCTGGTGGACCGTCTTGTTCGGCAGCAGACGGAAGTCCTGAAAGACGAAGCCGATCTCCCGGCGCAAAGCCGGCACCTTCCGGTCCGGGAGCCGGGCCAGGTCGCGACCGGCGACGAGAATGCGACCCGCGGTCGCGTCCTGCTCCTTCATGACGAGCTGGAGCAGCGTGGACTTGCCCGAGCCGGACGCCCCGACGACGAAGGCGAACTCGCCGCGGGTGATCTCGAGGCGACACATCGTCGAGGGCGGGCCGCTGCGTCCGCGGATAGGTCTTCGTCACCTGCTCGAAGAGGATCATCGGCTTCCCTGGCTCGCTCGTGTGAGGCAATGGCCGCAGTGGCGCGGGGCGCGGAGCCAGCGCTGGGCTGGGACCGCGCTCAGCGGCATACGGCAGCTTCGTCGTTCTCTTCGAGGCTACGGGCCGACCCCGCGAATCCGGTGTTACCGACGTTTCGGGCGTGGCGCGCTCAGACCGTGGCGGCCTTCTTCTGCCCGATCTGCCAGCGGATGCCGGCCTCGATGAACCCGTCGATGTCGCCGTCGAAGACAGCCGCCGGGTTGCCGGTCTCGTACTCGGTCCGCAGGTCCTTGACCATCTGGTAGGGATTGAGCACGTAGGAGCGCATCTGGTCGCCCCAGCTCGCCTTGACGTCGCCGGCGAGCTCCTTCTTCGCCGCGGCCTCCTCCGCCTTGCGCTGCAGGAGCAGGCGGGACTGCAGGACGCGCAGGGCGGCGGCGCGGTTCTGGATCTGGGACTTCTCGTTCTGCATCGACACGACGATGCCGGTCGGCAGGTGCGTCATCCGGACAGCCGAGTCGGTCGTGTTGACGCTCTGGCCGCCGGGGCCCGACGAGCGGAAGACGTCGACCTTGATCTCGTTCTCGGGGATCTCGATGCTGTCGGTGCTCTCGATGAGCGGGATGACCTCGACCGCTGCGAAGCTCGTCTGGCGCCGGCCCTGGTTGTCGAACGGGCTGATCCGCACGAGGCGGTGGGTGCCGCCCTCGACGGCGAGATGGCCGATAGGCGAACGGGGCGTTGACCTCGAAGGTGGCGGACTTGAGGCCGGCCTCCTCGGCGTAGCTCGTGTCCATCACCTTCGTCGAGTAGCCGTGGCGCTCGGCCCAGCGCAGGTACATCCGCATGAGCATCTCGGCGAAGTCGGCTGCGTCGACGCCGCCGGCCCCGGCGCGGATCGTCACGACGGCGTCGCGCTCGTCGTACTCACCGCCGAGCAGAGTGCGCACCTCGAGCTCCCCGACGTCCTTCTTGAGGCCTGCCAGCTCGCGCTCGGCCTCGTCCATGGTGTCCTGGTCGGACTCCTCCGTGGCCATCTCGACGAGCGTCTCGAGGTCCTCGACGCGGCCGTCCATGGCGAGCACCCGGTCGCGCTCGGAGTTGGCGCGGGAGAGCGCGGAGGTGACCTGCTGCGCCTTGTCGGGGTCGTCCCACAGGTTGGGGGCGGATGCCTGCTTCTCCAGCTCGGCGATCCGTGCGCCGAGGGCGTCGAGGTCGGTGACGCCGCGCACGGAGTCCATCGTCGCGCGCAGTTCCTTGATCTCTTGCGTGAAGTCAACAGCCACGATGCAACAGCCTACGGCAGGACAACGATGGGGCCGTATGCCGCTGGGCTCGCTCCCACGCTCACGTGGCCGAGTGCGCGTGATCGGTCAACAGCGGTACGAGGGTGGCGACGTCCGGCAGCGCCGTGAAGTCGGCGGCAAAGGCCTCGGCCTTCTGTCGGTAGGCAGGGTCGAGGGTCACCTCAGCGACGGCCGCCGCGAGCTCGGTCGTTGCCGCGGGACCACCGTCGAGCATCCGCCCTGCGCCGATCGCCTGGATGCGTCTCGCATTGACCCACTGGTCGAAGGCAAAGAGGGGCAGGACAACCTGCGGGACCCCTGCCTCGAGGGCCGTCATCGTCGTGCCGAAGCCACCATGCGCGACCATCGCCGAGGCGAGCGGCATCACCTGCTCCTGTGGCCACCACTGGCGGACGTGGGCGTTCGCCGGCCAGGGACGGAGCGACTCCGGGTCAAGGGAGTGCCCGGTCGTCAGGAGCACGCGGACCGGCTGGCCCGCGAGCGCCTCGAGAGTCTTTGCGTAGACATCGGTGAACGTGTCGAAGGCTCCGGCGACGGTGCCGAAAGTCGCGTAGACGAGCGGAAGGTCCGAGTCGCCCCACGGCTCGGGTAACGAGCCGGTGGGATGCCCATCCGAGTTGGCCCGGTAACGCCAGACCGGGCGGCCACCGTGGCCCGGGGGCCTGTCGAGACTCGCGGGGACGCTCGTGCAGCAGGGCGACGACGTGATCGCTTCCAGCAGGGTGCCCTGATCGATCGCTGCGTCTGCCTCGAGCGCGGCGAGCGGCTCGTCGAGCTCGGCGAGGAGGAGGGCGCTGACCTCGGCGAGTCCGGCCAGCACCTCGACGTGCGGTACCTGCGCCTCCTGTGCCGCGACGAGCGAGCCGAGCTCGGCCGGCTCGCGCACGACGAGGCCGGGGCGCCAGTCGTCGATCGTCGCTCGTACGCCCGGGGTCGCGTGACGAGCGGCGTGTCCGCCAAAGATCTCTTGGACGACGCGCCGGTTCGCCTCCTCCATCGACAGCGCGGGAAGGCTCGCGAAGATCGGCCCAGCGATCTCGGCTGGCACATCGTCGAAGGGCGCATGGTCCAGACCCGCCCTCCTGACGTGGCTCTCGAACGACGCCGGAGCGGCGACTCGCACCTCGTGACCGGCCGCGGCACATGCGCGGGCGACCGGGACGAGGGGAGTGAAGTGGCCGGTCGCAGCGGTGGAGCAGAAGAGCATCCGCACACGTCCGAGCATGACATCGGCGGGGAGGCCGAGTGCGGTGAATGACGGAGCCGGCAGACTGACGTCGGTGCGAGGCGGACTGAGCCCAGCGGCATACGGACTCGTCCACTGTGTGCGATTGCGAGCCGCTTCTGGGTAAGGGGTGGGCGCGCTTGGGCGGCAAGCACGTTCGTGAGCCGCTCCGGCCGGCATCGCCAACCCGGGTGATGCCCGACTCTCCACGAAAGGTGACCATGCCCGTCCGTACCAGGTCCCGCACCCGCATCAGCACCATCGTGCTTGTCATCTGGCTCCTCATCGGCGTGGCTGCCGCCTTCCAGCGCGGCTACTTCGGCTCGGCCGAGCCGACGTGCAGCCGCGTCGGCAGCGCGGCGCTGACGATCATCGCCGGGCCCCTCAACTACCTCGGGCTCGACCCGCAGGTCGGCTGCTCGGTGCCGCAGCCGTCCGACTAGGCCCTGACTAGCGCGCTCGCCGTCGCCTGACCTCCCGCAGCTCGGCGAGAACCGAGACGCCGGGCCGGTCGTTCATGCTCCGCCAGGCCCACACACCTGACCCGATCATGGCCAGCCCGGCGAGCAGGTAGGTGACCATCGCGCCGGTGTAGGTGAGCTCCAGCACGCCGAGGGTGACGGTGACCGGGAGGCCGAGGAGCGTGTCGAACATCGCGGCGACGAGCGGTGCGACGGCGAGCACGAGGACGAGGACGACACCGTCGAGTGACTGGACCAGGGCGAACGTGCGTCCCCGGATCTCGTCCTCGACGGTGAGTCCGATGAGCGTGTAGCCGACGACCCAGCCGACGCCGACGAAGGCGCCGAGGAGCAGCGCGAGCGGCAGGGACAGCAGGAACGTGGGCACCAGGGCAAGCACGAGTAGCACGATGCCGGCACCGGTGAGGGCTGCGCCGAAAAGCCTTGCGCGGGAGAAGCCCCGGAGGACTCGTGGACCGAGGATGAGCCCGAGCGCCATCCCGCTGAAGACGCTGACGAAGAGCAGGCCGTAGCCCGGTGCGCCGGCCCCCATGTCCCCGACGAAGCGCGTGGCGAGGCCGATGACGAGGCCTCCCCCGGCGAAGGCGCCGAGCATGCCCGCGATGAGGCCGCGGACGAAGGGCCGCTCCTTCAGGATGAGCAGGCCGTCGGCGATGCTCCGGACGACCGACTCGCCCTTGAGCTCCTCCTGCGCCATCCGTGGCGGGAACGTCAGGCCCCAGACGATCCACGCGCTCACGAGGAACGTCGCGGCGTTGGCGTAGATGGCGACGTAGATGCCCTCCGCGTCGATCCCGGGGATGAGGGCGTGGAGCGGCTGGCCGACGAGGGACAGGCCGGAGAAGAAGAGCGCCGCGATGGGGGCGGTGCCGTAGCTGCCGATGAGGTTGAGCTGGTTGGCCAGCTCGAGACGCTTGGGGGGCACGAGATTCGGCACCGTCGCGTCCTTGGCCGGGTTCCAGAAGAGGGAGACGCATTCGATGAGGACGATCGCGATGTACATCCACCACAGCTGACCGACGAGCGGGATCGACACGAAGAGCGCGAAACGGAGGAGGTCCCCCATGACCATCGTCTTGCGCCGGTCGAGGCGGTCGGCGACGACGCCGGCGAGCGGGCCGAGGATGATGGCGGGGGCGATGCGGAGGATGAAGACCCCCGAGACGGCGAGGTACTGGCCCACTCCGTTCTGGGCCAGCTCCGCGGCCAGGGCGGTCGTGGCCAGCAGGGCCAGCCAATCGCCGAAGCTGGAGAGCGAGCCTGCGATGAACAGCTTTCGGAACGGGCGGATGGCGAACAGGCTGCGCAGGGCCGGGAACGACGCGGAGAAGCCCGGGTGCGGATGCGCGCTCCGGGTCATGTCCCCAGCGTAGGAGGTGGCCGTGGACGGCATTGGTTGAGCACCGTGCCGTCACAGCAGGGGCGCGCGGGCTCGCGAGGTGACGGTGATCGTGACGCCACCTCCCAGCGACTCGAGGATCCAGCCAGTCATCGGCAGCGTCGCCCGGCCACTCAGGGTCACCTCGGCTGTGATCCCGTCCGGCGTGCCGGTGGGGGCCGCAGACTCCAGCTGCTGATTCCAATGGGTCGGGGCGTCCGGGACAGGTGGGCTGTCGCCGCCTCCTGGACAGTATTGTCGGTGAGTACGAGGGGCCCGTCGACGCCGCCTTCGTAGACGGCTCCGATGTCGAGCGCGTCGGCCGCGTCGAGGGCGATCGCATCGGCTGTGTCCAGCAGGCGCATCCGTGCCAACTGGGCCGCGGTCACGTCGATCGCACCGAGGATGAAGACGAGAACGACGACGAAGAGACCGAGGATGAGGACGGCGATCTGACCGTCCTCTCTTGGTGGGCGCAACGGCAGCGGGCCTCTCATCGCGCCACATAGGTGTCGACGCTCGCGACGTGCGTCGAGGAGATCGTGACCGAGCCGGGAATGCTCCCGGCGAGAAAGTCGGGAATGAGGGGTAGCTGCACGTCGATGACCGCGGTGGTGGTGACCACACCTCCAGGACGCAGGCAGGGCGAGCCGTCACAGCTGACGGACAGCGTCGCGTCACGGTCGAAGTCGAAGTCCTCGAACGCGATGGTCGCCGCAGCGACGGCGCGGGCGTGCGCCTGCTCGTCCTCGCCGCTCGTGACGAAGGCTCGCCCTGCCTCTCGACCGGCGAGCGATGCAGAGAAGGCCGCGCCCTGGATCCGTGCGAGCGTGAGGACCAGGTAGGTCAGCGGCAGGAGCAGGAGGATGCCGAGGAACACGAACTCGACGATGGCGCGCCCTTCTTCCTCCCGCGTTCGATGCGGCCTGGCCAGGCTCACGGCTGGCTCGGACCAGCAGTGACCGACACCTGCTCCTCGCTGAAGGCCCTTCCCTGCACGTTGAATCCGTCGCCTGGACCGATCGGCCCGATGAGCGGGAGCGGCGCAACGACGGTCACGACGACGACTCTGACGCCTTCACGAGTCGTCGTCGTCTGGGCCGAGATGTCCCTGGCAAACGAGGGGTTCAGGGCGGAGGCGATGAGAGCCGTGGTCCGGTCCACGCCGTCGCCGGGTCCGGCATCTGCCCGGGCCCCGAACCTGGCTCCCTCTGACGCCGATGCGATCAGGGTGTTCCGGACATAGAGCGCGATGGCGATCTGCAGGACGGCGAGAGCGACGAAAAGCAACAGCGCTGCCACCATGACGAACTCGGCAATCGCCGAGCCGTCCTCCGATCCAGCCCCGTCGCGATCGGACGGCTGACCAAGGACGGCCATGCCTCAGCGGCCACCCGGCCCGCTCACGCTGCCGATCGCATCGGTGAAGAGCGTCTCGAGCTGGTCGCCTGCGACGGCCCAGAGCAACGTCACGAGTCCGGCCGTCATCAGGGTGATGAGCACCCAGCCCGGCACGTCACCCCGGTCAGACGGCCCACGAAGAGCTGGTCCCAGCCGCCGCGCTGCCCAGCGGACGAGCCGCGTTGTCGTCATGTTCCCGGTGCGCATCGTGAGTTCTCCTCATTCCTGTTGTGATGGATACAGCTGCGTGGTTGGAATGGTTCACAGCTCGAAGCGGAGGAAGCTCAAACCTGGGTAGATGGCGAACAGCACCGTGACCGGCAGGATGAGGAAGACCACGGGCACCATCATGAGAATCTCCCGCTTGCCGCCCTGCTCCATGAGCGACGCGTCGGCCGTCCTCCCGTACGTCCTGAGCCTGGGCGCGGAGGACCTCTGCAAGAGGTGTGCCCCGCTCAACTGCGATCACTATTCCGTCGACGAACCGGCTCAGGCTCGGCAGACCGGTGCGGTCCGCGAGGCCCTGCAGGGCGGTTGGCAGGTTGGCACCGGCACGAGCGTCGGCCAAGCATCGGCGCAGCTCGTCGGCGAGCTCTCCGCTGGACAACCGGCAGACCCGCTCGAGTGCGCCGGTTGCTCCCTCGCCTGCACTCACTGCCAATGCGAGCAACTCTGCCACCGTGGGGAACTCGCCCAACATGCGCTGCTCACGTCGGCGTGCCGTGTGACTCAGGGCGTAATCACGCAGGATCGCTCCCAGGGCGAATCCGATGACGGCCAACAAGACCAGAACAGGGACCGACAGCTGGCGCTTGGACAGCCCGACGAGGCCGCCGACGACGAGGCCGAGGATCCCTCCGGCGGTCGCCCAGATCACCTGTTCCGCCCGGAATCGCTCGACATCCGCTGGACGCCCGGCGCGCAACTGACGACGAGCCACCGACGGGGCACCTCCGAGGACCCGTTCCATGCCGTCTCCGAGCCGCCGCAGGGAGGGCGCGAGGATCTCACCGAGGCCGAGGACCCGGGGCATCGCCGAGCCGGATCCGAGCAGCCGTGACGGTCGGCGGCGTATCCCGGAGGTAGGGTCAAGCCGTGCGTCCAGGCCAGGGCGACGGGAGACAGGCAGCCCGGCGACGATCAGCGACAGCCCCGCGAGCAGAACCACGCCCGCAGCCGCGCCTGCCCACGACCACCCGCCCGACGACCAGCTCCCTGATGAGCTGCACCGGCTCCTTCATCGCAGCACCCGCTCCTCTTCGGGGAGCCGCCCGATCCACACCATGACGCGGTAGGCCACCACGCAGAGGCCCGCACCAAAGGCGAGGACGACCCAACCGGCTGGCGCTGAGTAGGCCGCGAGGGAGCTGCCCTTGCAGAGCCAGCATCGCGAGGACGATCCACGGCGCCGCGACCGCGAGCCGGGCGGCGTTGACCGTCCAGCTCTGCCGGGTCTCGAGCTCGGCACGCGTGCGGGCGTCTTCTCGCAGGAAGGCCGAGAGGGTGCGCAGCAGCTTGCCGAGGTCGCTGCCGCCGACCTCGCGGGCGATGCGGAGTGACTCGACGAGTCGGTCGGCGACCGGGTCGCTGAGTCGGTCCTTGAGCCGGTCGAGGCAGTCGTGGAATCGCCCGGTCGTCGCGATAGTCCTCTGCGAACGCCGGCAAAGGCCGGGCGAAGCTCTGCCGGGCCCCGCGGACCGCGAGCTGCGCCAAGCGCTTCGGGCAGCGCCAGGCCGGCACGGACGCCCGAGGTGATGTTGTCGACGACGTCGGGCCACAGGTCGCGCAGCTTGTTGCGCCGCTTGCGCGCTCGCATGCGCACCAGCGAGAGCGGGGTCGCAGCCGCCATCAGGCTGAAGCACAGCGCGATCGGCAGGACGTCGGTGGTCACGGCGAAGAGCGAGGAAGGCGACGACGAACAGCACGACGGAGCCGACGAGGACGTTCGCCGGCGTCACCGAGGGGTAGCCGGCCTGGGTCAGGTGGTCGCGCAGCTCGGCCATGAAGCCGTCCTGCCGGCGCCCGCCTGTCGGCCGAGTCCTCCTGGGGCCAGAACGACCAGTAGATGCAGAAGACGCCCGCACCCGAGGAGGAGCCCGACGACGAGGGGCGACATCACGGCGTCCGCCTGGGCGAGAAGGGCGGCCACGTCGTAGCCGGCTCGCTCGAAGGCCTCGCGGTGCGGCGGGAAACCGTCGGCCCGGCGCAGCACTCCGCCACGCGTGACGAAGAGGTCGGCGATCTCGATGACGTCGCCCTCGGCCCGGCCCGGGCACGGCGACGATCTCTCGGACCCGACGCACGCCGTCGCGCTCGAGGGCGACGTGCACGACGAGGTCGACGCGCCGCGGCCACGGTGGGCACGACGAACCGGCTCGACGACGTTCTCGCCGGCCAGCAGCGGCAGCGTGCACATCTTGGTGACCGCCTCGCGGGCGCTGTTGGCGTGCACGGTGCACATGCCCGGGACGCCGCTGTTGAGGGCGATGAGCAGGTCGAGGCTCTCCTCCTGCCGCACCTCGCCCACGATGATGCGCGACGGCCGCATGCGCAGCGCCTCCTTGACGAGGCGGCGCAGCGGCACCTCGCCGGTGCCCTCGAGGCTCGGCTGGCGGCACTGCATCGCAGCGACGTCGCGCAGCGGGATCTTCAGCTCGAAGACCTCTTCGCAGGTGACGACGCGCTCGCGCGGCGGGATCGCCGCGGCGAGGCAGTTGAGCAGGGTCGTCTTGCCGGCCTGCGTGCCGCCGGCGACCAGGATGTTGAGCCCGCTCGCGACCGCGGCCTCGAGGAACGTCGCCGCCTGCCGCGGTCAGCGTGCCGAGCCGGACGAGGTCGTCGAGGTGGTCGGCCTTGACGACGAACTTGCGGACGTTGACCTGCCAGTGGTGCGCGGCTGATGTCCGGGATGACGACGTGCAGCCGCGAGCCGTCGGCGAGCGTGGCGTCGACGAAGGGCGAGCTGAGGTCGACGCGGCGGCCGCTGGTCTTGAGCATCCGCTCGACGAGGTCGCGCACCTCGTCGGCGGTCAGGATCGTCGGAGTCAGCTCGGCGATGCCGCCACGCGCGACGAACACCCTGCGCGGCTCGTTGATCCAGATCTCCTCGACGGTCGGGTCGTCGAAGTACTGCTGCAGCGGCGCCATAGCCCGCCACGACCGCGAGGATCGGAGTGGACCGCCTGTCGGATGGTCGCCGAGCTGACGGCAATCCGCCGTGGAGCGACCGCTCGTCGTAGTCCTGGACCGCGTCCTGGACCAGGCGCCGCACCCCCCGCGGGTGCTTGGGACGGGTCGAGGCCAGAACGGCGGATCAGCTCCCTGACCTCGCCCTCGACGTGGTGCACCGCCTGTTGCGTCGACACTGAACCCCCTGACTCGGCTGGCCGGCGCCCATCCTGCCGTCAAATGTCTGATCCGTCGCGTCGAAAGCGAACTGGCCTGTGGACAAAGGGCCCGGCCGAGTAGACGCCTGCGCAAAGGTTGGCGTCGGGACCGACAGGAGGAAGCGCGGATGCAGATTCGGATGGGCCTCGTAGGACCGCCTGCGTCAGAGGTCCGGGACATCCTCATCGACACCGGCGCTTCGGCAGAGGACGCCGTCGCGTTCGGCCATATTCGGCCGCATCTCGCCGCGCTCCTTCCCGACGCGTGCGACCGGTTCAGCGTGGAAGGCCACGAGATCTCGGATGACGCCGTCATCGGCGAAGGAAGACTCCTTCGAGGCGCGCTCCTTCGAGCCGTCCCCAGCCAGCATCAGGACAAACCGCCACGCCGTATGCCGCTGGGCTCCGGAGCGCTCGTGGAGCTGCACATCGTGGGTGGCCCGGGAGCAGGTCGGATCGTCCAGATTCGGCGGGGGGACCAGGTGCTCGGCAGGGCGGCGTCGAGCGACATCCGGCTCGACGACCTCGGCATCTCTCGCGCCCACGCCGTGATCACCGCCGACGCCGCTGGCCTCCGCTTTCGCGACCTCGACCCGACAAACCCGAGCACCGTGGACGGCGGACCCGTGCCCCCGGCAGGGTCGCAGCTCCCGCTTGGGAGCCGGATCCACCTCGCGTCGACAACCCTCGTGCTGCGGCGCCCGGAGACCACACCGGCCGCCGTGGAATGCTCAGGCGGGACCGTGCGAATCAACCGCCGCCCCCGCTTCCTCCTCCCGACGGAGGCCGAGACCATCCGCTTCCCTCCCGCGCCCACCCGTCCGGAGGGCGCCCGCGCCCCGGTCGTGGCCGCGATGGCGCCCCTCGTCGTCTCCGTCGGGCTCGCGACAGTTCTGCGATCTCCCGTCATGCTCCTGTTCGCCTTGATGTCGCCGGTGCTGCTGCTGGCTCAGTGGTGGAGCGATCGGAGGCACGGGCGCGTGTCGTACCGGACTCAGCTCGCACAGCACTCCCGCGAGACGGCGCGGGCGGAGGCGCGGCTCAGCGAGGCGCTGGCAACCGAGGGTCACCGGCGTCACGCCGAACAGCCGGACCTGCCCACAGCGGCGTCTGTCGCCGGCTCCCGCGACGCCCGGGTGTGGGAGCGGCGCCCGGGCGACCCCGACCACCTGGCCCTGCGTGTGGGCACCGCCGACCAGCCCGCCGAAACGAGGGTCGAGAGACCGGACGGTGAGAAGGAGCCGCCAACCATCCGGGAAGTCCCTGCCGTCGTCGACCTGGAGGCAAACGTCGTATTCGGCATCGCGGGGCCCCGGCCTCGATCCCTCAGCGCCGCAGGCGCTCTCATCGCCCAGACGGCGATCTGGCACTCGCCGCTCACCACGCGTCTGGTCGTGATCTCGACCTCTGCCACGGCCGAGTCGGACTGGGCCTGGGCCAGCCGGCTGCCACACACGCTCGGCGGAGACCTCGGGCCCCTGGCGACCGTGGCCTCGACCCAGGATGAGTCCGCTGTGGCAGCGCGACTCGTGGAGCTCGGTGTGGTGATCAGTGCGCGCACGGGGCCGTCACCCGTTGGCGGTCCGACCGGCCCTCCCCTCCCCCGGTTCGTGGTGGTCCTCGATGGCACCGCCGAGCTCCGCCGCCGAGCCGACGTCGGGTCGCTCCTGGAGGCTTCGCGCGGCATCGGGGTCCACGTCATCGGGATCGACGACGCCGCCGAGCGCCTCCCCCTGGAGTGCCGCGCCCAGCTCGTGCTCGACGACGGGCGCGCTCCACGAGCCACGCTTCACCTCGCAGAGCGAACGATTTCAGGAATCACGCCAGATCTGCCCCACCAGGCGTGGTTCGAGTCTGTGTCCCGCTCGTTGGCGCCCCTCGACGACGCGACACCGGCGCAAGACCTCAGCTCGCCGCCCGGCTCGATCGGGTTGCGCGAGGCCAACCTGCTCACCGGCCTTGACCCGACCGTGGCGGAGGACCTCGTCGCGTCCTGGTCGGCGTCCACTGGCCGACCCGTCGCCGTGCTCGGATCCGCCTCTGACGGGCCGTACCTGCTCGACCTCGCCCAGGACGGACCGCACTGCCTCGTCGGGGGGACCACGGGCTCCGGCAAGTCCGAGCTGCTCCAGGCGCTCGTCAGCGGCCTGGCCATGCGAGCGGGTCCCGATGAACTGACGTTCGTCCTCGTCGACTACAAGGGTGGGTCGGCGTTCAAGGAGTGTGCCGATCTGCCGCACACACTGGGAGTGGTGACCGACCTCGACCAGCACCTCACCGAGCGGGCCCTCGTGTCCCTCGGTGCCGAGCTCAAGCGGCGCGAGGCGCTCCTTGCCGCGGCCGGCGTGAAGGACCTCGACGACTACCGCAGCCGCCGAGAGGCCAAGCCCCGACCTGACACCGATCGCCAGACTCGTCCTCGTCGTGGACGAGTTCAAGCTGCTGGCCGATGAGCTGCCCGACTTCGTCGAGGGCCTCGTGCGCATCGCAGCCGTGGGTCGCTCCCTCGGACTGCACCTCGTCCTCGCGACCCAGCGGCCGGCCGGGATCATCACCGGTGACATGCGAGCCAACATCTCGCTGCGCATCGCGCTGCGGGTACGAGACCGGTCCGACAGCGACGACGTCATCGAGAGCCCCGCCGCGGCGCAGATCAGCGACCGGACCCCCGGACGCGCCTGGGTGCGAACCGGCGGGGGCCGCCTGGTCGAGGTCCAGACGGCCTACGCGGGCGCGGTGCCGCGACCCGAGAGCTCAGGGGTGCCGTCGCGAGTCCACGTCGTGCCCTTGACGTGGACCGATCTCGGCCGCCCCCTCCCAGCACCCCATCCGTCGACAACGAGCCGCGGTCCCACCGAGCTGGAGTCGGTCGTCCAGGCAGCCCGAGAGGCTGCCGAGATCCTCGGCGTCACTGCTCCACCCTCCCCTTGGCTCCCGGCACTGCCCGAGTCGCTCCAGCGAGACGCCCTCCCGGCCGCCGGCGCGCCCGGAGCCGTCGCAATCGGCCTCGTCGACCAACCAGAGACCCAGTCGCAGGCAGCCTTCAGCTGGCACCCCGGGTCCGATGGCAACCTCGCTGTGGCCGGAGGTGCTCGGACCGGACGATCGACCCTGCTGCGCACACTCGCCCTGGGCCTGGCCGAGCAGTGGTCAGCGGAGGACCTCCACCTCCACGTCATCGAGGGCACCCCAGGCCCACTTCGGGACCTCGCATCTCTGCCCCACGTCGGGTCGGTCACGAGCACCGCCGAGCCGGGCGTCGCCGCACGCGTCGTTTCTCGCCTGAGCGCGCACGTCGCCCGCGAGCCCGTCAACCCGGCATCCCACAGGCACCCGCTCGTGGTCCTTCTCGTCGACGGTTGGGAGGCGGTCGAGAGCGCATTCGAGGACGTCGACCACGGGGCCCCGACCGAATCGCTGCTCCGGCTGGCTCGTGACGGCCTGTCCTCCGGGTTCCGACTCGTCGTCACCGGCGGCCGCTCCGTCGTCTCGGGCCGACTCGCCAGCCACCTGCAGCAGCGCCTCGTCCTGCCGATGCCCGACCCGCTCGACCTCGCCCTTGCCGGGCTCTCGGCGGCCCAGGTGCACGGACATCGCGGCGCCGGCCGGGCCATCGACGTGGCGACGGGCCATCACGTCCAGCTCGCCCACGTCGGGCCCGGGCTGACGCACGACAGCCAGACCCGCACCACATCGCGCGTCGCCAAGCAGCTCGAAGCGGCGGCGGACGTCGACCCGGCACGGTTGCCCTGGCGCGTCACCCCACTTCCACCCACGGTGGGTTGGGACCAGCTGCCCCGGCCCACTCGCGGTCGGGTGAGCATCGGTTTGGGGGCGGACGACGCGAGCCCGGTCGGCTTCGACGCCGACCGTGAGGGCCGCAGGATCGTCATCGTCGGCGGTCCCCGCAGCGGACGCACCACCGCCCTGGCTGCGCTGGCAAGACAGCTGGCCACCGCGGGGCACCCGACGGCAGTGATCGCGACCCGGCGCACGCCGCTGAGCTGGCTGAGCGGCATCCGGAATCTCCACCTTGTCCCGGCCACTGACGGGGTGCGACTGCGCGAACTGCGAGCCACCCACCCACGCCTGTCCGTCCTGATCGACGACGCCGAGGGACTCGACGGAAACCCGGCAGAACCGATCGTCCTCGACGTCCTCCATGAGCTCGACAGCTCGGGCGCCTGGTGTGTCGCCACCGTCGACGCACGACGCGCCACGAGCCTCTACCGCGGCCTCGTCCCGGAGCTCGCCCGGCACGGCACCGGCCTCGTCCTCTCGCCGAGCTCACCGGTCGACGGCGACCTTCTCGGCGTGCGCCTGGAGCCGGCGCGTCAGCGGCTTCCCGGCCGCGGTTTCCTCGTCCTCGACGGAGTCGCCGTCCCGGTCCAGGTGGCTGACTCGTCCCCGACAGGCGATGCCCTGGGTGCCAGACGCGCGGGATAGCGCGCGCTTGGCACACCGCCCCGGCCGTATGCCGCTGGGCTCAGCGGGTGCCCATCGGCAGGTGGGTGCGGGGTGCCATTCGCGGCCCGCGGCGGGCCCTGCGGTGTCCGGCCAGGGCGAGCAGGTGCTGCACCCTGAAGCGGTGCCCGGCATAGGGCTCGAGCAATTCGGCGAGGCCCGCGTCGTCGACGGGACGACCGATGAGCGCCCATCCGATGTCCTTGGCGACGTGGAAGTCGCCGAAGCTCACGGCGTCGGCGTCCCCCAGCGCGCGCTGGGCGACTTCGGCCGCTGTCCACACGCCGATCCCCGGGACGGCACGCAGGCGCGAATGAGCCTGCGTCAGCGTCAGGCCCGAGCACTGCTCCAGGCGACCCGCGACCTTGGCCGCGCGGACGAGTGCGCCCGAGCGGGCCGGGTCGACGGAGGCCCGGAGCCACTCCCAGGACGGGATCTTCGCCCAGTCCGCGGGCCTCGGTGGCAGCCAGAGCTCCGCGCCGAGCGGCCCCGGCGCCGGCTCCCCGAACCGCCGGACCAGCCTGCGATACCCCGCGAAGGCCTCCTGACCGGTCACCCGCTGCTCGATGACGGCCGGCGCCAGCGCGTCCATGACAAGACCGGACCGGGGCACCCTCCAGTGGGAGAAGCGATGCCAGGCGGCCGCGATGACCGGGTGGTCCGGCTCGAACCCCGACGGGTCGTCACCCTCCCCGAGGAGGCTGGGCACGGACTCGAGCAGCCACGCTGCCCCAGCCCCCCACGCTGTGCACTCGACCACGGACTCGGCTGAGCGGCATAGGAGATGAAGGGTGCCCGGCCCCACGGGGGTGTGCGCGGCCCGCGTGAAGGACCCGTCGGCCCCCCAACGGGAGGTCGGGTCGCCGGCGCCGCGGTGGAAGTCGGAGAGCTGTGCGCGCAGGAGGATCTCGCGGTCGACGCGCCATGAGCGCACCTTCGGCTGGGACGCTTCGGACACAGGGAACAGTCTCGCCTACACTCAACCCCGATCGTTGAAACCTTTACCCACACGCGGGCGTTATTAGTGACGACTGCCCGATCAGCCGACCACCGGAACGAGGAACGATGGCCCGCGAGACGACCCGAGACCGACGCGAGCGCGTCGCCGCCATGCAAGCCCAGGCGAAGAGGTCAGAGCGTCGGCGGTTGCTGCTCGTGGTGGGGGCCGTCGTGGTGGTGCTCGCCATCATCGGCGGCGCGGTGGCGTGGGCGATCGTCGGCGAGCAGAACAAGAAGAACGCGGCGCTGCAGGGCATGACGGGCGACGTCGTCGCAGCCGCGTGCGACCCGGTCATCGACGACCCCGCCACCGGCTCGTCCGACCACGTGGGTCCGGGCACGTCATCTCCCGACAAGGTCCGGATCGACTACGCGACGGTCCCGCCCTCGAGCGGCCAGCACCTCGCGCAACCGGCCCTCTCCGACCGGCGCGTCTACACGGTCGCCGACGCCCCGGCGATCGAGGCCCTCGTCCACAACCTCGAGCACGGCTACACGATCCTCTGGTACGACCCCTCGCTCGAGGAGAGCCAGGCATCGCAGTTCGCCGCGCTGGCCGAACGCGTCAACGCCATGAAGGAATCCGGGAACAAGTTCATCATCACGCCGTGGGACACCTCGCGCGGCGCGTTCCCGGAGGGCAAGAAGTACGCCCTGTCCCACTGGTCGGCCGACGTCAACCTGCAGACCGGCCAGATCGGTGAGCAGATGGGCAAGCGCCAGTTCTGCGGCGGGCTCAACGTCACCGTCGTCGAGGACTTCGTCAAGGCGTACCCGTGGTCCTCGGCCCCCGAGCCGGGGGCGGCCTGACCGTGGCCGGCGAATACGCCCCCAGCCCCACGGGCTGGGTCCGCCGACAGGTCGAGACGATCGAGGAGACCGGGACCACGGAGTCCGTCGACATCATGGGCCGGCCCGTGGTCCTGCTGACGATGCGCGGCGCGAAGACGGGGGCGACCCGCAAGGTGCCGGTCATGCGGGTCGAGCACGACGGGGTCTATGCCGCGGTGGCGAGCCGGGGCGGCAGCCCGGACCATCCGAAGTGGTACCACAATCTGCGTGCCCACCCTGAGGTCGACCTGCAGGACGGCACCGCGACGTTCCGCGTGCAGGCGCGCGAGCTGGACCCGGACGAGCGGGCCGAGTGGTGGCCCCGCTGCGTCGCCGCGTACCCGCCCTACGCGGAGTACCAGGGCAAGACCGACCGCGTCATCCCGGTCTTCGTCCTCGAGCGCGCCCAGCCCTGAGGCTCAGGCCGCTCCTCCGGCGGTGGTCCGGGAACAGATCCCACTGGCCCTGCTCGAACGAGTCAACGGCCATCATTCACGACGACCATTTCTGCGGCCGCGAACACATCCGACAGCGCAACCGACCAAGCCGGTAAGTCGACCGAAAGCGTCCGCCAAGTAAGCTCACGATTGATGGCGTCGTACTGGTGAATGATGAAGTTTCGGTTCGCCACGGCCAGAGCCCAATCCACGCCATCCGGGGCCAGCACTTCAAGACGTGCCAGCCTGTTCGCGGCCTCGCCGAGCTTCATCATGAGGGAATCCCCTGCCTCTTGGAGAAGCTCGTCGGCGAGATAGGCAGCTTCGCCGCGCGCGACGATCTCGCCCGCACGTACGAGCCAGCTCTGGACGTGGAGCAACTCTTTGGCTGCTTTGCGCTCCATCAGAGCTCGACCACCTCACGGCGAATGTCGTCATCCAACTTCGGCTTGAGTCCGCGGTAGTCCACCAAGTCGATCTCACGGCCGAGCACACGCTCGATGAGTTGCTTGAACCCAACGAACGCAAAGGACGAGGTGTCCTCCGGGGCCTCGACCAGTAGGTCTATGTCGGAGTCCTGTCGTGCTTCGCGACGAGCCACGGACCCGAAAACGGACAGCCTTGTGTAGCCGTGCTTCCTCGAGAGTGCCTTCAGCACCGGAGTCGCAGCCTCCAGCAACAGCCCCGGATGGACAGCATCCAGGTCCGGTGCCGATCTGAGCTGCTGGCTGACCGCAGACTGCGAGACTCCCAGTCCCTCAGCGATCTGACGCTGGCTCATCCCCTCGGCCAGCATGGCGCGAAGGGCGAACACCCGTCGAAGTCGGGCAACGTCCTCGTCGCGCCGGGCGTTGCGGTAGGCCGCCACCAAGGTCATAAGGAAACCTTATCAGAATCGCTTACCCGCCCTGTGAATCCGCGGTTCGAGGTGGTGACTCGCTCTCTGGAGCGAGTTTCTACCTCGAACCGGGGTTCAGCGCATCCGGAGGCCAGCTACTCGGGCGAGCTGGCCACGTCGGCCAGGCTGGCCCGACGCTCGCTGACCAGATGGTGCGACCGGGCATAGAGCCAGCCGACGAGGGCGGCGAGGACGTCGACGGCGGTGACGATGAAGCGGGACAGGATCGCCACGGCCGCGGCAGCCGGGGTCGGGATGGCCGCGGAGAGGATGAGCGTCAGCAGCCCCTCTCGAGCGCCCAGGCCTGCCGGAAGGACGATGATGAGCATCCCGAGCGACACCGACAAGGCATAACCGGTCAGGGCCGCCAGCGCCAGGTCGGGGTGCGGCTCGTCGCCCGCCACCGCCTGGGCAAGCAACAGGGTGTGGATCCCGAAGCAGAGCCACACGACGATGAAGATGGCCACCGCCTTGAGCACGGCCGGTGCGGACAACTCGTGCTCGAGGGGCTCGCGTCGCAGCAGTCTCAGCATCGTGGCGATGGCCCGGTTGAGCAGTCGCGGCACGAGCAGCACCACGGCGATGGGCACGGCGAGGAGCAGCCACCAGGCGGTTCCCTCGGACGACCGGCGCAGCAGGAACGGCGCCGACGGCAGCCCGACGAGTACCCCGGTCAGGAGGGCGAAGCCGAGCGCCAGCAGACCGGCGACTGCAGTGCGCCGCCGCGGCACCTTGAGGTGGGCCGCGATGTCGGCCTGGACGATGACCGACCACAGCGACCCGGGCAGGTACTTGCCGAGCTGCCCGACGAAGTACACGCCCGTGGCGGGGGCCAGGTGCAGGTTCGAGCCGAGGTCGCGAAGGATGGTGCGCCAGCCGAGCATCGTCAGCCACGTGCCGACACCGGCGGCGAGGCTCGACCACGCGAACGTGGCCCACGAGACCTGCCGCAGATGCACCGAAACGTCGGCCCAGTTCCGCGCGACCGCGTACACGACAGCCGCCAGCGTCACGACGGCGACGACGGCCCGGATCACGGTGAGCAGGCGTGCACGGCTCACTCAGCGCCTCCTCAGGGTGAGACGGACGAGGCCGTATGCCGCTGAGTCGGCTCGCGCTCGCGCGCCGGCATCGCGCATCCGGGCGTTTACATCGCCGTCGATGTCGCCGACCAGCACGAAGCCGAGGGCGTGGGCCCGGGCGAGGACGCCCCGTATATCGGCCGGTCCCAGCGCTCCGCGGGCCGACGGCGGCCCGATGGGGATCGTGATGATGAGCAGGCCGCCCGATCGCAGCGCCCACGAGGCCTGCTCGAGGACGTTGTCGACGTCGTCGGCGTCGCAGCCGCGGGGGTGGATCCGGACGATGACGTCGAGCGAGCCGGTGTCGACATCCAGGGCGGCGACGCTCGGGTGCGACCCGGTGAAGTCGATCTCCACCGGCGCGAAGCCCACGGCCCTGGCCCACCGGGACAGAACCGATCGCGTGCCGGTCTCGTCGACGATGATGGCGCTGCGTCGCCCGTCGTCGCGGACCCGGAGGATCGCGGCGAGGGCGCCGAGGGCGGCCCACGTCGAGACCTTGTCCAGCGAGATCGGCAGGCCGATCGCCCGGGCGAGCCGGCGCGCGTCGTCCGCCTCCGCCGGGTCGCCGAGGACGTCGGTCGGGAGCACCCAGTCGGGCAGGTCGGCATGGTGTATCTCGAGGAGGGGTCGACGGCTGCGCAGGTGTGACCGGAGCCTACGCGCGGCGTCGACCAGGGAGCCGGAGCCCGGGTCATCGGTTGCCGTCGAACTCGGAGCCTCCGGCGCCGGGTCGCCCTCGTGCTCCGGGTCGGCTGCGGCGAGCGCCTCGAGCGTGCCGAGGTAATGCGCCCAGGGCCCGGACAGGTCGGGGGTCTGCACGCCCTCGGCGAGCCGGTCTCGCACGTGCGGGTCCCCCAGCCGGCGGAGCGCGCCCGCGAGGGCCCGCTCGTCCTCCGGCGGAACGAGCAGGCCGTTGACGCCGTCCTCGATCTGCGTCGAGAACGGTGCGATGTCAGAGGCCAGCACGGGCAGGCCATGGGCGTGGCCGAGGATGACGTTCTGCGACGCGGTGGCCGTCCGGTAGGGCAGGGTCAGGACGTCGTGGTCGGCCAGGAGGGCGGCGAGCTCGTCAGCAGGCACGTAGCCGTCCCGCAGCTCGACCCTCCCTGCGAGTCGGGGATCGGTCACGAGCCGCTCGATGACCTCCCGCTGCGAGGGCCAGACCTCACCTGCGATCGTCAGGGTGACGTCGGGCACGTCACGCATGGCTCGAAGGAGGACGTCGATCCCCTTGTACTCGCGGATGAGCCCCAGCACGAGGAGCCTGGTCGGGCCGGTGCGGGACCCCCGCGTGACCGGCTCCCCGCCCGGCAGGTGCGGCGGCAGGTCCGCGACGGAGACCCGGCGCGCGCCGAGCTCGTGGGCGAGCCGGCCCTGCTCCGCGCTGTGGACGAGCGTGGCGTCGACCCGGGTCAAGAGCATCCGCATCAGCGCCGCATCGCCGGGTCGGGACTCGTGGGGCAGGACGTTGTGGCACACGACGACGGACTGCGGCCGCACCGCAGACCTGCCCGGCTGCCCCGGCAGGGCGTCCGCTGCACGCAGGAGGGCCAGGTGGGCGGGCACGACCTGGGGCATGACATGGACGACGATGACCGCGTCGACGCCGCGGAGGCGCCGCCCGGTCCGCACCCAGCTGTCGGGTCTGGCCCAGCTCAGCGCCCTGACGGTGCGGGGGTAGGGAGGAACCTCCGGCACTCCTTCGGGCACGGTGGCGTCCGCGTGGTGCAGCTTGGACGGGTAGAGGTGGGCCCACGACACGAGGGTCACGTCGTGCCCCGCCTGGGTGAGGTGGTGGGCCAGCATCGTCGTGTGGGCCGCCACGCCGCCCTTGTGCGGGTGGGTCGGCCCCACGACGGCGACGCGCAGTGCGGCGGAGCCAGTCGCAGTCGGCACGACCTTGCCAGTCCTCAGGTCCGTCATCGGGACAGACTCTAGACCCGAAGGCAGAATGGGCCCCGCTCCAGGGCTTCAGTCCGGGAACCCTGCACCGGTCCCTCGACGAACGAGCGGATCCACATGATTGGAGATCGTCTACGCCATGGGTGCGTCATCGTCGCCGGGCGGCCGGACCAAGGCGCTGTTGGCCCAGGCTCGCGCCGCGGAGATCCGCCGCACGGCTGGAGTTCGAGCGTTCCTGTCCTTCGTCGTCATTCTGGTCCTCTTGCGCGGTCTGGCCCAAGGCATGTCATCCACTCTGCGGGATCCCTCTACGCCGTTCATTGAACTCGTGTTGCAAGCACTCATCGCCGGACTGCTGCTGGCGCTTCTGTGGTGGGTATGGACCGCAGCAGGTGGACGCGACGTGAGACGACTTCAGAATCACCTGAAGCTGGAATCGGCAACTGCCCAGACGCTGGACCGGCTTGAGGGAACGGCTGCGCTCCACGACCGCCGAGTAGGCCGTTACGGGCAGCATCTCGAGCACCTCTTGGTGGGCGCTCATGCTGTGGCCATCCTGGCCAACCTGGACGGACCCACGGATGAACCGGCCGATGCAGCAGCCGCACAGCGCAAACAGGCCGACGCCCTCGCCATGGCCGCGTGCGACCTCGAAGGGATGCTCCGTGCGCCGGTCCTTCCCGTGCTCGTCGGCGAGAAGCGCGACGTCGTCGCTCGAGGTTCCTCGACGGTGCTCGTTCAGCCGCGTGACCAGCTTGCTCGCCTCGTCAACGAGCTGGGCCCGGAGCCAGACGAGCAACGCACCCTGGAGGTGGCCCGCGCATGCCCACCCTGGTAGCCCAAGCGCAACTCTGGAAACCCCGCCGCGCACCCGGGCGTCCTGCGTCGCTGAGCGAGCCCAGCGGCATACGGCCCGCGTGGTGGTGGGACAGGTCACGGGTGACTCCGCTTTACTCTGGTGGTGATGCAAGCGAACGACGTGTGGCTCGTGGTGCCGCTCTACAACGAGGCGAAGGTCATCGGCGACGTCGTCCGCACCGCGCGCACCCGGTTCCCCAAGATCGTGTGCGTCGACGACGGATCCACCGACCAGTCGGCCGAGCGCGCTGCTGAGGCCGGTGCCGTCGTCGTGCGCCATCCCGTGAACCTCGGGCAGGGCGCCGCCCTCCAGACGGGTCTCGCCTACGCACTCACGGATCCGGACATGCGTTACTGCGTCACCTACGACGCGGACGGCCAGCACCAGCTCGCCGACGTGGAGGCCATGCTCGAGCGGATCAGGGACGGCGACGTCCGCGTCGTGTTCGGGTCGCGATTCCTCGACGACCGGACGCAGGCCGCCGGCCTCAAGAAGCTGGTCCTGCGCATGGCCGTCGCCTACACGAACCTCACGACAGGGACCCGGCTCACCGATGCGCACAACGGGCTGCGGGTCCTCGAGCGGAGTGTGGTCGAGCGCCTCGACATCACCCAGAACAGGATGGCCCACGCCTCCGAGATCGTCGCCCAGATCGGCGCCATGCGCTTCAACGGCAAGCAGGTCGCCTATGCGGAGGAGCCCGTGCACATCCTCTACACCGACTACTCGAGGGCCAAGGGCCAGTCGCTGTGGAACGCCGTCAACATCCTCGCGGAGCTGATCTGGCGATGAAGCAGCTCGGCATCCAGGCCCTCCTCATCCTCGGCACGCTCGCCATCTCCTGGCGCCTGCTCGCCGGCAGCGGCCAGCGCACCCAGGCGCTCAGGCGGATCGGGCTGCTCGTCCTCGCCGGCTTCGCCATCTGGTCGATCCTCGACCCGGGCATCTGGAACCGCATCGCGACACGAGTGGGCATCGGGCGAGGCGCCGACCTCATCCTCTACGGCCTCGTCCTCGCCTTCTTCGGCTTCGTCGTCACGACGTTCAAGCGGTTCCGCCAGATGGAGCTGCGCTACACCCGGCTCGCCAGGCGGATCGCTCTCGACGAGGCGCCCCGGGTCAGCGACGTCTTCCCCGCAGCGGCGCATTCGCCCGCTCCTGACCCGAAGGGCACCGATGCCGACTGACTCGACCCGCCCCCGATCGGGCGCGGGCGCTTCGGATGACGACGTCTACGTCGTGGACACGCGGAAGCGTCGGCCGACTCCAGGACGACCTGCCGCGGAGCGCCCGGAACCTGCGCAGGAGCACGATGCGTACACCGTCGACACCCGCGACCCCGCCACGCGGCAGCGTCCGGCGTCGGGGCAGCCGAGGCCCGAGCCCACGGGCCCTCCGCGCCAGACCGCCCCGCCACCCACGGCACCGCGCAGGCGGCTGCGCAAGCGGCGGCTGGTGCTCCTCGTCGCCGGTGTCCTCCTCGTCAGCTGGCTGGCGTTCCTCATCCTCGTGCCCGTCGTTGCGTGGGCCACCATCACCCGGGTCGACAACGTTCCTTCGGGTGAGCGCCCGGCGGACACGTCCGGGCACAACTACCTGCTCGTCGGCTCGGACAGCCGTGAGGGCCTCACCGCCGAGCAGCGCCGCGAGCTGAAGACCGGCAAGGCCGGGGGCAACCGCACCGACACGATCATGCTCGTCCACGTCTCCGAGAGCGGCGGCAAGCCGGTCCTCATCTCGATCCCGCGCGACTCCTACGTCCCGATCCCGGGCCACGGCAGCAACAAGATCAACGCCGCGTTCGCGTTGGGCGGCCCCAAGCTGCTCACCCAGACGGTCGAGCAGGTCACCGGCCTGCACATCGACGGCTACCTCGAGATCGGGCTCGGCGGCTTCGCCGGCATGGTCGACGCGCTCGGCGGCGTCGAGCTGTGCGTCCCGCGCGACATGCAGGACGACAAGGCCGGCATCGACCTCAAGAAGGGCTGCCAGGTCCTCGACGGCAAGAACGCCCTCGGCTACGTCCGTTCCCGCTACGAGGATCCCCTCGGGGACATCGGCCGCGCCAACCGGCAGCGGCAGTTCCTCGGCGCCCTGATGAAGCAGTCCGCCACCCCGTCCACGGTGCTCCTCCCCTGGCGCTACAAGACCTTCGTCGATGCCGCGGCGGGCGGCGTGGCGGTGGGCGAGGAGACATCGATCTTCGACGCCTACCGGATCCTCCAGGCGATGCGGGCCGTCAGCAGCGACGAGGGACTCTCCCTGACGGTCCCCATCGCCGACATGTCCTTCCCCACCAACAACGCCGGAGTGGCCGTCAAATGGGACAGCGAGCGCGCCCTGGCCCTCTTCAACGCACTCCGGGACGACGAACCCCTGACCGAGCCGCCGCCCGGGACGACTCCGGGGCAGGACGGGAAGTGAGGTGCACATGACCGGCATGACCGGCGCCCTCTTTCCCGCCGACGTGCTCGCCCGACTTGTCTCGAGCGACTCGGGGCGGCCACGGCTCACGTGGTACGACGACACGCCCGGCCCGACGAACGGGGAGCGGATCGAGCTCAGCGCCCGGGTCCTGACGAACTGGGTTGCCAAGGCGGCCAACCTGCTGCAGGACGACTGCGCTGCCGGCCCGGGCACGACGGTCGGGCTCGACGTGCCGGCGCACTGGCGAGGGGTCTACTGGGCGCTGGCAACGTGGTCCGTCGGCGCGACGATCGTCCTCGGAGATTCGGCGGCCGACTCGGATGTCCTCGTGACGACGGACCCGCCGACCGCGGCTGCGCATGGCGGCGATGCCCTGCTCCTCTCCCTTCCGGCTCTGGCGCGCGCGCATCCCGAGGCCGCCGACGCGGGAGGCGCCGTCGACGAGGCGAAGGATCTGTCGACCCATGGCGACCAGTTCTCCCCGATGTCCGACCCGGAGAGCGGCGACCTCGCGCTGAGCTCGGACGGACTCGACACGACCTACGCCGACCTCGTCGTGCTGCGGTCCGAGTGGGGCGCCGCACCGCGGGTCGCCGTCGACGGTCACCTGAAGGCGCTGCTCGCCACGTGCCTCAGCGCGTGGGCCGCTGATGGATCCGTCGTCGCCATGCGTGGCTCGGCCGGCGTGGATCCCGACGCGCTCGCCCGCAGGCTCGAGAGCGAAGGCGTCACCCTCCCCATTCTCGCCCGCTGAGCGCTAGGCGGAGAGGCGGTCGAAGAGCGACCAGGTGCGCGACGCGACGACTCCCGTGCTCGCCAGGCCGGCCTTCGCCTGGGCCTCCTTGACTGCCGCGCGGGTCCGTTCGTCGAAGCACCCCGTGACCCGAACGCGAAGCACCCGCTGGACCGCCGCAACGTGCGGCCCGCGGTCGCCGAGCCGGAGCACCGTCGTGCGTTGGCCGACGAACGGGAACTCGCGGGCCTCGAGCACGTCCCACAGGTCCGGCGTGACCACCCCGGTGTCCGGGAGCGCGAGGGAGCGCTGCTGCCCGATCACCCTGTCCCGGGTCACCGAGCCGAAGACGCCGTCAACCGCGATGCCGCCGAGCGCCCGCTGCAGGGTGCGCACGGCGGCGCCGCGCGAGCCAATGGCGAGCACAACGTCCTTGTAGGGGGTGTAGCTCGTTGCGGTCGAGATGGTCGCGACGGCACGACTCGCCGGGCTGGCGCCGACCGGCGCGGTGGCGAAAGCAGTCATGACGTCTGCCTCCTCTTCCCGCAAGTGTTCAACGGCACCATTCATTCACTCGAGTCACATTGATAACAAGTCCCAGGTAATAACTACACCAACGTAATTCGTTGGGGCTGCGCGCGGCACCATGCGCACGTATGCCGCTGAGCCGGCTCTCGAGGTCAGGTGACCGTGAGAGCGAGCCCAGCGGCATACGGCATCGTGGGTCGTCTTGCCTGTGGCCGCCGTCACGTGGTGACCCACCACCGCACGACCGCTGAAGTGGGGGCACCCCACCCCTTCGGGTTCCAGGTAGCCCTATAGAGTCCGATCCATGGACAAAGTCGTCTCCACTCCACAGGAGGCCATCGCCGGAATCAGCGACGGAATGTCGCTCGCGGTCGGTGGCTTCGGTCTGTGCGGCATCCCGAGCGTGCTCATCGCGGCGATCCACGACGCCGGCATCAGCGACCTCGAGGCGATCTCGAACAACTGCGGCGTCGATGACTGGGGTCTGGGGGTCCTGCTCCGGGACAAGCGGATCCGGCGGATGGTCGCCTCGTACGTGGGGGAGAACAAGGAGTTCGAGCGGCAGTACCTGCACGGCGAGCTCGAGGTCGAGCTGACCCCGCAGGGCACGCTGGCCGAGCGGCTGCGCGCGGGCGGCGTCGGGATCCCGGCGTTCTTCACGATCGACCGGCTCCGGGACGCAGGTCGCCGAGGGTGGCCTGCCGTGGCGGTACGACGCCGACGGGAACGTCGCGGTCGCCTCCCCGGCCAAGGAGACCCAGGACTTCGAGGTCGACGGTGAGAGCAGGACGTTCGTCCTCGAACAGGCCATCCGCGCCGACTTCGGGCTGGTCCGGGCCGCCAAGGGCGACCGGCACGGCAACCTCGTGTTCAACCAGTCGGCGCGCAACTTCAACCCACTCTGCGCGATGTCCGGCAAGGTGACCGTGGCCGAGGTCGAGCAGCTCGTCGAGCCGGGTGAGCTGCACCCGGACGAGGTGCACCTGCCGGGCATCTTCGTGCACCGGGTGCTGCCGCTGACCCCGGAGCAGGCCGCCGAGAAGCGCATCGAGCGGCGCACCGTCCGACCCCGCACCGACGCCGCCTCGACTGATGCCCAGACCGAGAAGCAGGAGGCCTGAGATGGCACTGACCCGTGAGGAGATGGCCGCGCGCGCGGCCGGGGAGCTGTCCGACGGCGCCTACGTCAACCTCGGCATCGGCCTGCCGACCCTCGTGCCCAACTACGTGCCCGACGACGTCGAGATCGTGCTCCAGTCCGAGAACGGCATCCTCGGCGTCGGCGCCTACCCTACGACGGTGAGGAGGATCCGGACCTGATCAACGCCGGCAAGGAGACCGTGACGCTGCGCAAGGGCGCGTCGTTTTTCGACTCCGCGACGTCCTTCGGGATGATCCGCGGCGGCAAGGTCGACGCCGCCATCCTCGGCGCGATGCAGGTCTCCGAGACGGGCGACATCGCGAACTGGATGATCCCCGGCAAGATGGTCAAGGGCATGGGCGGCGCGATGGACCTGGTCCACGGCGCCAAGCAGGTCATCGTGCTGATGGAGCACAACGCGCGGGACGGCTCGTACAAGATCGTCAACGAGTGCTCGCTGCCCTACACCGGCCGCGGCGTGGTCCAGCGGATCATCACCGACCTGGCCGTGTTCGACGTCACCGACGACGGGCTCGTGCTGCGCGAGCTCGCACCGGGCGTCACCGAGGACGAGGTCCGCGAGAAGACCGAGCCCGACTTCACGGTCGACCTGGGCTGACGCTGTGGCTCCGCCGAGCCCTCGGCAGTGGCGCCGCGGGCCCGTTGTGTGCGCGTGTGCGTAACCCGCCTGTAATATGACCGGCACTGAGGTGGCGACGACCCGCCCGAACCATCCCCCAGGAGACCAAGTCCAGTGCCGACGCGATACACCGCGCCCTTGCCCGTCCCACACAAGGACCTGGTCGTGGTCCGGTTGGCCCGAATCGCGGCGCGAGCGGTCAGGCACCTGCCGAGGACGCCACGGCAGGCTCGCACGCGCTTCGACCGCTATTTCGATCGGCGGTTCATCGCCACGAACGCGGGCCGGGAGCAGCTGAACGACGGTTGGGGCCGGATGGCCAGACTGGCGTCCAAGGTGCCGGGAACGGCCTCAATCGTGGCCGGGACGAGCAAGCATTTGACCTCTCGCCTCAGGGCCCATGGACACAGTCAGTCCGCTCGAGCTCTGCTCGACGCGGTCGAGGGGACGCTACCTGAGTCCGACAACATCGTCTCGATGCGAGCAGTCGGCCGGGTGCTCGACCTCAACCTCGGAAAGGAAGTCGGCGACACCCCCGAGCTCACGGCTCAGTCGCTCGAGCTCGCAGACGCGGCCTACGCCCGTGGTGACCTCGACGAGGCAGCCGATCTGCTCCAGACCGCCTTCGATCTGGCCCTGCACCGGGTCCACCATTTCGAGGACGAGCCGAGTCTCTACGCACTCGATCCCGACACCTTTCTCCATCCTTTCCGGCACTCGACGACCTTCCTGGCCGTAGTCACACCGACAGCGGGCGTTCGACCGACCCGCGGGCGGGTTGATGCCGCGGGCCGCCCCCATCGCATCCTCTTTGCCACGGCGACCAACTTCAACTTCACCCGGGACACCATCCGGGAGTACGCCGACCGCCCGGATGTCGAGGTGCGCGAGGTTGACGTCCGGAGGCTGGAGAAAGGTCCTTGGCGGCCCGATCCGGCTGAGTTGACCCGGAATCGGCTTCGACACTCCGCTGGTATCCCCATGGAGGTGCCGACCCAGGTCCGCGAGGACTTCGACTGGGCCGACACCATCTTCGTTGAGTGGGGCCACCGCGCGATGACGTGGGTCTCGATGCTGCCCGACGTGCGTGCCCGCGTCGTCGTCAGACTGCACAGCTACGAGTCCCTCACCCAGTTCCCGCTCATCACTGACTGGTCCGGGATCGACGACCTCATATTCGTCTCGGGGCACATCCGCGCCTTGGTGGAGCATGCGATCCCCGAGGTACTGTCCGGCCCGCGCATCCACACCATCGGCAACCGCAACGTCCTGGACAGCTACGACCTGCCCAAGCGGATGGCAGCATCCCGGACCCTGGGACTGATCGGGTGGGGCCAGGTGGTCAAGGACGCACAATGGGCGCTCGACGTCCTCGAGGAACTGCGTCGCGACGACCCGACCTGGAGACTTCGGCTGGTTGGAAGAGGGTTTGCCGACGACACGAAGCTGACCGAGGCGGCCGCGCGGTACAAGGCACGCCTCGAGGAGCGTATCGAGGAACTCGGAGACGCCGTCATTCGTCCAGGCTTCACCAGGGACGTGCCCCACGCCCTGCGGCGCATCGGGGTCATCCTGTCGACGAGCCAACGTGAGGGAACCCACGAGAGCCTCATCCAGGGCGCAGCCAGTGGTGCGCTGCCGGTTGTCCGGAACTGGCCCGTCGTCGCCCGGTGGGGGGGCGCGCATACGATGTTCCCGGACTCGTGGATCGTCGAGACGCCGCAAGAGGCTGCCGACCGCATCCGTGCCGCTGCCCCTGATCTGGCGGCCGAGGGCGCCAAGGCCCGGGAATGGGCGCGCGAGAAGTACGACTGGAGCGTCATCGGGCCGCAGCTCGAACCGCTCCTCCTGCACCGGACGGAGGGACGGACCGCGTGAGCACCCGGCCACACCTGCTCTACCTTGCCTGGGGATTCCCTCCAGCCGCCAAGTCGTGCGTCTACCGCAAGCTCGCGACCGCCAACTCCTTCGCCCGCGCCGGATGGGACGTCACCGTCGTGACCCTCACCGAGGACGCCTGGATCCGTGAGCACGGCGTCGACCGATCGCTGCTCGCCCTCGTCGACCCGCGCATCCGCGTCGTGCGCCTGCCCCTCTCGCGTGAAGACATCGAGACCGACATCCGCCGCTACAGCGAAGACCGGGCGCTGCGGCCCCGGACGTGGCTGAAACGTCACTACCGACAGAACGTCGACCACTTCCCGGAGGCCACATTCGGCGGTTGGCGAGACGAGCTCGTGGCCTCAGTTCGCAGGATCTACGACGAGCGCCCTGCTGACCTGCTCCTCACGTCGGGTGTGCCGTACACCTTCTTTGCACCGGCCCTTGATCTCTACGAGCGCAACGGGCTGCCTTACGTACTCGACTATCGCGACGCTTGGGCGATCGACATTCTGCGTGATCGCCCTGCCTTCCAGCCGGACAGTCCCGCGGGCCTGTTCGAGGCCCGGCTCATCGCGCACGCGACCGAGGCCTGGTTCGTCAACGGGGCGATCCGCGACGCCTACGCCGGTCTCTACCCCGACAGCGCCCAACAGTTCCACATCGTTCGCAACGGCAGCGACGTGGCCATTGGGACGGACAAGATCCGGATGCGGCAGCCGGGACCCGACGAGCCGCTGACCTTTGGCTACCTCGGAACCGTCTCCTTCAGTGCCGACTTGACCCGCGCCGTCTGCGAAGGCTGGCGAATCGCGAGAGAGGCCAACGACGTTCTGCGCGGGTCCCGCCTGGAGTTCCGTGGCCACATGGGGATCGGTGCCTACCGCGGAGCATCTGCGCAGGCGGTCGCCATCGCCGAATACGCCAAACACGGAGTGTCCTACGGAGGACCGGTCGCGAAAGCCGACACGGCCGCGGTCTACGAAGCGTGGGATGCCCTGCTGCTCGTCCTGCCAGGGGGCCGGTACGTGACGTCGGGCAAAGTGTATGACTACGTGTCGACGGGCCTGCCTATCATGTCGGTCCACGGATGGGATCATGCAGCGGCCGAGATCCTCTCCGACTACCCGCTGTGGGTGCGCAACGACGGAGTCGAGGCTGAGGATGTTGCAGAAGCATTCCTTCAAGCGACGAAGATGGTGCAGTGCGCGACGGTCGAGGACCGTCTCACTGCTCGGAAGCACGCCGAGCAGTTCGAGCGCTATGCACAGTTGAGACCGGCAGTCGAGCGACTCACATCACAGTTCGCCCCCGGATTGAACCACATTGAACCGGTTGGTGACCTTGCGCCGAAGACTGGAGAGGACATCCACCTTGAGGCTCCGGCGCCCGGCCCGCATGCCAAGGGCGAAAGGGTCGTCCTTGCCCTCACGGCGCGACCTTCTGGGGCCGTTCGACGCTCCATCGAGTTGCTGAGGGACTCAGGCGCGCACGTCGGGCTCATCGGCCCTGACTCGGTCCTGGACGGGGGCCTCCACGACCTGGCCGACGAGGTCATCCGGCTGCAAAGGGCGACTGCGCCGGTCAAGGTAGGTCCGTCAGGGCCATTGACAAAGTTCACGCCGAAATGGGCTTCCATCGTGGCCCGGAACCTCGGCCGTCGGCACATCGTCGGCCCGTACCTCCGCGTGGTCGGTCCCTCGGCTGGTTGGTGGCTCTCGGCCCGCAGGTCGCCGACCGCCGTGAAGGCGTTGAAGGAGGCCACCGTCCTCGCCTCGCTCGACGACAGCGCGACCTACCTGATCTGGAATGCGTCACGGATGAACAGGCGGGCGCCGGCGCTCGCCGGCATCGGCGCGACCTTGGAGGAGCTCGGCCTCACTCGCGTCTGAGGACTTTTGGTGCGGGACTGGCCCCGGGGCTGGACAGATATGGTCAGTCGAGGCTGCGTTTGGTGCCTGAGAGGAAGCCAACCCCCCACGACCAGTGCATGACAGCGAGCACGAGTGGCGTGCGAATCCGGACCGCCGTGCCCTCGCTCTTGCTGATCGCCAACCCTCCCAAGGTGACCGCCCCAATGTAGGCAGCGGGTAGGAGGAACGCGATGGGCCACACCAAGCCGGCGACGAGGGCAACGCTCGTCGCGACCACCATGGTCGGGGCAGCTAGGTATCGGGCGTTGATGGTTCCCACATGCTGGCGCGCCACCACTCGGCGCCACCTGCCGTAGTGGAAGTACTGCCGGGCCAGGTCGCGGACGCGATCGCGCGGTCGGTAGATGACCCGAAGCTGCGGGGTGAACCACACCTTGCCGCCGGAGCTGCGGATCCGGTGGTTCATCTCCCAGTCCTGAGCTCGTGAGAAGTGGGGGTCGTAGCCGCCAACTCGCTCGAGCGCGGTACGGCGGAAGACACCGAGGTAGACGGTCTCGGCCTCGCCAGCCTGGCCTCCGATGTGGAACCGCGCGTTGCCTACACCGAGCGGCTCTTCATGGCGCAGGCCACAGCACGCTGGAACGGCCAGCTGCCTTGGGCGTCCATGATGCCGCCCACGTTGTCCGCGCCAACCCGCCGAGAGCTCGGTCACGGCGTGTCGCAGGTAGTCGGGCGGGATCTCGGCATGGCCGTCGACACGCGCGATGATGCCATGGCGAGACGCCGCAATCGCGGCATTGAGCCCGTCGGGAGTGCGTCCCGACGGGTTGTCAACCAGGACGATGCGCGGATCCCCTCGCTGCAGCTCGCGGGCAATCTTCTCGGTGCCGTCGTGGCTCGGCCCCAAGGCCACCACCACTTCGATCTCCCCCTCATAGTCCTGCCCAAGCACCATCGCCAAGGCCTCCGCCAAGTGACCCTCCTCGTTCAGCACCGGAATTATGACGCTGACCGCCGGCGGGGGGTCGAGACGGCCTTCGACGTTGTCTTCCGACGTGGTTTCCTGCTGGGTCACGAGTCAAGTATGGGGGATACCAACCGCCGCCCATGAATCGGTTGTTGTAGCTGACGGCCCTACCGGGGTACATGATGTGCGTGTGCGGATTCTTAGCGTTGTGGGGGCTCGTCCCGAGTTCGTCAAGCTGGCTCCGATGGCCAAGGCCATGAGTCACGGGGGGTGGACCACGTCATCGTCCATACCGGTCAGCACTACGACGTCAGCATGTCGGATGTCTTCTTCCGTGACCTGGCATCCGCGACCCCGACGTGCACCTGGCGGTCGGTTCCGGCTCGCACGGACGTCAGACGGGGGCCATGCTCGCCGGCATGGACGAGGCGCTCGAGGAGCACCGTCCCGACTGGGTGGTGGTCTACGGGGACACGAACTCCACGGTGGCCGGGGCGCTTTCTGCGGTCAAGATGCACATGCCGCTGGCGCACCTCGAGGCAGGCCTGCGCTCGTTCAACCGACGGATGCCCGAGGAGCACAACCGGGTCGTCACCGACCACGCTCGCCGACCTCTGCCTGGCCCCGACCGAGGTCGCCATGGGCCACCTCGCCGACGAAGGGCCTGGCCGGGCGCTCCGTCCTCGTCGGCGACGTCATGACCGACGTACTGCTCCAGGTGCGGGACCTGGTCGCCGGACCGAGCCGGCCGTGCCCGCGCAGGTGGAGCTCGCCGAGTCGCCCGTACCGCGTCGCGACGCTCCACCGCGCCGAGAACACCGACGACCCGGGGCGCCTCGCGGCTGCATCGTCGAGGGCCGATCTCCGGCCTCGACCCGCCGACGCTGCTGCTCGCCCACCCCGGCTTCGCGCCCGCGCCGTCGAGCATCGGCATCGACCTCACGCAGGGGAGTCTCGTCACGGCCGACCCGCTTCCCTACCCCGAGCTGGTCCGGGCCGTCATGGCGTCGCGCCGGGGTCGTGACCGACTCGGGCGGCTGCAGAAGGAGGCGTTCCTGCTGCGGGTGCCGTGCACGACCATCCGGACCGAGACCGAGTGGACCGAGACCGTTGACCTCGGCTGGAACGTCCTCGTTCCGGAGCCCGCCGGCCCTTGCCGACGCAATGGACCGTCCGGCTCCGCGCCGAGACGGATGCGGCTCCCTACGGCGACGGCTACGCCGCCGGCCGAGCCGTCGAGGCGATCCTGAGCCTCACCGTCTGACCCGGGCGCAGAGTCAGCCCTCGGCGACGGCACACGACCATGCCGTATGCCGCTGGGCTCGCCCCCGGCGCGACCCCGCTTCTCGAAGTGGCTGGCTCGGCAGACAGGCGGGTCAGGAGGTCAGACCGGCTCGAGGACGGCGACGCGACCGGTACGGGCCGACTCGATCATGGCCTCGGCGACGCGGACCGTGCGCAGCCCCTGCCCCATGGTGACGATGTCGGCGTCCTTGCCCAGCACGGCGTCGCGGAACTGCTCGTGCTCGGTCCGCAGCGGCTCGGGCTTGGCGATGGCGTAGCGGATCACGTCGCCCTCGGAGACCCCGCGGAACTGTGCGCGATGTCGTCCCACGTGGTCGTCACCTCGCCGTTGGCGTGGAAGGTGAGGTCGGCGGTCAGGGTGTCGGCGACGAACGTGCCCTTGCTCGCCGGTGATGATCGTGACCCGCTCCTTGAGCGGCGACAGCCAGTTGACGAGGTGGTTGGTCGACCGTGCCGTCCGCCAGCCGGCCGACGGCGGCCACCAGGTCCTCGTGCTCGCGGCCGGACTTGATGCGCGGTCCGCGCGGACACCGAGGCGAAGGGCTGCTGGGTGACCCACGCGGTGAGGTCGATGTCGTGGGTGCCGAGGTCCTTGACGACGCCGACGTCGGCGATCCGCGCCGGGAACGGGCCCTGCCGCCGCGTGACCACCTGGTAGACCTCGCCCAGCTCGCCGGCCTCGAGCCGGGACCGGGCCTGCTGCAGGGCCGGGTTGTACCGCTCGATGTGGCCGACGGCGCCGACCAGGCCCTTGGCGTCGAACGCCTCGGCGAGCCGCTGCGGCCGACGGCGTGTCCTGGGCGAGGGGCTTCTCGATCATCGCGTGCACGCCGGCCTCGGCGAGCGCCAGGCCGACCGGCTCGTGGTAGATCGGTCGGCACGGCCACCATGCAGTAGTCGATGCCGTGCGCGATGAGCTCCTCGACTGTCGTCGACACGGGCGGTCGTCCGGCCGCAGCCGTGCGGGTCACCGCCGGGGTCGGCGACGGCGACGAGGTCGACGCCGTCGAGGGAGCCGCAGCACGCGGGCGTGGTGGCGGCCCATCATGCCCGAGGCCGATGAGCCCGGCGCGCAGGTTCGCCAGTCAGGCACCTGCCTTGCGCGAGCGCGTTGACCGCCGTCGACGATCGCTCGAGGTCGTCCTCGGCTGAGCGAGGGGTGCACCGGCAGCGACAGGCACTCGGCGGCGGCCCGCTCGGTCTCGGGCAGGTCGACGTCGACCCGGAACGGCGCGAGGCGGTGGTTGGGCACCGGGTAGAACATGCCCGAGCCCGACGTTGTACTCCTCGCGCAGCGCCGCGGCGAAGCCGTCGCGGTCCTCCGGCACCCGGACCGTGTACTGGTGGTAGACGTGCACCGCGCCCTCGGCGACCGGCGGGCGTCGTCACGCCCTCGAGGTTGGCTGACGAGGAAGGCGGCGTTGGCCTGGCGCTGCTTGGTCCAGCCGTCGACCTTGGTCAGCTGGACCCGGCCGATCGCGGCGTGGATGTCGGTCATCCGGTTGTTGAAGCCGACGACCTCGTTGTGGTACTGCCGCTCCATGCCCTGGTTGCGGTACAGCCGCATCAGCCGCTCGATCTCGGCGTCGGCGACCGAGACCATGCCGCCCTCGCCGGACGTCATGTTCTTGGTCGGGTAGAGCGAGAACATCGCGAACGAGCCGAAGGCACCCGACGGGCGTGCCGTGCAGCGAGGCGCCGTGCGCCTGGGCTGCGTCCTCGAAGACCTGCAGGCCGTGCCGGTCGGCGATCGGCCATGATCTGGTCCATCTTCGGCCGGGTGGCCGTAGAGGTGGACCGGCATGATGCCGACGGTCCGCTCGGTGATCGGCGGCCTCGACGGCGCCGGGTCGAGGCAGAAGTCGTCGGCGTCGATGTCGGCGAAGACCGGCGTGGCGCCGGTCAGGGCGACCGAGTTGGCGGTCGCGGCGAAGGTGAACGACGGGCACGATGACCTCGTCGCCGGCCTTGACCCCGCTGCGAGAGCAGGCCGAGGTGCTGGCCCGAGGTGCCCGAGTTGACGGCGACACAGGCCCGGCCGAGGCCGAAGTGCTGCGGCGAACTCCTCCTCGAACGCCTTGACCTCCGGGCCCTGGGCGAGCATGCCGCTGCGCAGCACGCGGTCGACCGCCTCGCGCTCCTCGCTCGCCGATCGAGCGGCTTGGCCGGGGGGATGAAGTCGGTCATGACTGTTGAGCCTCCGTCAGGGTGCTCGTCGTCCTCGTGGTAGACTGCCCCGGTCTGCGGGCACACCCACGCACCGTCGGCGCGCTGCTCGAGGGGGACGCCCGGCTCGGCCGACCCAGCGGATGCGCCGCGCCGGCACGCCGGCCACGAGGGCGAAGTCGGGGACGTCCTTGGTGACGACCGATCCGGCCGCGACGAGGGCCCAGCGACCGATCGTCACCGGTGCGACGCAGACCGCCGGGCCCCGATCGATGCGCCCTCGCGACACGTCACGCCGACCGCCTCCCAGTCGTCGCCGCGCTTGAGGGTGCCGTCGGGGTCGACCGCGCGGGGGAAATGGTCGTTGGTGAAGACGACGGCCGGGCCGACGAAGACGCCGTCCTCGAGGACGGCCGGCTCGTAGACGAGGGCGTAGTTCTGCAGCTTGCAGTTGTCGCCCATCCGCACGCCGGTGCCGACGTAGGCACCGCGACCGACGATGCAGTTGCGCCCGAGCACGGCGCCCTCGCGAACCTGCGCGAGGTGCCAGATCGACGATGCCGTCCCCGATGGTCGCATCGTCGGCGACGTCGGCTGAATCGACGATCCGGACGTCCATCAGCTGGGCCCCTGGCTCGAAGCTGGGGCGGCTGCCTGCTCGAGGGAGCCTCGGCGCGCCCGACGACGAGGAACCGCGTGCCGTCGAAGCGGCGCGCGTCGAGGACGTGGCGGCCGTCGACGACGACCTGCACGCCCGGGAAGCGCTCGACTCCCAGGTCGCGATACTCGGCGTGGTCGGCCTGCACGATGACGACGTCGACCTGCTCGCCGAGCGTGTAGGCTGCCCAGCCGAAGCCGGCGAGCTCGCTCGTCGGAGTACATCGGGTCGTGGACGACGACGTCGGCCCCGTCGGCCCGCAGGGCCGTCGACGGTGGCGAAGACACCGGAGAACGCCGTCTCCTTGACCCCTCCGCGGTAGGAGGCGCCGAGGACCGCGACCGTGCGTGCCGGCAAGGTTCCGCCGAGCGCCCCGCGGCGAGGCCGACGGTGTAGTCCGGCATCGCCGGCGTTGGCCTCGCGGGCGGCGCGCACGACGGTGGCCTCCGGATCGTTCCAGAGGTAGAGCCGCGGGTAGACCGGGATGCAGTGGCCACCGACGGCGATGCCCGGGCGGTGGATGTGGCTGTAGGGCTGGGAGTTGCTGGCCTCGATGACCTGGTACACGTCGATGCCGTGCTCCGCAGCGAAGGCGGCCGAACTGGTTCGCCAGGCCGATGTTGACGTCGCGGTAGGTCGTCTCGGCCAGCTTGGCCATCTCCGCCGCCTCGCGCGAGCCGAGGTCCCAGACGCCGTTGCCGCGCTCGAGGTCGGGGCGCTCGTCGAACTGCGAGCACCTGCTCGTAGAACTCGACCGCCTCGCGCCGCGCCCGCGTCCGAGAGGCCCCCGACCAGCTTGGGGTACTTGCGCAGGTCCTGCGAAGACCCGGCCCGTCAGCACCCGCTCGGGAGAGAAGACGAGGTGGAAGTCGCCGCCCCTCGACGAGGCCGGAGCCGGCTTCCAGCCGCGGGCTTCCAGCGGGTGCGCGTCGTGCCAACGGGCAGCGTCGTCTCGTAGATCACGAGCGTGCTGTTCTCCGCCGAAGTCCTCGGGCGATGTCGTCCGTCGCCGAGTCCATCCAACCGAAGTCCGGCCTCGCCTCGGCATCGACGAACAGGGGCACCACGACGACCACTGCGTCGCTGCGCGAAACGGCCTCGGCGGTGTCCGTCGTCGCGCGTCAGACGGCCCTCGGCCACCACCGCCCCGAGGTACTCCGCGAGGTGGGCCTCGCCGGGAAAGGGTTCGTTCCCGGCGTTGACCGTCTCGACCACGACCGGGGTTGACGTCCGCGCCGAGGACCTCGTGGCCCGATCTGGCGAACTGGACGGCGAGTGGCAGACCGATCTTTCCCAGACCGACGACGGTGATCCTCACGGTGTTCCTTCGACTCGAGGCAGGCATCCGGGCCCACCGAACGGCGAGCCCGCCGGACATCGTAGCGATCCCGGGGACCTGCTCCGATCCGCGAAGGGTCAGCCCTTGAGCAGCTGGCGGGCCATGACGATGCGCTGGACCTGGTTGGTGCCCTCGTAGATCTGGGTGATCTTGGCGTCGCGCATCATCCGCTCGAGCGGGAAGTCGCTGCGTGTAGCCGGCGCCGCCGAGCAGCTGCACGGCGTCCGTCGTGACCTTCATCGCGACGTCGGAGGCGTAGCACTTGGCGGCCGCACCGAAGAACGGCAGGTCCTTGTCGCCGCGCTCGGACTTGGCGGCCGCGACGTAGACCATCTGGCGCGCGGCCTCGAGCTCCATCGCCATGTCGGCGAGCATGAACTGGATGCCCTGGAAGTCGGCGATGCGCTTGCCGAACTGCTTGCGCTCCTTGACGTAGGCGAGCGGCCTGGTCGAGGGCGCCCTGGGCGATGCCGACGGCCTGCGCGCCGATCGTCACGCGGGTGTGGTCGAGCGTCGCGCAGGGCGATCTTGAGGCCGTCGCCGACCTCGCCGACGACGCGGTCGCCGGGGATGCGGCACGTTGTCGAAGTGCAGCTCGCGGGTGGGGCTGCCCTTGATGCCGAGCTTGCGCTCCTTCTCCCCGAAGGTGAAGCCCTCGTCGGACTTCTCGACGACGAAGGCGGTGACGTTGCTGCCCGCGCGGGCCGTCGGGGTCGGTGACGGCGAGGACCGTGTAGTACTCGGAGACGCCGGCGTTGGTGATCCACGACTTCTGCCCGTTGAGCACCCAGTCGTCGCCGTCCTGCCGCGCGCGGCACTTCATCGCCGCGGTGTCGGAGCCGGCCTCGCGCTCGGACAGTCCGTAGGAGAACGTCGTCTCGCCCTGGGCGAGCGGCGGTGAGGTAGCGCTCGCTTCACGTCGTCGTTCGCCGGCGAGGATGAGCGGCATCGAGCCGAGCTTGTTGACCGCCGGGATGAGCGAGCGCGGACGCGCAGACCCGGGCGACCTCCTCGATGACGATGCACGTCGCGAGGGCGTCGGCCCCGACGCCGTCGTACTCCTCGGGCACGTGCGGGGCGAAGAAGTCGCGACGCGACGAGGGCGTCGTGCGCCTCCTGCGGGTAGCGCGCCTCCTCGTCGACGGCGGCGGCGTACGGGGCGATCTTGTCCTCGGCGACCGCGCGGACCGCCTCCCGCAGGGCCTCGTGGTCCTCGCTGGTCCGGAACAGGTCGAAGTCGGTGTTCGTGCTCACGAGCGGCGATCCTACTCGCGGGTTCGAATTAGTAGGACGTCCACGTGATCGACGCCACCGGCGCACCGCGTGCCGTGACGTGGCACGCCGTCCACGATGAGGACGGCGCACCTGCCGGTGAGCGGAGCCCAGCGGCATACGACTCCCATCGCAGGTCATGAGTGTCAGCGACAAGCCCCGGCTCGCTGGCCGGCAACCCTCCAACCGCGGTGGGGTGCCCCGGGTGAGGACCTGGCCACGGCACTCGCCGCGGCAAGCGCGGAGAGCCCTCTCCCGCACCGATCGTCGGTGCGCCGGGCACGCAGCGGTAGTCGTGACGGCCAGGAAGCGAGAACGACCATGAGCGACACCCCCAACTGGTCCTTCGAGACCAGCAGATCCACGCCGGGCAGGAGCAGGCCGACACCGCCACCGGAGCGCGCGCCCTGCCGATCTACCAGACGACGAGCTACGTCTTCAACGACACCGACCACGCCGCAGAACCTCTTCGCGCTCAAGGAGTTCGGCAACATCTACACCCGCATCATGAACCCGACGCCAGGACGTGGTCGAGCAGCGCGATCGCCGCCCTCGAGGGCGGCGTCGGCGCGCTCCTGCTCAGCCTCGGGCAGTCCGCGACGATTCTTCGCGATCCTCAACATCGCCGAGGCCGGCGACCACGTCGTCGCCTCGCCCAGCCTCTACGGCGGCACCGTCAACCTGCTTCCAGAACACCTTGCCCAAGCTCGGCATCGAGGTCGACCTTCGTCGAGGACACCGCCGACCTCGAGTCGTGGCGCGCCGCCGTCCGCCCGAACACCAAGCTCTTCTTCGGCGAGACCATCGCCAACCCGAAGTCCGAGATCCTCGACATCGAGGCCGTCGCCGCCGTCGCGCACGAGCACGGCGTGCCGCTCGTCGTCGACAACACGATCGCCACGCCCTACCTGCATCCGGCCGATCGAGTGGGGCGCCGACATCGTCGTGCACTCGGCGACGAAGTACCTCGGCGGTCACGGCACGTCCATCGCCGGCGTCATCGTCGACTCGGGCAACTTCGACTTCGGCGCCGACCCGGAGAAGTTCCCCGAACTACAACACGCCCGACGCGAGCTACCACGGCCTCGTCTTCGCCCGCGACCTCGGCGTCGGCGGCGCCGCTCGGCGCCAACCTCGCCTTCATCCTCAAGGCTCGGGTGCAGCTGCTGCGCGACCTCGGCCCGGCGAGCGTCGCCGTTCAACGCCTTCCTCATCGCCCAGGGCATCGAGACGCTGTCAGCTCCGCATCGAGCGGCACCTCGAGAACGCCCACAAGGTCGCGGCGTTCCTCCAGGGCCACGACCAGGTCGAGCGAGGTCGTCTGGGCGTCCCTGCCCGACAGCCCCTTCCACGCGCTCGCGCGAGAAGTACGCGCCGCGGGGCGCCGGGCGCCGTGCTCTCCTTCGAGATCGAGGGCGGCCTCGAGGCCGGCAAGAAGTTCGTCGAGGCGCCTGACGCTGCACAGCCACGTCGCCAACATCGGTGACGTGCGCTCGCTCGTCATCCACCCCGCGTCGACGACGCACTCGCAGGGCCCCGACGAGGACCGCCTCGCCGCCGGGGTCACGCCCGGGCTGGTGCGCCTCTCGGTCGGCATCGAGCACATCGACGACATCATCGCCGACCTCGAGCAGGGCTTCGCCGCCGCCAAGGCCTGACCCCATCGAGTGTGCAACTTCCGCGAGCGCTCGGCATCGCCGAGCGCGAATCGACGCAGAGGTTGCACACTCGATTGTCTGGGCTCAGCGGTTGTCGAGTCGGTCCAGCCCGGCCGCGAGGCGGGCGACCGTGCCGTCGACGTCCCCGAGCTTGTCGAGCCCGAAGAGACCGAGGCGGAACGTCGAGAAGTCAGCCGGCTCGTCGCACATGAGCGGGACTCCCGCGGCTGCCTGGATGCCGACTTGCCGAAACTTGGCGCCGGACTGGAGGCCGGGGTCGTCCGTGTGCACCACGACGACTCCAGGTGCCTCGTAGCCCTCGGCAGCGACCGACCGGAAGCCCCGTTCGGCGAGCAGTCCCCGGACCTTGGCGCCGAGGTCGAGCTGGGCAGCGCGCAAGGACTCCATGCCACGAGCCTGGGTCTCGCGCATGATCGCCGCATCGCGCGCCAAGCCGTCAGTGGGCATGGTCGCGTGGTAGGCCGCCCGCCCTTCGACGTAGCCGTCGGTGATCGAGAGCCACTTCTTCAGGTCCGCCGCGAAGCTGGTGGACTCGGACGCCTCGACCGCAGCTCGCCCCCGGTCCCCGAGCATGACGAACCCCGCGCCCGGCGTGCCGCTCCAGCCCTTCTGCGGCGCGCTGATGAGGACGTCGACGCCGGCCGCGCCCATGTCGACCCACAGCGCTCCCGACGCGATGGCGTCCAGGACGAAGAGGCCGCCGACCTCGCGTGTCGCCGCGGCCACGGCTTCGAGGTAGTCGTCCGGCAGGAGCAGGCCCGCCGCCGTCTCGACGTGGGCGGCCAGGACGACGTCAGGCCGCTCCCGCCGGATCGCCTCGACGACCTCGTCCACCGGGGCGGGTGACCATGCGGCGTCACGTGCCGGGCCGTCCGGGCGGGCCTTGCACACGATGACGTCGCTCGTCATCGACCCAGCCTCAATGATCTGGGTCCAGCGGTACGAGAAGAAGCCGGTGCGGATGGCCAGGACCCGACGCCCGGTGACGAGCTGCCGCGCCACCGCCTCCATGGCGTAGGTGCCGCCGCCGGGCACGACGGCAACGCCCTCCGCGTGGTGGGTCGTCCGCAGCACGTCGACGGTGTCCTGCATGACCGCGATGAACCGCTGGGACATGTGGTTGAGGGAGCGGTCCGTGAACACGACGGAGTACTCGAGGAGGCCGCCGGGGTCGACATCAGCGTGAGGGAGTTCCATGGACCCAACCTATGGTCAGCTCACCGTCGCAGTCAGCCGAGCACCTCGTCGACGTAGCACCAGCGCCACGACTCGCCGGGCTCGACGTGCGCATTACGGGGTGCCCGGTCTCGCGGAAATGCGCCGTCGGCATGCCGCCCCTGCGAGGAGTCGCAGCAGCCGACGTGGCCGCAGGTCAGGCAGAGCCGAAGGTGCACCCACGACATCCCGGCCGCATGGCACTCCGCACAGCTCTCCGGGTGCGGGGCTCGACGTCCGTCGTCGAGACGGCACCCCTGGAGGTGCTCGGCAGGCCGCCTCGATGGTCTCCACGGGCAGCACCTCGCTGTCCGCGCAGACGGCTCGTCCTGGTCGTCGACGCGGTCGAGCATCGTCTCCTCGAGGTCGAGCGCGCCAGCACGACTGCGGAGCACCTCGTGGTCGGCGCGGCCCTCGTCGCGCAGCCGGAGCAGGCCTCGGCCGCTCGGCCTGGAGCATCTGTCATCCGCACCCGGCGGTACGGCTCGCTCGGCGTCTCGTCCACGTCGGCGCCCCGTGCGTCCGAGCCGCTCCCACATCTGGTTGACCCGGTCCTCGGACCGTCGACGTCAGCAGCCTCCCGGGTCTCCTCGTCGATGTTCGTCTCGCGAGTCGAGCACGGCGAGGCCCGCGCGGGTCGCCGCCGACAGCACGGTCGCGGCCTGCAGGGCGTCCTCTCGCGGGTCGGGGCCGCGCACGCCGAGGCGCCGGGCGAGGGCCGGCAGGGTCGTCCCCTGGAGGAGCAGGGTGCCCGATGGTGACGACGACGGCGATGAGGACGAGCACGTCGCGGTGCGGCGTCGCGGCCGGCAGCAGCAGGGCGGCGGCGAGGGTGACCACGCCGCGCATGCCGGCCCACGAGAGGACGGCCGCGTGCGTCCACGGCGCCCGCGCTCCGGATGGTGGCGCCGCGTCAGCGCCGTGAACGGGAAGACCCAGACCGGACGGAGCAGGAGCACGACGACGAGGGTGCCGAGCGCGGCGAGCCGTGATCGTGCCGGTGGACAGCTCCGAGCTCGCGCACGCGGTCGAGCACGTGGAAGACCTGCAGGCCGATGAGCAGGAAGACGGCGTTCTCGAGCAGGAACTGGATCGAGCGCCAGTTGATCCGCTCCGTGAGGCGCGAGGCGCCCGGCTGCGATCGCGGTGACCTGTGGCCGAGGACGAGTCCAGTCGTGACGACGGCAATGACGCCGGAGGCGTGCAGCTTCTCAGCCGGGACGTAGGCGGCGAAGGGCGCCATGAACGACAGCACGGTGTCAAAGGTCGCGTCGTTGCTGATCCGCTTGCGGACCTGGTCGACGATGACGGCGACGAGCAGTCCGACCGCGACCCCGCCGAGGACCGCTCGCAGGAAGTCGACCACCACGCCGCCGAAGGTCACCTCGCCCATCGCGCTCGCCACGAGGCCCGCCGCGGCCAGCGCGGTGCGCAGCGACACGAGGGCGGTCGCGTCGTTGACGAGCGACTCTCCCTCGAGGATGGAGACGATCCGCCGGGGCAGTCCGATCTGGCGCCCGACCGCGGTTGCCGCGACGGCATCGGGCGGTGCGACGACCGCGCCGACGGCGAAGGCGACCGCGAAGGGAAGGCCGAGAAGCCACCGCAGGAAGACCGCGACGCCGAGGGCCGTGAACAGCACGAGCCCGACGGAGAGGCTGAGGATGACCGCCCGGTTGTTGCGGAAGTCGACGAGCGAGGTCTGGATCGCGGCGGCATACAGCAGCGGGGGCAGGACGCCGAAGCAGCACGACCTCGGGGCTCAGGGTCACCTCGGGGACGAACGGCAGGTAGGAACCGACGACCCCGACGACGATGAGGACGAGCGGCGTGGGCAGTCCGAGCCGCTCGGACACGCCACGCGCCCACCAGCACCGTGGCAGCAACTGCGAGCAGCCCGATGGCGATCTCCACAGCGCCATCCTGCCGCAGCGCGCGAGCGCTGCCGCCGACCCGCGTGCGTCAGGCGAAGAAGGAGTCGCACGGCGGCGATGACGCGCTCCTGGTCGCGCTCGGTCAGCTCGGTTGCGCAGGGCAGCGAGACGCCCGCGGTGGAACAGGCCGTCGCCGACACCGCCGCCGAGGACGGGCGCCCGGCGAAGGGCGGCTGGGCGTGCAGCGGCCGCCACAGGGCGCGCGCCCCGACCCCGGGGCCTCCAGGTGGTCGAAAGTCGTCCCGGCCCCGGCCGGTCGACTCGGGCACGAGCACCGAGTAGAGCCAGTACGTCGCGTCGAGGCCCGGCGACCCGCGGCGGCAGGACGAGCGGGCAGTGCCGGCGAGCGCCTCGTCGTAGCGCGCCGGCGATGCGGTGCTTGGCGGCGACGAAGTCGTCGAGCCGCTCGAGCTGGGCGAGCCCGAGACCCGCCGCGATGTTGGTCAGCCGGTAGTTGTAGCCGACCTCGTCGTGGAGGTAGCCGACGTCGGGCACCTTCGCCTGGGTCGTGAGGTGGCGGGCCCGCGCGGCCAGCTCGTCGTCGTCGGTGACGATCATGCCGCCGCCACCGGTCGTCGCGATCTTGTTGCCGTTGAACGAGAAGCAGCCGACCGGCCCGACGGTCCCCGGTGCTGCCGGCCGGCAGAACCGGCCCGCCGACCACGCCGGCCCCGAGCGACTCGGCGGCGTCCTCGAGCATCGGGACGCCGTGGCGCTCGCATGCGTCGACGATGCGGCTCCAGGTCGGCGGGCTGGCCGAGCACGTGCACGACCTCGACGACCTTGGGCAGCGGCTCCCCCGCCGCGGCGCGGCGGTCGAGCTCGGCCGCGAGCAGGGCCGGGTCGAGGTTCCACGTCCGAGTCTCGGAGTCGACGAGCACGGGCCGGGCGCCGAGGTAGGCGATCGGGTTGACCGAGCCGACGAAGGTGAAGTCGGAGCAGACGACCTCGTCGCCCGCGCTCCACGCCGAGCAGGATGAGGCCGATGTGGATGCGCGGCCGTGCCCGGTCGCGCAGGCGACGGCGTGCCGGGCCCGACCCGGTGGGCGAAGCGGTCCTCGAACTCGGCGACGAAGGGTCCGACGGACGACACGAAGCCCGACTCGACGGCCTCGAGCACGTAGTCGGCGCTCGAGCGCGCCGATGTTGGGCACGGCGAGCGGGATCGTGCCCCGGGCCACGCGCGCACCGGGCGCGTGCGCCTCGCGCGCTGCGCCGCCGCCTCGAGCCGCCCGGCGTCGGGGGCGTCATCGGTGGTACCGCGCCAGCCGTCGTCGGGGTCGACCCGCGGCGCGCAGCCACTCGGCCGTCGCGCGCCAGGCCCTCCTCGAGCGACACCGTCGGGCGCCCAGCCGAGCACGTCGTTGGCGACGCGACGGGTCGGACAGGAGGACCTGCACCTCGGACCCCTCCGGGCCGGATCCGCGCCTGCTCGGTGACGATCTCGGCCGTCGCTGCCGGTGACCGTCCGGCACAGGTCGACGACCTCGCCGATCGAGACCGTTCGCCCGGTGCCGAGCTGGATCGTCGTGCCCGGCGCCACGTCGGCCAGCGCCGCCCGGACGAAGCCGTCGGCGGTGTCGGTGACGAAGGTGAAGTCGCGCTTCGGCGTCACGTCGCCGAGGCGCGATCTCGGTCGCGCCGGCGAGCAGCTGCGACAGGACGGTCGGGATGACCGCGCGCGCCGACTGGCGCGGACCGAACGTGTTGAACGGCCGCAGCGTCATGACGGGCGTCTCGAAGGACAGCGCGTAGGACTCGCACATCTTGTCGGCGGCGATCTTCGTCGCCGAGTAGGGCGACTGCCCGCGCAGCGGGTGCGCCTCGGTGATCGGCACCTGACTCGGGCGTGCCGTAGACCTCCGAGGTCGAGGTGTTGACCAGCCGCGGCGTGCCGTGCCGGCGCACCGCCTCGAGGACGTTGAGCGTGCCGATGACGTTGGTCTCGACGTAGGAGCGCGGCGCCACGTAGGAGAACGGGATCGCGATGAGCGCGGCGAGGTGCAGCACGACGTCGACGCCCTCCGTCGGTCGCGGCGACGTGCTCGGGGTCGCGGATGTCGCCGAGGACGAGCCTCGGCCTGCCCGTCGCGCGACCGCTGCGCGGAAGACGTCGGACTCGTCGAGCCAGCCCAGGCGAGCCGTTGGAGTTGTAGAGGCAGAACGCCCGCACGTGCGCGCCGTCGCCGAGCAGCCGCTCGACGACGTGGCTGCCGATGAAGCCGTCCGACCCCGTGACGAGCACGGTCTTGCCGGCGATCGATCCGTCGATGGAACGCGCGGTCAGTTCGCTTGTCACAGCGGCCTTTTCGTTGTCTTGAGTTTCGTCATTATGCCGTATGCCGCTGAGCTCGCTGCCGCTCAGGCCTGGCCCTTCGCTCGGGCGAGGTCGCTCGGGGTGCCGACGTCGATCCAGTCGCTGCTGATGGGCCACGCGGTGACGACCTCGCCGCGTCTCGAGGCAGGTCTCGACGAGGTCCGGCATCTCGCTCGCCCGGCCCGCGGGGAGCCAGGCGAGCGCACGCGGCTCGACGGCATACACGGCGGCGTTGATGTCGAAGCTCAGCGTCGGCTTCTCGGCGACGCCGGTGACGCGACCGTCGGTGCTCTCGACGACGCCGAAGGGCACCTCGTGCTGGTAGGTGCGCGTCGCCAGCGTCACGGTCGCCCCGGTGCGGCGCGTGGGCGTCGAGCAGGTCGCCGGCGTCGAACTCGACCATGAGGTCACCGTTCATGACGAGCACCGGGTCGCGTCGAGGTCGGGCCGCTCGGCGCGCAGCAGGGCCAGGGAACCGGCCGTGCCGAGCGGCCGATCGGGGTCCTCCCGCAGGTAGTCGCACGGAGCACCCGAGGCGCGAGCCGTCGCCGAGGTGCTCCTCGATCTGGTCGGCGAGGTAGTTGACGCTGACGTAGATCTCGCGGATGCCGTCGCCGACGAGACCGAGGACGATCCACTCGAGGATCGAGCGGCCGGCGACGGTCATGAGCGGCTTCGGGCGTGTCCTTGGTGAGGTCGCCGAGGCGCGTGCCGCGGCCGCCGGCCATGACGACGGCGACGTTGGGCAGCGGCGCGGAGCCGACGACGTCGGAGAGGGTGTGCAGCCCGACGAGCGTGCGGTCGGCGTCGAGCTCGGGCACGGCCGAGATCGCGCAGGGCCTGCATGCAGGTCGAGCACGAGCGCCCGGGGCGAGCCGGCCGCGACGAAGTGCGGGGTACGTGGTGGCGTGGTCGAGTGCGCGGCGTCGTCGAGGCTCGTGCCGCGAGGAAGGCCCGGCGCAGGTCGCCGTCGGTGAGCAGCCCGGCGAGGCGGCCGTCCTCGTCGACGAGCAGGCAGACGCCGGGTGCCGCTGCGGTCGACGACCTCGAGGGCGTCGCGGATCGTCGCGGTGCGTCGGCGCGCACGCCGCGCGCAGGTCGCGCTGCCGTCACTCGGTCATCCTCCTCGTCGGCGCTCCCGTGGCGTCTCCGGGGCCGCGGCAGGTCGACGAAGCGCTTGGCCCGGCGGCGCGCCGGCCGCTCCCGAACGATATCGAGGATGCGGCGGCTCGCCGTCACCCGTGCCGTAGGGGTTGGTCGACAGCTCGGCCGTGCGCTCCCGCCACGCGCGGGACAGGCGCGGTGCGCAGGGCGGCCTCGACCGCGGCCCGGCCCTCGTCGGCGTGGACGACGTTGTCGCCGCGGAGCCGGCCGCGCTGGCGCTCGCCGACGTCGACCGCGGGCACGTGCAGCGTCGCGGCCTCGATGACGCCCGAGCGACGAGTTGCCGACGACGACGTCGGCCGCCGGCGAGGACGACGCGGGTAGTCGCGGCCCGAGGGCCGCGACGAGGCGCAGTCGGGGCTCGGTCGCGGCGAGCGCCGGCAGGGCCGCGAGCGATCTCGTCGCGCCCCTCGTCCATGCCCGGGATGCGTGGCGACGACCGTGCCGCACACGGCGAGCGCCGCCTCGGCGGCCTCGCGGGCCCAGTCGCCGATCGGGCGCCCCGAGCCTGGGCCGTCGGCGGGTGGTAGGTGAAGAGCGCGAGCGGGCCGCTCGACACGGTCGCATCCCGAGCAGCCGCGGCCAGCGCGTCGTCGTCCGGCGGTCGGCGCCGGCGGCGAGCCGGTCGAGCCCCGGCGCGCCGGTCACGTGGATGCGGTCGGCCGGCTCTCCCGAGCTGCGCGAGCCGCGCCGCGGCATCCTCGCGAGGCGACGCAGTGCTGGTCGGCGAGCTTGGTGACGGCGTGGCGGACCCGCTCGTCGAGGGCGCCCTCGGTCACCTCGCCGCCGTGCAGGTGCACGATCGGCACGCCGAGCAGGACCGCCGGGGGCACGACGTAGAGCAGCTCCCACCGGTCGCCGAGCACGACGAGGACGTCGGGCCTCGATGCCTCGAGGACTCGGCCGGCCGCGGCGCGACGAGCCGTGCGCCCTGCTCGAGCTGGGCGTCAACCGTGACCACGTTCATCGGCTCGGCCAAGGGGTGCGACGCACCGCCAGGCGAAGCGGTCGCCTCCGGCAGCGCCGCGCGAGGTCGTCGGCGTCATACATGACCCCCGTGAGCACGTGGAGGTCGACGTCGCGGGCCTCGGCCAGCACCTCGAGGACGGGGTGAGGGGGCCGAGGTCGGCCCGCGTGCCGACGAAGACGGCCACGGTGCGCGGGGCGGCCATCAGGGCGGCCAGGTCGGCGTCGGTGACCGGCGCCCCGGCGGGGACGGCATCGAGCGACGACGCGGCCCCGGATGTCGACGGCGGGGCTGATGCCGCCCTCGGGTCGCAGCAGCGACAGGTCGGCGCCCGTCGAGCGACGGTGCCCGCGGGCAGGTGCGTGCGCGGCGTGCCAGCGAGCGGCGCACGAGCGCGGCGTTCTCCTCCTCGGAGGGCATCCGCCGCTTGACGCCGTCACCGAGGGCGCCGCGCGAGCTGCTTCGTCGCGGAGACGTAGTCGGTCGAGCGCGTCCGGCTCGAGGCTGGCCAGGTGGTCGGGGCCCGGGCAGCGTGCGGTCGCTCGTGAAGTGCTTCTCGAGGATGGGCGCGCCGAGGGCGACGGCGCCGAGGGCCGTCGTCAGCCCGGGGTGTGGTCCGACCAGCCGACCGGGTATGCCGTGCAGCCTCGGCCAGGCGCGGGATGGCCCGCAGGTTGCACTCCTCGACCGGCGCCGGGTAGGCCGAGACGCAGTGGAAGAGGACGAGCCCCGGCGCGTCCGCGCAGGCCTCGACGGCCGCCGCGACCTCGTCGGCTCGGTGCCCATGCCGGTCGACACGAGCAGGGTCACGCCGAGGCCGAGCCAGCTCGCGCAGGTAGGGCAGGTTCGTCAGCTCGCCCGAGCTGACCTTGAGCGCGGGGAGGCCGAGGTCGACGAGCAGCTCGGCGCTGTCGAGGTCGAACGGGGTCGAGAGGAAGGTCGTGCCGGCCTCGGTCGCGTGGTCGCGCAGCTCGGCCCAGGCCGTCCTCGGGCAGGGTGAGCGCCTCGAGGAGCGCTGCGCTGGTCGGCGGACCCGCCGCGGTCGCGCTGGTAGGGCGTCGTCGCGGCCGTCGACGAGACGAGCTTGTCGGGCGAGAAGGTCTGGAACTTCACGGCGTCGGCGCCGGACGACGCAGCGATGTCGACGAGCCGGTGGGCGAGCTCGATGTCGCCGTTGTGGTTCACGCCCGCCTCGGCGATGACGTAGACGTCCTCGGCGGTCGGGATCTCCACCTCAGCGATGGTCGCCGTCCTCATGGGCGCACGTCCTCAGCGGGTCGACTCGTTGCCAGCCGGGCCGGCACCCCGACGACCGTGTTTCCGTCCGGAACGCCCCACGTCACGACGGACCCGGCCCCGACCGTGACGCCTACGCCGAGCTCGATCCCGGGCAGCACCCGCGCGCCGGAACCGACGAAGGTTCCGTCGCCGACACGCGCCGCGCCGAGGAGAGCGGCCCCGGGTGCGATGTGCGCGCCGTCGCCGACGACGCAGTCGTGCTCGACGACCGCAGCCGTGTTGACGATGACACCGACACCCAATCGGGCGGACGGGCCGACGTGTGCGTGCTCCAGGACCACCGTCCCGGGACCGAGCACCGCCCGCGGCGAGACCGTCGCGCTGGCCGCGACGACCGCCGACGCGTATTGCACACTCGACGAGACGTCTGGCCCTGTTTCGGTCGAGTGTGCACTTCGCGCCGCCTCACCCTTGGTCGAGTGTGCACTTCGCGCCGCCTCACCCTTGGTCGAGTGTGCACTTGGCGCCACCTCACCCTTGGTCGAGTGTGCAGTTCCCGACGCCGTGCGCGCGAGCTGAGCCGCCGTCTGGAGCTTTCCCAGCAGGCTCAGCCGCACCGCGGATTCGCCGATGGCGACGACCGCTTGCAGGCCCTCGGCCGCCACCCGCTCGATGGCCGCGTCCTCGTCCTCGAGGACGTCGACGTGCCAGTCCCGGCCGTCGGCGTCCCCGACGACGGCCACCACGGATTCCCCCAGCCGCTCGAGCACGTCGACGACCGAGCGCGCGTGCCCACCGGCCCCGAAGACGACCCACCCCACCCCGCGCAAACCGTCACGGGGCCGGGGGCCGAGCCCAGCGGCATACGGCAGCTCACACATGACGACCACTGAGCGTTCCTGCCGCCTCGGCAAAGGCATCACCGATGCGGCGGATGTTGTCCGGCTCGAGCACGGCAGGCACGCGCGGCGGGTCGAGGACGAGGCCCTCCCACGAGTTGCGGACGTAGGAGTGGACGAACCACTCGTCGATCTCCGCCTGCGTCGGCGCGCAGCGACTCCCAGCCGCGCGTCGTCGACGAACCCGACGAGGTCGTCGGGCGTGGCGAGCCGCAGCGACATTGCCGAGGCCGCTCCACGGCATCTCCGCACCAGTGACGACCGGCAGCCCGAGCAGCCCGGCCTCCAAGCCGACCGTGCCAGTGGCGGTCACCGTGAAGACGGCCTGTTGCATCAGCTCGCGCGAGTCGGCGAACGGGTCGATCGTCGCGATGTTCGGGTGGGCGTCGAACTGCGGCCAGTAGTCGGGGTCGCGGCGCCACATGAAGTGGGCGTGCTCCTTGACCGCGACGCCGATTCCCAACGGCGCCAAGCGCATCGGCGAGCACCCGGGCGGTGTAGGCCTGGTCGCGCCACTCCTGGCCCATGACGTCGACGCTCGACTCGGGCTGCACCTGCAGCGGCAGGAAGACGAACCGCTCGGGCAGCGGGTCCCACCGCCGGGTCTGGTACTCGCGCAGGTTGAGCCGCGCCTTGAGCGGGTTGAGCCACGGCAGGCGGGCGTAGTCGATCGGCTTGGGCAGCTGCAGGTTGGCGCCTCGGTCGACGGCGAACTCCTTGACGCGGTCGGTTGCGAGCCGCCAGATCTCCTGGCCGGACTCGACCTTGAGGTTGCGGGCGAAGCCCATCGGCCGGCCCTGCTCGGCGCGCCACGTGTCGATGAACGCGCTTGCCCGCGGCGAGCGCGCCGACGGGTCCTCGACCGGCCGCTGCCACAGGCGTGATGCCCTTGGGCGCGCCGATGAGCCCGAAGCGGTCGGAGGGCAGCCGGATGCCGCGCGGCCACGTCGCGAGGCCCGCCGTGGTGGGTGACGAGCCCGGCCGTGAGCAGCTCGGAGGTGACGGTGAACTCGGCGAGGGCGAGCACCGGACCGCGGCCCGGCGATCGCCTGCCTCGAGCTCCTCGGCGGCGAGGTTGAGGAAGTTCATCGCCGTGTCGACCCGGTTGCGGCGCAGGGCTCGCTCCGCTGACGAGCAGGTCGAGCACGTCGAGGCCGACACCGGCGCAGGCCCGTTTGAGCGCGGCGTGGGGCGCGAGGCCGCTGACGACGTTGGCCTTGCGGGCGGCGGCGTACGGGCAGCCGGACGGTCGTGGCGCGCGGGCGCGTGGCGTGCGCACCCAGGCGAGGTTGGCGTCGGTGCGGACGACGAGGATCAGGTCCTTCGTCTCGAACCCGGCGTGCACGAGGGCGGGCACGAGCAGGTCGTCGTAGCCGAGTCCCATGTGGACCAGCGGTGTCACCACGAAGGCGTGCTCCTCAGCTTGTCGTGATTCGATGCCGTATGCCGCTGAGCTCACTCCCTTGGGTGCGCTCGGTCAGCGGGCGGCCGGGTTTCCGGCGGTCGTCATCCTAGCCGCGCAGCTGCGCAGGATCGCGTGGCGCGAGCGGCCAGCCGCGACCGCGGCCAGGGCCACGACGAGCACGAGGCGGACGAGCGCGCCCGTTCCGGTGCTGGGCAGGAGGGCTCCGGCCACGCAGAGCGCCGCGGCGGCGGCACCCGCGACCCAGAGCCGCAGGTCGAACCGGAGAGGTGTCAGGGTCCGCGCGGACCACGACCGTGACCGCCATGAGCACCACGTAGGCGACGGCCTTGGCGAGGCCACTCCCGACGATTCCCGCCGGGTCGCTCAGCCAGGCGGCCGCGGCGACGAGGACGACGACCGCGATCGCGGCGGCGATGGCCAGGCGCCCGGTGCGCTCGTGGTCGAGAACGGCCAGAGAGGCGCCCTGGTAGACCATGTAGGCCACGGAGACGATGCTGATGAGCCCGAGCGCGACGGCCATCGAGCGCTGTGGTCGAAGTCCGGCGGCCATGACGCGGACGAGCCACGGCCCGAGGAGCGCGACGCCTGCCGCGCCCGACGCCGACGACGACGACGAGGGCGGTGGCGGTCCGGGCGGTCCAGCGCCAGCGGCCCCTCGAGCGGGTGCGACAGGACGAGCGGGCCCCAGGCGTTGAAGAGGGCGACCGCGAGGACGAAGGGCATGTTGCCGAGCTGGAGCGCGACCTGGTAGGCGCCGGCGGCGGCCTGCCCCAGGAACACGTTGGCGAGCAGGACGTCGCCCATGAGCAGGCCGAGCATCGCCGCCGCCTGCGGGCAGGAGCGGAGCAGCGAGCCGGAGTCCCGCGCGGACTCCGCTCGCGTTCGGCGGTGGGCAGCAGGGTCGCCCGAGGACGAGCGCGACGACGGCCGCCACGACGAGCGCGCCGGCGTAGGCGGTGAGGTAGGTCAGTCGCCGCGCGGTCTCCTTGCGCGGCGAGCAGGCCCGCGAGGTGAGCCACGACGGTGGCGAGCGACGGCGAGCGCGAGGAACTCCCACGGCCGCAGGCGGGCACGCATCAGCGACTGCCCCGCCACGACGGTGGTCAGCGCCGCCGACGCGACGACCACGAGGGCACCACGGTCCGGAGGTCGGCGTGGCCGGCTGCCGAGAGCACGGCGGCCGAGGGCGATCCCGAGCACGGCGAGGCCGACGCGAGCAGGATCATGGTGCCGGCGAGCGCGCGGCCGGCTCGTCGGACCCTCCCGACCGCGGTGGTACTCGCGCAGGATCACCTGGGGCAGCCCGGCCGCCGCGATGGTCCCGACCATCTGGACGACGACGAGCGCGGTGGCCACCTTGCCGTACTCCACGTCCCCGAGCAGCCGCGTCGCGAAGGGCAGGATGAGCAGGACGCCCAACCCCTGCAGGGCGGTCCCGACGAGGTAGACGACCGAGTGCGAGCCGAGCGATCCCGCAGCCGCGCCCCGCGCCGGCGTCGCAGCCACCTCGTCGCTCTGCCCAGTCACACGCCGAACCTACCCACCACCATGGGTGACGCGTCAGTGATCCCCAGAGGCGGACCTGATCAGGGGATGGGCAAGTCAGCGCGGCGGGCGCGACCCGCGCGAGCCGCGTGGCGGGCGCCGCACTCGCGACAGTGCTGACGAGGCACAGGTATGCGGTGGTGGCCGGGAGCAGCACCCGATTCCGTGACGGCGAGGCCCGTCACACCCGCTGACCAAGTTGCTCACAATCGCGGCCACGACCGCCGGCTCATGGCCATGCATTGCGAGTGGGCGATCGAGTTGCGCGGCAACGCGTTCGGCAGCCTAGGACCCTGGGGTCCCACCGTCGACGATCCCGAGGATGGCTAGCGCCCGAAGAAGCCCGTGCCAGCCTCATCATTGACCGAATCCGAGTTCTGGGCTGATCCGTCGATGCCACAGTCGTCGGATGCAGCAGGCCTCCCGCCCAACCGAACTAGGGACGCCAGAACGGCCGCACCGACTAGGGCGCCCAAGACGTTGGCAAAGACGTCCCGCGGCGCACACACTCTTATCGGTCCCCAAAGCCTGAATCACCTCAATTGTCGCGGCCGCGAGCCCCGATACAATGACCAATTTCCTCGGCGCCTAGGCCGGCTGCCGCCAAACCGAAGCCGAGGAGCGGCGCATAGAGTGCCGACATTGGGTAGCACGTCCAGCACGACTTCTCGGAACGAGCCCGGAATGAAACGTTCGGAGTCAACGAAGCAAGCTTCCCACTCCACCTCCCACTCCACCTCTAGGGTTGGTGAGGCTGAAAGATGCGATGAAGGCGATGCTGAAGCAGATCCACACTGCGATAACGGGGGAAACCCTGCCCGAGCGGAGCGCGAGGAAGAGCAGGCTGGTTGCTAGCCCGATTGCAACCCAGCGACCAAGTCCAACCCGGAGCTAGCCAACGGACAAAGTTGTCAATCATCCCCTCACGCGACATTCCTACCCATGCCAGTAAGGCGAGCGGAACGGTAACGAGTGCCCGGGGCCACGAACGACGATTCGCTTGACAGGGCAATTAGGGACGCCCCGAGCGCCGCCACCAGAATCATTGGCAGGGCTGTGAGGTCGCTAGCTGTAGGCACCGCTCAATCCACAGGACCGCTAGGCGTCAGACTCTGTGGCATCGCACTGGCTCAATTCGCAGGATTGTCATGATAGGCGGACGTGCTGCATCCTACGCCGTCGGTGCAGACAACGAACCGAACGCCATAGATCGGCGCCGTGACTGCGTCGATGTAAAGCCCTGTCCATGTTTCGGTAGCTGTTGCAGCCCTTCTTGTTGTAGCGACCGCTGGTCGTGAAGTCGAAGTCCGAATCAACTTTGAAGTATGCGTGAAGCTGCGCGTCCATCACACGCAGTATCCTTCACTTGGATAGAGATGTTTGTTGCCTTCCTTGAGCTCCAAGCCATCCGGAATCGACGTTAATCCAGCCTTGGGCACCCGTCCGAGTGATCCATAAGGCGGAGGCACTCCAAGCCCCGATGACGATTAGACCAAGGCGACCGCAAACACGCGAAGGGACCCGACGAAGCATGACCTACTCCTAACTCTCCGCTGCCGGCCTCACGATTCGCCCGGCGGTTGCGTAAGGCTTGCATGCTAGCCCCCCGGGGTCTAGACGACGGCTGCCAAGTTCTGACTATTTCTTTACCTGCCCAAGACCAAGCCGCCGGAAATCGAGCCCGGACGCAGAATGTAGGGCGGTCAGCGTGTGGGGTGGCCGGGCTGATGGCGGAGATCACTAGTGCCTCGTCGGGCTCGTCGGGTTTGCATGGGTGGTCTGAGCAGGACCACAGGACCGAACGACCTTGCTCGTCAATCGGCGCCCGTTCGGCCGTGAAGGTCTCGAAGGGTCCCCTGGGTCGTCTAATGGCATGCCTGAGGGCCGAAAGGTTTGCCGAGCTGGCGGGCAGCGGGACACGATAGGTCATGGTCAGGCGGGACCGCTCGTTGGGGCGCCGGATCCTGCTCGTCTTCCTCGTCGTGGGTCTGGTGATCGGTGTGGCGATCGGCGTGTTGGCCGGGCTGCAGCGTCGGCTCATCTACTTCCCGAACGCTTCACCCGTTCCTCCCGCAGGCAGTGTCATCGACGGAGCCCGTGACGTCACGCTCCACACGTCGGACGGCCTCGATCTCGGTGCCTGGTTCGTCCCGTCGGGCGGGAACGCCCCGCTCGACCTGGCCGTCCTCGTGGCACCCGGCAACGGCGGCAACCGCGCAGGGAGGGCCGGACTGGCGAGAGAGCTGAGCCGACGCGGCCTGGCGGTGTTGCTCATGGACTACCGCGGTTATGGCGGCAACCCCGGATCGCCGAGTGAGGAGGGGCTCGGCGCTGACGCCGACGCCGCTGTGCAGGCCCTGACGGAGCTGGGCTTCCCACCGGCGCGCACCATCTACGTCGGGGAGTCGTTGGGGACGGGGGTGGTCGCCGCCCTGCAGGCCCGGACTCCGCCCGCCGGCCTCATGCTGCGGTCGCCGTTCACCGAGCTCGCCGACGTCGGGGCCCACCACTACCCGTGGTTGCCGGTGCGGCTGGTCCTCAGGGACCGGTTCGAGGTGGTCCAGCACGTGGCGAGCAGCTCCGTTCCCACGACGGTGATCTACGGGGACCGCGATTCCGTCGTGCCGCCCCAGCTGAGCGCACGGGTGGCCGACGCGGCGGCCGTTCTCGTCGAACGCATCGTCCTTCCCGGGGCGGACCACGACGACCCGGTCATGTTCGGCCCTGCCGTTGCGGACGCGGTCCTGCGCCTGGCGCGTCAGGTGGCCTGACGCCCACGCCGTGGAGCAGCAGCTGAACCGTGCTCGTCCTCCCACCCCTCCCGCGTCTGCCCGTCCTGGAGGACCTCGGCGAGGTACGCACCGAGGAGCAGTCCGACCAGCGCCCCCGGATCCACGCTGCGGTCGAGGGCGCCGCTGTCGACGTCGGACTGGATGTCCGCCCGAACGGTGTCCAACCGGTCCCGCAGGACGTGCCGGAGCGCCGTGGTGAAGTCGGGATCGGACCCGGCCATGACTGCGGCTGTCCCTCCGCGTCCCAGGCGGTCCTCGACCAGGCGGCTCACCTCGGCGAGGACCCACCTGAGCTTCTCGTCCATCGGTAGATCGGGCGCCGGCGTCGACACCTCGACCAGCTCGTTGAGCGTCGCCACGATGAGCGCCTGACGGTCCGGGAACCGCCGGTAGATGGTCGTTCGCGCCACGCCGGATCGAGCCGAGACGGCATCGATGGTGAGGGCGCCCGGGGCCCTCGCCGTAGCAGGTCTAGCGCGACATCAAGGATCCGCTCGCCGACTGCCGGGTTCCGGGGACGGCCGGGGCCCTGGTGCATCGCCGAACCTCCGGGAATAACTGGATGGTCATTTTCGCTACAGCTAATGTAGCGAAAATTTCAGCACAGATCGATGTTGAAGTAGTGAGGAGATCCACCAATGGCTGTCAACCCGCTCATGGCCGGAGCCCTGATCATCCTGTTCGTGACCTTTGGTTCGTCGCAGGGGTGGTGGACGGCACCAGACCAGAGCCGGCAAGGCGCGCCTGAATCACCCGTGCCCAACGAGCCGAACCGCGAGCGGGAGCTCACGCGCCACTGACGACCCCCTGAGCGGGCACGCGATTCGTCGTGGTGCGTGAGAGGGTGCTGTCGTGCCCGAGCGACGACGAGGTCGACCGCCTGTCAGAGGCGCCGCGCGTCGTCGTCCGCGGCGGCGGGTCCATCGGGCAGCGCCACGCGCGGGTGCTCACGCGCCTCGGCGCGGACGTGGCGCTCTGGCCCGTCCGACCCCGCCCGGCGCCCCTACCCGACCGCCCTCGAGTGGCTCCGCAGCCCACACGCTCGAGCGACTCGTCGGGCCCGGCCGCCCTGGCCTCGGCCGACCTCGTCGTCGTCGCCACGGACACGGGTCGCCACGTCGCCGACGCCATCGAGGCGCTCGACGCCGGGGCCGCGCGGGTCCTCGTCGAGAAACCCGTCGCCCCGACTCGGCCCGGCCGACGCCCTTGCCGCTCACCCGCGCGGCTCCGACGTCTGGGTCGCCGCTCCGCTGCGAGCCCACGAGGCCTTCCGCCAGCTGCTCACCCTCGTCGGCGGCCTCGGCGCGCCGAGCTCGGCGCACGTCCGCTGCGCAGTCCTGGCTGCCCGACTGGCGCCCGGACCGCGACTACCGCGAGTCCTACTCCGCCCGGCTCGACGAGGGCGGCGTGCTCCGTGACCTCGTCCACGAGATCGACTACGCCGACGGTCCTGTTCGGTCGCCCCACCCTGCTCGGCGCCCAGCCTCGACCACACCGGCCCCCTCGACATCGAGGCGGAGCAGGCCGCCACCCTGCTGTGGTGCACCGACGCGGTCGACGTGACCGCCGCCTCGACTACATCACCCGGCCCGCGACCCGCGGGATCACCGTCCGTGGCCCCGACGGCGTCCTGGACTGGGACGTCGACGAGCCGCGACCGTCACACCAGCTCGACAGGACGGGACGGTCAACGAGCAGAGTCTTCCCGGCCGACCTGGACCGCGACATCGTCATGGCCACCCAAGCCCGCGCGGCACTCGAGCTGACGCCCGACGCCAAGCCGGCTCAGCGGCATACGCGCAGGAGCGCCGGCCACCCTCGCGGAAGGCGCTGGCGACGCCCTGGAACTGCTGCGACCGCGCCAGGGGACATGTCGTGACCGAGGCCCCGCATCCTCGCGGTCATCCCGGCCCGCGGCGGCTCGAAAGGCCTGCCCGGCAAGAACACCCGTCCGCTCGCGGGTCTGCCGCTCATCGCCCACAGCATCCGCGCCGCGGCGCTGACGCCCGCGGTCACGCGGTGCGTCGTGTCGACGGACTCGGAGCAGATCGCCGCCGTGGCGCGCAGCTACGGCGGCGAGGCGCCCTTCCTGCGACCGGCCGAGCTGGCCGCCGACGACACGCCGATGGCACCCGTCGTGCGCCACGCCCTCGAGTGGTGCGAGCAGGACGAGGGCGAGCCGTATGACGCTGTGCTCCTTCTCGACCCGACCAGCCCCGCGCGCGTCCCCCAGCAGCTCACCGACGCGGCCGATCGGCTCTTCGCCAGTGACGGTCTCGACGGCGTCATCAGCGTGTCCGAGCCGACGTTCAACCCGGTGTGGGTCGGCGTGCGTGCCGGCCGGGTCGGCTGACGGCGCCCTCGAGCGGTACTTCGAGGCCGGGACCGGGGTCACCCGCCGCCAGGACGTCGACCGCTTCCTGCGGATCAACGGCAACTTCTACCTGTGGCGCGCCGAGTTCGTGCGGCGACTCGAGTCGTCGTGGTTCGACGAGGGGCGTCATGCCGGCGCGGAGATCCCCGAGTCACAGGCCTTCTCGATCGACGACGCGTACGAGTTCCGCCTCATCGAGGCGCTCATCGGGGCCGGCATCATCCAGCTGCCCTGGATCGAAGGGAAGTGACAGATGGACGAGCCGCGTCACCATCACCCCACCGCTCGGGACTCACTCGGCTGGCCGACCTCGGCGGCCGCACCGCGGTCGTCACCGGTGGCGCGGGCCCGTTGGGGTCGGTGCTGTCGGCGCCCTGGCCGATGCCGGAGCCCACGTGGTCGTCGTAGATCTGGAGGAGGCGTCGTGCGCCGCCACGGTCGACTCGCTCCATGGCGGCGGCCACGTCGCTCTGGCGGCCAACCTCCTTGAGCCACAGGGGCTCTCGCGCGTCGTGGCGACGATCCACGAGATCGGGTCCGTGCGACGTCCTCGTCAACAACGCCGCCTTCACCGGCACGTCCGGGGTCCCGGGGTATGCCGTTCCGTTCGACGAGCAGACCGACGAGGCCTTCGCGATGGCGCTGGCCCTCAACCTCACCGCGCCGTTCTCCCTGACCCGGCGGCTCGCGCCACTGCTGCGGGTCGACGGGCACGGCAGCGTCATCAACGTCTCGAGCATCTACGGACTCGTCGGCCCGAACATGGCACTCTACGAGGGGACGCGCATGGGCAACCCCGCTGCGTACGCCGCCTCGAAGGGCGGTCTCGCCCAGCTGACTCGCTACCTCTCCACGGTCCTCGCCCCCGAGATCCGGGTCAACGCCTTCGCTCCAGGTGGCATTGCGCGGGGCCAGGACGAGGCGTTCGTCGTCCCGCTACGAGCGCCTCACGCCGCTCGGCCGAATGGCCACCGAGGACGACTTTCGCGGCGTCGTGGCGTGGCTGGCCTCGGACGCCTCCGCCTACGTGACCGGCCAGGTCATCGCCGTCGACGGAGGCTGGACCGCCTGGTAGGGAGAGGCCCGGACAGCCTGCGATGAGTCCTGGTCACAGAACGGTGAAAACTGGGACGAATGTGTGCGCCTGGTGCTACGTTGCGCGCGTCGCATCCGGCGGGGGCAGCAGGGGTCTGTCACCACGGCCTGAGCGGCTACCCGTCTCCTAGCGAAGTAGGACTCTTCATGCTCAGAACCTCCTCCGGGGCCCGAGTGGCCGCCGTCACGTTGGCTGGGGCCCTGGCGCTGTCCATGGCGCCGATGCAGAGCCAAGCCGACGATCGTTCGACGACCGATACGGTCCGTCCTGGCGTCAGCGCGCCACGCGCTGACCACAAGACTCCCGGCGACAAGGCTCCCGGCAACAAGACCAGCCGAAGCATGACCTCTTCCTCCAGCGAGGCGGTCACGGACGGCTTCGAGGAACTGGCCTCGTCATGTCCCATCGGTCAGGTCCTGGGAAAGGTGTACGACGTCCAGTCGTTCGAGAATGGACTCCCCTACGCGGAGTACAGCAGCGGATGGGGCACGACGACGCCCGCTGACGGACGGGCGCCCCACGGCACCTGGATCGCCCGCACTGAGATGGATGCCTACCCCGCCGACGAGGTGAACTGGCTGAACAGCACGTACGAGCAGGTCGACACGTCGAAGAAGCTGTACCTCTCGTTCTCCTTCCGGGGAAGCTACCCGGAACCGGCTGGCGGCCCCACCAACCTGGCCGTGTGGGTCAATGACGCGAATGTCACGCTGCGGCCTATGAGCACGTGGACCCAGGTGCAGCTCGACGTCACCTCGGCCCGGGCGACGAACGGGGGCTTCGCCGACGTCTACTTCGATCTCTACGCCGACGGCAGCAACCCCGACGCGAGCTGGGCGGAGGTCGACGACGTGCGGCTGTACACGTGCACGCCGGCGCCGAACGCCAAGGTTCGCGGCGACTGGACCGGTGAGGGCAAGGTCGACCTGATCGGCACCCGCACTGACGGCACCATGCTCGTCTACCCCGGCCTGGGCAACGGGAAGGTGTCCGCGGGGCAGGTCGTCGGCTACGGCTGGGACGAGTACGACTGGAAGGGCAGCCCCGGCGACGTGACCGGGGATGGTCGCACCGACCTCATCGCGCGCAAGCCCGATGGCACCATGTGGCTGTTCGCCGGCGCTGGCGCCGGAGGGTTGCGCGCCGGCAAGCAGATCGGCAGCGGCTGGGGCGCCATGACGGCTCTCGCGACTCCCACCGACATGGACCGCACCGGTCGGCCGGAGCTGCTCGCCCGCCGCAGCGACGGAACCCTCCACGTCTACACGTTCACCTCGACCGGCACGCTGTCCTACCTCAAGCGGGTCGGCACGGGGTGGAACAACATGGTCTGGATCATCGGCATGGGCGACCTCAACAACGACGGCCGCGGCGACACCGTCGGGGTGCACTCGAACGGCTGCATCTACGCCTACCTGACTACGTCCGCGCTGGCCCTGGGGTCCGCCCGGCAGCAGGGCTGTGGCTGGGGATCGATGAACTACCTGACGAGCTCCGGCGACATGAACGGTGACCGGCTCGGTGACCTCATCGCCCGACGCGCCGACGGGACGCTCTGGTTCTACAAGGGCCGCAGCGGCGGCGGCGTCGTGAATGGCGTCCAGGTCGGGTCCGGCTGGGGATCGATGGGCAGCATCCTCTGATCGGATCCGCCTCACCGGCACGGCAAGACGGAGGGACCCGCGCTCGACGAGGGCGCGGGTCCCTCTTCTTGCGGCTCACGGTCAGCTTCGCAGCTCGGCTGCGACCGTGTTCTCGAAGAGCTCGATGCCGGATCGGTCGTACGCGGCCTCCTGGAAATAGAGGATCCCGTAGCCCATGCCGCGCCGCTCCATGTCCTGCATCACCTCGACGATCCGCTCAGGAGTGCCCACAGCCGGCTGCGTTCGGAGGTCGGCGATCTGCCGCTCGATCCGAGCCTCGGGTACGCCACCGCGGCGCAGCAGGTCGGCGTGGAACCGCAGCCGGTCCTCGACGTCCGCCTCGGTCTCGCCGATGACGACGTTGAAGTCGCCGGTCCGCACGATCGAGTCGAAGTCCCGGCCGATCTCGTGGCAGTGCGCCCGCAGGATGTCGCTCTTGCGGGAGAAGGTCTCCGCGTCGTCGTAGAAGTTCGTGTAGTCGGCGTACTGCGCGGCGATCCGCAGCGTCACCTTCTCACCACCGCCCGCCACCCAGATCGGGATGCCGTTGGCCTCGGAGCCCGGCGCGGACGTGCCCTGGAGGGGTCGGGGCGCGCAGCGGGCTCCCTCGACCTGGTAGTGCTTGCCGTCCAGGGTCGCCGACCCGGTCGTCCACATGTCACGGAAGATCTGCACGCCCTCCCGGAGCCGGCCCAGGCGTTCACCGGCGGACGGGAAGCCGTACCCGTAGGCCCGCCACTCCTTCTCGTACCAACCGCCGCCGATACCCATCTCCAGGCGGCCGCCCGAGATGATGTCGACCGTGGCCGCCACCTTCGCGAGGTAGGCCGGGTTGCGATAGCTCACGCAGGTGCACATCTGGCCCAACCTGATGCGGGAGGTGGACGCGGCGAGCGCACTCATGAGGGTCCACGCCTCGTGGGTTGCCTCGTCCGAGACCACCGGGACGGTGTGGAAGTGGTCATACACCCAGATCGACTCGAAGGCGTCCCCGTCGTCGGCGAACCTCGCCAGACCGGCCATGGCCTCCCACTGCTGGGCGGGGTCGATGCCGACCAGGTCCATGCGCCAACCCTGCGGTATGAACAGTCCGAATCTCATGTCGCTCATCCTGTCACCGGTGGGGCCCTTCGGTGATCAGATAGCTCTCCTGCACCGCGTTGGTCGGCGAGCAGTTCCCGGCTTTCCGGACAGTACGACATGGCCGGTCTCGAGGACGTAGGCGCGCTCGGCCACGCTGCAGCGCAGCGTCGACGTCCTGCTCGACGAGCAGCACAGAAGTACCGGAGGCGGCGACGTCGGGGAGGCGGGCGAGAATCTCATCGACGACGACGGGTGCGAGCCGAGGGACAGCTCGTCGATCATCATCAGCTCGGGCTGGCTCATCAGCCCGCGGCGATGGCGCACATCTGCTGCTCCCGCCGGACATGCTGCCGGAGACCTGGTTGAGCCGCTCACCGAGCCGCGGGAACAGAGCCGACGACATGGTCGATGTCCGTGGTTCTTGGTGCGCGAGCCACCGAGCGCAGGTTGTCACGGACGGTGAGGCCCGCGAAGAGACGACGCCCCTCGGGGACGTGCGAGATGCCGAGGTCGACGATCGGCTCGATCGACAGCCCGATGAGGAGCGAGCGACGACGAGTTGCAGCGCCCACCGCGGATCTGCGGCCATCCCGAAAGCAGCGCGCAGCAACGTGGTCTTGCCGCCCGTTGGGCCCGACGAGGGCGACGATCTCGCACTCGACCGACCTCCAGGTGGTGATGTCCCAGAGCACCTGGACGAGGCCGTAGCCGGCGGCGAGGCCATCGACCTCGAGCAAGGTGCGCGCTCATCTCGCCCTCCGCGGCGCTGCGACGTAGCGCTGGCCGAGGTAGGCCTCGATGACGCGTGGATCGGACAGCACGCTCCGCGGGATCACCCACAGTGAGGACCTCGGCCCTGGTGGAGCACAAGCACGTGGTCGCTGATCGCGAGAGATCGCCTTCATGACGTGCTCGACGACGACGATGGTCAGGCCCACGCTCCCGCAGAGACGACGATGAGCTCCAGGCTGGGCTCGATCTCGCTGTGCCGCAGACCGGCCATCACTCGTCGAGCAGCAGCAGCTGGGGTCGCAGCGAGAGCGCCTTGGCGAACTCGAGCCGGCGGGAGTCAGCGACCGAGAGCTCAGCCAGGAGCACGATCGCCGAGCTCGCCAGACCCACCTCGGTAGAGGATCTCGTCGGCGCTGCGCCGAGGGCCTCCTCCGTGGCGCCAGCCCGCTTGCGGGCCATAGAGGATCCCGACTGGCGACGTTCTCGCGCACGCTCATGCCACGGAACGGCTTGACGATCTGGAAGGTGCGAGCCACCCGGCGTGGGCGATGACCCACGGCTTGGCGCCGGTCATGTCGCGGCCCTCGATGAGCACCGTGCCGGAGGTCGGTCGAATGTGACCGGTGACGAGGTTGATGAACGTACTCTTGCCGGCGCCGTTGGGGCCGATCACGCCGAGCACCTGCCCTTCGGGCACGCTGGAGAACGACACATCGTCCACGAGCGCTGAAGGCCGCCGAAACGACGGCCCAGACCACGGGTCTCGAGAACGCGGCACGGTCACAGCTGGTACCTCCGGACGTTCGCGAGCAACGACCACTCACCGCGTCTGGCGCGCCTCACGGACATAGTTGACGCGCCCTGTGGCAGCAGCACGACGGCGACGATGATGATCGCGCCGAGGATGAAGGTGTGCATCTCGGTGAAGTTCTGTCTCAGGTACTACGAGACAGAAACTGCGAGGGCGACGGCGCCGAGCAGAGGCCCGAGCGACGGTGCCGCTGCCGCCGATGACCACCATGACGACCATCAGCACGGTGATGTCGACGTCGAAGAGCCGTTCGGGGAAGATCGTCACCTGTTGGAAGGCAAAGGTGGAGCCGACCAGTCCGACGAGCAGACCGGACAGGGCGAACGGCAGCGACCTTGGACACGGGTCGTGTTGACGCCCATGGCGGCGGCAGCGTCCTCGTCCTGGTTGATCGCGCGCAGCGCGAAACCGAACTTGCTGACGGGAACACGACCAGGCCGTGACGAACGGCAAGTACAGCGAACCGAGGAAGAGCAGGTAGAAGCCATCGTTGCCCAGGTAGTGGGTAGTGGCCTAGGCTGCCGACGGTGGGTATCGAGATGCCTGCGCCGCCGCCGGTGAGGTTGAGGCAGGTTGGTGACGACCTCACGCATCCCCTCGGCGACGCCGAGGGTGGCGATGGCGAAGTAGTGGCCCTTGAGCCGCAGCAGTGGTAGGCCGATCAGTGCGCCGAAGGCACACGCGAAGAGTGCGCTGAAAACACAGCGACACCCAGAAGGATAGATGCGCCCAAGTGGCTCATCGCCACGGCGGTGAAGTAGCCGCCGATCCCGAAGAAGACGACCTGTCCGAAGGAGGCGTAGCCGGTGAAGCCGCCGATGAGGTTCCACTCCCTGGCAAGTGCGACGAACATGAAGATCGTGCCGAACGGTGCGCTCCTGTCCGGAGTAGAGCTGGCTCTGCAGAGCGAGCATGAGGAGCACCCAGCGAGCACCGGACCGCCCAGCAGGCGTCCCACCGGCCACCCGCCGCGCAGGGACGGGTCTTCAGTCTCGGACGTGCATCAGACCTCCAACCGGGCTGGCATAGTAGGCCCGACCCACCAAGGCCCGGAGGGTCGGAAGATCAGGACGAGGACGAGGACGGCGAAAGCGAGCGCATTGACCAGGTCCCGGCAGGTACTGACCACCCCACGCCTCGACGAGGCCGATGACAAGACCGCCGAGCAGCGCGCCGTACATGTTGCCCAGACCACCGAGGACGGCGATGACGAAGGACAACAGGGTGAACCCGCCGCGGCGGCGGGGTTGAACGTACCGACGGTGCCGACCATGGCGCCCGGCCGATCCCGGCGAGCGCGGCGGCGATCCCGAACGTCAACGCATAGGCATGCCGGGCCCGGATGCCCATCAGGCGTGCGGCGCCACGGTCCATGCCGGTTGCCATGATCGATAATCCCGTCCGCGTCCGCCCATGACGTACTACGAGCGCGAGCGTGACGACGACAGAGACCACCGAAGGCCAGCAGCCGGCCCAACGGCACGCGGACACGCCCAGCGAGCTCGAGAGCTGTCACCGGCATACGACGGTGGCGATGCTCGGTAGTCGGCGCTGAAGAGCGATGTTCATGCCCTGGACGAGTGAGCAGGTCGAGGCCGAAGGTGAGCAGGAGTGTGATGAAGATCGGCCCGTTGATGACCAAGTTGATGAGACAGCGCTGCAGCACGTAGCCGACGCCAAAGAGCACGCCAGCCGACACGAGCATGCCCGAGGAACGGGTCGAGCCCGAGCGCGTCGTGGAGCTTGCAACGCGATGTAGGCGCCGAGGATGACGAACGACCCGTGGGCGAGGTTCACGACGTTCATGACGCCCCACACCAGGGAGAACCCCACGGCGATGAGTGCCGAAGAGCCCTCCCTGGAGGAGGCCGTTGAGCGGTGGCCTGAAGGAACTGGCTCACTGACATCGTGCCCGGCCAGATCAGCTTGGCCTCAGCGGAGTCGGTCGGCCACACCGTGACCACCTTGCCATTCTGGACCTGGATCACGGACATCGGCTTGTAGATGTTCTGACCCTTGTCGTTGAACTTGAGGGTCCCGAAGAACGACTCGGTGTCCAGCGCGGCAAGGGCGTCGCGGACCTTGTTCGGCGTCGGTCGAGCCGGACTTCTCGGCGGCGAGCACGAGGGCGAGGCACGCCGCGGTCGCCTCGGCGTCGTGGTAGTCCGGCGCATGGCCGTAACTTGGCGGCTGAATGTCCCTGGCGTAGTCCTTGGCCGTACCGAAGTACTTGTCTAGCTGCCCTTCGTGGAGTCGGTCCACTGGCTCGAGCCGAGGACGTTCTCGGCGTCCGGCTCCGAGGGTCTTGGCGAAGTCTGGCGTCGGGGGCGCCACCGTCTCGCCCGAACCCGCCCGATGGAACGACGCCGAGCTCCTTGGCCTGCTTGATGATCGCGACGCCCTCGACCAGGTGAACCGAACCGATGATGACGTCCGGCTTGCTCCCCTTGACCTTGGTCAACGAGGCGCTGACGTCCGAGGTGCCGTTGGGGAAGTACTCCGTGCCGACGACGCTGTAACCCGAGCCTTGGCCGCGGCCACCCCGCCCTCGGCGACGGTCTTCGAGAAGCCGTCGTCGGCGGAGAGGAACGCCATCGTCTTCGGTTGCGGCGTGGCGAGCTCCTTGATCGCTTTGATGATGCGACGCCGCGTACTCGGTTGCCGGGGACAGCACGGCGAACGTCCGCTGATAGCCCTTCTCGAAGATCTTGTTGTCCGCGCCGGCGGAGTCGGCCATCACCTGGCCGTTGCGCTCGACCACCGCAGCCTGAGCCTCCGTGTTGGCGGACCCGTAGGAGCTGAGGATCAGCTTGACGCCCTTGTCGTTGAACTGGTCGACGAGCTGGGCGGCCGTGTCCGGCTTGGACGTGTCGTCCTGGTACTGGATGTCGAAGCTTTACCTTCTGGCCACCGATGTCGGCGCCCCCGGCGGCGTTGACCTTGTCCTGGCATAGCTCGTAGCCCTCTTTGGTCAGGGCTCCCTCACGAGCGAGTTGACCGGTGAGGGACATCGAGGCGCCGATCGCGATGGATCCCGGGCCGGACGGACTGTTCGCCTGCTGCTCACCCTTCGAGCCGCACGCCGCGGTGACGAGGGTGGAGGCCGCCATGACGACGACCACTGCCAACGTTCTCGATCTGGGTCCCATGCGAATGCACCTCTCGACGTTGGATCAGATACAACGTATACACCTGATCAACCGCCGATCAAGGGCTCTGAGCATCGGCTCCAAAGGGCGAGGGGCGGTCGGCCCATACCGGCTCATCAGTCGTGCAGCACCCTCGAGACCGGGCCATCGCCGCCCATCGAGGCGACCAGCTCGGCCCTGGTGTTCTCGATGGCATCTCGCACGACGGTCTCCAGTTGTTGGACGTCGCTTTCTCGAAGCGCCGTCACCATCTGCTCGCGCTCTTGCTCCATCCGGGCGCGCAGGCCGAGGAGGTGGGCGTGGACTCGGGCGTAGGGCTCAACGAGGTTGAGAACCTGGACGACGAGCCGGACGGCATGCTTCTGGTCGGACAGTTCGTAGAGCCGGCGCTGGAACCGGTAGTTGAGCCCGGACCACTCCTCGGACTGCTCCGGTGCGAGCTCCGTCATTGTCGACACGAGCGCCGCAAGGTCCGCGATGTCACGGCGCCGGACGTGATCGACGATCGGGGCCGCGAGTGGTGGCTCGAGCTGCAGCCGCAGTCCGTAGAGCTCCCTCACCTCGGAAGCCTGCAGCTCGGTGACGACCGCACCAAGGCCCGGCCGCATGATGATGAGCCCCTCGCCGACGAGAGTGCGAAGCGCCTCCCGAAGCGGGATGCGGCTCACTCCGAACTCGCGCGCCAGCTCGTCCTGGTTGATGGCCTGGCCCGGCGGGATGGCCCGTTCGCGCAAGGCGCGGCGCAGGGCCACCGCGATCTCGTCAGGGCGCATGCGCCACCTCCTCCCGAGGACCGCTGGGCAGCCCCACCGTTGCGCCGATCCCTACGACCAGTAGCACCAGCACGGTACCGACCTCACCCGGCCATCCGAACCGACCGAACAAAAGCCCCCCGACGAAACCTGCGACGCTCGAGCCGACGTGGTACCGGAACAGATACACCGAGGATGCCTGTGCGCGTTGGCTACTCGCCCACGAACTGACCCATCCGCTCGCCACCGAGTGCGCCCCGAAGAAACCGAACACCATCATCGCCGTGCCGAGTAGGAGAAGCGGCAGCAGGTTGGTCAAGGACACGAGTGCTCCCGTGGCCATGATGACCATCCCGAGGTGCAGCACCCCACGACGGCTGCGCCGGTCGGCCAGACGGCCCATCCAGTTGGCGCTCAAGGTCCCCGAGACGTAGAGCAGGAAGACCAGGGCGACGACACCGGAGGGCAGGTTGAAGGGGGAGGCGGCGAGTCGGTACTGCAGGTAGTTGTAGTAGGAGACCAGCGCCCCCATGATGACGAACCCGCACACGGCGAGGCGCTGGACGAGTCGGTCTCGCACGGGCCCGCGCAACCCGGCCATCCGTTCGCGGAAACCACCCGGCGAAGCAGTGAAGTGCCGCGACAGGGGGAGTCGCCACGCCACCCAAGCCGAGCCGAGCAGGCACACAGCGCCGACGACCGCCATCGCGAACCGCCAGGAACTCGTGCTGGCGACCAGGCCGCCGAGCACGCGGCCGGACATGCCGCCTAGACCGGTACCGCTGATGTAGAGACCCATCGCACCGCCCAACCCCGATGGATGGAACTCCTCGGCGACGTAGGCCATGGCTACAGCTGGAAGTCCCGCGAGGACGAATCCGGTGAGCATCCGCAGGCCGAGCAGCACCCGGAACGCCGGGCTCAGGGCGGCCAGCATCGTGAGGATCGCCGCCCCGACGAGTGCGCCGATGAGCAGGCGGCGTCGCCCGAATCCCTCGGACCACGAGGCCCAGAGCACGACGGCGAAGGCCAAGGGCAGGGTGGTGAACGACAGGATGAGGCTGGAGACGGCGGGCGAAACCCCGAAGGTGCGGCTCACGAACGGAAGGATCCCCTGGACCACGTAGAGCATCGCGAACGCCAGGAAGCCGGCCACGAACAGCACCAGGCTCGCGGCGCGATACTCACGGGTCCCGGCTCGTAGACGCACGTGCGCTGAGGTCACCGGCCGAGTGTATACATCGGATACGTCCGCGCAGCCTGAATCTGGCCAGGCTGCGCTGCCCCTCGAGCCCGGCGTGAGCCGCAGTCCCGCGATACGAGGTCGCGCGTGTGAGGATGGAGCCATGCACCACAACGACCCGGCCGTCATCAGGGACCTGCTGCACACCCCAGCGACCTGGGCAGTCGTCGGTCTGGGCGACAACCCGAACCGCACGGCGTACCAGGTGTCGCTCTGGCTGACCCGAGAGCTCGGCATCAACCTCATCCCGGTCCACCCCAGCGCGGCAACGGTCCACGGCTTCGAGGGCCGTGCCCGACTCGCCGACATCCCTGATGGGACGACCGTCAGCGTCGTGAACTTCTACGTCAACAGCTCCCTCGTCGGCGACTGCGTCGACCAGGCGATCGCCGAGAAGGAGCGCCTGGGCATCGGTGCGCTGTGGCTCCAGCTCGGCGTCATCGATGAGGACGCCGCAGCGCGGGCCACCCAGGCCGGGCTCGCCGTCGTCATGGACACCTGTCCCAAGATCGAGTGGCCCCGCATCGTGCCGGGGGACGGCGCTGGGGCGATCTCAGGCTGAGTCAGACGCCCTTGGCCACTTCCTCGCGCAGCGACGCCCCCTTGGCGTGAGCCTGGTCCCGCAGGGCCGCCTGGAATTGGCTCATGCGCTCGCGCACGGCCCGGCCGAGGTCATCGTCGGAGGTCCCGACGATCCGGGCCGCCAGGAGTCCCGCATTGCGAGCGCCTCCGATGGAGACCGTGGCAACCGGGACGCCAGCCGGCATCTGGACGATCGACAGGAGCGAGTCCATGCCGTCGAGGTACCTGAGCGGCACCGGCACGCCGATCACGGGGAGCGGAGTCACCGAGGCCAGCATGCCGGGCAGGTGAGCGGCACCACCGGCGCCCGCGATGAGGACGCGGAGCCCGCGGCCGGCCGCCTCCTTGCCGTAGGCGATCATCTCCTCCGCCATCCGGTGCGCCGAGACGACGTCGGCCTCGTAGGGGATCCCGAACTCCCCCAACGCTGCTGCAGCCTCGCGCATGACGGGCCAGTCGCTGTCGCTGCCCATGACGAGCCCGGCGACGGGCTTGCTGATCTGCTCGGCCATCGCGCCTCACTCGCCCTTCATTCGCGCATCATTCGTGTCATTCGGTGATCAAGCCCTGGAGGTAGTCGGCCGCATGCCTCGCCCGCTCGCGGGCGTCGGCCAGGTCTCGCCCCGCTGACGTTGACGTGGCCGAGCTTGCGACCGGGGCGAACTCCCTTGCCGTACATGTGGACCTTGGCCGCCGGGGTCCCTGGCCATGACGTGCCGATAGGCGGGGTACAGGTCGGGGTAGTCGCCACCGAGGACGTTGGCCATGGCGGTCCACGGGGCCCTGCGGCCGGGGGTCGCCGAGGGGCAGGTCGAGCACCGCACGAAGGTGCTGCTCGAACTGACCCGTGACCGCACCATCCATCGACCAGTGGCCGCTGTTGTGCGGCCGCATGGCGAGCTCGTTGACGACGTATTCGAGATGACCGTCGGCCCGCTGCACCTCGAACATCTCGACGGCAAGGACGCCGGTGACGTCGAGCTCGCCGGCGATCCGCAGGGCGGCCTCCGTTGCGACTGACGCCAGATCGGGATCGAGGTCGGGAGCCGGTGCTAGGACCTCGGTGCAGACGCCTTCCGTCTGGACGGTCTCGACCACAGTCCAGGCTGCGGCCTGGCCGGACGGGCTGCGTGCCACGAGGGCGGCGAGCTCACGGGTGAAGTCGACCCTCTCCTCGAGGAGCAGGCCGTCGGACATGGGCCCGGGCTCGCCGACGTGCGCGAGCCAGCCCTCCGCGTCCTCGCTCGAGGAGGCGAGGATGACGCCCTTGCCGTCGTAGCCACCCCGGGGCGTCTTGACGACGACCGGCCAGCCGACCTCCTCGCCGAACCACTCCACCTCGGCCGCATCGCGAGCCACGGCCCAACGTGGGCAGGCGATGCCGAGCTCGGTCAACCGCGCGCGCATCGCGAGCTTGTCCTGCGCGAACCGGAGGGCGGCGCGGCTCGGGTGCATGACGATGCCCTCCGCCTCGAGGGCGAGCAGCACCTGCTGCGGCACGTGCTCGTGGTCGAAGGTGACGACGTCGCACGATCGGGCGAAGTCGAGGACGTGATCGAGCTCGGTGTGCCGCCCGACCGGCGAGGACGGGACGACGAGCGCGGCGGAGGCAACCTCGTCCTCGGCCAGGACGGACAGCTGCACCCCGAGCTCGATGGCCGGCCCCTGCATCATGCGGGCCAGCTGGCCACCACCCACGACGCCGACAACAGGGAAGCCTCCGGGGGCGCGTTTCGGCTCGGTCACGACGCCCCAGCCTGGTGGGCCGCGGACTCGGTCGATTCCTCGTGCACCTCAGGGATCGCCGCTTCGTGGAGCACGGCTTCGGTGTGAGCCGGGTCGGCGAGCTCGTTGTGTCGGGTGCGCACGGCCGCGAAGGTCCACAGCTTGTTGAGGACGAAGGAGATGGGTGTGACGACGGCGATGACGATCAGCTGCGCCCAGTAGAGGCGGGTCCGCAGCCCGGTGGAGTCGTCGAGGACCGAGGTGGGCAACGCCAGCGGTGAGTCCGGGTGCATGAGCAGCGTGAGCAGCAGGAGGCCGACGAGCTGCCCGAGCAGTCCGACCGCGACGAACGGCCAGTACTCGCGCCACCAGGACTTGTGCCGTCCCTTGCCGAACGTCCAGGACCGGTTGAGCTGGAAGTTCCACAGGTTGGCGACGAGGAAGGCGATGGTCGAGTAGACGTGGTACCACCGCACGTTGAAGTCGGTGAGCGGCAGACCGATGATCGGGTCGTCCGGGTCGGGCCCGAGCCGCTTGACCACGACGAGGGTCGCCAGGTTGACGACCACACCGGATGCGCCGACCAGCGCGAAGCGGAACAGCAGCAACCAGTTGTGCCGGTGGCGCACAAACAGGTACTCCCGCAACCGTCTCACCAGCGAAGGGTAACCCGCGAAGGCCGCGTCACCCGTGACTCAGCCTGACTCCGCCTCGGAGAGGAAGAGGGCGAAGCGGGCCGGCTGGGCCTGCACGAGGTCGAGTCGGCCCCCGTTGGCCTCGGCGAGGTCTCTGGCGAGAGCCAGCCCGAGCCCGGTGCTGCCACCCCGCCCGCTGCTGACCGACCGCTCGAAGATGTGCGGTGCCATCGCCGGGGCAACGCCCTCCCCCTGGTCGCTGACCTCGACGATGACCGATGGTCCCGATCGTCGGGCGTGGACGTCCACCGTGCCGCGGCCATGCGCGAGGGAGTTCTCGAGGAGCGTCGAGAGGACTTGCGAGAGGGCGACCGGGGTCGACCGAACGAAGAGGCCACGCTCACCGCGGACCCGCACCGACCGCCTCGCCTGCTCGAAGGCCGGCTGCCACTCCCGTTGGAGGGCGGCGATGACGGAATCGAGAGACACGGCGGGCGCCGGCCCGTTGGCGCCTCGGGAGCGACCGAGCAGGTCATCGACGACCCGGGTGAGTCGCTCGACCTGGGCGATGGCGATGTTGGCCTCCTCCTTGACCGCCGCCACGTCGTCCGTCTCGGCGATCTCCTCGAGGCGCATGAGCAGGGCGGTCAGCGGGGTGCGCAGCTGGTGGGAGGCATCGGAGGCGAAGTCGCGCTCGGCGGCGAGCGAGCGGGTCATGTCATGGGCGCGCCGAGCGATCACGTCGGAGACGTGGTCGAGTTCGCCGATGCCAGAGCGAAGGGGCTCGAGTCGCGCCTCGCCGTTGGCGTAGCGGTCGGCCAGCCGGGCCAGTGCCGTCGCGGACCGCTCGAGCATTCGCCGGACGGGAAGGCTCGCGAGGTGGCCGAGTGCCACGCCGGCGAGGCACACGATCGCCGCCGCCGCGGCGAAGCGCAGGATGCCGACCGAGGTATCCGTGTCGAGCCAGTCCCGGACGGTGTCTGGCCGGCTCGTCACGACATAGGCGACGACCCCGGTCGTCCCGAGGGCGGCCACGCCCGCCGTCGTCGCTGCGGTGACGAGCGTGACCCGGTCGAGCGTGCGCCGCACGGTCACTCGGGTCGGGGCCGTTCGAACCGGAAGCCGACCCCGCGCACCGTGGCGATGTACTGCGGCGACGTCGCCTCGTCACCGAGCTTGCGGCGCAGCACGGAGATGTGCATGTCGAGGGTCTTCGTCGAGCCGAACCACGAGGTGTCCCAGATCTCTCGCATGAGCTGCTCGCGCGAGACGACCTTGCCCTGCTCGCGGACGAGGACGCGGAGCAGGTCGAACTCCTTGGCCGTCAGCTGCAGCTCCTCGCCCTTGAACCAGGCACGCCGTCCGTCCGAGTCGATCCTGACGAGGTCCCCGGTGTCGGCAGGCGCGTCGAGAGGGGTGCGACGCAGGAGCGCACGGACCCGGGCGAGCAGCTCGGCAAGCCGGAACGGTTTGGTGACGTAGTCGTCGGCCCCGGCGTCGAGGCCGACCACGGTGTCGACCTCGTCGGCCCGCGCCGTGAGGATGAGCACCGGGATGCTTCTCCCCTCGGCCCGAAGGCGACGGCAGACCTCGAGCCCGTCAATCTTGGGCAGTCCGAGGTCGAGCAGGACGAGGTCCGGGTTGTCCTTCGCCCCGTCGAGCGCGGCGGCTCCGTCCTCGCGGACGTCGACTTCGTACCCCTCACGGCGGAGCGCACGAGCGAGGGGCTCGGAGATCGCTGGATCGTCCTCCGCCAGCAGCACTCGCGTCATGTCACCGTCCTCGTATCGCCGTGTGGTGGGGCCCACAGCGTGGGCGGCCGGCGGGCACCGAACGACTCGCAGCCTACCGACATACCGGCCCGCACGCCATGCGCCCCGATGCCGCCGGCCCGTCAGCGCGATCACGGGCCGTATGCCGCTGGGCCGCGCTGTCAGCGAGACCGTGGGCTCAGCGACCCGGCCAGTTGGGGGCGCTTCTCCGCGAATGCGGCGACGCCCTCGCGGCGGTCGCCGGAGAAGGCCGTGGCCCGCCAGCAGGCGTCCTCGATCTCGAGTCCTGAAGCGAGGTCGACGTCCGCGCCGAGACGCATCGCTCGCTTCGCGTTGCGCAGCCCGACCGGCGAGTTGGCGGCGATGGTCCGGGCGAGCTCGAGCGCCCGGCCGCGGGCCGCGCCCGCCACGCACGACCTCGTCGACCGCTCCCATCGCGAGGGCCTCTGCGGCCGGCAGCTTGGCGGCTGTGAAGATCATCCTCGCCGCCCGGGACCAGCCGACACGCCGTACGAGCAGCTGGGTACCGCCGCCGCCGGGTATGACGCCGACGCCGACCTCGGGCAGCCCAACGAGCGCTCCCTCGCCCGCGACGATGATGTCGCACGAGAGGGCGAGCTCGAAGCCGCCGCCGAGGGCGAAGCCGTCCACCGCGGCGATGACCGGCATCGGGAGGGCGAGCACGCCGCCGTACGCCGAACGGGCCAGCGGTCGCTGCTGCACGAGCTCGGCATCGGTCAGGGTGTTTCGCTCCTTGAGGTCGGCGCCGACGCAGAACGCCTTCTCGTGGCTTGACGTCAGGAGGACGCACCGGACCGTGTCGTCGCCAGCGAGCTGCTGGGTGGCGTCGCGGATGGCCTCGGCCATTGCGGTGGAGACGGCGTTGAGCGCCTCGGGGCGGTCGAGCACCAGCTCGGCAACATGGGCGAGGGCGGGCTCGCCGAAACGCTCGATGCGAACGAGGTTCCGGCTCGTGGTGGGCGTCTGGTCGGGCTGGGTCACGCGTGGAGCTCCTTGGTGAGGTGGGCGCTGGGACGGCGGGGTCAGGTGGCTCCGCGGCCCTGGGCCGAGGCGCGGCGCAGGAGTGAGGGCGACACGGGCCCGACGCCCCGCAGGATCCGACGACGCTGGCCGTTGAGCCGGAAGCCAGAGAGGGTCGCGAGCTCACGTGCCATGGTGGCGTCGACGAGCACGGTGCCGGCCTGGGCGACGGCGGTGAGGCGGGAGGCGCGGTTGACGGTCGTGCCGAAAACGTCGCCCAGGCTCGAGACGATCGGCCCGCGGGCCATGCCGCACCTGACCTCGGGCAGGACGTCGTCCTGGGAGATGGTGTCGATGAGATCGAGCGCGATGGCGGCCGCGGGAGCGGCCTGGACGGTGGTGAAGAGGACCTCGTCGCCCACCGTCTTGATGAGGCGTCCGCCGTGCGCCGTGATGACGTCCGCGGAGAGCCGCTCGAACCGGTGGACGAGACGAGCGAGGTCGCGCTCGGACATCTTCCGCACCAGGGACGTGAAGTTGACGAGGTCGGCGAAACCGACGGAGCGCATCTTCACCAGGCCGTAGCTCTCCGGGTCAGCATCGGCGAGCATGCGCGAGATCGCGGCACTCAGGTGTCGCCGCCAGGCGTAGACGAGCAGCGGCTCGAAGCGGTCGGCGAGCTCTGCCATTCGGTGTGCGGTCTCGGTCGCTGTCTCGAAGGACGGCACGACCCTCGTCTCCGCGCCCGCACCCGCCTCGGCACCGTCGGCGCTCCGGGCGAGCGACATCTCTGTCTCGACGGCCTCCGCGACCAGCTGTGCCTGCCACACGGCGAGCCGGTCTGCCGAGCGGGCAACGGCGCGCGTCATGGCCAGGGCCAGCGACTCGTCGACGCTCCCCTCGCGGACGATACCGGCCACGGTGCGCAGGGCGTCCACGTCGGACGCGGTGAACAGCTCGTCGTCGGTGTAGACGACGGGGAAGCCCAAGGCACGCCAGAACTTCTGGGCCGACAGGAGCGAGACGCCTGCGTCGCGGGTGACGTCACGCCGGCGCAGCTCGAGGGGCCGCCCGAGCAGCCTCTCGGTCACGTCCTTCGCGTCGACGTCCGCATCGAAGGACTCGGATGCCGGAGCCGAATCGGCTGCGGCCCCATCGGGCTGCGACGTGGCCGAGCCTCCGGCCCCCGTCCCGCCTGCCTCCTTCATGTCCCGATCATGCCAGCCGCGTCCCGGCCCGGGCGGATGTGGACCACGTCGCCTGCGGAGAAGGCCTGCTCCCCGCCGGCGATCTCGATGACGAGGGCGCCCGAGCCGTCGACGCGCACGGCCCGACCTTCGGCGACCGCGCCGGAGGGCAGGTGGACCCGCACCTGCGAGCCCACCGTCGCGCACAACCCGCGGTACTCCTCGCGTGCCGAGTCATCGCGTAGCACCGCGGGCAGCTCACGCAGGTAGGCGATGACGAGGTCCTCGCGGCGGACCTCGGCCCCGACGAGGCGTAGGGAGGTGGCGGTGTCGACGGGGAGCTCGTCACGACGCTGGTCCACGTTGACTCCGGCACCGACGATGACGGCGTGCTGCCCCTGCCCCCACCCCGTGAGCTCGGACAGGATTCCGGCGACCTTCCGGTCGTCATCAGCCGGGAGGAGAACGTCGTTGGGCCACTTGAGGCGCGCGTCGACGGGCGGTCCCGCGGAGGTCGTCACCGCCCTGACCGCACGAACCAGCGCCACCCCGGCCAGCAGGGACACCCAGGCCAGCGCCTCCGGCTCGGGCGCCGGGACGACTGCCGACACGGCGATCGACGCCCGTGGGGGCACCTCCCAGGACCGTCCCAGCCGACCCCGCCCACCCGTCTGGTCGTCGGTGAGGACGATGCGCCAGAGGGGCGTTGCGTCAGAAACTGGCCCAGCGGCATACGTGCTCACGACCTCGGAGGCGCGGCTGTTCGTCGAGGCGATCGACGGATGGAACTCGACCGACTGCCACGGCTGACCGGACGTGACCAATGCCGCACGGATGCGGTCGGGGCGGAGCGATTCGCGCACTTTCCCAAGGCTAGAGTGCTCGCCATGGCATCGGAGCAGGCGGCCGCTGAGGCGCAGCAGACCATTGACCTGTCGACGACGGCCGGCAAGCTCGCGGACCTCAAGCGCCGGGTCGCCGAGGTCGCGCACGCCGGGTCGGAGCGCGCTGTCGAGAAGCAGCACGCGCGGGGCAAGAAGACGGCGCGGGAGCGCATCGAGATGCTCCTGGACGAGGGCACCTTCATCGAGATGGACAAGTACGCCCGGCACCGGAGCAACCAGTTCGGCCAGGAGAACAACCGGCCCTACGGCGACGGCGTGGTCACGGGCTACGGGATGGTCGACGGGCGGCAGGTGGCCGTGTTCGCGCAGGACTTCACCGTCTTCGGCGGCTCGCTCGGCGAGGTGTTCGGCGAGAAGATCGTCAAGGTCATGGACTTCGCGATGAAGATCGGCTGCCCCGTGATCGGGCTCAACGACTCCGGCGGCGCGCGGATCCAGGAGGGCGTGGTATCGCTCGGCCTCTATGGCGAGATCTTCTACCGCAACGTCCGCGCGTCCGGCGTCATCCCGCAGATCAGCCTCATCATGGGGCCGTGCGCGGGTGGGGCGGTCTACTCCCCGGCCATCACCGACTTCACCGTCATGGTCGACCAGACCAGCCACATGTTCATCACCGGGCCGGACGTCATCAAGACGGTCACCGGTGAGGACGTCGGGTTCGAGGAGCTCGGCGGCGCCAAGACGCACAACACCAAGTCGGGCGTGGCCCACTACATGGGCACCGACGAGCAGGACGCCATCGACTACGTCAAGGCGCTGCTGTCCTACCTGCCTAGCAACAACCTGGAGACGCCGCCGTCCTACGACGAGGGCGAGGCGGACCTGACCGTCACGGACGAGGACCGGTGGCTCGACACGTGCATCCCCGACTCCCCCAACGTCCCCTACAACATGCACGAGATCATCTCGCACGTCGTCGATGACGGGGAGTTCCTCGAGGTGCAGCCGCTCTTCGCGCCCAACATCGTGACCGGATTCGCCCGCATCGACGGGATGTCCGTCGGCGTCGTCGCCAACCAGCCGATGCAGTTCGCCGGCACGCTCGACATCGACGCCTCGGAGAAGGCCGCCCGGTTCGTCCGCACCTGCGACTGCTTCAACGTGCCGGTCCTGACGTTCGTCGACGTGCCCGGCTTCCTGCCGGGCACCTCCCAGGAGTGGGACGGCATCATCCGCCGCGGCGCGAAGCTGATCTACGCCTACGCCGAGGCGACCGTCCCGAAGGTGACGGTCATCACCCGGAAGGCCTACGGCGGCGCGTACGACGTCATGGGCTCCAAGCACCTCGGCGCCGACATCAACCTGTCCTGGCCGACCGGGCAGATCGCGGTGATGGGAGCCCAAGGGGCGGTCAACATCCTCTATCGCAAGGAGCTCGCCGCCGTGGCCGACGAGGGCGGCGACGTCGAGGCCAAGCGTCAGGATCTCATCACGCACTACGAGGAGACCCTCGCCAACCCGTACATCGCGGCAGAGCGCGGCTACATCGACACCGTCATCTCGCCGTCGAACACCCGGATGAACGTCACCCGAGCGCTGCGGGCCCTGCGCACCAAGCGCGACACGCTCCCGCCGAAGAAGCACGGGAACATCCCACTGTGAGCAGCCAATCCGCGACGAAGGAGCCTGGATTGGCCGAACAACAGAGTGGCGCGAGCGAAGCGAGCTCCGCGCCGTTGACGCAGCGCGGAGCGCTGCGCGTAGCGCTGCGTGTGCTGCATGGCAGCCCCTCTGCCGAGGAGATCGCCGCCCTCACCGCAGTCCTGGCGGTTGTCGCCGGTGGCGCCTCGGAGCCCGCGTCGCGACGCCCGTCCCCGTGGTCCGACCCGTCGTGGCGGCTCGTCGGACCCTCGGCCCGTCGCGGTGGCTGGGCGTCGAGCTCCCTTCCCCGACTTTGATCTTCGCCCTGATCACCGTCACCTGGTCGCATGACCCGGCAGAGACCGCGTCCTGATGTCCCTTCCAGGGCCGTAGTGGTCTAGCCTCTGTCCTTGTGCCTGCCGTACCACAGAAGACGTCGTGATGCTCGCAAATCGCTACCAGCTGGAGTCCCGCATCGCCGCAGGCGGCATGGGTGAGGTCCATGTCGCCATGGACACGCGCCTCCATCGAAGGGTCGCCGTCAAGCTGTTGCGTGAGGAGCTCGCCGACTCCGGCGACTTCATCGAGCGGTTCCGCCGCGAGGCGCTGATGTCGGCGCGACTCACGCACCCGTCGGTGGCGCGGATCCTCGACTACGGTCAGGACGGGCCGACCCACTTCATTGTCATGGAGCTCGTCGAGGGCCGCGATCTTGCCAAGGTGCTGGCCGAGCGAGGGCGGATCCCAGCGCAGGAGGCCGCCCGGATGACCGCCCAGGTGTGCGACGCCCTCGGCGCCGCCCACGAGGCTGGCTTCGTCCACCGTGACATCAAGCCGAGCAACGTCATCATCACACCGGACGGCGCGGTCAAGGTGACCGACTTCGGGATCGCCAGGGCGCTCGGTGGCTCGTCCCTGACGGAGACGGGGACCATCATGGGGACGGCGCAGTACGTCTCCCCCGAGATGGTGCGTGGTGAGCCGGCGAACGAGGCCTCCGACCAGTACTCCGTCGGCGTCCTCCTCTTCCAGATGCTCACGGGCAGCGTGCCCTTCGACGGCGACTCCCCGGTGACCGTGGCACTGCGCCACCTCGACAGCGAGGTCCCCCGACCGAGCTCCCTCGATCCGGACCTGCCGATCGCCCTCGACGAGGTCGTGGCCCGGGCCACCGCAACGGACCCCCGCGACCGATTCCCGGATGTCGGCGCCATGGCGGCGGCGCTGCGACTGGTCGCCACGGCCAGGCCCAGCCAGAGTGCGCCGACGGCCGCCCTTCCCCGGCCGGACCAGCACCCGGCCACCAGCGTCCTTCCCGCCGCAACGCACGCCCTGGCCAGCCGGCGGGCCGCTGACCCCCGCGCCGACGCCTCACGCACTGCACACCAGGGGCGCGCCGACGCCTCACGCGCGGCACACCGTGCGCGCGACGCGGCTCCCGCCAGGTCGCACCATGGCCCTTCCCGCGTGCGTTGGGTCGTCGCCACGCTTGTCGCGGTCGCCATCGCGGCAGCCGCCACGCTGGCGCTGAACCGGGGGGACGAGCCGGTCAACCAGCCTGTCACGTCGCCCTCGACCACGATCGAAGAGCAGCCCACGACCACGGAACCGGACACTCCCGACGGTCCCGCCATGCCTCGCGATGCCGTCGGTCGCGAACGAGCCGATGTCGTCAAAGATCTCAACAAGCGGGGGCTCAAAGTCCATTGGGCCCTCGTCCGGTCCGGCGCCCCCGAAGGACAGGTCATCGGCACCTTTCCACGGCAGGGCGAGCTCATGGAGCGCGGCCAGACCGCTGTCCTCATCGTCAGTCGCGGCCAGCTGCCCGGAGGGGTCGAGCAGGTCGTGGTTCCCGAGGGTCTGACGGGCGCGACAGCCGACGACGCGAAGGCGATTCTCGAGCGCGAGAACCTGCGCTACAGCACCGCGCCCATTCCCTCCGCTGCCGCGCCGGGCACCGTCGTCGGCAGCTGGCCGGCGTCCGGCGAGCCCGCCAGCGACGGCGTCGTCGTCCTCGTCGTCTCGGCCGGCGACTCCAGCAACTCCGGGAACGCCGGTGATCCGGCAGACGGCGCTCGTAACGACAAGAAGGGCAAGAAGAAGGACGGCAACTACAAGGACGACGACTAGACGGCCCTCCCGGTCGGATTCCATTGTCCTGGAGGCCACGCGCTGGGATACGTTCGGTCGGTGACTGACACCACCACCACCGAGGCGCCCACGACGCGCCCCCAGACCGAGGTCGACCGCCTCGCCGAGAAGTACTTCGACGCGATGGTCGAGCTCAGCCCGATCCAGGCCACGTACCTGGGCCTGCCGGGTCGCGAGGACGAGCTCGACGACTTCTCCCCTGCCGGGCACGCCGCCCACAGCGATCTGCGCCGGGCGACGCTCGCGGAGCTGGCGACCGCGACGCCGACGGACGACGTCGACCGGGTGACCATCGCCGCCTTGACCGACCGGCTGGAGCTGGCCGAGGAGCGATACGCTGCAGGGCTCGACGAGATGGCCCTCAACGTGCTCGCCTCCCCGCTGCAGCTCGTGCGCGACGTCTTCGACCTCATGCCCCAGGACTCCGAGGCCCACTGGCAGACCTTCGCGGCCCGCATGTCCCGCATTCCAGCGGCCCTCGAGGGCTACCAGGAGTCGCTCCTCGCCGCCCGCGAGCGCGGCCAGGTCGTCGCCGCGCCGCCAGGTTGACGCCTGCGCCGAGCAGTCGCGCGACCTCACTGCGGACGACGGCTACTTCGCCACGCTGCGTCGCCCGCGCGCACAGTCAGCCGACGAGCCCCCTCGAAGGCAACGTCAAGTCCGAGCTCGCCGACCGCGGCGAACGCGGCGTCAGCGGCATACGGCACCATGGCCGACTGGCTGGAGCGGGAGCTGCTGCCGCACGCCCCCGAGGCGGACGCCTGCGGGCGGGAGCGTTACACGCTCGAGTCGCGCTACTTCCTCGGCGCGACGGTCGACCTCGAGGAGACCTACCGCTGGGGCAGCGGGAGGTCGCAAACCTCCACGCCCAGATGAGGGAGATCGCCGAGGGCCTCGAGCCGGGCGCGAGCGTCGCGCGAGGCAGTCGAGCTCCTCGACGCCGACCCGACGTACCAGCTGCACGGCACGGACGCGCTCAAGGCGTGGATGCAGGAGCGCGCCGACGAGGTGATCGCCAATCTCAAGGACGTCCACTTCGACATCCCCGGGCCGGTCCAGCGCGATCGAGTGCATGATCGCGCCGACGCAGACCGGCGGCATCTACTACACCGGCCCGAGCGACGACTTCAGCCGACCCGGGCGGATGTGGTGGTCGGTCCCCAAGGGCAACACCGAGTTCCGCACGTGGAACGAGCTGACGACCGTCTACCACGAGGGCGTGCCCGGCCATCACCTCCAGGTCGCGCAGACGGTCTACCGGTCCGAGCTGCTCAACAAGTGGCGCCGGCTCGAGGCGTGGACCTCGGGCCACGGCGAGGGCTGGGCGCTCTACGCCGAGCGGCTCATGGCCGAGCTCGGCTACATGGACGACCCCGGCAACCGGATGGGTTGGCTTGAGGGACAGTCGCTTCGGGCGGCGCGCGTCGTCATCGACATCGGCGTGCACTGCGGGTTCGACGCGCCCGAGGAGGTCGGCGGCGGGGCGTGGGACTACGACAAGGCGTGGACGTACCTGACCCGCTACGGCTTCATGGACGAGAAGATCGCTGCGGTTCGAGCTGAACCGCTACCTCGGCTGGCCGGGCCAGGCCCCGCGTACAAGATCGGCGAGCGGCTGTGGCTCCAGCTGCGTGACGAGGTCAAGCGAGCGCGAGGGGGACGCGTTCGACCTCAAGGCCTTCCACCGCCGGGCGCTCGACATCGGCGGCGTGGGTCTCGACACCCTGCGCGCGGCGGTGCTCGGGGAGATCTGAGCCGCTGGACGCGCCGGCGGCGCCGCTCCCTTCGCGGGCGGCGGCGCCCTTTCGCTTCGCGTGCCGTACATTCCGTCGTATGCCGCCGAGCCCGCTGCCGCCCGACCGCCCCGTCCCGCTCGTGCTGGCCTCCGCATCGCCGGCGCGGCTGCACGACCCTGCGCGCGGCGCGGGAGTGGAGCCCACCGTCGTCGTGAGCGAGGTCGACGAGGACCTCGTGGTCGCCGAGGCCACTCGACCGCTACGGACCGCTTGGGGCCGGTCGACATCGCGCTGGTCCTTGCTCGCGCCAAGGCCGAGGACGTCGCGAGCCGCGACGAGTCGCCCGCGCTGTCGTGCTCGGCTGCGACTCGGTGCTCGAGCTCGACGGGGAGGTGCACGGCAAGCCGGCCGACGCCGCCGAGGCGGTGGCCCGGTGGCGTCGGATGCGCGGGCGGTCCGGGGTGCTGCACACCGGGCACTGGCTCGTCGACGACCGCGACTCGCGGCGGTGCGACGCTCGGGGCGACGGCCTCGACGACGGTGCACTTCGCCGGGTCTCCGACGAGGAGATCGAGGCCTACGTCGCGACGGGCGAGCCGCTGCAGGTGGCCGGCGCGTTCACCATCGACGGCCTCGGCGGACGCGTTCGTCGCCGGCGATCGAGGGGGACCACCACAACGTCGTCGGCCTGTCGCTGCCGCTGCTGCGAGACCTGCTGGCCGATGCCGGCATCGGGTGGTTCGACGTCGTCGGCGGCTGCCGGCGCCGACCCGACTGCGCCGACGTCGGCAGCGGGCTCAGGGGTAGAGGTCGTCGGTGAGGTTCTTGATGACGAGGTAGTGCTCGAGCCACCACCACATCTGGACGGCGCCGACGACGACGATCGCCGCGAGCAGCCAGTAGCGCCAGCGGCTCCACCACCGCAGCTTGAGGAACCACGCGATGATGAGCGTCATCGGGAAGGCGAGCAGCGCGTAGCGGACCCGGCTCGGCGTCGTGCTCGTCACGAGGAGGATGTAGGCCGGGGTAGGCGCCGGCCCAGCCCCAGATCTCGGGTCCCCAGCGCCACGAGTGCTTCGACAGCATGAACCAGGTGAAACGCCGCCACCGCCGAGGACGCCGAGCGACCTGTCCGATGACGCCCCAGTAGTCGTAGAGCAGGTTCCACCACAGGTAGAGCTTGACCTTCGTCTGGATGTTCCAGGCGAGCATCGGTCTGGTTGTACGCGTCCGGGGTGTCGCGTCACGATCGGACACGATCGTCGGCCACAGCAAGGTGAGTGCTCCGGCCTAGGCCGCGAGCGCCACCATGCCCCAGCGGAAGCGCACCGGGTGCTCGCCCTCGTCGTGCTGGCGCCAGCGGACGACGGCGTGGGCGAGGATGACCGGCACCATGGCGATGACGACGTTGCGGCGTCAGGGAGAGCACGAGCAGAGCGACGGCGACCCACCAGTACCGCCTGGCCCGAAGGAGCAGCAGGATCGGCCACGACGAGGAGCAGGGCGGCCGACTCGGTGTAGGACGGCCGAGAACGCCGGGGAGGCGATGTAGAAGCAGGTCGCCACGACGGCGACGATGGCCTCCCAGCGCCCGACCGCCTGGTCGACGAGCTTGAAGAGCAGGAACATCGCGGCGAAGCCGATGAGCGTCGAGAGCACCGGACCGACGACGTCGAACGGCAGCCCGGTGGCCTTCATGATCGCCCGGACGGTGATGGGGAAGACCGGGAAGAACGCCCAGGGGTTCATGTCGATGCCGCCGTGGCCGACTCGTGGCAGGACCGCGTGGATAGCCTTGCTCGGCGATGACGCGGTACCACTGGCCGTCCCAGTCCGTCATCACCGCGAGGTAGCCGGGGTCGGCCGGCAGCGGGTAGAAGATGCGGATGTTCGCCGTGCCCGATGGGCAGCGCGATCTGGCCCTAGGCGAGCAGGATGCCGGCGATGAGGACGTAGACCCGCGAGATCGCGTAGACCGCGAACGGGAACCAGACCGGAAGCGGCGCCAGAACGGCTGCCCCGCCTCGGCCTCGCGGTCGGGGTGCTCGAGCCGGTCGGCCGAGGCGCGGCTCAGACCGGCGGGACGGAGCGGCGGCGCTCGCTGAAGTGACGGTCACGCCGGGAAGCATAAGCCAGCCGGCGAACGAGGTCCGCAGCGCAACTCATCAGCCTCGATGATCGAGTCGAGGACGAGATCGGCCGCGAGCCGCTCGATGTCGACGTCCTCCTCGTATTCGGCGCGACGCGTCGGCGACGAAGGCGTCGCGTGCCTCGGGGCCGTCGGCCGCCTCGACCTCGGCGATCTTGTTCGCATAGACCGCGTTGACCGCGGCTTCCGGCCCCATCACGGCGATCCGGGCCGTCGGCAGCGCGATCGTCGCGTCCGGACCGAAGCCCGGGCCAGCCCATGGCGTAGAGGCCGGCGCCGTAGGCCTTGCGGACCACGACGCAGAACTGCGGCACGGTCGCAGACGACGACCGCGCTGACCATCTTGGCGCCGTGCCGGATGATCCCGCCGCGCTCGACCTCCGACCCGATCATGAAGCCGGGGACGTCGGCGAGGTAGATGAGCGGGATGTTGAAGGCGTCGCAGAGCCAGATGAAACGGGCGGCCTTGTCGGCGCTGTCCGTGAAGAGCACGCCGCCCTTGACCATCGAGTTGTTCGCGACGATGCCGACCGTCTCACCGTCCATGCGACCGAAGCCGATGACGAGCTCGCCGGCCCAGAGCGGCTTGAGCTCGAAGAACGAGTCCTCGTCGACGAGTCCGTCGATGACGTCGTGGATGTCGAAGGGCACGGACTCGCGCTCCGGGACGGTGTGCTTGGTCAGCGGCGCCGACGGCTCCTCGGCGTGCGTAGCGTCGGCGGCCGGTCGCGCCAGGTGCCGGGCACATAGGAGAAGTACAGCTTGGCCAGCTCGATCGCCTCGGCGTCGTCCTGCGCGAGCAGGTCCCCGACCCCGGAGACCGTGCAGTGCATCCGGGCGCCGCCCATCTCCTCGAGGGTGACCTTCTCCCCCACGACCATCTCGGCCATCCGGGGGCTGCCGAGATACATCGAGGCATTGCCCTCGACCATGATGATGACGTCGCAGAAGCTCGGGATGTAGGCGCCTCCCGCAGCCGCACGGACCGAAGAGGCAGCAGATCTGTGGCACCTTGCCCGAGAGTGCGACCTGGTTGTGGAAGATGCGGCCGGCGCCGCGGCGGCCGGGGAACATCTCGACCTGGTCGGTGATGCGGGCCCCGGCGGAGTCGACGAACCAGAAGACGGGCAGCTCCTCGCGCAGGGCCATCTCGGTGGCCCGAACGATCTTCTCGACCGTGCGGCTGCCCCAGGAGCCCGCCTTGACGGTCGGGTCGTTCGCGATGACGATCGCGGGCCGGCCGTCGACGGTTCCCCGACCGGTCACCACGCCGTCGGCCGGCAGCCCCCGCTGCAGGGCGTTGGCGTACCGGCCGTCCTCGACGAAGGACCCCTTGTCGAAGAGCAGCGCGATCCGGTCGCGGACATAGATCTTGCCCTGCGCGTCGAGCTTGGCCTGTGCCTTGTCCGGGGCCAGCTCCGATGCGGTCCAAGCCGCGTTGAGGCGGGCCCGGACGTCAGCGACCCGCTCGTCGTCATGGACGTCGTCACGGAGCGAGTCCGTCGCGAAGGGGCCTTGGGCTGGGAGGTCACTCAGCGGCATACGGCTCATCCTGCCTGTTGATTTCGCACGAGCTCAGGACTGCGGGAGGCCAAGGCCGCGGGCGATGAGCATGCGCTGGACCTCCGACGTGCCCTCGCCGATCTCGAGGATCTTGGCGTCCCGGTAGAAGCGCGCCACGGGGAACTCCTCCATGAACCCGTTGCCCCCGAAGACCTGGGTGGCGATGCGTGTGGCCGACACGGCCGCCTCCGTCGAGTAGAGCTTGGCGATCGCGGCGGCGTGCTTGACCTCCTTGACGGAGCGGCGGCCCTCGTGGAGCTCGTCCTTGAGCCATGCCGCCTTGTAGGTCAGGGTGCGGGCCGCCTCGACCATGACGGCCAGGTCGGCGAGCTGGAAGGAGACGCCCTGGTTGACGCCGATCGGGCCGGCCGAAGGCCATCCGCGTCTTGGCGTAGTCGGTGGCCAGCTCGAGGCAGGCCTGCGCGCAGCCGACCGCGAGGGCCGAGATGGCGATCCGGCCGTCGTCCAGGGTCTTGAGGAACTGCTTGAAGCCCCCGCCCTCCTCGCCGAGCAGGTTCTCGAGCGGGACGCGGCAGTCGTCGAAGCTGAGACCGTGCGTGTCGGAGACGTGCCAGCCGAGCTTGTGGTAAGCGGGCTCCACGGTGAACCCCGGCGTGCCCGACGGGACCATGATCGCGGAGATCTGTGCGGTGCCGTCCTCGTTGGTGCCCGTCCGCGCGGTCACGGTCACGACGGACGTGATGTCGGTGCCCGAGTTGGTGATGAACGCCTTGGCACCGTTGATGACCCACTCGTGGCCGTCCAGGGCGGCCCGCGTCTTGGTTGCGGCCGCGTCCGAGCCGGCCTCGGGCTCCGTGAGGCCGAAGCCGGCAAGGGCCTGTCCGGCCACGAGGTCGGGCAGGAAGCGCAGCTTCTGCTCGTCGTTGCCGTAGGTGAGGATCGGGTTGATGCCGAGCCCGACGCCCGCGGACAGGGTGATCCCGATGGACTGGTCGACCCGGCCGAGCTCCTCGATGGCCACGCAGAGGCTGGTGAAGTCGCCCTGTCCGTCGTGGGCGCTGCCGCCGTACTCCTCCGGCACGACGAGACCGAAGAGGCCGAGCTCGCCCATCTTGGGGACCAGGTCGGTCGGGAAGTGGCTCTCCGCGTCCCACTTCGCGATGTTGGGTGCGACCTCCTTCTCGGCGAAGTCCCGGACGACCTTGCGGAAGTCCTCGTGCTCCTGGCTCAGCTCGAACATGGTCAGCTCCTCGATCAATACTTGACGCTTACGTAAACGTAAAGCACGATCGGACCCATGACAAGTGGTCCGACCTGGACGATCGCGCAGGTCGCCGACGAGTTCGGTGTGACGCATCGGGCTGTGCGCCACTACGAGGAGCTGGGGCTCATCTCGCCCGAGCGCCGCGGCACCCAGCGCATCTACCACCGGCGGGACCGGACCCGTCTGGACCTCATCCTGCGCGGCAAACGGCTGGGGTTCCCACTCGAGCAGATCCGCACCATCATCGACCTGTTCGACGCCCCACGGGGGCGCCGCGCCCAGCTCGAATACGTGCTCGGCCAGATCGACGCGCGTCGTGCCGACCTCGAGCAGCGGCTCAAGGACGTCCAGGACGCGATCGCCGAGCTCGGCGAGTTCGCCCGCCGCTGCCAGGCCGACCTGGACCGCCTCGACGAGTAGGAACCGCCCTCCTTCGAGGGGCATGAAGCAAAACCAGGCGTTATGACCACCCCATGGCTCGCGTTCGGCTGACCGTGACACCATGGACACCATGACTGTCGAAGACACGACGCCTGTGGAGACCAAGATCGCGTCCTACGCCCATCCCGAGCGACTGGTCACCACGGAATGGCTCGCGGAGCAGATCGCGGCGGGCCGGCTCGGCGGCCCCGACGGCATCGTCCTGCTCGAGTCCGACGAGGACGTCCTGCTCTACGACACCGGCCACATCCCGGGAGCCCTCAAGATCGACTGGCACCTCGACCTCAACGACCCGGTGGCGCGGGACTACGTCGACGGGGCCCGTTTCGCCGAGGTCATGGGCTCACGCGGCATCTCCCGGGACACGACGGTCGTCATCTACGGCGACAAGTCGAACTGGTGGGCGGCCTACGCGCTGTGGGTGCTCAGCCTGTTCGGGCACGACGACGTGCGGCTGCTCGACGGAGGCCGGGCCAAGTGGATCGCCGAAGGTCGCGAGCTGACCCGCGACGTGCCGACGCCCAAGCCGGCCACCTACCCGGTCGCCGAGCGCGACGACGCCCCGATCCGCGCGTTCAAGGAGGAGGTCCTGGACCACATCGGCAAGCCGATGGTCGATGTCCGCTCCCCCGGCGAGTTCTCCGGCGAGCTGCTCCACATGCCGGACTATCCCCAGGAGGGCGCCATGCGCGGCGGTCACATCCCCGGCGCCAAGTCCGTGCCCTGGGCCCGTGCCGCCAACGACGACGGCACCTTCAAGTCCCGCGACGAGCTGGAGGACATCTACCTCCGCGAGCAGGGCCTCGCCCCTGATGACGACGTCGTCGCCTACTGCCGCATCGGGGAGCGCTCGTCGCACACCTGGTTCGTCCTCACCCACCTGCTCGGCTTCGAGTCGGTGCGCAACTACGATGGTTCCTGGACGGAGTGGGGCAACGCCGTGCGCGTGCCCATCGAGCGGTGACGAGTACCGACCTTTCAGGGCTGCCCACGTCGTTGGCCGAGATCGCGGACGACTTCCGGTCGGCGACCAACGACCTCAAGCTGCAGCTGCTGCTGGAGTTCAGCGACGAGCTGCCGGATCTGCCCGAGCGGTACGTGGGCCAGCTCGACAAGCTCGAGCGGGTCGACGAGTGCCAGACGCCGCTGTTCCTCGTCGTCGAGGTCGACGACGGTGAGTCGCTCACCGATCGCGGCGTCCACCTCTTCTTCGACGCGCCGCCGGAGTCGCCGACGACCCGAGGCTTCGCCGGGATCCTCCACGAGGGACTCGACGGCCTCACCGCCGCGGAGGTCCTGGCCGTCCCCGATGACATGCCCATGCGGTTCGGTCTGGCCGAGGCGGTCTCCCCGCTGCGGCTTCGCGGAATGGCCGCGATGCTCGCGCGCATCAAACGGCAGGTCCGCGCGAAGACCAGCTGACCAGGACGAAGAAGTGGTATGCCGCTGCAGCTCGCTTTCGTGCGAAAGCGAGCTCAGCGGCATACCACTTCTAATTCAGTTGTGCTCAGCTGCCGATGCGGGTGCGGACCTCGTAGAGCTCGGGGAAGAAGGTCAGGTCGAGCGCGCGGCGCAGGAAGTCGACGCCGGTCGAGCCGCCGGTGCCCGGTCTTGTGGCCGATGGTGCGCTGGACCACCTGCAGGTGCCGGAACCGCCACTGCTGGAAGTTGTCCTCGATGTCGACGAGCTCCTCGCAGGTCTCGTAGACGCCCCAGTGCTCGTGCCGGCGCGGCGTAGACCTCGGCGAACACGTCGACGAGGCCCTCGTCGTAGGCGGTAGGGCTGCGACCAGTCGCGGTCGAGCAGCGCCGCCGGTACGGCGTACCCGCGCCGCGCGAGGTAGGCGAGGAACTCGTCGTAGAGGCTCGGCTCGTGCAGCAGGCGTCCGCAGCTCGGACTGCGCCTCGGGATCGTGCTCGAAGACCTCGACCATGTCGGCGTTCTTGTTGCCGAGGAGGAACTCGACCTCGCGGTACTGCGCCGACTGGAAGCCCGAGCTCGTCGCGAGGAACGGCCGGATCTGCGGCGTACTCGCTCGGGGTCAGGGTCGCGAGCACGGACCACTGGTCGGTCGAGCGCGTGCTGGACGTGCTTGACCCGGGCCAGCCGCTTGAGCGCCGGGGCGAGGTCGTCGGCCGCGAGCAGCGCTCGGGCCGAGCGCAGCTCGTGGACGAGCAGCTTGAGCCACAGCTCGCGACGTCTGGTGCTGGATGATGAAGAGCAGCTCGTCGTGCTGGGGCGGATCGCTGAGCGGGTGCTGCGCGGCGAGCAGCAGGTCGAGGTCGCAGGTAGTCGCCGTAGGACATGCTTGCGGCGGAAGTCGCGCTCGATCCCGCCCTCGAGGTCCCGTTTGCTCCGTGAGTCAGCGGCGTTGGTGCTCATGGTCGGATCCTAGGTGCCATCAAGGGGACGCGCGGTGCGGGGAACGAGGGTCACGAGGTGCCCGATGACGCCCGGGATCCATCCGGCCTCTCCCCTCATCCAGCGAGCACCGACGAGGTTGTGGGGAACGACGACAGTGTCGCCGCGCGCGTCCACCAGGCCGAGGTCGGTGCCGAAGACGTCGGTGACGACAGCCCAGCCCCGCGCGCTGTGGCGGGCAAGGTGCTCCCCGATCGCGACGCCGAACAGCTCCACGATCTCCGCGCCGCTCTGGCCGTCACCGCGTCGGGCCTCGGCGAACGCGAGGTCATAGGCCGCGCCGACGGCCGCGAGGTCGTCGACATCAACGCCTCGTGCGGCAAGGGTGTCGAGGCCGCGGGCGATCCGCGATCGATCCACGTCCGACAGGGGCGCCGAGACCGGTCGGCCGTCCTCCGGCAGCTCGACCGCTGGTGCCTGGACGGGGGCGGGTTCCCTTCGGGATTCACCGTCCGCCAAAACGCGCTTCTCCCTGCTCCTGCGCGAGAAGAGATCCATGACGCCAACGTACGCCCGGGTATGTGCCGGACCTCACTTCACCTTGGCGCGGAATGCCACGGACGGCAGATTTTGCAGCGACGCTGAGGCGCTAAAGTCCCACGCATGGCTTCCATCAGCAAGGTCCTGATCGCTAACCGTGGTGAGATCGCAGTGCGCATCGCGCGAGCCTGCAAGGACTCAGGTATCGGATCGGTGGCGGTCTATGCGGAGCCGGATCGGGACGCGCTGCACGTCAAGGTCGCTGATGAGGCGTTTGCGCTGGGTGGCGCGACCCCGGCCGACAGCTACCTCGTCCAGGAGAAGCTGATCGACATCGCGAAGCAGTCGGGCGCGGACGCGGTCCACCCCGGATACGGCTTCCTCGCCGAGAACGCCAGCTTCGCCCAGGCCGTCATCGACGCCGGCCTCATCTGGATCGGCCCCGGGCCCGGCGCCATCGACGCACTGGGCGACAAGGTCAAGGCGCGGCACATCGCGACGAAGGCCAACGCCCCGCTCGTCCCGGGCACCAAGGACCCGGTCTCCGGGACCGGACGAGGTGGTGGCCTTCGCCAAGGAGAACGGGCTGCCGGTCGCGATCAAGGCGGCCTACGGTGGCGGTGGCCGTGGGCTCAAGGTCGCGCGCACCATCGAGGAGATCCCCGACCTCTACGATTCCGCGGTGCGCGAGGCCGTGACGGCGTTCGGCCGCGGCGAGTGCTTCGTCGAGCGCTTCCTGGACAAGCCGCGCCACGTCGAGACGCAGTGCCTGGCCGATCACCACGGCAATGTCGTCGTCGTGTCGACCCGTGACTGCTCGCTCCAGCGCCGCAACCAGAAGCTGGTCGAGGAGGCCCCCGCCCCGTTCATCTCGGAGGCGCAGCACGCCGAGCTGGTCCGCGCCTCGAAAGCGATCCTGCGCGAGGCGGGCTATGTCGGCGCCGGCACGTGCGAGTTCCTGGTCGGACAGGACGGGGGGATCAGCTTCCTCGAGGTCAACACGCGCCTCCAGGTCGAGCACCCGGTCACCGAGGAGGTCACCGGCATCGACCTCGTCCGCGAGCAGTTCCGGATCGCCAACGGCGAGCCGCTGACGTTCACCGATCCCGAACCCCACGCCCACTCGATCGAGTTCCGGATCAACGGTGAGGACGCCGGCCGCGGGTTCCTGCCCGCACCCGGCACCGTCACGCCGCATGGTCGTCCCGCACGGTCCCGGCGTTCGCTGGGACGCCGGCCTCGTCGAGGGCGACACCGTCGCCGGCGCGTTCGACTCAATGATCGCCAAGCTCATCGTCACCGGCCGTGACCGCGCCGAGGCCATCGAACGGGCCCGACGCGCCCTGGACGAGCTCGATCATCGAGGGCATGCCGACCGTCATGCCCTTCCACCGGGCCGTCGTCTCTGACGAGGCCTTCGCCCCCTCGGACGGGTCGCCGTTCACCGTGCACACCCGCTGGATCGAGACGGAGTTCGACAACACGATCGAGCCGTATGCCGCTGGGCCCGCCGCAGTTGACGGCGCCGGTGAGGACGTGGCGGAGCGCCAGACGATCGTCGTCGAGGTCGGCGGCAAGCGCCTGGAGGTCGTCCCTGCCCGGGTGGGCTGTCTCTTGGCGGCGGGGGCGGTGCCGGCACCGCGAAGAAGAAGGCCCCGAAGCGCTCCGGTGGCAGCAAGGGCGGTGCCGCGGCCTCGGGCGACTCGCTCACCGCGCCGATGCAGGGCACCATCGTCAAGCTCGCTGTCGAGGAGGGTGCGACCGTCGCCGAGGGCGACCTCGTCATCGTCCTCGAGGCGATGAAGATGGAGCAGCCGATCAACGCCCACAAGTCCGGTGTCGTCACCGGCCTCAAGGCGGCCGTCGGCGAGACCGTCACGTCCGGCTCCGTCCTCGCCGAGATCAAGGACGCCGCCGCCGAGGCCTGACCCACCCCGCCCAACCCAGCCCCACCGCAACACACCGAGCAGCGGTCAAGCTCCTGCGGAAGTAACCGCGTGGAGTTGGCGACCGCTCGGTGTGTTGCGGCTCCGGCCCAGTCTTGGTCAGCGTGAGGGCGGTGCCGGCGGCGGGTCGCCGAGCGTGACGTCGCCCTCGGAGGGCGCCTCCGGGATGGCGCCGCCAGCTCTCAGCCGTCCCGCTGTCGGCTCCGGTTGGTCCGGCGTCGGTGGCGTCGGCGTCGGCGCCGGGCTCTCCGAGGGCACGGGCGCCGGGCCAGGTGACGGAGCGGGCTCTGGTGCGGTCGCGTCCTCGGTCTCAGGAGGGAGCCCGAGCTTCTCGCTCACCATGTCCGAACCCTGGTCGACCTGCTCGGCATACTTCCCGCCGGTCCGCTCGTTGACCATGTCTTCTGCCTTCTCCAGGGCATCCCTCGCCTTGTCGGGGTTGCCCTTGATGAAGTCCTTCGCCTTGTCGATCCAGCTGCTCATTGCTTCTCCCCTGGTGATGGGTTCCCCTGCTGTCCCGACGCTACGCCTCTGGCACACCTCAGGTGTGGTCGTGACCCTTCTGAGCGAGCGCCACCTGAGGTCTCAGTCCGGCTGGTGCAGCTGCCGGGCGGCCTCGGCGATGGAGCCGGACAGCGAGGGATAGACGGTGATGGTGCTGGCCACCTGGTCGACGTTGAGCCGGTTCTGCACGGCGAGGGCGACGGGATGGATCAGCTCCGAGGCCTTCGGCGCGACGATGACCCCGCCGAGCAGCGTCCCATAGCCCGTGCGGCAGAAGAGCTTGACGAAGCCGTCGGTGATGCCCTGCATCTTCGCCCGCGGGTTGCGCGAGAGCGGCAGCGTCACCGACTGGACATCATGCGACCTCGTCGGCAGCAGCTGCCCGATGCCACCGTGGCGATCTCCGGCTCGGTGAAGATGGTGGCGGCGACCCCCCGGACGTTGAGCGGCGCGACGGCGTCTCCCAGTGCGTGCCACATGGCGATGCGTCCCTGCATGGCTGCGACGGAGGCGAGCGGCAGCACGCCCGTGCAGTCGCCGGCCGCATAGATGCCCGGCACGTTCGTGCGCGACACGCGGTCGACCTGCAGGTGCCCCGACTCGCTCAGCTCGACACCGAGCTCCTCGAGCCCGATGCCCCGCGTGTCGGGACGGAGCCGACGGCGAGCAGGGCATGGCTGCCCTCGACGGTGCGACCGTCCTCGAGCCGGACGACGACGCCGTTCGCAGTGCGCTCGACACCGGCCGCGCGCGACTGGTTGAGCACCTCCATCCCCCGCTTGCGGAAGACCTCCTCGATCACGGTCGCCGCGTCGGCGTCCTCCCCCGGAAGCACCCGGTCCCGCGACGAGACGAGCACCACCTCAGAGCCCAGACCGAGGAACGCCTGTGCGAGCTCCGCGCCGGTGACACCCGAGCCGATGACAACGATGCGCTCCGGCAGGTCGGCAAGGGAGTAGATCTGCTGCCACGTCAGGATGCGCTCCCCGTCCGGGACGGCAGTCGCCAGAACCCGAGGGGTCGCTCCGGTCGCGACGAGGATGACGTCGGCGGCGATCTCCTCCGACCCTGCGTCGGTCTCGGCGATGACGCGGTCCCGCGCCGCCACACGTCCCGTCCCACTGATGATCCGCACTCCGGCGTGCTCGAGGCCGTGATGGATGTCAGCGCTCTGGGCCGCTGCCAGCGCGAGGATCCGCTCGTTGACGGTCTGCGGCTGGGCGACGACGTCGTCGACGACATCCCCCTCGTTGTCGGTGAGACGGACCCCGAGCCCGCCCGCGACCTCGAAGTCGGACATGTAGTCGGCCGTCGCGATCAGGGCCTTGCTCGGCACGCAGTCGGTGAGCACCGCAGCTCCACCGACCCCGAGCCTCTCGATGATGGTGACGTTCGCGCCGAGCTGGGCACCGACGAGCGCGGCCTCGTAGCCTCCGGGGCCGCCACCGATGATGACAACGGTCGTCTCTCGCGTGATCACCCGACCATCCAACCACCGACGAGGCCGTATGCCGCTGAGCCGACTCCCAGCCCGACGTCGCCTTCCGCTTCGAGCCGCCACGGCGAGGACGTCGCTAGAGTCGCAGCGTGAGCACTCCGGCCATCGACCTCAATGACCCCGCCACCGACCCGTTCGAGGTGGCCCAGCAGGCTGCAGCAGTCATCGCCGAGCGGACGGGAGCAGCTCGTCACGACGTGGCCCTCGTCCTCGGCTCCGGCTGGCGACAGGCCGGCGACCTCATCGGCGAGACGGTGGCCACGGTGGACAATGCCGACGTCCCGGGCTTCTATGCAGCGGCCGTCGAGGGCCACTCGAGGACGATGCAGTCGGTCGCCATCGGCGACACCGGGCGGCGCGCCCTCGTGTATGGCTCGCGGACCCACTTCTATGAGGGTCGGGGCGTGCGCGCCGTTGTCCACGCCGTGCGGACCGCCCACGCTGCCGGGTGCTCGACGATCATCCTCACCAACGGCTGCGGTGGCCTCAACCCAGCGTGGGAGCCCGGCACGACGGTTCTCATCCGGGACCACATCAACCTCTCGGCGCAGTCACCGATCGAGGGCCCGAACTTCGTCGACGTCACCGACCTCTACTCGCCCCGTCTGCGGCGGATCGCGCGCGAGGTCGACCCCGCCCTTGACGAGGGCGTCTATGTCCAGTTCCGGGGACCGCAGTACGAGACTCCAGCCGAGGTTCGGATGGCCAAGATCATCGGTGGCGACCTGGTCGGCATGTCGACGGGGCTGGAGGCGATCGCGGCACGGCAGGTGGGTCTCGAGGTGCTCGGCATCTCGCTCGTCACCAACCTCGCAGCGGGGATCAGTGACAAGCCGCTCAGCCACGACGAGGTCCTCGAGGCGGGCGAGGCGGCGTCCGGCCGTTGCGCGGACCTGCTCTCCACCATCGTGCGGCGCCTCTGATGACCGCGACCGAGACCCCTGCTGACCTGCTCGCGGCAGCGCGGGCCTGGCGTGACGACGACCCCGACGCGACGACGCGGCACGAGCTCGACTCCCTCATCGGCGGGGTCGAGGCCGGCTCGGACCGGGCCAGGGACGACCTGGCCGACCGGTTCTCCGGCATGCTCGAGTTCGGCACCGCCGGACTGCGTGGTGCCCTGGGGGCCGGTCCCAACCGGATGAACCGCAGCGTCGTGATCCGCGCGGCCGCTGGGCTTGTCGGCCTACCTCAAGTCCGAGGGGCAAGCCGGTGACGACCCCCTCGTCGTGATCGGCTTCGACGCCCGCTACAACTCCGACGTCTTCGCCCGAGACACCGCATCGGTCGTCGTCGCAGCAGGCGGGCGCGCTCTGCTCCTGCCCAAACCCCTGCCGACGCCGGTGCTCGCCTTCGCAATCCGCCACCTCGGGGCCGACGCAGGCGTCATGGTGACAGCCAGCCACAACCCGCCCCAGGACAACGGGTACAAGGTCTACCTCGGCGACGGCAGCCAGATCGTGCCGCCGGCGGACGCCCAGATCGCCGCTCACATCGCCGCCGTCCGAGCGGTGGCCGACGTTCCGCTCGCCGCCGACGGGTGGGAGACGCTCGGCGAGAGCCTGGTCGAGGACTACGTCGACGCGGTCGTCACCGTCGTCGACCCCGACTCGCCGCGTGACCTCCACTGCGTGCACACGAGCCTGCACGGCGTCGGACACGGCACCGTCGCGCGCGGCATTCGTCCAGGCAGGGTTCGGGCTCCCCACCGCGGTCGACGAGCAGGCGGTCCCGGACCCCGACTTCCCGACCGTCGCCTTCCCGAACCCCGAGGAGAAGGGCGCCATCGACCTCGCCCTCGCGCGGGCCCGGCGTCAGCGCTGCGACCTCGTCATCGCCAACGACCCCGACGCCGACCGATGCGCGGCAGCGGTGCTCGACCCTGGCCTCGGCGACTGGCGGATGCTGCGCGGCGACGAGGTCGGCGCACTGCTCGGGGCGCACATCGTGGCGCCGTGGGGTCTACCCCGGGCGACGTGTTCGCGAACTCCATCGTGTCGTCACGCCTGCTCGCCGCGATCGCGGCCGCCGCCGGAATCCGGCACGAGGAGACGCTGACCGGGTTCAAGTGGATCTCGCGCGTCGAGGGGCTGCGCTACGGGTACGAGGAGGCCCTCGGCTACTGCGTCGCGCCGCACCTCGTCCGGGACAAGGACGGCGTGAGCGCCGCGCTGCTCCTCGCCGAGCTGGCGGCGACCCTCAAGGCGGAGGGCCGTCATCTCACCGACCTGCTGGACGACCTCGCCGTGGCGCACGGCGTCCACGCGACGGACTCGTTCTCGGTGCGCGTCTCGGACCTGACCGAGACCGAGGCGGTCATGCGCCAGCTGCGCGAGGCGCCGCCGAGCTCGGTGGCGGGCATCGCGGTCACGCGCATGGATGACCTCTCGGCGGGGGACGGTGGGCTCCCGCCCACTGAGGGCCTGCGCTACTACCTCGCTGACGAGTCGCGGGTCATCGTCCGTCCGAGCGGCACCGAGCCGAAGGTCAAGGTCTACCTCGAGGTCATCGAGGCCGTCCCGACTGCTGACGAGCTCGCTGCGGCGCGAACGGCGGCGGGCGACCGGCTGGCGGCGATCCGGGCCGAGTTCGAGCGCCTCACCGCCCTCCCCTGACCTCCACCACCTCCGGCAACACACCGAGCAGTCGACAACTCCTTGGGGTTATTTCCGTAGGGAGTTGTCGACTGCTCGGTGTGTTGCGCAGGGGTTCAGTCGCAGACTGACTCGCCGGATTCGGGCCGTGGATAGACTCGCCGGGTGACAGTCAGCACCACGACACGCAGCGCGCAGGAACTCACGGCCCAGGCGCGCGACTCCTCGGCGTGTCGCGTCTGACGAACCACGCGCTCACCTCGTGGCTGCACGGCCTGTCCGGCGTCGACCAGGTGGGCTGCGAGGCACGCGCGGCGTCGCTCGGCACCCGCTCGATCAAGACGACGAGCAAGGCGTGGGCCATCGACACCGCCATCAGCATGATCGACCTGACGACGCTCGAGGGCGCCGACACCCTCGGCAAGGTCCGCTCGCTCTGCGCCAAGGCGCGCGTTCCGGATCCGCTCGACCCGACCACTCCGACGCCCGGCAGCGATCTGCGTCTACGGCGACATGGTCGCCACGGCGAAGGCGGCCCTCGGCGACAGCGGGATCCACGTCGCCGCGGTCGCCACGGCGTTCCCGTCGGGCCGGGCGAGCATGGCGGTCAAGCTCGCCGACACCCGCGACGCCGTCAAGGCCGGCGCCGACGAGATCGACATGGTCATCGACCGCGGGGCCTTCCTCTCGGGCGACTACCTCACGGTCTTCAACCAGATCGCCGAGGTCAAGCAGGCCTGCGGCGAGGCGCACCTCAAGGTCATCATGGAGACCGGCGAGCTCGTCACCTACGACAACGTGCGGCGAGCCTCCTACCTCTCGATGCTCGCCGGCGGCGACTTCATCAAGACCTCGACCGGCAAGGTCTCAGCCCGCCGCTACCCTCCCCGTCACGCTCGTCATGCTCGAGGCCGTGCGCGACTGGCGTGAGCTCACCGGGGTCCAGGTCGGCGTCAAGCCGGCCGGGGGCATCCGCACTTCCAAGGACGCGATCAAGTACCTCGTCATGGTCAGCGAGATCGCCGGGCGAGGACTGGATCACGCCGGAGTGGTTCCGCTTCGGCGCCTCGAGCCTGCTCAACGACCTTCTCCTGCAACGGCAGAAGCTCGCGACTGGGGCCTACTCCGGCGCCGACTACGTGACGATCGACTGACCGGCGAAGGACAGTGCTGCATGCCCACGTTCGAGTACGCGCCCGCGCCCGGAGTCGCGCGCGATCGTCACGCTCGGAGAAGTCCTACGGCCTCTTCATCGACGGCGCCTTCACGCGGCCCAAGGCCACCTTCGCCAGCGATCAACCCCGCGGACGAGACGGTCCTCGCGGAGGTCAGCCAGGCCGGCCGCAAGGACGTCGACAAGGCCGTCGCCGCCGCCCGCCGCGCCTTCGAGGGCGACGTGGGGCCGGATCAGCGGCGCCGAGCGCGGCAAGTACCTCTTCCGCATCGCCCGCATCCTGCAGGAGCGCGCGCGCGAGTTCGCCGTCCTCGAGACGCTCGACAACGGCAAGCCGATCAAGGAGACGCGCGACTTCGACATGCCCACCGCCGCCGCGCACTTCTTCTACCACGCCGGCTGGGCCGACAAATTGGCGTATGCCGCTGGGCTTGGTTCCCCGGGCACCGTGACCCGGCCGTACGGCGTGGTCGGACAGATCATCCCGTGGAACTTCCCGCTCCTCATGCTCGCGTGGAAGATCGCGCCAGCACTCGCGACCGGCAACACCGTCGTCCTCAAGCCGGCGGAGACGACGCCACTGACCGCGCTCCTGTTCGCCGAGGTGTGCCAGCAGGCCGACCTGCCTCCGGGGGTCGTCAACATCATCACGGGCGACGGGAGCACGGGCCAGGCCATCGTCGACCACCCCGACGTCGACAAGATCGCCTTCACCGGCTCGACCGAGGTGGGCAAGGCCATCGCGCGTCGCATCGCCGGCACGTCCAAGAAGGCGACGCTCGAGCTCGGCGGCAAGGCCGCCAACATCGTCTTCGACGACGCGCCGATCGACCAGGCGATCGAGGGCATCGTCGACGGCATCTTCTTCAACCAGGGGCAGGTGTGCTGTGCCGGGTCGAGGCTGCTGGTGCAGGAGAGCGTCCATGACGCGGTCGTCGCCCGGCTGAAGCGCCGCCTCCAGACGCTGCGCGTCGGTGACCCGATGGACAAGAACAGCGACCTCGGCGCGATCAACAGCAAGGTCCAGCTCGACCGGATCACGTCCCTCGTCGAGGCCGGTGTGGCCGAGGGCGCGGAGCGCTGGAGCCCGGAGTGCACGCTCCCGGCGCGTGGCTACTGGTTCCCACCTACGGTGCTGACCGGCGTCTCCCAGACCCACCGCGTCGCGACCGAGGAGATCTTCGGACCTGTGCTGTCGGTGCTGACGTTCCGGACCCCACAGGAGGCGGTCGCCAAGGCGAACAACACCTCCTACGGACTCTCGGCCGGAGTCTGGACCGAGAAGGGCTCCAGAATCCTCTGGATGGCCGACCAGCTGCGGGCCGGCGTCGTCTGGGCCAACACCTTCAACCGCTTCGACCCGAGCTCGCCCTTCGGGGGGTACAAGGAGTCCGGCTACGGGCGCGAGGGCGGCCGCCACGGCCTCGACGCTTACCTGAGAACGACGTCCGCAGCCCTGCCGACGGGAGCCGCGCGATGACCCGCCTCGATGTCCGCAAGACCTACAAGCTCTACATCGGCGGAAAGTTCCCGCGCAGCGAGTCCGGTCGCTCCTATGAGGTCGTGTCGGCGAAGGGCGACTTTCTCGCCAACGCATCGATGGGATCTCGCAAGGACGTCCGCGACGCCGTCGTCGCGGCGCGCGGTGCGCTGTCCGGGTGGGCGGGGGCCACCGCCTACAACCGCGGCCAGGTCCTCTACCGGGCTGCAGAGGTGCTCGAGGGGCGTCGAGCCCAGTTCGTCGACGAGGTGGCGGCCGGAGAGGGACTGAGCGCCCGCGCCGCTGGAGCCGTCGTGGACGCCTCCGTCGACCGGCTCGTCTGGTACGCCGGGTGGACGGACAAGATTGCGCAGGTTCTCGGCAACCTCAACCCGGTGGCGGGTCCCTTCTTCAACGTGTCGGCGCCCGAGCCGACCGGGTGTTGTGGGCATCCTTGCGCCGCAGTCCTCTTCGCTGCTTGGCCTCATCTCCGTCGTCGCTCCCGTCGTCGCAACGGGCAACACCGCGGTCGTCGTCACGTCCGCAGCTCGCCCCCTGCCGGCCATCACCCTGGGCGAGGTCCTCGCCACCTCCGACCTGCCTGGCGGCGTCGTCAACCTCATCACCGCGAAGACGCACGAGGTCGCGCCGTGGCTCGCCTCGCACCGTGACGTCAACGCCATCGACCTGACCGGTGCCGCCGGCGCCGATGGGGTCGAGTGGGGCGCGCTCGAGGCAGAGGCCGCGGGCAACCTCAAGCGCGTCCTGCGCCCCGAGGTCGCGGACGGCGTCGCCGTCGAGCCCGACTGGTCTGCCGACCCTGGCCTTGGCCGCATCCGCGCCTTCGTCGAGACGAAGACGGTGTGGCACCCCAAGGGCCTGTGACCGGGCCTGACACGCCGAGAACGGCCGGTCGGGACCCCGGCGAGGCGGGACCCGAGGGGACGAGAGGTCGCGTGGTGCCGGGAGCCAGCCCAGCGGCATACGGCCCAGTGAAACACCGGGCTCCCGCCGACGCGTCATCCTCGTCACCGGCCCCAGCGGTGCTGGGAAGAGCCGACTGGCCACCCGGCTCAGCGACGCACTCGGCTGGCCGGTCGTGCGCCTCGACGACTTCTACCGCGAGGTCGACGACCCGGGCCTGCCGAGATCGCCCCTGGGGATCCCGGACTGGGACCACATCGACTCGTGGGACGTGCACGCTGCGGTGGCGGCCCTGAGGACTCTCGTCGACACCGGCTGGGCCGAGGTGCCGATCTACGACATCGGCGCCTCCCGGGTCACCGGACGCCAGGTCGTCACCTGCGCTCCCGACGACTTCGTCCTCGCCGAGGGTCTCTTTGCCGCGCGGCTCACGGAACCGCTCGAGGCAGAGCGGCTCCTTGCGGATGCCCTGTGCGTGCGCCGATGGCGGTGGGTCACCTTCGTGCTGAGGCTGGTTCGCGACCTTGCCGAGCGACGCAAGCCTCCGCACATCCTGCTCCGACGCGGCGTCGCGCTGTTCCGGGCCGAGCCGGCCATCATCGTGCAGGCCGAGGCCCACGGCGCCCGGTGCGTCAGTCCGCGTGAGGCGGAGTCCCAGGTGAGAGCACTCGTGGCGGGAGGGCCGAGACGGTGAGACTCATCGGCATGATCGGCGGCATGAGCTGGGAGTCGACCGCGCAGTACTACCGGCTCGCCAACGAGATCGTCCGTGATCGTTTCGGCGGGCTTGCCTCTGCACGGGTCCTGCTCCACTCGGTTGACTTCGCGGAGGTCGAGCGGATGCAGGCCACCGGCGACTGGAGCGCCGCGGGCCAGCTGCTCGCCGAGGCGGCGCAGGGTCTGGAGCGCGGTGGCGCCGAGCTGCTCGTCCTGTGCACCAATACGATGCACAAGGTCGCCGACGCGATCACGGCCGCGACGGACCTCCCCTTCGTACACATCGCCGATGTCACGGCTGCCGCGGTGCGCGCTGCCGGGCTGCGGCAGGTCGGGCTGTTGGCCACGGGCTACACGATGGAGCAGCCGTTCCTCCGCGATCGCCTCGAGTCCCACGGCCTTTCAGTGCTCGTGCCCGAGGCGGGCGACCGGGCCCAGGTGCACCGCATCATCTACGACGAGCTGTGCGTCGGGCAGGTGACCGAGCCGTCACGGGAGGCCTACCGCGGAGTCATCGGCAGGCTCATCGACGCGGGGGCGGAGGGCATCATTCTCGGCTGCACCGAGATCGAGCTGCTCGTCGGTCAGGACGACTCTGCCGTGCCCGTCTTCCCCACAACTCGCCTGCACGTCGAGGCGGCGATCGCCGCTGCGGTGTGAGCTCAGACCGGGAAGCCGAGCTCCCGGTAGCCGGGCTTGATGACGTCCTCGATGATGGCAAGCCGCTGGTCGAACGGGATGAACGCGGACTTCATTGCGTTGATGGTGACCCATCTGAGGTCGGCGAGGTCCCAGTCGGCCTGCTGGGCCAGGAGCAGGGCTTCTTTCGACATCGTCGTGTCGCTCATGAGGCGATTGTCGGTGTTCAGAGTCACACGGAAGCGCAACCGCTTCAGCAACGTGATCGGATGGAGCGCGATCGACAGGGCAGCGGAGGTCTGGACATTGCTGCTAGGGCACATCTCGAGGGGAATGCGGGTGTCCCGGACGTAGGCGGCCAGCCGCCCCAGCGTGACGTCGCCCAGGTCGACGTCGACGAGGGCCCGCGGGTCGTGCTTCCCGGAGTCCAGCCACTCGGCGAAGGGCCGGCCTTGGATGGTGATGTCATCGACGATCCGGACGCCGTGGCCGAGCCGGTCCGCGCCGCACCACTGGATGGCCTCCCAGATGGAGGGCAGCCCGAAGGCCTCGCCCGCATGGATGGTGAAGTGGGAGTTCTCGCGGCGCAGGTACTCGAAGGCGTCGAGATGACGGGTGGGCGGATAGCCGGCCTCTGCTCCAGCGATGTCGAAGCCCGAGACGCCGTCATCTCGGTAACGGACGGCGAGCTCCGCTATCTCGGTGGACTTCGCGGCGTGACGCATGGCCGTCAGTAGAGCCGTGACTCGGATCTGGCCACCCCTTGCGGCGACCAGCGCTTCACCTTCCCGGAACCCGGTGTTGACACACTCGATGACCTCCTCGAGGGACAGCCCCTGTGTCAGATGCTGCTCGGGCGCGTACCGGCTCTCGGCGTAGACGACGCCATCAGCCGCCAGATCCTCCACGCACTCACGGGCCACCCGACGGAGGCCCCCGGCCGTCTGCATCACGGCAAGGGTGTGGTCGAAGGTTTCGAGGTAGAGGGGCAGGGAGCCCGAGTCCGCGCTCTGTCGGAACCACGTCCGACACGATTCGGGGTCCTCGGTCGGAAGCCCTGCGTAGCCCACCTCCTGAGCGAGCTCGATGATCGTGTGTGGACGCAGGCCACCATCGAGGTGGTCGTGGAGGAGAACCTTGGGTGCCGCCTGGGCGGTCTCAGGCGTCACGCGATGTCCTCTCGGTGCGCCGCGTCCTCGGCGAAGGCCGGTAGGCACACCGCAACGTACTCGGCTCCATCGGAGCCGCAGGAGTAGCGGACCCGCTCGCCGCCCCGCGTCACGACCGTCTGACCGGCGTTGACCTCGAGCCGGCCGCCATCGTGGTCGACGAGCACCTGGCCGCTCAGGACGACGGTGATCTCATCGAAGTCCGGAGTCTGGTAAGGCTCCGACCAGCCGGCTGGTGCGCCGCATGTGCGCGACCGACACGGAGGCCTGCAAGTTGGCGGTCGGAGTGTTGACGGCACCGATGTGCTCCTCGATGAGCTTGCCGCCGGGCACGGGGATTCGGGTTGGCGAAGAGATGAGTTCGGGCACGACGCCACCCTATGCCTCAACGGGACGATCGCTGAGGTGGACATGCGAAACGCCCCATCGACCGAAGTCGATGGGGCGTTTCAATAAGTTGTCCGGCTGCGTCCTACTCTCCCACACCGTCACCAGTGCAGTACCATCGGCGCTGAAGGGCTTAGCTTCCGGGTTCGGAATGGGGCCGGGCGTTTCCCCTTCGCTATGGCAGCCGTAACTCTGTGGAGATATCAAAAACGTGGTGGGTTGTTCCCGTTTGTATCTCGGGAACTGCACAGTGGACGCGTAGCATCTTTGTTGGTCAAGTTGTCGGCTTATTAGTACCGGTCAGCTCCACACATTGCTGTGCTTCCACGTCCGGCCTATCAACCCAGTCGTCTGGCTGGGAGCCTCTCGCCCTCGCGGGCGGGGAAACCTCATCTTGAAACGTGCTTCCCGCTTAGATGCTTTCAGCGGTTATCACTTCCGAACGTAGCCAATCAGCGGTGCTCCTGGCGGAACAACTGACACACCAGAGGTTCGTCCATCCCGGTCCTCTCGTACTAGGGACAGCCTTTCTCAAGTTTCCTGCGCGCACAGCGGATAGGGACCGAACTGTCTCACGACGTTCTAAACCCAGCTCGCGTACCGCTTTAATGGGCGAACAGCCCAACCCTTGGGACCTACTCCAGCCCCAGGATGCGACGAGCCGACATCGAGGTGCCAAACCATGCCGTCGATATGGACTCTTGGGCAAGATCAGCCTGTTATCCCCGGGGTACCTTTTATCCGTTGAGCGACGGCGCTTCCACAAGCCACCGCCGGATCACTAGTCCCGACTTTCGTCCCTGCTCGACATGTCTGTCTCACAGTCAAGCTCCCTTGTGCACTTACACTCGACACCTGATTGCCAACCAGGCTGAGGGAACCTTTGGGCGCCTCCGTTACCTTTTAGGAGGCAACCGCCCCAGTTAAACTACCCACCAGGCACTGTCCCTGGTCCGGATCACGGACCGAGGTTAGATATCCAGAACGACCAGAGTGGTATTTCAACGTTGACTCCACCATCACTGACGTGACGGCTTCACAGTCTCCCACCTATCCTACACAAGCCGTACCGAACACCAATACCAAGCTGTAGTAAAGGTCCCGGGGTCTTTCCGTCCTGCTGCGCGTAACGAGCATCTTTACTCGTAGTGCAATTTCGCCGAGTTCGTGGTTGAGACAGTGGAGAAGTCGTTACGCCATTCGTGCAGGTCGGAACTTACCCGACAAGGAATTTCGCTACCTTAGGATGGTTATAGTTACCACCGCCGTTTACTGGCGCTTAAGTTCTCAGCGTCGCACTTGCGTGCTAACCGGTCCCCTTAACGTTCCAGCACCGGGCAGGCGTCAGTCCGTATACATCGACTTGCGTCTTGGCACGGACCTGTGTTTTTAGTAAACAGTCGCTTCTCCCTGGTCTCTGCGGCCGATCACGCTCGGGAAGCAAGTTCCGTCACGATCAGGGCCCCCCTTCTCCCGAAGTTACGGGGGTATTTTGCCGAATTCCTTAACCACGATTCACTCGATCGCCTTGGTATTCTCTACCTAACCACCTGAGTCGGTTTGGGGTACGGGCGGCTCGGACCTCGCTAGAAGTTTTTCTCGGCAGCATAGGATCACCCTCTTCCCGCATACGCGGTCACTGTCAGGTCTCAGGCTCGATGGGGTCCGGATTTGCCTGGACCCCGCCCTACACCCTTGGACGTGGACAACCATCGCCACGCGGCGGCTACCTTCCTGCGTCACTCCATCGCTTGACTACTACAAGTTCGGGTCGTGCGCTCCACCCGCCCGGTGACCCCGAAGGGTCGGTGGGCAGGCTTCAGGCACTTAGCATCACAAGCCTCGTCAGGGGCGGTCCTTCGCCGGTTCCGGAATATCAACCGGATGTCCATCGACTACGCCTGTCGGCCTCGCCTTAGGTCCCGACTTACCCAGGGCAGATTAACTTGACCCTGGAACCCTTGGTTATTCGGCGGACGGGTTTCTCGCCCGTCATTCGCTACTCATGCCTGCATTCTCACTCGTGTCGCCTCCACGGCTGGATCACTCCGCCGCTTCCCTGGCGACACGACGCTCCCCTACCCATCAACACGCCTGAACCGTGAACCCGCAGGTGTCACGGCTGAGCAGTATGTCAATGCCACAGCTTCGGTGGTGTGCTTGAGCCCCGCTACATTGTCGGCGCGGAATCACTTGACCAGTGAGCTATTACGCACTCTTTAAAGGGTGGCTGCTTCTAAGCCAACCTCCTGGTTGTCACAGCAACTCCACATCCTTTTCCACTTAGCACACGCTTAGGGACCTTAGCTGGTGATCTGGGCTGTTTCCCTCTCGACTACGGAGCTTATCCCCCGCAGTCTCACTGCCACGCTCTCACTTACCGGCATTCGGAGTTTGGCTAACGTCAGTAACCTGGTGAGGCCCATCAGCTATCCAGTAGCTCTACCTCCGGCAAGAAACACGTGACGCTGCACCTAAATGCATTTCGGGGAGAACCAGCTATCACGGAGTTTGATTGGCCTTTCACCCCTACCCACAGCTCATCCCCTCAGTTTTCAACCTAAGTGGGTTCGGTCCTCCACGCAGTCTTACCTGCGCTTCAACCTGGCCATGGGTAGATCACTCCGCTTCGGGTCTAGACCCAGCGACTATGTTCGCCCTCTTCGGACTCGCTTTCGCTACGGCTCCCCCACACGGGTTAACCTCGCCACTGAGCACTAACTCGCAGGCTCATTCTTCAAAAGGCACGCCGTCACCCCACACCCCCAACGGGGGGAGGCTCCGACGGATTGTAGGCACACGGTTTCAGGATCTATTTCACTCCCCTCCCGGGGTACTTTTCACCTTTCCCTCACGGTACTTGTCCGCTATCGGTCACCAGGGAATATTTAGGCTTGACAGGTGGTCCTGCCAGATTCACACGGGATTTCTCGGGCCCCGTGCTACTTGGGATACCCCCAAGGAGTCCACACCATTTCGTCTACGGGGGTCGCACCCTCTGTGCCGAGCCATTCAATGCTCTTCGACTATGACGCAGATTTCTCACTCCCCACCGGCCTGTCAGAGCCGGCAGGAGGGTCCCACAACCCCGGACGTGCAACGCCTGACAGCTATCACACACGCCCGGTTTAGCCTCATCCGCTTTCGCTCGCCACTACTCACGGAATCACTATTTGTTTTCTCTTCCTGTGGGTACTGAGATGTTTCACTTCCCCACGTTCCCTCCACACGCCCTATATATTCAGGCGCGGGTGACTGGACTTGCCTCCAGCCGGGTTTCCCCATTCGGAAATCCTCGGATCACAGTCTGGTTATCGACTACCCGAGGCTTATCGCAGATTCCTACGTCCTTCTTCGGTTCCTGGTACCAAGGCATCCACCGTGTGCCCTTAAAAACTTGGCACACAAAGATGCTCGCGTCCACTGTGAAGTTCTCAAAATACAACCGGCACCCCACACCCGGCACGACCACACGGTCACACCATCGGCAGGGCCCACCAACCAGAGCAAACCAAACACCAGCCACCCCCCACCACACGGCAGGAAACGACCGGGCCCGGTCCCTCAGGACCCAACAACGTGCCAGACACCATCCCCCACACCCGCCGGCGGTCCACCACCTCACCCACCCAAGGGCTGCAAACGGCATGTACTGACCAACACGCGAAGGAACGGCGTCAACTAATCGATGTTCCACCCATGAGCACCCGCCGCCCCACACTCGGGGACGGACCGGGCTCTGCACCGACCGGGCGAACCCGACCGGCCAGCTGCTCCTTAGAAAGGAGGTGATCCAGCCGCACCTTCCGGTACGGCTACCTTGTTACGACTTAGTCCCAATCGCCAGTCCCACCTTCGACGGCTCCCCCCACAAGGGTTGGGCCACCGGCTTCGGGTGTTACCGACTTTCGTGACTTGACGGGCGGTGTGTACAAGGCCCGGGAACGTATTCACCGCAGCGTTGCTGATCTGCGATTACTAGCGACTCCGACTTCATGGGGTCGAGTTGCAGACCCCAATCCGAACTGAGACCGGTTTTTTGGGATTCGCTCCACCTCACGGCATCGCAACCCTTTGTACCGGCCATTGTAGCATGCGTGAAGCCCAAGACATAAGGGGCATGATGATTTGACGTCATCCCCACCTTCCTCCGAGTTGACCCCGGCAGTCTCCCATGAGTCCCCGCCACCCGAAGGCGCGCTGGCAACATGGAACGAGGGTTGCGCTCGTTGCGGGACTTAACCCAACATCTCACGACACGAGCTGACGACAACCATGCACCACCTGTACACCAGCCCGAAGGCGCAGCACATCTCTGCAGTGATTCCGGTGTATGTCAAGCCTTGGTAAGGTTCTTCGCGTTGCATCGAATTAATCCGCATGCTCCGCCGCTTGTGCGGGCCCCCGTCAATTCCTTTGAGTTTTAGCCTTGCGGCCGTACTCCCCAGGCGGGGAACTTAATGCGTTAGCTGCGGCACGGAACTCGTGGAATGAGCCCCACACCTAGCGCCCAACGTTTACGGCATGGACTACCAGGGTATCTAATCCTGTTCGCTCCCCATGCTTTCGCTTCTCAGCGTCAGTAGTGGCCCAGAGACCTGCCTTCGCCATCGGTGTTCCTCCTGATATCTGCGCATTCCACCGCTACACCAGGAATTCCAGTCTCCCCTACCACACTCCAGTCTGCCCGTACCCACTGCAAGTCCGGGGTTGAGCCCCGGATTTTCACAGCAGACGCGACAAACCGCCTACAAGCTCTTTACGCCCAATAATTCCGGACAACGCTCGCACCCTACGTATTACCGCGGCTGCTGGCACGTAGTTAGCCGGTGCTTCTTCTGCAGGTACCGTCACCCAAGAGCTTCTTCCCTGCTGAAAGAGGTTTACAACCCGAAGGCCGTCATCCCTCACGCGGCGTCGCTGCATCAGGCTTGCGCCCATTGTGCAATATTCCCCACTGCTGCCTCCCGTAGGAGTCTGGGCCGTGTCTCAGTCCCAGTGTGGCCGGTCGCCCTCTCAGGCCGGCTACCCGTCGTCGCCTTGGTGAGCCACTACCTCACCAACAAGCTGATAGGCCGCGAGCCCATCCCAAACCAATAAATCTTTCCACCCCCAGAACATGCGTCCAAGGGTCCTATCCGGTATTAGCTCCGGTTTCCCGGAGTTATCCCAGAGTCTGGGGCAGGTTACTCACGTGTTACTCACCCGTTCGCCACTGATCCGACAGGGCAAGCCCCATCATCACCGTTCGACTTGCATGTGTTAAGCACGCCGCCAGCGTTCGTCCTGAGCCAGGATCAAACTCTCCGTTGAAGTTCAAACAACCACCCACGAAGGGCCAAAATCACTGACCCTGAAGGGCCAAGAACAACTGAAGCATTCCGCTAGAAATTCAAAATCAACCAAAGGATAAAAAATCGCGCAGAGACACAACCAACCACCACAAAGGCAGCCAGCCACACCCCCACAACGAGGTAATTGGCATCGATTTTTGACACGCTGTTGAGTTCTCAAGAACCGGACACACACCATCAACCAGCCACAAGACCAGCCTCCGGGGCAACCCTTCAAGTTTGCCGCTCGTCTGCTTGGGAGTCAAATCCGTGACCGCCTCTTGGAGGCGCCGGACCCGCTCGCTTGGTTTCCCTTGCGGCAGAGACAACATTACACGCCCCGCCGCCGATCTCCTAATCCGGTCCCAGACCGATCCCAGGCCGGCCCCAAACCGGCCCCATCCGTGCGCTGACCTGCCCAAACGCACTCCAGAGAAGTGCCGCGGAGGCCGGATCAGGCGATGCGGTCGATGACGATCGGAGGCAGGTCGGGCCGCGAGCCCTCGGGGGCAATCGTGAAGCCGCCCTCCAGAGCCTCAAGAGCCCGCTCGAACCGCTCCGGCGTATCGGTGTGCAGGGTCAGCAGCGGCTCCCCGCCACGCACCACCGCTCCCGGCTTGTAGTGCAGCTCGACGCCCGCCGCGGCCTGCACCGGGTCCTCCTTGCGCGCCCGCCCCGCGCCAAGGCGCCAGGCCGCCACGCCGACCGCGAGTGCATCGAGCTCGACGAGGACGCCGTCAGCCGGCGCCAGGACCTGGTGGGTCTCCTTGGCCGTCGGCAGCGCCGCGTCCGGGTCGCCGCCCTGGGCCCGGATCATCTGGCGCCACACGTCCATGGCCCGTCCGTCCTCGAGCGCGTCTGCCGGGTCGACGTCCCCCTTCCCCGCAGCTGCCACCATCTCGCGGGCGAGAGCCAACGTCAGCTCGACCACGTCCTGCGGCCCGCCACCTTGGAGGACCTCCACCGACTCCCGCACCTCCAGGGCGTTGCCGGCAGTCAGCCCGAGCGGAGTCGCCATGTTCGTCAACAGCGCGACGGTCTCGACCCCGGCATCCGTGCCCAGCCGGACCATGGTCTCGGCCAGCTCGCGCGCCTGGCTGAGCTCCTTCATGAAGGCCCCGGACCCGACCTTGACATCGAGGACGAGCGATCCCGTGCCCTCGGCGATCTTCTTGCTCATGATCGACGAGGCGATGAGCGGCACGCACGACACGGTGCCGGTGACGTCCCGCAAGGCGTAAAGCTTCTTGTCGGCCGGCGCGAGGCCCGCCCCAGCGGCGCAGATCACGGCGCCGACGTCCTCGAGCTGGCGCATCATCTCGTCGTTGCCCAACGAGGCGCGCCAGCCGGGGATCGACTCGAGCTTGTCGAGGGTGCCGCCGGTGTGACCGAGTCCGCGGCCGGAGAGCTGGGGCACCGCGACGCCGCAGGCAGCAACGAGCGGTGCGAGCGGCAGGGTGATCTTGTCGCCGACGCCACCGGTCGAGTGCTTGTCGCTCGTGGGCCTCGACAGGCCAGAGAAGTCGAGTCGCTCGCCGGACCTGATCATCGCGTCGGTCCAGCGGGCGATCTCCTCGGTGTTCATGCCGTTGAGGTAGATCGCCATGGCCAGCGCCGCCATCTGCTCCTCGGCCACGACGCCTCGGGTGTAGGCGTCGATCACCCAGTCGATCTGCGCGTCCGTCAGCTGGTTGCGGTCACGTTTGGCGGCGATGACGTCTACGGCGTCGAAGGCTTCGGTCACGGTGCCATCATGTCCCAGCCCAGCGGCATACGGCCGCCTAGGTGTGCCGTGTGTCCAGGTCTGCTCGCCCGAACGCCTGAGGAAGTACCTGCGTCATCGACAGGGCGCCCTTCGGTGTCATGATCAGACACTCCGGCCCGCCGTTCTCCCAGAGCAGCTGCCGGCAGCGGCCGCATGGCATGAGCGCCTGGCCGTCCCCCCCACGCAGTAGACCGCGACGAGGCGCCCGCCGCCGGTCGCGTGGAGCTCGGACACCATGCCGCACTCGGCGCAGAGGCCAACGCCGTAGGAGGCGTTCTCGACGTTGCAGCCGGCCACGACCCGCCCGTCGTCGACCAGCCCCGCGACGCCGACGGGGAAGGCTGAGTAGGGCGCGTACGCCCGCTCCATGAGCTCCACCGCACGGCGGTGGAGCACCTCCCAGTCGATGTCGTATGCCGCTGGGCTCGCTCCCGGCTCAGCCTCCGTCACGAGGCCTCCCCCTTGCGATAGACGAGGCCGTCTGCCTTGGGCATTCGCAGCCGTTGCGACGCGAACGCCAGCACGATCAGCGTCGCGAGGTACGGCGTCATGCCGGTGAACTCCGCGGGAACGTCGGGCTGACCATGAACCAGACGAGGACGACGACCGCCATGACCGCACTGACGCACCCCGACAACGCGCTGCCCGTTACGGCGCCGCCAGAGGGCGCCAGACGCCCCAGAGGAGGAGGAAGATGCCGAACGGCAGCAGGTAGGCGCGCACGATGTTGCCGCCGCCGCGCAGGTTCACCGTGTCGGCATAGCCGAACAGGGCCGCCCCGCCGCGAGCCCGCCGGGGCGCCAGTTGCCGAAGATCATCGCCGCGAGGCCGATGTAGCCACGGCCGGCGGTCTGGCCCTCGCGGTAGAGGTTCGACGCGACCAGGGCGAGGAAGCCGCCACCGAGCCCGGCGAGCCCGCCGGAGATGAGGACCGCGATGAACTTGTAGCTGATCACGTTGACGCCGAGCGTCTCCGCGGCGACCGGCGACTCGCCGCAGGAGCGGAGCCGCAGGCCGAAGGCGGTGCGCCACAGGATCCACCACGTACCGACGAGGAGCAGGACGGCGATGATCGTCAGGACGGACAGGTTCGTCGTGAGCGCGCGGAGCACGCCGGCGATGTCGGAGACGAAGACCACCAGCGCTCTGCTCGACGTCGGCGAGCCGTCGCGAGACGGGGAGTGATGGACGGCAGCTGCGGCAGCGGCGGCGACTGGCGTCTGGCTGCCGCCCGGCAGCTCGCTGAACGTGCGCGACGGCGAGGTAGGCGCCGGCGCCGGCACCGAGCAGGTTGATCGCCACACCGGAGACGATGTGGTCGACGCCGAAGATGACCGTGGCCAGGGCGTGGACGGCGCCGCCGACGACGCCCATGGAGGATCGCGCCGAGGATCCTGCCCACGGCGCCGTAGTAGTAGCGCGAAGAAGGCCGCCCCCCACGTGCCGAGGATCATCATGCCCTCGAGGCCGATGTTGACGACGCCCGCGCGCTCGCACCAGAGGCCGCCGAGACCGGCCAGGCCGATCGGCACGGCGAGCGCGATGGCGGCGATGAGGGCGCCGGAGGAGTCGATGTCGTTCGCGCCGGTGATGACGCGGACGTCGAGAGACACGACCAGGCCTGCGGCGGCGAGCACCAGGACAGCGGGCCAGCCGACGAGCCTGGACGCCGCCACGCGGGGCTAGGGCCGGTGCGGTGCTCGGGCGGGGTCTGCCGTCAGCTGGCTCATGCCGGCGCCCCTTCCGTCGGGCGGCGGATCTCGTGCTCGGCCGCGCCTGGGCGACCCTGCGCTGCTCGAAGCGGACGTTGGCCCGGCGGACACCTCGTAGGCGATGACGACGGAGAGGACGATGACGCCCTGGATGATCGAGGACGAGCCGGTCGCTGACGCCGGCGGTGATCTGCAGGGCGTTGGACTGCTGCGTCGAGGAAGGCCCACAGCAGCGCGGCGAAGACGATGCCGACGGGGTGGTTGCGGCCGAGCAGCGCGATGGCGATGCCGGCGAAACCGAGGCCGGCCTGGAAGGTGTCGCCGTAGGCGTAGTCCTGCCCGAAGAGCAGCGGCATGCCGACGAGCCCGGCCACGGCGCCGGAGATGACCATCGAGGTCAGCACCATCCGCTTGACCTTGACGCCGCTCGCGACGGCCGCCGACTCGGACCGGCCGGTGGCCCGCAGGTCGAAGCCGAACCGCGTCTTGCCGAGGACGAACCAGTAGAGGACGCCGACGAGGATCGGCGAGGAAGAGAGCCGTAGACCTCGCGCGTCGCGCCGGGGATGACGCGGCCATGCCGGGGACGCGACGATCGTCGGGGAGCGGCTTGGTGCTCGTGACGTTGCTGCCCTCGACCTGCAGCGCGGCCTTGCGCAGCAGGAACGCGACGAGGAAGGTCGCGATCGCGTTGAGCATGATCGTCGAGATGACCTCGCGACACGCCGCGGTGACCTTGAGCATGCCCGCGATGCCGGCCCACAAGCCGCCCGCCGGCCATGGCCACGAGGAGGCGAACGAGGATGTTAGCGGCCCCGGAAGCCAGCCTTGACCGGCGAAGACGGCTGCGGCGAAGGCGGCGACGCGGTACTGGCCGTCGACGCCGATGTTGAAGAGGTTCATCCGGAAGCCGATCGCCACGGCGATGGCCGAGATGTAGTAGACGATCGCCGCGTTGACGATCGAGACCACGACGCGTGGCGCGGGGAACGGAGAGGATCGTGCTCCACGACCGCCCCGACCGGGTCTCCCGGCACGAGCGAGGATGACCGACGTGACGATCACCGCCACGACGATGGCCAGCGCGGAGGGCGCCGCGAGGCTCATCAGGCATCCTCGCGCAGGGTCGAATCGGGTCGCTCATCGGGCCTGCCTCCCGTCCGTCGTCCGTGGCCCCGGTCATGGCCGGCGCCGAGCTCCTCCGCGCGTCACGGTGTCGGGGTCGAAGTCGCCGGACGAGCCGGCCCCGCAGGATGACCCGGATCGTGTCGGACAGGCCGACCAGCTCCTCCAGGTCGGCCGAGATGAGCAGGACCGCGAGGCCGTTGCGTCGGGCCCGCTTGAGTGGTCCCAGATCGCCGCCTGGGCGCCGACGTCGACGCCGCGGGTCGGGTGTGCGGCCACGAGCACCTTGGGCTCGCGGCGCATCTCACGGCCGATGATGAGCTTCTGCTGGTTGCCGCCGGAGAGCGAGCCGCGCGGTCACGTGGATCGACGGGCGTGCGCACGTCGTACTCCTTGACGACCGCTGCGGTCTCGTCCTTGGCCGCGCTCGCGTTGATCGAGGAGCCGCCCGGCCCGAGGCGTTGGGCGGCTCGGTCTGGTGGCCGAGGATGACGTTCTCCCACAGCGGCGCCTCGAGCAGCAGCCCGTGGCGGTGCCGGTCCTCGGGGATGTAGCCGATGCCGGCCTCGCGCGCATCTCCCGGGTCTGCCAGTCGGAGATGTCCACGTCGCCGAGCAGGATGCGGCCGGAGGAGGGCTCGCGCATACCCATGATCACCTCGACGAGCTCGGCCTGGCCGTTGCCCTCGACGCCGGCGATCCCGACGATCTCGCCGGCGTGGATGGTGAGCTCGATGTCGCTCGAGCAGCGGGCGCCCGCCGGGCGGGTCGTCGAGGCGAGGTGTCCTCGATGGTGAGCAGGGGCGCGGTCGGTGACGGTCGACTCCTGGGTCTGCGGCGACGGCAGCTCGGAGCCGACCATGAGCTCGGCGAGCTGCCGGGCGGTGACCGTCCTCGGGTCGACGTCGGCCACCGTCGTTCCGCGCCGGATCACGGTGATCTCGTCGGCGACCGACGAGCACCTCGTCGAGCTTGTGCGAGATGAAGATGACGGTCAGGCCCTCGGACTTCAGCTCGCGGAGGTTGTCGAAGAGCTCGTCGACCTCTTGCGGGCACGAGGACGGCGGTCGGCTCGTCGAGGATGATGATCCGGGCGCCCCGGTAGAGGACCTTGAGGATCTCGACGCGCTGCCGCGCTCCGACCCCGAGGTCCTCGACGAGGACGTCTGGGTCGATGCCGCAGTCCATAGGCGTCGGAGATCTCCTGGATCTTCGCGCGGGCCTCGTCGCCGATGCCGTGGAGCTTCTCCGCCCCGAGGACGACGTTCTCGAGGACGGTGAGGTTGTCGGCGAGCATGAAGTGCTGGAACACCATGCCGATGCCCGCCTTGATCGCGTCCGCGGGTGACTGTGCAGGGTCGCGACGGCCGTTCACCGCGATGGTGCCCTCGTCGGGCTGCTGCACGCCGTAGAGGATCTTCATCAGCGTCGACTTGCCGGCGCCGTTCTCGCCGACGATCGCGTGGACGGTGCCCCGGTGGACGGTGAGCTCGATGTCCTTGTTGGCGACGACACCGGGGAAGCGCTTGGTGATGCCGTGCAGCTCGACCGCCGGCGCCCTGCGCGCTCCGGCGCGGGCCGGCCGGTCCTCCCAGTCGACGGGATGGCGTGTCCTGCGATGACGCTCGCTCCTCTCGGGCCCGACGGCTCGGGCGGCGACCGAGGATTGAGCCACACGCTGAACTGACAGCGGAGGGGCTCGGCGGTAACGGCCCGGACAACGCGATGCGCGTCGTCCGGGCCGTCCCCGGCTGGCTCGGCCGGGGTCTCGAAACTCAGCGGCGTCGTCGGGACCTTGATCTCGCCGGCGATGATCTTCTGCTTGTAGCTCGTCGAGCTTGGCCTTGATGTCGTCGATCTGGCCACCAGTGGTCGAGTAGTCGACACCGCCGGCCTTGAGGTCGAAGACCTTGTTGCCGGCCTTGAACTTGCCGTCCTTGACCGAGGTGATGAAGTCGAACACGCCGACGTCGACCTTCTTGATCATCGAGGTCATGATGACGTCGCGGACGCGGCGTACTGCCGTGTTGGCCTGGTCGGAGTCGACGCCGATCGCGCAGCTTGCCGGCTGCCTTGGCCGCCGTGAACACGCCGCCGCCGGAGCCGCCTGCGGCGTGGTAGACGATGTCGGCGCCGCCCTGGTACATGCCGTCGGCCGCCGCCTTGCCCTTGTCGACGAGTTGAACCCGGAGAAGTCGGGGGCTGCGTGAGGTACTTGACCTTGATCTGGATGTCCGGCTTGACGGCCTTCACGCCGGCCTCGTAGCCAGCCTCGAACTTCTTGATGAGGGCGGTCTCGACGCCGCCGACGAAGCCGATGGGGTTGCTCTTCGTCTTGAGGGCCGCCGCGGCACCGACGAGGAAGGAGCCCTGCTCCTCGGCGAAGGTGATCTGGTCGACGTTCGGGCCAGCGGAGTCGGGCGACGCGTCGTCGACGATCGCGAACTTGACGTCGGGTTGTCCTTGGCGGCCTTGCCCACCGACTTGGCGTAGGCGAAGCCGACGGCGACGATGTTGTTGTAGCCGGCGTCGATGAGCTGCTGAGAGCGCTCCTCGCGAGCGGACTCCGGCTCACCGTAGACGGCCGCTGCCTCCTTGCCCTCGACGCCGTAGTCGGCCTTGGCCTTGTCGAGTCCAGCCGCGGCGGCGTCGTTGAACGAGCTCGTCTCCGCGGCCGCCCACGTCGTAAGCGAGCCCGACCTTGAGCGGCGCGGCGCTTGGCCCTCCGGTGCCGGTGCCGTGCCCCCGGGGTCGCCTCCGGGGTGCTGCTGCCGCAGGCGGCGAGTCCGAGCGCGGCAGCGGCGACCACTGCTGCGACCTTGGTTGCGTGACGCAAGGGGTTACTCCTTCACTCCATCGGCCGATGATGACATCGGCCCTGATGCCACGCACTGTAGACCCGGACAACGTCACGATTTGGAGCACTCGGGGAAACTCGCCGCAAGTGTTACCGATCCGCTATCGCGCCCGTGGCGCACGCATCCCGGTCGGCCGCGGCAGGAGGTGGTGCGCGGCGGAGGCCAGCACACAACCAGCAAGCGTGCTCGCGCCGACCGCGATCGCGCCCTCGTCGATGACGAGGTCCCCCCGGTGCAGGTCGTAGGTCGGGCCCCCCGGTCGGCGGGTGCCGAGCCGGGCCATCGCGCCGGGAACGTGACCCAGGTACCACGCGAAGTCCTCCCCGCCCAGCGACTGGGGCGTCGAGGCCACCGTCGCGCCGGCACCCACGACCGCGGCGGTCAGCGCATCGATGCAGGAGGCATCGTTGTCGACCGGCGGCACGCCCTTGGTGATCGTCACGTCGGCGGCCACGGCGTACGGCGCCACGACGGCATGGACCACCTCGTCGAGGAGCTTCTCGACCCCTTCCCAGGTCTCGGCGTCGAGCATGCGGAGCGTGCCGCCGGCCCGGCCGGTCGAGGGGATGACATTGTGCGCACCGCCGCTGTGGATGGAGCCCCACACGAGAGACGCCGCCGCACGAGGGTCCAGCCGGCGCGAGAGCGCCGCGGGCACGTCGGTGACGACCTTGGCGAGGGCATACGTCAGGTCCTGAGTCAGGTGAGGCCGGGAGGTGTGTCCGCCGCGCCCCGTGAGCGTCACGTCGACCTGGTCGGCAGCCGCGGTGATCGGGCCAACACGCAGGCCGACGTGGCCCACGTCGAGGGCTGGATCGCAGTGCAGCGCGAAGATCCGGTCAACCCCCACCAAGCCGTCCTGGGCGATGACGTCCTGGGCGCCGCCGGGCATCAGCTCCTCTGCCGGCTGGAAGACGAGCCGCACCCCGACGCCGTGGTCACGCAGGCGGTCCTCCACCGCCTTGAGCGCGAGGCCGGCCCCCAGGAGCGCGCTCGTGTGCACGTCGTGGCCGCAGGCGTGGCTGACCCCGTCGGTGCGAGACGCGAACTCGAGCTCGGTCTGCTCGCGAATCGGCAAGGCGTCGAGGTCGGCCCGCAGGGCGACCCGGATGACCGGTTCGGGAGCGCCGACGTCCGCCATCAGCCCGGTTCCGTGGAGCCGACCGACGGTGATGCCAGCGCTCTCGAGACGCTCGACCACGCGCCTGGTCGTGCGGACCTCGGCGCGGCCGAGCTCAGGGTGTTGGTGCAGGTCCCTCCGAAAGTCGATGAGCTCGTCCTCGTGCTCGGTCACGACACGGGAGATCTCGTCGAACGGCGGGGGCGTGGTCACGAGTACCAGAGTCTACCGAGAGGATGGAGGTCGACCGGCGGCGTCGAAGGAGCAGCAGTGTCCACGCACCAGCTCGAAGGGGTCGTGCGCCTCGTCGACCGCGCGCTCCCCCACGTCACCGTCTCCACCGAGGCCACGGATGGGGTCACGTGGGTCGCTGACGTCGACGCGCACGCCGCGGTCGGGGCGGATCCGCTCGCGCCATGGCGGGAGGCACTTGCCGCCCGACAAGGCTCCGTGCACAAGCCGCACGTGGCGGCTGCCTTCGTCCTCCAGTGGTGGTGCGAGGTCGTCGCAACCCCGTTGGCGTATGCCGCTGAGCTCGCGTCCGTGGTCATCGACCCCGCGCCGACGGGGCTGGGTTTCGAGCTCGCACCCGGGCTCTACCCGTCCCGCATCGTCCTGAGACCCGGTCACGTCAGCGTTGTGGAGCCCGCCGACCACTCGAGGGAGGCTGCGCTGGAAGCGAGCTCAGCGGCATACGGCCAACTGGTGACGGCTGTGGTGCGGGACTATGCGCCCGACGTCAAGATGAGCTCACGGCAACGGTGGGGTGTTGTCGCCGACGTCTGGGCGATCGCCGTACGCAACGCCACCGGTGCGGCGGGGCGGCCTGTGGAGCCGTCGGCACGGAGAAGGTCCTGCTGCTTCATCGTGGCGCTGCCCGGCATGCAGGCCTGCGCCTCATGTCCGCGCCTGGCCGGCCCGACCGTGGTCAGCCACTGACCGGCCGGAACTCCTGCATGGCGCAGGCCATCAAGTCGGCGAGCGGGCCGCCTTCGCCCAGGTGCTCGGGCGCGCGCATGGCGACCAGGACGTTGATCAGCATGCCGTGCGCGACGAAGACGCGGAGCTGCTCGTCCGAACCTCCCGTACGGCGGAGCAGCGCGAAGATCCGTCCCATGCAGGCGCGGGCGGCCACCCCGATCTCCTCGACGCCGGCCGAGGTGAAGCCGTGCAGCATGACGAGCAGGAAGTCACGGTCCTCGACGAGTTCCTTGTAGGCGTGGCCCAGCCGCGTCCAGTCATCTGGCTCGTCGGGATCGAAGGGCTGCGAGTCCAGCTCGCGCTCGAACGCCTCGATGATCCGCTCGGCGGCATGCTCGAAGACCTCGACGAAGAGCTGGAGCTTGGTGCCGAACATCCGCACCACATAGGGCTGGCTGACGCCCGCCTCCCGAGCGACCGTGTCCGTGGTGGTCGCGGCGTAGCCCTGCTCGGCGAAGGCCCGGGTCGCGGCGGCCAGGACGAGCTCGCGTCGGGCGCCGGCGGACATGCGCGTTGCAGTGGGCGCGGAGATCGAGGCGGAAGACATGTTGACATGTTATCAGTCGATTACCTATCGTCGTCCTGATCCTAAGTAATCATCCAATGCATACAGAAGGGTTCTCGACATGAGCACCGTCACGGGCTCCCCCTCCACCGCCTCCTCGACGGCTCCCTCGATCGACGTCGAGCAGCCGCCTCGCGGCTCCGGCCAGCGGACCCGGCCAGCCGCTGCCCTGTGGCTCGTCCTCGTGGCCACCTCGCTGCCGATGTTCCTCGCCACGCTGGACAACCTCGTCATGACCACGGCGCTGCCGGTCATCCAGCGTGACCTCGACGCCACGGTCGGCCAGCTGTCGTGGTTCCTCAATGCCTACACGCTGGCCTTCGCGGCCTTCATGCTGCCCGCGGCGACGCTCGGTGACCGGCTCGGCCGTCGCCGGGTCATGGCCGCGGGGATCGTCGTCTTCACCATCGGCTCGATCGGCGCCGCCCTCAGCTCGACGTCCGAGGCCCTTGTCGTGGCACGCGCCGTGCAGGGCTTCGGTGCCGCGGCGATCATGCCCCTGTCCCTGGCACTGCTCGCCGGTTCGGTCTCGGAGCGGATGCGCCCCATGGCGATCGGCATCTGGGGCGGCGTCTCGGGGCTCGGCGTCGCCGTCGGACCGGTCGTCGGCGGCGCCATCGTGCAGGGGATCAGCTGGGAGGCGATCTTCTGGGTCAACGTGCCGATCGCGGTCCTCGCCGTCGGACTGCTTCTTTTCGCGGTGCCGGAGTCGCGGGGCGCCTTCACGCGGCTCGACCTCGTCGGCACGGGCCTGCTCGGCGGCGCGGTGCTCCTCGCCACGTGGGGCATCGTGCACGGCAACGAGGACGGCTGGACCTCCCCCGGCGTGCTCACCCAGCTCATCGGCGGAGCGCTGCTGCTCCTCGCCTACCTGCCGTGGGCGGCGCGCCGCCGCGACGCAGTGCTGCCGCTGCGGCTGTTCCGGTCGCGCAGCTTCTCGGCCGCGAACGTCGTCGGCCTGTTCTTCGCCCTGGGCATGTTCGGAGCCGTCTTCCTGCTCTCGCAGTACCTGCAGATCGTCCAGGGCTACAGCCCGCTCGAAGCCGGCATCCGCACGCTGCCGTGGACCGCGGCCCCGATGGCCATCGCACCCCTCGCTGGCGCCCTGGCGCCGCGGGTCGGCGTGCGCACGCTCCTCGTCAGCGGTCTCACGTTGCAGACCACGGCGCTCGCCTGGTTCGCCGTCATCACTGAGGCCGGCCTCGACTACGGGGCGTTCGTGCCGCCGCTCGTCCTCGCCGGCATCGGCATGGGGCTGACGTTCGCACCGGCGTCGACGGCCGTCCTCCACGGGCTCCCCGACGAGGACTTCGCCGTGGCGAGCTCCGCCAACGCGACGATCCGGGAGTTCGGCGTGACCCTCGGTGTTGCGACGCTGTCCGCGGTCTTCCTCGGGGCCGGCGGCCAGCTGACGCCCGTTGGTTACTACGGCGCCGTCGGACCGGCCCTGCTCACCGGGGCGGCCGCAGTCGGGATCGCCACGCTGGCAGCCCTGTTCGTCCCCCGGAAACGACACATGGCCTGACGGCGAGCCGACGGACTACCACGACCTGCTGCACAACCACCGAGCCAAGCACAATCGGTGGTGGCGGAGGCAGGTCGTGGTAGTCCGTGGGGCCCTGTGGACAACCACCGCGGCCGGTTCCGCGCCGCCGCCAGAGTCAGGGGATGGACGCATCGACGCTGGTGGCCCAGCTGGGCGGATCCTGCACATGGGCTGACCTCCGCAAGATCTTGTCCAAGCGCAGGATCCGACGTGCGGTCACTGGTGGCGCGTTGGTGCGCGCTGGGAAGGGCCGCTACGTGCTGCCGGACGTCGCCGCGGCTCGGCGCACTGCGGTCGAGCTCTCCGCAGTCGCCTCACACACGACGGCGGCCCTGCACTGGGGCTGGGGCGTCAAGTTCGACCCGGACAAGCCGCACGTCACTTTTCCGCGAGGCCGCAAGCTACGCGGACGCGCTGACCACCTGGCACGGCACTGGCGCGTGCTCGGGGTCGACGACGTTGCCGATGGCTGGGTGACGAGCAGGGCCCGCACGGTCATCGACTGCTGCCTCGACCTGCCGTTCGACGAGGCCCTCGCTGTCGCCGACTCATCATGGCGGGGCGGCCTTGACCCGCTCGAGGTGTTCCGGCAGGCCAAGGCCCTGCCACCCCGGTTGTCCAGGCGCGTCGTGGCCGTGCTCAGGCACGTCGATCGGGGGGCCGCGAATCCGTTCGAATCCGTCTTGAGGGCGCACTGCATCCGCGCCGGCGCCGATGTCGTGACCCAGCACCAGATCAGGGACAAGACGTTCTATGCCGAGGTAGACATCGCCATCGAGGAGCTCCGGATCGTCGTCGAGGCCGAGAGCTTTGAGCACCACGGTGACCGGCCGGCGCTCAAGCGGGACTGCCGCCGCTACACCGGTCTGGCGGCGCGCGGCTGGGTCGTCCTCCGGTTCACCTGGGACGAGGTCATGTTCCAACCTGACTACGTCATCGACGCCATCCGGGCCACCGTCGCATTGCGCCCACGGACTACCACCAGCTCCGCCCGAACCGCGTGACCACGCACGACCGGGTGGGTCGGCCCCGCTTCGTGGTAGTCCGTCGGCCCGCCAGCGAAGGCGGCGCTGGGCCTAGAAAGTCTCGCGCGGCTGGTAGACGCCCCACACCTCGCGAAGGGCGTGGGCGACCTCGCCGCCGGTGGCGCGCGCCCGAGGGCGTCCTGCATGGGATAGAGGACGTTGTCGCTGCCGCGGGCGGCCTCCTGCAGCGCGGCGAGGGCCGCCTTGACGGCGTCGTTGTCCCGCTCGGCACGCAACTGCTGCAGACGCTGCCTCTGGTCCAGCTCGATCTGCGGGTCGACGCGGAGGGGGTCGTAGGCCTCCTCCTCGTCGAGCGATGTACCTGTTGACGCCGACGACGGTCCGCTCACCCTCGTCGATCTCGAGCTGGACGCGGTAGGCGGAACGCTCGATCTCGGACTTCTGGAAGCCCTGCTCGATCGCGGCGACCGCGCCACCCTTGTCCTCGACGGCCTGGATCAGGGCCAGGGCCGCTGCCTCGATGTCGTCGGTCATCGACTCGACGACGTACGAGCCGGCGAACGGGTCGACCGTCTTCGTGACATCGGTCTCGTAGGCGATGACCTGCTGGGTGCGCAGGGCGAGGCGGGCGGCCTTCTCGGTCGGCAGGGCGATGGCCTCGTCGAAGGAGTTGGTGTGCAGGGACTGCGTGCCGCCGAGCACCGCGCCGAGGCCCTGGAGCGCGACGCGGACCAGGTTGACCTCGGGCTGCTGTGCGGTCAGCTGCACGCCGGCGGTCTGGGTGTGGAAGCGGAGCATCATCGACTTCGGGTTCGTCGCGCCGAACTCCTCCTTCATGATCCGAGCCCAGATGCGGCGAGCAGCCCGGAACTTGGCGACCTCTTCGAGCAACGTCGTGCGGGCCACGAAGAAGAAGGACAGCCGCGGCGCGAAGTCGTCGACGTCGAGCCCCGCGGCCTGGGCGGCGCGGACGTACTCCATCGCGTTGGCCAGGGTGAAGGCGATCTCCTGCACGGGCGTCGCACCGGCCTCGGCCATGTGGTAGCCGGAGATGGAGATCGTGTTCCAGCGCGGCATCTCCTTGTGGCAGTACGCGAAGACGTCGGCGATGAGGCGCAGCGACTCGCGCGGCGGGTAGATGTAGGTGCCGCGCGCGATGTACTCCTTGAGCACGTCGTTCTGGATCGTGCCGGTCAGCTGGTCGCCGGCGACGCCCTGCTCCTCGGCGACGAGCTGGTAGAGCAGCAGCAGCGTCGAGCCGGGCGCGTTGATCGTCATCGACGTCGAGATCTTGTCGAGCGGCAGGCCGTCGAACAGGGTGCGCATGTCGTCGAGCGCAGTCGATGGCGACCCCGACCTTGCCGACCTCGCCGTGCGCGATCGGCTCGTCGGAGTCGTAGCCCATCTGCGTCGGCAGGTCGAAGGCGACGCACAGGCCTCCGGTGCCCGCCTTGACGAGCTGGTGGTAGCGCTCGTTCGACTCCTTGGCCGTGCCGAAGCCGGCGTACTGGCGCATCGTCCACGGCTTGCCGGTGTACATCGTCGGGTAGACGCCCCGCGTGAACGGGTAGCTGCCGGGCGCGCCCAGCCTGGCCTCCGGCGTCGAACCCGTCCAGCGCGTCGGCGCCGTAGACGGCCTTGATCGGCAGGTCGGACTCGGAGCGCGCGCCAGTGCTGTCAGCCATGCGGTCGAGCGTAGTGGCGTACCCCTGCGTCAGCGCCGGCCGGGAGCCCGAACGTAGCCGATCTCACGTGGTGCGTTCACCCCTTGGTCGTATGCCGCTGGGCTCGCTTCCGCGCGGCCGTGTCCTTGTCGGCGTTGTCGGGGTGGTGGGGTCAGTGATCGGTGGGCCAGTCGCGGACGATCTCGGCCTTGCGCTCGCTCCCAGCCGGCGCGGATCGACTCCATTTTCTCGAAGAGGTAGTCGAAGTACTCGACGGTCAGCTGCAGCCGGCGACCCGCTCGAGTGTCGAGGCGCCGACTGCGGCGACCCCGTCTCGAACGCTGCTCTCCATCTGCGACAGCATGCGGTCGCGGCTCAGCATCGCGTTGTGCCAGCCGTCGTCCTGCACGACGTAGACGTCCCTGCGCGTGCCCCGCTCGCGTTCCTTGCCGATGAGCATGGTCTGCGTCAGGTAGCGCACCGCGCCCGAGATCGCGGCCGGGCTGACCTCGAGGGCCTCGGTCAGCTCACCTGCCGTCATCCGGCCGTCGTCGTCGGCGAGCAGCTGGGCGAAGACGCGAGAGGCGAGTCGGGGCATGCCGGCGTCGGTCAGGGCGTCGCCGAGACGCTCGACGTAGGCGCGGACGCGCCCGGTCGTCACGGTCGGCGCTTCGCCCACCTGGTCTCGCTCGGATCGGCGCGGACCGATGTCCCGTCCTCGACCAGCCTCATGGGGCGACGATATCGCTATCGTAATAACATTCAGTAAACCGTGAATCGTTGTGTAATGTGCGGATGCATGACCTCCGCGATCCAGGTGCATGACCTCGCACAAGAGCTTCGGTCAGCACGGTCGCCCTCGACGGGCTCGACCTCGAGGTCGCGACGGGCGAGATCCACGGCTTCCTCGGGCCCAACGGCGCCGGCAAGTCCACCACCATCCGCATCCTGCTCGGGCTGCTGCGCGCCGACGGCGGCAGCGCGACGCCTCCTCGGCGGCGACCCGTGGCGGAGGTCGAGACGCTGCACCGCCGGCTCGCCTACGTCCCCGGCGACGTCGCCCTCTGGCCCAACCTCACCGGCGGCGAGGTCATCGACCTGCTCGCGCCGCCTGCGCGGCGGCCTCGACGAGAGGCGCCGGGCCGAGCTGCTCGAGCGCTTCGACCTCGACCCGACCAAGAAGGGCCGGTCCTACTCCAAGGGCAACCGGCAGAAGGTCGCCCTCGTCGCGGCGCTCTCCTCCGACGTCGAGCTGCTCCTGCTCGACGAGCCGACCGTCGGGCCTCGACCCGCTCATGGAGGCGGTCTTCCGCGACGTCGTCCGCGAGTTCGCGGCCGAGGGCGGCACGGTGCTCCTGTCGAGCCACATCCTCTCCGAGGTCGAGGCGCTGTGCGACCGGGTCAGCATCATCCGCGAGGGCCGCAACGTCGAGTCCGGCACCCTGGCCCAGCTGCGCCACCTGTCCCGGACGACGGTCGACGCGACGCTGGCCCACCCGTCGACGCGGCGCAGTCGAGGCGCTGCTCCGGGGTCGCCGACGTCGCCGTCGTCCGATGACCACGTCGACGTGCACCGTCGGGAGCGACGACCTCGGGCGGCTGCTCGAGCTGCTCGGCGCGCACGGCATCACGGACCCTGACCAGCGCTCCACCGACCCTCGAGGAGCTCTTCATGGAGCAGTACCGCGGCCGGCGAGCGGCCTCGGCGGGAGCGAGGCGGACCCGCCCGCCCCTGAGGCGGCGACGACCCGATGAGCGGCTTCACCGGCACGCTCGCCTGCTGCGCCTCGCCTCCCGCCGCGACCGGGTGCTCGTGCCGGTCAGCGCGTTCGGCCTCGTCGTTCTGTCGCGCGGTCGGCGCAGGCGACGTTCGAGCCTCTTCCCGACGACCGAGCCGCGCTCAGGCGTCGATGGCGTCGACGCTCCCAACCCGGCGCTCGTGGCGATGTACGGCCCGATCTCGAGCCTCGGCATCGACTCGATCGCGACGTTCAAGTCGGTGCTCCTCGGGGCGGTCTTCCTCGCCCTGCTCGCCTACGTCGTCGTCCGGCGCCACACGCGGACCGAGGAGGAGGCCGGGCGGCTCGAGCTGCTCGGTGCCGGCGTCGTCGGGCGGCGGGCGCGCGCTGGCCGCCGCCGTGCTGCTCGGCAGTCCTCGCCGTGCTGCTCACCGTGCGTCCTCACCGTCGTCTGCCGATCGCCGTCGGTCTCGACCCGGCCGGTTCGGTCGCCCTCGGAGTCGCTTGGCTCGACGATGGGGCTGACGTGGGTCGGCGTCACCGCCGTCGCCGCCCAGCTGACGGAGACGGCCGCGGCACGGCCGCCTGGTCGCTCGGCGCCCTGGCCGTCGTGTTCCTCGTGCGCGCCGTCGGGCGACACGGCCGAGGCGGGCAGCCCGCTGACCTTCCTCTCCTGGCTGTCGCCGCTCGGCTGGGGCGACAAGGTCTCACCCTTCGGCGCGAACCGCTCTGGCCGCTGCTGCTGGGCCTCGCGCTCTACGGCGCTGCTCGTCGTGGCGGCCTTCGCGCTGCTCGAGCGGCGCGACCTCGGTGCCGGCGTGCTCCCGCCCCGTCCCGGACACGGCCGCAGCCCGATGCGCACGGTCGAGGCCCTCACCGCCTACCTCGCCCGCGGCACGCTCATCGGCTGGGTGGTCACGGCGATCGTGCTCGGCACCGTCCTCGGGTCGATTGCCGGGAGCGTCCAGACCTTCATCGACTCGCCCCAGATCGCCGACATGCTGCGCAAATGGGCGGCGGAGCCGGCACGATCATCGACGTCTTCTTCTCCGCGGAGCTGCACTTCGCGTCGGTCGGCGGTGGCGGCCATGGGCATCTCGCTGGTGACCCGGCTCCGGTCCGAGGAGACGTCACTGCGCGGCGAGTCGGTGCTGGCGACGTCGGTGACCCGGCTCCGCTGGGCGCTGTCGCACGTCGGCGTCGCGGTCCTCGCGACGACGCTCGTCATGGTCCTCGTCGGCATCGCCGCCGGGCTGGCCGACAGCCAGAGAACCGGCGACGCCGCAGGGTCGATCGGCCGCCTCATCGGCGCGAGCATCGTGACCCTCCCGGCCATCTGGGTCTGTGTTGGCCATCGCCCTCGCTCTTCGTCGGACTCCTGCCACGGCACACCGGGCTGGTCTGGGCCGTCCTCATCGGGTTCCTGCTGCTCGGGGAGTTCGGGGCGATCTCTCGGCCTGCCCGAGTGGGTCGCAGAGCCTGTCGCCCTTCGGCCACGTGCCCGGGCCTGCCGGGCGGCGACGCTCGTCATGACGCCCCTCATCACGCTGACGGCCGTCGCCGCTGGGCTCGGTGCTCGTCGGGACCGGTGCCCTGCGGCAGCGAGACTTCCCGACGACCTGACCCTCCTCCCGTCGTCCTCTGCACACTCGACGCTGACGGGGGCGTGCGGGAGGTCCGTCTCGGCGGAAGCCAGCCCAGCGGCATACGGCATCGTGGTTTGTCGGTAGGTTCTGCCCCATGTCTGAGGGAACGCAGATCGAGGGCTTCTGGGCGGTCATCCCCGCGGGCGGGTCGGGCACCCGGCTGTGGCCGCTCTCGCGTCGGGCCTCCCCGAAGTTCCTCCACGACCTGACCGGGTCGGGACAGTCGCTGCTGCGGGCGACGTGGGACCGGCTCGAGCCCCTCGTCGAGCGAGCGCATCCTCGTCGTCACCGGAGCTCGCCCACGAGGACGCCGTGCGCCGCCAGCTGCCGATGCTCGCGCCACGACGCCGTCGTCGCGGAGCCGTCACCCCGCGACTCGATGCCGGCCATCGGGCTCGCCGCGGCCATCCTCGAGCGACGCGACCCCGAGGCGGTGCTCGGCTCGTTCGCCGCCGACCACGTCATCACCGACGTCGCCGCCTTCCAGCGCGCCGTCGCCGAGGCGGTCGTCGGCTGCCCGCGCGGCGAGCTCGTCACCATCGGCATCGAGCCGACACACGCCGGCCACCGGCTTCGGCTACATCCGGCTCGGTGCGCCGCCTGGACGTCGAGGGGGCGCCCGAGCGCCCACCGCGTCGACGAGTTCGTCGAGAAGCCGGACGCCGAGACGGCGCGGCGCTACGTCGAGAGTCGGCGAGTACCGCTGGAACGCAGGCATGTTCGTCGTCGGCGCGACGACTCTGCTCGAGCTGCTCGCCGAGCACCACCCCGACCTGGTCGACAACCTGCGCACCATCGCCGAGCGACCCGCGCCGCATGCGCGGACCTGTGGCCGACGCTGCACGAAGATCGCCATCGACCACGCCGTCGCCGAGCCCGCCGCCGCCGCCGGGCGCGTCGCCGTGGTGCCCGGCGGCCATCGGCTGGGACGACATCGGCGACTTCGCCTCCCTGGCAACGACTCTCGGCGGTCGGCCGAGCGCTGGGCATCAAGGTGATCGGCCCGGCGGACGACATCATCAGCATCGACTCGACGGGAATCGTCGCGGCCGACAGCGGACGGCGCGGTGGCCATCGTCGGGCTCGACGACATCGTCGTCATCGACACCCAGGACGCCCTGCTCATGACGACGCCCGACCGGGCCCAGGACGTCAAGCAGGTCGTCGACGAGCCTGACGGCGCGCGGGCCGCACAGAGCTCACCTGAGGCTCACCTGAGGCTACACCTGAGGCTCACCTGAAGCGGCGCCTCGCCGGTGCGAGAGCAGTCAGTCGCGGCCGTAGATGTCGCGCGTGTAGACCTTGTCGACCACGTCAGCCAGGTCGTCGGAGTGCCGGTTCGCCACGATGACGTCGGCCTCGCCCTTGAACGCGTCGAGGTCTCGGACGACGCGCGAGTGGTAGAAGTCGTCCGACTCGAAGGTCGGCTCGTAGACGATGACCTCGACGCCCTTGGCCTTGATCCGCTTCATGATCCCCTGGATGCTCGAGCTGCGGAAGTTGTCGGACCCCTCCTTCATCACGAGGCGGTACATGCCCACGACCTGGGGGCCGCGCCGCAGGATGTCAGCTGGCGATGAAGTCCTTGCGCGTCGTGTTGGACTCGACGATCGAGCGAATCAGCGTCTGCGGGACCTGGTCGTAGTTGGCGAGCAGCTGCTTCGTGTCCTTGGGCAGGCAGTAGCCGCCGTAGCCGAACGACGGGTTGTTGTAGTGCGAGCCGATGCGCGGGTCGAGGCCGACGCCCTCGATGATCGACCTGGCGTCCAGCCCGTGCGTCGCTGCGTAGGTGTCGAGCTCGTTGAAGTAGGCGACCCGCATGGCGAGGTAGGTGTTGGCGAACAGCTTGGTGGCCTCGGCCTCGGTGGCGCTCGGTGAGCAGCACCGGCACGTCGGTCGCCTCGGCGCCCTCGACGAGCAGATCGGCGAACTGCTTGGCCTCGGCCGAGGTGTCGCCGACGATGATGCGGCTCGGGTGGAGGTTGTCCCAGAGCGCCCTGCCCTCCCGGAGGAACTCCGGCGAGAAGATGACCTTGGCGTCGGGATGCCGGTCGCGCATGCGGGCGGTGAAGCCGACCGGAACGGTCGACTTGACGATGATGGTGGCCTGAGGGGCGTGCGCGCGGACGTCCGTGATCACCGACTCGACGCTCGACGTGTTGAAGTAGTTCGACTTCGGGTCGTAGTCGGTGGGCGTGGCGATGACGACGAAGGACGCGCCAGCGTAGGCGTCGGCAGGATCCGTCGTCGCGCGCAGGGCCAACGGCTTCGACGCGAGGTAATCCTCCAGCTCGTGGTCGACGATCGGGGACCGGCGCTGGTTGATCGCCTCCACCCGCCCGCCGTCGAGGTCGAGGGCTGCGACCTCGTTGTGCTGGGCGAGGATGACGGCGTTGGACAGGCCCACGTATCCGAGGCCGACGACTGCGATTTTCACACAGACACCTTAGACGGTGGCCCGGAGCGCGGCGTCCGCCGGAAGCGACGGACGGGCGTGAAAGCTCGCCCACGCCTGGACGCGGGTGAAGTTCCCCACTGGGACGGCGGCGCGCGAGCCCTGTGGATGACGACGCTGCCCGAGCGCCCCGGTCTCGCACCATCGGCACCGTGGATGCCATCACCAGAGCACGCGTGGCCGGACAGTCAGGGCTGCTGACCCGCACCCAGGCCCGCGCGGCTGGCATGACCGAACGGGCGATTGACTGGCGGCTGTCGAGCGGCCGCTGGGCGGCCGTCCACCCCGGGGTCTACCTCACGATCCCGGGTCGGGACGACTGGGAGATGCGAGCGGTGGCCGCCCTCCTCCACGCCGGTCCCGGTGCAGTACTCTCCGGCCGCAGCGCCGGCCACGTGTGGGGGCTGGTCCGGGCCGAGCCGGATCCCATCGAGGTCTCTGTGCCCTGGAACCGGATCGTGCGTCCGCCTCCCGGCGTCATCATCACACGGGGCCGGCACGTGCCTGTGCGCACGCACCCCACCGAGTGGCCGCACCGGATCAACGCTCCACACACGGTCTGGGACCTCGCGGCCAAGCGGGACCTCGACGGCGCCATCACACTCGCCGCGAAGGCGCTCAGCCTCGGGATCGCCGCCACCGACGACCTGCGGCTCGCCCTCGTTGAACGACCCCGACAGCGACACCGCGGCCTGTTCACCGAGATTCTGACCGAGGTCGGCCGGGGTGCCGAGAGTCCCGCCGAGGTGCGCTACCTTCGCGACGTCGAGCGCGCGCATGGCCTGCCAAGAGGAACGGCCCAGAGCCCGACTGCCGATGGTGGGCGCCGAGACGTCGAGTACGACGAACTGGGGCTCGTGGTCGAGATCGACGGCCGGCTCAACCACGACGGCTGGCACGCGCGCAAGCGGGACGGCCGCCGGGACCGCAAGACCCTCGTCGAGGGAAAGCTCACCGTCAGGGCGTACTGGACCGATCTCGTCCCGAGCGCGTGTGAGTTGGCGGCGGACGTCGGCTCGATCCTGCAGGAGCGCGGCTGGATCGGGACGCCATCACGCTGTCTTCGGCGCGACTGCGTCATCGCTCGACCGGCACAGGCGGCGTGAGCCACGATGCGTGAAAGGAGACCCACACCCGGGCGTGGGCGTTCTTTCACACAGCGGCCGTAGTCACTGGGAGGTCACACAGCACGTCGGTCGTGGGCCAGCTGATCGGCCACTACGAGAAGGTCGCTCGCTCCCGGGCGCGCGTCGCCACGTGACCTCGCCGATGCGGCCGGCGCGAATCCCCCTCTGCCGCCGAGGTTGCGGCTAGGGTGAGGCACGGCGCCCGACCAATGACGGTGGAGGTTCGCACGATGAGTGACACACGGCTCGATCCCGGACCTCAAGGTCGATCGGTGCCTGGCGGCGTCGGCTCGCCGGGACGAGCCCAGATCCCAGGAGTCGACCCTGCGGACGGACCGTTGGTGGGTCCAGCCCGCTGTCACCTTCACGCTGCTGACGATCTGGGTGCTCTACGCGCTGGTCCGCACCGCCGTCGCAGCGCTACTACTTCGTCGAGGAGTACCACTACCTGTCGCCGTTCTACTCGCCCTGCGTCACGGCGTCGTGCGTCCCGGGCGCGCGCGACTTCGGCACCTGGTTCGGCGAGTTCCCGCCGTTCGTCCCGTTCGCGTTGCTCGTGCTGCCGTTCCTGCTCGGCTTCCGGCTCACCTGCTACTACTACCGCAAGGCGTACTACCGGTCGTTCTGGCTGTCGCCGCCGGCCTGCGCCGTCGCCGAGCCGCACGCGAAGTACACCGGCGAGACCCGGTTCCCGCTGATCCTGCAGAACTCGCACCGCTACTTCTTCTACGCCGCGATCGTGGTCTCGCTCGATCAACACCTACGACGCGATCCGGGCCTTCCACGGCAAGGACGGCGGCTTCGGCATCGGCCTCGGCACGGTGATCATGCTCGTCAACGTCGTCTTGCTCTGGCTCTACACCGCTGTCCTGCCACTCCTGCCGCCACATCATCGGCGGCCGGCCTGACGCACTTCTCCAAGCACCCGATGCGCTACCGGGCCTGGACGTTCGTGTCGAAGCTCAACACCCGGCACATGGAGCTCGCCTGGACGACGCTCGGCACCCTCATGGTCACCGACGCCTACATCGCCCTGGTCGCCTCCGGGGCCATCTACCGATCTGAGGTTCGTCAACTGATGGCTGCGCGAGCTCGAGCGCCACGACTACGACGTCCTCATCATCGGGGCCGGCGGCGCCGGGCTGCGCGCGGCGATCGCCGCCCGCGAGGCCGGCATGCGGACCGCCGATCATCTGCAAGTCGCTGTTCGGCAAGGCGCACACCGTCATGGCCGAGGGCGGCATCGCGGCGAGCATGGGCAACGTCAACAGCAAGGACAGCTGGCAGGTGCACTTCCGCGACACGATGCGCGGCGGCAAGTTCCTCAACTCGTGGCGGATGGCCGAGCTGCACGCCAAGGAGGCGCCCGACCGGGTCTGGGAGCTCGAGACCTACGGCGCCCTCTTCGACCGCACGCCGGACGGCCGGATCAGCCAGCGCAACTTCGGCGGCCACGAGTACCCGCGCCTCGCGCACGTCGGTGACCGCACCGGGCCTCGAGCTGATCCGCACCATGCAGCAGAAGATCGTCTCGCTCCAGCAGGACGACGAGCGCGAGACCGGCGACGCCGAGAGCCACCTCAAGGTCTTCGCCGAGTGCACCATCACCGACCTGCTCAGCGACGCCGAGCGGCGCCGATCGCGGGCGCCTTCGGCTACTGGCGCGAGTCGGGCCGCTTCGTCCGGTTCGACGCGCCCGCGGTCGTGCTGGCCACCGGTGGGATCGGCAAGTCGTTCAAGGTGACGTCGCAACTCGTGGGAGTACACCGGGGACGGCCACGCGCTCGCGCTGCGGGCCGGCTCGACCCTGATCAACATGGAGTTCGTCCAGTTCCACCCGACGGGCATGGTCTGGCCGCCCTCGCGTCAAGGGCATCCTCGTCACCGAGTCGGTGCGCGGCGACGGCGGCGTCCTGCAAGAACTCCGAGGGCAAGTCGGTTCATGTTCGACTACGTGCCCGACGTCTTCCGCGGGCAGTACGCCGAGACGGAGGAGGAGGGCGACCGCTGGTACACGGACCCCGACAACAACAAGCGCCCGCCGGAGCTGCTGCCCCGCGACGAGGTCGCGCGGGCCATCAACTCCGAGGTCAAGGCGGGACGGGGGTCACCACACGGCGGCGTCTTCCTCGACATCGCCTCGCGACGCAGCCCTGCGGAGATCCTCAAGAAGCTGCCGTCGATGCACCACCAGTTCAAGGAGCTGGCCGACGTCGACATCACAAGCCGAGCCCATGGAGGTCGGACCGACCTGCCACTACGTCATGGGCGGTGTCGAGGTCGACCCCGACACCGCTGCGGCGGCCCGCGTGCCCGGGCTGTTCGCCGCGGGCGAGGTGTCGGGAGGCATGCACGGGTCGAACCGGCTCGGCGGGAACTCGCTGTCCGACCTGCTCGTCTTCGGGGCCCGGGCCGGCACCGGGGCGGCCGAGTACGTCACGGGCCTGGGGTCGGCCCGACCGCAGGCCGACGCAGCGGCCATCGACGCGGCGGCGACAGCCGCGGTCGCCCCGTTCGCCGAGGAGGGCGGCGAGAACCCCTACACCGTGCACCAGGAGATGCAGCAGACGATGAACGATCTCGTCGGCATCATCCGCACCGCCGAAGAGATCGAGCAGGCGCTCGCCAAGCTCGAGGAGCTCAAGGTCCGCGCCCAGCACCTCACCGTCGAAGGTCACCGCCAGTTCAACCCCGGCTGGCACCTTGCCCTCGACCTGCGGAACATGCTTGCCGTCAGCGAATGCATCGCCCGGGCCGCGCTGCTCCGACAGGAGAGCCGCGGCGGACACACCCGCGATGACTACCCGGGCATGGATTCCGAATGGCGATCGAAGCTGCTCGTCTGTTCCATGGACGCAGACAGCGTCAGCGTCAAGGAGCAGCCAGCGGAGCCGATGCGCGACGACCTCATGGCGCTGTTCACCAGGGACGAGCTGGCCAAGTACCTCACCTCGGAAGAGCTCGCTGCCATGCCGGCGCCGAGCACCAGTGATGGGAGTGGGTCGTGAGCTACGACGCGAGGTTCCGGGTGTGGCGCGGGGACGCCGACGGTGGTGAGCTCGTCGACTACACCGTTGAGGTGAACGAGGGCGAGGTCGTCCTCGACATCATCCATCGGCTCCAGGCCACCCAGGCGGGCGACCTCGCCGTGCGCTGGAACTGCAAGGCTGGCAAGTGCGGCTCGTGCAGCGCCGAGGTCAACGGCATGCCGCGCCTGATGTGCATGACCCGGATGTCGACCTTCGCCGAGGACGAGACGGTCACGGTCACCCCGATGCGCACCTTTCCGGTGATCCGCGATCTCGTCACGGACGTGTCCTTCAACTACGAGAAGGCGCGCCAGATGCCGTCCTTCGAGCCGCCACCCGGCCTGGCGCCCGGCGAGTACCGCATGGCCCAGGTCGACGTCGACCGCTCGCAGGAGTTCCGAAAGTGCATCGAGTGCTTCCTCTGCCAGGACACCTGCCATGTCGTGCGCGACCACGAGGACAACAAGGACGCCTTCGCTGGCCCGCGCTTCTTCATCCGCGCGGCCGAGCTCGACATGCACCCGCTCGACGCCCGGACCGACCGCGTCCAACTCGCGCGCACCGAGCAGGGCATCGGGCTGTGCAACATCACGAAGTGCTGCACGCAGGTCTGCCCCGAGAACATCGCGATCACCGACAACGCGATCATCCCGATGAAGGAACGCGTCGCCGGGGACCGCTACGACCCGCTCGTGTGGCTGGGCCGCAAGATCGGCCTCCGCAAGACCTGAGCCGACCGGGCCCGACTGCTGGGTCGCCCTGCTGGACCCGACTGCGGGAGGGCTGGGACGGCACTTACGCGCGAGAGGAGCTCAGCGGCATACGGCATCCTCGCGGGTAGTGGAAATGGTCACACTGCCGGCGTGGGGGCGCGACGGTAGGGTGCGCAGGTGGCCACCAACACTCTCCCAAGGACGGGACCCGTATCGGCGCGCCGCACCACCGTGTTCATGAAGGTTGTCATGGCCGCGTCCGGTGCGCTCTTCGTCCTGTACGTCCTCCTGCACATGTATGGCAACCTGAAGATCTTCAGCGGCGTCAAGGCGTTCGACGACTACGCGCTGTCCCTGCGGACGATGTTCACCCCGATCCTGCCCTTCGGCGGGTTCCTCTGGATCTTCCGGGCGCTGCTCGTCCTCGCGGTACTCGGACACCTGTGGGCCGCGTTCCACCTCTGGAGCCGGGCCAACGGGGCGCGAGCCTCGCGCTACTACGCGAAGGAGGCCGCCAGGGCCGCGGCGAAGTCGAAGATGATGCGGTGGGGTGGCGTCGCGATCCTTCTCTTCGTCATCTGGCACCTGCTCCAGTTCACCTGGCTCAAGTTCAACGTCGGCCCCGACAGGGCTGGGGACAGCGTCGGCCTCCTCGTCATCAGCAGCTTCCAGGTCTGGTGGGTCACCCTCATCTACGTGCTCGCCATGATCGCTCTGGGGCTGCACCTCTGGCACGGCGTCTTCAGCGCCAGCCAGACCCTTGGTCTGTCCACGACGGCTAAGGCCCGCACCCGGGCCCGGGCCACGGCGACGATCATCGCGCTCGTGACAGCCGTCGGCTTCATCCTGCCGCCGCTCGCCATACTCTTCGGATTCGTCAAGGGGAACTGATCGATGACTGAACTGATCCACGGGCTCTACACCGAGGGCGAGCCGATCCAGGACACCAAGACTCCCCGGGTCCCATCGATGACAAGTGGAGCACCCGCAAGTTCGAGGCCGGCCTCGTCAACCCCGCCAACCGCCGCAAGCTGTCGATCATCATCGTCGGCACCGGTCTCGCCGGTGGCGCGGCCGCGGCGACGCTCGGCGAGGCGGGCTACCACGTGAAGTCCTTCTGCTACCAGGACTCCCCCCGTCGCGCGCACTCGATCGCCGCACAGGGTGGCATCAACGCCGCGAAGAACTACAAGAACGACGGTGACTCGACCTACCGGCTCTTCTACGACACCGTCAAGGGCGGCGACTACCGGTCGCGCGAGTCGAACGTCTACCGCCTCGCCGAGGTGAGCGCGAACATCATCGACCAGTGCGTCGCGCAGGGTGTGCCGTTCGCTCGCGAGTACGGTGGCCTGCTCGACAACCGGTCCTTCGGCGGCGTGCAGGTGTCGCGGACGTTCTACGCCCGTGGCCAGACCGGTCAGCAGCTGCTCCTCGGTGCCTACCAGGCGCTCGAGCGGCAGGTCGCGGCCGGCACTGTCGAGATGTTCAGCCGCCACGAGATGCTCGAGATCATCGTCGTCGACGGCCGGGCCCGCGGCATCATCGCCCGCGACCTCGTCACCGGAGAGATCGAGACGCACCTCGCGGACGCCGTCGTGCTCGCCACCGGCGGCTACGGCAACGTCTTCTTCCTGTCCACCAACGCCATGGGTTCCAACGTCACGGCGACGTGGCGGGCGCACCGCAAGGGCGCCTACTTCGGCAACCCCTGTTACACGCAGATCCACCCGACGTGCATCCCCGTCGCCGGCGAGTACCAGAGCAAGCTGACCCTGATGTCGGAGTCGCTGCGCAACGACGGCCGGATCTGGGTGCCCAAGCGGGTCGAGGACTGCGAGAAGGACCCGCGCCAGATCCCCGAGGAGGACCGCGACTACTACCTGGAGCGGATCTATCCCTCCTTCGGCAACCTCGTGCCCCGCGACATCGCCTCGCGGGCCGCGAAGAACGTCTGTGACGAGGGCCGCGGCGTCGGCCCCAAGGTCGGGGACTTCCGGCGCGGTGTCTACCTCGACTTCACCGACGCCCTCAAGCGGATGAGCAAGGAGGCCGTCGCGGAGAAGTACGGCAACCTGCTCGACATGTACCAGCGGATCACGGGCGAGAACCCCTACGAGGTGCCGATGCGCATCTACCCCGCGGTGCACTACACGATGGGCGGCCTCTGGGTCGACTACGACCTCGAGTCGTCGATCCCGGGTCTCTTCGTGGCCGGTGAGGCGAACTTCAGCGACCACGGCGCGAACCGTCTCGGCGCCTCGGCGCTCATGCAGGGCCTTGGCGACGGCTACTTCGTGCTGCCGCACACGATCCGCGACTACTTGGCCAAGGGCCCGTTCTCGAAGATCGACGAGGACGACCCGGCGGTCGTCGAGGCGCGCGCAGCCGTCGACGCCCGGGTCGCCCGGCTGCTCGAGATCAACGGTGACCGCACGGTCGACTCCTTCCACCGGGAGCTCGGCAACATCATGTGGGAGTACTGCGGCATGGAGCGCTCGGAGGAGGGCCTGCTCAAGGGCATCGACCTCATCCGCGGGCTCCGCGACGAGTTCTGGCGCAACGTGCGCGTTCTCGGCGCCGCCGACACCCTCAACCAGAGCCTCGAGAAGGCCGGCCGTGTCGCCGACTTCCTCGAGCTCGGCGAACTCATGTGCATCGACGCCCTCCACCGCCGCGAGTCCTGCGGTGGCCACTTCCGGGCCGAGAGCCAGACCGCGGACGGCGAGGCCCTGCGCCACGACGAGCAGTTCGCCTACGTCGCGGCATGGGAGTGGGGCGGCGACAACGGCGGCGCCCCGATCCTGCACAAGGAAGACCTGGTCTACGAGTTCATCGAGATGAAGCAGCGGAGCTACAAGTGAGCGGCATGAACCTGACCCTGAAGATCTGGCGGCAGCCCGGCCCGAAGGCCAGGGGCGAAATGGTGACCTACCCGGTCACGGACATCTCCCCCGACATGTCGTTCCTCGAGATGCTCGACGTGCTCAACGAGCAGCTCATCGCGCGCGGCGAGGTGCCGATCGAGTTCGACTCCGACTGCCGTGAGGGTATCTGCGGCATGTGCGGCCTGATGATCTCCGGCAAGGCACACGGCCCGGAGGTGACGACGACATGCCAGCTGCACATGCGCTCGTTCCACGACGGCGACGAGATCACCATCGAGCCGTGGCGCGCCGATGCTTTCCCGGTCATCAAGGACCTCGTCGTCGACCGAACCGCCTTCGACCGGATCATCCAGGCGGGTGGCTTCATCAGCGCCAACACCGGGGCGGCCCCCGAGGCCCATTCCGTGCCGGTGCCGAAGACGAACGCGGACCGCTCCTTCATGGCCGCGGCCTGCATCGGCTGCGGCGCCTGTGTCGCCGCGTGCCCCAACGCCTCCGGCATGCTCTTCCTCGGCGCGAAGATCACCCACCTCGGTGAGCTGCCCCAGGGCCAGCCCGAACGGGACGCCCGCGTCGTCGCGATGGTGAACCAGCACGACCACGAGGGCTTCGGCGGCTGCACGAACATCGGCGAATGCTCGCGGGCCTGCCCGAAGGAGATCCCGCAGGACGTCATCAACCAGCTCAACCAGGACCTGCTTCGCGCGCTCGCGCGCGGCCGGTGACGCGCTGACCGCCGTTGACGAGGCCCGTCCCCTTGCGAGGGGGCGGGCCTTGCCCTTTGGCCGTATGCCGCTGAGCTCGCTGACGCACGCGAGTGATCTCGTGCCGGGGGCTGGGTCAGCCGGGTTACCCTGTCGGCGATGATGCGACCCGTTGCAGTGCCGCGTGGTGGTTCCCGGGCTTCCGCCCGGGCCGGGCTGGGTGCCGTGTGTGTCGCCATTCTCGCGTTCGTCACGGTCGGGGTTTCCGGCGCGGTGGCCCATGCTCCCGAGTCCCCCGCCGCGACGCCGAGCTGCAAGGAGTGGCAGACCGTCACGCAGGTACCGGTGCCGGGCCCGCGCCGATCGGCGAGCGGATCAGCCAGTGGCTCGGGCACGACGACGCCGACGCCCGCGACGACGCCTGTGTGCCGGAACGCGCCACCCACGCCCTTCCCACAGCCTGCGTGGGCGCCGGAGACCGTGGTCGGCGGCGCGCGTCTGGGCGCGACCGGTGTTGTGGTCGACCTCAAGCCCGGAGCGGCCGCCCCACCCAGCGTGCCGGACGTCTCCTACGTCGTGGCCGACCTGGACACCGGCGAGGTTCTCGCCGCGAAGTCCCCGCATGCCTGGCTCCGCCCGGCGAGCACCCTCAAGACCCTGACCGCTCTCACCCTGATCCCTCGGCTCGACCCGCGCCAGGTCCTCGTCGCGAAGCCGGAGCACGAAGCCGCGGCCGGGACGCGCGTCGGTATCCTCGCCGGCAACGGCTATCCGGTCGACCGGCTCTTCGACGCCTTGTTGATGTCGTCCGCCAACGACGCCGCGTACCTGCTCGCTGATGCCGCTGGTGGTCCGGAGCAGACCGCTGCGCTCATGAACGAGACGGCCGTGGCACTTGGTGCGCACGACACCGTCGCCGTCGACCCGAGCGGTCTTGATGAGCAGGGCCAGCACTCCAGCGCCTACGACCTGGCCCTCATCGGCCGTGCCGCGATGAAGTTGCCGGACTTCCGTGTCTACGTCACGAGACGCCACGCGGTCTTCCCGGGCGGGAAGGCAAAGGTTGGCGGGACGGTGTACCAGCCCTACCAGATCCAGAACATCAACGATCTGCTGGCGAACTACCGCGGAGCCATCGGGATCAAGCCGGGGCGGACCAACCGGGCGCAGCACACCTTCATCGGGGCGGCCACACGCGATGGCAGGACCCTGATCGTCACCCAGATGGGCAGCACGACTGGCGACTGGGAGGACACCGCGGCCCTGCTGGACTGGGGCTTTGCGAACGCTGCGACCGTCGTGCCGGTGGGGCGCCTCGTCGAGCCTGGAGAGGCCGCCCCGCCGCGCGCGGCTCCGCCAGCGACGGCGAGTGTGACGGGTACACCGGTTGCCTCCTCCCCGGCGCTGCCGACCCCGGCGGGTCTCGCGGCCCAGTCGGACGCTGATGAGGGGGCGCAGACTGCCGCCTCAGTGGTCACCTGGGGCATTGCGGCGCTGGGCGTGGCCGTCCTCTGGCTGGCGGCGGCGCTGGTCGTGCGGCGACGGTCACGCACCTGACACGAGCCGGAGCCTCACCGGCGTCTGCCCCGCAGCGCCCCGATGGTCAGCGCCCCCAGCGCACCCAGTACGGCTCCAGCGGCCAAGGAAACCCGATCACCCGCACGACTCGGCGGTGCCTCGGTGACGACGTGAGCGGCATACGGCATGACGGTGACGGGGGACATCACGGGTGACGGCTCCTCCACACGAGCGAGCCGGGCCACGTCGAGGTCGTTGGCCGCCAGCGCCGAGGAGAAGAGCACCACGCGCGCCATGAGGTTGAGCCACACGAGAAGGCCGGCCGCCACCGCGACGGTTCCCAGCAGCGGGTTCGACGCGGCGCGCTCGACGAGGAGTCCGCCGAAGTACTTCATCGTGGTGAGCAGGACGGCGCCCACGATGGCGCCGGTGCGGACGTTCGCCCACGGGAGCGGAGCCCGGAGAGGACCCGAATGAGGATCACCATGAGCAGCGCGTCGAACAGCACACCGAGGAGCAGCCCGGTTGTCGTGAACAGGACCGGGTTGCCCGGCAGCACCTCGATCCAGCCCGCGATGCGTTCCGCCCAGCCACCGACGGCGCTGGTGACGATCGCGGAGAGGGCAATGCCCAATCCCAAGGTGAGCAGCACTCCGAGGTCCCGCACCTTTGCCAGCACCGCGTTGCCCGGCGCGGCCTCGAGGCCGAAGACCCCCCGGATGCCCCTGCGCAGGGCGCCGACCCAGCCCAGGCCGGCCCAGAGCAGGGTGACGAACGAGACGATGCCCGTGATCGTCAACGTGGAGGTCTGTGGGGCGGAGATCCCGATGAGCCCATCCGGGTTGTCCGCGGTCTTCACCATGCCGGGGAATGTTTCGTTGAGCGATTCAGCGATGGTTGTGAGGATGTCGGGTCGGCCCTGGAGGAAGAAGGCGAATGCCGTGAACGCCAGCGCAAGCGCCGGGAAGATCGAGAAGAAGGCGAAGTAGCAGACGCCTGCAGCGAGGAGCCTGCCGTTGGCATCCCGGTAGCGCTTCCAGGCTCGGTACGGGGGTGTGGCAGTGGCACGGTCGACGAGGTCCTTGAACGCCATGACCGAGTCACTCTCCTTGCGCGGCCGCCCCGAGTTTGAAGTCGTGCTTGGGCCGCCACACACGGTCAGCACCCAATTCGTAGAGATGGAACGCGTCGACGGTGAAGGCGATGTGGAAGTCGGCGAGCTCCTCAAAGGCCCGGTCGAGGGCGTCAGCCGGAACGTTGTGGGCGACCGTCACGTGTGGGTGATAGTAGAAGTCGAGCTTCCGATGCAGCGGCCCGGATCGCAGAGCCGTCTCGAGCCGCTCGCAGGCGGAGACGCCTTGGGCAACCTGGATGTAGACGACGTCGGAGATGGGGCGGAACGTGCCCGTTCCACGGAGGACGACCTCGAAGCTGTCGCGCTCACTGGCCACCTGCTTGCAGTGCGCGAGGAAGTCCTCGCACACCCCGTCCTCGACCGGGGTCGGCGGCAGCAGCGTGATGTGGGCCGGGATGCCCCATGCTGACGGATCACCGAAGGCCGCGCGTCGCTCCTGGAGGTACTCGCCGTGCGGTGACGGGATCGGGATGGAGACGCCGATCGTCGTTGGTTCGGTCACACCACGAACCGTACCCAACGCCGCGGTGGGCGACGTGCACTAGGTGAGGGAACCAAGGCGCACCAGTCGGTCAAAAGCCTCGTTCGAACGGCGCACCTCGTCGAAAGTGCCCATCGAGACAACGCGCCCGTCTTCCAGGAACGCGATCGCATCCGCGTGACGCACGGTGGACAGCCGGTGCGCAACGATGACGACGGTGACTTCGCCACGCAGGGCGGTGATCGCGGCACTGATGCGATGCTCTGTCTCATTGTCCAAGGCAGAGGTTGCCTCGTCGAGGACGAGGAGCTTTGGCTGCCGGTACAGCGCGCGTGCTATCCCGACTCGCTGGCGTTGGCCGCCGGACAGCCGCGAACCCCGCTCGCCGATATAGGTGTCGATGCCGTCCGGGAGCCCAGCGACGAGATCGCCGAGTTGCGCATGTGCGACTGCGTCTGCCAAGCGGTGTGCATCGATCTGCTCCGGCGGCACGTCAAAGGCGATGTTCTCCGCGAGGGTGCCATCGAGGAGGAACACGTCCTGTGGAACGTAGCCGATATTGGCCTGCCAAGCGCGCACGTCCTCCGCTACGTCATGCCCGTCGACCGTGATCCTTCCCCTGTCGGGGCTGTGCAGTCCAGCAACACGTCGACCAGAGTCGTCTTGCCGGCGCCGCTCCCGCCGACGAGCGCGAGCGAACGTCCATAGGGGACCCGAAGGGACACTCCGTCCAAGGCTGGCCGGTCTGCTCCGGGATAGCGGAAGCTCACATCCTCGACGCTGACGTCGCGGTCGAACGCGAGCCGGGCTCCGGTGGCAGGTATTGGCTGAGTCGTGCCCCCCATCCGCTGGAGTTCCTTGCGCACGAGCCCGAGATAGGGCAACCCGAAACGAATGCTGTTGACGGCACCCAACAGTGCAGTCACGGCTGGAAGCGTGCGGAAACCCGCCGCGACGAACATGGCCAACAGACCGATGATGGCGCCAGCGCCCGCTTCCCCCGGACCGGCGGCGCCTCCGATGACCAGGATGACGCCCACGGCGATGATGAAGAGGATCTCCAAGAGGTACCGAGGCGCCGCACCGATGAACTCGGCAATCTGCGCGGGACGAACTCCGCGACGCGAGGCAGCCTCGAAGCGCTCCACGAAGACGGCCTCGCTTCCTCGCACTCGGTCTCCTTGAGCCCACCCAGCGCCGCCAGCGCGGAACGCCACGCAGCCTCCGACGCTGCCGCCGATGCATGACCCGCTCGCACGGCCTTCGGCTTCATGAAGCGCAGGTAGGCGGCCGACGCCAAGCCGAGGTAGGTGACGAGCACGACAGTGGGCAACGGCGCCGTGTAAAGCAGCGCCGCGAGAATTGCGAGCATCGACAGCGAGCTGGTGACGACCAACATCAGCCCGTAGACGACGCTCCCATAGACCTGGGTGACAGCGTCGACCATGGTGCGAATCAACTCTGACGTGCTGCGCCGAGAGATCTCGGTAAACGGCGAGGTGAGGAAGTGACCCAGGATGCCGCTCGAGGTCTTCACCCTGTTGAGTCCCTTGAAGCGCGCCATCCACCAGGTGAAGCCGAGAGCACCAAGATCCTTGGCGACGAAGAGGCCCACCACGATCAGTGTGACGTAGAGCGTGAGACGCTCGGTTGACGGATGACCAAGCACCCGCGAGAAGGTGGCCATGATGCCCTCGGTCGGTGCGCTGCCCGAGGCGAGCTCAACCAGGGGCAGCATGAGCACGATCGCCGCGGTATCCAGCAGTGCAAACAAGAGAGAAACCAAGGTCGCCAGTCCCAGTCGGACCTTGGTCGGCCGGTCGAGAACGTCCCCCAGCTGGGCCATGAGTTGTCGCATCGAGCGACATGGTACGTGTTGGCGGCGGACCCGGCCGCCACTCGGAGCACATCCGAACCACGGCGCGCCCAGCGCGACGGTCAGGCGGGTTGCACCGCCCAATCCAACAGCGGCTTGCTCACCGCGACCCAAGAGAGCTCTTCCAACACCTTTGCTCGAGCATGCCGCGCCAAACGTTCGTGGTGGGCCGGTCGCCGCAGCACCTCGGCGAGGGCAGCCGCCCACTTGCCGGGGTCGTCGGAGACGCAGACAGGCAAGCAGCTCAGAAGCGGCGCGCCGTCGACAGTCGCAATGACCGGCGCCCCGGACGCCAATGCCTCTGCGTACTTCAGCGGCGCTCCGACTCCGCTGTGCACCGGCACGGCCACTGCCGTGGCATCGGACAGGAAATCACTGACGGAACCCACCCGCCCCACAGCTTGCACGCCACGCGGCAGTGGTTGCGCGACCCCCGACCCGGCGATGTGGCAGCTCCATCCCGACGCCTGCTCCAAGCGCGGCCAGACGTCGTCGAGGAACCATCGGAGCCCCGCGGCGTTCGGTGCCCAACCCCACGTGCCGAAGAGTTTCACGACGGGGCGACGAGCAGGCATCCGAGGCGCCCTCCACTCGTCCGGATCTATGCCGTGTGGGAGCACGATGGGTGGGACAGACGCGCGGAGCAGCGAGGCCTCCTTCTCGGAGCAGACGGCGACGCGGACCCCTCTTGACTCGATCTCCGCCTCGACCTCCCTCCAGCGACCCGCCTCGTCGAGGCGCCCCTGGCTGTGGTGCCATGCGCTGAGCACGTTGTGCATGTCGACGAGCACCCTGCTCGAATCCATGCGCCGCAGGAGTGCCTGCCACGTGCGCCACGACTCAGTGTGTGCGATCACCACTCCGTCCCAAGGCTGCGCCGCGAGACGACGCATGAGCAGCCCATGCCGAGTCGAGGGCAGTCCCCGCCAAGCTCGTGGGCGCGTACGGTGGACGTGAGCGAGAGCGCGCACCGAGGTGTCCGACTGGTGGCCTGCGTTTGTCACAACCGTTACGTCGACACCGCCAGCAACGAGGGCGCCAATCTGAAAGTACTGGCGACGCTGACCACCTTGCCCGTCTCGATCCGGAGTCTCGTTGCTCAGCCAGAGGATTCGGGCCACTGTTGACGTCACCTGCTCACCGTATCGACAGCGCCCATCGAGCCGGTCAGTCCGCTGTGGCAACGTCTACGATCGGGCGCGTGCCGAACACTGCCCACCCGCGCCGCATTGCGCTGGTCACCTCATCCTTCGCGCCGCATGTCGGCGGCGTCGAGGAGCACGTGCGGCATGTTGCACGTGAGCTGATGACCCGCGGCAACAGCGTGGAGGTCTGGACCGTCGACCGTGGTGAACACCTTGGTCAGCGCCTCGTCGACGGCCTGACCGTCCACTACCTTCCGACTCCTCTTCCGGCGAGATCGACACGGGCCCTGTTGTCGTACACCGCTCACGCGCCTTTCGCATGGAGGCAGTGGGTCCGTGTACAGCGAGCCTTCCGACCAGAGATTCTCCACGTCCAGTGTTTTGGTCCGAACGGCCTCTATGCACTCGCCCTGCACCGCATCTTTCGTACCCCGCTCGTCGTGAGCTCCCATGGTGAGACGATCGCCGACGACCACGCGGTCTTCGACGAGTCGGCTCTACTCCGGTCCGGGCTGCGCAGTGCCCTGACTCAGGCGACTGCGACGACGGGCTGTTCACAGTTTGTGCTGAACCATCTGGCAGACAACTACGGACTCCGCGGCGGTGTCGTCGTCCCCAACGGGGTGGACCTCAACATCTCACCTGGGTCTCCCGAAACGCCAGCGCCTTACGTCTTCGCGGTTGGTCGGCTTGGCAAGCAGAAGGGGTTCGACCTGCTGCTGTCCGCCTACGCAGCCTCCTCACTGCCGAAGCAAGGCGTCCGCCTCATCATCGGCGGGGACGGCCCCGAGCGCATGGCGCTGGAGGACCAGCGAAGCCGACTGGGTCTCGACCCGATGGTCGTTCTGCCCGGGCGGCTATCGGCGGACCAGGTCGCTGCCGGCATGGCGGGGGCCGTGGCCGTCGCCGTGCCGAGCAGGGTTGAAGCCTTCGGCATCGTGGCCCTTGAAGCGTGGCGGAGTGGCTCCCCCCTGATCATGTCGAGCCGCGGGGGCGGGCCTGACCTCGTGCGCGATGGCATTGACGGAATCCTGGTCGACCCCACGGACACCGTCTCCCTGGCCGGCACGCTCGAGAGGTTGCAGGCGGACGGCGCTCTGGGGGCCAGACTCGCAAGAGCCGGCCGCTCGCGCGTGAGCCAATTCACTTGGGAGGCAACCGGCAGCCGCCTACAACGACATGTACTCAACGATGGGACGCTGACCTGTGATCAGGTACGACCACCCACTTCGTCGCAGAGCGCGGGTCCTGCGGAGAGTCGCCACCATGCTGACTCAAGCGACGCTGCGAACTGAGGGCATCGTCGTCCCCACCTACTGGTGGGACGGACACCCGAATTTCGGGGATGACCTCACCCCTTGGCTGCTGCCTCGCCTCGGCGTGGCACCGATCCACCGCGAGCCCCAGCACGCGCGGCTTGTCGGCGTTGGAAGCATCCTCGAGTTCCTGCCCACCGACTGGGCGGGGGCGGTCTGGGGCAGCGGCCTCATGTCGGATCAGCGGTACAGCTTGCCGCGCGCCCACGTCCTTGCCGTTCGCGGGCACTTGACGGCGGACCGCATCGGCGCGCCGGAGACATGCGCACTCGGCGATCCGGGCATCCTCGTGGCTCGCCACCTACCCGCGCCCCGGAAACGTTGGGAGGTCGCACTCGTGCCACATGGCCACCACCGACAGCACCGCGATTTCCTCGGTCTGGCCGGGACTCGTGATCTCTCCGTTCGAATCGTCAACGTGCACCAGAGCGCGCCCCGAGCCGCCCAGGAGATCGGCTCGGCGCGGGTAGTGATGACGACATCACTCCATGGACTCATCACGGCAGACTCCTTCGGGATTCCAGCCGTGTGGACGACACTGGAACCAGCCCTCGGGGGCGGCGACTTCAAGTTCCGTGACTACGAATCGGTCATCACGCCTGGACGAAGTCGATTCGTTCCGTTCGAAGCGGGGATGCCACTCCAAGAGTTCATCTCCGCCGCATGGGCAGCGCAACGAGACGCCGTCACAGCGAGTGGCGACGCTTTGTTGAGTGCCCTCGAACGGCTCACTGATGTTGTAGAGGTCGGATCGTTCCCGCATGGGGTTATCGACGTCCTCCGGCACGCGTGAAACGGCAGAGGATCAACGACTGAGTCGTTGAGACGGTTGCGTGAGCCGTCAAGAAGGCGCTCAACCCGCTCCTGGTCTTGGCTGTTCTGCGGCGGGGCGGAGGAAGGCGATGAACGACATCAGGTTTCGCAACCCTGGATACTTCGGGCCAAGCCGACGGAAGCCCATACGCGGGCGTGCTCGCGAACGCAGCGCTCCCATGTGAAGTGGGCAGCCCGCGCACGCCCCTCGTCGACCAGCCTCACGACATCGGAGTCCCCAGAGGTCGCGTCGATGATTCCCGCTGCGATACCAGCGCCGGTGGGATCGACGAGCAGGCCTGCGTTGCCCAGGACCTCGGGCAAGGAACTCGTGCGCGCCGCGACGACGGGCACACCAGCCGCCATTGCCTCGAGGGCAGGGAGCCCGAAACCCTCATACAGCGAGGGGACGATCACGGCGCTGGCGGCCGCGACAAGGCCCGGGACGGCTTGGTCCGGCAGCCGGCCCACCAGGTGTGTACCCGGCAGTGAGGCGAAGAGATCCGTGCGGCGTGGATGTGGAGGCCCCGCGAGCACGAGATCGAGGTCTGGTCGGGCGGCACGCACGAGCGGCCAGGCCGCCGCGAGCGCTTCGAGATTCTTGCGTCGTGCGGCACCACCCGCGTGCAACACGTAGGGCCGCTCGATTCCCCACTGGTTCAACGTGGTCGAGTCATGCGGCGTCGCATCGAAGAACGCCGCATCGACACCGTTGTGCACGACGTGCGGGTCGCGAATGCCGAGTAGGTCGTGCGCCTCGCTGGCGCTGAACTCCGACACGCAGATGACCGCGGCCGCACGTCGTGCCTCCTCGGCGGCGGCCGGGACCGGAGGCGACTCGTCCTGGAACCGCCATGCGACGACGTCGTGGATCGTGATGACGTCCCCGCGCGGCGCCGGGGGAAGCTCCAGGTTCATCCGGTGCGACACCGAGTGTCGGCCGTAGAACAGTCTGCCCACTTCACGTCGCACTGCGGCAGGAGCCATCGCGACCTTCGCCACCGGAAGTCGGCGATTGCCGGGTAGTGAGGTGCGAAGAGAGCGGGTGACAAGCCGGCGTACCTCCCAATCGCCGGCCCCCACGTCGAGCAGTGCGGCCCTTGCGCGACTCGCGACCTGCTCCTGGTACACCTGTGCGCCCATCGGCGCGTCGGTGGCGATGGTTGCGATGTTGAGGCGCAGACCCGCAGTCACGCTCGGGAAGCGCTCGGCAGGAGTCCCACCTTGTCGTAGACGCGGCGGACCGTAGCCTCGGCGACCGCGCGCGGCCCGTTCTGCGCCGTCGGCCAGGATGCGGTCGAGCTCGGCCGGGTCGGCCATCAGCTCGAGCATCCGCTCGCGGAACGGGTGACGGCCTCGACGACGACCTCGGCGACGTCCTTCTTGAGGTCGCCGTAGCCCTTGCCGGCGTAGGTCGCCTCGAGGGCGCCGATCGGCGTGCCCGACAGGGCCGAGTGGATCGAGAGCAGGTTGGACACGCCCGGCTTGGCCTCGGGGTCGTAGCGGATCTCGCGCTCGGCGTCGGTGACGGCCGAGCGGATCTTCTTGACGATGCGCGCCGGCTCGTCGAGCAGGCGACGAGGCCCGTGTCGGCGGCCGCGGACTTGCTCATCTTGGCCGTCGGGTCCTGGAGGTCCTGGATCTTGGCCGTCGCCTTGATGATGTGCGGCTCGGGCACGATGAGGGTGTCGCCGAAGCGCGCGTTGAACCGGCCGGCGAGGTCGCGGGTGATCTCGAGGTGCTGGCGCTGGTCCTCGCCCACCGGCACGACGTCGGCGTCGTAGATGAGGATGTCGGCCGCCATGCAGCACCGGGTAGGTGAAGAGCCCGACGTTGGCGCCGCGGCGCCCTTGGCCGACTTGTCCTTGAACTGCGTCATCCGGCTCGCCTCGCCGAAGCCGGTGAGGCAGCGAGAGCACCCAGGCCAGCTCGGTGTGCTGGGCGATGTGGCTCTGCACGAACAGCACGGACGCGCTCGGGTCGACTCCGCCGGCGATGAACTGCGCCGCGGTGACCCGGGTCCGCTCGCGCAGCACGTGCGGGGTCGGGCGCGACCGTGAGCGCGTGCAGGTCGGCGACGAAGTAGAAGGCGTCGTGCGTCTCCTGCAGCCTGACCCACTCGACGAGCGCACCGATGTAGTTGCCGAGGTGCAGCGAGTCGCTCGTCGGCTGCATTCCGGAGAGGCTGCGCGGTTGGCGGCGTCGAAGGCATGGCTGCATTCTGGCGCATGCACGCGGCGGGGCCGAATCGGCACCAGTGTCGGTATGCACTGACAATGATGACGGGCTCTGCCGATGGGCCAGTCCTCGATTCACTAGGGTTGCGCCCGAGGGAGGGCTGATGGACGAACGACCAGGGCGGCCTGGCCGACTCCACGTCGCCGTCGTTGACCACACCAGTCAGCTCGGCGGCGCTGAGCTGGCTTTGGTGCGGTTGCTCGATGCGATCGGCGACGCGGTCCGCGTGAGCATCGTGCTCTTCGAGGACGGACCCTTGGCGGAGCGGCTGCGGAACAGCGGCCGCGACGTGCGAATCCTGGCCCTGCCCGCATCCGTGAATGCGATCCGGCGTGACGAACTGGGTCTGCGCACGGCGCTGATGTCGGTAGGTCGGATCGCCCGGCACGGGTGGCAGCTGGCGCGGTTGATCAGGTCCCTCGAGGTGGACGTCGTACATGCGACGTCGCTCAAAGCGAACCTGCTCACCGCTGCGCTGAGGCCGCTGATCGGCCGCCCCCTCGTATGGCACGTGCACGACCGCATTGCTCCGGATTACCTGCCAGCACGTACCGTCGGGCTGGTTCGACGGCTGGCCCGGGTTCCGCATGTGGTGATCGCCAACTCGTTGGCGACCGCAGCCACCCTGAGTTCACGACGCGACGTGATCGTCGCTCCCCCGGGCCTGTCCGCCGAGCAGATCCGGGCCACTCCGCGGCCGCGACCCTCGGGGCCGCCAACCATCGGCGTAGTGGGGCGGATCAGTGAGACCAAGGATCAGCTCACCTTCGTGCGTGCGGCCGCTCGTGTGCGACAGCGCAGCAGTGAAGCCACGTTCGTCATGGTCGGAGCGCCCGCCTTCGGAGCCGACGACTATGCGGGCCGGGTCGCCTTGGAGGTCAGCCGTCTAGGGCTCGAAGAGGTCGTGCACTTCACCGGTTTCGTCGACGACCCGACTCGGCTCGTCGACGAACTCACCTTGGTCGTCCACACAGCGGCTGTCCCCGAACCGTTCGGCCAAGTCGTCACCGAGGCCATGGCCCGGGGCGTCCCCGTCATCGCCACCTCTGGAGGCGGGATCAACGAGATCTTCGAGCCCGACTCGAACGCCGTCGGATGGCTGGTGCCCCCGGCATCTCCGGACACGCTCGCGAGCGTCATCACTGAGGCGCTCGCGGATCGCATCGAGGCTGAACGCCGAGGCACGAGAGCTTGGGAGATGGTCAGCGCCCGGTATCCGGTCACTCGAACGGCGCAGTTGGTCCTGCAGGCGTGGGAGTCCGCTGCGTCGAGCCAGCGCCAAGCGCGGCGACACAGCTGACTTCGGGTTGATGCGCTACGGCACGCTCACACGGTCTAGTACCTCGGCGATCTGCTCAACTCGGTCGTGCCACGACGGCACCCCCGAAATAGGTGCCTGGAGGCGGGGCGCCCGGTCGGGAACGCGCTCCACGACCGCTGAAGCGAAGGCTGACGCCTCGACAACGGTGACCATGGGGTCGCCCGCGTCCCGGAAGCCTGCAACTGGAGTGCTGACCACCGGCCTGCCCGTGGCCATGTACTCATAGCGCTTGATCGGATCCAGGCTGTCCGTGAAGGGCGTCACCACGTGTGGAACGACGAGGACCTCCGCGTGCTGCAGGTAGGCAGGCACCCGCGCTGCCGGCCGCGGCCCGAGGAGAACGACCCCTGCACGCTCGAGCTCGGTGCGGTCCGCGGACGACAACGCCAGCGGTCCAACGACAACAAGTCGACCACGGCCTCGAAGCGCGCGAGCGGTGTCGACGCAGAGGGAGATGTCAATCCGGTCGCGATGGACAGTGCCCACGTACAACGCATACGGCTCGGCAGGCAGATCCCTTGGCCGCGCTTGTGGTCGCTGGTAGGCCGCGACGTCAACGGCGTTGGGGACGAGGACCACGTCTCGTCGTTCACTCTTGGTCCGCGCCAGAGTCGGCGAGCAGACCACGACCTCACGGGCCCTTTCCATCAGCAGCTCCTCGGCGCGGGCCCGACGTTCGGTTTCGGCGGCCGGCCGATCAGCGAGTAGCCAGTCGTCCGTGATGTCGTACAACGTGGGCCAGTCGATGACCTCCAGAACGGCAGCACCATCGGGGTCGTTCACCCATAGAGTGGGGAACTCGAAACCCAACCGCCGTGTGGCGGCCACCACTCGGCTGGCCAGCCCCGCGTCGACCCGGGGAGCCAGGCGCCGCGGAAGCCACTTGGCACCCTCCAGCAGCCACAGACCCCTCGTCCGACCCGAAGGCAGGGCAGGCCCAGGACGCAGCCCGCGCGGCCACCGTGGCCGTCGCCGCTGGATCAGGTCGTGGAGCGGATCCACGGCCGGCTCGACGAAGAGGACTCGCAGGGTTGTATCTCGGTCAAGCAACCCGGCGATGAGGTGCTGGTTCCGCCGCCACACGTCGTCCCATCGCTCGAGCGACATGACGACGAGGTCCGTCACAGCACACTCCGATACACGGCCTCGGTCGCGCACGCCTGCGCCTCGAGTGAGAACTGGGCGCGCTGCGCCGCCCGCAGCCGAGCACCGAGCTGCCCGCGCTGGGCCTCGTTCGCCGCGAGCATGCGCAGGATCTCGGCACCGGCCGAAAGATCACCCACTGGGTAGCAGAGCTCCGGCGCGATCGCCCCGATCGTCTCCAGGTGTCCTCCACCGTTGGCGGCGACCACAGGCAACTCATGGCTCATGGCCTCGAGGACGGTCAGCCCGAGCGCCTCGTCCGGACGAGGGGCAAGGAGAATGGCTGCATTCGCCATCAGTGTGCCGATGTCACGGCGCTGTCCCAGGAAACGCACGCTGGAATCCAGTCCGCAGTGCGCAACCACGTCCCGCAGGCGCCCCAGATCAGCGCCCGACCCTGCTATGTCCAGATGCCAGCCGCTCGCGGCCAAGCCGGACGCCGCAAAGCACTCAATGGCATCTCCCGTTCGCTTCTCCGGTTGCAGCCGCTGCGCCACGAGCACGGTCCGGGAACGGCTCGCGACAGGATTGCTCATCTCGGTGGATGCAACCCCAGAGAGGACAACGGTCGCCGGTGGCTCGACGTGCTCGGCAACGTATCGGCTGACCGCGATCTGGGCGGCGATGCGTCGCGCCGCCCATCTGGATACGACCCCAGCAGCCCACGATGACTGCCCACGGCGGGCTGCGAAGTGGCGCGTGGCCACGACCGGTACGTGTCGGCTTTGCCATGCCGTGGCTGCCGCGATCTCCGCCGCAGTCATATGGACATTGAAGATGTCGGCATCGCCGAGGCGGTCGAGTACCGATCGCATGCCTGTCATGGTCCGAGCCGGGATGTGGCGGATTTGCGAGCGGTCCATGACGGCGGTCATGGTGGCGGTGTGGCCCCCAGCGACGACAACGTCGTGGCCGCTATCGGCCTGTGCGGCCGCCAGTACCGCCACGTGTCTTTCCACACCGGCGAAGGCGTCGGTGCACACCGCATGGACGATTCTCACGTGACAGCGCTCACGAAGCCTTGCCGATGGCCGCGGAGACGAGCCCGCCTGGGTGCACGGCGCGCTCGACCTTGTCGAGCAGGTGCTGCCGGTCAGCTTTGGCGGCCTCTGAATGCGCAGCCGCCCCCAGACAGAGCCCCAGGATCAGGAAGGGCAGCGACACCTGGACGGAGACCCAGAAGAGGTCGAACTCGCTCTGCACGAACCGTGCGAGCAGGACGAGCTCAGCAAGAATCCCGTAGGCCGGGTCGATCCGTCGCGCGACGAGCCAGGTGCCGACCAGCAGCATGAGGAACGCGGCAAGTCCCACGAATCCAGCCGCGGTCGCGGTGTCCATGAGCGCGTTGGGCGGCTGGAACGCCTCCGGGAATCGGTCTGTGTACCACCAACGAAGTCCGACGCCGAACCAGGGATCGGTCTGCCAGATGTCCACCGAGTCCCCAAACCAGGTGACCCGCTGGAAGAAGGAGTTGAACTCGTTGCCCGACTTGATCTGGTCCTGCACCATCACGCTGACGCCAACCAGCGCCGGAATGATGGCGAGCAGAATGCCCTTGGATCGGCGGCGCGTCGTCGTGCGGCGCATGACGAGGACCGACACTGCGACCGCCAGCGCGATGACGGACTGTCGGGACTGCGTTGTCAGCAGCGCGGCGACCAGAGTCCAGAACCCAAGCAGGGCCCAGCCGCGCCGCCACCCGGTCCAAGCGGGTCGCACGTAAAGGACGACCGCCATGAGGGCGAAGACGGTCCCAATGGCGTTCTTCTGGACCGTGTATGGCCAGCTCATCTCGACCGGGCCGAAGTCGCCGGCGGCATATTGGGACGCTGCGCGAACCAAGGTGACCAAAGCGAGCAGCACGGATGTCGCGACGAGGATGTTGAGACCGAGCACCGCGTGCCCCCGCCGGCCAAGGGCCCAGCCGACGACGACCGCCCCGAGGACAAGCAGGCCAGCGTGGAACCACTCCACCAGGTTGGCCGTGTAGGGATTGCGGATGACGGTGAACAGGGTGGCGACCTGGTAGAGCACTCCGAGCCACATCACCTGCCGCATGGCACGTGACGCGCCGCCGAGCAGCACCAGTAGGGAAGGCACCAGCGCCACGGCGAGGAGCGCGTCCGCGATGGTCAGGTCCACTCCGCCGGCTCCTATGCGCGCGGTGAGCAGGAGGAACGGTAGGCAGACGATGGGCACGAGGGTGGGGTCAGCGGCCACGAGCCCGATGAACAGAATCAGTCCAGCCACGAGGAAGGGCAGCACGGGGTCACTTGCCAGTTCCCGGCCCATGACGAGCAGCACCCCGAGCAGACCCGCTGTGAGGACGACCCGCGTGATCAGTGGAGGGATGCGTCTGAGCGTCACCGCACCACCGTTCCTCTGTACGCGGCCTCGGTGCGGAGCGGCCCGCGGACGTACGTCGCCACGCGTGCCAACGCTGCCCGCCCGGCCGAACCGCCTCGGAGGCCTCGCACGGCTGACCCGGCTATGCTGCGCGCCTCGGGCCACCTGCCAACCGACCGAGCCGAAGTGCTTGCGGTAGTACCGTTCCTGGCTCGCGTGGAAGTGGACCTCTCGCCGCCGCGGGTCACTGCTCGTACCGGCCCCGACATGGGTTGCGGTCACGTCCCGCACCATCGCATGGCGCCAGCCGCGGCGCGCGGCCCGGTAGGCCCAGTCGGTCTCCTCCGCGTAGAGGAAGAACGACTCATCGAAGCCACCCAGTTCGACGACCGCCTCCGCGCGAAGGAGCAGGACCGCGCCGATGGCGAAACCTGGGGCTCGCCACCGCCCTAGTCCGACCGCGTCGAGCCACGCGCCGACGGGAGAAGGGAAGGGCCACATGGCGCGTTCCACGCCACCACCAGCGTCGCGAATGCAGGGGCTGACGCTCGCAAGGTCGGGGCTGGCGCGCAGCGCGTTCTGAAGGTGCCGTATGCCGCTGGGCTCGATCATCGCGTCCGGATTCAGCAGCAGCACATCGGAGTTGTCGAACCGTCGCTCCCGGAGGCCAATGTTGACACCGGCGGCAAATCCGCCGTTGCGGCCAGGGTCCACGTACCGGATTCCGAGGCGCGCGCACACGTCACGCACCGCGCCGGACGACGAGTTGTCAACAACTGTGACCGCCTCATCTCGCAACGGCTCGAGCGCGCGGCACAGCAGCTGTGGAGCCCCATAGGCCACTACGACGATCTCGACGGGTGGAGGAGGCATGCCCGCACCAGGCACCGGTGTTTCGGCCGACTTGGGTCCGAGCGCTCTGCGGTAGAGCGCCTCCTGCAGTCCGGCGACGGCAGTCCAGCTCGCCTTCGCTGCCTTCGCCAAGCCCGCCTCGCTCATCGCCGCGGCCGTCTCGGGCTCGGTGCCGATCCGCAGGAGGGCCCTTCTCAGGGCGCTGGAGTCTCCCGGAGGGACCAGGATGCCCGCGCCACCGACGACCTCGGGCAGGGCGCCGCTGTCACTCGCCACGACCGGCGTACCGCACGCCATTGCCTCGACGGCGACTCGGCCGAACTGCTCGACCCACGACGGCGTGGTCACCGACGGCACCGCGAGGACGTCGAGCGACCGGTAGAACTCGGGTAGGTCACTCTGCTCGAGCGGGCCGGCGAAGTGGACGCGGTCAGCGAGTCGTTCGGCGTCTACCCGTGCGCGCAGCGCCTGCGTCAGCGATCCCCCACCGGCGATACGGAGGGACAGGCGAGCGTCACCGGCGACGGCGTCAAGCAGCACGTCAACACCCTTGTGAGCCTCCAGACGACCGACGTAACCGACGCGAATGCGAGCCGGCTCCGGCGCGCGGTGAGGCGTCGCCTCTGGAAGGGAGAAGCTCGCGTCGGTTCCGAGTGGGATGACGCTCGCAGCGCAGGCAAGGCCTTTCCGCTCGACGATGTGCCCGGCGGCGACGTTGCAGACACTCACCCCAGCAGCATGACGCAGCGCCCAGCGCTCCAGCCAGCGAAAGGGGACCGGATACCTCTTCTCGAGATTCTGAGCGGAGTACAGCACGTAGGGAGCCTTCTGCCGTCGAAGCGCACGCAGCAGGAGGATCTCGGCCGTGCTCAGGGCGAAGGGCTCCTCGTGGATGTCGATGACGTCCCACCGCTCACCCAGGGCACGCCAGATCGGCCTCATGTCGTAGATGAACAGCGCGGGATGTCGCCCCAGAGTGCGCACACCCCGTACCGGCTCGCCGGTGCGTGGCTCCAACCGAATCGTCGAACCGCCCTCGTTCCATGCGAGCGCCGACAGGAGCGACACCTCGTGACCGCGGGCGCGCAGTGCCACTTCTCGCTCTCGCCAGGCACCGACGACAGCGCTGTGGGACAACCGCAGAACCCGCAACCGACAACTCCCCACCCGTGTGGCACAACGCCGTGAGCCAGCCCCGATGCTGCTCAACGTGACTTCGCCACGGAGATGATATGGGAGGATTGGCCGTCAGTAAGCACGCCTACTAGTCCCAGTCTTGCTGGTTGCATGCCCGAGGGGGGCCCTTGACCATCCGCGATCTCCTCGGTGTCATCCGCACGAGGTGGAGGCTCATCGCCCTTTGCGTGCTCGTCGTCATCGGCGCCACTGCCGCCACGACCATTGCGACGACGCCAGTCTACGAGGCGACCGCGAGGATCTACCTCGAGACGGAGAAGGCGGTGGACAACCAGCCCAGTGGCAGCTATGCGATCACTCAGAAGGACCTCAACACGTACGTCGCCATCCTGGGCTCACCTGCCGTCCAGGACCCGCTGCGCGAACGGTTGGGGTTGGCGCCCGGCACCGAGCTCAACGTCAGCGCCACCGTCGCCGAGTTGACCAACATGCTCGATGTCAAAGCACACAGCTCCAACCCGCAGCTGGCTGCCGACGTGGCCAACACGGCTGGGCCCGTCCTGGCCGATTCCGCGCAGAGGTTTTCGCCACTGCTGGCGAACAACAACCAGGTGGTCACGGCGACCGCAGTCACCCCGGCGGTCGTGCCGAGCGCGCCGATCTCACCTAACGTCAAGACGAACCTCGCGCTGGCCTTGCTGGCCGGCATCCTCGTCGGCGTCGGGGTCGCTCTCATCCGGCACCTGTCGGACACGAAGGTGCGTGGCGAGGAGGACATCCGCGAGTTGTCCGATCGCCCGATTCTCGGCACCATCCCACTCGTCAAGGGCGCCGACCGTGCGGTGCTGTCCGTCGCGGACGAGCCGCACTCCCATCACGCCGAGGCGATCCGGCGACTCCGCACCAACCTCCTGTTCGTCGATGTCACGACCCAAGGGCACTCCTTCGTCATCACGTCGTCGAACCCGGGCGAGGGCAAGACCACGACGTCCGTGAACCTGGCGCTCGCGATGGCGGATGCCGGGCCCAAGGTGCTACTCATCGACGGAGACCTGCGCAATCCCACGGTGGCCAAGACCATGGGCATCGAGGGTGGTTCCGGTCTGACCACAGTGCTGCTTCGGCGAGCAGAGGCCCTTGACGTCGTCCAGCGGTGGCGCGACACCAACCTGTACGTCCTGCCTGCCGGCCAGATTCCGCCAAATCCGAGCGAGCTGCTGGGTTCCGAGGCGATGTCCCTGCTCTTCCAGAAGCTCTCTCAGGACTTCGATTACATCCTCGTCGACAGCCCACCGATCAACCCGGTCATCGACGCGGTCTTGCTGAACCAGCTGACTCACGGCCTCATCATGGTCGTTGCGGCAGAGCGGACGAAGCGGCGGGAGCTCGAGGCCGCGCTGCGTTCGCTGAAAACCGTCGAGGTCCCGGTTTCCGGTTTCGCGCTGAATCTCGCGACCGCATCCAACTCCTTGGCCTACCGCTACGGCACCTACGGTTACGGTCAGACCGGAGCGGTGCACAGCAGCCGCGCGGAACGCGCCACACGGCGCAAGGCGACACGCCGAGCCAGTCGCGCCCGCTGACACAGGTGAGCGCCGACGCGACTTTCGCAGCAGAGGCACTCAGCCGCCGCCTTGCACCTCCACCAGTCGCTGCCGTGCGAGCGCTTCGACAAGTGCGCTGACGGCATCGTCGATCGGCCTGTCATCGGGCGGTCCGTAGACGGCGGACAGCTCGAGGCCGATCGACTTCAGCGTGGCGCCGTCCTGGGCGAGGTTCAGCAGGGTGAGCGCCATGGCCGAAACCTTGAGGACTCGTGCGCCGTCTCGGCTCTCAACCAGCACGACGGCCCCGTCGTCCACCTCCAGCTGGTCGACCAGTGGTGTCGCACGAACGACGTCGGTCGTCATCGCGGAGCCCCGACCGTGTCCCGCACGAGCTCGGCGAGGTCAGCGGCCTCGGCATAGCGGACGAGTCGGAAGCCCCCGGTGGCCTGGCCCAGTGCGGCGAGTCGGTGCAACGGACGCTCCAGCCGCGCGAGGGACGACGCCTCGGGAGCAAGAAGGAGTAGCGCATCGGCGAGGTCCAGCGGTTCGACCGACACCCCGACCATGGAGGGGTCTCGCCGGATGAGCGCGACGCCGGCGACCCACGGATCGGCTCGTGGCTCCAACAGACCGAGGTCGTCCGGGGCGTGCTCGACCTTGGCTCGACCTCCCCACGGACGGCGCAGCGTCAACGGCTTCGGGTACGGCAGGATGCGACGGTCCTCGGTGATCCCTACGGTTTCGTCGGTGAGATAGGCGAACTCGCGACCTAGCGCTCGGCTCAGTGTTGTCTTCCCGGTGCCGCCCGGCGCCACGTAGACAACTGACGCACCCGTGTCGGGATGACACAGGGCACCGGCATGGAGCATCAGCAGCCTCCCGGCCTGAGCGGAGATGAGCGCCGCAGTGATCCGCTGAGTGGACCGTGTCAGCGCCCGCGCCGCCACGTCACGACTGGCCTCGGGTGAAATGCGCGCGACCTCGGCCGCCATGTCGATCGTCCCCGCATCGAGCCCCGCCGGCTCCGCAGCCCTTGGCAAAGGCGTGAGGCACCGACGCCATACGCGGTAGAACTCGTCGACGAACACCGGTGCAGCCCCATGGAGATCCACTCTCACCCGGGCGCCGAGAGCGTGCAGCTCCACGATCTGGTCAGGGGCGGCAGGGAACTCGTGAGACATGGTGGCTGCAGCGTATCCAGCCGTCGGCGACACCGTGGGCTCAGACATCGTGACGCACGAGCACGCCGTGGGCGACGAGCTCATCGAGGAAGGTCTCGACATCGGCGATGATGTCGTCTACCGATGTCCCTGCCACATCGGCAACGCGGCCGGCAATGTCGCTGACCGTGCCGCCTGCCAGGACCTGCACCCAGATGAGCCCGGCGGAGTCCTCGAGGAGCATCGGCGGGCCCTCAGGCAGGCGTGCGACGTACGACCGACCTGCGTCGTCCACGTGGCCGACCTGGGGAGCGATGTCGTATGCCGCTGAGTCCCTCACGCTTGACCCTTGGGCTTGCCGGCGTGTCGCCTACGGATCACGCGGGCTTGCTCGGCGAGGCCGCGGAGAGGCCGCGCCACGAACTCCCTCACGGTCTCCGTCGTGGACGGCGGGTGCCCCAGTCGGACTCCGAGGTGATCGGTGTTGACGAGCGGGGCCCGCAGCGCCACGTGGAGCCGCTCGCGCCGCGTGGGGGCTGCCTTGATCCGCGCGACCCACTCCTCGAGTCGCGTGCCACCGTCGCGGGCGATCCGCCACAGATCGTAGTCCGGGGCATCGCGGAACCTCTCCAGGTCCCCGGTCGCCGAAGCGAAGCCGACCTCAGCTCCCAGATCAGCGACCAACTCCTCGATCTCGCGGCGACGCTCAGAGGTCGCCTGTCCCCAGACGGCGTCGACGTCGAGCCTTCTGGCGTTGAAGCCGCCTCCTCGGGCAGCGTTGAGCACCAGGATGACTGACTGGCCCACCTGACCCGGCACCGGGCACGGGACACCGGCCAACTCGCGGCTGCCACGACTCGCCCACAGCAGGTCAAAGGCGTCGTCCGGGTTCGCGGTGATCCCCGGGAACGATCGATGGACATCTGCGTGGCCCCAGAAGGGATGCTGGAACGTTGCCGCGTGCCCGAAGGGCGAGCCGGTCTCGAAGGTGGTCACCCTCCGCCAGCCGTGCTCGGTCAGCTGCTCGATCAACCGCTGGACATGCCGCGGGCGAACGAGCAGGTCTGCGTCGGTGCCCGACTGGCGATCGCTCCGCAGCGCGGGATCGACGGCAATCCCCTTGATGTGCAGGACGTCCATCCCAACCCCGTCCGCCAGGACCTGCAAGGCGGCGTGCGCCATCGCCACGCGTACGCGGATCGGGAGCACGACCTCGGTCAACGTCAGCCTCGCACCAAGCGGACACGCACGAGGGCCGCGGCAGGCTCAACGCCCGCGCGGCCCTCGTCCGTCAACGCGACTAGAGTCAGCAACCCGCCGCCGTGGCGCTGGGCGGGGTGAGGCACATTTGCTTCTCGGGGAAGGGGAACTTGCACGACCCACCGCCCTGCGGGGTGGTCCACGACTGGCCGACGACATTGCCTGACGTCACGCCGGTCTGACCGGATCCCGCAGCGCCACACGAGGATTCGTTGATCCAGTACTCGACGGTGACCGCGACGTCAGTGCTCGAACTGTCGGTGCTCGCGTTGGAGAACACGCCGTAGACCTTCTCCTGGCCGGGGGCCAGGGTGATGCAGTCAATCGTCTGTGGGGGGCACGGGGTGGCGAGCGCGGGGTCGGTCACGCCGACGAGGCACTGGTCGACGCCACCAACGACGATGTCGGTGACACGGAACGACACCGTCGTGTCCAAGGTGTTGACGAACTGCCCCCAGAGCACGTACCCCTTGTTGTAGCCGGCGCTTCCCCACGAATTGCCCGGCAGCTTGCAGGCCGTGCTGTCGCCGAAGTCGATGACGATCGGCGGTGAGGCGGCCAGAGCCGGCGTGGACTTGGCGATGAGAACGGCCGGCACCGACCAAGCGGCGCCTTTGGCGACCGTGCGACGCGAGATCGTGCGTCCGGCACCGCCCGGCTCAACAGTGTCTGTCATAACGGAAGTCTCCCCACAGTCGTGAGTCCCGCAGACCTGCGGAACCAGCGCACAGCCTAGCAGCGACATCTGCCGCTGTCGGGGAGGTTCCTCACATTCTCGCAACGATGCCGGGCGGCCCTCAACGTACGATTCGGTCGTGACCACGGCCGCCCTTGTCTCCCCCCTCCTGCTCTCCTTCGTCCTCGCACTCAGCGGGGTGGCGAAGCTACGGGATCCCGGCTCGTCGGCCGCCGCGTTCGACGCTCTGAAGGTCCCGCGGCTGCTCTCCAGCTCCGTTGTGCGGCGGGGCCATCCGTCGCTCGAGATCGTCCTGGCCGTTGCCCTGTTGACCCTGCCCGGACCCTGGCAGCTGGCCGCCGCTGTCACCGTCCTTGTCCTCCTCGTCGTGTATCTCTGGCTCATCGTCAGCGCGCTCTCGTCGACCGACACCGTGGACTGCGCGTGCTTCGGCGCCATCGGTTCCGACCGGGTGACGCGGTGGACCGTTCTCCGCAACGCCTGGCTGGTCCTCCTCGCAGTCATCGGTGTTCCCGTCGCGATGAGTGACGCATCGGTGCTCGCTCGCCTGGTGGAGCTCGGGTCCGAGGCTTGGTGGTTGGCCGCCGTTGCCGCCGGCGCTGTGACGATCGGCCTCGTGGTGGCGCGCCCGGGTCAATTGGAACACCCAAGCGAGGACATCACCCCCGCTGCCGCCGAGGGCCAAGACGAATACCTCCGGCGCCCCACGCCTCACGTGCCCGTGTCCCTGGCGGACGGCACGACAGTGAGCGTTCGAGCGCTTGCCAAGCAGAGGCCGCAACTGCTGGTCCACGTCTCAGAGCTGTGCGGGAGCTGCTCCGCGACGGTGGCCGCGGTTCCGGCGTGGCGTGCGGCGTTGCCTGAGGTCGACGTCCGGCTCCTCCTGCGGTCCGGAGTCGACTCCTCGCCATGGGCATCGGTCAATGAGCCGCAGACGGTTCATGACTTGGCGGGCTATGCGGCGGTGACCATGGAGATGCCAAGGACACCCTCGGCCGTTCTCCTCGGTGTGGACGGGCTTCTTGCGGGTGGACCGGTCACCGGTCCCGACGCGATCCGGGCCTTCGTCGAGGACATCACGCACGAACTCGAAGCAGCTAGGCAGTCAGCGGCCACCGACGCGCCTGAGGAGCGCCAACCCGTGTGAGCTCAGGACACCGAACGCACGAGCACGGCCCAAGCGATCACGGGTGCTCCCACGACCAGGACGACGCCGAGGACGCGGAACGCGGCGGCGTGGCTGTAGACGCGAACCATGACGGCGGCGAGAACGCCGATGCCGAAGATGCCGATCGACCAGTTGGCGAACCGTGCGCTCAGCTCGACGATCTCGGCTGACTTCGTGATGTTGGCGATGGTGGCGGCCTTGCCCGCGGGGCCCCACGGAGCCGGCAGGGGCACCTGGGCGAACAGCAGCAGCGCGATGCCGATGATGTCGGTCTTCAGGAAGGACCTGCGCCGCGCCGCCAGCTGGCGGCGGGCGCGGACGGACGGCTGAACCGACGGCGGAGCGGGCGCCAGCGCGCGAGGCAAGGTCAGCAGGCACCCGGGCAAGGCGACCAGCAAGGCGAGCAGAGCGGCATACAACGTGGGACGCGTGTCGCTTGCGAAGGCCAGCGTCGTGATCACGGGAACGGTGGCCTGGGTGAGCAGAAAGACGTAGAGGGTGAAGGCGAGAGCGACGCCGACGGCGAGGGGGACGTCTCCGTTCCTGCGCACCCGCCTTCTCGACATGACGGCCAGTGTAAGCAGGCCAATCCACCTACACTTGGCGGGTGGACCCCACCCAGGAACGAGCCGAGCCGGACTTGTTCGATCCGGAGAATTCGGATTCGGACGACGAGGCGTCCCAATCCCCTTCGCGCCGCGATGGCAAAGAACGCCGCCGCAACCGCAGGGTCCTCGTGGTGGCGCTGGTCCTGCTGCTCGTGCCGGTGCTGGCGGTCGGCGGTTACCTGGTCTGGCTCAACCAGATCGTCACGAACAACGTGAAACAGGCCATACTGCTGCCGGACTCTGGCCCCGACGCGCAACCTCTGGACAAGCAGGGCAACCCGGTCGCGCAGCCGGCTGGCAACGGGACGAACTACCTGCTCATCGGCAACGACGCCCGCCCGGGCGACACCGGCTCGAGGTCCGACGTCATGGTCCTGGTCCACGTGCCGGAGGACCGCAGTGACGTCACGCTCATTCACTTCCCGCGCGACCTCTGGGTCCCGATCCCAGGAAGGGGCGAGGCCAAGCTCAACGCCGCCTACGCCTTTGGCGGCGCGCCACTGCTGGTCAAGACGATGCAGAACATGCTCGGGATCGAGATCGACCATGTCGCCATGGTCGGCTTCGAGGGGTTCAAGAAGATGACCGACGCGGTGGGGGGAGTTGACGTCCAGGTCGAGGAGGGCTCCGAGGGCGATGGGAAGGTCTTCCGCGAGGGCACGATGCACATGGACGGAGAGACCGCCCTGGTCTTCGTCCGACAGCGCATGCAGCTCAGTGAAGGTGACATCTCCCGCGGCAAGCGCCAGCAAGCCTTCATCAAGGCCCTCATGCTCCAAACCCTCAGCGCGGACACCCTGACCAACCCGATTCGGCTCAAGGACTTCCTCGACGCCGCGACCAGCAACCTCACGGTCGACCAGAAGCTCGACGTGGGCACCATGCGATCCGAGGCCTTCGCCATGCGGAACCTCCGCGGCGGCGACGTGCGCTTCATCACAGCGCCGTTCACCGGCTTCGGGTGGAGCGCGGACGGCCAGTCCATCGACATCGTCGACCAGGTTCGGATGCAGGAGCTGGGCGAGGCCATCCGCACCGACTCGCTCGGCTCGTACGAGTGAGACGGACCCTCAGGCCTGCTCCCAGGCCGTGAGGTCAGCGCCACTCACCCAGGCCTCGTCGCCGACGATGAGCCAGCCGGCTTCCGGCGACGCCGAGATCGCGACACTCCCAGGGGTCGGCCTGGTCGCCTCGACGCAGGCCATCTCTGTCGGCTCCTTGCCCCTGACGACTTTGGCGACCTGCACGCCCTCACATCCCTCGACGCCCACTCGGGCGGCGTAGGTGGTGAGGACGCCGTTCTCGAGCCGATTGGAGAAGGCGAGGGCCCCCTCGGCCTCACCGGACTCGCTCCAGGTGGCGCCACTGTCATTGGTGACCTTCACCGAGCCGTCCCCACACAATGCCTCGGCCTGTTCGGCCGAGGTCCGAGACAGGTCCAGCACGTTCTGGTCACCACAAGGTCGGGAGTTGCCGTCCTTGGGGGTGACGATCGCGTTGGGTTCGGCGAGCTTTCTCGCCCAACCGCCCACCAATGCGCGTGGCCCGATCCACGTCGCTCCGTCGTCGTCCGTGGTGAACTCGTTCTCGTCACAGCCTTGGTCGGCCCCGACGATGAAACCCGTTCCTCCGGTCAGGGCCTGGACCCTGGAGATGGTCTTCGTCGGGACCTCCACCTCATTCCAGCTCGACCCCCCATCGCGCGTGATGGACAGCGTGGCGCCGCCACCCTTGCAGGTGCCGGTCGTCGCTCTCCACGCCACGTCGGAATCAAGCCCGACAAGGAGGATGCCGACCGGCCTCGGACGCACATTCGCGGTCTCGGTGGGTCCCGTGGTGCCGGGACTCGTCCGCGACGGTGAGGTCGATTGCGGCGGAGTGGTGGGGTCCGCGCCGCCCGTTGCAGACCCCGTCGGAGCAGCCTCGGTGGACGGCGTGACGGGTGGCGGGCGCAGCGCCAGGTACACCAAGACGATGTCCACCAGCAAGAAGGCGATCAGCCCCGCCGTGATCAGACCACGCTTCATCCGCGAACCGCTCCTCGCTTCCCGCCTACCCGACCGCCCACGTGCTGACATGGTACGAGTGAGGCAACCCAGCGGCATACGAACTCCTGGTTTGGACCGAAGCGGTCGCATGCTGATGTGCGAGGCTGGCGTCTCGAGACAGCCGCGGAGACCGAGGGCAGGTGCGAGTGTGACCACGACACCAACTCGTCGTGAGCTCCTGATCTCGTCGGCCTGGGCCGGGGGCGTGGCCGCCGGCGCCCTCGTCGTCGGCGTCCTGACCAAACCGGGACAGATCGCCGATGCGGGAGTGGCCTCCCTCATCCAGGAGACGATTCCGACCCCCGCGCGCCACCTCTTGAATGACCTGGCCCGGCCACTCCTTCCCTATCTCCTGGCCCCGCTTGCTGCCCTGCTGTTCCTTCGTGGACTCGTGCGCCGCCAGTGGCGCAGGTGCCTGGCAGCCGCCGCAGCGATGCCCGCCATCCCGTTGTCCATCTGGCTTCGCGACGAGGTGGTGACACGGCCACAGTTCGGCGTCCCCGGGTACGGCTGGAACACCTTTCCGTCCACGCATGCGACCGCGGGATTCGTGGTGCTCGCCGCGGTGGTCCTCTTGTGGCCGTGGCGACGCGGCCGCATCGGCGTTGGTCTGGGGGGTCTTGCCCTGGCCGCCGGCCTCGTCATCGGGGTCGGGAACGTCGCCTGGTATGCCCACCGTCCGGTCGACGTGATCGGGTCATGGGGCCTCGTGACCGCCCCGGTTCTGCTGGCCCTGGGCCTGACAATCGGCGGCCCAGCCCGTCCGACACGAGCGACGCCAGTCCAGAACGTGGCGAATGGCATGGCATGATCGTGGCCCATGGTGGTATTGACCAGCCTGCGCCCGAGGGTCGCGATCGCGCACGACTACTTGACGCAGCGCGGCGGAGCCGAACGGGTGATCCTCGCGATGCTCCGGGCGTTCCCCGACGCCACGGTGCACACCACGCTGTACGACCCCGCGGGGACGTATCCGGAGTTCCGGGAGGCCCGGGTCGTCACGTCTCCCATCAACCGGATCCCCCAGTTCCGCCAGGACCACCGCCTCGCACTGCCCCTCCTCCCCGGGGCGATCAACAGGCTCCCCGTCGATGCCGACGTCGTCATCGCGTCGAGCAGCGGGTGGGCCCACGGCGTGCCGACGACAGGACGCAAGCTCGTCTACTGCCACGCTCCTGCCAAGTGGCTGTACCAGCCCGCGGCGTATTTGGGACATGAGCCGTCGGCATCGATCAAGGGGCGCGCGCTCCAGACGATGACCCCGTGGCTGCGCCGGTGGGACCGTCTCGCCGCCGCCAGCGCCGACCGTTACCTTGCCAACTCAACGGTGGTGCGCGACCGCGTCAAGGCCGCCTACGGAATCGACGCGGCGATCGCCTTCCCGCCGTTCGGCGTGGGCGACGACGGACCCCAACGCGAAGTCAACGAGGTCGCGGATTGGCGGGACGGATACCACCTGATCGTCTCGCGGCTGCTCCCCTACAAGAACGTGACCGAGGCGATTGCCGCCTTCCGCGGCTTGTCCGGCCAGCGCCTGGTGGTCGTCGGCCACGGGCCGTTGGAGAGCGATCTGCGAGCCGACTTCCCGTCCAACGTACGGCTGGTGAACGGGTTGGATGATGCCGGCCTGCGTTGGGTCTATGCCCATGCGACGGCCCTGATCGCTCCCTCGATCGAGGACTTCGGCCTCACGCCGCTCGAGGCGGGAGCGTTCGGCAAGCCCACTCTCGCCCTCCGCGGCGGTGGCTACCTCGACACCGTCGTCGAGGATGTCACCGGGATGTTCTTCGATTCCCCTACACCCGACGCCATTCGTTCCGCTGTCGTGGCCGCCTCGCTGCGTCGCTGGGACGGCGAGGCGATCACCAAGCACGTGGACCAGTTTTCCGAGCCGAGGTTCCACGAGCGCTTGACCGCTGAAGTCGAGAGCCTGCTGGCTCAACGACGTTAGGCCGTATGCCGCTGAGCCCGTCCCCGACGAGCGGTCGCCTCTTGCGGTGGGTTGGGTCACCACCCCCATCCTCGGCACTTCCGCGCACCTGCACGGCCACGCCGGTAGATTGATGAGCGGGTGGCCAGCGCGGTGGGAGGATGGATGACGGAGGGGGAAGTCCGGTTCAGGGTCTTGACCCTGTGTACCGGCAACATCTGCCGTTCACCCGCGGCCGAGCGCCTGATCCGCCGCGACTGGGCAGCCGGAGCGCCCACGATCCAGGTTGTCAGCGGGGGGACGAGTGCGATGGTCGGTGAGCCGATCCAGATCTCCATGGCGCACCTGCTCGAGCAGTCCGGCGCCTACTCGGGCGAGTTCTGCGCCCAGACCGTGACCGCTGAGCTCGTCGACAACGCAGACCTCGTGCTCGGAATGACGCGGCGGCACCGGGCGGCCGCGGTCGCCCTGGCACCTGCCGCCACGTCGCACACCTTTACGCTGCGTGAGTTCACCCGCCTCGTGGTCGACGGCGTCGGGGACTTCGCGCCCAGCCCGGATCGCGCAGACTCGTTGCGCCGACTCGTCGAGGTCGCCACATCACGGCGGGCACCCATCACGGACCCCGAGCTGGACGACATCGCTGACCCCTATGGGCGGGACCTCGATGCCTACCAGCTGGCCTTCGCCGAGATCTCCGACGCCATCGACACAGTTGGCCGCGTCCTGAACGGCTTACCGATGGCGGAGTCCGACTCCGCTGCGCCGTCCCCTCCCGACCGCGAAGACACGTTGCCGCTGCGGCGCCGCGGCTGGGGACGCCGCCGCTGACCCGGGACTCCAGACGCCCTCAGCGCCCGACCAGGCTCGCGGTGTAGGCCAAGCTGGCCTCGAGAGTGGGAAGCAGGCCCTGGTCCGCTGCTGCCTCGAGCGTCGGGGCGGCGGCGTCCTTGTCCGACACGACCGGGAAAAAGCCCTCGGGCAGCACGAGGCCGATCTCGGGATCGAGCGGGTTGACGCCGCGTTCACGCGCAGGGTTGAACAGCTCCGAGCACAGGTAGACCGCCACCCCGTCCTCGACGCACGCCAGCGCATGACCGAGCCCCTCGGCGACGTACACGGCCCGGCGGTCGATCGTGTCGAGCCGGACGCTGTCCCACTGCCCGTACGTCGGTGAGCCAACTCGCACGTCGACGACGAAGTCGATGAAGACACCGCTGGTGGCCGTCACGTACTTCGCCTGCGACGGAGGGACGTCGGAGTAGTGGATGCCACGGAGCGCGCCCGCCGTCGAGACCGAGATGTTGGTCTGGCGGACCTGAAGCTCGTGGCCGATCGCCTCGGCGAGACGGTCGATCCTGAACCCCTCGGCGAAGGTGCCCCGGCTGTCCTGGAACTGGCGCGGGGTGATCTCGAAGTTCCCCGCAATGCTCAGGGGACGGATGTCCACCGGCTGGTCACCGACCGTCGGCGAGGAGCTCGAGCAGGTAGCCGCCGTAGCCACTCTTGAGCTGCTCCTCGGCGTGTCGGCGGAGGACGTCGGCGTCGATCCAGCCGTTGCGCCACGCGACTTCCTCCACGCAGCCGATCTTCTGGCCTTGCCGCGCCTCGATGACGTGGACGTACTGGCTGGCCTCGATGAGCCCGTCGAAGGTGCCCGTGTCGAACCACGCGGTGCCGCGAGGCAGGACGCTGACGGTCAGTGTGCCGCGGGTCAGGTACTCCTCGTTGACGGCCGTGATCTCGAGCTCACCGCGTGCGCTCGGCCTCAGGCCCTTGGCGATCGCCAGGACGTCGTTGTCGTAGAAGTAGAGGCCGGGGACGGCGTAGCTGGACCGGGGGTGCGCGGGCTTCTCCTCGATCGACAGCACCCGGCCCGCGTCGTCGAACTCGACGACGCCGTAGGCAGTCGGCTCCGCGACCCGGTAGGCGAAGATGTGGCCGCCGGTGACGCCCGCGTTCTCGGCGAGTCGGGTGCCCAGGCCGGGACCGAAGAAGATGTTGTCACCGAGGATGAGGGCGACGCTGTCGGAGCCGACGAAACCGGCACCGATGATGAACGCCTGGGCGAGGCCCTCGGGCCGCTCCTGCGTCGCATAGGACAGTGACATGCCCCACTCGCGGCCGTCTCCGAGCAGCCGCTCGAACTGGTCCCGATCCTGCGGCGTCGTGATGACGAGGACCTCCCGGATCCCGGCCATCATGAGCGTGGAGAGCGGGTAGTAGATCATCGGCTTGTCGTACACCGGCATGAGCTGCTTGCTGATGCCGCGCGTGATCGGGTGCAGCCGACTGCCCGTGCCACCGGCAAGGATGATCCCCTTCATGGTCGCCCAGCCTATCGACGGCCAGGCAGCAGTCCCCTGCTCCGCTGCCGTTCCGGGTGCGGTCCACACCGGTTGGTGACCCACGCCCGTCTGCTGAGCCGCTTAAGCGCTCGCGGTCCCTTTGGAAGGATGTGGGACCGTGATCACATCACCCCGTTGGAGACGCGAGGCCCTGGCCAAGTGGGGCAGGCTGACCGCATGACGGTCCGCACAAGTGCGCCTCGCCGCGTCACGTCCGCCAGTGGCACTCGGGTTGTGGTCGACCTGCCCGCCGGCGAGCTCTGGTTCGAAGTCGATGCCGAGCACGAGCACCTGCTCAGCCACCGCGCCGACCACGTGGCGGTGTCGTTGATCATGCCTGCCATGCAGGCCGGATACAACGTTCACGTCGGCGGTGTGGTGACCGACGAGCTCCTCCACCACCTGAACGGCGAGCTTCAGGCGGTCATCCGACTCCTGCATCCCACCTACGCCCAGATCGAGGTCTCGGCGGACGAGGTGGCACCTGCAGACTCCCGGAAGACAGGAGTGGCTACCGGATTCTCGGCCGGCGTCGATTCGTTTGCGGTACTGGCCGAGCACTTCCACGACGAGTCGGTCCCCGACTCCCTTCGCGTCACTCACCTGCTGAACAACAACGTCGGCTCCCATGGCATGGGAGGTGAGGCCCTGTGGAAGAAGCGCCTGATCGGTGCCCATCAAGTTGCCGCCGAGATTGGCCTACCGCTCGTCGCCGTCAACAGCAACCTCGACGAGCACTACCCATGGACCGGTTTCGTTGAGTCCCACACCGCCCGCAACGCAGCGGTTGCCCATCTTCTCGCCGGCGGGATCGGACGGCTGCTATACGCGTCCGCCGTCCACTACCGCCACGTCCGCGCCTATCCGGGGGCAGGTATCGCCTATGTCGACCCGATCACGCTCCCGCTCCTCTCGACGAGCGGTCTTGCCCTGACCTCCGCTGGGTCCGCTCAGACGAGGGTCGACAAGACGCTCGCCATCATCGACACACCGCAGGTCACACTCCTCGATGTGTGCATCGACTTCGATGCGGGCCGGGAGGGGAACTGCTCCCGCTGCTGGAAGTGCCTCAGGACGATGTTCACCTTGGAGGTGGCGGGCAGGCTCGACGACTTCTGCCCGACGCCGTTCTCCAAAGGGCCCTACCTGGCGGAGCGTGCAGCGTTCCGCAGGGAACTGCTGGCGAACAACGATCCTCTCGTGCGCGAGGTCGCCGAATTCGCCAAGGATCGGGGCTGGACGTGGTCGGCCCAGGATCGAGCGCTGGCCACGGGCTTGCGCGCCAAACGCCGAGGACGACAGGCATTGGGCTCGTTCAAGCACCGCCTGTTCCGACCGCCGCGGTCCGTATGACCGAACGTGCACTGATGAGGCTGCCAACGTGGCAACCGCATCCCGTTAATCTTCAGCCATGCGTGTACTCGTGACCGGCGGGGCCGGCTTCATCGGGTCGAACTTCGTGCTCCGCGCCCGCGAGGTCCGCCCGGACTGGAAGCTGACCGTCGTCGACGCGATGACGTACGCGGCCAACCGAGCCTCCCTCGAGCCGGCGCTGAGCAACGGCGAGGTCAGGCTCGTCGAGGGCAACATCGCCGAGGCACCGCTCGTCGACGCACTGGTCGCCGCGACCGACATCGTGGTCCACTTCGCCGCCGAGTCGCACAACGACAACAGCCTCGACTCGCCGTGGCCGTTCGTCGAGTCGAACGTCGTCGGCACCTTCCAGCTCCTCGAGGCGGTCCGCCGCCACGACAAGCGCCTGCACCACATCTCGACGGATGAGGTGTACGGCGACCTCGAGCTCGACGACCAGGACCGCTTCACCGAGCGCACCCCGGTCAACCCCTCCTCCCCCTACTCGGCCACCAAGGCCGGAGCCGACCTGCTCGTGCGCGCGTGGATCCGCTCCTTCGGGATCAGGGCAACCCTCAGCAACTGCTCGAACAACTACGGCCCACGCCAACACGTCGAGAAGTTCATCCCCCGCCAGATCACCAACATCCTCGAGGGCACCCGTCCGAAGCTCTACGGCTCCGGGCTGAACGTGCGCGACTGGATCCACGTCGACGACCACAACGACGCCGTCATCGCGATCCTCGAGCACGGCCGGCTCGGCGAGACCTACCTCATCGGCGCGGACGGCGAGCGCAACAACCGCGACATCGTCACGATGCTGCTCGAGCTCATGGGTCACCCCACCGACGCGTACGACCACGTCAACGACCGGCCGGGCCACGACCTGCGTTATGCCATCGACGCGTCCAAGCTGCGTAGGGAGACCGACTGGCGCCCGCGCTACCAGGACCTCCGTGACGGCCTGAGCCAGACGATCGACTGGTACCGCACGAACGAGTCGTGGTGGCGCGACGCCAAGGTCGACGCCGAGCGCACCTACGCGCGCCTCGGCCGGTGAGCGGCTCCCTCCGCGTCCTCGTCACCGGCGCGACGGGCATGCTCGCCCACGACCTGGTTCCCGCCCTCCGCACCGCCGGCCATGTGGTCACCGCGTTGGGTCGGGTCGACCTCGACGTCACCGATCCCGGTGAGTGCGTCGCCGCAGCGGCCGGGCACGACCTCGTCGTCAACTGCGCGGCCTGGACGAGAGTGGACGATGCCGAGAGCCATGAGCGGGAAGCCTTCACCGTCAACGCCGTCGGAGCCGCCAACGTCGCCCGTGGCGCCGCCCGCGCAGGAGCCCGCCTCGCCCAGCTCTCCACCGACTACGTCTTCGACGGACAGGCCACCATGCCGTATGCCGCTGAGCACCCTCCCAGCCCACGCTCGGCCTATGGGCGCAGCAAGCTCGCAGGCGAGTGGGCGGTGGGTGCCTTGTGTGCGGACAGCTGGGTCGTGCGGACCGCGTGGCTCTACGGGGCCGGTGGGCCGCAACTTCGTCACGACGATGCTGCGACTCGCGGGAGAGCGCGAGACCCTCGACGTCGTCGACGACCAGCACGGCCAGCCGACGTGGACCCGAGACCTGGCCGACCTCATCGTCCGGATGGTTGCCGCTGACGCGCCCACCGGCATCTACCACGGCACCTCCTCCGGTGAGACGACGTGGCACGGACTGGCCCGGGCTGTCTTCGAGACACGCGGCCTCGACCCGGAGCGAGTACGGCCGACGACGACCGACACCTTCCCCCGCCCCGCCCCACGGCCGGCCTACAGCGTCCTTTCGCACGCCACTCTCGAGGCGGCCGGCGTGATCCCGATCCGCGACTGGCGTGCAGCACTCATGGACTACCTCGCGGACAGCCCGATCGAGTGAGCGGGTTGGGGACGCTTGTGCGCGCTCAGTCCGGGAACGAGCAATAGTGCTTGAAGATCACCTTGCATGTGACCTTGAGCCGGATCGCGGCGCCGATGCCCGAGCCGCCTCCGCCCACACTGAGGGTGTTGATGCCGAGGACTCGACCTTCCCTGTCGAGCAATGGCCCGCCTGAGTTGCCCGGATTGATCAGGGCGGACGTCTGGTACCAGTCATCCTCGATCCGCGAGACGATTCCGGTTGTCACGCTGCCCTCGAGGCCGAAGGGGGAGCCGATGGCGACGACGGGATCACCGACCTGTGCCTCCGGCGCTGCCACCAGGCGCTTGAGCTCGCCCGTCATGAACAGGAGTGCCAGGTCCCGGTCGGGGTCCCAGCTCCAGAGCTTTGCCCTGTGCGTCTTGCTTCCCTGTGAGATGGACGACTTGGGACCGTCGCTGAAGGTGCATTCCTCGACCACGTGATAGTTCGTGATGATCGCGGTGTCGTAACCGTCTGCGAGGTCGGAGGGCAGCGCGAAGCCGGACCCCAGCGAGTCGCCGCACTCGACCGTGACAACCGATCGCCGAACCTCCTGGACCACGGCGTTCGTGTCGATCAACTGGGCTTCCACGGAGTCGACGGCGGCGTGGGCACGAAGGGCGATCTGGCGCGCTCCCTTCAGCGACGACTCCAGCTCGCGGATCGTGGATCCTGCACCGGCCAGCTCAGTCGTGAGCTTCTGGATGCGCTTGCCGTCCTCTTGCTGACGGTGGACGAGGTATCCGAAGCCAGCCGTGTTCGCCACGAGAAGGGCGATCGCCAGGGCGAGGCCGATTCGCTTCAGCGCTGGCCTGGTGCGCGTGGGCCGTTGGATCGGAGGTGCGCTCTCCTCGTTCGGGACCACCTCCGCCACTGGTACCGGAGCTTCGGCCACAATCGGCGCCTCGGCCACGAGCGGCGTTTCAGCCACTGCCGACGCTTGAGGGCCAGAGCCATCCACGTGCTGCTTCGGATCCGAACGGTTGAACATGTAGCCCCTGTCTCCAACGTCGCTCGTCCAGCGCATCGTAGTCAGTTCGAGGGTCCCGATCCGATGTGATGGGATGCGGGGATGGGCAGAGCCGGGGCGTCCCGCGTTGAAGGGCACGGAAGCCTGCTGCTGACACTCGGGCTGGCTGCCGGGCCGCTCGTCGCGCTGGGTCTGGCGCGCTTCGCCTATGCCCTGTTGCTTCCGGCGATGCGCGCCGACCTGGGCTGGTCCTACGCCGAGGCCGGCGCCCTGAACACCACGAACGCGGCTGGCTACCTCATCGGCGCGCTGCTCGCGGCGCCGCTCGCGCGGACCGTCGGCTCCCGCCGCTCCTTCCTGCTGGGCACCTCGATCACCACGCTCGCAATCGGGCTGACGGCGGCGACCAGCGCGTTTGCCGCTCTGCTGACCATTCGCTTCGTCGCGGGGCTGGCCGGCGCGCTGTCGTTCATCATCGGTGCCGCCCTCGTGGCCGAGGCCAGCCATCGGGGGTCGCGGGGTCGGGCGGCGCTCTTGCTCGGGATCTACTTCGGTGGGTCGGGGACCGGGATCGTCCTCGCCGGCCTTCTCGTGCCGTGGGTGCTCGACCTGACCGACGGCACAGGATGGCGCCAGGGCTGGCTGGGTCTCGCCGCGATCGCAGCCTTGGCCACTCTCGCGGCCATCGTGGCCGCGCGTCACGTGGATGACCCAGTCCCGCCGGAGGACCACGCCCGGCACTGGAACCGACGGCGCATCAGCTGGCTGGTGGCCGCCTACACCTGCTTCGGCATGGGCTACATCGCCTACCTGACGTTCATCAGCCAGTACCTCACCGACACCGGCATCGTTGGACCAGTCATCGCCGGGTTCTGGGCCATCGTCGGAATGGCCGCTGCCACATCCGGGCCGCTGTGGGGGCCGGTCATCGGCCGCCTCGGGGGGGCCCGTGGAATGGCCGTGGTCATGGTCGTGCTCGCCGTCGGCACCGTGCTACCGGTCCTGCTCGGCGGCGCCGCGGCAGCCTACCTGTCCGGGCTCGTCGTCGGTGGCAGCTTCCTCGGCGTCGTCACCGCCGTGACGATCTCGATCCGGGAGATCCTCCCGCAGCCGCTCTGGACCTCGGGCCTCGCTTTCGCCACCATCGCGTTCGGCCTCGGCCAGACCGTGGGCCCGTCACTGACCGGCTGGGTCTCCGACCGCAGCCAGGACCTCGGGACGGGCCTGCTCCTGTCGGCCGCCCTCCTGCTGGCGGGCGCCGGCCTCGCCCTCCTCCAACAACGCCAGCTCGCTCAGGGCGCACAGGCCGGGGCCAGCGCTCCCACCCCGATCGAGTGAACAGCTTCTGGGGCGGAACGCCCTAGAAGCTGTTCACTCGATCGGATGGGGGTGGGGCTCCTCGGTGGCCCCAGGACTGCCCAGCACCCGGGCCGCCAGAGCGTGCGCCGCCTCGACGCTGCGCACGAGGTCACCGGTACTCTTGAGGTAGCTGGTGAGAAAGCCGGCGTTGAAGGCGTCACCAGCACCTGTGAGGTCGCGCACGTCCTCCACCGGATCCACGGGGACCGTTGCGAGGACCTCCCCGTCCTTCATCACGGTCGTCGCCTCCTTGCCGCGCCGGGCGAGGAGCACCGCGCCCGGGAACCGGTCCAGTCCAGCACCCGACTGACCGCCCTCGGCCAGGCCGAGGACCTCGCACTCGTCCTCGTTCGCGGAGATGAAGTCCGGCCGGCACCGCTGCACGAGATCGACGAAGGCCTCGACGCCGTAGTGCCGGATCAAGCCCGTCGACGACACGTCGAAGGACACGAGGCCGCCACGCTCGTGCTGGCGCGCCACGGCGTCGAGCACCGCGTCCGCCGTGGACCCGGACTCGAACGAGTAGGCGGTGACATGGAGGATCTCAAGGTCCTCGAGCCACGCCGGGTCGATGTCGACCAGCCGCGCGTTCGCTGCGCGGGACGGGAACATCGTCCGCTCCCCCAGCTCGTCGATGAGCAGCACGATCATTCCGGTGCTCGCCCTGCGGTCGACCTGGAGGCAGACCTCGACGCCGCGCCCCTCGAGCTCCTGCCGCAGGACGTGACCGCCGAGGTCGTCACCGACGCAGCCGATGAAGCGCGTCGAATACCTCGGCCCGGCAAACGCGGCCACGTTGGCGGCCGACCCGCCTCGGCGCATGACGATCTCAGACTTCGTGTCGGTCGCCTTGCGCTGAGGCTCGAGCTGCCAGACGACGACGTCCTGGACGACGTCGCCGATGACACCGAGCACTAGGCGCCCCGGTCGGCTGGGGCCGCCTCGACCAGGGCCGTGGCGACCTCACAGGCCAGGCGGATGTTGTTGCGGTAGAGGGCGACGTTGGCATCCAGGCTGCGATCCCCGGTGGCGCGGCGGATGTAGTCGAGCAGGTAGGGAGTGGAGGCCTGGCCGCCGATACTGTCCTTCTCCGCCGCGGCCCAGGCCGCCTCGATGACGCCGTCGAGCTCGGCCGGGTCGAGCTGCTCGGCCTCGGGCACCGGGTTTGCGACGAGCACGCCGCTCGGCACGCCGAGGGCACGCTGGGTGGTCAGGACCGTGGCAATGTCCGCCGGCGAGTCCACGCGGGCGTTGACCGGGTAGCCGGAGTCGACGACATAGAAGCCCGGGTAGCGGTTCGTCCGATAGCCGATGACCGGCACACTCAGCGTCTCGAACCGCTCCAGCGTGGCCGGAATGTCGAGGATCGCCTTGGCGCCGGAGCTGATGAGCACGATCGACGTGCGGGACATCGCGATGAGGTCCGCCGACTCGTCGAAGGTCTTCTCCGCGCCGTGGTGCACGCCACCGAGGCCGCCCGTCGCGAACACGTCGATACCCGCCGCGCGCGCGAGGAAGGCTGTCGCCGCGATGGTCGTCCCGGCGTTCTTCTTCGTCACCGCGCCCATGGCCAGCTCGCGGATCGAGGCCTTGTCGGCGTCGTCGTCGCCACCCAGCTCCCGGATCTCGTCCTCGGTCAGGCCGACGACGGGCGTCCCACGGTGCACCCCGATGGTGGCTGGGACGGCACCGGCAGCCCGGATGATCTCCTCCCCCTCGAGGGCCACCTCGACGTTGCGCGGACGGGGCAGCCCGTGGGTGAAGATCGTCGACTCGAGCGCGACGACGGGCCGGCGTGCAGACAGCGCTTCGGCGACCTGCGCTCCGATACGGATGGGCGCCGGCACCGGCGGGGCGGGGGCTGCGGTCGACATGGCATTCCTTTCGTCGAGGGCTCACGAGAAACCCTAGGCCCGCAGCCCGCACCGCGTCTCAGCTTGCCGCCTGCTTCACGAGGTCGGCGATCTGCTTCTCCACCGCCTCGGTGAGCTTGACGATCGCAAACGACGTCGGCCACATGTTGCCGTCGTCGAGGGCAGCCGTGTCCTGGAACCCCAGCGTCGCGTAGCGGGCCTTGAACTTCGCCGCGTCCTGGAAGAACAGCAGCACCTTGCCGTCCTTCGCGTAGGACGGCATCCCGTACCAGAGCCTTGGTGCCAGATCGGGGACCGCCGCCATGACCACCTCGTGGACCCGTTGCGCCACGGCGCGGTCCGGCTCCGGCATGTCGGCGATCTTGTCGAGGACGGCCTGCGTGTCGTCCACCTTGGTCTTCTTGCCGCCCTTGGCGGCCTTGAGCTCCTGCGCGCGCTCCTTCATCGCGGCGCGTTCCTCCGCAGTGAATGTGTCAGCGCTCGCGTCGTCCCGCTTGGTCGTCTTTCCTGAAGTTGCCATGCGCCCATTGTTGGCCTCCGCGGGGCCGCGGCGCTTCTCTGAAACTGACCGACTGTTCTCCCGCGCGGTCGCCGACCCGGCGCGGACTGCACCTTCGACGAGGAGCGAGCCCAGCGGCATACGGCCTGATTGTCTTGTCAGACACCGTGCCGACGAGCCCGATTCACGTCTCGATTGACCGCCCAGGCGTCGCCCACCGGGCCGAGATGATGCAACTTGTCCGGGTTCAGGACTCCGCGGATCGTCTGTACCCGGCCGCCCAGGATGTCGAGGGCGAGGGTGCCGATGACCCGCCCGTCGGCGTCCCTCAGGATCGCGCCGGGTTCGCCGTTCACCTCATGCGGCTCCACGCCCAGGTCGACCGCGGCGACGGCCGGGACGAGTCCCTCGAGCACCCGGAGGACCCGGTCGAGGCCCGTGACGCCCCTCGCGAAGGCGGGCGCCTTGCCGCCACCATCCCCGATGATCTGGACATCGGCGGCAAGAAGGTCCTGGAGCTGGCCGACCTCGCCATCGCGAAGCGCGGCGAAGAACCGCTCAGCCAGCTGCTCGCGTTCGCGTCGGTCGGCATCGAACCGCGGCCGCCCCGCGTCCATGTGGCGCCTCGCACGGGATGCGAGCTGACGACAGGCATCCTCGGATCGGCCGACGGCAGAGGCGATCTCGTCATACTCGAACCGGAACACCTCCCGCAGTACGAACACCGCCCGTTCGAGCGGGCTGAGCCGTTCCAGGAGCAGCAGCGCAGCCATCGACACCGAGTCAGCGAGCTCCGCCGACCGGGCCGGGTCGTCGTACGGGTCGGCGATCAACGGCTCCGGGAACCACGGTCCGACGTATTCCTCCCGCCGGACCCGAGCAGAGCGCAGGACGTCGATGGAGACCCGAGTGACCACGGCCGAGAGGAACGCCTTCGTCGAGACCGGTTCCGTCTGCGTGGCCTCGAAGCGGAGCCAGGTCTCCTGCACCGCGTCCTCTGCCTCGACCACGCTCCCGAGAATGCGATAGGCGATCGCGAAGAGCAGCGGCCGCAGCTGCTCGAACTCCTCGGCCTTGCTGCCGACCGTGCTCACGCGAGCTCCTCCTTGAACCCCAGCCGCCACGACGGGTAACGCAGCTCCCAGCCCAGCTCGCGCTTGGCCTTGGCGTTGGAGAACCCACGCCCCTGCGTCAGGATGCCGACGGCCATCTCTCCCGCCAGCAGCCGGACCAGCCAGGCCGGCAATCGCCGGGGTGGTTTCGCGCCGGCGCACTCCGCGAGATATGGCAGCCACTGACCCGACGGCGCGGGCTCGTCATCGACGATGTTGTAGACGCCCGTGGCACGTTGCTCGATCGCCAGGACCGTCGCACCGGCCGCGTCGTCGATGTGAATCCACGACGTGTACCCCGTGCCGCCGCCGACCAAGGGCACGAACCGCTTCCGCACGAGCCTGAGCTGGTCATCCCACGCACCCGGCCCATAGAACCCGCCGTATCGGAGCACGACGCCGCCAGCCCGGACGACCGAGTCCTCGAGGTGCTCCACGGCCTTGGTGCCCTCGATCAGCTCGAGCGGGTCCTCCTCGGTCTTGATCCAGCCGCCCTCGCGCTTGCCGTTCATGCTCGCGTGGCTCTGCGCGACGAAGTGGGCCACACCCGTCGCCTCGGCCGCTGCGAGTAGATGGTCGTTGCCCTCGCTGCGCAGCCGGTTCGTCATCTCGAAGAAGCGACTCGCGTTCCTGAGGTTTGGCTTGCCGGCGTGTGCCTCGGACAGCCCGGTCATCTGGTTGACGACAACGTCCGGGTGAGCCGCCGCAACCGCCTCGCCTACCGCTGCCGCAGCGAGGCCGTCCATGACGACCCCATCCGCGCCGAGCCGATCGAGCAACCCCAGCTTGGCCGGGCTCGTCGTCGTGGCGGTCACCTGGTGCCCCTTGGCCACGAGCTGCGGAATGAGCCGCCGTCCCATGACCCCGCTGCCTCCGGCCACGAATACCCGCATCACGTCACTCTCCTCGTCAATAGTGGGTCTTTCCACCCGAGACGAGGCAGCGTGCCCGTCCGTGACACGGCCACGCGCATTGGGCCGAATGCCGCTGAGCTGGCCCAGCGGCATACATCCCTTGTGCAGTCGGCCGGGTCAGCCGGGGAGCCAGGTGGTCAGCGCCTCGGAAACCCGGGGCTGCGTGAAGAACGAACAGTGCCACGTGCCGGCCTCGGACATGAGGTGAAGCGAGCGCTGCTCGGGGACCCGGAACCCGAGCGCCCCAGAAACGAACCCGACCCCTTCGGAGGGGACCACCCCGTCGTTGGCGCGGTCGCCGAAGATCTTGTCCAGGGCTGAATCAGGGAGGCGCCAGAGAGCGGCCAGCGAACCGGTGGGCTCGAAGTCGGCGTCGATGGCATAGAGCCGACTCTCCTCCGGCGCCGCGGAAGCGATCAGGGAGAGGAACTCGCCGCCGGGCCGCATCGCGGCCAGCCCGGGAAGTCCGCCCAGAGCACCCTGACCGATGATCTTGACCACCTCGAGGACGGCATCGAGCACGTCGACGACGACCGACCACGGCCCCGGAGGAGCGAGGTCGAGCAGGGCCGTGACCCTGTCGACGAACGAGCCCAGGTGCTTGCCGTCAGCGAGCGGGGTTCCGGCGTTCGGGCTGGCGACGAAGATGGTGCGTCCGATGGTGAGGCGGCCCTCCGAGCGGACGGCCGCGTCCGCCAGAGCCCGCGCCACGAGCCCGCCACGGCTGTGGCACACGAGGTCGACGTCGACGGCGGAGTCGGGCCCGAGAGCGCGCAGCACGCCGAGGAGGTCATCGGCATTGCGGACCGGGTCGACGGACAGGGTCGGGTGGTCGAGCGCAAACACCCGACCCTCGTAGCGCCCGGCGAGCGCCTCCATCGTCGCTGCCGGGAGCGCTCCGAACGACCCGTGGCCCGTGCTGAAGGCGCCGTGCAGGAAGAGCAGCGATCGCCCGGCGGTCAGCCGCGATGCGTCGAAGCCGTCGCTCACCACCGCCGAACCGTATGCCGCTGGGCCGAAATCACGCAGGCGTGTTGGCCGGTGCGACTCCTCCCACCTGCTCGCGACCAGCTGCGCGGCGGCGCCGACGAGCTCGTCGACGATCGCGTAGACGAGGACCGACAGGATCTTCTTGCCGATCAGGGTGATCAGGGACCGGTCCCCGATGGGGGCGTCCTCGCCCTCGGCCACGCGCGGAGTGCCGACCGCACTGGGCACGACAAAGCGGACCGTCGCACCGCCCCCGCGCGAGGCTTCTCCAAGCGAACCGCCTTGCCCTCCCTGCGAACCCGCGCCGGCCCTCGGCGCCGGGTAGTGCCAGCTCGGTACCCCCGCCTCGTCCACCAGCAGCAGGACCTGGCCCCTCGTCGGCCCGAGGTCGGGCACGTCGAGCACCAGCCCGGGCTCGCCCTCGGCCGTCCGGACCTCTCCCGCGCGACCTGCTCCCCCACCAGTTCTGGGCGCGGTCGTCGCGTCGATCTCAACGGCCACGGCCTGCCGCATCCCGGCCCGCGCCAGCGCGTCGTCCCACGCTTCGGTCGTTCGCTCCGGCTCACCCGAGCGACCGCCGAGCGGCCCCTCCTTCAGGACGGCATTGCCGCGCAGCCCAGGCGCCGTGATGACGACCCCCCTTCCCAGGTCGACTCGTCGCGCGGTTCCGTCCAGCTGTGCCATGGATGCCTCCGATCTGAGCGGCCAGAGCGGTCACGACTTCTCGAACGTCAGTTCCGGGTGCCCGTAGAAGACATAGGCCAACGGAGTGGCCGTCTGCTGGTCCCAGTCGCTGGCGTAGCGGGAGCGGAGCTGCCGCAGCGACTCGGACACGGAGGTCCCGTTCTTCAAGGCGGCCTTGTAGAACTCCTCCGCGAACTGGCGTGCCACCAGGTCGTTGACGTTCCACAGGGGCGCCACGTAGCCGCTGCACCCCTCGGACACGAACGCTCCCGCCAGTCCGCCGTAGTCGCTCAGCACCGATCCTGCGGTCCCGACTTGGCAGGCATTCAGGAAGACGAAGGGCTTGGTCTCCCGGGTCAACGAGGAGCCTTGCACGACGAACGGATCCAGCCGGTGGTCCGAAGCACTGAGGATGATCCCGGTGTACTGCTGCATCGTCGGGCTCACCTCCCCGTGTGCGGCGACGTGCACCGCCGTCGGCCCGAAGGGCGCACCGTTGCGCTCCAGCTCGTTGCTCAGCAGCCGGCCGAAGTCGTCCTCCGTCGCCTTCAGGGGGAGCCCGCCGTAGGCGAGCGCGATAGCCTTGCCCTCCTCGATGGCCTCGGGCAGGGGGCGCAGGTTCGTGTCCGAGGCGTAGTCGCCGATGACGACCGCGAGGTGCGCCGCCGAGGCGGTGGTCGGCGGCGGCGTGGCCGGGCGATCGCCGCCACGCGGGGTACGGGTGATGGGCGGCACCCAGCGGCCCACGCGACAAAGGCAGCCCAGCGGCATACCAACGCTTTCCCCCGGCGCCTCGGGAGGTAGGTCGCCCGGGTCGAGGATGTCGTCTCCCACCCACGCCAGCTCCCACGGAACGTACGGCTCGTTGGTGACGATGAGGATGGACGGCACCTCGCCGGCGCCCTTCGCACGGTCCCATACCTCGGCGAACAGGCTCCAGAACTCCGCTGGCATCGCCCCGGTGACCGCACGGCCGATGCCGGTGACCGTCTTGCGCAGGAACGGCGAACCGACTTGTGCTGGAAGTTGGTTCATCAGCTGGACCGCGAACTCCCTTGCGGACTCGTTGCCCAGGTCGGTCGTGATCCGCATCGTCGGAAGCGCCACGTCGCTGTACCGCGTGTGCAACAGCCACTCAAGCTGAGCGTCGCCCTGCCGGTTGCGGACCTCGACCGTGATGTGGGGCGCGGGCACGTTCGGCGTCGGGGCCAGGCTGGTGCCGCCCTCAAGGGGCGGCGCCGGGGCGGCTGGCGGGGCCGTGGCGCCCACGTGGACCTCGCGCCAGGCGCGGCCCACGACGTTGCCGTCGAACTCGTAGGACACCTCGACGACGCGCACGAGGTCGGTCTCGACCGGGTCCGCGACGACCGCGAACGTCGCTGTGGCCACCTCCGGCGCCGACCGCGAGACGGTCAGCTCCTGGCGAACGCCGTCGGGGAAGCCGAGTCCGTGGCCCATCACCGACACGACGAACGGCAGGTCCTCCTGCTCGCGCGGAGCCACGACGGTGAACGCCGTCGCACCGGGCGCGCCGGACAGGCTGAAGCCCACCGCCACGTCGAACTGCTCGCCGGCCTTGACGGCATCTGGCGCCATCACGCGCGGGAAGGCCTGGAAGAGGGAGTTGCCGTATGCCGCTGGGCTGGCTTCCAGCCCGGTCATGGGCTCTCCGCGTGGTGCGGGGGGACCGGGGGCAGCAGGTTGGTCAAGGCCTCTGGTGCCGCCTCCGTTCCGGGTCGGACCGCCGCCGCGGGTGCCCTCCACGCCACCGCGCGTGGCGCTGCGCCGCGGGACGAGAACGCCGACGATGTCGTCACCGTCCAGGACGACGGTGTGACCGCCAGCCGCGACGCGCTCTGCCTCCTCCGCGGACGTGGAGTGCAGGTCCACCTGCGGGCTCGCCTGCCACTCGTGCAGGTTGAGGGCGATCGTCAGCGTCGGGGCCGGGTTGCCCTGCAGTGCTGCCCGAAGGGTTCCGACGCTGAAGTCGTAGCAGTAGGTCGTGCCGTCCTCCTCGCGACGGACCACGACGGACACGTCATCGAGGAGGGGCTGGAGCCGCTGGAGTGCGACGTCCGGCCTGAGAGTGGACGGCAGCACGATCGCAGACCTGAACATGCGTGGCTCCTCAGCCAGTCGGGGCGAAGTGGTGGTCGTGGCGTCGGGAGACTCGGTTGTCGGGGACGAACCTCAAGCCGTGCCCGTTTCTTGGCAGCAACGTACTGGCTGGTGCGGAAGATGCCGAGGGCCTTGTCGTTGAACAAGGCCCTGAACAGCGCCGTCCCGCAGGCCTTGACGTCGACCTTCGCGGCACCCTCGGCACCGGCAGGGGCCTCTGCCTCAGCGCCGCGCATGGTCTCCCTGAGCGGCGGCAGGTCCGCCATCTCCATGGGCTGCACGAACGGCATGGCGGGAGCCGGACCGGTGGGTGAATCGGCGACCCGAGCGCTGTACCCGTCCCCATTGCGTTCGAGAACCACCTCGAACTCGTCGTATTCCAGATCCTTCATCGCGGCCTCCCACGCCACGGATGGGGATAGTTCGACGATATGCCCGAGGTGTGCCCTATCGGACGAGAATCACCGAATCCCCGTGTTGTCCAGAGACCCAGCCATCCCGTGAAGATACGCACACGGCAGACGGGCCGTATGCCGCTGGGCTGGCTCCCAAGGTGCCCCTCCGTCCAGGCCACCCGTCCTCAGGTCGAATGCGCAGTCGGCGCCCGGTACGTTCCGCTGGCACCTTGGACAATCCAGCCCCGGCTGGGTTGTCGGCGACATCCGGGCCAAGAACGGGCCGCCGAGTGGGCCGCGGGTGGATTGTCGGAGGAGACACGACGTGCAATCCCGATGCGGGACGTCTGAGCCGTATGCCGCTCGATTCCCCCGCTGGGTCTGCATGGCGGGGGGCTGGGCTGATGGCTCGCATCCTGCTCCGAGACGCGGAGCAGGATGCGAGTCCAGCAGGAACCTAGAATCACGGCATGGAGCGGCCCGGAGAGCTCAACCTGGAGAGGCGGACCGCCCCCGGCATCACCGCTCGGCACGCCGTGCGCGTGGCGAGAGCCGAGGCCGACCGGTTCGGCCTCTCATGGACCGGGCTGCTGTTTGGGGCGGCCTATTTCATCATCGCGCTGTCGCCGAGCCTGCTCCCGCGCACCTGGCTCTATCAGGGCCTGGTCTCCGGCATCTGTGGGGCAGCCGGATACGGCCTCGGGGCGCTGCTGGCCTGGCTCGCGCGCGGGATCAGCCGGCTCCTCGGCCTGCGGATCATCATCGGCGAGGAGCAAGGGCACTGGCTCCGCGTCGCTTGGGTCGTGCTCCTTGCGGCCGCGTTCGTCTTGGCGGTCGTCGCCAACGTGCGGTCGCAGGCAGTCACTGCCGGCGTGGTCCACCTCGCCCCTCTGAGTCCGCTCGACTGGGTCGGCGCGCTCGCCCTAGCGGTGGTCGTCTGGATCGGGCTCGTCGCCGCAGGCCGCGGGACCCGACGGCTCACTCAGCGCCTCGAACACCGCGCCGCCAAGGTGCTGCCGACGGCCGCGGCGACCGCGCTCGCCGTGGTCGTGGTCCTCTTCGTCGCGGCGTGGTTCACCGACAGCATCATCATGCAGCGTGGCGTCGAGCTCTTCGGCCGCTACTCAGCGCACCTCAACGCCCAGTCGCCAGAGGGAAGGAGCCCTCCGACGTCACCGCTCGTCTCCGGGGGGCCCGGATCCCCCGAGACCTACTCGACGCTCGGCAACCAGGGGCAGGTGTTCGTCACCCAGACCCTGACACCGGCGCAGATCACCGCGGCGACCGGGGAGCCGGCGATCCAGCCGATTCGCGTCTACGCCGGTCTGCACGACGCCGAGTCGATCGAGCAGACCGCCGACCGGGTCGTCGCCGAGCTGCACCGCACCGGCGGCTTCGCCCGCAAGGTCCTCGCTGTGGTCACTGCGACCGGCAACGGTTGGGTCAACGACTGGTCCTCGCAGTCGATCGAGTACCTCACCAACGGGAACAGCGCGATCGCCTCGATGCAGTACTCCTACCTGCCGAGCGCCCTCGAGCTGCTGACCGACCGGGCCACGCCGAGGGAAGCGGGGCGGGCGCTCTTCGACAAGGTCTACGCGGAGTGGTCGAAGCTCCCAGCGGACTCCCGGCCGAGGCTCGTCGTTGGTGGGGAGTCGCTCGGAGCCTATGGCGGCCTGTCGACCTTCTCCGACGTGGACGACATGCTGGCCCGGGCACAGGGCGGTGTGTGGAGCGGCACGCCCAGTTTCACCGGGATCGCCGAGCACCTCTACGCCTCCCGGACCCAGGGCTCGCCACAGATCTCTCCTGTCATCGACAACGGCCTGCACATCCGGTTCGCGACCAACGACGTCGAGCTGACGACGGATTACGTGGGTCGCCCGCTCGGCCGATGGGAGGAGCCGCGGTTCGTCTTCCTCCAGCACCCCTCGGACCCCGTCGTCTGGTGGAGCCCGACCCTTCTCGGCGCCGAACCCGACTGGCTGCGTGAGCCACTCGGCCGCGACGTCAACCCGGACGTCACGTGGATCCCCTTTGTCACGTTCTGGCAGCTGACCACGGACATGGCGGTCGGGCTCAACCCGCCTTACGGCTATGGCCACCGCTACGGCCCCGAGATGGTGCAGGCCTGGGGCGGGGTGCTCGGTGACGAGGCCGGGCGTGACTACGGCCGAATCCTCGCCGCCATCGAAAAGACCGCGTCACGCTCCGAGTGAGGACTTGCCTCGCCCGATCGAAAGAACAACTTCCGGGCCGGAAGTAGTTCTTTCGATCGGGAGGAGGGCCCCCGAAGGCGTTCTTTCGATTGGAGAGTGTCGAGTAGACGGTCGGGCGGTCAGATGTCGAAATTCTCGTCACCTTCAGGCGCCACGGGCGTCGGCGCGCCGGACGGCAGGGTCGCCCCGACCATTCCGGCCGCGAGCGTCCTCCCATCGTGCCCGTCGATGAGCAGGAAGGACCCACCACGACGCGACACCGCATAGTCCTCAACGGGGACCGGCGCGGCGAGCCGCAGCCTCACGCGACCGATGTCGTTGAGCGACAACGCTTCTGCTGGCACGGCATGAAGGTCGTCGAGGTCAAGGACTCCCTCGATGCTGTGAGCAAAGGCCTGGACCGTCCGGGCTCCGTGCTTGAGCAGCAGCCGCTGCCCGGCCCGGAGCGGCGCGTCTCCGAGCCAGCACACCACCGCAGCAAGGTCCTGCGTCGGCTGCGGCGCTCCATCGACCCCCGAGATGATGTCGCCGCGCGAGATGTCGATCTCGTCCGCGAGGCGCAGCGTGACCGACTGCGGAGCGAAGGCCTCCTCCAGCTCCCGCGAACCGAGATCGATCCCGACCACTCGGGACCGCTGCCCGGACGGCAGCGCGACGACCTCGTCGCCCACGCGCACGACCCCTGAGGCCACGGCGCCGGCGTAGCCGCGATAGTCCCGATGCTCCTCGTCCAACGCCGCGCCCTGGGGTCGGACGACGAGCTGCACTGGCAGCCGGAACGACTCCTGTGAGACGTCGTCCGACGGCGGCAGCGACTCGAGCAGCTCGAGCAGCGCCGGGCCCGAGTACCACGGTGTCCTCGATGACCGCTCGACGATGTTGTCGCCGTTGAGCGCAGAGACGGGGATGGCGCGGGCCTCGACGACACCCAACTCGCGGGCCACGGCCTGGACCGACGCCTCGACCCGCTCGAAGGCCTCCTGCGAGAACCCCACGAGGTCAATCTTGTTCACGGCCACGACGACGTGCGGCACGCGGAGCAGCGCGGCCACGGCCAGGTGCCGACGGGTCTGCTCCAGGACACCCTTGCGCGCATCAACCAACAGGACGAGGACGTCGGCGGTCGACGATCCGGTCACCGTGTTCCGGGTGTACTGCACGTGGCCGGGGCAGTCGGCCAGCACGAACGACCGGCGCGGCGTGGCGAAGTACCGATACGCGACGTCGATGGTGATCCCCTGCTCCCGCTCGGCCCGAAGTCCATCGGTGAGCAGTGCCAGGTCCGCGGCCGCCAGACCCCGATCGCGCGAGACGCGCTCGACCGCCGCGAGTTGGTCCGACAGCACCGACTTCGTGTCATGGAGCAGCCGCCCGACGAGGGTCGACTTGCCGTCGTCGACGGACCCAGCCGTCGCGAGACGCAACAGTCCGCCCTGAGCGAGCCCAGCGGCATACGGCATCGTCTGTGTCGTCATCAGAAGTACCCCTCCTTCTTGCGGTCCTCCATGGCCGCCTCGGAGAGGCGGTCGTCGGCGCGCGTGGCGCCGCGCTCGGTCAAGGTGGAGGCGGCCACCTCGGCCACGATCGCGGCGTTGGTGGCGGCCGGCGACAGCACCGCACCGGTGCAGGACATGTCGCCCACGGTGCGGTAGCGCACGATGCAGCGCTCAACGGCCTCGCCATCTCGGGGCCGGGAGAACGGTCCGACGGCGAGCCACATGCCGTCGCGCTGGAAGACGGCGCGCTCGTGCGCGTAGTACAGCGGAGCGAGCGGGATGTCCTCGCGATCGATGTAGCGCCAGACGTCCAGCTCGGTCCAGTTGCTGATCGGGAAGGCGCGCACGTGCTCCCCCGGCCGGTGCCGCGTGTTGTAGAGGTTCCACAACTCGGGGCGCTGGTTCTTGGGGTCCCACTGGCCGAACTCGTCTCGGAGGCTGACGATGCGCTCCTTGGCGCGCGCCTTCTCCTCGTCGCGCCGCCCGCCACCGAAGACACCGTCGAAGCGGTGCTCGTTGATCGCGTCGAGCAGGGGAATCGTCTGCAGCGGGTTGCGCGTGCCGTCCGCGCGCTCCCGCAGCCGCCCGTCGTCGATGTAGTCCTGCACCCGCGCGACCTCGAGGCGGAGCCCGAGCCGCTCGACGGTCTCGTCGCGGTAGTCGAGCACCTCGGGGAAGTTGTGGCCGGTGTCGACGTGGAGCACGGGGAACGGGATCGGTGCCGGCCAGAACGCCTTGGCGGCCAGGTGCAGCATGACAACCGAGTCCTTGCCACCGCTGAAGAGCAGCGCGGGCCGCTCCAACTCGGCGGCGACCTCGCGGATGATCTGGATGGCCTCCGCCTCGAGCGCGTCCAGCTGGCTCAGGCGTCTGGCTGGCTCGTGCACGGTGTTGCCGTATGCCGCTGGGCTCGCTTCCACACGAGCCGTGACCTCATGCCTCAGGCTGGGGACATCGGTGATCGTCATGTGATCGAATCTATAACCGCTGATTATGCACACCTATCGCGGTCCACGATCCGGGCCATTCCCACGTGCGCCATGGGAGATGCCGTCATCAGTACCTCGCCCGCGCCACATCCGTGTGGGTGAAGTCGTCACCGATGAAGAGCAGTGGCTCTCCTGCCGTCACCGACAGTGCATAAGCGAAGCAGTCGCCGAAGTTGAGACGGGCCTGCGCGCCCGAGCCTCGGCCATAGCGACGGTAGGCGGCCCGCGCCACCGCGCCTTCGCGCACTGACACCGGGACCACCTCGATGGTGAGCGCTTCGATGATCCGGTCCAGGCGCTCACCGTGGGCGCTGGACCGGGAGTCGGCGACGATCGTGACCTCGAGCCAGTTCGCGACGGACATCCGGCATTCCGCGGCCGCGACGGCGGCGAGGAGGCGCTTCGCGTCAGGTTCGTCGTTGACGATGGCCATGAGAGCTGACGAGTCGACGATCACTGGGGCAGCCCTGTCGCCTCGTCATAAAGGTCTTCGACGGTGCGGATGACGCGGGGCTCGTTGCCGGGATCGTCCTGGTACTCCTGAACGAGACGCGTGACGAGGTCGACCTTGCGAGCCACCCCCGCCTCGAGCGGATCGGCGCCATACGTGCGAAGGAGCAGCTCCAGGGCTTCCTCGATGGCGCTGGTCTGGTTCTTGCCGGTCACTCGGGCAGCCTCACGGGCAAGCGCGTGAACCCGTTCGTTCTTGATGTTCAGGCCCATGGAACCAGTCTACCCCAGCGCGCATCTACCCTTCTACCATGCAGCGTGTTGGTGGCCACATGCCTCGATCCGTGGAAGGTTACCTACGTGGGGACGTGGGCCTCCTTACACAGTCCGAAGGAGCCCGCGGCGCGAACTGCACTCTCGACGAGTAAGGTTCGGCTCGGTTCCAAGGCAGCTTGACCCACCGCCTAGACTGTCGCCTCGTGTCCTACCACGGCCCCTCCACCTCGACCGATGACGGTTATCATTACGGCCCTGACGACGCCGACGACGATCTCCTCCAGAGCGGGCCGAGTCGTCACGACCTGCACAAGAAGCAGCGGGAGAAGAAGCGCAACCGGCGGGTCCTCGTCGCGGCGCTCGTCCTGCTCCTCGTGCCCGTTCTGGCTGTCGGTGGCTACCTCGTCTGGCTGAACCAGATCGTGTCGTCGAACATCAAGCAGGAGCAGCTGCTCCCGGACGTGCCCGGGCCGACGAACGACGCCGGCGAGACGATCGTGCAGCCGGCCGGCAACGGGACGAACTACCTGCTCATCGGCGGCGACGGGGCGGCTGACCGGAGCGGCGTCCGATCGGACGTCATGGTCCTCGTCCACGTTCCGGAGGACCGGCACAACGTCACGCTCATCCACTTCCCGCGCGACCTCTACGTGTCGATCCCCGACCGCGGCAAGGACAAGCTCAACGCTGCCTATGCGTTCGGCGGCGCTCCGCTGCTCGTCCAGACGATGCAGAACCTGCTCGGCGTCGAGATCGACCACGTCGCCATGGTCGACTTCGAGGGCTTCAAGCGGATGACCGACGCCGTCGGCGGAGTTGAGGTCAAGGTCGAGGAGGGCTCGACCGGCAACGGGCGGACGTTCACCGAGGGCACCATGCACATGGACGGCGAGACGGCCCTCATCTTCGTCCGCCAGCGCAAACAACTCAGCGAGGGCGACATCTCCCGCGGCAAGCGCCAGCTAGCCTTCATCAAGGCGCTCATGCTCAAGACCCTGAGCGCGGAGACGCCTGACCAACCCGATCCGGCTCAAGGACTTCCTCGAAGCGGCCACGAGCAACCTCACGGTCGACCAGAAGCTCGACGTCGGCACCATGCGGTCCGAGGCCTTCGCCATGCGCAGCCTGCGCGGCGGCGACGTGCGCTTCATCACAGCCCCGTTCAGCGGCTTCGGCACGAGCCCCCAGGGCGCCTCGATCGACGTCGTCGACGAGGCCAAGATGGCCGACCTCGGCAAGTCGATCCGCACGGACACGCTCGACGACTACGCCGACTGATGGCTTCCGGCCGGCGATCGATGAGTCATCGCGCTCATCGTTGGACGCGGATCGAGCAACGCGCGCGAATGTTCGTGTGCCTCACCCTCACGCGGCAGCCGGCTGCTTACGGGGACGTCCGCGGCCCCGCTTGTGCGCGATCACGGCACCGTCGAGGAGCAGCTGCCCTCCCCAGACACCCCAGGGCTCCCGACGCTCGAGGGCGCCGGCGAGACATTGCTCCCGTAGGGGACAGAGGCCGCACAGGGCCTTGGCGACATCGACGTCCTCTGGCCGTTCGGCGAACCACAGGTCCCCGCCGAAGTCCTGACACGGGATCGCCGCCTCACCGGCCCGGTGACCAGCGGCGCCGCTGCCCTCGGAGCTGATGCGGCTGCTCATGAAACCACTGTGCGATGCGGACCCAGCGTTCCACATCGGCCATTTCGCCGGTTCTTGACTGGACCACTTGATGACTCAGCTCGCGCTCGGAAGCGAGCCCAGCGGCATACGGCATCTTGGTTTGTCGGTCCCTCTCCTGCGGGCACTCGTCTACTACGCTGCCAAGCGATGCCGGCCTCGACGAAGGAGACCCGATGTACCAGCCAAAGATGAGCTCACGTCTCGGCGCGGAGGCCTTTGGCACCTTCTGGCTCGTCTTCGTGGCCTGCGGGACCGCGATCTTCAACGGCAAGGTCATCATCCAGGCACTGTCTGACACCACGCCCGTCCAGATCGGCGTCGGTCGCCTCGGCATCGCCCTCGCGTTCGGCCTGGTCGTCATGGTCATGATCTACGCGGTGGGGCACGTCTCCGGCGGTCACTTCAACCCGGCCGTCACCATCGGCCTCGCGATCTCGAAGCGCTTCGACTGGAGCGATGTCCTGCCCTATCTCGCGGCGCAGGTGGTCGGTGGTCTGGTCGCCGGCGCGGCGCTGGCCGGGCTCGTCTCCAGCCGCGGGCTCCCCGTGACGGACAACCTCGCCGCGAACGGATATGGCGACGCGTCACCGGACGGCTTCGGCCTCGGCGCGGTCCTCATCGTGGAGGCGCTGATGACGGCGTTCTTCGTGTACGTCATCCTCGGCTCGACCAAGGACGACGCCCCCAAGGGGTTCGCCCCGCTGGCGATCGGCTTCGCGTTCACGCTGGCGTACTTCGTCGCGATCCCGGTGAGCAACGCGTCGATCAACCCGGCGCGCTCGACGGCGGTGGCCTTCTTCAACGGTGGCGATGCGCCGGCACAGCTTTGGGCCTTCTGGGTTGCGCCGATCGTCGGTGGCCTCATTGCCGGCGCGACCTACGCGTGGATCACCGGCGACGACCGCCGGCACATGGACGTCGACGGGTCGACCTCGGACGTGGACAACGCAGAGCTGGACGAGGCGGGGCGCCCCGTGCTCGATCGGTGAGCCTGCCGCTGACCGGGCAGGGGATCACCTCAGCTGCGCGAAGTACGCCGCGGCCACCGACTTCGGCACGCACATCGTCCACGCGTCGACGATGAGCTCGTTGAGCTCGTCGCGGTCCAGGGCGGCCAGCCAGGCACACACCCATCGGTAGCGCAGGTCCGAGGGCCGGGGCAGGAAGAACTTGTCCGGCTCACTGGCGATGAGGTCAGCGCGCTCCTCGCGTGGGAACCCGAAGCCGAGCTGGGTCTCGTCCGGACTCACGCTCGCGAACACGATCTGGCCCACCCGGAACTTGCGATAGTCGCGCACCCACGCTTCGTACGCCCTGGGGAGCTGCAGCGCGATTTCGCGTACATCGAGGGCTGTCACAGCCATAGCGGCGATCCTTCCACGCCACACCGACAGGCGGCTGGGGTGGCTCCCATGGATCTCACTGGAGGCTCATGGAGAGAATTAAGGTATTTCTTCATATGCCCCAAGTGAAGCAGGACTCTGCACGAGTCGCCCTCATCGGTGACATCGTCGAGTCTCGCCGAACGAGTGACCGACAGGCCCTTCATGACACGGTCTCGGCGGTCCTCGCCCGCGTCAACGCTGAGCACCCCGTCGACGACCCGGCGGTGATCACGCTCGGCGACGAGTTCCAGGGCGTCTACGCCACGACTGGGTGACGCCCTCACCGCCGCGTTCCACATCCGGGCGAGGCTGCGGCCGCATGATGTGCGCTTCGGCGTGGGCCGCGGCGACATCCAGGCCTTGGACTCGGAACGCGGCATCCACGACGGCCCGGCGTACTGGGCCGCTCGCGACGCCATCGTGGAGGCAGAGCGGCTCGCTGGGAAGGCCGCCCTGCGGACGACGCGCACGGTGTATTCCTCTCCCGAGGACGAGCCGGCCATGGTCACCGCCGTCAACGCTGCATTGACGGCGCTCGACCAGGTCCTCGGCTCGTTGTCACCGGTCTCGTGGAGGATCCTCGGAGGGCGGCTCGAGGGGCTGACCCAGAAGGACATCGCGGCGCGTGCGGGCATCACGCCGTCCGCGGTGTCGCAGCGGGTGCGAAGTAATGGGATCGGGGTGGCCATGGAGACGATGCGCATGCTGGGTGAGCTCCCATGACGTGGGTCTCGCTCGCCCTCCTCGCGTTCGGCGTGGCCGATCTCGTCCGCACCAGAGACGGCCGTATGCCGCTGAGCTTGCCTCCGCTCGCCGGTGTCCTCACGCTCGTCGTCCTCTCGATCGTCGCGGACGTGAACGCTCCTGCTGACGTCGCCGCGCTCGTCGTCACCGCGGCCGCGCTCACCGGCTGGGTGGTGACGTCGGCCCAGACCCAGGCCACCGGTCGTCGCGCCGGCGTGCCGCTTGCGCTGATCGGGGTGCTTCTCGGCGGTCTGGTCGCCTTCTCGGGCTTCGCGAGCACCCCCGGGGGACCCCTCGCCGACTGGTTGTCCTGGGCGGACCTGCCGTGGGGCGGGACGGCGCCGACGGCCGATCGCGCGCTGTTGCTGGCCGCTCTCGTGCTGCTCAACATCGCGACCGGCAACGTCGTCGTCCGTCTGGTGCTCCTGGCGATCGGGGCGCTGCGGTCCGATCAGGTGGCTGCTGCCCGCGCCTCGTCCGGGGATCCAGAGCCGGCCGACCGGCTCAAGGGTGGGCGCCTCCTCGGCCCGATGGAGCGGCTCGTCATCCTCGGGCTGGGACTCGCAGGCGAGTACGGCGCCGCCAGCATCGTGATTGCCGCCAAGGGTCTGCTGCGCTTCCCCGAGATCCAGGCGGCGGCCCGCACCTCTCCCCCGCCCTCCAGTTCACGGGTCGGCATCGACGACGTCACCGAATACTTTCTCGTTGGCAGCTTCGTCAGCTGGCTGGTCGCTCTGGGCTCACTCGCCCTCGCGCGCTGACTCTCCTCGCCCGCTGCGCACCACTCGGTCGAGTGCGCACAACCCGCCGCCGACCTTCTGGTCGAGTGTGCAGAACGCGCCGTCCGGCTCACGGCATGGAATGCACCGCGGCTAAGGCGCGGACTGCACATTCGACCAAGCCTCGCCCGGCGTGGACTGCACATTCCACGAAGTGCCAACCCAGCGGCATACGGCAATGTGTCGTGAACGGGACCTCTGGCCCTGTCGCCGAGGGCGGGGCCGCACCACGCTGGCTCTGTGGTTGATCACACGACCAACGAGATTCCGGCGTCGCACCGCGATCTGGTCGAGTGCCCGCCGGTCGCGGCCCTGAGCACCATGACGCGCAACGGCTACCCGCAGACCTCGGTGGTCTGGTGCGATGTCGACGAGGGTTGCGTGCGGGTCAACACGATGCGCGGCTTCGCCAAGGAGCGGAACATGCGCCGCGACCCGCGTGTCACGCTGCTGTGCTACGACCCGCGAGAACCCCTGCGGTACCTCGAGATCCGCGGCAGGGTCGTCGAGATGACCGAGGTCGGCGCGGCCGAGCATCTCGACGCGCTCGCCTCCAAGTACGCCGGGCGGCAGATCCGCTACTTCGGCGAGGCCGTGGCAGCGCGCTTCGCGGCGACCGAGGTGCCGGTGCTGTGCCGGATCCGGCCCACGCACGTCGTCGCCCTCGACGCCCGGAGCCCGCGGTGAAGGCGCCCCACGTCCCGGACACGGCCGCGATCCCCCACTCCCACCTGGACCTGCTGACCAGGCCGATCTGCGGGGTGCTGACGACGATCGGCCCGGATGGGTGGCCGCAGTCGAGCATGGTGTGGATCGACTGGGACGGCGAGTGCGCCCGCGTCAACACGACGCTCGAGCGCCAGAAGGGCCGCAACCTGTTGGCCAACCGCAAGGTCTCGCTGCTCGTCGTCGACCCCGATGACACCTCCCGCTACGTCCAGGTGCGTGGCGACGCAGAACTCCTGAATGCCGGGGCGGAGGAGCACCTCGACACGCTCACCCGCACGTACACGCAACACCCTTGCTACTACGGCCACGTCTACCCGGACGCCCAGCGGGAGCGCGATACGCGGGTGATCTGCCGGATCCACGCACGACGTGTAACGCTCGACGCCATCCACGTGTAATGGGACCAGCCGGGCGAAATGCCGTCAGGCTGAGCACGGCGGTGGGACGATGGCTGCATGGCGGGACCCTCGGGGTACGTCGACGTGGACCTGGTCGTGACGCAGCGGGGCGACCTGCTCGAGACGCGCGTGCTCGACTCCCCCGCAGGCGAGACCGGCACCATCAGCGCGCCCCTGCCGAGCGCCCTCGACGGCGACGACAAGGACGTCGGCGATGCGCTCTTCGGGGCGCTCTTTCCCAGCGAGGTTCGGCTCCGCTATGAGAAGAGCACGGACCGGGCAGTGGCGTCAGGCCTCGGCGTACGGGTCGTGCTGCGCTTCGAGGGCGGGGCCGACCGACTGCCCTGGGAGCTGCTCCGCGATCCGGATCGGTTCCAGTTCATGGCGCTCGACCAGTGGCGGGCCGTCGTCCGCTGCACTGAGATGCAGGCCCGCGAGCCCGCCCCTGGCAGTCCCACGCCCCTTCGCATCCTCCTCGCGGTCTCCACCCCTGACGGCACCCCTGCGATCGATGCCGCTGCCGAGATCGTGCGCATCCAGTCTCGCCTACGGCCCTACAGCTGGGGCGCCGCGGTCGAGGTGGTGACGCTGCGCACCGCCTCGCTCGAGACGATCCGCCAAATGTTGCAGAGCAGGGACTTCCACGTCTTCCACTACGTCGGACACGCGTCGCACCCGGTTGGCGGGACCGGTCATCTCGACCTCACGGCTGCGGATGGGACCGTCTCGAGCCGGGCGGCCGACGAGGTCGCGGCCATCCTCGCCGGGTCTCCCACCCTGCGCCTCGCCTTGCTCAACTGCTGCGACAGCTCGGTCAGCGACGGGACCGACCCGTTCGCCGGCACCGCAACCGCGCTCGTCCGGGCTGGCGTCCCCGCCGTGGTCGCGATGCGCAGAGCGATCACCGACACCGCCGCCGTTGTGTTCGCGGACGAGTTCTATGCCGCGCTCATCGAGAGTGGCGGTCGCGTCGAGCAGGCGGTGGCCCGTGGGCGCGCGGCCCTCTTCGCCGCCGAGGGGCCGACGTCGGCAGAGTGGTCCACCGTGGCCCTGCACCTCGGGTCGTCCCTCGGGGCTGACGAGAGTCGGATCCCGGTGCCAGGTCTCGACCATGACGTGCAGTTCACGGTGTCGCACCCCGCGGAGCTGCGCCCGACGGTCTGGGAGCCGCTGCTCTTCTTCGCCCACCACGGCGAACGGCAGACGACGGCAAGCGGGGAGGTCATCGACCAGACGGCCGAGGTGGGAGATCGGGTCGCCACCTTCTTCGGCGGCGCCCCGAGCCAGACGACTGCGACTCCCTCCACCCAGCCGGTCCCCCGGGGCGCGGGACTCATCGTCAGGCCGGACCTTCCGGACCTCGAGTGCAGCCCACCCCAAGCGGCGGTGACCTGGACGGGAGAGATCGCCGAGCTCACCTTCCTGCTGCGGGCCCGTCATGAGGCCGAGCGCACGACCGTCGAAGGATACGTGCGAGTCTTCTCGGGGCCGCTCGTCATCGCGGAGGCCGCCGTCACGCTCGCCGTGAGCGCGGCCGCTGAAGCGGAGCCGCCGCCCCTTCACTACCAACCGGTCCAGCGCTTCGCACGGATCTTCCCCTGCTACGCGCCGGAGGACGCCGACCTCGTCGAGGGAGTGGTCGCCGTGGCCGAGGCGCTCGGCGACGGCTACCTGTCCGAGATTGTCGCCGAGCGGCGTGCGGGCGCCCCGCTCGACTGGATGCGCACCAAGATCGCCGAGGCCGACAGCTTCCAGCTGTTCTGGTCCAGCCGCTCGATGACGTCCGCGACCTGCCGGAGCGAGTGGGAAGAGGCACTGTCGACGCACCGGGCTGAGTTCGTCCGGCCGCTCTATTGGGAGGAGCCGTTCCCGCACGCCGACGATCTGCCACCACCCGGGCTCGCAGCCCTCCGGTTCGTGCGGCTGCCAGTGCCCAAGGGGACGGTCAGCGGGAACCTCTGGGCTCCTTCGGATTCCGCCGCTCCCGAGCCGGCCCAAGACGTCTACGGGCCGGTCGCACCTGCTCCGGAGCCAATCCTGGCGCCACCAGCACCGGCTCCCGCGCCGCAGACCTACCCGCGGTCGACGCCGGCGCCGCCACCAGCCTCGTGGCAGACCGATTCTCGTTCTGCTCCGCCCCCTTCCGCGCGGACGCCGGGCGGCGGTCTGGGGCCCGGCCTCGGCGCGGTGACGGGATTGGTGCTGACCGTTGCCGGCATCATCGGCGGCCCTTGGTTCTCTGCGCAGCCTGGCGTCGGACCGAGCGAACACAACACTTACTGGTGGCTGATCGTCCCCGGCGTCCTGCTCCTCGTCATCTCGGTCAGCGCAATCGTCGCGAGGATGGTCGTACGGCGGCGTTGACGCGGAGGCGCGGAGCAACAGCTGCGGATTCTGGACACTCGACTGGGTGCCCATTGATCGAGTGAACAGCTTCCGCGACCCGAAAGCTGTTCACTCGATCACGGCGGGGTTGGTGCGGTCAGGCGAGCGTGACCGCGCCCACCTCGTCGATCGTCGGGTACGAGGTCTGCGCCCCCGGCCGCGTTGCGGCCAGACCGGCGACGACGCTGGCGCGCCGGGCCGCCTCGACGACCGGAATGCTCTGGGCATACCCCAGCGCGAGCGCCCCGAGGAACGCGTCGCCGCTGCCGGTCGTGTCGACGACGTCGACCGCAAGGGCGGGGACGGCAGTCCAGCCCGCGTCGTCGCCGGCCGGATCGGCCTCGATGACGACGGATCCGGAGCCGCCCAGCGTGATGACCGTGTCGCCCGCGAAGCATCGACGAACCGCCGTGACCGTCGACGGCCAGTCCGCGGTGACGTCGGCGACCCCGAAGAGCGCGGCGGCCTCGTGCTCGTTGACCACGAGCACGGACGTCTCCTCGAGCAGCTCAGCGGGCACGGTGGCGTAGGGCGATGGGTTGAGGATGACGGTCGCCCCTGCACCGCGTCCGGTGGTCGCTGCGGCGATGACCGCCGGCATGGGGGTCTCGAAGCAGAGGCAGACGACCGCGGCCGCAGCCAGGTCAGGCGCCATGCGTTCGACGTCGGTCGACGTCACCGTGCCGTTGGCGCCCGGGTAGACGACGATGCTGTTCTCCCCGCGCTCGTCGACCTGTATGACCGCGACCCCGGTCGGGGTGGCCGCCAGTCTCCGCACGAGGGAGGTGTCGACGCCGTTCGCCTCGGCCGAGCGCAGGAGGAGGTCGCCGTGGTCATCCTGGCCAACCGCGCCTACCATGCGCACCCGACCTCCGAGGCGTGCCGCCGCGACGGCCTGGTTGGCGCCCTTGCCGCCGGGACGGGTCGAGAAGTCGCGGCCGGAGACGGTCTCCCCCGGGCCCGGCAGGCGGGCGGTCGTGATCGTGAGGTCGGCGTTGAGGGACCCCACCACGATGATGGTCCGGGGCATGAGGGCATCCGGAACGGGTGACTGGGGCGCCGCCATCAGAACGACACGCCGCAGTGGAGGATGACGTTGGCGAAGGGCGTCGTCTCACCGGTGCGGATGACGAGACGCACGCTCGGCAGTCGCCGCTTGAGCTCCTCGTGGGCGATCAGGTCGAGCTCGGGCAGACGGGCCGAGAGCCATTCGGACGGCGGGTGGTCTCGGCTCTCCAGCGCGGCCTCCGCCCGCTCGACCACGATGGCGGCGAGAACCGCGTCGAGCACGGGCTCGAAGCGCGGCAACCCGGCCGTGACCGCCAGGTCGACGACGGTGCAGCCGGGGCTGCCATAGGGCAGTGGCAGGCCCGCGTCCGCGACGACGACCTGGTCGGTGTGGCCGAGCCTGGCCAGGGCCCCCGCGAGGGGAGCGTTGAGGATGCCGTGCCGAAGCATGTCGCCTGCCCGCCGGATCAGCTGGTGAACGTCGCGACGTTCTCGGGCGTGACGACCTTGGTGGCCACGGGGACCGTGGCGTCGGCCTTGCCGTCGATCGCCTTGACGGCCTGCTGGACCGCCAGCTTGCCGAGCTCGGACGGCAGCTGGGCCACCGTGGCGTTGAGCGTGCCAGCCTTGATCGCGGTAACGCCGTCGGCGGTGCCGTCGAAGCCGATCACCTTGACGGCCTTGCCCGCCTTCTCACCGAGCGCCTTGATGGCACCGAGGGCCATCTCGTCGTTCTGGGCGAAGATGCCCACGACGCTCGGATGCGCCTGCAGGAGGTTTGTCGTCACGTCGAGGCCCTGCGTGCGGTCGAAGTTCGCGGTCTGCTCGCCCACGACCTTGATCCCGGGGAAGGCCTTGATCCCCTCGGTGAAGCCCTGGCCACGGTCGCGCGCGGCGGACGTCCCGGCGGTGCCCTGCAGGACGAGGATGTCGCCCTTGCCGCCGAGCAGCTTGCCGAGCTCCTCGGCTGCCTGCTTGCCGCCCGCGACGTTGTCAGAGGCGATGAACGAGGCGACCTCGGCGTTGTTGACGTTGCGGTCGACGGCGATGACCGGGATCTTGGCCGTGTTGAGCGCCTTGACCGGGGCGCCGGCGGCGTCGGAGTCGACCGGGTTGACGATGACGGCCTTGACTCCCTGGGCCTGGGCGTTGGCGAGCTGGTTGGCCTGCGTCGCCGCGTCGTTCTGCGCGTCGACGACGTTGAGCGTGACGCCCTCGGCCTTGGCCTCGGCGTCGGCACCGTCCTTGAGGGTCACGAAGAAGGGGTTGTTGAGCGTCGAGACCGCCAGGGTGATGGTTTTGCCCGCACCGCTGCCGGTGGCTCCGCTCGAGGGCGTCCCCCGGTTGCAGGCGGCCAGCCCGGTGAGGCTCAGGCCCGCGGCCAGCGCGATGATGGTGGCCCGCTTCATAGAGTGCATCGTTGTTCTCCTGTGTTGCTGTGACAGTCCGGTTGGACGTCGTTGTTGTGTGGCTTGGTGGTTGGTGGTCAGGTGCGCTTGCGACGCAGCACGTCGATGCCGACCGCCGCCGCGATGACGAGGCCGATGATGACCTGCTGCCAGAAGGCAGACACGTTGAGCAGGTTGAGTCCGTTGCGGATCACGGCGAGCACCAGTGCGCCGACGAGGGTGCCCGAGATGCGGCCCACGCCACCGGCGAGGCTCGCACCACCGATGACGACTGCCGCGATGGCGTCGAGCTCGTAACCGACGGCGGCCTGGGGCTGCGCCGAGGCGAGACGCCCGCTCAGGACCAGCCCTGCGACGGCGGCGAAGACGCCGGAGAGGGCATAGACGATGAGCAGGATCCGCTTGACCGGGATCCCCGAGAGCTTCGCCGCCTCGAGGTTGCCACCGACGGCGTACATCGCCCGACCGACCGCCGTGTAGTTGAGGATGAAGGCGCCGATGAGCCCCATGACGACGAGGACGACGATGGGGACCGGGATCGGGCCGATGCTGCCACCGAGCCAGGTGATGACGTCGGGCGTCGGGATCGGGATCCCGTTGGAGACGACCAGGGTCAGGCCCCGGCCGACGCTCAGCATGGCGAGCGTGGCGATGAAGGCGGGAAGCCTGCCGTAGGCAACGGCCGCCCCGTTGACGGCGCCGGCCACGAACCCGGTCGCGAGGCCGAAGAGGAGGGCGACCGCACCAGGCATCCCCCAAGAGGCCGCCGTGAATGCGGCGATCGTCGCCGAGAGCGCGGCGAGGCTGCCGACGGAGAGGTCGATCCCGGCGGTGACGATGACGAAGGTCTGGCCGAACGCGAGCACCGCGACGACCGCCGCCTGGATGCCGACGTTGCGCAGGTTGTCCGTCGTCAGGAAGGTCGGGGTGGCGATGAACATCGCGAGGCACAGGACGAGCAGACCGATCAGCGCGCCGTTGTCCGACGCGAACTGGGCCAGGCGGGCGCGGGTGGTCACCTCGGCCGGCCCCGGCGGGTGCGGCATGGTGGGGCGTTGAAGGTCAGACACGGTCGGCCTCGACTTCCTTGACGGCAAGGGACATGACTCGTTGCTGGTCGGCCTCGTCGGCAGGGATGACTCCGGCGACCCTGCCGTCGGACATGACAAGGATGCGGTCGCTCATGCCGAGCACCTCGGGCAGCTCGCTCGACACCATGACGACGGCCCCGCCGGCGTCGGTGATCTCGTTGATCAGCTCGTAGATCTCGACCTTGGCCCCGACGTCGACGCCGCGGGTCGGCTCGTCAAGCAGGAGGACCTGCGACTCTGCGGAGATCCACCTGGCCAGGACCACCTTCTGCTGGTTGCCGCCCGACAGGGCGGCGACCGGTTGGGACATGCTCTGCATCCGCACGCCGAGTCGCTGGGAGACCCTGCTCGCGCGCTGCTGCTGCCCACGTCGGTCGACGAGACCGTGCTTGGCCGTGGACATGAGCGTCGCGTAGCCGATGTTCTCCAGGATGGGCGCGCCGAGGACGAGCCCCAGGCGCTTGCGGTCCTCGGGGACGTGGCCGACGCCGGCCCGGATGCCGGCCGCGACGTTCGCCTTGGGCAACTCCCTGCCCCGCACCCGGACGCTGCCGGAGTCGTAGCCATCGGCCCCCGCGATCGCCCGCACGACCTCGGTGCGACCCGCGCCGACGAGCCCCGCGACTCCGAGGACCTCGCCGGCACGGACCTCGAACGACACGTCCTCGAAGGCACCATGCCGAGTGAGGCCGTCGACGACGAGGAGCGGCTCGCCGACCGCGCCCCGGCGCCGCGGGAACTGCTCGTCGATGTCCCGGCCAACCATGAGTCGGACCAGCTCTGGCTCGTCCGTCGTCGCCGGGACGTCGGCAACGAACCTGCCGTCCCTGATGACGGTCACCTCGTCACCGATCTGAGGGATCTCGTCGAGGTGGTGGGAGATGAAGACCATTCCGACCCCCTGGTCACGCAGGTCGCGAAGCACCGCGAACAGGTGCTCGATCTCGTGCTCGGTCAACGCCGCGGTGGGCTCGTCGAGGACCAGGAGGCGAGCCTTGAGGCTGAGTGCCTTTGCGATCTCGACCATCTGCTGCCGGGCGATGCCGAGCGTGCCCACGGGGGTGCGTGGGTCGATCTCGAGCCCGACGAGCCTGAGCGCCTCGGCAGCGCGTCGGCGCATCTCCGCCTTGTCGACGAGTCCGAGGCGCCGTGGCAGCCGACCCATGAGGATGTTCTCGGCGACGCTGAGCGTGGGCACGAGCTGGAGCTCCTGGTGAATCGTCGCAATTCCCAAGGACTCCGAGGTCCTGGTGTCTGGGATGCGGGTCGGTACGCCGTCGACGATGACCTGTCCGCTCGTCGGCTCATGCACCCCGGCCATCATCTTGATCAGGGTGGACTTGCCGGCTCCGTTCTCGCCCAAGAGGACCCGGACCTTGCCGGCGTAGACGTCGAGGCTCACGTCCTGGACGACGGTGACCGGGCCGAACCGCTTGCTGACGCGGTCGAGGCGGACGATGGGGCCTTCATTCATGAGCGCTCCTTGTCAGTCGCGGGTCCTCGCGGCGTGTGCCAACAGCCTCACTCGACTCCCGGACGACCAACTCCGTCGGGACGACGACGGACTCGGGGTGGCCGCCGCGAATTGCCTCGAGGAGCAGCTCGGCGCTGATCCGGCCCAGCGCCTCGACGTCCTGGCTGATGACGGTCAGTGGCGGGCTGAGCAGCGGGGCCCATGGTAGGTCGTCGAAGGAGATCAGGCCCACATCGATGCCGATGCGAATTCCCATCTCCTGCAAGGCGAGCAGTGCACCAAATCCCATCAGGTTGTCGGCGGTGACGAGAGCAGTCGGCGGGCAGGGCAGTCCCATCAGGTAGGTCGCCCCCGCCCCGCCACTGCTGAACTGGAAGTCCCCGTCGACGATGAGGTCGGGGTCGTCGTCGAGGCCGAGGCGCGCCGTCTCCGCGACGAAGATGGCCCGGCGGTCCCGGCCGGTCGAGGTCTCCATCGGGCCGCCGATGAAACCCACTCTGGTGTGGCCCAGTTCCCCGAGGTGCTCGAGGGCTGCACGCAAACCCGGTTCCGCGTCGGAGACGACGGACGGCACGGCCAGCCCCTCGATCGTGCGGTCGACGAAGACCACCGGCAGCCCGGACTCGACGATGCTTCTCAGCGACCCGCTGCCGTCGCCCTGGGGTGCGACGACCAGGCCGTCCACCCGTTGCGACACCATGCCGCGCAGGTAGGTGTCCTGCTGGGTCACCGACTCGTCGGCGTTGGCGAGCAGGGTCACGTAGCCCTCGCGCAGCGTCACCGATTCGACGGCGCGGGCGATCTCGGCGAAGAACGGGTTGCGGATGTCCGAGAGCAGCACGCCGATGGAGAGGCTGCGGTCCGAGCGGAGCGAGCGGGCCCGTGCGTCGATCTGGAAGCCCAGCTCACCTGCGGCCTCGCGCACCCGACGGGCGCTCTCGGCGGACACCCGGGACCGGCCGTTGAGGGCGCGCGACGTCGTCCCCAGCGAAAGCCCGGCCAGACGCGCCACGTCCTTGATCGTCGGGCGCTGGGGGCGCTTCAGGTCGGGCACGTCAATCGCTCTCCGACGAGGTGGGAGGTCTCGAGTGGAAACGTTTCCATCGTGCCACCGATGAGCCGGCATGGGAAGACCGGCCGCGCCCAAGCCAGCGTGGGCGCCGGAGCGAGCTCAGCGGCATACGCCATCGCGTGGAATGCCCGGGTGACCCACGTCACGGGGCCAGCTTGCGCGGTCTGGGGTGTCGTGCCTGACTGGTAGTTTCGATTGCGTCCACAGCCACACTGACGTGAAGGGCCAACCGTGAGCAGCACCCCCGTGAAAGTCGCCGTCACCGGCGCCGCCGGTCAGATCGGCTACAGCCTCCTCTTCCGCATCGCGAGCGGCGCCCTCCTCGGCCCGGACACCCCGGTCGAGCTGCGGCTCCTCGAGATCACGCCGGCGCTCAAGGCGCTCGAGGGCGTGGTCATGGAGCTCGACGACTGCGCGTTCCCGACACTCGCCGGCGTCGAGATCGGTGACGACCCGGGCGCCATCTTCAACGGCGCCAATCTCGCGATGCTCGTCGGCGCCATGCCGCGCAAGGAGGGCATGGACCGAGCCGACCTCCTCGCCGCGAACGGCAAGATCTTCACCGGCCAGGGCAAGGCGATCAACGACAATGCCGCCGACGACATCAAGGTCCTCGTCACCGGCAACCCGGCCAACACCAATGCGCTCATCGCGATGTCCAACGCGCCCGACATCCCCCGCGAACGCTTCAACGCGCTGACCCGCCTCGACCACAACCGCGCCAAGTCCCAGCTCGCCAAGAAGCTCGGCGTCAGCGTCACCGAGATCACCAACCTCGCCATCTGGGGCAACCACGACGACTCGATGTATCCCGACCTCTACAACGCGAAGGTCGGCGGCAAGATCGCGGCCGACCTCGTCGACCAGACGTGGATCACCGACGAGTACATCCCAACGGTCGCCAAGCGCGGCGGGGCCATCATCGCGGCCCGCGGCCTGTCGTCAGCGGCTTCCGCGGCCAACGCGACGATCGACCACATGCGCGACTGGGTGAAGGGCACCGACGACTGGGTCTCGATGTCGGTCCCGTCCGACGGCTCGTACGAGGTGACCGAGGGCATCATCTCCTCGTTCCCGTGCGTGGTGAAGGACGGCCGGTACGAGATCGTCCAAGGGGTGGAGCTGAACGACTTCTCGCGCGAGCGCATTGCCGCGTCCGTCGCGCGCCTGGAGTCGGAGCGCGACCAGGTCAAGGAGCTCGGGCTCATCTGAGCCAAGCGGCTCCCGCAGTGACGTCGAAGGGCGTCGGTCACGCAGCGGTGGCCGACGTCCTTCCCGTATGCCGCTCAGCTGGCTCCGCGTCGAGTGTGCACGTGGCGCCGGGGCTGAGTCCCAGTCGAGCGTCTGCGGGAGTGTTGGGGCGTCAGGACGGCTGCGGAACCGGGCCCAGCGGCCTACCGTCAGAACCGGGCACGGCCTCGAGCGACACGACGTCAAGGCTCCGGGAGGCGATCTCCTGCAGGTCGGCGAGGCGGCCGAGGGCTTGCACACGCCGCGCATGGTCCCCCATCTCTTCTGCCGCGAGCAGCTCCGCGTGAGCAAGGCGGTGCTCCTCGGCGAGCGCCGCGACGAATGCAGAGACGGTGGTCATGCTGGTCCTCTTTCGTACTCGTTGGCGGCACGGCGACTGATCATCGCCCCGGCTCCGGAGCCGGTCTGCTCGAAGATGTCGGTGAGGAAGGTGCCGGGGTCCGCAGCCAGCAGCTCGTCGGGGTGGCCGTGCAGGACGTGGGCCAGGACGTGCGGCATCTCCTCGAAGACGGCTGATGAGAGCAGCAGCAGCGCCTCGTCCGGCCCGAGATGCAGCCACTCATCCGACCCGGGCACCTCTGGCGCTCGGCGTAGTCCCTGAGCGGTGACGAGCAGCGCCGGTGGTGCCTCACGGGACAGCACCAGCGCCTCCCCGTCAGGCGTGCACGCTGTCGCCGCATACGCACTCGACTCAGTCGAGCCCGCCACGGGCAGGTCCGCGACGAAGACCCGCGTCACTCCGTGGCTCGTCGACACGTTGGCGAGGCCGTCAGGGCACTCCACGAGCGTGACGTTCCAGCCACCTGGGCCCTCGTGGCGACGGATCGCGCCCCTGTCGGTCAGCTGAACCGCCATCACCGGCCTCCTGCCTCGATCGCCTCGCCCAGCCCGCACCGGGTCAACGCCTGGGCCGCATTGCCCGTCGCGCCGTGCACGGTGAAGCCGATGCCGTTGCCATTGCACTTGCGCCGCGTCCACAGGAGCGCGGCAATCGTCTCCGAGGACAGCCGGCGAAGCGACGAGACGTCGACCGCGATGGTGCCTTCACCTCGTATCAGGCACTCTGCTGCAGTGGCCCGGAGCACGAGCAGATCGTGTGCAAGGTTGCTCTCATCGAGGGGTATCGAGATCAGAGCAGGATTGCGCACGTCTCCCACCCTGACTTCGGTGCATGACGATCTCGCCAACCGTTTCTTTGCGATTGTGTGACTGAATCGCGATCCCCCCGTCCCCGGGCCGACCCGTCCGGCCGGCGCTGGCAGAATCACCGCGTGGCGCTCTCCATCCTGGTTCTCGAAGACGACGACGGCATCCGTGCCTCGCTCGCCATGGCCATCGAGGGTGAGGGCAACACCCCGGTGACGCACGCCTCGGCCGAGAGCGCGCTCGACGCAGTGCGGGCCAAACCGATCGACGTCATGCTCGTCGACCTCATGCTCGGCGGGATGGACGGCTTCACGTTCATCCGTGCGGTCCGGCGGTTCAGCAACGGGCCGATCATTGTCGTCAGCGCCAGGGCGGACACCCACGACATCGTGGCGGCGCTCGAGGCCGGCGCCGACGACTACGTGACAAAACCGTTCGAGGTCAAGGAGCTGTCCGCCCGGATCCGGGCGCTGCTGCGGCGCCAGCACCGTGGCCAGACCGACGAGGACACCGGTCGAGTGGTCCTCGACGCCGAGGACGGCCCGCTGGTCCTCGACCTGGACGGCGGCCTCGTGCGCCGTGGCGACGAGCCGCTCCACCTGACGATGACCGAGTTCCGCATGCTCTGCGAGCTCGCCCAACCGCCCGGCCGCGTATGGAGCCGGCGGATGCTGCTGGAACGCATCTGGGATCGCGGCTTCTTCGGCGACGAACGCATCGTGGACGTCCACGTCCGCCGGCTGCGGACCAAGATCGAGCGGGACCCGAGCCACCCGCGGCTGCTCGTCACGGCGCGCGGTCTGGGCTACCGGCTCGATGTCCGATCGTGAGGGCGCTGCCCCGCCCCCGTTCGCTCAGCCTGCGGACCACGGTCACGCTCTCATTCGCCAGTCTGGCCCTCATCGTGTCCGCCATCCTCGCCGGGGGCACCTACCTCACGGCGCGTGGCTTCCTCATCGCGCAACGTGAGCAGACAGCGGCCCAGCAGGCCTTCGCGAGTGCCTCCGTCGTGCGTGACGGCCTGCTGACCCGGGGGTCCGACGTCATCGAGGTGCTGTCCAGCCTGCCCACATCGTCGGGATCCGTGGTGCTGGTCAGAACGGATGAGCACTGGTACTCCTCGTCGCTCAACGTCGCCGAGGACGCCATACCGGCCGATGTTCGTGAGGTGGTCAAATCCGGCGCGGCTGCCGTCGCGTGGAGCCGGCTCGAGGGGCGGCCCGTCGTCGTCGTCGGAGTGCCCCTGCCCGCCCGCAACGCGTGGTACTACGAGATCGCGTCCGCATCCGAGCTGGACTCGACCCTGCGGACGCTGGGCAGCGTGCTTGCTGCCTTCGCCGTGCTGACGACGTTGGGGGGCACGCTCATGTCCCGGTCCGCCGCCGCCCGGGCGGTCGCTCCGCTGGAGAGCGTCGCATCCGCCGCTGCACGCATCGCCGCCGGCCAGATGGACACCCGGCTCGCGGCTACGGATGACCCCGATCTGTCGGTCATCGTGGGCTCCTTCAACACGATGGTCGAGGCGCTCGAGGAGCGGGTCCAGCGCGACGCCCGCTTCGCCGCCGACGTCAGCCACGAGCTGCGCTCCCCTGTGACCACGCTCATGACGAGTGTCGACGTGCTTGCCGGCGCGCGGGAGGAGCTGCCCAACCGGGCGCAGCGGGCCGTCGACCTCGTCGATCGGGAGGTGAGGCGTCTCCACCGAGCCCTGGAGCATCTGCTCGCGATCGGCCGCGTGGACGCCGGCACCGCCCACCGAGACCTGGCCGACGTCGACCTCAACGACCTCGTTGCTCACGCCCTTGCGGAGAGCCACCGCCCGACGAGCCTGCTCAGCCCGTCGGGTGAGGCGGTGCACGTCCGAGCCGATAAGCAGGAGCTCAACCGGGCCCTCGTCAACCTCTTCGACAATGCCGACGTGCACGGCGACGGACTCGCGGCGGTGGGGGTGGTGGCGAGCAACGGTCGCGTGCTGGTACAGGTCGATGACCGCGGGCCGGGCGTGCCGGTCGCCGACCGAGAGCTCGTCTTCGAGCGGTTCGCGAGGTCCGGGTCGCGTGGTTCGCGCGAGGGCACCGGGCTCGGGCTCAGCCTCGTGGCCGAGACCGCTCGGGCCCACGGTGGCACTGTGTGGTGCGACGACCGTCCAGGCGGCGGGGCCCGATTCACCCTGGCGCTCCCACTGAAGTCAGAGGGCGCCGAATGAGTGGCGCGATGTTGAAGCTGGCCGCGATCCGCCCGCTCGTCTGGACCGCCCTGGTCGTCCTGACGCTGGCTGCCTGTGGCGTACCGGCAACGTCACCGCCGACAGCGATCACCGAGGTGCCCTACAACCTCATGGAGACGGCCGCACCCCGGACGCCACAGCCGACCACCCCCGCCAGACGCGGCCCCTTCATCTATTGGCTCAACGCCACCGACCACCTCACCGCGACCGAGGCGGGGACGACGACGAGCGATGCTGCGGACGCCGCCGTCGCCGTGCTGAGCGGCCTGGCCCAGGGGCCGAGCGAGCCCGAGCGGCTGATCGGCGTCTCCACGGCCCTCGGCCCGGATGTCTCGCTGACCGTCAACCGTGTCGAGGGCGGCCGGGCGGACATCGACGTCCAGATCGGACCGCGGGGGCCATCAGCGCGGCGCCTGCCTCTCGCCGTCGGCCAGATCGTCCTGAGCCTCACCTCGATCTCCGGCATCGACTCCGTCTGGCTTATGAGCGACGGGACTCCGATCGAGGCGCCGCTGCCGGACGGTGCGCTGACAGCGAGACCCCTGACGGCAGAGGACTTCACCGCACTCGTCGCCGGTGGCGCCGGTTCTCCGACCGGAAGGGCCACCTAGGCTCGAGTGTGCACTTCCCGCCGGGCGCATAGTGCACACTCGACCGCCTGCTCTCGGCGCGGACTGCACACTCGACCGGCTGCTGTCGGCGCAGACTGCACACTCGACGCGGGGCGGGCAGGTCAGACGTCGACCTTGACGGTGGCGGAGGCGATGAGGATCCCCACCGCGAACGCGAGGAGGATCAGCACGTCAAGCGTCCGGGAACGGACGTTGAGGCCCCCCGCCTTGCGCGCTGGCCGCGCCACCAGTCGCACGATCGCGCCGAACAGGAACGCCGCCGACAGGATCCGGCCGCCCCAACGGACGTCCCCGAAGGCCATCATCAGCGTGCCGACCGCGCCGACAACAGCGACGACGTACCACCAACCGAGGACGACGAAGCCGCTACCGCGCCACTGCACTGGCCCCCGCTTCGGCTGCCTGGACGATGTTGGTCAGCAGCAGCGCTCGCGTCATGGGACCGACGCCACCGGGATTGGGGCTGATCCAGCCCGCGACCTCGGCCACGTCGGGCGCGACATCCCCCGCGATCTTGCCGTCGACGCGGCTCACGCCCACGTCGAGCACCGCGGCACCGGGCTTGACCATGTCCTTCGTGACGATCCCGGGGACGCCGGCCGCCGCAATGACGATGTCGGCCCGGCGCACCTCCCCCGCGAGATCCTTGGTCCCGGTGTGGCACAGCGTGACGGTCGCGTTCTCCGACTTGCGAGTGAGGATCAGGCCCAGCGGCCGACCCACCGTGAGACCACGGCCGACGACGACGACCTTCGCACCGGCAATCTGGACGCCGAAGCGGCGCAGCAGCTCGATGCAGCCCATCGGAGTGCAGGGCAGCGGAGCCGGACGGCCGAGGACGAGCCAGCCGAGGTTGGTCGGGTGGAGACCGTCCACGTCCTTCTCCGGGGAGACACGAGAGAGCAGGGCCATCTCGTCCAGGCCCGTGGGCTGCTGCACGAGGAAGCCGGTGCAGGCCGGGTCGGCGTTGAGCTCGTCGATGACAGCCTCGACCTCGGCCTGCGAGGCGGTTCCGGGCAGGTCCCGTCGGATGCTCGTGATGCCGATCTCGGCGCAGTCGCGGTGCTTGGCATTGACGTACCACTGGCTGCCCGGGTCGTCGCCGACGAGCACCGTGCCGAGGCCCGGGACGATCGCCACGCTCCCGAAGGACGGCCACCCGTTCCTTCAGCTCGGTCTTGATCGACGCGAGGGTTGCCTTGCCATCGAGGATCTGTGCCGTCACGCCCGCAATCCTGCCACGCGCGGCTAACCCGATCGACACAGCCAAGGCCAGTGACGCGCCCCAAAGCTGTTCTCTCGATTGGCAGGAGATCGGGAGGGGTGGGCGCGCGCGGCGCCGAACTGTGCCACGACGCAAGGCGGCTCGCCGCGGAGCGAGCTCAGCGGCATACGGGAAATGCGTGTGTATCTGGCCGGCCTCGTGGTCTCTGGACGGTTGCCTCCGGGATACACGTTTGCCCGGAGCACAACCAGGGAGGGAAAGACAGTATGAGTGCACTCCACCGGACCATGCGACGGGCCGGCACGGTCCGGCCGCAACCGCGGCCATCACGCTCGCCGGCTCCACCATGGCCTCGGCGCACCACTGCTACAAGGACCAGTGGCAAGAGGCTGCCTACCAGCGAAGAGCAAGGGCAACACCGCCTGGATGCCGCTCAGCGACCTCGGGACGGCGTTCCTCATCGGCCCCGATTTGCGCAGCAGTGCGGCTACGTGGCCGATGACGCCGTCCAGCAATGGATGGCAGCAAACGGGGTCACGCAGGAGCCGCTGATTCACATGCGGGCGACGGTCGGCGGCGGAGCGCTCTACAACTCCGGGAAGGAGCCGAAGCCGTTCAGCTACCTGGACGACGACGACTTCGGGATGCTGACCATGGCCATCGTCGACGGCATGGCGACGTGCGCTCCCGACTGGGAGATGCCGATGGAGTGACCTGCGGGTCACTGCGTTGAGGGCCGTGCCAACGAGGGGTTGGCACGGCCCTTCACCATGCCGGGGGATCGGTCAGATCAGTGCTCAGCGGAGCTGACTGATCGCCAACTTGAACTCCCGCTGGGCGGAGAGCCGCATCGTGGTGAAGGATCCGTCCGCGATCGGCGACGCGGCATCCCCCGCCATCTCGCGCACCATGAGAACGACGCGCAGCATGTCGCCGACCTGCTCCTTGGGCAGCTCCGCCGCCAGGATCGGCAGCTCCTCGTTCTCCTCCGCCTCGGCGTGATCACGGAGGCTCCGCTCGAGCTGGTCCAGGGCGACGAGGAACTCATCGTCGGACGGGGTGGCGCCGACCGGGTCTGCCTCGTCAGTCACCGCATGAGCATCGCCGAGCCGAGCCAGGCGCTCGACGATCTCCGCCGCCTCGCGTTCCTCGTCGAGGCGCTCCCTCGTCGAGTCGGTGACCCACGAATTGTGGATGGCCACCTCCTCGGCCGCCTCGTGGACGGCCAGGTAGCGGAGCAGCCGCTGCAAAGGGGGATCGCGCTCGTCGACAGAGGCATGACGAAGGGAGGCGATCAGCGCCCACAAGTGCTGGTGTTCGGCGTTGAGCGCGGATCGGATCTCGTGCAGCGTGGCGACACGGGCCTCCATCGGGATCACCTTCCGCAGTCGGAAACGAGAAGTTCCTTCCGGCGACCCCTACCCGTGCCCTCGTGGAGGTAACGGCTGCGCACGACCACGCGCCGCCGTACCGCCGAGCGAATCACGTCGAGACGACCTCGGTCAGTGCGACGTCCGGGTCGGCGAGGCGGGCCCGGTCAACAGGGGCGCGGTCGCGGATCAGGGCCTGGACGGCGTCCATCGTGTCCCACATGTTGACGTGCATTCCGGCGAGCACCCGGACCCCGTCGCCCTCGGGCACGACCCAGAACGCCATGAACTCGTTGGTCTTCGGATCACCGCGGAGGACCACCTCGGCCTCCGTGCCGCGCGGGACGTAGCCGGAGTACTCGAGTCCGACGTCGTACTGGTCGGAGAAGAAGAACGGGATCGGCCCGTAGTGCACGTCCTTGCCGACGATCGACTGGCCCGCTGCATAGCCGCCGTCCTGCGCGTTGGCCCAGTGCTCGACTCGCAGGCGGGTCTCGAGGGTCGGGTTGTACCAGTTGGCCACGTCGCCGGCCGCGTAGACACCCTCGGCAGAGGCGCGCAGCGCCTCGTCGACGACGATCCCGTTGTCGACCTCGAGACCGGCCTCCTCGGCCAGTCGGGTGTTCGGCCGGATGCCGACCCCGATGACAACGGTGTCGGCCGGCAGGCGCTCACCGCTGCTCGTCACGACCGTCGTGACCTTGCCGTCCTCGCCCTCGAGACGCTCGACGCCCTCGCCCAGGCGCAGGGTCACCCCGTGGCTGCGGTGCAGGTCCGCGAACCAGGCGCCGATCTGCTCGCCGAGTACACCCATGAGCGGCGCGGCCTGTGGCTCGATGACGGTCACCTCCGCGCCATGGTGGCGGGCCGCCGCCGCGATCTCAAGGCCGATCCAGCCTGCGCCGATGATGACGACGTCGCTCCCCGCGACAAGACGCGCGCGGATCTTCTCGGAGTCGGTCATCGAACGGAGGTAGAAGACGTCTGCGAGGTCGGTGCCGGGCACGTCGAGCTTGCGCAAGCCCGAGCCGGTGGCGATGAGCACCGAACCGTAGCCGAGCTCGCTGCCATCCGACAACGTCACGGTCCGGTTGGCGGGGTCGAGCCGGTCCGCCGCGACGCCGAGCCGCAGCTCCACGTTGTTGTCGTCATACCACTCGCGAGGGTGCGTGAAGGCGACGTCCTCGGGGTCGTTGCCGAGCATGACGCCCTTGGACAGCGGCGGCCGCTCGTATGGCAATCGGTTCTCCTTGCCCACGAGCACGATTGGCGTTTCCTGGTCGCTCTCGCGGATGGCTTCGATGGCGCGAGCGGCAGTCAGGCTGCCGCCGACGATGACGATGGGATCGCTGTTGCTCATGGGGCCCACTCCCCCACCTACCTCACTTGGTCGAGTAGTCCGTTGGTGTCGTCAGCACGGGTGACTCTTACCACTTGTTGCTCGGCGGGCGCGGTCTCGGCGTGAGTTCCGTGCCAGCCCAGCGGCATACGGAATCACTTTGACGCGAGACTGAACACGCGTTTAGCATGTTGTACATGAGTTCAGCGAGCCTTCCTGCGGCCGAGGACCTCACCACCCGCGCCCGGATCCGCGAGGCGGCCATCCGTCGCTTCGCCGGGGACGGGATGGAGGCGCCGCTGCGCGCCATCGCCGCCGACGTCGGGGCCAGCCCGGCGCTGATCCTGCACCATTTCGGCTCACGGGCCGGGTTGCGTGAGGCCTGCGACGAATGGGTTCTCGGCCAGATCAGCGCCAACAAGTCCGAGGTGCTCGGCCCGGGCGGCGCCACGGCCATGCTCACCCATCTCGCGCATGTCGAGGGCTACGCCCACCTCGTCGCCTATGTGCTGCGGTGCCTCCAGAGCGGCGGCAACCTCGCCGCGAGACTCGTCGACCAGCTTGTCGTCGACGCCCAGGCCTATCTCTGCGAGGCTGAGGAGGCCGGCACCGTCCGGCCGAGCCGCGACCCCGAGGCACGTGCCCGGGTCCTGACCGAGATGGCGCTGGGAGCCCTGCTGCTGCAGCTGCCCGGCCGCAACGAGCACCTCGACGTCCAGGGCTGCCCGCTTGGCTCCAGGCCTACTCGAACCGCATCATCCTGCCGGTCCTCGAGATCTACACCGAGCCGCTGCTCACCGACTCGAGCCTGCTCGACGCCTACCTGTCCACCCTCCACCAACCCACCAGGAGCTCACATGCCTGACCTGGCCATCGAGACCCGAGACCTCGCCAAATCGTTCGGCACGACCAAGGCGCTCAACGGCTTCTCGCTTCGCGTCGAGAAAGGACAGGTGGCCGGCTTTCTCGGCCCCAACGGCTCTGGGAAGTCGACGACGATCCGCGTCCTGCTCGGCATGCTGCGGGCCGACTCCGGCTCCGCGCAGGTCCTCGGCCTCGACCCGTGGGTCGATGCCGTCGCCATCCACCGGCGCATCGCCTATGTCGCCGGCGACACCAGCCTGTGGCCCAACCTCACCGGCGGCGAGGTGATCGACGTGCTGACGCGGCTCTACCGCAAGCCGGCCGATCGACGTCGCCGCCGAGGAGCTGCTCGAGCGCTTCGAGCTCGACCCGACGAAGAAGGCCCGCACGTACTCGAAGGGAAATCGCCAGAAGGTCGCGCTCGTCGCAGCGCTGGCCACGGACGCCGAGCTGTTCCTCCTCGACGAGCCGACGTCAGGACTCGACCCGCTCATGGAGGCGGTCTTCACCCAGGAGGTCCGGACGCTGCGGGACCAAGGGCGCACCATCCTGCTGTCGAGCCACATCCTCGCCGAGGTCGAGAAGCTCTGCGACACAGTGACGATCATCCGCGCCGGTCGGGACGTCGAGACGGGCACGCTGGCTGAGCTGCGCCATCTCACCCGGTCGACGGTGACGGCAACGACGTTCGCCGACCCGGCGGCCCTGATGCGTGCGGCCGGCGTCCACGACCTCACGATCGACGACGGCTTCCTGCGCTTCGACGTTGACAACGCGCACGTCAACGACGTGCTGCGACTGCTCGCCGACAAGCGGGTCGAGAACCTGACGATCGCCCCGCCCTCGCTCGAGGAGCTCTTCCTGCGCCACTACGGCGACGAGATCGCCGCCCCGGAGGAGGCGGCGACCCGATGAGCGCCCCCATGGACACGCCGACGGCCACCGCCGGGCGGGCCACGTCACGGGCCCGGCCCGCGGGCGCCGCGAACCGGCCGGTTGCAGGTGGGACGGCCGAGCCCTGGGCCGGCACCCGCGAGCTGCTGCGGTTCTTCCTCCGTCTCGAGCGCGTCCGGATCGCGGTGTGGACCCTGTCCTTCGGGATCTTCGTCGCCGGGTCGGTCGCCTCGTTCAATGCGACGTACACGACGCCCGAGGCCCTGCAGGCGCGCGCGTCGCTCATGTCGAACCCGTCCGCCATCATGATGACGGGGCCGGCGTTCGGGCTGGACCACTACACCTTCGGCGCGATGGTTGCGAACGAGCTGTCCCTGTATCGTTCCTCGCCGCCGCGATCATGAGCATCCTGCTCGTCGTGCGCCACACGCGGGCCGAGGAGGAGTCCGGGCGCCTGGAGGTCGTCCGTGCCCTGCCTGTCGGGCGCTTCGCCCCCGCCGCCGCGGCCCTGTTCACCGTCGCCCTGGCCAACCTCGCCGTCGGCGCCGCCACCACGCTCGCCCTCGTCGGCACCGGAATGGAGGCTTCGAGCTCGATCGCCCTCGGGGTAGCCACGGCCTGACCGGGCTCGTCTTCGGGGCGGTCGGCGGCGTGACGACGCAGCTGACCGAGCATGCACGCACCGCCTCGAGCATGGCGCTCGGAGTCCTGGCCGTCGCGTTCCTCGTGCGCGGCCTCGGTGACGTCATCCACAACCAGGGCTCCTGGCTCTCGTGGTTCTCGCCGTTGGCCTGGGCGCAGCAGACCCGGCTGTACGTCGACCTGCGCTGGTGGCCGCTCGCCGTTTCCGCCGCAGCCGCCCTCGTGCTGCTGGCCATGACCGTCCGTCTCGCCCAGCGACGCGACCTCGGTGCGGGGCCTCTCGCGCTCCCAGCCCGGCCCGGCAGAGGCGTCGCCGCGGCTGCTCTCCCCCGCGGGTCTGGCCCATCGGCTGCTCTGGAACACCTACCTCGGCTGGCTGATCGGCATGTTCGTCTTCGCGATCGCCTTCGGGGCGCTCGCCAACTCGCTTAAGGATCTCCTGCAGGAGGTCCCGCAGTTCGACGAGGTGCTGAACCTGGACCTGGCGGACCTGACGACCAGCTTCTCCGCCTACATGCTGTCCCTCTTCGCGCTCGCCCCGATAGCCATCGCCGTCGCCGGGATCCTGCGCCTCCGCTCGGAGGAGGCGGCCGGTCGCGCCGAGGCCGTGCTCGTCACCGGCAGCGCGCGATCGGGGCTGCTCGGCGGGTGGACCCTCGTCGTGGGCCTGCAAGCCGTGGTCATGCTGGTGGTCATCGGGCTGGGCGCCGGCCTCGGCGTCGCGGCGGGCACCGGTGAGAGCCACTGGGTCGGGGACCTGGTCCTGGCCTCGCTCGCCTACCTTCCCGCGACCCTGCTCGTGGCCGCGGTCGCCATCGCCGTCTACGGGCTGGTCCCCCGGCTCACCTCGTTCACGTGGGTGCTCGTCGTCTGGATCGCGCTCGCGCTCTACCTCGGCGGGCTGCTCAACCTTCCCGAGTGGGCCATGTGGCTGTCGCCCGTCCACCACACGCCGCAGGTCCCCGCCGAAGCTGCCGCAGCCACGCCATTGGTCGTGATGAGCCTCGCGGCCGTGGCCCTCGGGGCCGTCGGCTTCCTCGGCCTGCGACGCAGGGACATCGTGCCGGGCGGCTAGCCCACGGGACAACGGCAACACGCCCGGCATCTCGGAACGCACCCCTGAAGTTATAGGGGTGCGTTCGAGATTCCCGGGCGTGTTGCGGGGTGGACGGCGGGAGGCGCGTGGGGCCACGTGCGTGCGCGGCGAGCTCAGCGGCATACGTCCATTGATGTCGTATGCCGCTGAGCCGGCTGCCGCTGGGACGCGCGGTGCTGCGCGTGGTCAGGACGTCCAGGCGCGCCACAAGGCGGAGTACTCGCCGTCCCGCGCGACGAGCTCGTCGTGGCTGCCGAGCTCGACGATGCGCCCGTCGATGACGACCGCGATCCGCTCCGCGTCGTGCGCGGTGTGAAGGCGGTGCGCGATGGCCACCACGGTGCGGCCGGTGAGCAGGGCGCTCATCGAGCCCTCGAGGTGCCGCGCCGTCCGGGGGTCGATGAGCGACGTGGCCTCGTCGAGGACGATGGTGTGCGGGTCGGCGAGGATGAGGCGGGCCAGGGCGATCTGCTGCGCCCGGCCCGGCGTCAGCTGGGTATGGCCGGAGCCGAGCTTGGTGTCGAGCCCCTCGGGCAGGCGCTCGACCCAGTCCCACGCGTCGACCGCCCGGAGCGCCTCGATGACCGCCGCGTCGGAGGCATCCTCGCGGGCGAGGACGACGTTGTCGCGCACGGAGCCGATGAACACGTGGTGCTCTTGGGTCACGAGGGCGACCTCGCTCCGCAGGACGTCGAGGGGCAGCGACGTCAGGCCGACCCCGCCGACCTCGACGGTCCCGGTTCGCGGCCCATGGATACCCGCCAGGAGCCGGCCAAGGGTTGACTTGCCCGAGCCGCTCGGTCCGACGACGGCCAGCCGCTCCCCCGGTCGCAGGGCGAGGTCGATGCCGTGGAGGACGTCGTGGTCGGCGCGGTACGCGTAGCGCAGGTTCCTGCCGACGAGGTCCGGAGCCGCTGGTCTGGCGGCTCCTGCCTCGCGGTCGGGCGGCACGGTGGCGATGCCGAGGAGGCGGGTCGTCGAAGCGATCCCGACCTGCACCCGGTCGACGGTGTGGACGAGGATCTCGAACGGCCCCCAGAGTGCCTCGGTGTAGAGGATCGCCGTGGTTATCTGGCCGAGGGAGGCCCAACCCTGCGCGTAGCCGACCGCACCAAGCAGCAGGACGAGCACTCGCGGCAGGCTGAACGCGAGGTCCATGACCGCGAAGAGCAGGTTGCGCAGGGTCATCGTGTAGCGCTCGGCCTGGCCGGAGACCTCCATGTCGCCCTCACCGCGGCGGAGCCGACGGGCACCGAGCCCGAGTGCCTCGACGGTGCGCGCGCCCTCGACGGTCTCGGTCAGCGTCGTGTTGATCCGCGAGTAGGTGCCTCCCTCGGTGAGGTAACCCTTGGGTGCGCGGGCGAGGTAGCGGCGGACCTGGATGAGGGCCAGGCCCATGAGCACGAGCGACGGGACCGAGAGGAGGAGCGAGTTGCCCAGCATCGCAACGAGGGTGAGCACGACGGTCGTGCCGGCGATGATCGCCTGGGGCAGCGCCCACCGGACGGACTCGCTCATCGTCCCGACGTCACGTGTGACGCGGGTGACGAGGTCGCCGGAGCCGGCCGACTCGACTCGCGACAGCGGCAGCCTGAGGATCGCCCGAACGACGTACTCACGCGCCGCTGCGAGGACGCCCTGGCCGAGGACCGCCGAGCTCGCCTGCGCCGCGAAGGTCAGCAGTCCCTGGAGGACGACGATTCCCGCCACGACCACTGCCATCGAGTTCGCCGCGGCGAGGGCCGCGTCCTGCCGTCCCGCCTGGACGTCGGCGACGGTCGAGTCGACGAGGGCGCCGAGCAGACGCGGCACGAGCAGGCCGGCGGCGGCGGCGAGGGCGTTGGCGAGGAGGACGGCGGCGACGACGTGCTTGCGCTCGGCGAGCAGCCTACCGATGAACCTGACGACACGCCTTGGCTCCGCGATGGGCAGGCCCTTGCGCGAGCTCAGCTGGTCGGCCACGAACTCGTGAGCCCGCCGCTCACGGAGCTGGTGGCGCAGCCGCAGCGCCCGCACGCGGTCCTGTGGCGAGGCAGTGGTGGGCGGGCGCAGCTCGTCCGGGACGACGGAGACGTGGGCGGGGCCGTCCCAGGTGCGCGCCGACTGTGCCGCGAGGTCAGGCGGCAGTGGCGACACGTCAGTGTCGACGTGGCTCATGGCGCCTCCTCCTCGCTGAAGTGGGTGATCAAGTGATCAGGGTGCGAGCCGTTCGAGTCGTCGTGGACGGGCTGGTGCGTCGCCGTGACCTCTCCGCGCACGACGACGGAGCGGTATGCCGCTGAGCTCGCCAGCAGGTCAACGTGCCGTCCCCTGGTGGTGGCCTTGCCGTCCTCGAGGAGGATCACGTCGTCAGCATGGTGGAGCAGCAGCGGTGAGGCGGTCATGACGATGGTCGTGCGGCCGTCCCGGTTGGGGGCGAGGCGCTCGGCGATGCGTGCCTCGGTGTGCGCGTCGACGGCAGAGGTTGGCTCGACCAGGACGAGGACCTCCGGGTCCGCGGCCAGTGCGCGCATGAGGACGAGGCGCTGGCGCTGCCCGCCCGACAGGCCCCGTCCACGCTCGTCGAGCTCGCCCTGCCAGCCGCCCGGCATGGCATCGAAGACGTCCTCCGCCACGGCGGTGTGCAGCGCGAGCTCGGCCTCTGACCGGGTGAGGCGTCCGAGGGGGTCGACGGCGTCTCTCAGGGTGCCGGCGAACACCTGCGGCGCGGTGTCGCTCACGAGCACGTGGCGACGGACCTCATCGAGGCGGATGGCCCCGAGGTCGACGCCGCCGACGGTGACGCCCCAAGCCTGTCTGGCGCGCTCTTCGTCTCGCCTGGCCTGCTCCTCCCGCTGAAGCGTCCGTCGCGAGCGCTCCCGTCTGGCGGCCCGTCCCTTGAGGTCCTCGGGGATCTCGTCACTGACGAGCGTGCCCTCATCGGAGGGCAGGTACCGGCCGAGGCGGTCCGCGAGCGCCGCGGAGTCGTCGGGGACGGCCGAGACGACCATGGTGAGGCGACCCGGCTCGAAGACCGCGCCGGACGCCTCGTCGATGATCGGCGCCATCGAGGGGAACGCGTGCGGGTGCTCGGGCTCGACCCACGGGGGCCGCTGGCTGAGTACGGCGATGGCCTTGCGTGCCGAGACCACCGACCGGATCCACTTCAGGGCGAACTCGACGAAGGTCCGCATCGGCGCCAGGAGGAACAGGCCGTAGCCGAGGAAGCTGACGAACTGGCCCACCGTGAGTCGGCCCTCGGCGACCTCGCGCGTGCCGAGCCACATGAGGACCACGACGAACCCGCCGGAGATGAGCACGCCAACGGCCTCGACCGCGCCGTACCACTTGCCGGCCAGGACACCGGAGTGGCGTACGCGCTGTGACTGGTCGGCGTAGTTGCCGCCAAAGGTGTCCTCGCCGCCGATGCCCCTGAGGATCCGCAGGCCGGCCACGATGTCGGTCGCCTTCGAGGTCAGCTCGGAGTTGCGGGACCGCTCAATCCCCTGCCAGCGCTGCATGGGCCGGAGCAGCGGCGTGCCAAGGACGACGAGCAGCGGCGCGGCGAGAAGGACGAGCACGCCCATCCGGACCGAGGTCGACAGGACGATGCCCGCAACGACCAGGTAGGCGACGAACTGCGAGATGGCTCGGGTCGTGACCTCCATCAGCGCGCCGAACTGGTCGCCGTCGCTCCCCGATACCGACAGGACCTCGCCTGTCGGCGTGCGGCGGGTCAGGATGTGGCCGAGCTGAAGGGCCTTGCGGGTCACGAGCTTGGTCGTGCCGTAGAGGGCGATGAGCCACTCGCGCACGATGATCGTGTGGTAGACGACGCCGCTCATTGCGCCGATGGCCGTGACCGCCCCGAGGATGAGGACCCACCGGAGCGTCGCGCTGGCGTCACCGGCGATGATGCCGGTGTCGATGGCCCGACCGACCATCCACGGCCCGAGCGTCTGCGGCACCATCCAGACGATGGCGACGAGCAGGCCGGCCCAGAAGAGCGCCCCCTGCTGGCGGACCATCCAGCGCAGGAAGGTTCGCGGGCTGCGGGTGTCCGGTTCGTCCGCCTTTGTGGCGCCATCGGTGAAGGCCCGGATCTCGGGTGGGAAGTCTCGCATAACCCGTCCAGCCTAGGTTGACGCGGTGACGCGCCCCCACCGGTTTTCCAGCGACCGGCTAGGCCTCGTCGAGTGTGCACTTCGCGCCGGCCCGGTTCGAGTGTGCACTTCGCGCCGGCTCGCCCCGGCTCGAGTGTGCACATTCGCGCCCGGCCCGCCCCCTCGAGTGTGCACTTCGCGCGGTTAGAACCTGGCCGCTCGGCGGCCGCTCCGCTGCAGGGCGAGGTCCATCGCATGACGAGAGAAGAAGCGTGGCTCGGCTTGGCCGAGGTTCAAGGTCTCCACGTCGACCTCGAGCTCGCGGGCAAAACGACGGACCGTTGCCAACCGAGAGTCGGGTGTGTTGACATCGGCGTTCCAGATCTCCAGCACCGTCCAGCCGTCGTTTCGGAACCGTTCACTGCGCGCTTCGTCATGGGCACGTTGCTTGTCATCCGAGTGGAACTCTGCGCCTTGGTACTCCCCGATGACCTTGATGACCCGACCGCCAGGGAGTTCGATCCGCCAGACGAGGTCCCCGTAGCCAAGAAGCAGTTGTCGGATCCCAACTCGCATAGATCGGGTTCGTTCGGAAGTGGCTCGGGAAGGCCGACCCGCACGAACATGAGCCGACATATGGTCTCGCGCGGCGACCAAGAGCCGACCCGGATGTACATCGAGTGCCTCGAGCAAGGTCGTCTTGCCGCGCGGTCGGACGCGCTTGGCAAGCGCCCGCCTCAGGGGACGAACGGAGTCCAAACGCGTGGCGCAGGCGTCGCCTATCACGATCAAGTCGTCGAGCCCCGCAGGCTTTCCGCGCCCGACGAGCTCTCCTAGATCGACCCAGGTGTCAGCGAGGTCGACGACGCGCAAGCCCAGCAAGTCCATGATCGCCCGCTGGTGCAGCATCCGATGGCCGACGAGCCCCTCCCGTCGCACTTGGGGCTCGTCGATGGGTCCGATGATGTGCAGTCGTGCGTCCCTTTCCATGGCATATGACATCGGCAAACCATGGAGTCGGGCAGCGGTCAAGTGCGAGAACGCCGTCGTCTCTGGCAGGGCGAGCGCAACAGCTCGTGCTCGCGTGACGAGGTCGTGCGGCGGCTCGAATGACCATACGCCCCGGGTGGGTGAATGCAGTTCGGACCGTCTGAGCTGTCGCCCGGACAGGCCGGCGGCGCGTCCGTCCGCCACGGTGAAGAACGGGGCCAACGCCCTTGAGTCCAGATGGGTGACCATTCGCCAACGGTGGCGGCGGCGTGCGTTCCTCCGGCCTGTGGACCCGCTCGGCGTGGACGAACGAGAGCGCCCCTGAGGGGATGTGGATAACTCCTGCGAATGGCGCAAACTGCACACTCGACGAGAAGCCAGCCCGGCGCGAAGTGCACACTCGAGCAGAACCAGCCCGACGCGGACTGCACATTCGACGAGGACTGAGCCCGGCGGACTGCGGTCCGCTCAATCGTTTGAACGGCGCCTCGTTCCGGGGAGAGGAACGTGGGTCCCGAACCGGCGGGGCAGGCGCGACGCTCGTATCGGCGGCACGTGGAGGTGCCCGCCCCGACAGTTCGCAAGGGAGCGCCGGTGCCGACACTCACGATCCATCCGACGGGCGAGAAGATCTTCCTCGCCCAGGGAGAGACCGTGCTCGAGGGGCTGTACAAGGCCGGCTATGCCTACACCATCGGGTGCCGCCGCGGCGGCTGCGCCATCTGCAAGGTCGACGTCCACGACGGGGCGTTCGACTACAACCGACCCGTGGCCGACTCCGTGATCTCCGACGAGGAGCGCGCGGACGGCACCTGTCTGAGCTGCCGGGCGGTCCCGGACTCGGACCTCACCATCGAGATGCGCGACAGCTGCCTGCGTCTCGTCAACCCGTTCCTGCGCCAGATCAACGAGAAGGCCCGGCTCCGCGCCGAAGCCCTGGCCGCCGGCACCACCACGAAGGAGTAGCAGTGGGAATCTTGAGGATGGGCTATGCGCATGTCCGGGTCACGGACATCGCGGAGGCCAAGGAGCACTACGCCAACACGCTCGGGCTGTACGAGACGCTCGAGCAGAACGGCAAGGTCTACTACAAGGGCTGGGACGAGTGGGACCACCACTCGCTCGTCCTGGAGGAGGGCGGCGTCGGAGTCGTCAAGTACGGCTTCAAGGTCGAGAAGCCCGAGGACATCGACGAGATCGAGCAGAAGGGCAAGGCGTTCGGCCTGACCGTCGAGCGGATGTCCAAGGGTGAGAACCCGGAGGTCAGCGACGGCATCCGCTTCACCACCCCGTCCGACCACGTCTTCGAGGTCTACCACGAGCAGACGCTCATCGGCACCGAGGTGGGCACGCACAACCCCGAGGCGTTCCCGCGCCACCTCGTCGGCGTCGGCGTACCCGGCCTCGACCACTCGCTCATCCTGGCCGAGGACGTGCGGACGATGGAGAACATGCTGACCGAGGTGTTCGGCTTCTACGCGACCGAGCGCGTGCAGACCGACCTCGTCGACGATGACGCTCACTACATCGCCACGTGGATGACGAGCAACAACCAGATCCACCAGATCGCCGTCCTCGAGGGCCCCCAGAGCAAGCTGCACCACGTCGCCTTCAAGCTCCAGGACTGGGCGGAGGTCGGCCACGCCGGTGACCTCTTCGCGATGGACGACGTGCCGATCGACATCGGCCCCACCCGTCACGGCATCACCCGTGGGCAGACGATCTACTTCTTCGACCCGTCGGGCAACCGCAACGAGGTGTTCGCCGGCGGCTACCTCGCCTACCCGGACCGGCCGACGGTCAAGTGGACGCCCGACCAGATCGCCAAGGGCATCTTCTACCACGCCCGCGAGATCAACGAGCGCTTCACGACCGTCTCGACCTGATCCGTCCCGACCCTGCCATCCCGGAGGAGAGCCATGACGACAACGGCCGCCCGCGCCACGCACGTGCGCACGCAAACCACCATCACGTATGCCGGTGCGCGGGCAGCCGTCGACGCCTCTCTCGAGCGGGCGGCTGAGATCGGGATCGCCGTCAACGTCGCGGTCACCGATCCGTCGGGCGCCCTCATCGCCTTCGCCCGCATGGACGGAGCGCCGCTGCTCTCCTCCGGGATCGCGCAGGACAAGGCCTGGACGGTCTCTGCCTTCAACGGCATCGCGACGCATGAGTTCTTCGGGCTCATCGAGAACGAGGCCGCTCTCCGCGAGGGCATCGTCCACCGCGACCGGCTCGTGGTCTTCGGCGGCGGGGTCCCGATCCGCCTCGACGACCTCCTCGTCGGCGCGGTCGGCGTCTCCGGAGGCACGGCCGAGCAGGATCGCGAGATCGCGGAGGCCGGAGCCGCCGCCCTCGGCACCAGCTGAACCCCACACCGCACTTTCTGCACACTCGAGCGCTGGTTGGAGACCCCAGACCCAGCCCGGCGGATTCTGAGCACTCGACCACACCCCAGGCACGAATCACGAGATAGGACGAGCAATGACGCCGTTCATGCTCAAGGTCGCCGAGCTCGTCGGAGCGCGTGACGCCGACGTCGAGCCCGTCGCGCCGATGCCGATGACGCGGATCAGCCAACGCATCGCCACCGGCACCGGGGCCGACCGCCAGGTCGCCATCCGTTCGCTCGCCGAGCAGCTCGTCTGCGAGGCCAATGCCGTGCTCTCCTCGGCAGGATCTCTCCCCGGGGGCGCAGGCGACGACCACCTCACCCTCTTCGACGAGACGCTGCCCAGCGAGCTGGCCTTCAACATCACCTACCGCGGCCGGGCCGTCCGGGTATCGACGACGTTCGAGGACGGCACCGCCTACGCCCGCCTCATCGGCGACGGCTTCGAGTCGGAGATCCCCCAGGAGCTCGACGGCCCCGACGCCCTGCCCGACCTGCTCGTCCGGCTCCTCGTCGAGTCGGGCGTCACCCACCACCCGGCGGCCTGACCCGCCGGGCGTCCACGCCACGACGCCCGATCGCTCCCCTGCGGCAGGGCCATGCAGGCCTACCCACGCCTGCCCGAAACCGGCAGCGCCCGCGCTGCGATCACGCACACCGAAGCCGAAGGAGGCCGACGTGCAGTACGAACTGCGTACCCAGGTCATCGAACCGCAGCGCAAGACCTTCGACCACCTCGTCGCGAGGTTCGGGGACCGCCCCGCCTCGCGCTATGAGGAGGGGTCGTTCGACATCCAGGCGAGGGAGAACCTCCACTACCGCCCGCTGTGGGACCCGTCGAAGGAGATCTACGACGAGTCGTTCAGCGTCCTGCGGCTGACCGACCCGTACTCCTTCACCGACCCGCGGCAGTACTACTACGCGCCGTACGTCACGTCCCGCGCCGGGATGTCGGACGCCTTCGGTGCGACCCTCAGCTACATCGAGAGCCGCGGTCTGCTCGAGCGCCTCCCCGACGCGTGGAAGGACCTGCTCGCCCAGCTCGTCATCCCACTGCGGCACTACGAGTCGGGCGCTCAGCTGATCTCGACGGCCGCCGCCCGCTTCGGGTTCGGCACGACGATCACGCAGTGCGCCGCCTACGCGGCGTTCGACCGCATCGGCAACGCGCAGCTGATCAGCCGGCTCGGGATCGCCCTCGACGGCGGGACCGCCGGCCTGCTCGAAGACGCCAAGAGCTCGTGGATGGAGGACGACGCCCTCCAAGGGCTGCGCCGGCTCGTCGAGGAGACCATCGTCGAGCAGGACTGGGCACTGGCCCTGATCGCCCTCGACGTGACCGACCAGCTGCTCTACCGGGTCCTGTTCACGCACCTCGACGATGCGGCCCTGACGGGAGGCGCAGCGGGCTACAGCCTCGCCTCGCAGCACCTGACCGAGTGGTTCAAGGACCAGCGTCGATGGCTCGACGCCCTCTACAAGACGTGGACGTCCGACCCCGAGCTCGGTGCTGCCAATGCCGAGATCCTCTCGAACACCGTCGCCGGTGCCGTGGACCGCGCGCTGGCCGCACTGCGTCCCCTGGCCGCGCGCGCCGATGCCCTCGTCGGTGGAGGTGCCGCGGCGGCCCTCGAGGAGAGCGCGGACACGCTCCGCGCCGCCTACTCCGCCCCCAAGGAGGCCTGACATGACCGACACGACCACCACTGGCACACCCGCCACCCCTGCCACGCCCGGCACCCACGCTGCCACGCGGCCCGTCGGCGTCGACATCCAGGAGTCGGAGACCAACCGCGCCGTCGTCGAGGCCATCGAGGCCGACAACCCCGACTGTGCCGTCCAGCACATGCCGGGCCTGGTCCGGATCACTTCCCCCGGTCGCCTCGTCGTCAACCGGGTCACCGTCGAGGACCGCCTCGGGCGCGAGTGGGAGACCCACGAGTTCCAGATGGCGATCGTCAGCTACTTCGGCCACATCCAGGAATGGGATGACGACGAGATCGTCATCGCCTGGGACCACTGAGCGACCTCAGCGACCTCAAGCGACTGCAGCGAGAAGGAGACACCGATGACCATCGCCCCCAAGGCGCCCCGCAAGCTGTCGATGAAGCAGCGGTACCAGGCGCTCACCCGTGACCTCGACTGGGAGCCGAGCTACGTCTCTCGCGAGGAGATGTTCCCCTACCTCGAGTTCGAGGGCATCAAGATCCACGACTGGAGCAAGTGGGAGGACCCCTTCCGCCTGACCGTCGACGCGTACTGCAAGTACCAGGCCGAGAAGGACAAGCGGCTCTACGCCGTCCTCGACGGCTTCGCCCAGGGCCAGGGCCACCTGTCCCTGACCGACGCCAACTACCTCAACGCGATGAAGATCTTCCTCCAGGGGATCGCGCCGAACGAGTACAACGCACACCGCAACTTCGCCTACCTCGCGCGCCACCTCGGCGGTCCCGGCCCGCGCTTCGCGGCGCTCTGCCAGTCGATCGACGAGATGCGGCACACGCAGACCGAGGTCCACACCCTCTCCAACTACAACAAGTACTACAGCGGGTTCCACAACTTCTCGCAGCAGCACGACCGGGTCTGGTACCTCTCCGTGCCGAAGTCCTTCTTCGAGGACGCCCTCTCCGCCGGGCCGTTCGAGTTCCTCATCGCCATCGGGTTCTCCTTCGAGTACCTGCTGACGAACCTGCTCTTCGTGCCCTTCATGTCGGGTGCGTCCTTCAACGGCGACCTGCCGACGATGACCTTCGGCTTCTCCGCGCAGTCGGACGAGTCGCGGCACATGACCCTGGGCCTCGAGGCCATCAAGTTCCTCCTCGAGCAGGACGAGGCCAACGTGCCGATCGTCCAGGCCTGGATCGACAAGTGGTTCTGGCGCGGCTACCGGGTCACCGGCCTCGTCGCCCAGATGCTCGACTACATGCTCCCCCGCAAGGTGATGAGCTGGAAGGAGGCCTTTGAGCTCTATTTCGAGCAGCAGATGATGCAGGGCCTCTTCCAGGACCTGGCCTTCTACGGCATCACGCCGCCCAGGCACGTCGAGGACGCCATCGGCGAGAAGGACGTCCTGTCCCACCAGGTCTACTGGATCCTCTACCAGTTCTCCCACGCCGCGTCGTTCACCACGAGCGTCCCGAACGACGAGCACCTGGAGTGGCTCTCCAAGACCTACCCGGACACCTTCGACACGTACTACAAGCCGCTGTGGGACAAGGAGAAGCGCAACATCGAGGCCGGCGGCCGGCACTTCGTCCGCGGCCTGCCGCAGCTCTGCCAGGTCTGCCAGATCCCGATGGGCTTCACCGAGCCGGGTGACCCGACGACGATCTGCCAGCGCGAGAGCGAGTACAACGGCGAGAAGTTCCAGACCTGCTCGAACGGCTGTCAGTGGATCTTCGAGCGCGAGCCGGAGAAGTACGTCCAGGCCTGGCTGCCCGTCCACCAGATCTACCAGGGCAACTGCGGTGGTCCGACGCTGCCCGACGTCCTCCAGTGGTACGGCCTGCAGGACGGGGACAACGGCGAGTACGTCGGCTCCGTCGACGAGCGCAACTGGAAGAAGTGGCACGCCGAGACCGACGTCAACGAGCCCGAGGGCTCCGACGCCACCACCAACACAACGGCCTGAGAGGAGACCGACATGGCAGTCAAGGCCATCACCACTTATGACTTCCCCTCGAGGTCCCGCCAGGAGCTCTACGGCGACGACCAGCTCGTCCACGTGTGGTTCAAGGACAACCCGTGGTTCTGTTCGGCGGCCTGCTTCCGCGCACCGAAGGCGATGACGTGGGGCGACTTCTGGAGCCAGCTCGTCATCCCGTTCGCGGAGGAGGACCCGGACTTCGACCCGGCCGCCGCGCGCGCCTGGTCCCTGCACGGCGACGCCCTCGCGCCTCGTGACGACCAGACCCTCGAGGAGCTCGGCGTCGTCCACAAGGACGTCCTCGCGACCGTCCTCGCCTAGCCACCCCACCAAGGTGCCGTATGCCGCTGAGCCGGCTCAGCGGCATACGGCACCTTCCGTATTTGCTTGAGAATCAAAGGAACCGCTGTGGAGACGTTCACGATTACCGTCGAGCCACTCGGTCGTGAGATCGAGTGCCGCGAGGACCAGACCATCCTCGACGCCTGCCTGCGCAACGGCGTCTGGCTGCCGCACTCGTGCACCCACGGCACGTGCGCGACGTGCAAGTCCGACATGCTCGACGGCAACGTCGACCACGGTGACGCGAGCTCGTTCGCGCTCATGGACTTCGAGCGCGACGAGGGCAAGCTGCTCACCTGCTGCGCGAAACCGCGCTCCGACGTCGTCATCGAGGCCGACATCGACGTCGACGAGGACGTCGAGGTGCATCCGGTTCAGGACTACGTCGCGACCGTCCTGGCGCTCGAGGACATCGCGACCGACACGCGCCGCCTCATCATCGAGCTCGACCGGCCGATGGCGTTCAACGCCGGGCAGTACCTCAAGTTCCAGGTGCCCGGCAAGGACGCCGACCGGACCTACTCCATCGCCAACCCGCCCACCGAGCAGGAGCGGCTCGAGTTCCACATCCGTCGCACGCCGGGCGGCCTGGCGTCCGACGGCTGGGTGTTCTCCACGATGGTGGTAGGCGATGCGGTCAACGTCTCAGGGCCCTATGGGCGGTTCGTCCTCAAGGTCGGCGACGACCGGGACGCCGTGCTCGTGGCCGGCGGGACCGGGCTCGCGCCGATCAAGTCGATGATCCGGCACGCGCTCGAGAACGAGGCGTACGAGGGACACCTGACGCTCTACCAGGGCGGCCGGTCGAGGGAGTGGCTCTACGACGTCGACGAGTTCCGGCGCCTGGAGGCGGAGTATCCCTCGCAGTTCACGTATCGGCCGTGTCTCTCGGAGGAGACGGCGGCGGAGGTCGGGCCTGGGGCTGAGGGCTATGGCTACGGGCTGGTGACCGATGTCATCGCGTCCGAACACGCCAGCCTGAGCGGTGGCGCGGGCTACCTGTGCGGGCCGCCGCTCATGGTCGAGGCGGCCCTGAAGACGCTGATGTCCAAGCGCCTCTTCCCCCGCGACATCTACCGCGAGGACTTCTTCGACGAGTCGGACAAGGCGACCGGCGGGCTGAAGAGTCCGCTCATCAAGCGCTGAGGGACTCGTCCTCCGCCCCCTGCCGTCGAATGTGCACTTCGCGCCGGGCACCAACTGCACACTCGACTGGTGCTCGGTCCCTCCCCGGTCGAATGTGCACTTCGCGCCGCGCGGCAACTGCACAGTCGAGTTGATCAGAGGCGGCTCTCGCGGAGGGATCGGCCGAGCGTGTGTGCGGCGGTCAGGACCGCAGGTCCGAGGCGGGCCGGGTCGATCGAGGTCGTCCGGCCCGTGATGGACAGCGCAGCGCGCACCTTGGTGTCGCTGCCGAAGACTGGAGCCGCGACGCAGGAGACCCCCACGTGGGACTCCTCCCGGTCCTGGGCGAAGCCGCGGGTCCGGGTCTGGCGCAGGTCGCGCTGGAGCGCCCCCGGCGTCGTGATGGTCCGCGGCGTGAGGCGCGGCAGGCCGGCGTCGATCCTGGCCTGGACGACGGCGGCCGGTGAGTAGGCGAGCAGCGCCTTGCCCACCCCTGTTGCGTGAGCCGGGAAGCGCCCGCCCGTGCGGGAGCCAACGGACAGGAGGTTCGCCCCGACGATCTCGACGTAGACGACGTCGACCCCTTCGAGCACCGCGAGGTGGATCCGCTGGCGAGTTGCTTCCCGGAGGTCCTCCATGACCGGGCGGGCCACCTCCGAGAGCGAGCGGTAGATCGGCACACGCTCGCCGATCTCGAAGAGTCGCAGGCCAAGGCCGTACCTCCCGTCCTCGTGGCGCTCGAGCAGGCGCTCACGGCACATCTCGGCCGCGAGCCGGAAGACGGTCGACTTGGGCAGGCCGCTGCGCCGAGACAGCTCCACGAGCGAGAGACTCGTCGACCGGGCATCGAAGGCCTCGATGATGGCGAGCGTCCGGCCGAGCACTCCGGGAGGGCTGGCGGGTGACTCACCGGGGGCCGTGAGTTCGCTCACCTTCGCTGTTTCATGCCGCTCAGTGGAACGCATGCATTGATTGAACGCCATCGCTCGGCCACTGTCATGGCATCCCGTCGATGAGAGGCCGGTCGATGACGATCGTTGAACACGCGTGGTGTGCCACGACCCCACGGAAGCCCGTTGCCGTCCAGGAAGCGACCCTGGGTTCCGGCCTCAAGTCGGTCGGGTCCGCCCTGGACGTGCTCGAGTGCTTCGCCGTTGATGGTGAGCTCGGCGTCTCGGACATCGCCCGGCGGCTCGGGGTCGCCAAGTCGACCGCACACCGGCTGCTCCAGACGCTGGTCTCCCGCGGTTTCGTCGAGCAGGACCAGACAACCGGCCACTACCGCCTCGGCATCCACCTCTACGAGCTCGGGCAGCTCGCGCTCGCCCGCAACGAGCTGCGGCATGCCGCACTTTCCACGGTGCGTCAGGTCGCCCAGGCGACCAGGCTCACGGTCAACTTCTCGGTGCCCGAAGGCGCCGACGTCGTCTTCGTCGAGCGGATCGAGAACGTCGACGGGGTGCGCATCCTCGGCCACTTCGGCCGCCGCCTACCGTCCCACTGCACCAGCTCCGGGAAGGTGCTCGCGGCCTTCAACCAGACGGCCTACCGCGCCCGTCTCGCAGCAGGGTTCCCACCCCGCCTCAGGAGCACCGTGCGCACCCCCGAGGAATGGGAAGCAGTCGTCGAGCTGGTGCGGACCCGACGGTTCGCCGAATCGCATGGCGAGTCCTTCGACGGTGCGTCATCCGTCGCAGTGCCGGTGATGAGCAACGGCACGGCCATCGCGTCACTCTCGGTCTTTGGGCCGACCGAGCAGGTCAAGCCCGCCGTGGGACAGCTCGTGCCACTGCTCACTGCCGCGTCCAACCGGATCGCCAAGAACGTCGGTCACTGAGCAGCGCCACCGACACGCCTGACCCACCCTCGCGTCGACGGTGCAGTTCGGCAGAGCGATGGAGCCGTATGCCGCTGGGCTGGCTGCCGATCGCGCGTGCACTTCGGGACTGCGACGTCGGTGTGGACGGCAGCCCGCGCAGAGCTGGTGCGTCGCGAGCCAGCTCGCCTGTTCGGCTAGCGGAGGGCGTCTCCGGTGCTCAGGTCCCGGATCAGGCCGAGCTCGCCCCGATGGGGCAGTCCCTGCCAGTCACCGCGCGTGCTCACCGCGTACGCTCCGAGCAGGATGGCCCGGTCGAGCCAGTCCGGCTCGGCCAACCCGTCGAGCCAGGCCGACAGGAGGCCGGCGCAGAATGCGTCACCGGCACCGACGGTGTCGATGCTCGTGACCTGCGCCGCGGGCCTGTCCAGGCGACCGTTGGCCGAGTACAGGGAGGCGCCGCGGGCACCTCGCTTGACAGCCACCGCCCGGGCCCGGCCCGCCAGCAGTCCGGCCGTCGCCGACTCCTCGTCCCCGGTGGCGACGAGATCGAGCTCGTCGTCTGACGCGATGACCAGGTCACAGTGCGGGACGACCCGAGCCAAGGCGCTCCTCGCGTCGTCACGGTCCCACAGCCGCGATCGGTAGTTGACGTCGAGCGAGACAAGAACTCCTGCCGCAGAGGCGGCCTCAACTGCAGCAACCACCGCGGCGTGGGCCGAGTCGGACAGGGCGGACGTCACCCCCGACACGTGCAACACGCGCGCGGAACCCTGCAGGGCGGGCAGGACGTCGCCGGGCAGGAGGCCCGATCCGCTCGAGCCGGCACGCCGATACTCGACGCGGACAAGGTCCGCAGTGCGCTGCTCGAGGAACATGAGGCCGCTCGATGCCGTGGTGTCAACAGCGACGTGGTCCGTGCGCACTCCCTCGGCCCTGAGGTCGCGCAGGATGAGACGGCCGAAGGGGTCTGCCCCGACCCGGCCAACCCACTCGACCTCATGGCCCAGACGAGCAAGGGCGATGGCCACATTGGACTCAGCCCCGGCCACACCCGGAACAAGCGGCTCCCCCGAGGTCAGTGGTCCACTCGAGCGGAACGAGACCAGCGCCTCGCCCAGGGTGAGGACGTCGACGGCGCTCATCACAGATCCGGCCGCGCCAGCCTGAGGAAGCCCTGCGCACGCGCTCGCAGCGCGCGCAGGTCGCCACCCGACGCGGCGTCCCCGACCAGTGGCCCGCCGACGCCCACGCCCATCGCGCCGATGGCCAGGTACTGCTCGGCGACTGCCAGGTCGACCCCTCCGACGGCAAGGAACGGCACGTCGGGAAACGGGTCCCGCAAGGCCTTGAGGTAGGCCGGCCCGCCGAGCGACGCGGGGAACAGCTTGACGACGGAAGCCCCCCTCGCACGGGCAGCGACGATCTCGGTCGGGGACAGCGCCCCGACGACGGCTGGCAGCGACCGCGCCACGGCCACGTCGAGCGACGGCGCGACAGCAGGGGTCACGATGAACTGCGCACCGGCCGACTCAACCGCGACCACCTCCTCTGCTGTGAGGACCGTGCCGGCACCGAGTCGGGCCCCTTCGGGCAGGGCGGCCGCCAGCCGCTCGATGACGGTGAGCGCGTCCGGCGTCGTGAGGGCCACCTCGACGAAGCGGATCCCCTCCTCCAGCAGAACCCGTCCAGCGGCAACGGCGGCCTCGGAGTCGGTCCCTCGGATGATCGCGATGACCCGAGCCTCGGGCGAGCTGCGCTGCAAAGAGCATCACCGTCACCACTCGGCGAACGAGCCGTCCGGATGGCGCCAGATGGGGCCGCGCCAGGCATGGCCCTTTCTGTCGGCCGCTCGAACTGCCGCCTCGTCGATCTCGATCCCGAGCCCGGGGCCGGTGAAACGTTCGATGTGCCCGTCCACGAACTGAGTGGCTTTGTATCGAGGAGGTAGTCGAGCACCTCGGCGCCCTCGTTGTAGTGGATTCCGATGCTCTGTTCCTGGATGAGGTGGTTCGGAGTCGCGAAGCCGACCTGCAGGCACGCGGCGAGCGCAAGCGGGCCGAGCGGGCAGTGCGGCGCCAGCTGGACGTCAAACGTCTCGCGAGAGCCGCGATCTTGCGGGTCTCGGTGATGCCGCCAGCATGCGAGACGTCCGGCTGCGCGACGGCGATGCCCGCCGTCAGGACGGGAAGGAACTCCTGGCGGCTGTACAGCCGCTCGCCGGTGGACACCGGCGTGGTCGTGGATCGGACGAAGTCGGCGATGAGGTGGGAGTTCTCCGGCAGGACCGGTTCCTCGAGGAACATCGGGTGGTAGGGCTCGAGCAGGGTGCGACCCGCTTGGCGGTGGCGAGATTGAAGCGTCCGTGGAAGTCGACGGCGACGTCTCGGTCAGCGCCGAGGACCTCCCGCGCGGCGGCGACGCGCCGGACGACGCCGTCGAGCTCGCGGACGGTGGCCAGCGGGCTCATCCGGCCGCTCGCGTTCATCTTGACGGCTGTCAGGCCTGCCTCGACCTGCTCCCGGATGTGGTCCGCGACCTCCTCCGGCTCGTCGCCGCCCACCCAGCCGTAGACCCGGATCCGGTCCCGCACGGGGCCCCCGAGGAGCTGGTGGACGGGCGCACCGAAGCGCTTCCCGGCGATGTCCCACAGGGCCTGGTCGATGCCGGAGACGGCGCTGGCCAGGATCGGCCCCCGCGGTAGAACGAGCCCTTCGTCATCACCTGCCAGTGGTCCTCGATACGCAGGGCCTCCTCGCCGATGACCAGCTCGGAGAGCTGCTCGACGGCGACCCGGACGGTTTCCGAGCGCCCTTCGCAGGTGGCCTCGCCCCACCCAACGATGCCGCTCTCGGTCTCGATGCGGACGAAGAGCCATCGTGGGGCCACGAGGAAGGTCTCGACGCGTGAGATGCGAGTCATGGGTCAGCCCTTCGTGGCGCCGGCAGTCAGGCCGGAGACGACGTACTTCTGTGCGAACAGAGCAATGAGCATGATCGGCACCGTCACGATGGTGGACGCCGCCATCAGGCCACCCCAATCGATGCTGGCGTAGCCGACGAAGTCGAAGATGGCCACCGGGAGTGTCTTCGTGTTGGCGCCGGAGAGCACGAGCGCGAACATGAAGTTGTTCCAGGAGAAGATGAACGACAGGATGCCGGCCGTCGCGATGCCCGGAGTGGACAGCGGCAGGGTGATCCGTCGGAAAGCGCCGATCGGGGTGAGGCCGTCGACCAGGCCAGACTCCTCCAGCTCCTGTGGGAGCCCCTCGAAGTAGCCCATCATGATGTACACGATGAGCGGCAGGGCCACGAACATGTGGCTGAGGATGAGAACTGCGAAGCCACCGACCATGCGGAGGTTGGAGAACACGTAGTACCACGGCACGAGGAGCGAGACGCCCGGGATCACCCGCGCCATCAGCACGACGAGCGCCGATCGCTTCATGCCGAACCGGGCCATCGAGTATGCGGCTGGGACCCCGAGGACGAGTGAGAGCGCCGTCGAGGCGAACGCGACCCAGAGGCTGTTGACGATGAACTTGATGTAGTTGGCCTGCTGGAGGACCGTCTCGTAGTTGTCACCGGTCGGCGAGAAGACCACTGCCTTGCTCGGGTCGTAGATGTCGACGTTCGTCTTGAAGGAGGCCGCCACCATCCACACCAGCGGCGCGATGAGACCGAGGACGACCAGGGTCAGGGCCGTGGCCCGGAAGACCCGGTAGCCGGTGCGAGGGCGCATCAGGCCACGTCCTTCTTGCGGGAGGTCAGCAACCACATGGAGCCGACGATGATGAGGAAGAAGATGATCAGGACCGTCGAGCTGATGCCGTAGTCGTTGTAGTCGAAACTCAGGCCGTAGGCATACACGTTGAGGGTCTCCACCTCGTGGAAGGAACCGCCGCCCTTGCCCTTCGTGGCATAGAGGATGTCGAAGGTCTTCAGTGCGTCGATGCCGCGCAGCAGCACAGCGACGATGACGGTCGGCATGAGCAGCGGCAGGGTCACGTGGCGAAATCGTTGCCACGGCCCGGCGCCATCGATGAGGGCGGCCTCCTGGGGCTCGTCCGACAGCGAGGTGAGGCCGGCGAGAAGGATGAGCACGACCATCGGCGTCCACTGCCAGATGTCGATGAACATCGTCGTCGGCAGGGCCGTCGACTCGCCGGCGAGCCAGGGCTGGGGCGGAATGCCGAACCAGCCGAGGACCGTGTTGGCCAGGCCGATGTTGGGGTCGAAGATGAGCCGCCACATCATGCCCACTGCCACAGGAGTCGCCACCAGCGGCATGAGGATGGCGATGCGCACCCACTTCTCACCCCGGAAGGGCCGCCAGAGCAGGAGGGCGACGGCCATGCCCAGGACGACCTCGACGGTGAGGACCACGCTGGTGAAGGCGACGGTGCGCCAGGTGGCCGGCCAGAAGCGGTCCGTGTCTGTCAGGACTTCGGCGAAGTTGGCGAACCCCACGAACTCCTTGGACGCCCGGACGGAGCCCTCGGCGTCGGTGAGGCTGAGATAGACCGTCCAGACGAGCGGGAAGATGATGAGGACCGCCACGAAGGCCATGGCCGGCGCGGCGAAGAGCCACTTGCGATGTTCGTTGGCCCAGCGGGCCGAGCCGGCTGTTCCGGCCGAAAGGTTTCGGATGGGCATCGACACCTCTCCTGTCAAGCCACGGATGGTGCGGCGCAGGCCGACTGGCCCCTGCACTACGCAAGGGCCAGTCGGCGTGAACGGCGCTTACTTCTCGTCGTCCAGGAACTTCTGGAAGGCGGTGTTGGCCGTGTCTGCAGCGGCCGCTGCGTCCTTGCCGGTGATCGAGTCCACGATGGGCTGACCGACGATCTCACGGGCCTCGGCCACCTTGACCACGACCGGTCGGTCATAGCCGACTGAGGTGGCGGCGTTCGCGCTCATCGCCTCGACGAGGTCTGCGGGATAGGTGGAGACCGCTGCGGGGTCTGCCCAGACCGAGGTGCGGGGCCCGGGCACGCCGGCCTTCTGGTTCTCGAGCGTCTGCGCCTTGCTCGTTGCCCACTCGATGAACTTCCACGCGTTGGACTGGTTGCCGGATGCCTCGTTGATGCCCAGGGCCCACGATGGGATGTTGTAGGCCTTGGAACCGGCAGGACCGGCGGGGAACGGAGCGAAGCCGACGGTGTCCGAGATCTTCGACTTGGCGGGGTCCGTGGCGTTCTTGTAGAGGGAGCTCGCCTCGGTATAGAACGCGGCCTGGCCCTGGGTGAAGATCGCCATCGCCTCCGGCCAGCTCATGTCGGTGCTGACATTGGCCGGACCGAGATCCTTGATGAGCCCGCCGTAGTAGGCGTAGGCCTGCTTGGCCTCCGGGCTGCCCACCGCGGACTGACCGTCCTTGATGAAGTCACCGCCGTAGCTGAACAGGAAGCTCGAGAACTGGGTGACTGCGGCGGTCTTGCCCGTGCGTGCGACGAAGCCCGCGACGTTGGGATCCGCTGCCTTGATCTTCTCCGCCGCTGACCTGAGCTCGTCCAGCGTCGTGGGCGGCGCCGCGATCCCGGCCTTCTCGAGCAGGTCCTTGCGGTAGTAGAGAACCTCGGTCTCGGTGATGATCGGCACGCCGACGACCTTGTCCTCGTAGGTCGTTGCGGACACCGGTCCAGCCTGGAAGTCGTCCCAGGCCCACTCTGCGTTGGACTTCGTCTGCTCCGTGAGGTCGCGGAGATAGCCGTTCTCGGCGAACAGGCGGCCCTCCTGCAGGGGCCGGTACATCATCACGTCGAGGTCGGTCGAGCCGGCGTTGAGCTTGACGTTGTACTGGTCCGAGAGCTGGTCCTCGCCGAGCTGCGTGAGCTCGACCTTGAGACCGCTCTGCTTCTCGAACTCCGGCAGCGCCTTCTTGATGTTGTCGGTCCAGACGTGGTTCGCGAGAGTGACACGCACGGTCGTGGAGCCGGCGGCCTCGTCACCACCTCCGCCACAGGCCGACAGGCCGAGGGCTGCCACCACGGCCAGAGAGGTTCCGATTACTGAACGACGCAACACTGCGGGTCTCCGATCGATTCTGCCGAACCCCATTTGCTGGGGCGTAAATGGCTAATACATCCGCCTAAAGACCGGATGGTAGGCGATTACCTCGGATGTAGACAAGCCGTAGCGGGCGCTGAGTATGATCTGTGACATGAGCACCGGCGCCCGAGAGACAGTCACTCGGTCAGGTGCGTCCGGTTTCACCGGCTTGCACGCCAAGGTCCTGGACCGTCTGGGGACTGCCATCGCGGACGGCTCCCACCCGGTCGGGTCGGTGCTCTACATCGACCATCTGATGTCCGAGTACACCGTCTCCCGGTCGGTCATCCGGGAATGCCTGCGCGTGCTTGCCTCGATGGGGCTCGTCGAGTCCCGCCGCCGCCTGGGCACACAGATCCGCCCGAAGCACGAGTGGAACGTCTTTGACCCGCAGGTGATTCGTTGGCGCCTCGGCTCAGCGGACCGGGGTGCACAGCTTCGCTCGATCACGGAGCTGCGCACCGCGGTCGAGCCCCAGGCCGCCCGACTCGCCGCCGCACGAGCCTCGCACGAGGCGGGCAGCGATCTCGTTGTCGTGGCGGCCCAGATGTGGACGGCAGGCAAGATCGGCGATCTCGACAGCTTCCTGGACCTCGACATCGAGTTCCACCGCATGGTGTTGGCCGCTTCCGGGAACGAGATGCTCCTCAAGCTCAGCGACCTTGTCACCGAGGTGCTCATCGGCCGGCATGCCTACGGCCTCATGCCCCACCACCCCGACGAGCAGGCGCTCCGACTCCATGCAGACGTCGCCCAGTCGATCCAGCGCGGGGACGGGGAGAGCGCCTATCAGTCGATGGTCGCGATCATGGTCCAGGCGATGGATGAAATGGGCACCATCTGGGAGGGCGACCACCCCGCCCCCAGCTGATCTGCACAGCGAAGCGGGCACGACGATGGCTCGCGCGTGCGTCGTTCCCGGGAGCGGAACGGAGCACGACGGGGCCGCAAACCCGACCTACCGTGAAGGTCAGAGCCTCGGGTGCGGTCCGCGCACCCCGTTCGGGCTGCAGCCGGCACCACGAATCTCGAAGGGACCCCAGGTGGACGATCTCACCCGGTCAGAGGCAGCGAGGGCGCTGCTCAAGGCGTACGAGACCCGTGAGCCGATCGAGCCGTTGACGTCGACGTTTGACGACCTGGCGCTCGACGACGCCTATGCGATTCAGCTGAAGCAGATCGACGAGCTGCTCGCGGGCGGGCGGACCATCAAGGGGCACAAGGTGGGTCTGACCTCGGCGGCGATGCAGCGGCTGCTCGGGGTGTCCGAGCCGGATTACGGGCACCTGCTCGACGACTTCTTCTACCTCGAGCACATGCCGATCCCGGTGGACCGCTTCCTGCAGCCGCGGATCGAGCCCGAGGTCGCTTTTGTCCTCAAGAAGCCGCTTCGAGGCCCCGGCGTGACGGTCCACGAGGCCCTGGCGGCGGTCGACTTCGTGCTGCCGGCGCTGGAGCTGGTCGACTCACGGATCCGGGACTGGAAGATCGGCCTGTTCGACACGATCGCGGACAACGCGTCCTCGGGGGCCGTCGTGCTGGGGTCGACACCGACAGACGTCTCCGCCGTTGACCTGCGGCTTGCTGGTGCGACGTTCCACCGAAACGGCCAGGTCGTCGGCACGGGGGCGGGGGGCGCTGTGCTGGGCTCGCCGCTGAACTCGCTCGTCTGGCTGGCCAACACGGTCGGCGCCCGCGGAATCACCCTCGAGGCAGGCCACGTGGTGCTGCCCGGCTCGGTCTGCGCCATGGTCCCGGTCGCCCCGGGCGACACCTTCACCGCCACCTTCGCCGGTCTCGGCTCGGTGACTGCACGCTTCTCGACCACCTCGTCCCACACATCTGCCAAGGAGTAGCCAGATGGCTGACCAGAGTTCACGGAGCAAGGGCACCGCTGCCATCGTCGGCCCCGGCAACATCGGCACCGACCTGATGTTCAAGCTGATGCGACGCAGCGACATCATCGAGCCGCGCTGGATGATCGGCGTCGACCCCGCCTCGGACGGCCTGCGCCGCGCCGCGTCGCTCGGGCTGGAGGCCTCGCACGAGGGCGTCGACTGGCTGCTCGCCCAGGACCAGCTTCCGGACATCGTCTTCGAGTGCACCTCGGCCAAGGCGCACGAGTTCAACGCGCCGAAGTACGCAGAGGCCGGCATCCTGGCGGTCGACCTGACCCCCGCGGCGATCGGGCCATACATCTGCCCGCCGGTCAACCTCGAGTTCAACCTCGACGCGACGAACGTCAACATGATCACCTGCGGCGGCCAGGCCACCACCCCGATCGTCAAGGCCATCTCGAGCGTCGTGCCGGTTCCCTACGCCGAGATCGTCGCCTCGATCTCGTCGAAGTCGGCCGGGCCGGGCACGCGCGCCAACATCGACGAGTTCACCGAGACGACCGCCTCGGCCCTCGAGGTCGTCGGCGGCGCGGACCGCGGCAAGGCGATCATCATCCTCAACCCGGTCGAGCCGGCCCTCATGATGCGCAACACGGTCTTCTGCGCGATCCCCGAGGAGGCCGCCGAGGCCGGCGCGCTGCAGGACGCGGTCCTGGACTCAATCCACCGGATGGTCCAGACGGTCCAGGAGTACGTGCCGGGCTACCACCTGCGGGCCGACGTCCAGTTCGACCACCCGCGCGAGACATGGAAGGGACAGGCCCGCGTCTTCGTGCCGATCGAGGTCAAGGGCCGCGGCGACTACCTGCCGGACTACGCCGGCAACCTCGACATCATCACGGCGGCGGCCGCGCGGGTCGGCGACATCATGGTCGCCCACCGGCTTGGCGTCGCGTCGACGTGGAAGTCCTCGGCGGACCTCGGTGAGCTCCCGGAGGCCGCCCCCACCACTGCAGAGAAGGCAGGAGTCTGACCCATGGGCGACATGACCATCCGTCCGGAGGACGCCCCGAAGGTCACCGAGCAGGTGACCGAGTCCGAGGTCCTGGCCAACACGCCGGCAGCCGGCGGTGAGCGCGACCTGCGGATCACCGACTCGACCCTGCGCGACGGCTCGCATGCCATGAGCCACCAGTTCACCGAGGAGCAGGTCCGCGGCGTGGTCCACGCCCTGGACAAGGCCGGCGTCCAGGTCATCGAGGTCTCCCACGGCGACGGCCTGGGCGGGTCGAGCTTCAACTACGGCTTCTCCAAGGTCGACGAGTTCCAGCTCATCAAGGCGGCCGTCGAGGAGGCGAGCCAGGCCAAGATCGCGATCCTCATGCTCCCGGGGCTGGGGACCGTCCATCACCTCAAGCAGGCCCACGCGGCCGGGGCCTCCGTGGCCCGCATCGCGACGCACTGCACCGAGGCCGACGTGTCGATCCAGCACTTCGGCGCTGCCCGCGAGCTCGGCATGGAGACGGTCGGGCTTCCTCATGCTCTCGCACAAGGCCTCCCCCGAGGAGCTGGCCAAGCAGGCCCGGATCATGGTCGACGCAGGCGCCCAGTGCGTCTACGTCGTCGACTCTGCCGGCGCCCTCGTCCTGGACACGGCGCAGCAGCGGATCCAGGCAGTGATCAACGAGATCGGACACGGTCCGGACGCAGCGCAGGTGGGCTTCCACGGCCATCAGAACCTCTCCATGGGCATCGCCAACTCCGTCCTGGCCTACCAGGCCGGCGCCAAGCAGATCGACGGCGCCCTGTGCGCCCTCGGCGCCGGGGCCGGCAACAGCCCGACGGAGGTGCTCGCCGCGACGTTCGAGCGGATGGGCATCAAGACCGGCGTCGACCTCGGCGAGGTCCTCTCGGCCGCGGAGGACGTCGTGCGCCCGTTCATCCCACGTCTGCCGTGGATGGACCGCGCGTCCATCACGCAGGGCTACGCCGGGGTCTACTCCTCGTTCCTGCTGCACGCCGAGCGGGCCGCCGAGCGCTACGCGGTGCCCGCCCACGCGATCCTGCAACGGGTCGGTGAGGCCGGCTACGTCGGCGGCCAGGAGGACATGATCATCGACATCGCCCTGCAGCTGGCCCAAGAGAAGGAAGAGCTGCGCGAGCACCTGGGCAGCATGGGTGACCTGGCCGGGCTCGGGGTGCGCTGATGACCGACACGACTGCAGCCACCGGACACCGGGCGCGAAGCCCGCCGGGCGGCTGGGACATCGAGTCCGTCGCCGCGGAGCTGCTCGCCTGCGAGGACGAGCGCCGCGAGCGCGAGCCCTTCACCGACGAGTGGCCCGAGCTCGACCTCGACACGGGCTACCAGATCCAGGACCTCAACCTGGCCAAGCGGCTCGACCGCGGCGAGAAGCTCGTCGGCGTCAAGCTCGGCCTGACCAGCCGGGCCAAGCAGCAGCGGATGGGCGTGCACTTCCCGTTCGTCGCGTGGCTCACCGACGCGATGATCCTGCCCGTGGGCGACCCCGTCCCCCAGTCCCGCCTCATCCACCCGCGGATCGAGCCGGAGATCGTCTTCCTCATGGGTCACCGGCTCGAGGGACCGGGCGTCACGGCCGCGCAGGCCATGGCCGCCGTCGAGTCGGTGTGGGGCGGTGCGGAGGTCATCGACTCGCGCTACCGCAACTTCCGGTTCAAGGCCGGCGACGTGGCGGCCGACAACGCGTCATCGGGTGCCTTCGTGACCGGCCCGGTCGGCCTGCCCCCGGCCGAGCTCGACCTCGGCCTCGAGGCCGTGCTCGTCGAGGTCGACGGGCAGATCGTCGACTCCGCTACCGGCGCCGCTGTCCAGGGCCACCCCGGAGAGGCCCTCGCCCTCGCAGCGAACGACCTGGCCCGCCGCGGCCACGCGATCGAGCCGGGCTGGATCGTGCTCACCGGCGGGATGACCGACGCAGTGTTCTCCCCGCCCGGCGCGTCGGTGGCGCTGCACTTCACCAACCTCGGCTCGGTCTTCCTCAACGGCGGCGAGTGACGATGCCCTTCATCGAGATCACCTTGGTCGAGGGCCGCAGTCCCGAGCAGCTGCGCAGCCTCATCTCCAACGTGACCCGCGCCGTCGTCGAGAGCGTCGACGCACCCATCGAGAGCGTCCGGGTCGTGCTCCGGGAGGTTCCCCCAACGCACTTCGCCGCCGGAGACGTCACCATCGACGAGCGCCGAGCCCAGCGGCATACGGCCCAATCTTCTTGAAACCCAACGCGATCCCAAAGGTGAACGCCATGACCGACTACCCCTTCTTCGGGCACATCATCGACAACGAAGAGGTCGAGTCCCTCGACGGGAAGCGCTTCGACACGATCAACCCCTGGACCCGTGAGAAGTGGGCCGAGGTGGCCGAGGCGTCCGCAGCCGATGCCGACCGCGCCATCGCGGCGGCTCGCAAGGCGTTCGACGAGGGTCCGTGGCCGCGGATGGGCCGCAACGACCGAGCCAGGCTGATCCACCGGCTCGCCGACCTGATGGAGGAGCACGCCGACGAGCTCGCGCGCCTCGACTCGACGGACATGGGCAAGCCGTTCGTCCAGGCCAAGCACGACGTGGGCCGCTCCGTGTGGAACTTCCGCTTCTTCGCCGACCACCAGCGCGACCACGTCGGCGAGGTCATGCCGATGGACAGTGGTCACCACACGTACACCGAGTACGGCCCGGCTGGTGTCGTCGCGGCGATCTCCCCCTGGAACTTCCCGCTCATGATGGCGTCGTGGAAGATCGCACCGGCCATCGCCTGGGGCAATACGTGCATCATCAAGCCCGCCGAGGACACGCCGACGTCGGTCGTCCTGCTCGGCCGGCTCGCCATCGAGGCCGGGTTCCCGCCCGGCGTCCTCAACGTGCTCAATGGCTACGGCGTCCCGGCCGGCAACTCGCTGACGGAGGACCCGCGCGTCGACCGCGTGACGTTCACCGGTGAGTCCGGCACCGGCAAGACCATCATGACCGCCGCCGCATCGCACCTCGCGCCGGTCAGCCTCGAGCTCGGTGGCAAGGGTGCCAACATCGTCTTCGACGACGCCGACCTCGACAACGCCGTCTACTGGGCGGTCGAGGCGATCTTCCGCAACGCCGGTCAGGTCTGCCTCGCGGGGTCGCGGCTCTTCCTCCAGGCCGGTATCTACGAGGAGTTCCTGGCCCGCTTCAAGGAGGCCGCGGAGAACCTCGTCATCGGAGAGCCGTTCGCTGCGGAGACCCAGTTCTCGTGCCTCGCCTCCGAGGAGCACTTCCGCAAGGTCAAGTCCTACGTCGACACGGTCGAGGAGCAGGGCGGCAAGATCCTCACCGGCGGCATCGCAGAGGACGGCTCGTGGCTGGTGCGCCCGACGATCATCACCGACCTGCCGTTTTCGGCCACGCAGTACTGCCAGGAGATCTTCGGTCCCGTCGTCGTCGTCAACAAGTTCGAGACCGAGGCCGAGGTCGTGCACCTGGCCAACGACACGCCCTACGGCCTCAACGCGATGCTCTTCACTGAGAACCTGTCGCGGTCCCACCGGGTCTCCTCGAGCCTCAAGGCCGGCACGGTGTGGGTGAACTGCTTCTTCATCCGCGACCTGCGGACGCCGTTCGGCGGCGTCGGCGACTCGGGCGTCGGCCGCGAGGGCGGCAACTTCAGCCGCGAGTTCTTCACCGAGCCGAAGGCCGTCGTCATGCAGATCGACCGCGAGGTCAAGGCATGACGCAGGCGGTCCTCGAGGGCACGTTCGTCGAGGTCGGTGGAGTGCGGACGTTCGTCCACGACGTCGGCTCCGGGCCGGCTGTGCTGTTGCTGCACGGCTCCGGTCCGGGGGTCAGCGCCGCGGCCAACTGGCGCCTGACGATTCCGGCCCTTTTGCAGGCCGGCCACCGCGTCATTGCGCCGGACCAGCTCGGCTTCGGCCAAACCGTGCCGCCCGAGGGGCACGAGTACTCCGTCGACTCCTGGCTGGCGCACGCCGTCGAGCTGCTCGACGTGCTCGCTGTCGAGCGCGCCAGCGTCGTCGGCAACTCATTCGGCGGCGCGATGGCCCTGCGCCTCGCGACCCGCCACGCCGACCGCGTCGACCGGCTCGTGCTCATGGGCTCGGTGGGCGTGCCCTTCCCGATCACCGAGGGCCTCGACGCCGTGTGGGGCTACGAGGCCTCCGTCGAGAACATGCGCGAGCTGCTCGACCTGTTCGCCTACGACACGTCCCGGATGACCGACGGCCTCGCCCGGGACCGATACGAGGCGTCAGTTGCGAACGGCGCGGACGAACGGTTCGCGGCGATGTTCCCCGCACCCCGTCAGCGCTGGGTGGACTCCATGGTGCTGCCGGTGGACGAAATCCGCTCCATCACGGCGCCGACGCTGCTCTTCCACGGGCGCGAGGACAAAGTCATCCCGTTCACGACGTCGCTGAACCTCTTCCATCTCATCGAGCGGGCGCAGCTGCACGTGTTCGGCCAGTGCGGCCACTGGACGCAGATCGAGTACGCGGACGACTTCAACGCGCTGCTGACTCGCTTCCTCGCCTGAGGCGTCTCGGCGTGGAGGGTCGACCGTGTGCGCGCACGACCGAGCGTCCACAACCGCAATGTCGTATGCCGCTGAGCTCGCTTCCCGCGCCTGCCTCCGAGCACGGGCAGGGTTCAACGGCAGCATGTTCTCCCGCCGGGGAGTCAGGTTGCGACGGGGCCGCCCGTCCCGGTTCGGGTACTCGGGGAGGCACCGATGGACGCGAGGTTGCCGCGAGCGGGGTGGCGCCTGCCCAAGGGACCCTCCGCCATCTCGCGCAGCAGGTTGGCCGTCACCGTGCGGGCAAATGCAGCGGCGGGCTTGTCAATATGGCGTCGCGAGCCGGCGCCCTTGAGGGCCACGCACCACGCCATGCTCCCGACCGCGAAGACCCCCGCACCGCTGGCCGCTGTGTAATACGTGATGTCGGAGTGGGTGTCCGGTTTCTGGTACTGAGCCACCGGCGAGTGGGCGACCACCTGGAGGTTCCCCGGAGTGCCCTCGATCGGGTAGGCCCGGTCGATCTCGATCGCCACGAGTCCTGCGTACGCGTTCCCGCGCCGGGCGCCCGTGCCGGCGAAGGCGAAGAACTCGGGATCGTGGACGATGAGGTCGGCCTGGGCCGGAAACGCCTCGTACAGCATGCCGACGAGTGAGTTCTCGGGCCACGGATCCGGCTCCTGCCGGAACTGCGCCGTCGTCTCCGGGCCCTGCATCGGATCGAGGTCGGCGGACTTGTGGCACGTCATCGTGCGTCCCTCGGCGTCGAGACGCACTCGCCAGTAGAGCGCGTTGCTCCGAGGAACGCGACATTGGTGCCCCCGTCACGTGCCTTCTCGACGTGGCGGCGCATCGGGACTGTCCAGTACTCGTCGTGCGCCGAGTGACACGACACCGCGGGCGCCGTGGAGCAGGTCCGGCTCGGCGTGCAGCTCGACGGACGTTGTATAGGCCAGGTCGACCCCGAGGCTCTCGGCGACAGCGATCGCGCCCTGCTCGTAGGTCGTGACGTGCTGGGCGCCGTTGCCGGCGTAGGGCCGGTCGAAGCTCACCACCGACGCACGCGTCGCGAACGAGCCGTCCGGGCCCTTGTAGAGCGAGTGGCCCCCCCACGTGTTGTACGCCTGATAACACGTCACGGCCGAGACGAGCACGACCCGATCGGTCGTGCTGTGCGAGCGGATCGTCAGGGGCACATACCGCGCCCGGCCGCCTGCCTCGAGCCGCAGCAGATAGCTGCCCTCCGGCCAGTCCGTCGTGTCGAGCTCGGTCGAGACCGGCCACTGGCAGCGGACCGTGCCCAGGCGGTCGGTCCGGGACCGCCGTTGCTCGTGCGCCGCGATCGCGGAGGATGTCCACACCTCACGAGCCCCCGCACCCTGGTAGTCGCCGAGGCGGAACGCCCGCACGGTCACGTCGCCGCGGGTGGAGGACAGGTGCAGGCGCACCTGCTCTCCGGGCAGGGCGCTGACCCGATCGGTGTAACCAGCGACCTCCGATTCACTGGCCAGTTCGGCGCGGCCGATCCGCCAGCCACGAGTGCCCGGTCGGGCGTTCTCGGCAGCCACCCAGGCGGGGTCCCGCGCGGGGACCGTCGAGGTCGGGGAGGTCGTCGGGGACGGGGTTTCCGTCGCCGTGCCCGTCGTGGCGACCGCCGGTGTCTCCCGGCGGGACGAGCCGAGCGGACCGCCCGTGCAGCCCGCAAGCAGGATCGCGCCTGCTGCGGCCAGGAGGGCCCGGCGCGTCGGCTGGTCCCCCGGCTCGGTCACGCCCACAGGCTAGCCGTCAGCCGAGCCGGACAACGACGACGTCAGGTGCCGGTGCGCGGTGTGAGCACCACGAAGGGCCGGCACCGTGGTGCCGGCCCTTCGTCAACTCGTGGGCCGCGAATCGGTGACGCGCGGCTCAGCCCAGCTGGTGATCAGACGAGACGAACGCGCATCGCCTGGGGACCCTTGGGGCCCTGCTCGACGTCGAACTCGACGGTCTGGTTCTCCTCGAGGCTGCGGTAGCCATTGGTCTGGATCTCCGAGTAGTGGACGAAGACGTCCGGGCCCTCGGTCGGGGCGATGAAGCCAAAGCCCTTCTCCGCGTTGAACCACTTGACGGTTCCCTGTGCCATGTCGTGCTCCCTTGTTTCAGGTTGGGACGGACTCACGGGTGTGACGATCCGGGTCAGCAAGGACGCGACCAGACTCCTGAACCTGAAGCAAGGCTGCGCTCGCAATGTTCTCTGCGAGCGTGCAACACACAAACAGCAAACGTTGACCGTGACCAACCCTAGTCCGGGCGGACCCGAATCACCCAATCGCGCGAGCCAGAGCACCGAGCGCCTGGGTGAAGCACTGCTCCGGTGGGTTCACCAGCCCGGCGCCGACCTGACCGACTCCCGCAACCCGCCCGGCCATGCCGGTGTTGATCTGCGGGAGGATCCCGGTCCGGGCGACCGCAGCGACGTCGATGCCCGTCGGCGTGCCGCGGAACTCGAGGATCGGCACCTGGTAGGCCGGGTGCTCCCCCACGGTGATCTCGTACATCGTCTGGGTGGCCCGCAGCGCGAACGGCACGTCACCGCCGACGAACCGGACGATCGCCGGTGCCGCCGCCATCGCGAACCCGCCGATACCCGCGGTCTCGGTGATGGCCGAGTCGCCGATGTCCGGGTTGGCGTCCTCGGGACCGTACGACCCGAGGAACAGCCCCTCGGGCGTCTGCGCCGGGCCGACGAACCACTCGTCACCCGTCCCCGACACGCGGACCCCGAAGTCGGTCCCGTTGCGGGCCATCGTCGTGACCACCGACGAGCCCGGGATCCCATGTGCGGCAAGCGCCGCCAGCTTGCACGCGGGCATTCCGAGGTTGAGGAAGAAGTGCTCGTTGCGCACCCGAGAAGCGCACCGCCTCCGCAACGTCGGACGCGGCCGCATCAGCCGTGATCATCGTGGGCAACAGCTCACGCAGGAGCATGAGGGATCCGGCTCGGTTGCGGTTGTGGCCCTCGTCGCCCATCTGGAGCATCTGGGCGATGATCGCCTTGACGTCGATCGGGCCGGCCGCGTCGACGCGAGCCCGAATCGCCTGCTGCAGCAACGGGCCCCAACACCGAGTTCATCCAGTGCAGCCGGTCGATCACCTCGGGTCCGTACGCGCCGTACCGCAGCACCTTGCCGAGCCCCTCGTTGAGGGAGCACCACGACGTGTTGCCGTGCACCTCGTCGCGCAGCTCGTAGAGCCACATCGACGGACTGATGACGCCCGCCATCGGACCGACGGCGTCCCGGTGATGGCACGGCTCGAGCGTGATGCCGTCACCCTTCTCGAGCTTGGCCTCGCGCCTCCTCGGGCGTGTCCGCGAGCCCCTCGAAGAGCATGGCCCCGATCAACGCTCCCTTGAGCGGGCCTGAGGCACGGGCGAACTCGATCGGCGGGCCAGCGTGCAGGAACGTGCCCTTCTCGAGACCCAGCGCCTCGCTCGCGGGTCGGACGTCGACGAAGTCGGCACCGGCTGCCACCATGCGCTCGAACGCCAGCCGGTTCGCCTCCTCCCGGCGCGGGTCGGCGAGGACGGCTGCGAGGTCGCGCTCCGTCCCCTGCATCGGGGGCTGCCACGCCGCCTCGGTGACCGGAACCGCTTGCGCCCGAATCGACTCCGCGAACAGGGCCACTCCGGCGGTCGCGACCGTGAGATCCGCCGTGAGCAGGCCGTTGAGCTCCGCGGAGCGGCCTTCCTCGCGCACGCTCTCCACGATGCCGTATGCCGCTGAGCTCGCTACCGACACCGGCGCGGCGGGTGCGTGGCCGAGAAGGGAGACGGCGTGCCTGGTCGCGGCCGCGTTGGACAGGAAGACCGAGGCACCGGCGTCGCGAAGCGCGGTTGCACTCCGGGTGAGCCCCTGCGGATCGCCCTCGGTGCCGCTGATGGACACGACGACGGGGAGCGTGCGCCCGTCCGCCCCTGCCCTGCCCCGAGCGCCGCGGATCGCATCGGCCAGTTCGGGCGCCGGGTCGGGATGCGCGCCGTGGCCGAGCACGAGGTCGAGGAGCAGCACGCCACACGTGGCGTCCGCGGCTTCAGCGGCGATGCGCTCGAGTCGCAGCGAGGGGTCGATCATCGGGTGTGCGCGGCCCTGGGTCATCGAGTCGTCGCCGAAGTCGATGACGACGTGGCCGCCGTCGCGCAGCTCCGGACCGAGGGCCAGATCCGGACGGAGCGGGGTGTTGGACCGGATGTCGCCGAGGGTCTCCCCCGCCACGAGCATCGCCTCGTCGGCCAGCGTGCCCCCGCAGAAGAGTCCCCTCAGCGATGACCCCGTCACCGCCGGTTGCTCGGCCACCCAGTGCGGCCAGTCGATCTCGCCTCGCGCATCGCCGAGCGCGTCGACGACTGACGCGGTGAGGTCCGGCTTCCCAGCCCCGAGCGTGGCCCAGTGGACCGGCTTGCCGAGCCCAGCGGCATACGACTCGATGTCGGACAGCACCTCAGCGGCAGGAGGCTTGGAGACGACGATGATGCTCTCGGTTGCGGCGTCGCCGGCAAGGGCGGCGAGGGCCTGCTTGGTGGAGCGGCCCGCGACGGCGGCCGAGAGGTCGCGGCCCCCGACGCCGAGCACATGGCTGACACCCTTGCCGGCGGCGTCGAGGAGGCACATCACCTGCTGCGCGCCGGTGCCAGAGGCCGCGACGATGCCGACGGAGCCGGGCCGGACGACGTTGGCGAAGCCGAGGCCGACCCCGCCGACGACCGCCGTCCCGCAGTCCGGCCCCATGACGAGCACGCCCCGGGCGGCGGCGAGGTCCTTGAGCCGCACCTCGTCCTCGACGGGCACGTTGTCGGAGAAGATCATGACGCTCACGCCCGCGTTGATCGCGTCGAGCGCCTCGGTCGTCGCGTGCTGGCCCGGTACCGCGACGAGGGCAAGGTTCGCGTCGGCCCGACGGACGGCCCCGCCGAGGGTGCGCGGCGCCGGTGCCTCGCCGAAGCCGCCCGACTGGGCGGCCGCCGAACGCAGCCCCGCGAGCGCCTCGTCGAGAGCGGCCTTGCCCGCGGCGATGCCGGGTTCGTCCCCGCGGATCGCGACGACCAGGTCGTTGGGGCCGGCTCCCGGCACCTCGAAGCCCATGCCCCGGATGACGTCGAGGTTGAGCTCGGTGGCCATCGCGACCTGGGCCGCTTCGACGCCGGGGGCGGCTGCGACGGAGCGCGACACCTGCATGAGGCTCACGGAGTCGTAGTAGGCACCGGTGCGGATCTCGACCTGGTCAGCCATGGAGGACACCTTCCTGAGTCGTTGCGTGGGGGGTTGGGCACTCGGAGAGCGCGCGGTGGGCGCCGGCGACCCCGGAGACGAGGTCGCGGCCCGAGGAGTGGCCGATGGCGTGGACCCGCGCGAGCGCCGAGCCGACGGACTGCAACCAGACCGGGTCCGTGGACGCAGTCGTGCTCACGACGAGGGTGGTGCAGAGCTCGTGGTAGTCCGTTGGCTCGGGCCCCTGCGCGAGGAGGTCGACGAGCGCGACGACCTCAGGGACCGCGTAGCCCTCGGCCGCGGCACGGAGCAGGGCCGCGGAGATCGACGTCGTGGTCGGCAGGAGCGGCAGCAGCTCCGAGGCGAGGCGGTCGACGGCTTCGAGCTGGCCGACCGAACGCAGGGCGAGCAGCACGCCGGACACCGCGTCGTCGCCGCTCGGCGTCAGGCCCCGCCCCGCCCCGATGAGGCCGCGCAGGTGGGTCGCGACGGATCGGCCGGCGAGCGCGGCGGCGGCCAGGTCGCGCGCCAGCTCAGCGAGCGCACCGTCGCCGGCGCCGAGCGCCCGGGCGGCACAAAAGCTGTCCACTCGATCGGGACTTGAGGCCGAGGTGACGCGACTCGGGTGCTGCATTCGTGACGCGACGATGTCAGCCCCGGGCAGTCGGACGTGGCCACCGCCCACAGGGACCGTGTCTCCCGGCTCGACCCCCCAGCGGATCTCCCGGGAGGTCGCCGCCACTCGCAGTCCGATCGGCTGCTGCAGGGCGTCCCGCGCGAGCAATGCCAGGACGGCGTCATGCGTGCCGAGGTCGAGGTAGACGCAGGTCGGGAAGGCACCGAGCACGCGCGCCTCACGCACGGGTCCGGTGACCGCCTCGACGACGAGAGGTGACACGGCCGCGGGCCACTGTGGTCGTGCGGCAGCGGTCAACACGCGCGCCATCCTCCTCCCCTTCCAGCCGGACCGATGACCGACGCTACCTAGGCAGGTTAGGGTGCGCTCATGGTGAATGTTGCCAACGATCCCGGCGTCATCGACAGTGAATTGACAGACTCGCCCGTCGAGTCAGCCGCCGAGCTGGCCCTGGTCAAGGAGCAGCTCGACCGACAGACGGCTGCGCTGCGCCGACTCGAGGATGCCGACCGGGCCCTCGTCCAGATCGTCCTCACCGGCGGCACCCTGGACGAGCTGTGCGAGCGCGTCGTGTCCTTCCTCGACCCGACGTCCCGTGCGGGAGCGATGGTGACGACGACCGATGGCCGGGTCGTGGCCCGCGCGGGCGCGCCGGACGAGCTCGCCCGGGCCGAGGCGCTGCCCTGTTTCGACCGGTCCGGGCGGTTCCTCGTCGAGTCCGAGCCGATGGGACCGCGTGGCGACGGCGCCGATGCCGACCGGGCGGCGGTGCGGATCATCGCCGGGCAGCTCGACCATGGTGTCATCGTCGCCTTCTCAGTCACCGGGAACTCACCGAGGATGACGTCCGCCTCCTCGAGCGCGCGGCCACCGTCGCGGCGCTCGCCATCACCAAGGACCAGGCGGTCGCGGCGGTCGAGAGCAAGTACCGCGCCGAGTTCCTCAGGGACGCCCTCTCCGGCCGGGCCGGCACACCCGATCGACGCCGTCTCGCACGCGGCCTCCCTCGGCTGGGACATCGACCGACCGATGGTGGTCGTCGTGGCCGAGACCGACGAGGACGACGATCGCACCGAGCGCGACCGGGACGAGATTCGGTTCCTCCAGCAGCGGTTCGCCCGAGCCTGGACGCACGCCGTGGGAGTCCGCGACCCGAGCTCGCCGGTCGTCGGCTTCAGCCGGGAGGTCGTGGCACTCGTCGCCGTGCCCGGGGCCGCCGACACGGAGCGGGTCATGCGCACCGTCGGCGACCTCGTCCGGGTCGTCCGCGGCGACGGCGGCGGTGGGCGTCGCAGCTTCTCCGCCGGCGTCTCTCGGACGATCACCTCACCGGCGCAGCTCCCGCAGGCCTACGACGAGGCGCTGTCAGCCGTCTCCGTCGGTCGCCAGATGCAGGGCGACGGCGCCCTCGACCCACGTCGACGGGCTCGGGATCTACCGGTTGCTGGCCCTGATCCCCGACGGGGCGGACCTGCGCCGCTTCGTCCGGGAGTCGCTGGGCGAGCTGGCCACGGACGACCAGCCGGAGTACGCCGACCTGCGCCGGACCCTCAGCATCCTCATCGACACCAACATGAACGTCGCCGAAACGGCACGCCTGCTCTTCTTCCACTACAACACGCTGCGCTACCGGATCGGCAAGCTGGAGAAGATGCTCGGCCCCTTCACGTCCGACCCGGAGCTGCGCCTCACGCTGGCCCTCGCGCTCAAGGTGCACCAGATGCGCGGCATCTGACGCTCGCCCTTCTCGACTGTGCAGTTTGCGCCGCGGCTGGCTTGTGGTCGAGTGTGCACTTTGCGCCGAGGGATCCGGGGTCGGCCCGTCGACCCGGACCTCGGACAATCGGGCCGAGGCGCGATTGTCTGCGCCCCTCGGGCAGCAACTGCGCCGACTATCGGACCCGGGCTGGATTGTCGGAGGCGGCGCGAAGTGCACACTCGACGAAGAGTGCGGCCCTGCGCGGAGTGCCCACTCGACGAGGGGCGGGAGGGCTGGGATGGCGCGCCGGGATGGGAGCACGCACAGCGGCATACGGCACCTTTCGCGAGGCGGGCCGGGTAGGTCAGGTTTGACAGGTAACGGGACCAACTCGTTATCACCAAATGCGAACTGCACCCCCGAGAATCAGAGTAGTTTGCGCCCAATCCCGAAGTGGGAGTGAGCCGCGTCACAGGAGGTGACCGGCCGCAATTCGCTGAGGAGTCTTCAATGGGCTTTGGGCTGGAAACTGCACGGGGACGGCAAGACGATGGGCCCCGACGACGTCGTCGCCCCCGACGAACGGCTCTCGTGGGGCAAGACGGTCGGTCTCGGAGCCCAGCACGTCGTCGCGATGTTCGGGGCGACGTTCGTCTTCCCGCTCGTCATGGGCCTCAACCCCCAGCTCGCGATCATGATGAGCGGCATCGCGACGATCTGCTTCCTGCTCATCGTCAACGGGAAGGTCCCGAGCTACCTCGGCACGTCGGCGAGCTTCGTCGGCGCGTGTCGCGGCCATCCGGGCCCAGGGCGGCGACCTCGGCCGAGGTCACCGGCGCGATCCTCGTGGCCGGCGTCGTGCTCGCCCTCGTCGGCGTGCTCGATCCACTTCGTCGGGTTCGTCGGTGCTGCACAAGGTGCTGCCGCCGGTCGTCACCGGCGCCGTCGTCATGCTCATCGGCTTCAACCTCGCGCCGGTCGTCGCCAGCATCTACTGGCCGCAGGACCAGTGGGTGGCGCTGCTCGTCATGTTGTTCACCATCGTCTGCGCGGTCGCCTTCAAGGGCTTCGTCTCGCGCATCGCGGTCTTCCTCGCGCTGATCTTCGGCTACGTCATCTCGTGGGTCTTCGACAAGATCTTCGGCCAGATCAACCGTCCTTCGACGCCGGTGCCGGCAAGGTCGACGGACCACTTCCGCACGAACTTCGACAGCGTCGGCGCGGCGCCCTGGTTCGGCCTCCCGCCGCGAGACCATGATCGCCCCGGACGGCAAGGAGATCGTCGGCATGGCACGCGCCGTCGTTCTCGGTCGCCGCGATCCTGCTCGTCCTCCCGGCGGTCATCGCGCTCATCGCGGAGAACACCGGCCACGTCAAGGCCGTCGCCGAGATGACCGAGCCACAACCTCGACCCCTACATGGGCCGCGCCATCGCCGCCGACGGTGTCGGCACGGTGCATCGCCTCGCTCGGTCGGTGGCTCGCCGACGACGACATACGCCGAGAACATCGGGGTCATGGCGGCGACGCGGGTCTACTCGACGGCCGCCTACTACGTCGCCGCGATCGTCGCGATCATCTTCGGCCTGTCGCCGAAGTTCGGCGCCCTCGTCGCGTCCGTCCCGGGCGGCGTCCTCGGCGGCATCACCGTCGTGCTCTACGGCATGATCGGCCTGCTCGGCGCCAAGATCTGGAAGGAGAACGGCGTCGACTTCGGCAACCCGATCAACCTCGTGCCGATCGCCGCGGGCATCGTCATCGGCATCGGCAACGTCGACGCTGAAGTTCACCGAGGACTTCACGCTCGGCGGTATCGCCCTCGGCACGATCGTCGCCATCGCCGGCTGCCACCTCGCCAAGGCGATCGCCCCTGCCGAGCTGCGAGACCGAGCCGAGCCGGCGCGACGGCACGATGATCTCGCTCGGCGAGGAGGAGGGCGACCTACGGCGACGGCGACGGGATCGACGACCTCTACCAGGACGACGGCCCGCGGGAACCGAAGCGCTGACGACCTGCGTCGACACGCCACACGGGCCCTCGAGCAATCGAGGGCCCGTGTGCATATCGGGGGACACTCGATTTGGCAGGCTGGGAGGGTCCGGCAACGCGCTGGCAAGTTGTGCCAAACGGCCACGCCCAGCGATGCACAAGACCCTCTAGTCCCACACGACTCCGGAAGGCAGGATCAGTTCGGTGAAGCCCGCCCCCTTCGTGCACCACGCGCCGCGCACCGTCGAGGAGGCCGTCGCCGTCCTCGCGCGAGGTCGGCCACGACGGCAAGATCCTCGCCGGCGGCCAGAGCCTGATCCCGATCCTCAACATGCGCCTCGCCTCGCCCGGCCCACCTCGTCGACATCAACCGGGTCGAGGGGCTCTCGACATCACCGTCGAGGACGGCTGGGTGCGGGTCGGTGCGCTGGTGCGCCACGCGGGCGCTCGAGCGGTCCGAGGAGGCGTATGCCGTCCTGCCGCTCCTGCGCCAGGCCCTGCTCAACGTGGCGCACCCGGCCATCCGCAACCGCGGCACGACGGTCGGCTCGATCGCGCACGCCGACGCGGCCGGCGAGATGCCGGCGATCCTCGCCCTCACCGACGGGATCGTCGAGATGGTCGGTCAGGCGGGTCGGCGGGAGGTCGTCATGGGAGCAGTTCTTCCTCGGCGCGCTCGAGTCGTCCTGTGGGCCGGAAGAGCTCGCTGTCGCAGTGCGGTTCGGACGCTTCGTCGAGGGCACGGGCACCGCCTTCCTCGAGTCGGCGCGGCGGTCCGGTGACTACGCGCTCGCCGGGGTCGGTGTCGCCGTGACCGTGACCAACGGCACGGTCTCCGGCGCCCGCGCCTCCTTCGTCTCGGTGACGGACATCCCGTCTGTCCTCGACCTGGGCCCGCACCTCCGAGGAGTCGAGCCGGGGTCGGGCGAGTGGGGCCACGCACTCGATGCCGCCGCCGAAGCGGTCCGGGCACACGTCGAGCCCGAGTCCGACATCCACGCGAGCGCCGAGTACCGCCGGATGCTCGCGGGCGAGCTGACCCGCCGGGCACTGACTCAGGCGGCGCGAACTGCACACTCGATGCAGGAGGACCTGGCACGGACTGCACACTCGACGGAGGGAGAGGGCGAGCGCGATGACTGAGACGACTGAGCAGGCCACGACGGAGAGCTGCAGGAGGCGCTCCACGACGTGACGATCGTCGTCAACGGGGTCGCCCGCACCGCGTCCGTGCCCGCGCGGCGCCTCCTGTCCGACTTCCTGCGCCACGACCTCAAGCTGACCGGCACGCACGTCGGCTGTGAGCACGGGGTCTGCGGCGCCTGCACCGTCCTCGTCGACGGCGCAGCCGATGCGCTCCTGCCTGATGTTCGCCGTCAGTGCCCAGGACCACGCGATCACGACCGTCGAGGGGCTCGGCGACGCTCGACGACATCGAGATCCCGTCCAGCAGGCCTTCACCGAGTGCCACGGACTCCAGTGCGGCTTCTGCACGCCGGGCTTCCTCACGACCATCACCGCCTACCTCGACGAGAACCCGTCACCGACCGCCGAGGAGGCCCGCGAGGCGATCTCCGGCAACCTCTGCCGCTGCACCGGCTACCAGAACATCGTCAAGAGCGTCCTGCGTGCGGCCGAGCTCCGGGAGGAGCCAAACGAGGCGTATGCCGCTGAGCCGGCTCAGCGGCATACGTCCAGCTCTGCTGTGGCTGAGGGGGACCCGGCGTGACGACGCAGATGTTCGGGGCACCCATCAAGCGCAAGGAGGACCCGCGCCTCGTCACCGGCGGCGGGCGCTACCTCGACGACCTCGGCCACGACGCGCTCGCAGCGGCGTTCGTCCGCAGCCCGCACGCCCACGCGCGGATCGTCGACATCGACGTCGACCGACGCGATCGACGTCGACGGGCGTCGTCGGCGATCTACACTCTACGAGGACCTCGCCGGCCGGGTCGGCGAGCCGCTCCCCCTGCTCATCCCGCACCCGACGCTGACCCACGGCCGCACCGGCTACGCGCTCGCCAAGGACGAGGTCAACCACGTCGGCGAGCCGATCGTCATGGTCGTCGCGACGCGACCGCTACGTCGCCGAGGACGCCTGCCAGCGGATCCGGGTCACCTACGAGCAGCTGCCCGTCGTCGTCGGCATCGAGGCCGCCCGCGACGGCGAGCGCGCTCGTCCACGACGACGTGCCCGGCAACGTCGCCGCCCACATGCTGCAGGAGGTCGGCGACGTCGAGGCCGCCCTGGCGGCGGCGCCGCACACGCTGACGCTCGACCTCGACATCGAGCGCAGCGCCTGCATGCCGATGGAGGGCAAGGGCGTCTACGCGCGCTGGGACGACGAGCGCGGCGAGCTGCGGATGTACTCCTCCACGCAGACCTCGACCGGCGTGCGCGCCGCCGTCGCGGCCAAGCTGGGCCTGCCGCTCGCCAAGGTCGAGTGCATCGCGCCCGACGTGGGCGGCGGCTTCGGCGTCAAGATCGTGCACCCGTGGCCCGAGGAGGTCCTCGTGCCCTGGGCGGCGCGCCAGCTCGGGCCAGCCGGTCAAGTGGACCGAGGACCGGCGCGAGCACTTCATCTCGTCAGCGCACGAGCGGGGGCAGCTGCAGCGGGTCACCGTCGGCTTCGACGACGAGGGCCGCCTGCTCGGCGCTCGACGTGAAGTTCTGGCACGACAACGGCGCGTACACGCCCTACGGGATCATCGTCCCGATCATCACCTCGACCCAGCTGCTCGGCCCCTACAAGCCGGGCGCCTACCGCTGTCGAGTTCTGGTCGCTCTACACGAACACCGTCCTCGTCACGCCCTATCGCGGCGCGGGCCGGCCGCAGGGCGTGCTTCGCGATGGAGCGGACCATGGACGCCATCGCCGACGAGCTCGGGCTCGACCGCGCCGAGGTGCGCTCGCGCAACTTCATCCTCCCGAGCGAGATGCCCTACGACCACGGGCTGCTCTTCCAGGACGGCCGGCCGCTCAAGTACGACTCCGGCGACTTCCCCGCCAGCCTGGCCAAGCTCAAGGCGCTCGTCGGCTGGGACGACTTCGCGGCGTACCGCGCGCCAGGCCGAGGCCGAGGGGCGCAGGGTCGGCCTCGGGATCGGCTGCTACGTCGAGGGCACCGGCGTCGGCCCCTACGAGGGCGGCCACATCCAGATCGAGACGAGCGGGCGGGTCAACGTCGTCGACCGGCCTGACCTCGCAGGGGCAGGGGCACGAGACGGCCTTCGCCCAGATCGTCGCCCAGGAGCTCGGCGTCCGCCTCGAGGACGTCCACGTCACGACCGGCGACACGCGCCGGATGCCGTATGCCGTGGGCACGTTCGCGTCGCGCGCGGCGGTCATGAGCGGCAACGCCATCGCGCTCGCCGCGCGCAACGTGCGGGCCAAGGCGCTGCGCATCGCGGCCGACGCGCTCGAGGTGTCCGCCGGACGACCTCGAGATCGTCGACGGGACGATGCAGCGTCAAGGGCGCGCCGCACACGTCCGATGTCGCTCGGCACGGTGTCGGTGCTGTCGAACCCGCTGCGCTACGCCTTCGACGAGGCGGCCAAGGCGGCAACGCAGTTCGCCGGCACCTTCGACCCGGACAAGCCGCCGGTCGCCGACGACGAGGAGCCCGGCCTCGAGGGCAAGGACTTCTACTCCCCCACCCAGGCGACCTTCGCCAACGGCATGCACGCCGCCGTCGTCGAGACCGACCCGGTCACGGCCGAGATCAGGATCCTGCGCTACTGCGTCATCCACGACTGCGGCACCATGATCAACCCGATGATCGTCGAGGGCCAGGTCCACGGCGGCGTCGCCCAGGGCGTCGGCGGCGCGCTCTACGAGCGGATGGCCTACGACGAGTCCGGCCAGCTGCTCAACGCGTCGTTCATGGACTTCCTCATGCCGTACGCCTCCGAGGTGCCGCCACGTCGAGACCGACCACCTCGAGACGCCGTCGCCGCTGAACCCCTTGGGCATCAAGGGCGCCGGCGAGGCGGGGTGCATCCCCGTGTCGGCCGTCATCGCGTCGGCCATCGAGGACGCCGAGGGCTTCCCGATCACCCGCATGCCGATCTCCCCCAACGACCTCTGGGAGCTGCGCCGCCGCCACGCGGCCGGCGAGATCCCCGTCGCACTGCCGACCGACCACCGGCGGCAACGCAACTCACGGACCAGCCGCGGGAACTGCACACCGACGCGTCCGACCGACAGGAGCCGTCCGCATGAAGATCACCGGTACCGCCACCCTCGCCGCCGACCCGCAGCAGGTCTGGGACGCCTTCCACGACCCCGCGGTCCTCGCGCGCTGCCTGCCCGGCTGCGAGCGCCTCACCGAGATCGGCGCCGAACCACTACGCGATGACCGTCACCGCCGGGGTCGCCGCGATCAAGGGCACGTACGACGGCGAGGTGCGCCTGCTCGACCCGCAGCACCCGGAGTCGTTCACCATGAAGGCGTCCGGGTGCCGGTGCGCCCGGCACCGTCGACGCGGACGTGGTCGTGCGGCTCGCCCCGAGCGATGACGGCGGCACGCGAGCTCACCTACGACGCTGACGCGTCGGTCGGTGGCGCCATCGGCGGCGTCGGCCAGCGAATGCTCGTCCGGCGTCACGAAGAAGATGGCCGGCCAGTTCTTCGCCGCCCTCGACGCCGACATCGCCGGCGTCCGCGCCCGAGCTGCGCGCCCACGCGCCCGCCCCGGCCGCGCTGGGAGTGGGCGTGGGAGAGCCGGTTCCAGCGGCGACCGGCGCGCCCGCGGTGAGCGAACCCAGCGGCATACGGCCCGCTGGTGCAGGAACCGTCTACTCGGGCAGGACAGCCGCGAGCGGGGAGTCCACCCGGATCAAGGACTTCGTCATGGGAACGGTCACCGGTGCGGTATCGCCTTCATCGGCGTCGCTCATCGGCTGGGCCATCGGAAGAGGATGACGATGCGTGCTTTCACCGCTGCGGCTGTCCAGGTCGCCCCGGTCCCGGGTGCGCTGACCAAGGAGTCCATCACGGACAACCTCGACCGCTGCGTCGACTTCACCCGCCGGTGCGTCGACGCGACCGGGGCCGAGCTCGTCGTGCTGCCGGAGTCGGCGACGACCGGCTTCACGCCCGGATGCTCTAAGGAGGAGCTCTGGGACCTCGTCACGGAGATGCCCGGCGGCATCGTCGAGCCGATCCAGGAGGTGGCCAGGGAGACGGGCGCCCACGTGTGCATCGGCACGTACGAGCGGGGCCCGGAGCGCGGGATCGTCTACAACGCGTCCGTCCTCGTCTCCCCCGCCGGCGACGTGCTCGGCGTCTATCGGAAGACGCACCCCTTCTGCTCGGAGGCGGTCGACGGTGGCGGCTGGGTCACCCCCGGCGACACGGTGACCGTCTGCGACACGGAGCTCGGCAAGATCGGGATGATCATCTGCTTCGACGGCGACTACCCCGAGCTGTCGCGGATCCAGGCCGTCCAGGGGCAGAAGTCATCTGTCGGCCCTCGGCGCTGCTGCGCTCGGCCGACATCTGGGACCTCACGTCGCGGGCTCGGGCCTACGACAACCACGTCTACGTCATCGGCGCCAACGCAGTCGGTATCGACCCGGCCGGCGTGCTCTTCTTCGGCAACTCGCACATCGTGACGCCGATCGGCCACGTCGTGGCCAAGGCGGCGAGCGCACGAGGGCTGGGTCTCGGCCCGCCTCGACCCGGCGGAGGCGCTCGCGTCGCTGACGCCGGGCTCGAACGTCGGCCAGGGCTTCGACCACCTGCGCGACCGCAACCTCGACCTCATCCGCGGCCACCGCGACGAGCTCGAGCGGCCGGCCAGCAGCCCGTTCTGGCACGAGCGCCCTCGGCACGGCAACGACGGCTGAGCGTCGGACTGGCACGGGTCAGGTCGTCTCCTCGAACCGGCGCAACAGCGCTCGGATCGCATTCATCTCCTGGGCCAGGGCGTGGCGGCCCTCTCGCGTGATGGTGACCCAGGTCCGTGGGCGCCTGCCCGCGTAGCCCTTGTCCACGTGGACCAGGCCGCTGCCCGCGAGCACCTCGAGATGCCGGCCGAGGTTGCCGTCGGTGAGCTGCAGAATGGTCCTGAGGTAGGTGAAGTCCGCCCGATCAACCTCGGCGAGAACCGCAAGGATTCCGAGCCGCGCCTTCTGGTGCACGAGGTCGTCGAGGCCGCTCGTCGGGTGAGGCGGTTCGTCCGGTCCGGCCCTCCCCTCAGGCTTCCCGACAGCAGCGTCGGTCGGCACGTGCGGTTCGCGTGGAGTCACGACGGGAGCTGTGCCGTTGCCCGCCGCGCGTGCTCGGCGGCGCCCAGGAGGATGAGCGCAAAGAGCAGGAGCACGGCAATGTCCGCGGAGACAATGACGTCGAGCGACACCCTGGATTCGAGCCCCGTGAGCCGCACGAAGTCACCGAGGCGGTTGGTGAAGAACCCCAGCCCACCGAGGACCGTCACGACGCCGAAGGCGACGACCCATGCCGCGAGACGGACGCTGCGGCGCTGGACCGCTATGACGAGCAGCGGGACGGCAATGAACAGCGTCGGGGCGAGGAAGCCGGCCACGAGGAACAGCGGCGTGAGCGGCAGGACGTAGCCACCCAGCCACACGAGCAGGAGGATGGCCACGCCGCCCACGATCCACGCCAGGCCTCCAGGCCCGGCGCCGGTGCGCTGCCGTCGCAAGGCGAACCATATTCCGATGCCGACCAGACAGAGCGCCCCGACCGTTGCCCAGTAGCTCTCGAGGAACGTCTGGAGGGCAGGCTGCCCGGTGGCGTACGTGATGCCATTCGACAACGAGTTCTCCAGTTGCACGCGGTCGAGGAGCTGGAGGAGGGCGTAGACGAGAAGAAGGGCACCGAGGACATAGAGCGGAGCGGCCACGATGCGCCGGTGGGCTCGGGCTTCGCGCCGAACGCGCTCGGTGCCGGTCAGCAGCTCGCGAGCCGCATCCTCGCCGAGACCGGATGAATCGTCTTGTAGCGGTCCTTCGCTCATGGTTTCCCCCGGGCCGGATGGTCGCGACGCATTCACTCTGCAACACAGAGTAGTCTCCGGTCAAGAGCCTTGCCGGCTGTCATCTGCGCGCAACCAGGGCTGGCCGGCGCGGACGACCGGGTACATGAGGGCCATGACCACCTACGACGAGACCAACCCGCGCGGCTCCTTCCCCCGGCTTGCGATCGTGACGGGCGCCGACTCCGGCATCGGCCGGGCCACGGCGCTGCTCCTTGCCACCGAGGGCTTCGACATCGGGCTGACGGTGCACCAGGACACCGAGGGGGCCGCCGAGACCACCCGGGAGGTCGAGAGGCGCGGTCAACGGTGCGTCACGGTCCCCTTTGATGCCGCCTCGGCGGATGCCGGTCTCGTCGTGGACGAGCTGGCCGACCAGCTCGGCGGTCTCGGCGTTCTCGTCAACGTCGCGGGGACCGGGCAGTCCGAGCTGGCCGTCGACCTGCCGCTCGAGACGTGGCAGCACGTCGTCGCCACCGACCTGACCGGGCCCTTCCTGTGCGCCCAGCGCGCGGCGCAGCGGATGATCGCCGACGGGCACGGCGGCCGGATCATCAACGTCACGAGCGTCCATGAACACGTCCCGCGGGTGGGGTCCTCCGCCTACTGCGCCGCCAAGGCGGGTCTCGGGATGCTCACCCAGGTGCTCGCCCTCGAGCTCGCCGAGCACGGGATCACGGTCAACTCCGTCGCGCCCGGCGAGATCGCGACCGAGATGACCGGCCAGGACGAGGAGGACGCCTATCGCGTGTCGCGACCCGGGAACCCGCTCGGCCGCCCGGGCCACGTCAACGAGGTGGCGTCCGTCATCGGCTTCCTCGCCTCGCCACGGTCTGCCTATGTCACGGGTTCTTCTTATGCGGTCGATGGCGGACTGATGCTCATGGCCGCCCACGGACACGATGACGCGGGCTCGGGCTGGCGCCGTCCCTGACCCGCCGGCCCACCCGAGGCGCCGTGTCCCTCGAAGCGAGCTGAGCGGCATACGGCATGGGTGGGGAAGGAAGCCCACATCCCAGCGTGGGCTTGTTTCCCCACAGCAACGGGGCGGTCAGCTCGATTCAGCGGCGCGGCTGGGCCAAACGCCGGCGGTGAGCCGCTCGTAGGAGCGCGCGACGATGGTCTCGAGCACGCCCAGGTCGACCTTCCCGAGATCCTTGACATAGATGCAGCTGACACCAGTCGTGTGCGGGCCGAGGCGGTCGAGCAGATCTCGGTGGGCGTCAACCCCGTCCATGACGTAAAGAGTCGTCGCCGCCTTGCGCGGCGCGAAGCCGGCCGCCGGGGCGTCTCCTTCGCGTCCGCTGGCGTACCGGTAGTGGTACTCCCCGAACCCGATGATGGAGGCCCACATCCGAGGCTCCTGCCCGGTCACCCGCTGCATCAGCGCGACCAAGGTGTCGGCGTCACGCCGTCGCACGGGCGACCGGACGGTGTCGAGGTGGGCGGTCACGTCTGCGTCCATGCGGACACTGTGGCACGCAACGCGGCGGCACACCGGGCTCATGCAGCTGTCAGGACGCCAACGCGTGGGTGAGCGCCCAGGCGTTGTAGCCGCCGAGCACGTCTGAGACATCGGTGAAGCCCGCTGCGCGAAGCACGCTCGCGCCGACGCTGCTGCGCCAGCCGCCCGCGCAGTAGAGGACGACGGGGCGCTCCGGGTCGAGCTGGGCCATCCGGTCGCGGAGCTCGGCCAGGGGCAGATGCCGGGCGCCCGGGATGGTGCCCGCCTCCAGCTCACCGATGTTGCGGATGTCGACCAGCTGGACCTGCCCGCTCTCGCAGGCCTCCTCGACCTGCGCGGCCGTCAGGCGGCTCGAGCGCTCGACCTGCTCCTCGCGGCCGAGCAGGTAGCCCTCGGGGTCGGCCACGTGACCGAGCACGTGGTCGTAGCCGATCCGGGCGAAGCGGGTCGCGACCTCCTGGACCTCCTCCTCGGGCGCCATGATGACGAACCGCTGGCTCGGCTCGAGGACCGTGCCCACCGTCTCGGCCAGCCGGCCATCGGACGGGATGCTGATCGGCTCCCTTGAGGTGCCCGGCGGCGAACTCCTGCTGGTCGCGAGCGTCCACGAGAAGCGCACCATCGGCCAGGGCATTGTCGACCTGCTCGTCGGTGAGCACCGGGATGGCCGCATCGGTGTCGCGCACCGAGCGCTCGGCCTTGTTGAGGGTGGCGTTGTAGAGGAAGTACGCCGGGGCCGTGGGCTGACCGCCGGTGACGACCTCGAGGAAGGCGTCCTCGCTCATCGGCTGGCACGCGTAGTTGTAACGCCGCTGCTCCCCGATCGTGGACTGTTTCTCGGTCGAGAGGTTCTTGCCACAGGCCGAGCCGGCGCCGTGGGCGGGGAAGACGCGGACGTCCTCCGGCAGTCGCATGAGCTTGTGCTGGACGGAGTCGTAGAGCATCCGGCCCAGCTCCTCGGCGGTGACGCCGACCGACGCGAGCAGGTCAGGACGGCCGACGTCGCCGATGAACAGCGCATCACCCGTGAGGACGCCGTAGGCGACCTCGTCGTCGGCGTGCTCGTGGACCAGGACGCTGATCGACTCCGGCGTGTGGCCGGGCGTCGCCAGGATCTGAAGGCGTCACGTCGCCGAGGCTGATCCGCTCGCCGTCCTCGAGGGGTCGAAACGCGAACTCCGGCTTGGCAACCGCGCCGTAGCCGATCCAGGCACCCGTCTCACGGGCCAGCTCCAGGTGGCCGGAGAGGAAGTCCGCGTGGAAATGGGTGTTGATGATGCCGATGATCGTCAGCCCGTGCTCCTTGGCGTCCGCGAGGTACTCGGCGACGTCACGGCGGGGGTCGACGATGACGGCCTGTCCCGTCGTGTCGTCTGCGATCAGGTACGACGCCTGGGACAGACAGTCGAGGTAGTACTGCGTGAATCGCATGAGCGCTCCTTGGCTGGATCGGCACCGGCTGGCGCCAATCTATACCCCAGGGGGTATATCTCCAAGTCGCCCAGGTCCCCGTCCAGCACCGGTCAGGCCTGGGTGCCGCCCTCTGCGCCGCCGTGCGGAGTCGGGGCCGTCGCGGCCCAGGCGTAGATGACCGAGGTGCGCAGCAACACGTCGGCGGCGGAGCGATTCTCGCGGCTGACCACGACCCAGAACAGCACGATGGGGACGAAGACGCAGAGGAGCGCCCGCAGCAGCGCGACGCCGGGTCGAACTCGTCGTCCGCGGGCGTCCACCACGCGCAGGCCGAGGAGCCGCGCACCGTAGGTCCGCCCGGTGGTGGCCCAGGCGAGCGTGAGATAGACGGTGAGCAGCCACAGGAAGGAGAGCAGGAGAAGGCCGAATCCGGGCTCGATGAACCGGAAGTCGCGGGGGCTGACGACGTACCTGACCATCAGCACCGCGAGGTATCCGAGGCCGACGCCCAGGGCGGCGATGACCGAGTCGATCGCGCCCGCGAGGAGGCGGGTGACGATGCCCGCGCGGTGACCCTGCATCGACCGCGCGCTCGCGGGGACGACGATGCGCGCAAGGGTGCCACGACCGGGCTCCGCGGGCGGCTCCATCAGCCCGCCCTCTCAGTGCACGTATCCATGGCCGACCGCACCGGTCGGGGGCTGGCCGTCCGACGGTGCCGGCGAGGTGGAGGTCGTGGTGTCGGACTCAAGGGCGGAGGCGGGCGTCCGGTCGGATCGGCGCAACAGCCGGTCGACTGCATGAGCCACTCGCTCGTCCGCTCGAATGCCCTGGCGCCGCACCTCCAGCAGGCCCTCCGAAGCCATGGAGCCGGTCGAGCTGCGGATGATTCCCGGCAGGTCGATGCCCTCGACGACGTACTCAGCCAAGCGGATGAGGTCGATTTTTGCGATGACCGCATCCAGGTCGGCGCGGGACACGACCTGGTCGACGTCCACGCGGTCGAGCACTGCCTGCAGGTCCGCCCGGGCCATGATCGCGTCCACGTCGACCCGGTCGATCGCCGCCTGCAGGTCCGCCCGTGCCACGATGGCGTCCACGTCGACCCGGTCGATCGCCGCCTGCAGGTCCGCCCGTGCGATGATCGCGTCCACGTCGACCCGGTCGATGACCGCCTGCAGGTCGGCCCGCGCGATGATCGCGTCGACCTGGACGTTCTGGATGATCCTGTCGAGGTCGACGTACCTGAGCACGAGGTCGGTTGCGCCCACGCGAGCCAGGACGGCGTCGGCCAACCGGGGAGTGAGTTGGTCCGCGAGCCGCGACAGGGCGGCCACCGCGTGCTGGCGCTCCGACCGTCCCCGCGCCTTGAGCTCGCCCGCGCGACGGTCCCCGATCAGTCGGCGGCCCAGCCTGAAGGGCGCCCTGGCGGCGGCGCTGACCGGACGCAACACGAACCTTCCTCGGCCTACAGCCTGATGAGATGCGGCAACGGCCGAGACCGCCAGACCAAGTGCAGCATCCATCAACCCGACGGCGTCCGAGGTCGATGCCCGCTCTGGGGCTGTCGGTACAGGTTGATCGTCCAACGTGGGGCTGTCGGAAGGTGTGCCGGGCACGACGCCCCTCCTGTCATGTGGCGGTGCTGACCTGTCGATCATCCGTCACGGACGACCAGCCCGCGTCATCCTCGGCGGGGGAGTCGGTCGACTGGCGATGTCTGGCCCGATCATCGCCTTCCATTGGCAGTTTGTGCCAAGGCATCGGCCTCCTCCCGACTGTTGAATCCTTCCCATGACTGCACGACTGACTGCACGACGGATCAGGATCGGCATCGACACGGGTGGGACGTTCACCGACGTCGTCGCCCTGGACGAGGAGACGGGTGAGCTCGTCACCACCAAGACGCCATCGACGCCGAGCAACCCCGCCGACGGTTTCATCAACGGCGTCCGCAAGGTCCTCGACCTCATGGGCGCGACCGGTGAGGATGTCACCGCGGTCTCGCACGGCACCACCGTCGCGACGAACAAGCTGCTCGAGGGCAAGGTCGAGCGGCTCGGCTTCATCACGACCGAGGGCTATGAGTTCATCCTCGAGATCGCCCGGCAGGCGGTGCCGGATGGCTACGGCAACTCGTACTTCTGGGTCAAGCCGCCGCGCATCGTGCCCGCAGACTTCGTCAAGACGGTCGGTGGTCGCTTCGATTTCGAGGGCAACGAGGTCCGGCCCTTCGACGAGGCCGGGGCCGTCGAAGTGGCTCGGTGGTTCCGCGACCGGGGGATAACGACGATCGGCGTCTGCTTCCTGCACTCCTACGCCGACGACAGCCACGAGCTGGCGATGCGCGAGATCCTCCGCCGCGAGCACCCCGCGGCGGTCGTCTCGATCAGCTCGGAGGTGCTCCGGGAGTACCGCGAGTACGAGCGCTCGATGACGACCCTGGTCGACGCGGCCGTCAAGCCGAACGTCTCGGGCTACGTCGCCAACATCCACCAGCGCCTCGATGAGTTCCTGACCCAACCCGGCGAGTCGTTCGAGGGTTCACGGGGGCGCAGGCCGGCCACGGCCGTGAGCCCCCGTGGGTTGCCCTTCTACGTGATGAAGAGCAACGGCGGTGTGCTGTCCGCCGACGAGGTCGTGCACCAGCCGATCACGACGGTCCTCTCCGGCCCCGCTGCGGGGGCCCTCGGCGCGGGGCTCATCGCGAAGAAGGCCGGCTTCCCCAAGGTCCTGACGTGCGACGGCGGCGGAACCTCGACCGACGTCTCCGTCGTCCTCGACGGCGAGCCGACCCTGACGACCGAGGGCACGGTCGGTGCCTACCCGAGCAAGATCCCGATGATCGACGTCGTCACGGTCGGGCGCCGGTGGCGGATCGATCGCGTGGATCTCCCCCGAAGGCACCCTCAAGGTCGGGCCGCAGTCCGCCGGAGCCGACCCGGGCCCCCTCTGCTATGCCAAGGGCGGCACCGAGCCGACGATCACCGACGCCCACGTCGTACTCGGCCGGATCCCCCCGCACCTGCTCGGTGGGGAGATCCCCCTCGACGTCGACGCCGCCCGTGCCGGCATCGAGGCCCTGGCCGAGCGACTCGGCCTCGACTTCGAGCACTGCGCCACCGGCATCCTCGAGATCTCCGCGTGGAACCAGGCCAACGCCCTGCGCCAGGTGTCGGTCAAGCGTGGCCTCGACGTCCGCGACTTCATGCTGGCGACCTTCGGCGGCTCCGGCTCGCTCCTCGCCTGCCGCCTCGTCGACATCCTCGGCCTCGCTGGCGTCGTCGTCCCCCAGAACCCAGGAAACGTCTCGGCCTTCGGCCTGCTCACCGTCGACGTCAAGAACGACTATGTCCAGACCGCCGTCGCACGCCACGCAACGCTCGACCACGCCGCGGTCCAGAAGACCTTCGACGAACTGACCGACCAGCGCGGCGAAGGCGCTCGACGCAGAGGGCTTCCCCCGAGACGCGCACCGCTACACGCGCACCGTCGACCTGCGGTACTTCGGCCAGGCCTACGAGGTCCGCGTGCCGGCCCCCTCGGGAACCATCGACGAGGCGTGTGCCGCTGACGTGGCCTCTCGCTTCCACGATGCCCACCGGGCCCTCTACGGCTACGACTTCCGCGACGACCCCACGCAACAGGTCGAGTGGGTCAACCTCCGGGTCACCGGCATCGGGCCGATCACCCGCCCCGAGCTACAGGAACTCCCTTCGGCGTCAACCCATTCCGCTGTGATCGAGGTGCGCGCCCTCAAGAGTCGACGCCCGGTCTGCTTCGACGCCACCGACGGGTACGTCGACACGGGGGTGTGGTGGCGACCCGACCTCCGCGCCGGGGACACGATCCAGGGCCCGGCCATCATCGAGGAGTTCGGCTCGACCGTCCCGGTCCACCCCGGCTTCGTCCTTCGCGTCGACGACCTCGGCAACCTCGTCATCACCAGGCTCACGAACAGCACGGAGGTCTGACCATGTGCCTGTCCTGCCAGACCGCACAAATCAAGCTCGCCCCCGCGGACGGTGCCGCTTCGAGCGGCAGCAAGCTCAGCGGCATACGGCGCGATTCAACTGAGCCACAGCAGAACCCGGCTGGCCTGCCCACGTCGTACGAGCACGGCAACCGCCTCACGCCCGAGGGCACCACGGTCGACCCGATCATCATCGAGATCGTCGAGGGCACCCTGGGGAGCGTCGAGATGGAGGTCGAGACGGCCATCTCGCGGACGTCCCGCTCCCCCATGATCCGCGACGCGCACGACTTCCGCGCCGGGATCCACGACCGCCAGCTGCGCAAGCTCACCGGCCGCTCGTACTCCGCGCTCGTCCACCCGATCGTCCGCGACTTCCCGCTCGAGGAGATGAACGAGGGGGACGTCTTCTTCCACAACGACGTCTACGAGTCCGAGGGAGGCATCGGTCACCTCCCCGACCTGTGCGTCACCGTGCCCGTCTTCCACCAGGGCGAGGTCGTCGCGTTCGTCCAGGCGTTCGGGCATCACGACGACATCGGCGGGGCCGTCCCGGGCTCCATGCCGAGCGACGCGCGGAGCGTCTTCGAGGAGGGTCTCTCCGTTCCGCCGATCAAACTGTGGGACAAGGGAGTCCCGAATAGGTCCGCCTTGCGCATCATGACCCGCAACAGCCGGATGCCCGACTCCCTCGCCGCCGACCTCGACGCAGAGTGCTCGGCGTGTCTCATGGGTGCCCGCCGGCTGTCCGAGCTCTTCGAGCGCTACGGCCGCGACATCGTCGAGGCGGCGTTCGACGCGATCCTCGACAAGACGACCGAGACGTACCGACGCGAGATCCTGTCGAAGATCCCCGACGGGACGTACGTGTGGGAGGACTACGCCGAGCACGACGGGGTCGACGAGCCCCAGCTGCACACCCAGCGGATCACGCTCACCAAGACGAGCGCCGACGGCGGCAAGATCGTCATCGACTTCACCGGGACGAGCCCGCAGGCGAAGGGCCCGATCAACCACTGCGGCGACTACGTCGGCGGCAACTTCCTCAAGAAGTGGCTCGCACCGATCCTGCGCAACCTCGCCGACACGCCCGAGCGGATGGCCGAGCTCGACGTCAACGAGGGCATCGTGCCGCTCATCGAGATGAAGTTCCCGCCGAAGGGGACGCTCCTCACGCCGATCTACCCGGCGCCGACGAACGCCCGCACCTTCGTCATCCTGCGCCTCCTCGGCGTGCTCGCCGGCGTCGTCGCCAAGGCCGTCGACGGCCGGATGCCCGCCGACCAGGAGACGATCCGCTACACCGGCGTCTACGGCAAGGACCGCGACGGCAACGACTACCTCATGCGCGAGGTGCTCGGCGGCGGCTCCGGCGGTCGGTACTACGCGGACGGCGAGGACACGATCCACGTCGTGCCGGACTCGCGCAACCTGCCGACCGAGTTCACCGAGAGCCGCTTCCCCTTCATCGTCGAGCGGCTGGGTCTCGCGGTGGACTCGGGCGGCGCCGGTCGCTACCGCGGCGGCCTGGGCTACGAGAAGCACCTCCGGATGCTCCGCGACGCGAACTTCATGTCGATCGCCGACCGCTCGATCCTCTCGTGCTGGGGCGTCAAGGGTGGACGCGCCGGGCGGGCCTTCGAGGTGACGATCGACGTCGGGGGCCCCACCGAGCGGGTCGTCGACGCGCTGGCGAACGCCGAGCCGGTGCTGGCCGGTCAGGTCATCCGGATCCGCACGACCGGCGGTGGTGGCTGGGGCGACCCGCTCGAGCGACCGTACGACGAGGTCGAGCGTGACCTGCGCTGGGGAAAGGTGTCCTTCGAGGGAGCACGCTCGGACTACGGCGTCGTTGCCACGGGCACCAAGGACGAGCCGGCCATCGACGTGAGCGCCTCGGACGCGCTGCGGGCCTCGATGCGCGCCGAGCGTGATGGGCAGCCACAGCCGTTCTTCGACCGTGGGCCCGGCTACGCCCGCCTCGCAGCTGGCGCCGCGGCCGCGGAGGTCGACTGGGTGTGACCGGGTGACTGGGGTGCTCGTCATCGGCGCGGCCGGCAAGACCGGTCGCGCCGTGACTCGCGCCCTCCTCGCTCGTGGAGTCCGCGTGCGCGCTGCCGTCCGCCCCGGCTCGCAAGGGATGCCGTATGCCGCTGAGCTCGCTTCCCCAGTCACCGTGGAGCTCACGACGGGGCTGGGTCTGGGCGAAGCCATGGTCGGCGTCGACGCCGTCTACCACCTGGCTCCGAACGTCCATCCCGACGAGGTGGAGATCGCGACCCGAGTCGTCGGGTCCGCTTGCGCTGCAGGCGTTTCCCGCTTCGTCTTCCACTCCGTGCTGCACCCGGAAGATGCGTCGATGCCGCACCACGTGCGAAAGGCGGAGGCCGAGGAGGTCATCCGCACTCGACTCAGCACGGCGACGGTACTGCGCCCAGCGGCATACGGCCAGAATCTCCTGGACGCGGCGCTCGTCGGGCGGATGGCGGTGCCGTACTCGATCGACGCGCCATTCACCAACGTCGACCTCGACGATGTGGCCGAGGTCGCCGCGCTGGTTCTCACCGGGGCGGGCCATGACGGCGCCACCTACGAGCTGTGCGGACCCGAGTCGCTGAGTGTCCGGGAACAGGCGAGGATCGCGAGCGAGGTGCTCGGTCGTCCCATCCACGTGTCGCGGATCTCCTTGGGGCAGTGGGCAGCCGGGCCCGGGTCTGCCATGTCGGGGCAGGCGCGCGATGACCTGCTGGCGATGTTCCGCGCCTACGACCGCGACGGGCTCAGCGGGGACGCAACGGACCTCGAGCGACTGCTCGGCCGTCCCGCCACCCCGTGGCGCGTCACCGTGGGACGCGCCGCCTAGAGGAGCTCTCGCATCGCGTCCACCGCGCCCGTGAGGTATCGCTCGACGACCTCTCGGTCCGTGTCGCTCAGCGACTGGTCGAGGGCGGCCAGGGACTGGAACATCGGCCGCAGCCAGCCGATGACCTCGGCGCGTCCGGAGTCGGTGACGACGACGACCGTCCGGCGACCGTCGCCAGGGTGCGCGCGCCGCTCCGCGTGACCATGGGCAACGAGGCGGTCGACGACTCCGGATGAGGCGGCGGAGGTCACCCGGAGCCGGCGGGCGAGCTCGACCGGCCCCATCGGCTCGGCAGACAGGTGCCTGAGCGCATGCAGCTCGGTGATCGACATGCCGGCCCGCCGGGCCACCACCTCAGGGAGCGCTTCCGCGACATCGATCAGCTCCTGGAGCACCTCGAGCGTGCGGGCCGGGCGCCACGCGGGCACCGCCTGCTGCATCGCTGTCGACGGGCTGTTTCCCATTTCACTAACCAACTTCGTAAGATCCTTACTGACTTCTCTGATCCTACTGGAGGACCCATGTCTCGCTTCGCCGATCGTCTCACTGCACGTTGGTGGGCCGGCCTCTTCGCCACCATCGCCCTGCTGGCGTCTGGAGCCATCATCGGGGTCGTGGGCGACGCCGAGCGCAGTCCGTCGCCCACGGCTACGTTGGCGGTTGGATCGGACAGCGCCGCGGCGGTGGAGCTTCGTGAGCGGCTGCCCCGTTCGGACGACTCCTCGGCGGTCGTCCTCTTCAGCCGTGACTCCGGCCCCCTGACCGAGAGCGACCGCGCCGTGATTGCGGAGCGGGCGGCGCAGCTACCGGGCGCGACCGGGATGCCACCGGTTCCCAGCGAGGACGGTACGGCGGCCCTGCTCGTCGTGCCCGTCGACGCCGCCGACCCGACTGCTGCCTCGGATGCGGTGACCGAGATCCGCAAGATCTCGAAGGAGGACCTGCCCGATGGACTGACTGCCCAAGTGACGGGTCCAGCAGCCGTTCAGGCCGACCTGGCCGCAGTCTTCGACGGCGCCAACCTCCGTCTGCTCATCGCGACGGCCTCCGTCGTGGCCTTCCTGCTCGTCATCACCTACCGCAGCCCCATCCTCTGGCTCATCCCGCTGACCGTCATCGGCGTCGCCGATCGCTCGCCGCCGTGCTGGCCACCCACACGCTCGCAGTCTTCGACATCGCCGTGGGACGAGTCGACGACGGCATCCTCTCGGTCCTCGTCTTCGGCGCGGGCACCGACTACGCGCTGCTGCTCATCTCCCGCTACCGCGACGAGCTGCGCAGGCACCCGACCGGCGCGAGGCCATGTCGCTCGCCCTGCGCCGCACGGCCGAGGCCGTCGTCTCCAGCGCGTCACGGTGGTGCTCGGCGTGCTGACGCTGCTGCTGTCGCTCTTCCCGTCGACCCGCGGCCTCGGGCTCGCCTGCGCCGTCGGGATCGTCGTCGCAGCGGCCTTCGTGCTGCTCGTCCTGCCCGCGGCTCTCGTCATCTTCGACCGCTGGATCTTCTGGCCGCGGGTCCCGCGCGAGGGCGAGGCCGGCCCTCGCCGACGGCCAGTCGCTCTGGCGCAAGGTCGGCGACCGCGTCGCCGCCCACCCGAGCGCGATCATCAGCGTCACCCTCGTCGGTCTCGCCGTCCTGGCCGCGCGGCATCGTCTTCGTCGACACCGGGCTCAAGACGTCCGACCAGTTCCTCCAGAAGCCCGAGGCGATCGCCGCGAGCGAGCGGCTGGCCGCAGTCGTTCCCGGCCGGCAGCGCCGACCCGGCGATCATCGTCACGACCGCCGATCCCCAGGCGGTCATCGCCGCCGCGAAGGGCGTCGACGGCATCGCCGGCGCGCACGGCATCGGTCAACAGGGCAACGGCGTGGCCGAGATCGACGCGGTCATCGACGCGGCGCCCGGCTCCGACGAGCCGCAGCGACACCGTGCGCGGCCCTGCGGCCGCGCTCTGGCGGCCGTCGCCCGACAGCCACGTCGCCGGCACCGAGGCGGTCGCCCTCGACCAGGCGAGGCCTCGACGCGCGACCGGCTCGTCATCTTCCCGCTCGTGCTCGTCGCTCGTCCTGCTGGCCCTGGTCGCTGCTGCTGCGGTCGGTCGTCGCCCCGCTCGTGCTCGTCTCCACCGTCGTCGCGACCTATCTCGCCAGCATCGGCGCCTCGTGGTGGATCTTCACCAAGGTGTTCGGCTTCACGGCGCTCGACGACAGCGCGCCGCTCTTCGCCTTCGTCTTCCTCGTGGCGCTCGGCGTCGACTACAACATCTTCCTCGTCACGCGGGCGCGCGAGGAGGCCCGCGAGCACGGCTCCCGCGAGGGCATGCTCCGTGGCCTCGCTGCCACCGGTGGCGTCATCACGAGCGCCGGCATCCTGCTCGCCGCGGTCTTCGCCGTGCTCGGCGTGCTGCCGCTCGTCGTGCTGGCCCAGATCGGCGTCATCATCTGCGTCGGCGTGCTGCTCGACACCCTCGTCGTGCGGACGCTGCTCGTGCCGGCCATCGCGGTCGTCCTCGGCGACCGCTTCTGGTGGCCGCGCACGGTTTCACAGAAGGCTGAGCAGCGCGCAGAGACACCGCAGCACGTGTAGGCCAGTGGCAACCACGAAGCGGTGGGAGGATGCGCACACATGGGTCCGGCCCGTCGCACGTGCTGCCGCGGGTCCGCGCACGACTGGGGAGGACAGTGGGGTACCAGATCCGCGTGGCCACCGCCACCGATCAGGCCGCCGTCGAGGAGGTGACACGCGCCTCCTATCAACCGTGGGTAGCGGTCATCGGTGGCCGCCCGAGACCCATGGACGCCGACTACGAATCGCTGATTGGCGCCGGGAAGGTCTTTGTCGCGGTGGCCGACGGCGCGCTCGGTCTCCAACGGTCTGTTGGCGGGGTGCTCGTCCAAGCGATTGAGCAATCGGCTCTCCTCATCGAGAACATCGCGGTCCACCCTGCGCACCAGCGCCGCGGCTTGGGTCTCGCGCTCATCACGTTCGCCGAGGACACGGCCCATGCGCGCGGACTCACTGCGGTGCGGCTCTACACCCACGAACGGATGGCGGCAAATATCGCGTGGTACGAGGAGCTTGGCTACGTCATCAGCGGAACCGAGCCGATTGTGTCCGGTCGGCTCGTTCACTTGCGCAAGCCGATCCCGGATGCCCGCTAGTCACTTCTCCGCCTTCGCTGACTTCACTGTCATGGAGAGGATTTGGAGGATGGCGGCACTGCCGGCGGGCTGCTTGGATGGAGTCAGGAACCTCAATGAGGAGGGCAGCCCATGAACGAGACAACGAGCCATCACGACCCTGACCTCCAGTCCCAGCGGGCCAGGACGCGTCGAACCGTCCGTTACGTCGCGGCCGCCATGAGCGCCGCCGTCGCGATCCTCTACGTCGTGCTCATGCTCCTCGTGCGGAACGCAGAGCTCGAGCCGGGTGCGACCGACACGACAACGTATGGCGGCTACGTCGGTCTCGCCGTCGCCTATGCCATCGGCGCGGTGATCCTCTTCGTCGTCGACAACCGCACCCTGCACCTGCTCGGCGTGGGTGTCCAGATCGTCGTCCTCCTGCTCTTCCTCGCCTTCGGGGTCGGCCTGCTGGGAGAAGGGGCCTTCGAGAACGAGGCCATCAGCCACCTGCCCCTCGGCCTGTGGGCGACGCTCATCACCGGCGCCCAGGTCGTCCTCCTCGCGATGCTCGGCTACCTCGCGGACTGGCGGGTCACCCAACTCGAGCGCTGAGCCGCCGCTGGCAAGACCTGCCACCCGATCCCGGACCCGCTTGCCACAAAGTGACACAACGGGAAGGTCACGCACGCGCCTAGGCTCGGGCACAGCGGCATACGGCATCATCCACGCACGAGGAGCGCACGTGAGCGGACCCCTGGACGACATCGTCGTCATCGACCTCTCCCGCGCCCTCGCGGGGCCGCACGCCGGCATGATGCTGGGCGACATGGGCGCGCGCGTCATCAAGGTCGAGACGCCCGGGCACGGCGACGACACCCGCGGCTGGGGTCCGCCGTTCGTCGGGTCCGGAGGACGACCCGATCTCGACCTACTACCTCTCGTGCAACCGCAACAAGGAGTCGATCACCCTCGACCTCAAGTCCGACGACGGCCGGGACACCCTGACCGCGCCTCGTGCGCCACGGCGGACGTCCTCATCGAGAACTTCCGCCCCGGCGTCCTCGACCGCCTCGGCTTCTCCGACCGAGCGGCTGCACGAGCTCAACCCGCGCCTCGTGATCCTGTCGATCAGCGGCTTCGGCCACGACGGGCCCGGAGGGCGGGCGCGCCGGCTACGACCAGATCGCCCAGGGCGAGGGCGGCCTGATGTCGCTGACCGGCAGCGGCCCCGACGACCCGCAGCGGGTCGGCGTCCCGATCGGTGACCTGCTCGCCGGGATGTACGGCGCCTACGGCGTCGTGGCCGCCCTGCACGAGCGGGACCGGCACCGGGCGCGGGCGCGTCGTGCGCACCTCCCTGCTCGCGGCCATCGTCGGGGTGCACGCCTTCCAGGGCACGCGATACACCGTCGCCGGCGAGGTCGGCCGCGCGCAGGGCAACCACCACCCGTCGATCGCGCCGTACGGCCTGTTCCGCTGCCGGACGGCATGGTCCAGATCGCCTGTCGGCAGCGAGGGGCTGTGGGTCAAGCTCGCCGACGGCGTTCGGCATCGACCCGGCGACGCCCGGCCTGGCCACCAACCGCGAGCGGGTCGCGAACCGGGACCGTCTCATCGCGCTGATCGACGGCGGCCTTCGCCGCCCTACGGCCTCGACGAGCTCGTCGCGCGCGCTCGCCGAGGTCGGGTGTCCCGGCCGGCGAGGTGCGGACCTTCGACCGACGTCTACGAGTGGGAGCAGACGACGTCGCAGGGGCTGGTCCTCGACGTCGACCACCCGGTGCTCGGGCCGATCCAGATCCCCGGGCCGCCGATCCGCTTCGACGACAACGCTTTTGCCGGCGGGCGAGCCGGCACACCTGCACCCGCCCGCTGCTCGGGGAGCACAACGAGTCGGTGCGCGCCTGGCTCGACGAGCAGGACCGCAGTGGCTGAGCAGGTGCGCCGCGCTCGGCGCCCCCGAGCTGCTCGACACCGTCCTCGACGAGGGTTCGTGGGCCAGCTGGGACAGCGCCCCCGCGCAGCCCGCGCCGGACGGGCTTCGCCGTATGCCGCTGAGCTGGCTGCCGCTCGCGAGCGCAGCGGGTGCGACGAGGCCATCATCACGGGCGAGGGCCGGATCCGGGGGCGCCGCGTGGCCATCATCGCCGGCGAGTTCCGCTTCCTCGCGGGGTCGATCGGGGCGGTGGCGGCCGAGCGGATCGTCATGGCGTTCGAGCGGGCCCGCCGCGAGCAGCTGCCGATGTTTGCCGCGCCTGCCTCGGGAGGGACCCGCATGCAGGAGGGGACGCCGGCCTTCGTCGGGATGGTGAAGATCAGCGCGGCCTGTGCGCAGTTCAAGGCTGCCGGGCTGCCCTACCTCGTCTACCTCCGTCACCCGACGACCGGCGGCGTCTTCGCGTCGTGGGGCTCGCTCGGGCAGGTCACCGTGGCGGAGCCGGGAGCGATGATCGGGTTCCTCGGCGCCCGGGTCTACGAGGCGCTCTACGAGCGGGCCTTCCCCGAGGGCGTCCAGACGGCCGAGAACCTCTTCGAGCACGGGCTCATCGACGCGATCCTGCCGGTGGAGGCCCTCGCCGAGACCGCCGACCGGGCGCTCAACGTGCTCATGGGCGCACGCGAGGAGCCGCCCGTCGTGGCCGACGTCCCGAGGGAGCACCTGGCCGACCTCCCGGCGTGGGACTCCATCGAACGGTCCCGCCGCGACCGATCGACCCGGCGTGCGCGCCCTGCTCAAGCTCGGCGCGACGGACGTGCTGCCGCTGCACGGGACGGGCTCAGGCGAGTTCGACCCCGGGCTGCTCATGGCGTTGGCGCGGTTCGGCGGTGCGCCGTGCATCGTGCTCGGGCAGGACCGCCGGGGCCAGACGCTGGACGAGCCGTTGTCCCCCAAGGGGCTTCGCGTGGCGCGGCGCGGGATGGCGCTGGCGCGGGAGCTCGGCCTCCCTCTGGTCAGCATCATCGACACCGCCGGTGCCGCGCTATCGAAGGAGGCCGAGGAGGGTGGCATGGCCGGGGAGATCGCCCGGTGCCTCGCCGAGCTCGTGACCCTCCAGGCGCCCACGCTGTGCGTACTTCTCGGGCAGGGCACAGGCGGTGGGGCGCTCGCCCTGATGCCCGCCGACCGTGTCATCTGCGCCCAGCACTCGTGGCTGTCGCCGCTGCCCCCCGAGGGCGCCTCGGCGATCCTGCACCGGGACACGACACATGCGCCCGAGCTCGCCGCGGCCCAGCGGGTCAGGTCGCTGGATCTGCTCGCCGACGGGATCGTCGACCGCATCGTGGCCGAGCGCCCCGATGCGGCAGACGAGCCGGCGGAGTTCTGCGAACGGATGAGCCAGGCGATCCAGCACGAGCTCGCTGTGCTGGCCCGCGAGGAGCCGGCCGCACGACTGGAGGCGCGCCTCGCCCGCTATCGCCACCTCTGACATCAACTGCACACTCGACGGACGCGTACTGCACACTCGACGGACGGGGAGCGACCTGCCCAGTCGAATGTGCAGAACTCGCCCTTGCCACCCAGTCAGAGCTTGAGGGCGGCCTCGCGGACCTCGTCGAGGGCTGCGGCCCGGAGCGGGCCTGCCTGGTCCGTGACGAGGTTGGGCCGGAACTCGATCGTCGTGACGTCCTCGATGCCGGCCCAGTTCAGCCACCACTCGAGGTAGGGCCGCTGGAAGTCGATGCCGAAGGATGCCGGCCGGGCCGCGCCGTAGACCGCGCTCGTGAGAACGAGAACGGCCTTCTTGCCGGTGAGGAGACCGGAGTAGCCAGCCTCGGCGTCGAAGCCGAAGAGCAAGCCGGGCTGGCTCACGACATCGATGAGCTGCTTGAGGACATACGGGATGCTGCCGTTCCACATCGGCACGCTCAGCAGGTAGGCGTCTGCGGCATCGAGGCGCCGGAAGGCCGCGATGGCTCGCTCCCAGGCGGCCGCTCCGGCGCCCGCGGGCTCCTCCCCTGCAAAGACAGCCATCTTGGCCGCGGCGGCCTCGGGACCGAAGGCCGGGAGCGAGCCGTCCCAGAGATCCCAGTGCTCGACGTCGACGTCCGGGCGATCGGCGACCGCCGCCACGTAAGCGTCGGCCAGTGCGAGGGACTCGGAGGCGTGGCTTCGCGGCGAGGCGGAGATGTGCAGTAGTCGGGTCATGGGGATTCCTTTCAAAAACGATTATGTGCGTGCGCACGTAACTATAAACGTGCGGGCGCACGCAATCAAGCCGAGTACTCTCTCCCTCATGGCCTCTGCCTCCCGTTCTCGACGACAGCTTGCGGCCGACGCCTGGGGAGCGCTGCTCCAGACGCACGCCGCGCTGGTTCCGGAGCTCGACAGGTCGCTGCGGTCGCACTCCGGACTCCCCCTCGCGTGGTACGACGTCCTCCTCGAGCTCTCAGCAGCCGACCACGGACGCCTCCGCATGTCCGAGCTCGCCGAGCGCGCGGTCCTCAGTCGGACCCGGATCAGTCGGGTCGTCGACGAGCTCGTCCGGGCGGGCCTCGTCGCCAGGGAGCCCAACCCGGTCGACGCGCGGTCGTCGTATGCGGTCATCACCACCGAAGGCAGGCAGCGGTTCGAGGCGAGTGCGCCGTACTACGTCGGGCAGATCGAGAAGCGCTTCGCTGCCGGCTTGAGCGACGACGAGCTGGGCACCATTGCACGCGCTCTGCGCCGGGTCCAGACCCACAGCATCACCACGACGCCGACCACCCGCTGACGGCAGGCGAGTGCGGCAGGAGCAGGAGCCCATGTGCGTCGCGAGCGAGCTCACCGGCATACGTACAACTGACAACCAGCCGCCCCGCATTGGGCAGGACCTGCCAACGCGCCACGCCCCACTCGCTCCCTAGGCTCACCGCAACGACATCGAGGAGAGTGGCATGAGGGTGCTCGTCGCACTCGGCGGCAACGCGATGACCGGGCCCGATGGGAGTGCGGCCCCGCACGAGCAGCGGCGCGCGATCCGCCGGGCGATGTCGCATGTCGCCGACCTCGTCGCTGCCGGCCACGACGTCGCCATCACCCATGGCAACGGCCCGCAGGTCGGCAACATCCTCGTCAAGAACGAGCTCGCTGCCCACGTCGTCCCACCGGTGCCGCTCGACTGGTGCGGCGCGCAGACGCAGGGGACCATCGGCTTCACCATGCTCGACGCGCTCGAGGGGTCGCTCGCGCGGCGCGGAGTCCAGCGGCCCGTCGCCGCCATCGTCACCCGCACGCTCGTCGACCCCGACGACCCGGGCTTCAGGAAGCCGACCAAGCCCGTCGGACGCTACGTCAGCAAGGACGAGGCCCAGCCGCTCATCGCGTTGGGTCAGGTCTGGGAGGATCGCGGTGCGAAGGGCTGGAGGCGCGTCGTCGCATCGCCTGAGCCGCTCGAGGTGCTCGACGCGCACACGCTGCTCACCCTCATGCAGGCTGGCTACGTCGTCGTGGCCGCCGGCGGGGGCGGCATTCCCGTCGTGCGGTCGGACGCCGCCACCGTGCACGGCGTCGAGGCGGTCATCGACAAGGACCTCACCGCGGCCCTGCTCGCCCGCGCCATCGACGCCGATGCGCTCGTCATCGCCACGGACGTCCCTCATGCCGTCATCGGTTGGGGCACCCCCGAGGCGAGGCCGCTCGAGCGCGTGACCCTGGCCGAGCTGGAGGAGTACGCCGGCGCAGGGCACTTCGCGTCCGGCTCGATGGGCCCCAAGGTCGACGCGGCCATGCGGTTCGTGCGGTCCGGCGGCCGACGCAGCATCATCACGTCCCTCGACCAGATCACCGACGCTGTGGACCACGGCGTCGGTACCGTCATCGAAAACACAACGCCCCCAAACGATTTCGAAAGGTGAGTCACGTGCCAGAAGCCATCGAGGTGCGCAAGGTCCCGATCCACTCCGTCGCCGACGCGTCCGAGCTCGCCAGGCTCATCGACGACGGCGTCATGGAAGCCAGCCGGGTCATCGCGATCATCGGCAAGACGGAGGGCAACGGCGGGGTCAACGACTACACCCGCATCATCGCCGACCGGGCCTTCCGCGAGGTGCTCGTCGAGAAGGGGGCCGCCGCCGACCAGGTCAAGCAGATCCCGATCGTGTGGTCCGGTGGAACCGATGGTGTGATCAGCCCGCACGCGACGATCTTCGCCACGGTGCCAGCCGACCGGGCGGAGCCGTCGGACGACCTGCGCCTCACCGTGGGGTTCGCGATGAGCGAGCCGATCAAGCCGGAGGAGATCGGCTACGTGGCCATGGTCGAGAAGGTCGCTGAAGGCGTCAAGGTTGCGATGGAGCGGGCGGGGATCACCGACCCCAAGGACGTCCACTACGTCCAGACGAAGACGCCGCTGCTGACGATCCACACGATCCGCGACGCCAAGTCCCGCGGGATGAAGGTCTGGACCGAGCACACCCACGAGTCGATGGACCTGTCCAACGGCACGACCGGCCTCGGCATCGCCGTCGCCCTCGGCGAGATCGAGATGCCGACCGATGAGGACGTCATGCACAACCGCTCGCTCTACTCGTCCGTCGCCTCCTGCTCGTCGGGGGTGGAGCTCGACCAGGCGCAGGTCGTCGTCGTCGGCAACACGCGCGGCATCGGCGGGCGGTACCGGATCGGCCACTCCGTCATGCGGGACGCGCTGGACCAGGACGGCATCTGGGAGGCCATCAAGGACGCCGGGCTCGATCTGCCCGAGCGCCCGCACTGGACCGACCTCGACGGACGGCTCGTCAACGTCTTCCTCAAGTGCGAGGTCAGCCAGGACGGGACCGTCCACGCGCGCCGAAACGCCATGCTCGACGACTCCGACGTCCACTGGCACCGCCAGATCAAGTCGGCCGTGGGCGGCGTGACTGCCGCCGTGACCGGCGACCCGGCGGTGTTCGTCTCGGTGTCGGCGGCACACCAGGGCCCGGACGGCGGTGGCCCGGTTGCGGCCATCGTCGACCTCGGCGAGGGCGAGCCGACCGGCTACCGGTGGGCGCCTCCGGCCTGACCGTTCTCCCGGCCGGCTCCGGGCCCGGCGCAACACACCGAGCACCTGCCAACTCCCTGCCGGAAATAGCCGGTCAGGGAGTTGGCGACTGCTCGGTGTGTTGCGTCGTGGCGCTCAGTGGGCGAAGTGGCGGGTCCCGGTGAAGTACATCGTCACGCCCGCCGCCGTGGCTGCCTCGATGACCTCGGCGTCCCGGACCGAACCACCGGGCGCCACGACGGCTCGCACGCCCGCATCGAGCAGGATCTGCAGCCCGTCGGCGAACGGGAAGAACGCGTCCGAAGCCGCAACCGCACCGCTCGCTCGTTCCTCACCGGCACGACGCACGGCGAGGTAACACGAGTCGACCCGGTTGACCTGCCCCATGCCGATCCCAACGGCCGCCCCGTCCTTGGCCAGGAGGATGGCGTTGGACCTCACCGCGCGGACGGCGCGCCACGCGAACTGCAGATCAGCCAGCGTCGCCTCGTCGGCGGCGGCACCGGAGACGAGTTGCCAGGAGTCCGCCCTGTCCCCACCGGTTAGCGCGCCGGTCTCGTCGCGCACCTCGGCATCGACCCGGTCGACGCCCTGCATGAGCAACCCCCCGGAGATCGGCCGGGTCTCCATGCAAGCCGTGCGGATCGCGTCCTCGGTGGGCAGCCGCAGGATGCGAATGTTCTTCTTGCCCTTGAGGATCGACAGCGCCTCATCGTCGAAGTCGGGGGCGACGATGACCTCGGTGAAGACCTCCTTGACCTTGCCGGCCATGGCTGCGGTCACGGTGCGGTTGGTCGCGATGATCCCGCCGAACGCGGACACGGGATCCGTCGCATGTGCCCGCGCGTAGGCCTGCTCGATCGTCTCGCCGACGGCGATGCCACAGGGGTTGGCGTGCTTGACGATCGCGACCGTGGGCTGGTCACCGTGGTCGTGCGCGGCCCGCACAGCGGCTTCGGTGTCGACATAGTTGTTGTACGACATCTCCTTGCCGTGCAACTGCTCCGCCGAGGCTACGCCCGCAGTTCCATTGCGGTAGAGAGCGGCTCGCTGATGCGGGTTCTCGCCATAGCGCAACGCCGCCGCCAGAGTGAAGTCACCCCCGGTCCACGCAGGGAAGCCGTCGCTCCCGGCGCCGGCGTAGTCCTGCATCCAGCTCGCGACTGCGGTGTCGTAGCTCGCCGTGTGCACGAACGCCTCCGCCGCCAGCCGCTTGCGCTGGGCAAGCGTGAAGCCGCCGGCTCCCAGCGCGTCGACAACCTGGCCGTATGCCGCTGGGCTCGTCACGATCGCAACGCTGGGGTGGTTCTTGGCTGCGGCCCGCACCATCGATGGTCCACCGATATCGATCTGCTCGACGCACTCGTCCTCGCTCGCGCCAGAGGCGACGGTCTCGCGGAAGGGATAGAGGTTGACGACGACGAGCTCGAACGCCTCGATGCCGAGGTCGGCCAGCTGCCTGAGGTGGTCCTGCTTGCGCGTGTCGGCGAGGATCCCGGCGTGCACCTTGGGGTGCAGCGTCTTGACCCGGCCCTCGAGGCACTCAGGGAAGCCGGTCAGCTCCTCGACCGGCGTGACCGCGATCCCGAGGGACGCGATCGTCTGGGCCGTCGATCCCGTCGAGACGATCGAGACACCGGCCGAGTCCAGCGCCCGCGCAAGGTCCTCGAGACCGGTTTTGTCGTAGACGGAGATGAGCGCGCGCTGGATCGGGTGGCGAGCGTCGGGCATGTGCTGGCTCCTGCGCTGATTGGAAGGACATCAGGTTCCGGGAGCACCCAGGCGGGCGATGCCCCGACGTTCACTCCCTGGTGGTTCCCCACCTGCGCCAGTCGTGTGCGGCCAGCCTATCGCGTGCTGCCGAGGCGGACCCGGTGTCCCTCCACGGTGAAGCCCTCGTGGGCCAGCCGGCGGACGACGTCGACGAGCATGGCCCGCTCCTGCACCTTGATCCGCTCGTGCAGGGACTCCTCCGTGTCGTCCTCCGCGACCGCCACGATGCGCTGGTCGATGACCGGCCCCGTGTCGACACCGGCGTCGACCAGGTGACAGGTCGTCCCGGTCACCTTGACGCCGTACGCCAGGGCATCCCTGACCCCATGGGCGCCCGGGAAGCTCGGCAGCAGGGCAGGATGCGTGTTGATCACCGTCTGCTCCGAGAGGACGCGCTCGCCGAGGATCCGCATGAAGCCGGCGGAGACGACGAAGCGGGGCCGCACCTCGCGGAGCCGCTCGGCCAGCGCGGCATCCCATTCCACCCGGGACGGGAACCGTGCCGGCTGGCAGACGAAACTGGGGATGCCGGCTCGTTCGGCCCGCTCCAGTCCGCTGCACTGCCGGTCCGAGCCGACGACCGCGATCCGCACACCGTAGGCCGGGTCGCTCGCCGCGTCGATGAGGGCCTGGAGCAGCGTCCCCGAGCCGGAGACGAGGACGGCAATGTCGACTCGGCTGCTCGCTGCGGGGACCTCGGACGCCACGCGCGGAGTCTAGCCGCGACCCGTCGCGCGAGGGCGGCCTCCCATGGGCGAGGATGGGTGGGTGAGCAGTCAAAACGAGGGGCGCGACATCGGGTTCGCCCGTGAGAAGGCCAAGCGCACCCTTCCCGTGACCGTCCTCGTGCTGCTCGGCATCATCGCGATGTACCTGCCGTTGCCGAAGCGGTTCGTCGCCGCAATACCCTTTGTCATCGCCGCGGTGCTCACGGTGCGGCTGCTCCGTTTCCTGGCCCACCGCAGCAGTCGGGAGAAGATCTGGCCCGCCATCACGCTGGGAATCGTCGCGCTCATGTTGTCGACGCTCGCGATGCAGCTGGTCTTCTACGCCGACGTCAGCGCCTACGAGACCTGCATCGACTCAGCCCAGACGCAGCAGGCCCGAGGCGCCTGCGAGCAGCTCAGGGAGCAGAGCCCGATCGGGAGCCGCTTCTTGTTCGAGTAGAGGTCACCGTCTTTGTGCGGCCGCGGCTGCCGCGCTCCTGCCAGGCCCGCCAACCGGCCCAGACGAGGGCGCCGGCAACGACCTCGACCAGCAGAGCGACGACGACCAGGTGCACGGACGCCCCAACTGCCGAGAGCCGCTCGACGCCGATCGACCCGTTGCCGAGCGCGGTGAGCAGCCCGATCGCCCCCACGGCGATCGCGCCTGCCATCGACGTGGCGAGCAACCGGGCACGGGTGTTGCCGAAGAACTCGATCTCACGGTCGACCCACCGACCGATGACCACCCCACACAGGAACGGGATGACCACGACGGCGTACATCGCAGTGGGATAGTCCGCCTCGCTGGGCAGGGCCCCGAGGACCGGGACGAGTGGCATCAGCCCCGGGTGCGCGCCAGCTGGCGAGATGACGGAGCCGGCCGCGATCGAGAAACCGGGCCCGGCCAGGAAGGCCAGCGCCCACGTCGCGGCGTTGCCGAGAAGCAGGACCTGGGCGACGACGACGATCGCCCCGGCAGCCAGGTTGAGCCCGTACTCCCCGTGGATCCGCAGCACCTCGTCCAGGCTGACGAGGACACGGAGCACGACGACCACGAGCCCAACGCCGAACAGGAGGCCCGCCCCACGCCAGCCGATGCCCCAGGCGGAGGCAAGCCAGGCCGGGCCGCGCCGGAACCAGCCGCGCACGACGCCCGGCGCGTCGGGGTCGCCAGGGCGGAGCAGCAGGTAGCCAAGGGCGGCAACCGGGACGAGCGCGGTGCCCGGCACGGCCGCGACGCCGGGCGTCACCGTCCCACCGAGAGTGAGGAGCGAGAAGACGGCCGCCGCGCCGACGTAGCCGATGACGAACCCCGGCACCACGCCGAACTTCGCCACGCGAGCCCATTCCAGCCGGGAGACGAGGGCGCGCTCCATCCCGATGAGACGCCGGCCCCACCGGGTCGTGACATAGACGAAGAGGAGGAAGAGGGCGACTGGCGTCAGCGAGATGGTCACCCCGCTGCCGCCGATCGACTGGCCGTGGCCCACGAACCAGATCGCCGTGCCGACCTGCACCGCCGAGAACCACCCGAGGCTCCCCTCCGGCGCCGCGAGCCAGCCGACGAGGGCCGGCAGGATGACGACCGCCCACGTGCCGATCGCGGCGAGCGCCCCCGAACGGATCGCGGCCGACCGGGCGCGCGAGGTAGCGGAGACATGGGGCGGGTTGGACAGTTGACTCACTCCAGACGGCGGCTCGGGTCGGTGCCCCCATCGTCACAAGCGGGCAGCCCCGGAGCGAGCACCCACGCCGATCGAGGGGGCAGTTCGCCAAGGTCGGTGTGGCGAAGGGCACCATCGTCGGGAAGTGAGCCCAGCGGCATACGGCCGAATAGGCAAAGGCGGCCACCCCGCAAAGGGATGGCCGCCACACCACCTGCGGAAGCTCTACCTTGCGAGTTCCTGCATGATCTCGCGCATGAGCTGGGCGGTCTCGGACGGCGTCTTGCCGACCTTGACGCCGGCGGCCTCGAGGGCCTCCTTCTTGGCCTGGGCGGTGCCGGAGGAGCCGGACACGATGGCGCCGGCGTGGCCCATGGTCTTGCCCTCCGGAGCGGTGAAGCCGGCGACGTAGCCGACGACCGGCTTGGTCACGTGCTCCTTGATGTAGTCCGCCGCGCGCTCCTCGGCGTCGCCGCCGATCTCGCCGATCATGACGATCGCGTCGGTGTCGGGGTCGTTCTGGAACGCCTCGAGGCAGTCGATGTGGGTCGTGCCGATGATCGGGTCACCGCCGATGCCGACGGCCGTGGAGAAGCCGAAGTCGCGCAGCTCGTACATCATCTGGTAGGTGAGGGTGCCCGACTTCGAGACGAGCCCGATGCGGCCGCCGCCCGAGATGTGGCCGGGATGATGCCGGCGTTGGAGACGCCCGGCGTGATGAGGCCCGGGCAGTTCGGGCCGATGATGCGGGTCGTGCCCTTGGACTCGGCGTAGGTGAAGAACTCCGCCGTGTCCTTGACCGCCACGCCCTCGGTGATGACGACGACGAGCGGCATGGCGGCATCGATGGCCTCGACGGCGGCGGCCTTGGTGAAGGCGGCCGGGACGAAGATGACGGAGACGTTGGCGCCGGTCGCTTCCATGGCCTCCTGGACGGTGCCGAAGACCGGCACCGTGACGCCGTCCTCGAAGTCGACCTTGGTGCCCGCCTTGCGCGGGTTGACGCCGCCGACGATGTTCGTGCCGGACTTGAGCATGCGCTGCGTGTGCTTCATGCCCTCGGAGCCGGTCATGCCCTGGACGATGACCTTCGAGTCAGCGTTCAAAAAGATCGACATGGGAGAAAAGCCTCTTCCTTCGTTGTCTGTGCTGTCTCGGCGGTCAGTTCGCGGCGGCGAGCTCCGCAGCCTTGCGGGCCGCGCCGTCCATGGTCTCCTCGATGATGACGCGCGGGTGGTTGCGCTCAGCGAGGATGCGGCGCCCCTCTTCGACGGCGTTGCCGTCGAGGCGGACCACGAGTGGGCGGTCCTCTTCGTTGCCGAGCGCGTCGAGTGCGCCGACAATGCCCTTGGCGACCTCGTCGCAGGCGGTGATGCCGCCGAAGACATTGACGAAGACTGACTTGACCTGCGGGTCCGACAGGATGATGTGCAGGCCGTTGGCCATGACCTCGGCGCTCGCACCACCGCCGATGTCGAGGAAGTTGGCGGGCTTCTGGCCCCCAAACTCCTCCCCGGCGTAGGCGACGACGTCGAGGGTGCTCATGACGAGGCCGGCGCCGTTGCCGATGATGCCGACCGAGCCGTCGAGCTTGACGTAGTTGAGGTCCTTCTCCTTGGCGGCCGCCTCGAGCGGGTCGGCGGCCTCCTTGTCCTCGAGCGCCGCGTGATCCGGGTGCCGGAAGGCGGCGTTCGCGTCGAGGGAGACCTTGCCGTCCAGGGCGATGAACTGGCCCTCCTCGGTCTTGACGAGCGGGTTGACCTCGACGAGCGTGGCGTCCTCGTCGCGGTAGACGTCCCACAGCTTCTTCATGACGTCCTTGAGACCGGGCTTGTCGGCCTCGTCGAAGCCGGCGGCGTCGACGATCTCCTGGGCCTTGGCGTCGTCGACGCCGACGTTGGGGTCGACCGCGATCTTCGCGAGGGCCTCGGGACGCTCCACGGCGAGCTGCTCGATGTCCATGCCGCCCTCCTTGGAGCACATGGCGAGGTAGCTGCGGTTGGCGCGGTCGAGCAGGATGGAGAAGTAGTACTCCTCAGCGATGCGGGCGCCGCCGGCGATCATGACGCGGTGGACGGTGTGGCCCTTGATGTCCATCCCGAGGATCTGCTCGGCGTGTGACTTCGCCTCATCGGGGGACTTGGCCACCTTGACGCCGCCCGCCTTGCCGCGACCACCCGTCTTGACCTGGGCCTTGACCACCGTCACGCCACCGGACCTGGCGCCGATCTGCTCGGCTGCCGCGCGGGCTTCCTCAGGGGTGGTGGCGATGGCGCCTGCCAGAACCGGGACGCCGTGCGCCTCGAACATGTCGCGCGCTTGGTACTCGAAGAGATCCACGGGTGAGTCCGTCCTCGTCGTCGATGCGGAGTGTCCCTCGGACTCTAGACCCCTGCGGGTTGGTGCCAGAACCCGGCAACGACCCGACTGGACGTAGATCACACCGCCGTCTCACGGACCGACGAGTAGCCCCCGGGCGGGCGCCCGGGGCCACTACCGTCACCCTCGCTCAGATGCGGCCGTATGCCGCTGGGCTTGCTTCCGCGGTCGCCTCCCCTCCCGTCGTGGCCGGCTCACGGGACTCCTCGTTCCGCGGCGTCCACCGGCGCCACCAGGAGTGCAGGCCGAGCCCCATCCACACGGTTGCGGCGACCATGAGCACGTTGCCGAGGGTCTGGGTGCGCGGCCCGAGGAGTGTCTCGTCCTCGAGCGCCTTGATCGCGTAGTACATCCCTCCACTGGCGATCGCGACGAGCATGAGGCGCCACCTCAGGTCGCGCACGAAGAGGATCAGACCGACCGCAACGGCGCCGGGCAGCAGGAGGAGACCCGCGCCGCCGAAGAGGACGAGCCCGGGCAGCGGGGCAAGGCGCCACCACCGGCTCCGGCCTGCGGCTCGGGCCGCCGCGACGACCCCGATCAGACCCCAGAGGAGGCTGGCGAACGCGAGGATCATCGCGGTCCCCAGCCAGGAGAACGAGGGCTCTGTCGAGATGAGCCGCATGAACAGTCGCGCCACCAGGCCCCAGGCGAGCCCGATCGCTGCGCCCCTGCCGAAGCCGGCGAACAGGGCGCCCATCACCACTCCACCGGAAGGCAGGCGAGGCGTGCACCGGCGCCACCCGTGTGGTCGGGTCGGTCGGCGTTTGCATGGATGACGACCGATCGGGCCCCGGGAGTTGGCGTGAACCGCACCACCGAGTTCGAGTTGCCTGCGCCCGAGGCGTCGACGGTGAAGTCGAGCCAGACCTCGGTCTGGTCGGAGATGACGACCTTCGGAGCCCCGGAGTGGGCGTCGTGGTTGTAGTGGCCGCCTGCCAGGAGCGGCTGGTCCGTTCCACAGGCGCCGTTGTGCAGGTGCGCCCCGAAGGTCCGTCCCGACACGCTGGGGTCGACGCCGCGCACGTGGAGAACCGCCGTCGTACCGGCTCCGTGGCCGACGAGCTGGAGGCGTGCCGTCGCCGAGTCGAACGGGCCGGCCGAGGTGGTGTCGTAGTCGCGGAGTGGGTCGGAGAACCGATTGATGACCGCTCCCGCCGCGATGGCCGTCGATCCGACCGCCATCGCTGCTGAGAACGCCACCAGTCCAGCCATCCCCCCACGAATTCTCTTGTGATTCATGGCTTTCTGCACCTTTCCGTGGTGTGGTTCATACACTTGGCTGACGAGTGTCCGCGGCCTGCGGGTGACAGGCCGGGGGGTGAGGAATTCCTCGACTTTGGTTGTCACCCGGACCTGTTCGTCGATCGTCTGTCGAGGTGATGGATGCCTATCTTGTTGGTGCCGTGACGGGGCACGCGGCCACGGAGACCGACCACTTCGAGTCGCGAGCCGCCGCGTTGTTCAACGCCGAGGCTCCATCGCTGCTGCACCTGGCCCGGTTCTACGTCGACGACAAGACGGCGGCGGAGGACCTCGTGCAGGAGGCCTTCATCCGACTCAGCCCGGCAACAGGCCCGCATCCGGACGAAGCGAGGTCGGCGGCATACCTCCGCTCGATCGTCATCAACCTCGCCCGCGACCACAACCGGCGCGGCCTCGTGTCGCTGACGGCACCGCCCGCCGGCCGCCGACGACGAGCCGTCGGCCGAGGAGGCGGCGCTGAGGCGGAGCGCGCGACGAGGACGTCGTGGACGCGCTGCGTGCGCTGCCGCGGCCGCCAGCGCGACTGCCTGACGCTGCGCTACTACTACGACATGCCGCGTCGCCGAGATCGCCGATGGCCTCGGCCTGTCGGTCAACTCCGTCAAGACCCACCTCCAGCGTGGCCTCGAAGACCCTCGCGCACGATCCTGGAGGCCGACCGATGAGCGACCTCGAGCACCGGATCGAGCGACGCGCTCGGCCCGTGGGCGCCGCACCACGCCCGCCCTCCCGACCTGTTCGCCCGGGTGCTCGACAGCATCGACGACGACCAGGCCGGCGTCGCCGACTGCGCCGGGTCGTCGCGGCCTGGGTCGCCGGCGTCGCGGCCGCCGACCACGCCGTCCTCGCCCTCACCCCACGCCCGAACGGAGAACTGCACATGCCCTGGTGGATCCTCGAAGCTCGCCACGAACCTCGCGCTCGTCGCCATCGCCGTGTGGCTCGGGCCGTTCATCAAGCGGTTCGGCCGGGCCTACGCCGCCGACGTCTTCCACGACAACCCGCTCACCGGCAAGAGCTACATCGTGCTGACCGATATCGTCTACTACCTGATCTTCGCCGCCTACATCATGTTCACCGTGCGCTTCGCGCCACAGTTCGACTGGGGCAACGACATCACCGAGGTCGTGACAGCGGAGCAGCTGACCCACGAGGTGGCCCGGATCGGGGGGATCCTGCTCATCATCGGCGTCCTGCACGGCCTCAACATCGTGCTCATGCCGGTGCTGGGACGGCTCTTCTCCCTCAACCGTCGCGTCGACCGACACGGCGAGCGGATCGGGGACCGACCCTGACGCACGCGTCTCCAGCTCCAGCTCCGGCGCCGGTCGCGGGCTGTGGCGCCTCGTCGACGCGACGCCGGAGCCCACAAGAGGCGCCTAGCCGGGGGCAGCCCCGGGGACCGTTCGCCTGGGTCAGGCCGTGACGGCCAGGGCGAGCGCCTGGTTCACCCTCCGGCGGACCAGGTCGGGTGAGGCCAGGTCTCGCCAGACGAGCCGGACGATGACCCACCCCGCCCGGCGCAGCGCATCCTCGCGCTGCTTCTCTGCGAAGATCTTGCCCGGCTCGTCGTACTTCACGGCGCCGTCGAACTCGACGAGGACGCGCGTGCCGCTGATCCGGAAGTCGGCGCGGTACCGGCGCCCCTCGGCCACGACGACGAACTGAGGCTCCAGCTGAAAGCCAAGACGGCGCAGCAGGAACGCGGTCCGCGACTCCCCGGGCGACTCGTGCCGTCCATCGGCCAGCGCCAGCACGGGACGCACGGTGGCCACACCGGGGTGCCCGGTGAACTGCACCACTGCCTCGTGGATGACCTCTTGGGTGACGAGGGTCATCCGCAGTGCCGAGTCTGCGGACACGATGGCGCTCTCGGCTCCGGCCACCAGACCGGTCTGCACGATCGCCCAGGCGATGGGCACCCCCCACGGCGACGGGGGCACGGCCAAGTCGGTCCTCGCTGGCGCCGTCTTGAGCCCACGGAGTGGCCGATGCAGTGCCAAGCCACGCCGTGGCGAGTCAACACCCGGGGCGGTTGCCTTCCGTCGTCGGGTCGTCTGCGACTGGCCTGAGCTCGCCGGGGACCGCGGTGCGGGCAAGGCCGCGGGAGTGGGTCGCTCCCCAAGCGTCAGGTGGACCGTGTCGAGGTCGACTGCGAACGTCGCAACCCGCGCGACGACGAGTCGCGAGTAGTGACTGATGGCCGCCCTGTCCCGGAACTGTCGCCCGAGCGCCAGCGCCGTCAGACGGTGCCGCTGCTCGGCGTCCGGGGGCGTGTTGATCGGTGCGTACCAGCCGCGAGTCAGACGGATGCACCTACCCTCCCGAATCAGCCGGTCGAGGGCGTGGTTGTCGAGCCCAACGGCTCGCGCGTCGGCGGCCGAGAAGACCCCGTTGTGGGCCAGCGGGTGGTGCTCCATCGGGACAGGTTCCCGAGCACCTGTCCGGGCCGGGCGCGGGGTGCCTGCGGCTGTGCACAACGCGGGAGGGGCCGATGGGGTGTGGATCCGTGTCGGCGGCAGGTACAGGACGTGGCGGCGCGCGCGCGAGGCGCCAGGTCCTGCGAGTGGCGCCAAGCGATGCCGTATGCCGCTGTGCTGGCCTCGGCGCGTCAGGCCGGAGTGACGTTCTGCCGGACCCAGTCGACGATCTCGTGCGTCGTGGCGCCGGGCGTGAAGATCTTCGCCACGCCAATCCCCACGAGCTGTGGGATGTCGCCGGCGGGGATGATCCCGCCGCCGAACACGAGGATGTCGCTTGCGTCGCGTTCCTTGAGCAGCTCGACGACCCGGGCGAAGAGCGTCAGGTGCGCGCCACACAGCACGGACAGGCCGATCACGTCGGCGTCCTCCTGGATCGCTGCCTCGACGATCTGCTCCGGCGTCTGGTGCAGCCCGGTGTAGATGACCTCCATGCCGGCGTCGCGCAGCGCGCGGGCCACCACCTTCGCGCCGCGATCGTGACCGTCCAGGCCCGGCTTGGCGACGATGACGCGGACGACGGCTGCGGTGGTCGCGCTGGAGTCAGAGGGCGAAGTCATGCCGCGCACTCTAGTCAGGGCAGCGGTGCTGATCGATGAAACGTGATCGATCGCCCACTCCGGCGGGTAACGTCACCAACGTGGCAGCTCCGGTGCGGTCATGGCAGACCCCCCAGCACGAGCGGACCCCAGTGGCGGCGTCCGGCGAGCCCGCAGGTCTGCTCGGCAGCCTGGGACGCGCCGCGAAGGCCCTGCTCACGCCGACCGGCCTGGCTGGTGCTGCGCTGGAGGCCACCTGGCTGGGTCTCCACCTCGGGATCTATCCTCTCGGCCTGCTGGGCGCACGCGCCTCCGATCAGCGCCGGGGCTATCGGGTGGACCACCTGCCGCCGACCCAGCGGGGCCTGGCCGTCCGGGACGTCGAGGCGGCCGAGACGCCGATCCTGCTCGTGCACGGCATGATCGACAACCGATCCATCTTCACCGTGCTGCGGCGCGGGCTGGTCAACCGCGGCTTCGGCAGGATCGAGACGATCAACTACCCGGTCTTCACGAAGGACATCCGCGTCGCCGCGGCACGGCTCGGCGACGAGGTCGAGCGAATCGCCAGCCAGACCGGCTACGAGCGGATCCACGTCATCGGGCACTCGCTCGGCGGTCTCATCGCCCGCTACTACGTGACGCGGCTCGGTGGGGACGAGCGGGTCCACACCCTCGTCACGCTCGGCACCCCACACCAGGGCAGCTATCTCGCCTACGCCTGGCACAACGGCCTCACCCGACAGCTCCGTCCGGGCAGTGGCCTGCTCGAGGAGCTGGCCGGGCCGGTCCAGGACTGCCAGACCCGGTTCATCGTCTACTGGTCCGACCTCGACCAGGTGATCCTTCCCCAGTGCAACGCGGCGCTGCACCACCCGGACCTCAATGTCCACAACATCGAGCTCCACGGGGTCGGCCACGGCAGTCTCCCGTTCACCAGCACCGTCGTCCACGGCATCTCTACCGCCCTCGCGCATCTCGACTCCTCCGGCGCGACCGTGACGCGAGGTGTGAGCGAGTTCACACGGCGCCGCGTGAGCGCTCCCGATGCGGATCCGACACGGGCGTTGGGGCTGCGCCGCTGAATTCGTGGCCGTGGTCGCAAATCGGTAGAAATTCGGTTGCGGTTCGGCTTTCCCTTCCGCCGACGATCCCCTAGTGTCAGGCGTGGTCGTGATCCCTCCTCCACGACGCGGACCAAAGGAGAACGGTGCCCGATTTCTCGATAACGAATCGGTCAAGTTAGCCTCATGGCTGCAATCGGTCTGAGATAGGTAAGCGCTGCGTGTCAACCAAAATGTATGTGGGTCGTCATCGGCCCGCGATCAAGCCCGCACGGGGTCGTCAGTTCGTCGTCCCCGTCGCTCTGCTCTCATCCACTGTCGCCGCTGGGCTTGTCGTCCGTGACGCCGGAGCGAGTCCGCTGAGCGCCGAGGCCGCCTCGATGAAGAACGTCTCCAACTCCGTGGCGGGTCTCGGTCTGGTTGCCGATGCGGATGCCGTCGCGGCTGCGGCGGGCGACCGGGGCAACCTGCGTGCCTCCCGTGACGGAGCGCGCGCCGAGGCCGCCCTCGGCCTCGCGGCCAGCTCTGCGGCTGACGCCGGGGCGGAAGCCGCCAAGGTGGCACTGGAGCGCATCGCCGCCGAGAAGGTCGCGGCCAAGAAGGCCGCAGCGGCGAAGGCCGCCGCGGACAAGCAGAAGAAGGAGGCGGAGCGCAAGCGCCGCCTCGCTCTTGCCCAGCGTTGGATCGCGCCCTTCCACGGCTACACGCTCACGTCCGGCTATGGCTGGCGTTGGGGCCGGATGCACCCGGCCCAGGACCTTGCGGCCCCGACCGGGACCCCGGTCCACTCCATGTCGAGCGGCACCGTCATCTTCTCCGGCTGGTCCAACGAGGGCTACGGCTACATGGTCGAAGATCCGCTACTGGGACGGCACCGTGTCCTGGTTCGCCCACAACAGCCGACTGCTCGTGAGCGTCGGCGAGCAGGTCGCTCCGGGCCAGAAGGTCGCCTACAGCGGCAACACGGGCAACTCCACCGGCCCGCACCTGCACCTTGAGATCCATCCCAACGGGGGTGGCCCCGTCGCCCCACGCAGCTGGCTCGCCGCCCGCGGCATTTACCTCTGACAGGCTGCATCGACTGTGCAGTCTGCGAGCGTGCACTCTCGGACGGGCGAGTCAGAGCTTCTCGAGCGGCGCGTAGCGCAGCAGGAAGCGCTTGACGCCCAGGTCTCCGCCGAAGTCGACGTCGGCCTGCGTCTTGTCGCCCTCGCCCTCGGTGCGCACCACCGTGCCCAGCCCGTAGCTGTCGTGGGTGACCCGGTCGCCGGGCGTAGAGCGGGATGACCGGCCGGTTGCCCGGTGAGCGCACGCCGGGCCGCGCCGCCAGGGTCGCGACCGCCGGCTGACCGGTCGCCGGGCGCCGGTGGCGGCGGCCCGAGCCGCGCTGCCACTCGACCAGCTCGGCCGGGATCTCGTCGAGGAACCGCGACGGCGGGTTGTACTGCGGCGCGCCCCAGGCGGACCGGACCGCCGCCCGCGACAGGTAGCAGCCGCTCGCGGGCCCGGGTGATGCCGACGTAGGCCAGCCGGCGCTCCTCCTCGAGCTCCTTGGGGTCGCCGAGGCTGCGCAGGTGCGGGAAGGTGCCGTCCTCCATGCCGGTGAGGAAGACGACGGGGAACTCCAGGCCCTTGGCGGTGTGCAGCGTCATCAGCGTGACGACGCCCGGCGCCTCGGCCTCCTCGGTCGTCGGGGATCTCGTCGGCGTCGGCGACGAGCGAGACCTGCTCGAGGAAGTCCTCGAGGCTGACCACCTCGCCGGTCTCGGCGCGCGCCTCGTCGAACTCCCGGGCCACGGCGACGAGCTCGGCGAGGTTCTCGACCCGGGTCTCGTCCTGCGGGTCGTGGCTGGCGCGCAGCTCGGCGAGGTAGCCGGTCTGCTCGAGCACGGCCTCGAGCAGGTCGGGCGACCCCGCTCGTCGTCCTCGCGGACCGTGCCGAGGTCCTCGAGCAGCGCGGTGAACCCCTTGATCGCGGCGACCGAGCGGGTGGCGATGCCCGGGGCGTCCTCGGGGCGGCCCAGCGCCGCGACGAACGGGATGCGCTCGCGCTCGGCGAGCGCCGCGATGCAGGCCTCGGCCCGGTCGCCGATGCCGCGCTTGGGCACGTTGACGATGCGGCGCAGGTTGACCGTGTCGGTGGGGTTGGAGATCACCCGCAGGTAGGCCAGGGCGTCCTTGACCTCGCGGCGCTCGTAGAACCGCGTGCCGCCGACCACCTTGTAGGGCAGGCCGACCCGGACGAACACCTCCTCGAGCGCGCGGGACTGGGCGTTGGTGCGGTAGAACACCGCGACGTCCCCGGGCCGCACCCCGTGGTCGTCGCCGAGCCGGTCGATCTGCTCGCGACGAACGCCGCCTCGTCGTGCTCGTTGTCGCCGACGTAGCCGACGATCGCGCGGCCCGTCGCCGGAGTCGGTCCAGAGGTTCTTGCTTGCGGCGCTCTCGTTGCGGGCGATCACCGAGTTGGCGGCGCGCAGGATGGTCTGGGTGGAGCGGTAGTTCTGCTCGAGCAGGATGGTGCGCGCGTCGGGGTAGTCCTGCTCGAACTCCACGATGTTGCGGATCGTGGCGCCGCGGAAGGCGTAGATCGACTGGTCGGCGTCGCCGACGACGCACAGCTCGCCCGGGTCACGCCGGGCGTCCGGGTCGTCCCCCGGCACCCGGCCGCGCCCACGAGCTCCTGACCAGCTGGTACTGCGCGTGGTTGGTGTCCTGGTACTCGTCGACGAGGACGTGCCGGAACCGGCGCCGGTAGTGCTCGGCGACGTCGGGGAAGGCCTGGAGCATGTGGACCGTCGTCATGATCAGGTCGTCGAAGTCCATGGCGTTGGCCTGCGCGCAGCCGGCGCTGGTACTGCGTGTAGGCCTCGGCGAGCATCCGCTCCTGGTGGCTTGCCCTCGGACGACCTGGCTGGCGTAGGTCTCCTCGTCGACGAGCTCGTTCTTGAGGTTGCTCACCTGGTGGCTGAAGCGCGCGGCTGGTAGCGCTTCGGGTCGAGGTCCAGGTCGCGGATGACCAGCGACATCAGCCGCTGGCTGTCGGCGGCGTCGTAGATCGAGAAGGTCGACTTCAGCCCGACCTTGGCGGCCTCGCGGCGCAGGATGCGCACGCACGCCGAGTGGAAGGTCATGACCCACATCGGCCTTGGCCCGCGGGCCGACGAGGGCCGCGACCCGCTCGCGCATCTCGGCGGCGGCCTTGTTGGTGAAGGTGATGGCGAGGACCTGGCCGGGCTGGACGCCGCGCGTCGCCGAGCAGGTAGGCGATCCGGTGGGTCAGCACCCGGGTCTTGCCCGACCCGGCGCCCGGCGACGATGAGCAGCGGGGCCGCCCTCGTGCACGCACGGCCTCGCGCTGCTGCGGGTTGAGCCCCTCGAGCAGCGTCTCCGGGTCGGCTGAGCCCCACGCAGGTGCCGTATGCCGCTGAGCCGGCTCCGCGCCCACCTGACCTCCGCGCGCCGCCGCGTCCGCCCACGTCGGGACCCCACGCTCGGTGACCTGCGGGACGGTGGATGCGGACTGCGGCCCATCGGGCCCGAAGAGGTCGTCGAACAGCGTGCTCATGGTCCGTCCAGCCTACGTTGGCAGACCGACACCCGTTGCCATCCATCCCCACTGCGTCGTGTGTGATCGGCCTGGGACGGGCCGCGGGGTGCGCAAGGATGGGGACGTGTCCAACCGATCAGCCCCCGACTCACCACTGACCGACTCGACGGCGTTCACCATCCGGGAGGCAACCGTGGAGGACGTCGAGGACATCGCCCGCCTCGTCCGGGAGCTCGCTCTCTACGAGCGGGCACCGGAGGCGGCCAATGCGACACCCGACCACTTTCGCGAGGCGCTCTTTCCCCGGGAAGTGAGCCCAGCGGCATACGCCCATGTGGCCGAGCGGGACGGAGCGGTGGTCGGGATGGCGGTGTGGTTCGTCAGCTTCTCCACGTGGACGGGGCGGCACGGGCTGTGGCTCGAGGACTTGTTCGTCGAACCGGCCCAACGTGGCCTCGGCATCGGGAAGGCGCTGCTCACGCGGCTGGCTGCGATCTGCACCGAGCGCGACTGGACCAGGCTCGAGTGGGTCGTGCTCGACTGGAACTCCCCAGCGATCGAGTTCTACCGATCCCTGGGTGCGACCCCGCTCGACGAGTGGACGACGTACCGGGTGAGCGGTGACGCACTGCACGACCTCACGACACGTGACGTGGGCCATTAGGCCCTGCCACGGGACGTACTCAGAGAGGATGCTCACGAGTAACACCCCTGGAGACCGGAGCCGCCATGCCAGCACTTCGCAAGCGCCGCGTCGGAGCCGTGGACACCATGTGGCTCAACATGGATCGGCCCAACAACCTCATGGTCATCGAGGCGCTCATCTTCCTGGACGGCGTGCCCGACTGGGACGAGGTCATCGAACTGTTCCGTCACCAGGTCCTCGAGCAGTTCCCGGTGTTCAGGCAGCGCCCGGAGCAGCCCGGTCTGATGGGCCAGCCGTGGTGGGTCGAGGACGAGGACTTCTCGCTGGACCGGCACCTCATCCGCGTGGACCTGCCGACGCCCGGCGACGACGCCGCGCTCCAGGCCCACATGGAGCAGGAGCTCGACATCCCGCTGGACCGGGACCACCCGCTGTGGCGGGTGCACCTCATCAGCGGCTACGGGTCCGGCTCCGCGATCTTCCTGCGCATCCACCACTCACTCGGCGACGGGATCGCGCTGACGCGGGTGCTGCTCTCGCTGACGAGGGGCGAGCCGGACGCGACGACCGAGATCGCCGTCACCACCGAGGTCAGGCCGGATGAGAGCCTGACCGACGCCGCCGACGAGAACGGCACCGGTGTGATCGAGGACCTGGCCGGGCTCGTGGGCTCGGGGCTCCAGCTCGCACGGGATGGCGTCGCCCAGCTGCTGCGCCTGGCCACCCCGCACGGCGCCATGGCTGCGACCCGCGAGGTGGGCCGCACGACGCGAGTCCTGGGTGACCTGCTCTTCTCGCACAATCCCGACACCTTCTTGTCCGGGGCGCCCGGGGGGACGAAACGCATCCGCTGGAGCGGTCCGCTGCCCCTCGCCGACGCCAAGCAGCTCGGACGCCTGGCGGGGGCGACCCTCAACGACGTGCTGATGAGTGCCGTGGCCGCAGCGCTGCACCGCTACCAGCTCGACAACGGCGAGGAGCCGGTTGACCTCATCACGATGGTGCCGGTCAACATCCGACCCCTCGACGAGCCGCTGACACCCGAGCTCGGGAACGAGTTCGCGCTCGTCCTCTTCCGGTTCCCCAGTGGCCTCAGTGCGCCGCTCGCCCGGCTGGCCGAGACGAAGCGTCGAATGGACCGGATCAAGCGCTCGCCCGAGGCGGTCATCACCTTTGCCATCATCAACGCCATCGGCCACCTGAGCGCAAACGTCGCGCGCATCTTCGTCGACTTCTTCGCGAACAAGACGATCGGCGTGACCACCAACGTCGCCGGGCCGCGCTCCAGTCGGACCTTGGCCGGCGTGCCGGTGAGCGGCATCCTCGGCTGGGTGCCCGGCTCAGGCCGCCAGACCCTCGGCGTGTGCATCTTCACCTATGCCGGCACGGTGCGCGTGGGGTTCATCAGCGACGCCGCCGTCATCCCGGATCCCGAGCGACTCCTCGAAGCCTTCGAGGACGAGGTGGAGCACATCATCCACATGGGGCGCCCCCTTCCACGCGGCGGAGGGAAGGGCCGTGCCGACCGATAACGCTCGTCAGCACATCGACGTGGCGGCGGAGCTCGACACCGTCCTCGCCACCATCCGCGACGTGGGCAGCCAGCCGGAGTGGATCCCCACGATCAAGGAGGCCGAGGTGGACGAGACAGACTCGTCCGGCCTGCCCAAGTCGGCGCGCTTCGCTGCCTCAACCGCCGTGGGGACCGACCGGTACACGCTCGCCTACGAGCACTCGCCCGAGGGCATGGGCTGGTCCATGGTCGAGGGTCGGCTGCAGACCGGACAGGAGGGGCGCTACACCCTCGAGCGTCTGGACGACGGAGCGACCCGGGTCACCTATGACCTGACGATCCACCACAACCTGCCGCTGCCGGGCTTCCTCCGATCCCGCGTCATCAAGGGCCTCGTCGACGAGACGCTCAAGGGTCTCCGGTCACGGCTCGAGAGCGCTGGCTGAGCAACGCGATCGGTCGACGTGGCGTGGTCGTAGGGTGTCGTCATGACGACTGCAAGGGGTGTCTTCGTCCGAGAGCACGGTGAGCGTGACGTCCTCGAGGTGCGCGAGCACGACGTGCCGGATCCCGGTCCGGGCGAGGTCCAGGTCGAGGTCGCAGCCACCGGGGTGAACTTCATCGACGTCTACCGGCGTCAGGGCGTCTACCCCGGGACGACGCCGTTCGTCCTCGCCGAGGAGGGCGCCGGCAGGGTGGTCGCCGTGGGGCAGGGCGTTGAGTCGTTCTCCGTGGGCGACCGCGTCGCCTGGCCCCAGGGCCAACCCAGCGCAACCACCGTCGCCAACCAGCCAGCCGACATGGTCGTCTCTGTGCCCGAGGGAGTCGAGCTCGAGACGGCCGCTGCGGCCATGCTCCAGGGCCTTACGGCCCATTACCTCGTCACCAGCACGTATGCCGCTGGGCCGGGTGACGTGGCCCTCGTGCACGCCGCGGCCGGCGGGGTTGGGCAGCTCCTCGTCCAGCTGCTCGTTGCGAAGGGCTGCACCGTCATCGCGACCGCCGGATCCGACGAGAAGTGCGAGATCGCAGGGGAACTCGGGGCGACGCACAAGATCAACTACTCGAACTACTCGCGGACGGAGGACCTCGCGGCTGCGGTGCGTGACGCAGCCGGACGGGGCGTGGACGTCGTCTACGACGGAGTGGGGAAGGCGACCTTCGACGCCTCACTCGCCTCGCTGCGACGGCGCGGCCTCATGGTGCTGTTCGGCGGGGCGAGCGGTCAGGTGCCGCCCTTCGACCTGCAGCGACTCAACTCGCTCGGATCCCTTTTCGTGACCCGCCCGAAGCTCCTGGACCACATCGCCGAGCGTGAGGAGCTCGAGTGGCGGGCGAGCGAGGTCTTCGCCGTGATCGCGGACGGAAGCCTCAAGATCGAGGTCGGCGGCCGCTACTCCTTCGACAGGGCGGCCGAGGCCTATGAGGCGTTGGAGTCCCGACGAAGCACGGGCAAGCTGATCCTCGTCCCCTCTGACGGGGACTCGAAGTGAGCCGGATCCTATTCCGGCACAAGCGAATCAGGACCGGTAACCTTTCCTCCCCATGGACTGACGCCCTGCTCGTCGAGGACGGCCGGGTCGTGGCGGTGGGGGCCGACGCAGTGGACGGTGACACCGGTGAGGTGGTCGACCTGCCGGGTGCCCTTGTCATGCCGGGCCTGCACGACGCTCACATCCACACCGAGTGGGTCGCCCGCGACCTCGCGGAAGTCGACCTGCGGGAAGCTCGCTCGCTCGAGGAGGCGCTCGAGCTGATCCGTGATCACGTCGCCGCCTCCCCCTCCGGCCGCCCGCTCAGCTCCGGTCGGTGGAACAGCAACCGGTGGGCCGTCCCGGTCCAGCCCGACCGGCGCGCATTGGATTCGGTGACCGGCGACCGGGTCGCCGTCCTCGACTCCGTCGACGGGCATACCGTCTGGGCGAACTCCCGCGCCCTGCAACGGGCGGGCATCACTCGCGAAACGCCGGACCCGGTCGGCGGCGCGATCGTCCGGGATGCGGAGGGGGAGCCGACGGGCATCCTGCGTGAGTCGGCGCAGCGTCTCGTCGACCCGCTCATCGAGGGACCGGATGCGGAGCCGCTGCGTCCGCTTCTCGAGCGGTGCCAGTCGTGGCTGCTGTCCGTCGGGCTGACGAGCGTCACGGACATCGACGGCGAGGACGCACGCGCCGCCTACCTGGCGATGCATCAGGAAGGCGCCCTGCGGCTGCGCGTGACGAAGTGCGTCCGAGATGGCGACCTCGAGCTCGCCCTGTCCGAGGGACGTCGCTCTGGCCAGGGCGACGATCGCTTCCGCGTGGGACCGGTGAAGTTCTTCAGCGACGGCGCGCTCGGCTCACACACAGCCCACATGACCGAGCCCTATGTCGGCAGCATGTCCGGCCACGAGACCTGCGGCATCGCCGTCACGCCGTATCCCGTACTGCTGGAGCGGGTCCGGATGTGCCTGGACGCCGGGCTCGACGTCATCACCCATGCCATCGGCGACGAGGCGAACCGGCTCGTCCTCGACGCGTTCCAGGTCATGCGGGAAGAGGGGCACGGCGGGCTGCTCCGCATCGAGCACGCGCAGCACGTCCGACCGGTGGACATCCCGCGCTTCCGCTCCCTCGACGTCACCGCCTCGATGCAGCCGAGCCACTGCACGGCAGACCTCGAGCTCGCTGATGACATCCTCGGCCCGCGCCGCCTCGCCTCCTATGCCTGGCGGTCCTTCCTCAACGCCGGCGTCCGGGTCGCCTTTGGGTCCGACGCGCCGGTCGAGGACCCGAATCCCTTCTACGGGCTCCACGCTGCGGTCACCCGCCGACGGGCGGACGGCCACCCGATCGGCGGCTGGCGTCCGGAGGAGCGGATCACGCTCGACGAGGCCGTCCACGCCCACACCGTCGTGGCGCACGAGTCCGTCGGGCGCCACGATGTGGGTCGGCTCAGTCCGGGTCAGCTGGCCGATTTCGTCTCCGTCGACCGCGACATCTGGGAGCTCGAGAACGCCGACCCGATGGCGATCCGGGACACGCAGGTTCTCCAGACCTGGGTGGGCGGGAAGCTCGCCTTCGAGCAGGACTGAGCCCAGCGGCATACGGGATGGTCCGGCGCCTGTGCAGGAGCGGTACGGTCGCGCCATGGGAGAAGGCCACCGGTACATCTACACGGACAAGCAGATGCCCACGGTCCATGGCGCCATGGCCCAGGTGTCCAACGAGATCCGTGCCCGGGCGGAGGAGCATGGCATCAACCGGACCGTGCTCGAGCTGGTGAACCTACGGGCGTCCCAGATCAACGGCTGCGCCTTCTGCCTCCACCTGCACACCCACCTCGCCCTCCGTGGCGGTGAGTCGCCCCAGCGGATCGCCGTGCTGTCCGCCTGGCGGGAGTCCGGGATGTTCACGCGGCTCGAGCAGGCGGCGCTGAAGATCGCTGAGGCCGTGACCCTCGTCGCCGACCGCCACCTCAGCGACGACGAGTACGACCTGCTGCGTGAGGACCTCACCGACGACCAGCTCGCGCTGCTCGTCTATGCGGCGTCGATGATCAACGCCTTCAACCGGATCTCCATCCTCAGCCACCACCCCGTCACGTACCGGGAGCAGTTCGGCTCCCCGCCGGAGGACGCGAGCGCCGCTCGGTAGCCCACTGCGTCAGTCGTTGCCCGGCACGATGCTGAGCAGGAGCGTCGCGAAGAGGGTCAGCGCTCCGACGACGAGCAGGAAGATGCCGATGATGCCGACACTGCCAGCGCCGTCCGCAGTGGAGTTCAGTCGTCGCCGCCGTCCGACGACGACGAGGACTCCCCCGGCGACGACCCAGACCAGCCCGATGAGGAGTCCGGCAAGGACTCCGCCGTTCCAACGCACCTCGGCCGGCTCACCAGAGGGCGGCGACGAGCGCGGCCAGCAGCCCTGCGCCACCGGCGGCGTCGAGCTGTGTCTTGGCCGACTGGCCCTTGCGTGAGCGGGCGTTGCCGATCTCGGCCATCGCGACGACGACGAGGCCGAGCACCAGCTTGACGCCGATCTTCGGGTAGTTGAGCGTCTTGTCCATGGACTCGGCCAGGCCGACGATGAGCAGACCCAGCAGGAACTGCGCCCGAGCCGCCCACAGGACGGCCTGCGGGAAGCGCTCGGCACCGCGTGACACGACCCATCCGCCGACGATGACGGCAAAGCCGAGCAGATGGAGGGCGACGACGAGGTTGTAGAGGAAGTCCATGGCGGGCATCCTACGGACGGCCCAGGTAGCCCTCGGACAGGTGGTGCCACGAGCGACTGAGCGGGTAGTCGCCGAGCCGTTCGACCGGCACCCAGCGGGCGTCCGCCGTCGTTCCGCCGACGTCGTGGATGACGACCTCGCGTGGCTCCGGGCACGTCGCGCGGTACACGATGCGCACGGCGTGGAAGTCCTCGACCACGCCGTTCGGCGCCCGGCCGATCCAGTGCGAGGACTGCACGTCGACGAGGCCGTCGAGAGCGATGCGCTGACCGGTCTCCTCCCACACCTCCCGATGGACGCCCTCGACCGGCGACTCGCCCGCGTCAAGCCCACCCCCGGGCAGTCCCCACTCGCCGGGGATGTGCGTCTGGTCGTTGAACTGGGTCAGCAGCAGCCCACGCTCGCTCGTCACGATGGCGTAGGCGGCGACCCGCTGGAAGGGATCACCCGCCTCACCGGGCGCCACGCCTGGGTCCCGCGGGACGGCCTCTTGAAGTAGGGGTATGCCGCTGAGCTCGCTCACGCTGAACGCCAGCTCGAGTGCCCCGTCCTTCACCACATCTGCCGCCCAAGCTGATTCGATACGCCAGCCATGCTGGGCCAGGAGGGCAGCGGGGGGCTGCCCATGGGCGAGTCGGCCGGCCTCGACCCGGGTTCCGTCCGACGCCAGCCCCACGACACGAATTCCCCCGGGGACGTTCGTCCTCATCGGCGACCGACAGCCGCGGACAGGGCGATCGCGCGCTCGTACTCGGCGACCGTGAGCGCCGCGACGCGGCTCCAGTCCTGATCCGGAGAGTGCTCGAGGTTCCAGCGGCGCATTGCCGCGAGGCGCTCGCGGTCGGCAGCGAGGCCCGCCAGGGCACCGGCCATGGCTGCGTCATCCGGCACGATGAGACCGCCCTCCCCGTGGGTGACGAACTCGCCGATCCCCGACCCGGACCGCCCGACGACGGGCAGTCCGGTGGTCCGTGCCTCGAGCGCCGCGATCCCGAAGGACTCGAGGGCCGACGGTGACACGTAGACGTCTGCAGCGGCATACCTGGCTCGCAGCTCGTCGCGCGGGACCCGGCCGGGCAGGGACACCCAGTCGATGCCCTCGTCGGCGAGATAGGCCTCGACCTTGCCTCGGTCGGGGCCCTCGCCGAGGATCGTCAGGCTGAAGGAGCCGGCACCGGCCAGTCGCTCGGCGCGGGCGACCAGCTCGACGAGGGCGCGGGGACGCTTGCGCGCGGCGAGCCGCATCGCGGTGACCAGCCGCAGCGGCGTTTTCTGCACACTCGACTGGGTGGGGGTGGTGGCGGGACGCCAGCGGTCCACGTCGATCCCGTTCGGCAGGATGGAGACCGACGCGGACGGCCCGACGAGGTCTCGCAGGGGCCGCGCCGCCACCGCGGACACGGCCGACATCGCGACGCCCTTGGCGGCCCACCTCTTGACGAAGCCGACGGCACCAAAGCCGGGCGCCACCGGCCCGAGCATGCAGTGCCACGTCATCGCGGTGGGAAGGCCGAGGCCGAGGGTGACGCGAGTGCTGTCCCAGGCGAACGGTGAAACGACCCCGGTCTGGATGTGGGCCACGTCGAAGCCGCCTCCGGTGAGGCGACGGCGCAGCTCACGTGGCGCGAGTGGGTTGACAGGCAGCTGCCACGGCAGGCGGATGGCGAGGCGGTGCACCGGCATGCCGTCGACGACGGTGATCTCTCCGTGCATCTCACCGTCCGGACCAGGGGTCGCGGTGAAGACCTCGACCTCGTGCCCGAGCTCGACGAGGTAGCGGGCCAGGTCGTGCGACTGGACCTCGATCCCACCCAACCTGGGTAGGTAACAGTCCGTCAGCAGTGCCACCTTCACGGGATCACTCTGTCATGCGCGCCAACCCGTCTTGAGTGCCCCGGCTCGGACACTCGCGACGAGCATCCGGCCGTCGCCGAAAAGAGGCAGGAGAAAGACGAGGTGGGCGGCGTACCACCACGCCAAGCCCGACTCAGGGAGCACCATCCACCACACTGGGGCGGCGAGCAGACAGGCGCCCGGACCGGCCAAGGCCACGAGGCCGACCTCACGGGCCGAGAGCGTGCCGAGCGGTGCGACCGAGAAGCGCCAGGCGGTGCGCTCGAGCGTGATGTGGGTGACGCCGGGGAGGCGCCGCAGCAGGACCACGTGGGCGACCTCGTGCAGCGCGAAGGAGCCCACCAACCCCACGACGACCACTCGACCGAAGCCCGCCGCCACGTCGATGAGGCTGTGGTCGCCGGACACCACGCGCCACACCGCGGCGCCGCCGACGAACAGGACGACGAGCCCGAGCAGCGGCCAGACCTGCGTGGCCACTCCCCCGACGACGTGGCGCAGCCGCAGCTCGGCGACCGGGCACGTCCGCACGCTAGCCATGGGACCGCTCGCGGATCAGCTGGGCCCGGTACGCCTTGAGACTGTGGAAGGCGATCTGGGTGAGCGTGACGAGCCCGAACAGGACGAGGAAGATGACGATCAGTCCCACCGGGTTGTCGATGCCCATCGACGAGCCGATGACCCCCTCCCGCACCTCGCGGGTCTCGAAGAAGACGGACCCGAAGAGTCCTTCCTTGCGCACGTTGTCCTCATCGGTCGAGAACATGAGAAAGAGCAGTGCTCCCGCTGCGACTACGAGGGTCAGCAGCGCCGCGCCAACCGTGCTGTTGACGAGCAGAAGCGCCTTTTTCATTTCTTCTCCTTGAATCGAAGGCTCGAATTCCTTGGACGCTGTACCAGACGATGAGGGCAACGGTTCCGGCGGCAATGATGAGGACGACGGTCTGCGGCAGCTGCAGAATTCCGAGCGCAATTCCCAAGAGGCCCAGGACGGCAGCGGTGACGGAGAGCCCAACAAAAACCGAGAATGGGTTGTCGCTCTCGGCGGGAAAAGCAATTCCGATGCAGATCGCGACCAGGGCGCCACCCACGCACCCGACGAGGGCGAGCGCCGCGCCAGCGAGGTGGCCGGGCCGCAGGGCGGCGAGGACGGCCACGGTCGGCACGGCGACGGCCCCGACCAAGAGCATCTGCGCCCTGACGAGCCTGCCGTAGGTCCGCCAGGGTTGCGCCCCGTCGGCCACGAGCACGCGCAGCGGCTCGGTCGCAGCAAACTGGTAGAGGCCGCTCATGGACAACACGGCGAGCGCCCACAGCGGGTTGACGACAGGATCGATGATCAAGCCGATGAAGACGGCCACCGAGACGGCGATCGCCAGCCAGGTCTGCGAGCTACGCAAGAGGCACCGATCGTAGGGGCCCAGGCGCCGAGTGAGCGGCCAGTCGAACGGCAGGTTGAGGTAGCGGGAGTGAGCAACGTGCTGGTTGGGCGTGGCCCAGAGCGCCACGGCGACGAGCGCCGCAGACGCCAGGAGGAACACGGCCACCATGGCGCCGGGTCCGTACATGCGCGTGATCCAGGCGAGTGAGGCGACCCAGACGTACTCGGTGCGGTCGGACAGGTAGGCCTCCGTCGCCCGTGACGATAGCGGCCCCAACCTCGACGCGTACAGCATGATCAGCCCAAACACGACGAGGATGAGGACGAGGTGCTGCACGCGTTTCAGCCCGACCAGGGAGAGGATCCGGCCGAGCACGAGGTAGCCGACGCTGAGCAAGAGATAGGTCAGGATCATCGGGAAGATGATGGCCTCGAGCAGCCGGAGCAGTGCGGCCGGCCCGAGAAGGACGAGCGCCGCGGCGGTGAGCGAGGTGAACCCGATCATCGAGACGATGCCCGCCATGCTGGCCTCGTAGACGAGCAGGGCGACGGCGCGTTCCCGGTTCGTCAGGGGCAGCTGAAACTGAGCTCGAGCATCCCGGCGGCGTTGAGGAAGAGGATCTTGACGAGCAGGAAGGCGATCTGGACCCAGAGCACCACGGAGACGGTCGACATCTCGAACAGCAGGCCCCACACCTTGGCCTCGGACGTCATCGGCTCCAGGAAGAAGTACGCGGCGATGGCGCCGGTCACGAGGATGGTGGCCACCATCGCCAGCGCCAGCACTTTCACCGGGGTCGACCGGAGCACGCCCATGCGAGAAACCCGCCGGAGGAAGAAGCGCAGGAGCATCCGCGCCAGGACGAGTGAGCTGCGCAGTCTCATGGCCGGCGGGACTGCGCGTCGAGGTGTCCGAAGACCATCGTGGCGAGCGAGCCGTGCTCCTCCACCAGCGAGGATGTGCTCGCATCGGCGACGAGGATGCCGTGGTCGAGGAAGAGGACCCGATCAGCGAGCCGCTCGAGGAGGGCGAAGTCGTGGGTGCACAGGACGACCGACCGGCCCTCGTCGCGGAGCCGCGTCAGCTCCTGCTCTGTGAGGTAGAGCGCCTCGATGTCGATCCCGTTGAGGGTCTCGTCGATGATCGTGAGCGGCCTGCGCATGAGCAGTGCAGAGATGAGCTGGGTCTTCTTGCGCATGCCGTGGGAGTAGTCCTCGATGAGGTCGTCGTAGCGGCCCGTCATCGAGAAGGTCTCGAAGAGCCGGTCGGCGACGGCATGGTCCACCTCGACCCCGTAGAGCCGGCCCAGCATCTCTACGTACTCCCGTCCCGTGAGGAACTGCGGCAGGTAGTCGTTGCTGGCGAGGTACATCGCCGCTGACTTCGCCACTGGCGACGCGTGCTCGTGGCCTCCGACGGTGATCGATCCGGCTTGCAGCTGCAGCAGGTCGAAGACCGTCTTGATGAGGGTCGACTTGCCCGACCCATTCGGCCCCAGCAGGCCCACGATCTCTCCGGCGTCGACGTCGAAGCCGACCTTCTCGAGGACGGTGACGAATCCGTCGTACGAGTAGGTGACGCCCATGACTTCTAGCACTGGCATTGCGGTGTCCCTTCCTCGGCACAGCATGCGGGGCGACGTGCGGCCGGCCCAGGGAGCCTGGGCCGTGAGCCGGCCACACGTCGTCGAGCTCAGCAGGATGGCGTCAGCCGGTCACCCGCTACACACACTCGAAGTAGACGCTGAGCCCGAAGTTCCGGAGTGACCAGCGCCCCGTGAACTTCTTGCCCTTGTAGACCACGCACCAGATGGCCATGCCGATGATGAGGGTGGCGCCCAGCGCGAGGATGACCGCGACGAAGACGAGGTACCAGGCGTCGTACCTGATGAGGGCGTTGTCGAACTTCGTTCGAGCGACGCCGAAAGCGCGCATCGACATCTCGTAGGCGCGCTCCGAAGCCGTATCGGAAACGCTGGTCGGAGACATGACTGGAACAGACATGTGAACCACTTTCCTTTCCGTGAACTAGTTTTCCCCTGAGCCGTTCGAAGTGAACGAAAACGTCGCGTTCTGGATAGAAAGGGCCCCCTGCGACACGTTTAGCCAAGCAGTGCAACGGCTATGGCGTCAACCAAACATGCGTGTATCTGTCAATTATTTACGCGTCCTTTACCCATACCGCCGGTAGCCTCCGGGACGGACCGAATACGCCGCCCAGGCCCCGCCGTGAATGGGTCGTCGACGACCGTCGTCCGCCGGGTCGGACGGGGCGGCGGCCCCAAAATTGACGAGGGAACGGTGCCCGATGCGTAAAGATGGGACCACTCATGTCCCACACGCTGCTCGCCTTCCATGCCCACCCTGACGACGAGGCCCTGCTCACGTCGGGCACGATGGCGCGCGCCGCGGCCGAGGGACATCGCGTGGTGCTCGTCGTCGCGACCGACGGCGAACTGGGGCTCGCATCGCAAGCCTACGCGGCCGGCGGTCTCGCCGCGCGGCGACGTGATGAGCTCAAGACGAGCGCACGGGCCCTGGGTGTCGCGCGGGTGGAGCAGCTCGGCTACGCGGACAGCGGGCTCGGCCCGAGCTGCTTCCCGACCCTCCGGGTGGCACCCGCTTCGTCCGGGCCGACACGGACGAGGCTGCCCAGCGCCTCGCCGCGATCCTCGCCGAGGAACAGGTGGATGTCCTCCTCGGGTACGACGAGAACGGCGGCTACGGCCACCCGGACCACAAGAAGGTCCACCACGTCGCACGCCGGGCGGCCGAGCTCGCCCGCACGCCCCGCCTGCTCGAGGCCACTGTGCCCCGGGACACCATCTGCCGCGCCCTCGACCTCGCCGCCAGGGTGTACCGCTTCCCGCCGGACTTCGACCGGCACAGCTTCGACCGCGCCTTCTCGGCACGCCGCGACATCACCCACCGGATCAACGTCCGCCGCCACATCGCCGCCAAGCGGGCCTCGATGCGAGCCCATGCGTCCCAGGCGAGCGCCGACGGAGGGGCCGACCGCACCCTCGCCGCCTTCCTCCGCATCCCTCGGCCGGTGTACGACCTCGTCTTCGGCCGTGAGTGGTACGTCGACGCCACCCCCCACCTGAGGGGACGTGATCCCGGGAGCGAGCCCAGCGGCATACGGCATGACGTGTTTGAAGGACTGGCGTGAAGCGCGCGTTCGTGCGCAAGGCGCTGCAGTTCGTCGTCGGCATCGGCCTGGCCGTCTTCCTGCTCTGGTGGGGCCTACCGCGCATCGCGCACACGACGTGGACCGACGTGTGGGCCACCCTGTCCGGCTTGCAAGCCAGCACGGTCGTCGGGCTGACCATCCTGATGATCTCGGGGCTGTGGCTCGTCACCTTCCTCTACACCGGATCGCTCAAGGGGCTGACCCACGGACAGGCGATGATCGTCAACGCGTGCGGATCCTCGATCGGCAACCTGCTGCCGGGAGGGGGCGCCGCCGGTGTCGTCGTCACGTACCACCAGCTGCGCTCCTGGGGCTTCCTGCGCCGGGACATCTCCACCATGGTCATCGTCACTGGCGTCTGGAACGTCCTCGCCCGGGTCGTCCTGCCCGTCGTGGGAATCCTCGCCATCCTCATCGGCATCGGGCAGCTCAACCCGGTCGTCGCCCAGGCCGCCATCATCGGCGCGCTCATCGGCCTCGCCGTCATCGTCGCCTTCTGGGGAGTCCTCGCATCCGAGGACTTCGCCCGCGAGCTGGGCCGGCAGTCGACCCGAGTGTGGCGCCGGATCCGCCGCAAGAAGGCCGCCGACACGGACTTCGAGAAGACCCTCGTCAGCATGCGCCACGACATCATCGAGATCGTCCGCTACGGCTGGCTCGAGATGACCTACGGCCTCGTCGGCTTCTTCGGCGTCTACTACATCCTGTTCTGGTTCTGCCTCAACTCGATGGGTGTGCAGATGCCGTTCGCCTACATGTTCGGGGCCTACACGGTCGGTCGGCTGCTCACGGCCGTCGGCATCACGCCGGGCGGCCTGGGCGTTACCGAGGCCGGCACCGCCGCCGTTCTCGTCGGGTGGGGCGCCGATCCCGCCCAGGCGACCGCCGGCGTCGTGCTCTTCTCGCTCTACACGCACTTCTTCGAGGTGCCCCTCGGCGTGCTCGGCTGGGCGCTCTGGTGGGCCAGCCCGAAGCGGATCCCCACGGATGCGGCCTACGACGAGGACGACGAGGACTCCCTCGATGTCCGAGTGGGAGGCGGGCAGCTCGAGGAGCACCGCGGCCCGCGCCCCGAACGGATCTAGCGCGCAGGCGTTCCGGCACTACCGTTGATGCAGGTGTCGCAGAGTCGCCTGGGAAGGGGAGCGAGTCGTGGCCGAGGCAATGGAACGGATCTGGCTGAGCAGCTATGCCGAGGGGGTGCCGCACGACATCGAACCGGTCACCGGGTCGCTCGTCGGACCTGCTCGACTCGTCAGTGGCGCAGTACGGCCGAACGAGCCGCGCTGGAGTTCTTCGGTGCTGAGACGACCTACGCCGGCTCGGCGACCACGTGGCCCGGCGGCCGAGGGCCTGCGCCGCCTCGGGCGTCAGCACGCGGCGACCGGGTCGCGCTGCGTCCTGCCGAACTGCCCGCAGCACGTCGTCGCGTTCTACGCCGTGCTGCGACTCGGCGCTGTGGTCGTCGAGCACAACCCGCTCTACACCGCCGAGGAGCTGGAGCACCAGTTCGGGGACCACGGGGCGACGCGTCGCCATCGCCTGGGACAAGGCGGCCGCCACGGTGCGCCGGGCTGCCCGGCGCGTCGAAGCACGTCGTCGCCGTCAACCTCATCGCATGCGATGCCGCTCGCCAAGCGGCTGGCGCTGCGGCTGCCGATCGCAGGGTCCGGGCGCCCGCGAGCCGCGCTGACCGCGCCCGCGCCCGGGCATCCCCGTGGGCGGCAGCTGCTCGGCGCACGGCTCGGATCGACCCCGCCCACCCGCGGCCGGCGGTCGAGCGACCTCGCGGCGATCCAGTACACGAGCGGCACGACCGGGCGTGCCGAAGGGCGCGATGCTGACGCACCGCAACCTCGTCGCCAACGCCGCCGCAGGGCCGAGCCTGGGTGCCCGGGCTCGGCGACGGTCAGGAGATCATCTACGCGATCCTGCCGATGTTCCACGCCTACGGCCTGACCCTGTGCCTGACTTTCGCGATGAGCATCGGGCGCCCGGCTCGTGCTGCTTCCCGAGGTTCGACGTCGACCTCGTGCTCGCCGCCGCGCAGAAGCACCCGCCGACCTTCCTGCCCGCCGTGCCGCCGATCTACGAGCGGCTCGCCGAAGGCCGCCGAGGAGCGCGGTGTCGACCTCGTCGGCATGCGATTCGCGCATCTCGGGCGCCATGGCCTGCCGCCGGCGACCCTCGAGCTGTGGGAGCGCGTCGACCGGCGGCCTGCTCGTCGAGGGCTACGGGCTGACCGAGACATCCCCGTGGCCCTCGGCAACCCGATCGGCCCGACCCGCGCGCCGGGCGCGGTCGGCGTTCCCTTCCCCAGCACGGAGATTCGGGTGGTCGACCCCGACGACCCCGACGTGGACCGGCCGCCGGGCGAGCGGGGCGAGCTGCTGATCCGCGGGCCCGCAGGTCTTCGCCGGCTACTGGAGCAAGCCGGAGGAGACCGCGCGAGGCGCTGCTCGACGGCGGCTGGCTCGCGCACCGGAGACATCGTCGAGGTCGACGAGGACGGCTTCGTCTCGATGGTCGACCGGATCAAGGAGATCATCATCACCGGCGGCTTCAACGTCATGCCGTCGGAGGTGGAGGCGGTGCTGTGCAGCACCCCGGCGTGACGGACGCGGCCGTCGTCGGGCCTGCCCAGCGACGACGGGAGCGAGGAGGTCGTCGCCGCGGTCACCGTCGAGGACCCGGACGCCTTCGACGCCGAGGCCGCCGCGCGAGCACTGCCGCGAACACCTGGCCGCCTACAAGGTCCCCCGCCGCATCGTCGTCGTCGACGAGCTGCCCACGATCGATCATCGGCAAGGTGCTGCGGCGACAGGTTCGAGACCAGCTGCTCGCTGGCTGACGCGCCGGACCCTCGCCCTCCAATCGAGTGAACAAACCTTCGGCCCGAAAGCTGTTCACTCGATCAGGCGGGGGGTGGGGGTCAGGACTGCTCGAAGACGACGGCCATCGGCGTCTGCTCCGACCCCTGGCCGAGCGGGTTGTCGGCGAACATCGCCTCATAGCGCTCCTTGGGGCCCGGCGCGTCCATGCCGAGGACGTTGCGGCCGATGTCGTTGGCGTCCATGACGACGGTCCCGCCGAAGGTCGCGCGATGGGGCCGGGCACGCGCTCACGGATCGCGCCGACAGGCGTGCCGCCACGGCGTCCGGGTCCTTGGGGGCGAGCTTGGCCGAGACGTTGGCCGGGTAGACGGAGTACTCGGTCGGGCCGTCGATGGCGCGGATGTCGCCGCCGACGAGCTCGTAGAAGAGGCCCCGCTTGCCGATGAGCTTGCCGACGGCACCGCCGGCCGAGGCGTAGAGGACCCGCGGCAGGCCGGCCTCCTCGATGGCCAGCTGCATGGTGAAGGGCGAGCCGAGGCCGATCCCGGCAGGCGTGCGCGTCACGTAGCGCGAGCAGGATGCGCGCCGGACGCGAGACCTTGATGTCCCAGATGAAGTAGCGAGCGGCCCTGCGTGATGGCGACGATCTTCTCGGAGATGAAGAAGTACCAGCGGCCCTTGGTGGCGACGTCATGGTCCGCGGCGCGCCGCGGGCAGTCCGGCGAAGAACCGCTCGAGGTAGCCGAGGGTCTTGCCCCTCGAGGTCGTCCTCGCCGCGAATAGAGGTCGGTGCGCAACGGGTAGCGCCGAACCGTCCTGCCGGCGTCGGCACCGGCCCCCTCGGCGGCGTCGAGCACGAGATCGAGCTGCCTTGCGGGCGTTCGGCTCGTAGTCCGTCTTGACCCGGGGGGCGACGTCGGCGTCCGCAGGCTTCTCGTCGAAGTACTCCTGCAGCCACAGCTCGAGGTTGATGAGGCGCCAGAACGTCATCGAGTCGACGTCGTTGGTCCCCTTGATCCATCCCTCGAAGGCGTGCAGCACCTCGGTCTGGTTGACGTAGGGCCGGTTGGCGAAGGACTCCGACAGGAAGATCCCGTAGAAGTGGTTCTTCAGGCGCATGAACCACTCGCCCTGCGGCGTCGTGAAGCCGATCTTGTTGCGACGCCGGTTGATCGACTCCGGAAGCAGGTTGCGGGTCGCGTCGCGCAGGATGCGCTTGTTCCACCCGTCCTTGATGATCGCCTCGTCGGACAGCGAGAAGATGAACTTCACGACCTCCTTGTCGAGGAACGGCACGCGGCCCTCGAGCGAGAACCGCATCGTGTTCTTGTCCTCGTAGCGCAGCAGCGACGGGAGCGAGCCGACGAAGAGGTCCTCGACGAGGCGCTTCTTGAGGTTCGAGCCCTCGACCGCGTACCGCTCCGCCTTGTGCTCGGCCACGAACTGCTGGCCGAGCAGCTGGGTCGTTGGGATGTCCTTGCGCCCACGCAGCCTCGCCTTGAGCTTGAACCGCCCCAGGCGGTAGAGCACGTCGAGCGACTTGGACAGCTCACGCGCCGCCGCCACCGCGCCCCGCGCCCGAAGCTGGCGCAGGTAGACGAAGTAGTAGGGGATGTAGCCGGCCATCATCTCGTCGGCGCCCTGCCCGTCGAGCAGGACGGTGACGTGCTTCGTCGCCTCGCGCATCACCTGGTACTGCGCGTACGGGCCGCTCGAGATGAGCGGCTCCTCCTGGGTCCGCACGAAGTCAGCGAGGTCCTCCTTGAACTCGGATGCGGTCGGCTTGATCTTGTGCCCGTCGACGCGTCCCCGGCAGATCTCGAGGACGTCGTCGACGTAGCGCTCCTCGTCGTTGATCGAGTTCGGGAAGACAGCGGAAAATGTGTTCTGCTGTGCACCAACGGATTCCGCGGTCTTGTCATGCTCGTTGAGCAGGCGGTTGATGATGACGGCCACGGCCGACGAGTCGAGACCACCGGACAGCGACGTCCCGACCGGCACCTCCGACTGCAGCCGGAGCCGCACTGCCTCGGTCAGCCGCTCGCGGTACTCGTGCACCGCCCCCTCGTCGTACGGCCGCTGCTCGCGGGCCAGCTCGAGCAGCTCCTCGCGCAACCGCGTGAACGGCCGCCGCTCCACGGATCCGTCCGCCGCGATCGTCATCAGCTCGCCCGGCTCGAGCCGCTCGATCCCGTCGAAGAAGGTCTCGCGCCCGTCCTCGTGGATCCGGAAGCGGAGATAGCGGTAGATGGTCCGGTCGTTCGGCCGCTTCTCGTAGAGTCCCGACGAAAGCAGGGGCTTGATCTCGGAACTGAACAACCACGCGTCCCCGCCCTCGGCACCCAACCCGGCACAGCGGCATACGTAAAGGGGTTTGATCCCGAAGTGGTCGCGAGCGAGCGTCAGCGAGCGCTCCTGCGCGTCCCAGATGGCCATACCGAACATCCCGTTGAAGCGGTCGAACGCGTCGGCGCCCCACTCCGCGAAGGCCTGGAGGACGACCTCCGTGTCACTGTCCGTCTCGAACGTGTGGCCGAGGGTCGAGCTCGGCGCGCAGGTCGAGGTAGTTGTAGACCTCGCCGTTGTAGCTGATCGTGTAGCGGCCGTCCCGGGTCGTCATGGGCTGCTGGCCGTGCGCCCGGTCGATGATCGACAGCCGCCGGTGCGCGAACCCCACCGGGCCGTCCGTGAAGATGCCGTCGCCGTCGGGACCACGGTGGATCTGGCAGTCGTTCATCCGGCGCAGCAGCGCCTCGTCGGCCGTCAGCCCGTGGTACCCAGCGATTCCGCACATGCCGAACACCCTAATGGCGTATGCCGCTGAGCCCGCATCCGCTCGCGGGTCCCGTCCCAGCCCTCCCGCACTCCCGTCGCGTGCTCGCGAGGCGCCGTCCCTGAACCGGTCTGGGCGCCTCGGCGTCTTCGGCAGCGACCGATTCGCATCACGGAAGCGAGCTGACCATGCACCGTCCATCCCGCACCACGTCCCTTGCGCTCGGAGCCCTCCTCGCAGCGAGCGCGCTCACCACGTCGGCCGCGGTGGCCGCCGACGCGGACAGCCTGCTCAAGGCGCCCCTGCAGGGCAGCATCCTGAGCGACCCGCCACTCTTCGGCGTCGTGCGTGGCGGCGCGCCCTGGATGATCTCGTCCGGGGAGGCGAAGGTCGGCACCGATGGAACCGTCAAGGTCACGGTCTCGGGCCTGCTCATTCCGGGCGTCGGCGTCGGCTCCGTCAGGACCCTGTCGGCGAGCGTCGCCTGCAACGGGATGATCGTCGCGACGACCGCCGCCGCGCCGTTCAGCGCGACCGGCGACGCCCAGATCAAGGACACGGTCAACCTGCCGGACCGGTGCCTCGCGCCCGCCGTGCTCATCAACCCCAACGGCAACACCGGGGTCTACATCGCCGCGACCGGCAGGTGAGGGGGCGCTGAGGGAGACTGATGGATGACCCTGACGCTGATCGGGGCAGCGTCAGGGTCGAGGCAGGGAAAATAACGATGCGTGCGACCCGCTGGCTACCTACCGTCGAAACATGGTCGACGCCTTCGACGCGATCAACGCGTTCATCACGATCCACGCGGCTACCCCGTGGGCCCTCGGCGTCGTGTTCCTCCTCGCAGCCCTCGATGCGGCCCTGCCACCGCTGCCGAGCGAGTCGATCATCATCGCGTTGGCTGCCTTCGGAGTCGCGAACGCGTCGCCGAATCTCGCCCTGCTGGTGGTCGTCGCGGCCACCGGCGCCTGGCTCGGCGACAACCTCACGTACACGCTGGGCCGGCACTCGCCGATCCACCGGCTCCGCGACACTCACCGGCCCCGATTGCGGCGGGCGTTCCGGTTCGCCTCCCGTGAGCTGGACCACCGTGGTGGTGTCCTCATCGTCGTCGCCCGCTACATCCCGGTCGGTCGGGTTGCCGTGAACGTCACGGCAGGTGCGAGCGAGTTCCCACGGCCGCGCTTCGTCGGCCTCACGGGCATCGCCACGGTGGCCTGGGCGAGCTATACCGTGGCGATCGGCGCCCTGGCCGGCGCGTGGGTCAAGGACAATCCGCTGCTCGGCGCGGTCGGCGGGATCGTGGTCGCGCTGCTCCTCGGCGTCGCCGCCGACCACATCGTCCGGCGGCTCATTTCCCGCCGGACCCAGGCAGAGGCAGAAACTGAGGCTGTGGCTTCCCCCCCGTTCCGGTCGAGTGTGCAGTAAGCGCCCGTGCCTGCCCAGCGCAGGATCCGCTGGATGGGGGCGCTTACTGCACACTCGACAAAGCCCAGGTCACTCCCACTCGATGGTGCCGGGCGGCTTGCTCGTCACGTCGAGGACGACCCGGTTGACCTCTGGAACCTCGTTGGTGATCCGCGTCGAGATCGTGCGCCAACACGTCGTAGGGCACCCGAGCCCAGTCGGCGGTCATCGCGTCCTCCGAGGCGACCGGCCGCAGCACGACCGGGTGGCCGTAGGTGCGACCGTCGCCCTGAACACCGACCGACCGGACGTCGGCGAGCAGCACGACCGGGCACTGCCAGATGTCGCGGTCGAGCCCGGCTCGGGTCAGCTCCTCGCGCGCGATGGCGTCGGCGCGGCGCAGGATGGCGAGCCGCTCAGCGTCGACGGCGCCGATGATCCGGATGCCGAGCCCCGGCCCGGGGAACGGCTGGCGCCACACGATCGCCTCCGGCACGCCGAGCTCGAGGCCGACCTGGCGGACCTCGTCCTTGAACAGGCTCCGCAGCGGCTCGACGAGCTGGAACTGCAGATCGTCGGGCAGGCCGCCGACGTTGTGGTGGCTCTTGATGTTGGCCGCGCCCTCGCCACCACCGGACTCCACGACATCGGGGTAGAGCGTGCCCTGGACGAGCCACTTGACCGGGTGGTCCTCGTCCGCGTGGCTGCCGACGACATCACGGGCTGCCTGCTCGAAGACGCGGATGAACTGCTCGCCGATGATCTTGCGTTTCGTCTCCGGATCGGTGACGCCGGCGAGCGCGTGAGGAAGCGCTCCTGGGCGTCCACGACGACGAGATCGACTCCGGTCGCTTCGACGAAGTCCTTCTCGACCTGCTCGGCCTCGCCCTCGCGCAGCAGGCCGTGGTCGACGAAGACGCAGGTCAGCTGGTCGCCAACAGCCCTCTGGACGAGGGCCGCCGCGACAGAGGAGTCGACCCCACCGGACAGGGCGCAGAGGACGCGGTCCTCGCCGACCTGCTCACGGATGCTCGCGACGAGGTCCTCGACGACGTTGCCGGCGGTCCATTCCGGCTTGATGCCCGCACCCCTCCGGAGGAAGTTCTCGATGACGCGCTGCCCATGCTCGGAGTGCAGCACCTCGGGGTGCCACTGGACGCCGTAGAGGCGGCGCTCGTCGTCCTCGAAGGCAGCGACGGGGGTGGCCAGCGTCGAAGCGGTGACGAGGAAACCGTCCGGGGCCTCGCCCACCGAGTCGCCGTGCGACATCCACACGACCTGCTCCTCCGGCTGGCCGTCGAAGAGCGTCGAGTCGGTGCGCGAGATCGACGCGTCGGTCTTGCCGTACTCCCGCGCTCCCGTGCGGTCGACGGTGCCACCGAGCGCCTGGGCCATGGACTGGAACCCGTAGCACATGCCGAGGACCGGCACCCCCGCCTCCAGCAACGCCGGGTCGAGGCGCGGTGCGCCCTCCTCGAAGACCGAGCTCGGGCCGCCGGAAAGGATGACGGCGGCGGGCTGCTTGGCGAGCAGGTCGGCAACTGGCATGGAGTGCGGCACGACCTCGCTGTAGACCTGGGCCTCGCGGACGCGCCGCGCGATGAGCTGGGCGTACTGCGCGCCGAAGTCGACGACGAGGACGGGGTGGGCCTGGAGGTCGTGCGCTTCACTCACGCACGAAGCCTAGCCGCCCGCCCCTTCCAGTCGAGTGCGCACTTCGCGCCACCCACCCCTCAGTCGACTGTGCAGTCCCTGCCCATCCCGCTTGGTCGAGTGTGCAGTCCGCGCCGACGCAGACAATCGCGCCCAGGTCCAATAGTCGGTGCAGATCCTGCCCGAGGAGCACGGACAATCGCGCCCAGGTCCGATTGTCGCAGGGCCGCCCGCGGGCCTCGGCACAAACTGCACACTCGACGAGGTGCCTGGCCGCCGACTGCGTCGAGCGTGCACTTCGCGTCGCCATTGGACGGGAGCGATGACGGGACCGACCCAGCCCAGGTCGGCGGCCCAAGCACGGCCGCGACACCTCATCCCGTCATTTGTCCCCGACGGGGCAGGCATGAGCGGCGCGAAATGGACACTCGACCGACGGGGTGCGGCGGCGCGGAGTGCCGACTCGACGCGGGGTCAGGCGACGTAGGCGCGCTGGAGGAGTGTGTTGACCTCCTGCGTGTTCCGGTGCTCCGCGATCCACGGGACGATCGGGACGAAGCCGGCGAGCAGGTTGAGGACGATCCGCTTGAGGTCCCAGGCGAGCTTGACGCCGAGATTCGCGACCGACGCCGCGAAGACCATGTAGATGAAGCCGTGGATGTAGCTCCAGTTCTCGGTGAGGAAGTTGGTCTGGTGGAGTGCGTACTTCATGACCATCTCGGTGACGAGGACCAGCAGCGCGATACCGGCGATGATCGCCATGACCCGATAGAAGTTCAGGGCCGTCCTGATCTGCTTCGGTTTGGCCAGGTTGGTCGGATACGTGCTCACGCGTGCGCGTCCTCTCTCGGTGCGGCCGGCTCGGGGTCGGCCGGCTGCTGCTCTGCTCGAAACATCTTCCACCACATCCAGATCGCGAAGAGACCGAAGACCCACCACTGGACGGCGTAGGCGAGGTTCTTGACGTTCAGCGGTGCGTCGGCCTCCGGTGGCGGCACTCGGACGAGCGCCGGACCGGCGTGCGGCTCGGCGTGCCCCGACTCGGACGAGGCCAGCAGCACGACGTTGTACAGGGCGCCCGGCCATTCGTTGACGAGCTGCGCCAGGTCGATGCCGCGCCGCTGGCCGTCGGGCAGGACCGGACCGCTGCGCGGTGACTCCCCCGGTCCCAGCGTGCCGAGCACCGTCACGGGTCCGTCAGGCGGCGCTGGAACGGTCGTCGGCGTGCCGTCGACGAACCCACGGAGCACGGCAACGGTGCCCTCGGGCGTCTGGAGCGGGGTCACGACCCAGGAGCCGACCCGGCCACCCAGCCGACGGTCGGGGACCACGAAACCCAGCTCAGCGGCATACGTCCCAGTGACGCTCACGGGCCGGTTGGAGAACTCCGCCTGGAACGCGGAGTGGGGAGTCGCCACCTCGGAGAGCGGCGCACGGGGCAGCGCGGCCGCCGCGGAGACGGCCTCCTTGCGGCCCTCGTCCTGCGCGACGCCCAGCTGCCAGAGGCCGAGGAAGACGCAGGCGACGACCGCGATGAGCATGACGATCGTCAAGCCCACCCAGCGCGGGGTGAGCAGGCCACGGAACACGCGTCAAGCCTAGGTCACGGCACGGAGCCGCCGTGTCGCCGCCCGGCCGGCCGTGGCACACTCGACGCTCATGACCGGCCGCACGCCCCTCCACCGTCGGCGCTCCCGTATCCTGCTCGCGGTCGCCGCGGCTGCCGTCACGCTGGGCCTCTCCGCCTGCGGAGGGGCCGAGCCGCTCCCCGCCGCGACTGTCACCGTGTGGGTGGACCCGCCCGTGGACCCCGCGTTCCAGCGCACGCCCGAGGAGGCGACGCCCACGACGAGCCAGGAGCAGCCCACCGCTCCGGCCACGTTGCGCGCCGGGCACCTGAATGATGCGGTTTTCTCGTACGAGCAGGCCCAGGAGTACTTCGAGAACGCCGACAGGTCGGTCGAGGTGGCCACCTTCCGCAGCCCGAGCGGCAACATCTACTGTCAGCTCGGCCCGGACTTCGCCGCCTGCGAGGTGGAGGACGGCCGGATCGAGCCGCCAGTCGACGGGATCTGCGCAGGTGGCGAGGCCGCCGACGTCGGGAGGCTGGAGCTCGTGGCCGGCGAGGTGACCCCGGTCTGCAACACCGACTCGATCCGGGATCCGAAGGCGAGGAAGCTGGCCTACGGCCGCATCGCCCGCCTGCCGGGCGTCGACGTGACGTGCCTCAGCGAGGAGTGGGGCGTGACCTGCGTCGACCCACTCAGCGAGCACGGCTTCTTCATCGCCCGGGGAAGCTTTACGACGTTCTGAGCAGCCTCGCCGTCGCGTCGGCCGCACGGACCGTCGTCGGTTCGGCCAAAACCTCCCCGTAGAATCGTCACTCCGGCGCAGCCGAGCCGGACTCTTCCCAACCGACGTTTCGAGGAGACCCGTGGCGCAACTGCTGCTCCTGCATCTGGTGGCAGCCGTCGTCGCCCCGCTACTCGTCCGCGTCCTTTACGGGAAGGCGTTCCTCGTCCTCGCGCTGGTGCCGGCGACGGCGTTCGGCTGGCTGGTCAGCGTCTCGACGGAGGTGCGCGCCGGGCAGGGCCCGACGCAGCACATCTCCTGGGTCCCCGGCCTGGGCGTCGACCTCGACTTCCGGGTCACGACCCTGTCGTGGGTTGTCGGCCTGCTCGTCACCGGGGTCGGCGCTCTCGTCCTGCTCTACTGCACCTGGTACTTCGGTCGCGACGACCGGGCGCTGTGGCGCTTCAGCTCGGTGTTCATCGCCTTCGCGGGTGCGATGCTCGGTCTCGTCCTGACCGACAACCTGCTCGTGCTCTACGTCTTCTGGGAGCTGACCACGGTCTTCTCCTACCTGCTCATCGGGCACAATCCGGCGAGCTCGACCAACCGGCGTGCCGCCATGCAGGCGCTGCTCGTGACGACCTTCGGCGGTCTCGCGATGCTCATCGGGATCATCGCCATCGGCGTCCAGCACACGTACTCGATCAGCGGCTTCATCGACTCGACCCGCCCCCGCTCGACGGCGTCACCGCCGCCGCCATCGTGCTGCTGCTCGTCGGGGCACTGTCCAAGTCGGCGCTCGATCCCGTTCCACTTCTGGCTTCCCGGTGCCATGGCGGCGCCGACACCGGTGAGCGCCTACCTCCATGCAGCCGCGATGGTCAAGGCCGGCGTCTACCTCGTCGCGCTCCTCGCCCCGGCCTTCGCGGGAGCCCCGGCCTGGTATGCCCTCACGGTTGGCCTCGGCCTCGCCACGATGCTCCTCGGAGGGTGGCGGGCGCTGCGCCAGCACGACCTCAAGCTGCTGCTGGCCTACGGCACCGTGAGCCAGCTGGGGTTCATCGTCTCCATCAGCGGGGTCGGCACCCGTGCCGCGGGCCTGGCCGCGCTCGCTCTCATCGTGGGACACGCCCTCTTCAAGTCGACGCTGTTCCTCACCGTCGGGGATCATCGACAAGTCGACCGGCACCAGAGACCTGCGCCGCCTCTCGGGACTCGGCCGCCGGCTCCTGCCCGTGAGCATCCCGGCCAGCCTGGCAGCGCTGTCGATGGCCGGGGTCGATCCCGCTCGCCGGCTTCGTCGCGAAGGAGAGCGCGCTCGGTGCCCTCGTGAACGGGATCGAGGAAGCACGGCCACTCCCCCAGCCCTATGGCTGGCTCTCACTGGCCGGTGTCGTCCTCGGGTCCGTCCTCACCGTGGCGTACACGGCGCGCTTCATGTGGGGCGCCTTCGCCAGCAAGCCCGGCGTCCCGCCCACCCGGCTGAAGATGCCGCACCCGGGCTTCGTCGCGGCACCGCTGGCGCTGGGGGTGGGTTCGTTGCTCGCTCGGCCTGATGGCGCCGATCGAGTCCACGTTGCTCATGCCGTATGCCGACCTGTTCCCCACGGGTGACGCGCCCGAGCCGCTCGCGCTCTGGCATGGGCTGACGCTCCCGCTCGTGCTGTCCGCCGTGTCGGTCGTCGCCGGCGCCCTGCTGTTCATCGAGCGCGAACGGGTCGCACGCCTCCAGGCCGGGGTCCCGGACCTCGTCGACGGCGAGCGCAGTCTTCGCGCGCGTCCTGCGGGGGGTGGACCGCGGCGCCGTCGAGGCGACCGCGGTGACGCAACGCGGCTCGCTGCCGCTCTACGTCGTGGCGATCCTCGTCGTGTTCGTCGCACTGCCGGGGGGTGCCGCGGTGACTGCGGGGCACGGTCGGTCCCGTCCGCTCTGGGACATCCGCCGCGCAAGCGGTCGTCGGTGCGATCGTCGTCGCGGCCGCAATGCTCGTGCTCGTTCTCCCGCCGGCGGGTCACGAGCGTCATGCTCGTCGGCGTCACCGGCTACGGCGTGGCGATGACCTTCATCCTCGCAGGGGCCCCTGACCTCGCCATCACCCAGATGCTCGTCGAGACGGTCTCGCTCGTCGTCTTCGTGCTCGTGCTGCGCCGAATGCCGACGAAGTTCACCCGCCACCCCCAGTCGCCGGTCCGCACCTGGCGCCTCGTGCTCGGTGCTCGCCGTCGGTCTCGGGGTCGGCGCCATCGGGCCTGGTGACGACCGAGCGCCCGGACCCAGGTGCCCGCGTCCGAAGGGTTCCCGGTCGAGGCCTATGCCTTCGGCCACGGCAAGAACATCGTCAACGTCACGCTCGTCGACATCCGTGCGTGGGACACCCTCGGCGAGGTGTCGGTGCTCGTCGCCGCCGCCACCGGCATCGCCAGCCTCATCTTCGTCCGCACCCGCAACACCCGGCTGTCCCGCGCCACGGCCAAGGCCCTGCCGGCGAGCGACGCCGAACCGGGGCACGTGGCTGCACGGCGGGCGCACGATGCGGCACGGAGAAGCGGTCGGTCATCTTCGAGGTCGTCACCCGGCTCGTCTTCCACATCATGCTCGCCGCCTCGCTCTTCCTGCTCTTCGCCGGCCACAACCAGCCGGGAGGTGGTTTCGCGGGTGGACTCGTCGCGGGCCTCGCCCTCGTCGTGCGCTATCTGGCAGGCGGACGCTACGAGCTCGACGAGGCGGCGCCCTTCGACGCCGGTCTGCTCGTCGGACTCGGCCTGCTCGTCGTCGTCGGCTCGGCGCTGGCCCCGCTCGCGTTCGGCGGCACGATCCTCGAGACGACCGCCCTGGACTTCAGCTGCCGCCCTGGGGCGAGGTGCACCTCGTCACGTCGCTCTTCTTCGACATCGGCGTCTACCTCATCGTCGTCGGCATGATGCTCGACATCGTCCGCAGCCTGGGCACCGGCATCGACCGCCAGATCGCCGAGGCGACGTCCGACCCGAGCGCCGCTGCCGCCTTCGACGCCGCCCCGGCCGGTGAGGCCACAGCGGCGGAGGCGGCTGCACCAGCTGGATCCGAGGGGCCCACGTCGTGACCACCCTCATCGAGGCCACCCTCCACCCCAACCTCACCCTCGTCGTCGTCGTGGGCGTGCTCGTCGCCGCCGGCACCGCGCTGGCGCTCGACCGGAGCCTCGTCCGGGTCCTGCTCGGCATGGTGCTCATCGGCAACGGCGTCGCCGTGCTCTACCTCGTCATCGCGGGCGCGGCCGGGCGCCCGCCATTCGTCGGCGACCGGACCCGGCCGCGATGAGCGACCCGCTGCCCCAGGCCATGGTGCTGACGGCGATCGTCATCTCCCTCGCGACGATCGGCTTCCTGCTCGCCCTGTCCTACCGGCTCTGGCAGATCTCCGGCACCGACGACGTGCCCGACGACGCCGAGGACGCGCGCATCCAGCGACCTCGCGCTCGGCGAACGAGACGTCGTCGACCTACGACCCGCAGAGGCACCCCGACGACGACCTCCGACGAGCGCGCCGAGGGACGGGAGCTCCTGCATGAGATCACTCCCCGTGCCCAACCTCGTGCCGATGCCCGTGCTGCTGCCCCTGCTCGGGGCGGCCCTCACGCTCGCCTTCCGGCGCTCACCGCTCCTGCAGCGCACCGTCAGCATCGGCGTCCTCACAGCCGTCGTCGCCGTCGCCGCCGTCCTCGTCCGGCAGACCGACGCACACGGGCCCGCAGGTGCTGTGGCTCGGCGCCTGGCAGGAGCCACTCGGCATCGCCCTCGTCGCGGACCGGCTCAGCGCGCTCATGCTGCTCGTCTCCGCCATCGTCACGCTGCTCGTCCTCGTCTTCGCCATCGGACAGGGGCAGGCCGACAGCGACGAGGAGGAAGAGGAGACCCCGCTGTCGATCTTCCACCCGACTTATCTCGTGCTCATGGCAGGCGTGTCCAACGCGTTCCTCGCGGGCGACCTCTTCAATCTCTTCGTCGGCTTCGAGATCCTGCTCTTCTAGCTCCTACGTCCTCATGACCCTCGGCGGGCACGGCGACCGCGCATCCACGCGGGCACGACGTACGTCGTCGTCAGCCTGGTCAGCTCGGCGCTCTTCCTCATCGCCATCGCCGCGGCGTATGCCGCGACGGGCACCGTCAACCTCGCACAGCTGGCCGATCCGCATCGAGGGACTCCCGGCCAATGCGGCGCTCGTCGTCCAGCTGGCCCTGCTCACGACCTTCGCGATCAAGGCAGCCGTCTTCCCGATGTCCGCGTGGCTGCCCGACAGCTACCCCACCGCCCCCGCACCGGTGACTGCTGTCTTCGCCGGGTTGCTCACGAAGGTCGGCGTGTATGCGATCATCCGCACCCAGACGCTGCTGTTCCCCGACTCCCCCCTCACCGGCCTGCTCATGTGGGCGGCGCTGCTGACCATGGTCGTCGGCATCCTCGGCGCGGTCTCCCAGTCGGGCCTCAAGCGAATGCTGTCCTTCACCCTGGTCAGCCACATCGGCTACATGATCTTCGGGATCGCCCTCGCGACGTGAGCACGGCACGGCGGGCGCGATCTTCTACGTCGCCCACCACATCACCATCCAGACCGCGCTCTTCCTCATCACCGGACTCGTCGAGCGGCTCGGTGGGACGACGTCGCTCGACCGCCTCGGCGGCCTCGCGGCCGCCTCACCGGTGCTCGCCATCCTCTTCTTCACCTCGGCCATGAACCTGTCCGGCATCCCCCCGCTGTCTGGTTTCCTCGCGAAGATCGGCCTGCTCCATGCCGGGCTCGAGGTCGGCACACCGATGGCCTGGGTCCTCGTGGTGGCCGGCATCGTGACGAGCCTGCTCACGCTCTACGCGCTGACCAAGGTCTGGAGCCAGGCTTTCTGGCGCAGCGCCCCCAAACAGGCCGCCGGAGATGAGGAGCTGGACGGCACGGCCGGCTCCGAGGAGTTCGAGACGGCACCGGTCCCGGTCGGGCAGGGAGCCGCAGCACGGACCGACTCCCAGGGGGAAGCCCTCGCGACCGGGCCCCGGGACTTCCACAACGACCCGCCGCGGCGCCAGAGGATCGCGACCGCGCAGGCCGGGCGCCCCCTGCCCAAGGCGATGCTGTGGGCGGCGGCAGCGATGACTGCGGTCGGCATCGTCATCACACTCGTCGCCGGGCCGCTCTTCGCCTACACCCAGCGTGCCGCTGGCGACCTCATGCAGCGGGACCCCTACATCAACAGCGTCCTGCCCGAGGAGGTGCTCCGGCGATGAACGCGCGGCACGAGCCCCTCGAGGGCACCACCGCTGACGAGACCCCGAAGCGCCGGCGACGCTCCTTCCAGCCACGCGCCATCCTGGTCGTCGCGCTGGCCTGGTGCTTCCTCTGGGACCGCATCACCTGGGGCAACATGCTGTCCGGCCTCGTCGTCGGACTCGTGGTCACGCTCGCGTTCCCGCTGCCATCCATCGAGTTCGGGGGGCGGTTGCGGATCCACCGGCTGCTCCTTCTGCTCGCGTACTTCTTCCGGGACCTCGTCGTGGCGTCCGTCCAGGTGGCCATGCTCTCCTTCCGCCCCAGCCCGCCCCGAAACTCCGTCATCGAGGTCCAGCTCCGGACCCACTCCGACTTCTACCTCACGTTGACGTCGGAGCTCGTCGGCCTCGTCCCCGGCTCCACCGTCATCGAGGCCCGGCGATCCAGCTCGATCATCTACCTCCACCTGCTCGACGTGTGGGGCCCGGAGGCGGTCAGACACTTCCACGACCACGTGCTCGAGATCGAGGAACGCGTCGTGCGGGTGTTCGGGTCAGCCGAGGAGATCGCCACCGTCGAACGGCTCAAGAAGGAGGGCCGATGACCATCGTCACCGCCGCTGCGACCCTGATGCTCGGGCTGGCGGCCGCACTCTGCCTCTACCGTCTCTACCGAGGGCCGAGCGCGCTGGACCGCATCCTCGCGATCGACGTGCTCCTCGTCATCTTCATCGCCGGGGTCGCCCTCGAGTCGGTCTCGAACCACCACGCAACCAACCTGCCCTTGATCATGATCCTCGCCATGGTCAACTTCGTCGGCGGCGTCGCGGTGACCCGGCTGCTCTCGCGGGACTCTGACGACCAGCCGTCCGACTCGGACGGGGTCGCCTCGTGAGCTGCGTCCTCGGTCCTCGACTTCGCGGGTGGCGTCTGCCTCCTCCTCGGCGCGGCGCTCTGCCTGGCCGGGGCGGTCGGGCTGGTCCGCTTCCCCGACACGCTCTCCCGGCTGCACGCCGTCACCAAGCCCCAGAGCCTGGGCCTCGTCCTCGTCCTCGTCGGCCTGGCCCTGACCCTGCGCTCCTGGGCCGCCGCCACGACCCTGCTCATCGCCGCCGCCGCTCAGTTCTTCACTTCCCCCGTGTCCGCCCATCTCGTCGGACGAACGGCCTACCGCAATGGCCGCGTCGACCGCCGCAACCTGGACGTCGACGAGCTGTCCGAGGCCCTCGAGCAGAGCGACTCAGCCCCGCCGCCACCACCGCCTGCGTCGTGAAGCGAGACCCATCCCCGCGAGCCTCTTCGCAACACACCCGCTTATCGACCGCTGGGGCCTGCCGCAGATGAGGGCAGCCCTCGATAACCGGGTGTGTTGCGGAGGCGTGCATAGGGCTCGCCCTGGGCGGGACGCTCGTCCTGCCGTCCACGGACCGGCCACAACGACATGGCGCGCTCGGCCTGCGCGGTGATCGTCAGGCTCGGGTTGACACCGAGGTTCGCCGAGATGGCTGCGCCGTCCACGACGTGCAGGCCCGGGTAGCTCCAGACACGGTGGTAGGGATCGATGACGCCGCGGTCGGGCGAGTCGGAGATGACCGCCCCCCGAGGAAGTGCGCGGTCATCGGGATGTCGAGGATCTCGCCGATCGACGGACCCCGGGAAGGCCCGCTCGCCGGTGGCTCGCTCGAGCCGGCCTGCCAGAGCGCGCACCGCGGCGTTGCCCTCAGGGATGTAGGTCGGGTTGGGCGCGCCGTGGCCCTGGCGTCGATGTCAGGCGCGCGCCCAAGAGGCCACGTCGGCGTCGGACGTTGATGGAGTTGTCCGTCGTCTGCATGACGAGCGCGATGACGGTGCGCTCGCTCCAGCGCCGGTTCGACAGGGACCGAGCGAAGACGGCCGGGTGGCGCGCCGTCTGGCCCAGCGAACTGCGCCCACCGGGGTATGCGGCCGCCGCCGTCGACCTGCATGAACCGCGAGCAGCGCCCATGAGCGTTGGAGCCCTTGCCGTAGCGGACGTTCTCGACGTGAGTGGTCTCGTCGACGTGGAAGCTCGACGTGATCGCGACCCCCTGCGTCAGGTCGACATCCCTCGCGGCACGCGCGCCGTCATCGCCCCCCGAGTGCCTCGGAGTTGGTCCGTGTCAGGTCGCCGAGCCGGTCCGACAGCCGCGGCAGGCCTGCGCCTCTCGGCCTTCATGCGCGTGCAGCAGCTGCGCCGTGCCCCAGGCACCCGCAGCGATGACGACCTGGTCGGCGGTGACGGTTCGGCGGTCCTTGCCCGCGCCGGCCCAGCGCACCCGTGCGCACGGTCGTCACGGCATACCGCTGCTCCGGGCGAGCCGGGTCGAGCGGGCGCAACGCGGTCACCGTGCGCAGCGGCTCGATCGTCACGCCACGTCGCTCGGCCAGGGCCAGGTAGTTCTTGACGAGCGTGTTCTTGGCGCCGACCTGGCAGCCGACCATGCAGTTCCCACACTCGGTGCAGCCGGTGCGGTCCGGGCCCTCACCGCCGAAGTAGGGGTCGGGCGACCCGCTTGTCCGGGCTCGCCGAAGAAGACGCCGACAGGGGTCTTGCGGAACGAGTCGCCGACCCCGAGATCGTTCGCCGTGTCCTTCATGACCTGCTCGACCGGCCCCCAGCACGGGTTCTCGACGACACCGAGCATCCGCTGCGCCGTCGCGTAGTGCGGCGCGAGCTCGGCCTGCCAGTCGGTGATGTCCGACCATTGCGGGTCGCGGAAGAACGGCTCCGGCGGCACGTAGAGGGTGTTGGCGTAGTTGAGCGAGCCGCCGCCGACGCCGGCCCCGCCGAGGATGAGACATTCCGGCAGCCGGTGGATCCGCTGCACGCCGTAGCAGCCGAGCCGTGGTGCCCAGAGATAGCGACGCAGGTTCCAGCTCGTGTCCGCGAAGTCCTCGTCCGCGAAGCGGCGGCCGGCCTCGTAGACGTGGACGCGATAACCCTTCTCGGCCAACCGGAGCGCCGCCACCGACCCACCGAAGCCTGACCCGATGACCACGACGTCGTGGTCGTACAGCTGCGTCATAGTCGCAGCGTAGACGCCCTGATCCGCCGGGGCTACCGCCGAGTAACGAACCCCACAGCCCAACGGGGCGGACGTGTGGGAGCGGGCCCAGCGGCATACGGAAGGAGGAACGGCCTACTGCCCGAGGTAGGGCGAGACGACGACCTCGACGCGCTGGAACTCCTTGACATCGCTGTAGCCGGTCGTGGCCATGGCGCGCCGCAGGGCGCCGACGAGGTTCGTCGTGCCGTCGGCCTGTCGCCCCGGCCCGAAGAGGATCTCCTCGATCGAGGCCTGCATCCCGAGCTCCATGCGCACCCCGCGCGGCAGCTCTGAATGGTGCGCCTCGGGGCCCCAGTGGTACCCACGACCAGGCGCATCCGTGGCGCGGGCCAGTGCGGCACCGAGCATGACGGCGTCGGCCCCACAGGCAACGGCCTTGACGATGTCACCCGACGTGCCGACGCCTCCGTCGGCGATGACGTGAACGTACCGGCCACCGGACTCGTCGAGGTAGTCGCGCCGGGCTGCGGCGACATCGGCCACGGCCGAGGCCATCGGTGCATGGATGCCGAGCGTCTTGCGCGTCGTGTGCGCCGCTCCCCCGCCGAAGCCGACGAGCACACCGGCCGCTCCCGTGCGCATCAGGTGCAGCGCCGCGGTGTAGGAGGCGGCCCCGCCGACGATGACAGGCACGTCGAGCTCGTAGATGAACCGCTTGAGGTTGAGCGGCTCGGCCCGCCCGGACACGTGCTCGGCGGACACCGTCGTGCCGCGGATGACGAAGAGGTCCACCCCCGCATCGACGACGGTCTTCCAGTGCTGCTGGGTGCGCTGCGGCGACAGGGCGCCGGCCACGGTGACGCCCGCCTCGCGCAGCTGGTGCAGCCGCTCGGTGATGAGCTCCGGCTTGATCGGCTCGGCGTAGATCTCCTGCATCCGTGAGGTCGCGTGGACCGGGTCGAGCCCGGCGATCTCGGCCAGCTGCGCGGTGGGGTCCTCGTAGCGAGTCCACAGCCCCTCGAGATCGAGGACGGGCAGCGCGCCGAGCTTGCCCAGGGCGATCGCCGACTCGGGCGAGACGACCGAGTCCATCGGCGCGGCCATGACCGGGATGTCGAAGTGGTAGGCGTCGATCTGCCACGAGACCGACACCTCCTCGGGATCGCGGGTGCGCCGGGACGGCACCACGGCGATGTCGTCGAAGGAATAGGCCCGCCGTCCGCGCTTGCCTCGGCCGATCTCGATCTCAGTCACCGCCCGATCCTAGCTGCGGTTCCAGAGCCTCGAGGAAGGCGAGGGTCGCGCGGCTCGGATTGAAGTTGCTCCACGCGAGGTACTCGATGCGGGTCGGTCCATTGGTGACTCGGATCGCGGTGAGGTCGGGGCTCGGGGGGACGAGCGCCGGAGCGAGGAGGGCGATGGCAGTCCTGCCTCACCAGGCCGAGGATGAGACCCGTGTCCATCGCCTTGAAGGCGACGTCGCGCCGGAGCCCCGCGGCTGCGAAGGCGAGGTCGCTCTGGGCTCGGCCGGGGGTCCCGGCCGGGAAGTCCCGACGCGGCGTGGAGCTATCTCAGCCTCCCGGCGCTCCTCGAACCCGGACGGCGCACCCGGAAGGTACGTGCGAGGCACCACGACCTTGCTCGTCGGCCCCGACGGCACCTCCCGAATCACCGCCGAGGACCGCGCTGTGGCAGCGGTCGATGAGCTCGAGCGACCCCGCACTGATCCTCACTTCACCATCAACGAGCTGGCCGTATGCCGCTGAGCTGGTTGCCGCTCAACGGCGCCCTGCCCAGGGGCCGGCTCAACGGCATACGGTGTGAGCGCTCAGTTGACCGTGTAGTTGGGGGCCTCCACCATTCCTTGGATGTCGTGGGGGTGGCTCTCCTTGAGTGACGCCGACGTGATCCGGACGAACTTGCCCTTCTCCTGCAGCTCCGGGATGGTGCGCGCGCCGACGTAGAACATCGCCTGGCGCAGCCCGCCGACCATCTGGTGCGCGACCTGCGAGACCGGCCCACGGTAGGCGACGCGCCCCTCGATCCCCTCGGGCACGATCTTGTCGTCGGAGTCGACCTCGGCCTGGAAGTACCGGTCCTTCGAGTAGGACTTCTTGCCGCGCGAGCTCATCGCGCCGAGCGAGCCCATGCCGCGATAGGTCTTGAACTGCTTGCCGTTGATGAAGATCAGCTCACCGGGCGACTCCTCGCACCCGGCGAGGAGCGATCCGATCATGACCGCGTCGGCACCGGCGACGATCGCCTTGGCGATGTCGCCGGAGTAGTGGAGGCCGCCGTCCGCGATGACCGGAACGCCCGCGGGCTTGGCGGCGAGGGAGGCAGCATGGACGGCCGTGATCTGCGGGGCGCCGACACCGGTCACGATCCGGGTCGTGCAGATCGAGCCCGGTCCGACGCCGACCTTGATTGCGTCGGCCCCCGCGTCGACGAACGCCTGGGCGCCCTCGCGGGTCGCGACGTTGCCGCCGATGACCTGGACGTGCCTCGTCGCGGGGTCGCTCTTGAGGCGCTGCACCATGTCGACGAGCATCCGCACGTGGCCGTGGGCCGTGTCGGCCACCAGCACGTCGACGCCCGCCTCGATGAGCGTCGTCGCACGCTCCCAGGCGTCACCGAAGTAGCCGATCGCGGCGCCGACCATGAGGCGGCCGGCTGCGTCGTTGCTCGTGTTGGGGAACTGCTCGCTCTTGACGAAGTCCTTGACGGTGATGAGGCCGACGAGATGACCAGCGTCGTCGACCAGCGGAAGCCGCTCCCGCTTGTGCTGGCGCAAGAGCCGCGTGGCGTCCTCGCGGCTGATGCCCTCGTGGCCGGTGATGAGCGGCATTGGGGTCATGACGTCGCGGACCAGGGTGGTACCCCACTCCTTGACCGGAGTGAACCGCAGGTCACGGTTGGTGACGATGCCGATGAGCGTCTTGTCGCCGTCGACGACCGGGAGGCCGGAGACGCGGTACTCGCCGCATCTCTGGTCGAGCTCCTCGAGGGTCGCGCCGGGCCCGATCGTGATCGGGTTGGAGATCATTCCCGTCTGCGTCCGCTTGACGAGGTCGACCTGGTAGGCCTGGTCCGCGATCGACAGGTTGCGGTGGAGCACGCCGAGGCCGCCCTGTCTGGCCATGGCGATGGCCATGCGCGCCTCGGTGACCGTGTCCATCGCGGCGGAGATGAGGGGCGCCTTGATCGTCAGCTCGCGGGTGAGCCGGGTCGTCGTGTCGATGTCATTGGGTGCGAGGTCGCTGTACCCCGGTAGGAGGAGGACGTCGTCGTAAGTCAGGCCGAGGTTCTCGAAGGGGGAGGGGACGTCATTCGTACCGAGGGGCATTGCCTAATTCTACGGGAGGCGGCGAGGAGGTCCGTCCGTGCCGAAACGCGGTCGCAATCCTAGGAGGGGTCCACCAGCACGGCCACAGGGACGGTCGGCAGCGGCACCATGATCGGATTCGTGGGTGCGGCCACGAGACCACCGTCGTCTACTGGAGCCGAGCTCGGCGGGGGTGTTGCGATCGGAGCGTCGATTGCTGGGGCGCCAGGCCCCGGTAGGGCCTGCGGCGGCAGGTTGTCGGCGTCGTCCGTGCCTGAGTGGCGGCCAACTCCCGGCTCGCCGGCGAAGGGGGGCTTGCCGAGCTAAGGCTTGCTCAGCAGGCTTGCCAGTGTCGGCGGGCTTGCCGGCGTCAGTAGGTCCGGTTGTTTCCGGTCCGGACGGAGTCGCATCGCTCTGGTCCGTCGCGTCGTCGGTCGGAGTCGTGGCAGAGGTCGCGTCGTCGCTGGGAGTCGTGGCAGTAGTCGCGTCGTCGCTCGGGGTCGCGGCGGACGTCGTCGCACCGTTCGGCTCGGGAGCGGGCTGCTCGACGGGCGCGGCCGCCGGATCCACCGGTGTCGCGGCATCGTCAATGGGGCCGGTCGCAGCGTCCTGCTGCGCTTCGTCCGTCAGGGTTGCGTCCGCTGGTTCGAGATCCGGACCTTCCAGACCCTGCTTCGGCCCGGCACGGAGGAGCGCCGTGGACCCCGGGAGGGCAGCCCACCGGAACCGGCTGGCCTCCGCGCCGGATGCTCGCCCGAGGACCCCGGCCGGCGTGAACAGGACTGGGCTCACGCCGTCGGGAAGCCACGCGGAGTCGAACCGCGTGCCGTCGGCACCGACGACCAGGACACGTCCGGAGGCATCGCGGACGAGCTCGGCGCCCGGGCCCGAAGCCGGGCGATGTGGTGCCCGGGTCACCAGCGCAGGCGCAGCCGAGGGCGTCCCATCCGGAACGGTGGCTGCCGCCGCGACACCGGCACCCGAGGCGCCGACGGTGAGCGCCGCCAGGGCCGAGAGGACGCGATGGCGGCGGAATCGGCGACCGGTCGGGGCCCTGCCCAGCGGACGGTCGGCGTGCTCGGCGAGGGCGGCGAGCAGGCTTGCAATGGGGTCGTCCCCTGCGGGCTCACGACCGGCGACACGGTCGATGAGCAGGTCGTCGGCGACGATCTGACTGAGCGGAGTCGGCCTGGTCATGCCACTTCACCTGCCTCGACCTGCACCAGCATCGTGCGCAGCCGGGCGAGAGCCCGGTGCTGTGCGACCCGCACGGCGCCCGGCGTCATGCCGATCGCATCGGCAGTCTCCTCGGTCGACATGCCCACGGCAACTCGAAGGATGAGGATCTCGCGCTGGGCTTCCGGCAGTTTCTGCAGCAGGGAGAGCGCGAGCGCGACCTCGTCCCCCACGACCGCTGCCTCCTCGGGAGTCGGCGCCTCGTCAACCCGGTCGGGAAGGTCGGCCACGGGCGTCGCGCCGCGCATCTCGGTACGTTGCACGTCAGCAAGCTTGTGGGACGCGATGCGGTAGACGAACGCCTCGAACGGAAGTCCGCGCTCCTCATAGGTGGGCACGGCGGCCACCACGGCCATGCACACCTCCTGAGCAACGTCCTGGGCAAGATCCTCGGCCCCGAAGCGGCCGAGCCGGACACGTGCGTACCTCAGGGCCAGGTCGCGAACCCGTCGAACCAGCTCATCGCGCGCGACGTCGTCGTGCGCTGCACGGGACACGAGCTCGCGGAGGGAGGTGGCGGTGTCCACCCCCTCCATCGCACCGCTCGTGCGTGGCGTTACGCCGGACCGTACGGCCCAGGTGAATCCCATTGGTGATCCAACCCCCGACCTCTCCGCCCAGCGGGCCCCACCCACGAGGACCCCAAGGGCTGTGCTTCCACATGTTACGTGCGGTCACCTCACTCTCGGGGGGAAAGCGCATGCCATATGGAGGGGAATTCTTGAACAAGTCTTGAAGGTTCAGGCCTTCAATCGAGGGCTTTGCCCCGGTTAGCGTCGATCCACGGCTGCACCAGAGCACCATCGGCAGACTGATCTGCCGAGGAACACGAAAGACGAGGACCACGACACCATGGCCGAGATCACCCGCCTTCCGGGTCCGGTGGCGGACCTGTGGGACTGGCAGCTCGACGGAGCGTGCCGGGGCGTGAGTCCCGAGGCGTTCTTCCACCCCGAAGGCGAGCGCGGTCCACGACGGCGCAACCGGGACGCCGCCGCCAAGGCGGTCTGCGCCGCCTGCCCCGTCCTTGCCGAGTGCCGCTCTCATGCCCTTCAGGTCCGTGAGCCCTACGGCGTGTGGGGTGGCCTGACCGAGACCGAGCGAGAGCTCCTGTACGACGCGCCGACCAACGCCCCGATCCATTCCATCGCCACCGCCTCCTGAGCCCGCGGGGCGAAACCCAGCGCGTATGCCGCTGAGCGCGCTCGCGGGGGGCGGCTCAGCGGCATACGTCCCCGGCTTGCACAACGAAGGGCCACCCTCGAGATCGAGGGTGGCCCTTGTTGGTGGTGACCGAAGGTCAGTGCCCGTGCCCGTGGCCGTGGCCGCCCGCCTCGGGCTCCTCCTCCGGCTTGTCGACGACGAGCGTGTCGGTCGTGAGGATCATCGACGCGATCGACTCGGCGTTGCGCAGGGCAGAGCGCGTCACCTTGACCGGGTCGATGACGCCGGCCGCGATGAGGTCGCCGTACTCGCCCGTGGCGGCGTTGAGGCCCTGCCCGAGCGGCAGGTCGGCCACCTTCGAGGTGACGACGTAGCCCTGGTGCCCGGCGTTCTCGGCGATCCAGCGAAGCGGCTCCACGACCGCCTTGCGGACGATGGCAGCACCGGTCGCCTCGTCGCCCTCGAGGTCGAGTCCGTCGATGACCTCGGCGGCGTGGATGAGGGCCGTGCCACCACCGGCGACGATCCCCTCCTCGATCGCGGCGCGGGTAGCGGAGATGGCGTCCTCGATGCGGTGCTTCTTCTCCTTGAGCTCCACCTCGGTGTGCGCGCCGACCTTGATGACGCAGACGCCACCGGCGAGCTTGGCGAGGCGCTCCTGGAGCTTCTCGCGATCCCAGTCGGAGTCGGTGCGCTCGATCTCGGACTTGATCTGGGCGATCCGGCCGTTGACCTCGGAGGTCTCGCCCGCACCGTCGATGATCGTCGTGTTGTCCTTGGTCAGCACGACGCGACGGGCCTGGCCGAGGACGGTCAGGTCGGCCTGGTCGAGCTTGAGGCCGACCTCCTCGGCGATGACCTGGCCACCGGTGAGGATGGCGATGTCCTGGAGCATGGCCTTGCGGCGGTCCCCGAAGCCGGGTGCCTTGACAGCGGCGACGTTGAAGGTGCCGCGGATCTTGTTCACGACGAGCGTGGACAGGGCCTCGCCCTCGACGTCCTCGGCGATGATCAGGAGTGGCTTGCCGGACTGGACGACCTTCTCGAGCACCGGCAGGAGGTCGGCGACGGCCGAGATCTTGCCCTGGTTGATGAGGACGTAGGCATCCTCGAGCACCGTCTCCATGCGCTCGGTGTCGGTGACGAAGTAGGCCGAGAGGTAGCCCTTGTCGAACTGCATGCCCTCGGTGAACTCGAGCTCGGTCGCCGTCGTCGAGGACTCCTCGACGGTGATGACGCCGTCCTTGCCGACCTTGTCGAACGCCTCGCCGATGAGGCCACCGAGGGTGGAGTCCTGGGCGGAGAGCGTCGCGACGGAGGCGACCTCGTCCTTGCCGTTGACGTCACGCGCGATGTCGAGCAGGCGGTCGTTGACCGCGCTCACGGCCTTGTCCATGCCGCGCTTGAGGGCGGCCGGAGCGGCTCCCGCGGCGACGTTGCGCAGGCCCTCCTTGACCATCGCCTGGGCGAGGACCGTGGCGGTGGTCGTCCCGTCACCGGCGATGTCGTTCGTCTTGGTGGCGACCTCCTTGGCGAGCTGGGCGCCGAGGTTCTCGTAGGAGTCCTCGAGCTCGATCTCGCGGGCGATCGTGACGCCGTCGTTCGTGATGGTGGGGGCGCCCCACTTCTTGTCGATGACGACGTTGCGGCCCTTGGGGCCGAGCGTCACCTTGACGGCGTTGGCGAGCGCGTCGACGCCGCGCTCGAGCGACTTGCGTGCGGAGTCGTCGAACTCCAGTTGCTTGGCCATGGTGTTCCTTCTGGCTGGTGATGCGCGAAACGGTGGGCGAAGCGAGCCGCACCCCGGCACGACCCCGAGGGGCGTCACCGGGGTGCGGTCAAAGCATGTGGTGCAGGGGGTCGACGCTCAGCCGACGACGGCGAGAACGTCACGGGCGGACAGGATGAGGTACTCCTCGCCGCCGTACTTGACCTCGGTGCCGCCGTACTTGCTGTAGATGACCTTGTCGCCGACCTTGACGTCGAGCGGGACGCGCTGGTCGCCGTCCTCGTTCCAGCGGCCGGGGCCGACGGCGAGAACCTCGCCCTCCTGCGGCTTCTCCTTCGCCGTGTCCGGGATGACGAGGCCGGAAGCGGTTGTCTGCTCCGCCTCGAGGGACTTGACGACGATGCGGTCTTCGAGCGGCTTGATGGAAACCGACACGGTGGTGACCTTCCCTTCGGGATGTCGATGGATCGAGTCTTGGAAGATTGTTGATCCAGTTGAGATCGGTCGCCGTCGCGGGGGTCGACCGCTCTCGCGGATCTGGCACTTTCAGGGTGAGAGTGCCAACAAGCAAAATCTAGGTTTGGAGTTAGCACTCGGTCAAGTCGAGTGCCAACAGACGAGAGCTCACGGTCACCGCGCGCCGGCCTCCCGCGGCTGCGAGGATGCGGCCATGGACGCAGGAATGGTGGACCGGCTCGCCACCGGAGAGGGCTGGGCGCTGCTCCAGTCCCTGCCAACCTACGACGAGTCGACCGCGCTGCAGCTCCAGGAGAGGCTGCGCGAGGCCTACGACCCTGACCTCGTGGCCGCCGCCATGGCGCAGTCCCGCCTCCGCGCGAAGGCGGTCGACAAGTTCGGGGACTTCGCAGCTGGCATGCTCTTCACGCCCGACGGTCTCGAGCAGGCCACCCGCCTGCCCCTCGCCGCCCGCCACGCCCACCGCTTCGCGTCCGCGGACGTGCGCGAGGTCTATGACCTCGGCTGTGGGATCGGCGCGGACGCCATGGCGTTCGCCGGGCTCGACCTCGTGGTGCGGGCGGTCGACGCAGACCTCGCAACCGCTCGGATCGCCGCCGCGAACCTGCGCCACTGGCCGTCCGCTCGGGTGTCACACGCCCGCGCCGACGAGGTGCGGCTCCCGCTCGGCGAGGCGGCCCGTCACCTCGGCGTCTGGCTCGACCCGGGTCGCCGCGTCTCGGGGGTCGCCGACGTCCGGGGGCGGACGAAGCGGGTCTTCTCGCTCGAGGCGATCTCGCCGACGTGGGGCGAGGTCCAGGCCTTCGCCGCCGACACGCCGGCAACCGGTGCCAAGCTCTCGCCGTCCTTCCCCCACGCCGCCCTCCCCGACGGCGCCGAGGCCCAGTGGAGCTCCTGGGAGGGCGAGGTCCTCGAGTGCGCCATCTGGTGGGGGCCCTTGGCCAGCAGTCCCGGCCGGACCGCCGCCGTGTGCTCCGCCTCGGCCACCCACGTCGTCACCGAGTCCGACGCGGCCCCGGCGTCCGCGGCCCCGCTCCTGCCGACCCTCACCGAGCTGGGCGACTGGCTCTACGAGCCGGATCGAGCTGTCATCCGCGCCGGACTCACGCCGGCCCTGACCGCCGCCGTGGATGGAGCCGAGCTGGGAGCGGGCGTGGGCTACGTGACGAGCCCAGCGGCATACGACATCCCATGGGCGAAGCGCTACCGCGTCGTCGAGGCGATGCCGCTGTCCCGCAAGGCACTCTCGCGATGGCTGCGCGACCGCGGCCACGACCGGGTGACGATCAAGAAGCGCGGTGTCACGCTCGACCCGGAGCTGCTGCGACGACAGCTGAAGATGACTGGGCGAGGCAGGGGCGGCTCGGAGGCGACGCTCGTCGTCACTCGGGTGGCCGGCGGCCAGGTCGTGCTCGTCGTCGAGGCGGCATGACTCCGACCGCTAGGACCACGGCGTCCGCGGCCGGCGCTGCAGCTCCCCGTCGATGGTCAGGTCAAGCTTCTCCGTGTAGAAGGAGATGAGACCGGCGACCGGCGCCGCGTCATGACGCGGCTCCTCGTACGACCACGCGATGTCCGGAAGCACTGTGTCGCCGACACGGGCGGACCAGTAGGAGGCCTCGCCCTTGTAGGCACACACGGTGTGCGAGTCGGTCCGGTCGAACAGGTCCATGGCCACGTCCTCCCGCGGCACGTAGTAGCGCGTCGGCAGCGGCGTCTCGAAGAGCAACGTCGCGCGGGTCGTGTCCGCGAGGGTGACCCCATCGCTGGCGATGACGACGTGCCGACTGGACCTGAGGCAGTCGATCCGGTCGAACGGGTCGCGCGGGTGACCGAGAACCGGCTCGTCCTCCTCGTACCACTGCGTGAACGCAGCCCAGTCGAGCACGACGTAGCCGGCCAGATCAGGGTCGTCGGGCCGAAAGGCAGCCCCGGGCAGGTCTCCGGCGTCAGTCAGGATGGTCAGCGGCGTTCCGGGTGTGGTGTGGGCGCCGAAGGGGGTGTGCGGATCCAGGACGGGCGGGCCGTCGTCGCCCATCGGCACCGGGTGCTCGGCCGCGGCCTCCCCCTCGGCAGGGACGAGCCGGCCGGCTACGTCCTCGTCGGGCACGGCGTAGGAGCCGACGACACGCTTCGGCTCCCAGACGAGCTGGACACGGCGGCTGTCGACGATGGTGCTACCCAGCGCGTCGGCCCGGACCCATTTGCCAACGGGGTGGACACGGAGGTCCGGGAGAGCTCGCAGGATCACTTGCCGCATGCGGGTGGCCATGGTCCAGTTTGCTCCCTCGAGCGGTGGGGTCGACTCAGAGTGCGGCGTCGGGCTGGGCGCCGGACCACTGGACCGCCTCGGCACCGGCCCGGTTCGCCGCCTCGAGAGCCTCCTTTCGAGTGGCGCCTGCGGCGAGCGCCGCCGCCAGCGCCCCGCAGAAGGCGTCACCGGCTCCGACCGTGTCCACGACGTCAGACTCATTGAGCCGTATGCCGCTCACCTCCTCCCCGTCCCACCTTGCCCCGGCTGCCCCGAACGTCACGAGCAGGGACGCGGGGATGAGATCGGAGTCGGCGAGCTGGCGCATCTCCTCCTCGTTGACGATGACCGGGTCCGCCATGGCGATGACGTCGTGCGGGAGGGAGGCGTAGGGCGCGAGGTTGATGACGACACGGGCGCCGCCGCGAGCGGCCAAGCGGGCTGCGCGGGCGACGAGGTCGGTGGGCACCTCAAGCGAGCAGAGGAGCACGTCGCCGGGGCCGAGTCCGACCGCCGTGACCGAGGCGTCCTCCGCCATGTCGTTTGCTCCGGGAACGACGACGATCGTGTTCTCGCCCGCCTCGTCGACGGTGATGTACGCCGCGCCGGTCGGGGCGTCTGGGAAGGTCGGGACCTCGGTGTGGATGCCGTGGCGAAGCAGCCGCTCGACGTAGCCGGCGCCCACGTCGTCGGCTCCGACCCGGCCGACCATGACGACCTCGGCGCCCGCCCGGCGCGCGGCCATCGCCTGGTTGCCGCCCTTGCCACCGGCGAAACGACCGGCCGCCTCACCGACGACCGTCTCGCCCGGCCGGGGATGAGCCTCGACCCGCGTCACGACGTCGACGTTGAGGGAGCCGAGGACGACAACGCGCCCCATCAGCGAGGCCCCGCGGTCGCGAGGATCGTGTCGCGCCACAGTCCGGAATAGCGTGCGTGGTCGACGCCCAGGGCGACTCGGACCCGGACCGGCGGCTCTCCGTGCGGGTCGTGTGACAGGTCTCCGCTCCAGTCGCGACGGTCGACGATCGTCCGCCCGCGGGACCAGTGACCAGCGAGCTCGACCCGGATCGGGAGAACCTGGGTGGTCAGCCCCTCCGGGGCGAGGACCGCGCAGACGGCGCCGGCGTCACCGATCGTCGCCGCATCCCGGCCGAACCGTTCGCACTGGAACTGGATGAGCCTCCCGGCGAGCTCCGCTGCGCCCCGCCCACCGGCTGCGACCAGCTCAGCGGCATCGGCGCTGGGCACGACCGGGTCGTAGAAGACGTCCAGGCCGTACATGGTGACCGGGATGGCCAACTCGGCGGCGGCGTCGAGGGCGATCGCAGCCGCCTCCGGATCGTGGAAGACGTTGAACTCCGCGGATGCCGTGGCGTTGCCGCTCTGCGCGGCTCCGCCCATGAAGACGATCTCGGCAATCCCGCGGGCGGCGTCCGGGTAGGTGCGGAGCAGCAGCGCGATGTTGGTCAGCGGCGCCGTCGGCACGAGCGTGACCTGCTCGCCCGCCTCGGCCGCGGCGACGCACGTGTCACGGAGCAGCTCCACCGCGTGCCGGGAGTCGGGCCGCAACGACGGGGCCTGCCAACCAAGGTCGCCCATGCCGTCGTCACCGTGGACGTGCCGGGCGTCCGCCGGGTGCTCGAGCAACGGGCGCTCCGCTCCTCGGGCGACAGGCACGTCGGTGCGGCGGGCCGCCTCGAGCACCGTCAGGGTGTTGCGGACGACGTCGTCGACCGAGGCGTTGCCGCCGACGCAGCTGACGGCTCGCAGGTCGAGCCCGGGGTGGGACGCCGCAAGCAGGATCGCGCAGGCGTCGTCGACACCGGTGTCGACGTCCAGGACGATGGGTCTCGCAGTCGGCGGCACGCGGTCAACGTACCGCCAAAGGTCCAGCAGGTACGGTCGACTGGTGCCTGACAGCGCGAGGACCCAACTGTCCCGCCTTCGGTCTGGGGCGATGATCGTGGTGGCGGCCGCCGCGAGCCTTCTCATGGTGGCGTGCTCGAGCGGCGCCTCCCCGTCAGGACCTTCCCAGCTCGGGACGTCGACCGCGACGAGACCGACCGGAGGCCCCTCGACCACGAGTCCCACGAGTCCCACTACGACCGCACCACGCTCCGCATCGACGTCCACATCGCCACCCACGGGGGTGTCACGGTCGACGACGCCGACGGCTCTCGGCCCACACGCCTGCGGCTCTGCCCTCGTGGCCAACATGTCCGCGTCGGAGCGGGCCGGCCAGCTGCTCATGGTCGGCCTGGACGTCAACGCCGGGCAGAACAGCCTCGACGCCCTGGTCCGCGACCGGCACCTCGGCGGCGTCATCCTGCTCGGCGGCTGGTACGACGGAGCCGATCGCGTCCGCGCCGCGACCCGGCACCTCGAGTCCCTCACCGATGACCCCAGAGGCGAGCCGGGGCTCTTCCTCGCGGCGGACCAGGAGGGTGGCAACGTCCAGCAGCTCCGCGGTGAGGGCTTCACCCGGATCCCGAGCGCGCTCGATCAGGGCGACCTCTCGTCCAGCCAGCTGGCGAGGCAATCGGCCGGGTGGGCCGACGAGCTGCACAGCGCCGGCATCAACGTCAACCTCGCGCCGGTTGCCGACACAGTCCCTGCAGAGCTGGGACGGGCCAACGCGCCGATCGGCCGGTGGGACCGGCAGTTCTCCAGCGACCCGACCGTCGTGGCACGGATGGTCGGTGCGTTCATCGACGGCATGCACCGCGGCGAGGTCGCCGCGACGGTCAAGCACTTCCCCGGCATCGGCCGGATCACCGGAAACACCGACCTCACCGCCGAAGGCATCACCGACCGCCAGACGACAGCCTCCGACCCCTACCTGCGGCCCTTCGGCGCCGGCATCAAGGCCGGCGCGGACCTCGTCATGGTCGGTTCGGCGATCTACAGCCGGATCGACCCGGGGGTCAACGCCGTGTTCTCGAAGGCGATCATCACCGATCTGTTGCGTGGCCGAATGGGCTACGGCGGGGTCGTCATCACCGACGACGTTGGCGCCGCAAAGGCCGTCGCGGCGACACCGGTCGGCCAGCGTGCGACGACGTTCGTCGACGCCGGTGGTGACATCGTCCTGACCGCCCGACCGGACACGGTGGCGACGATGCACCGGGCCCTGACCAGCCGGATGAGCGCCGACCACGCCTTCGCCGCCAAGGTGGCGCAGTCCGTCACCCGGGTGATGACCCTCAAGGTCAAGCTCGGCCTCGCGAGCTGCAGCTGACACCGCCGGGCCGCGTCCGGTCGATGTGATCGATCGAGGTATGGCTCGATCGATCACATCGATCGGCCGGGAAGCGGACGACGCCTCAGGACTGGACGAGCTCGACGGGCATCGACGAATCCGTCGGCAGGCCAAGGTCGCTCGGCTCGCGGCCCTTGGCCACCAGCTGTGCCCCGAGAGCCGCGACCATGGCGCCGTTGTCGGTGCACAGCGCCGGCCTTGGGACGCGCAGGGCGATGCCCGCCTTCGTGCACCGCTCCTCGGCGAGCGCCCGCAACCGGGAGTTGGCGGCCACCCCGCCACCGATGAGCAGGTGGTCCACGTCGTTGTCCTTGCAGGCCAGCAGGGCCTTCTTCGTCAGGACGTCAACGACCGCCTCCTGGAAGGAAGCCGCCACGTCGGCCACCGGCACCGGCTCCCCGGCTCGGTGGCGCTGCTCCACCCACCGAGCCACCGCCGTCTTCAGCCCCGAGAAGGAGAAGTCGAAGCGGTGCCGCTCCAGGTCGCGCCCTGTCGTCAGCCCCCGTGGGAAGTCGATGGCCACCCGGTCCCCCTCGCGGGCGGCGCGGTCGATGTAGGGCCCACCGGGGAAGGGGAGGCCGAGGACTCGAGCCACCTTGTCGAACGCCTCCCCCGCGGCGTCGTCCATCGTCGATCCCATCGACCGCACGTCGTTCGTCACGTCGGGCACGAGCAGGAGCGACGAGTGCCCGCCCGAGACGAGCAGGGCCATCGTCGGCTCCGGCAGCGGCCCGTGCTCGACGATGTCGACGGCGACGTGCGACGCCAGGTGGTTCACGCCATAGATCGGCTTGTCCAGGGCGACGGCCAACGCCTTGGCCGCGGCCACGCCGACGAGGAGCGACCCGGCGAGACCCGGGCCGGAGGTCACGGCGATCGCGTCGAGGTCGCGCAGGGCCACGCCGGCGTCGCGGCAGGCCCGCTCGATCGTCGGGACCATGGCCTCGAGGTGCGCGCGGCTCGCGACCTCGGGGACCACGCCGCCGAAGCGCGCGTGCTCGTCCACGCTGCTCGCAACGGTGTCGACGAGAAGCGTCTCCCCGCGCACGATCCCGACTCCGGTCTCGTCGCACGACGTCTCGATCCCGAGGACGAGTGGTTCGTCAGCCATGGGTACCTCCGATGTGCTTGCGCATGACGAGGGCGTCGATGTCGCCCGGCTGGTAGTAGCGCCGACGCACGGAGATGACCTCGAAGCCGCTCGTGCTGTAGAGCCGTTTCGCCGCCTCGTTGTCGGCGCGCACCTCGAGCAGCAGGGCCTCGGCCCGATTGCACTCGGCTCGCCGGACGAGCTCGTCGAGCAGCCGACGCCCCAGCCCTCGGCCCTGCGCCTCCGGCACGGTCGCTATGGTCATCAGGTCCGCGACGTCGCCGCTGACGTCGATACCCCCGTAGCCCAGGACCTGTCCGTCGTCAATGGCGACGACGTAGTCCCGCCGGGGGCGACCCGCCAGCTCGGCCCACCACGTCGGCTCGGACCACGCATCGTCGGGGAAGAGCGCCACCTCGAGCGCCGCCAGCGTCTCCAGGTCGGTCCACTCGAGGTCGCGCAAGACCGGCGCGCTCATCCGAGCGTCGACTTCCGGGTCGGCGGAGCGGTGGCCACGTCCGGGCGCCGCAGGTAGAGCGGCTCCAGCCCGTCGAGCTCGTCTCCCGTCGACAGTCGCCGGCGAGCGAGGTCGGCGAGCGCGCCGGCCGACACGTCCAGTGGAAGCGGCCGTATGCCGCTGGGCTCGCTCCCGTCGTCGGCTGACCTGCCGAGGTCGGCCGGGTAGAGCAGCGGCCCGCGCCCCGCCACGGGCAGCGCCCGCCAGGACTCGTGCAGGGCTGCGGCGCGACTGACGACAGGCCCGGCCACGCGGGTGACGCCACGGTCGTCGAGGACGAACTCAGCGGCATACACCTCTTTGCGTCTGGCGTCCGTCGCGACGAGAAGGCGGTCGCGGTGGCCACCCCGCCACGACTCGTGCGCGAGGGCGTCGAGGCTGCACAGGCCGTGGACGGGCACGCCGACGGCGAAGGCGAACGTCCGTCCGGAGACGATCCCGACCCGGAGGCCGGTGAACGGGCCTGGACCGATCCCCACGACGACCCCGGTGACGTCGGAGGGGCCGGCGCCCGCCTGGGCGAGCGCTGACTGGATGTTCGGCGCGAGGTGCTCCGCGTGAGCTCGCGCATCAAGCGTCGTCTGCTCGGACACCACCGCGCCGCCATCGTGCAGGGCAACGCTGATTGCGGTCGTGGACGTGTCGATGGCGAGCAGGAGCACGGGCGTCAGGCTATCCCGCCCACTCCGCCCAGCACGTCACCTACCCGATCGAGTGATCAGCAATGGGAACTCAGGCGGCAAGCAGCGTTGCCACTAGCGCCTCCCAGCGTGCGCCCACGGGGTCGAGACGGGCGCTGCGGACGTCCTCACCGGTGAGGGTGATGCCCAGCCGGTCGGAGGAGAGCTGCTCGGCGAGGCCCGCTCCCCACTCGATGATCGTGACGCTCGCGTCCAGGTCAGCATCAAGGTCGAGGTCATCGAGCTCCATCGCGCTGCCCAGACGGTAGGCGTCGACGTGGACGAGCGCAGGACCACCGACGAGCGACGGGTGCACGCGCGCGATGACGAAGGTGGGCGACGTGATCGGTCCGCGCACGCCCAAGCCCTCGGCGATGCCTTGGGTCAGGTCGTCTTGCCTGCCCCGAGGTCGCCGGTGAGCACGATGAGGTCGCCAGCGCGAAGCAGCCGCCCCAAGCGGGCACCGAAGGCCTGCGTGTCCTCACGCGTCGGAAGCGTGGCCTCAGGTTCCACTGCGGCTCTCTTGGAAGTTGAAGCGGATGCGGCCAGCGCATTGCCGGCGCCCGGCGGCTGCGAGATGTGGATGGTGCCGTCGGCGTCCTGCGTCAGCTTGAGGCCGATACGGTCGAGCGCCTGGGGGTCCTGCTGCAGCGCCGGCAGATATTCGTTCTCGATGATCGATGGTGGCACGTTCCAGGTCGGATTGACGGTGATGAACTTCATCTCCGCGCTGACCATCGGCGTCGCCTTGCCCGGCTTGCCGACGACGATCTTGGTCTTCCAGATAGACCTTGCCGTCGTTATAGAGCGTCAGGGTATAGTCCGGCACGTTGACGACCACGTGCGGATTGCCAAGATCGCGCGGGAACCAGCGCCAGCGCTCCATATTGACGATGACGGTGTCAATCGGATCGGCCGAGGGGCCGCGCGCCACCTTCTTCTCGCCGTTGAGCGCGTGCAGCGTGTTGGGCCCGAGATTGCCGTCGACGTCGATGTCGGATTCGGTCTGGGACGTCTTCACCGCGTCGCTGACGGCTTGGTCGTAGAGCTGGCCTGGTCCTTGTCGCCGGCGACATCGAGCCGCCCGCGCAGCTGCCACGACGCGCGGGTCCTTCATGCCGACGTGCAACGTATTGCCTTCGCCGATACGCACGAGGTCCGGCTTCTTCCCTTCCTCGGCCTTGGGCGCCTGTGCGCCTTTACGCAATTCGGCGAGCTTTGCTTTGAGCGCCTTGAATTCCACCTGCGGCGGGTTGTAGCCGTCGAGAGTTGCGGCCACGTCGCCGGCGCCGGAGAGCTTGGCCAGCACATCGGCCGGCTCCGGGGCAACCGGCTTGAAGTCAATGTCGGCGGCAACCCGCGAGAAGTGAATTGGCCGGCCTGGGGCGTGACGCGCATAGGTCAAGCACCGAACCACGAAGTTTAGCTCGTCCTCGGCGAGCGCCTGCGGCGTAGCCGCCGTTCGTGAAGTCCGGCGTCGGATAGTCGGCCGGATTGAGGCCTATCGGTGTCGACCTGTCCGAGGATAGGCGATCACGGCCTTGCGGGCGCGCGTCGAGCTGCGCCGTCGGCGACCAGGAGCGGCTTGTAGTCGCGCGCCTTATAGAAGGGCTTCGACGCCCTCGCGGTCTGGGCTTGCGGGGGAACGAAATGATCGAGCTTGGCGGTGATGATATCGCGCAGCTGATCGGCAACCGCAGTGCTTCGGCGGACACAGGTGCCGGGGCCGGCGCGGCGGCGGCCTTCGCCGGCTCTGGCGCCGGCGGCCGGGGAACGGCGGCTTTCTCAGGTGCGGGTGCGGCGGCCGGGGCAACTGCCTCCTGCTTACTCTCAACCTTGGCGGCGTCCGGCGTGGACCGCGACGTCCTTCGCCGTCAGCGGCGGCGGCAGCTCGGTGTCCGGCATCGGCACCGCCGAATTGATTTGCTGGTCGGCTTGCTGCGCCATGCCGGCATGGCTTCCCAAGACCAGGGCCACGCCGAGCGCGGTAAGGCCAGCAGACGGTTAAAACGGGCAGTTTTCACCAGTACGTCTCTGAAGGCAAGCAAGGGGCGAATAGGCCCCCCAATTTCACGGCCATTCTACCTCATAGTCCGTAGGTAGTTACGCATTTCCGAACGGTTCAAGCCGAACAGGCTGCGACTGCCGTATTTTGCACGGGATGCAGAAATCGCGCATTTTTGCGCGCGATTCCGATTTTGCTGCGGTTGCTAACGTACAGCAACAGCTACCGGGGCGGTGGTTCCGGCGCCGATTTATCCTCCATATATCCGATGACATCTTCGTGAAGCGCGGCGCGCGCCTGTCTTCGTGCCAGGCGCGGCGGCGGTGACGCAAGCCATACGCGAGCGCTTCGCCCGCGCCGACGCCGTGCTGTTCGACGGCACGTTCCCGGCGGTTTCTTAAGATGTCATTTTCTCGCACATTTGCATTCGCGTGGTGGCTTGCCGCTGCGGCGGTGGCTATTTGCGCCGCCACCGGGTCGCTCGCCGCCGAGACGATCGCCGAGCGCGCGGCGCCGTGTCTCGCCTGCCATGGCGAGCATGGCCAATCGGAGACGCCCGAAATCCCGTCGCTCGGCGGGCACACCGCGCCCTATGCGCTGATCCAGCTTTATCTGTTCCGCGAGAAACAGCGCACGGTCGAGGTCATGAACGACATGACCAAGGCCTTCACCGACGACGACTTACGCGCCTTCTCCGATTTCATTGCCACGTTGCCGGCGCCGAAGCCGCCGGCCGATGCGGGTGACGCCGCGCGCATGCAACGCGCCGCCGCGCTGATCACGCAGCACCGCTGCAACAGCTGCCACAATCTGGATCTGTCCGGCCGCGACAACATTCCGCGCATCGCCGATCAGTGCGAGGACTACCTGGTCAAGACGCTGCGCGAGGACAAGAACAACACGCGGCACGGCTACGACGGCACCATGGCCGAAGTGCTGGCGCCGATCACGGATGCGCAGATCGTCGACCTCGCCTACTACATCGCGCGCTTCGCTAGTGCGATCCCGAAAAGTGGCACCGGTTTTCGGAAACGATCGTGCACACGATGCCGGCGCAGCGACATTCGTCATCGCGTGAGCAAAGAAAAAACCGGACGCCGAAGGAACCCGGTCTCAGGTTGCCGGTGTGGGGACCGGCAATATTCCAGAGGGGAACATGCTGCACGCCGATGACTCTGGGAGGAAACATCCAGCATTGCAGCGAGCCCGCAATATGCGCGGCTGAAGCCATGCGAGCAATGCGGTCGGCCGCATGTCTGCCATGTCGAATTGCAAGCTGCATTTGCGAATTGTTCGCATGTCCACGATACCCAATCGCGTTATGGTGAAATTTATTCTCTATAAATACTCAGAAATGCCAGCGCTGCGCGTTGGCCACCAGGAAGTCGCGGAACACCTGGATACGGGCCACCGCCCTTGAGCTCTTCCGGGTAAAAACTACCGACCAAGCACACGTCGCCGAACGACCAACTCCTCGTCCACCAGTCGCCGTCACACACACACACACACACACACACACACACACACACACACACACACACACACACACACACACACACACACACACACACACACAGCTTATGTGTGTCAGCGTGTTGGGCCTTGCCTCTCTCTCTCTCTCTCTCTCTCTCTCTCTCTCTCTCTCTCTCTCTCTCTCTCTCTCTCTCTCTCTCTCTCTCTCTCTCTCTCTCTCTCTCTCACCACAGCCGTTTTCCTCCACCGAGATAGTCCGGCAGCATGGCGATGCCCGCTGCTGAAGCCGCGCGCTGGCAGGCGCGCAGCACGCCGAGCACGTTGTTGATGGTCAGCTACGGCTGTGCGCGGGCCCTTGCCGTCGCGGCCGACGTCGACCAGCCAGCGCCGGTTCTGCAGATGCGCCGGCACCGTAGCCGCCGAGCACGAGAAGCGATGATTGTCGAGATCGTCGTGCGTGCGCGGCGTGCCGAAGCGCTTGAGATATTCGGGCGAGGCATAGGCGTGGAAATGCACCGTGAACAGCTTGCGCTGGATCAGGTCGGGCTGCGTCGGCTGGCGCAGGCGGATCGCGACGTCGGCCTCGCGCATCGCGAGGTCGAGCTCCTCGTCGGTGGTGAGCAGCGTGATGCGGATGTCGGGATAGAGATCGAGGAATTCGCCGAGCCGCGGCGTGAGCCAATGCACGCCGATGCCGGCGCGTGGTGGTGACCTTCAGTTCGCCGTTCGGCCGTCTCGCGGCTGTCGGTGAGCTTGGTGCGCGCCGCTTCGAGCTTCATGAACACTTCATGCGCGGTGCGGTAGAGCAGTTCGCCCTGCTCGGTGAGGATCAGCCCGCGCGCATGGCGGTGGAACAGCGACACCGACAGTTCCTGCTCGAGCGCGCTGACCTGGCGCGACACCGCCGACTGCGACAGGCCGAGCTGCTCGCCCGCATGGGTGAAGCTGCCGGCCTCGGCGGCGGCGTGAAAACCTTCAGCTTGTCCCAGTCCATCGACTTGCCTGGCCTTCGCCTCCGCCTGATGCGGAGTCTCGTCATTCCGCCGCTCGCGCGCTGTTCGCCATGCGCGGCGAGGAATCGTCTCGGCCTCGAGCGCCGCCATGCAGCCCAGGCCGGCGGCGGTGACCGCCTGGCGATAGATGTCGTCGGTGACGTCGCCGGCGGCGAACACGCCGGGCACCGAGGTCGCGGTCGAGTAGCGGCGCGGTCTACGACGTAGCCGGACGGCTTCATCTCGAGCTGGCCGGCGACCAGTTCGGACGCCGGCGAATGGCCGATGGCGATGAACACGCCGTCGGCCGCGCTGCTCGGTGATCGCGCCGGTCTTGACGTTCTTCAGCGCGCACGCCGCTGCACCTTCAGCGGATTGTCGCTGCCGAGCACGTCGTCGAGCACGCTGTCCCAGATCACCGTCGATCTTCGGGTTCTTGAACAGCCGGTCCTGCAGGATCTTCTCCGCGCGGAAATGCGTCGCGCCGGTGCACGACCGTGACCTTGGAGGCGAAATTGGTGAGGAACAGCGCCTCCTCGACCGCGGTGTTGCCGCCGCCGATCACGATCACTTCCTTGTCGCGGTAGAAGAAGCCGTCGCAGGTGGCGCAGGCCGACACGCCGTAGCCCTTGAACTTCTGCTCGGACGGCAGATCGAGCCAGCGCGCCTGCGCGCCGGTCGCGAGGATCAGCGCGTCGGCGAGGTAGACGTCGCCGGAATCGCAGGTCGAGCCGGAACGGCCGCTGCGCGAGATCGACCTTGGTCGACATGGTCGGTGACGATCCGGGTGCCGACATGCTCGGCCTGCTTCTGCATCTGCTCCATCAGCCAGGGGCCCTGGATGACGTCGGCGAAGCCCGGATAGTTCTCGACGTCGGTGGTGATGGTGAGCTGGCCGCCGGGCTGCATGCCCTGGATCAGGACCGGCTCCAGCATCGCGCGCGCCGCATAGATCGCGGCGGTGTAGCCGGCCGGACCCGAGCCGATGATGACGAGCTTGGCGTGGGTGTCTTTGGCATCGGAGCGCCCCCTGGCGGGCGTAATGGCTTTTGCCGCCCGGCCGGGCCGGCGCGCTCGGCCGAGCCTGTTGCGCATGCCGAATGTATGGCTTCCGCGGGAGCTATGCAAGATACGCAACCCCTGACGCACACAACTGGGCGGTGCCGGTCTGATCGCATATCGGTCCGCGCAATAATCTTTCGCGAGAGAATATTTCGCGGTATGGAAGTGCCGCCGAATCGCTCGACCAGGAGCTTGCCGTGCCCGCCCGTCTCGACGCCATCGACCGGAAAATCCTGAAAGAGCTGCAGGACGACGGCCGCATGACCAATGTGGAGCTGGCGCGCCGGGTCGGGATTTCGGCGCCGCCCTGCCTGCGCCGCGTGCGCGCGCTGGAGGAGGCCGGCTACATCAAGGGCTACCGCGGCGCTGCTCGACGAGAAGAAGCTCGGCTACGAGGTCGCGGTGTTCGCCATGGTGCATCTGGCGAGCCAGGCGGAAGCCGACCTCGCCGCCTTCGAGGAGTTCGTGCGCGCGCAGCCGCTCGTGCGCGAATGCTGGATGCTGTCGGGCGAGATCGATTTCGTCCTGAAGTGCGTCGCGCCCGACCTGAAGACCTTCCAGGCCTTCGTCGCGAAGCTCACCGCCGCGCCCAACGTGCGCAACGTCAAGACTTCGCTGACGCTGCGCAAGTCGAAGGACGCGGCGATGGTGCCGATGGAGCTGACCGTCAGGCCGCCCGGCTCTTCTGCTGCTTGGCAAAGGCCTCGGCGCGCTTGGCGAGTTCCTGCGGCGCGACGTCTTCGGTGTGCGTCGCGATGAACCAGCTGTTCCCTGACGGATCCTTCACGCCGCCGCTGCGGTCGCCGTAGAACATGTCGGTCGGCTCCATCACTTTTGCGCCGCCGGCTTTGACCGCCAACTGGTACACGCTGTCCACGTTGGGAACGTAAAGATAAAGCGTAGACGTCGTCGCCTTCGCCATTTCGTTTTCCTCGGCGATCATGATGCGGGAATCGCCGATAATGACTTGCGCGTGCATGATCGAACCGTCCGGCCGCCTGATCGGTTCGTGCGACAACTTGGCGCCGAAAGCCTGCTTGAGGAACTCGATGACTTTCGAGGCGCCGCGCACGGTGAGATAGGCGTTACGGTGTGATAGCCGTCGGGAATGGGCTTCGCTGGCATGGTCGCTTCCTTCCATTTTTTTGAACTCACGAAGTGTCGCCGGGAACTTGGCCCTTTGTTTGCCGCTAAGGTGAAATTGTGGTGGTGCGGGACATCCGGAACCGCATTGTCAGGGCCGGGCAAAAGGCGCGAAACTGCGCCGTTTGCGGACCGTCAATGCGGTGAGGGGTTGAGCGGATGAACGCCCATGCGAACGCCGGCAGCGATGCAATTCTGATCGAGAAGGACGTCGACGTGCCGATGCGCGACGGCGCGCGGCTGATCGCCGATGTGTTCCGTCCCCAAGGCGAGAGCGGGTGCCGGCCATCCTCAATCTCGGCCCGTACCAGAAAGACAAGCTGTGGGTCGTGCCCGACACGCTGGAGGAGAAGCCCAACCCGTGGATGAACTGGGAGACCGTCAACCCGCGCCTGGTGGGTGCCGCGCGGCTATGCCGCGGTGCGCGTCGACGGCCGCGGCAGCGGCAAGTCGCCAGGGCCAGTGCGAGCCGTGGTCGCTTGCCGAAGCGGTCGACTTCTATGACGCGATCGAGTGGGCGGCAGCGCAGCCCTGGTGCAACGGCAATGTCGGCCTGAACGGCATTTCCTATTTCGCCATCAACCAGTGGTTCGTCGCCAACCTGCAGCCGCCGTCACTGAAGGCGATCATTCCGTGGGAAGGCTTTGCCGACATCTACCGCGACGCGCTCTATCCACGGCGGAATCTTCAGCGTGTTCATGACCAACTGGTTCACCGCGCACCTGCTGCATCACAAGCTCGGCCGCGCGTCGCAGCAACATTGCCGGATGGCTGGCAGGTCAACACGCTGGACTTCTGGCTGAGCAACAATCTCGACAGCGGCGCCTTTCGCGGCGCGCAGGCGCAATGGGACAAGATCACCGTGCCGATGCTCTCGGTCGGCAACTGGACCGGCTTTGGCCTGCATCTGCGCGGCAACACCGAAGCGTTCATGCGTGCCGCGTCCAAGCACAAGAAGCTGCGCATCCACACTGGCAGCCACGTGCATCCGTTCTACACCGAGGAGGGGCGGGACGATCAGATCCGCTTCTTCGATTATTGGCTCAAGGGCATCGACAACGGCGTCATGGACGAGCCGCCGGTCAAGCTCGCCATCCGCAAGGGCCGCGACGAGATCGAATGGCGCTACGAGCACGAATGGCCGCTCGCGCGCACGCAATGGACCAAGTTCTATTTCGATCTGTCGCATCAGACGCCGCGAGCAGCACGGGCAGTCTGGTCCTGAGAATCCTCGAAACAGCATCGCGCACTTATGCCGCCCGAGCCTCGGCTCGATGGGCTCGACCTCGGCGGCGTCCTCGCAGGTGATGGGCGGCGGCATCAAGCCGGGCATGGGGATGTCGCTCGTAACGCCGCCGCTTGCCGCGCGACGTCGAGGTGACGGGTCCACTTGCCGCCACTTTCTGGGTGTCGAGCTCGACCGAGGACATGGACCTGTTCCTCACGCTGCGCAATTTCGACGCCGAAGGCAATGAGGTGCTGGAGACCGGCCAGCAGGGCACGCCGGTGCCTGTGGCTAAAGGCTGGCTGCGCGTCTCGCATCGCGAACTCGATCCGGAGCTGACGCTGCCCTATCGCCCGTATCACAAGCACCGCCGCCGGCTGTTTCTCAAGCCGGGCGAGATCGTCAAGGTCGACGTCGAGATCTGGCCGACGTCGATGGTGTTCAAAAAAGGCCACCGCATCCGGCTCGACGTACAGCCGCGCGATGGCGTCGGCAGCCAGGGCTACATGCATTATCACGCCGACTACAACACCGGCACCAACACCGTCTATGCCGGCGGCGAGCGCGAATCATATCTGCTGCTGCCGGTCATTCCGGCCGCCTAGCGACGCGTCAGCCGGCCAGCCGGCTGAAACGCGCGCCGAGCGCGAGCGAGGGATTGCCACGGAACTTGATGATCTGCCGCGCGATCGCCGTGGGCAGCCGCGCCATCGTGTCGAGACACTGCTCGAGCTCTCCGGGCGAGATGCCGCGCGGCCCGGCACGCACGCGCAGGATCGCTTTCGCGGTATCGCGCGACATGCCGAGCGCCTTGACCATGATCAGCACCGCGTCCGGCAGGTCCTGGCACATCGCCTGCTCGACGGTCTCGAGCGGCAATTCGCACAACGCTGCCAGCGCAGCCGTCGTCTCCTCGAATTGGTTGGCGCGGGCGAAGCCTGCCACTTCTTTTTCGTTGAGCCGGCCCGCCGCGCTCAACTCGCCGATGCGCCCGCGCGCCGCCGTGAAATCCCGCACCACGACGCGGGCCTTGTCGAGCACCGACTTGGTGGCTTCCGAACACCGCCTCTTCGATCAGCGGCGTCATCGACGGGTTGGCGGCCTCCAGCTTCTGCCGCACCGTGTGCGAAGCGCGCGCCAGCAGGCGGATCAAATGCGGCCGCGGAATATCGCGGCGCAAGCCGATGCTGGTGGCAAGCTCGTCGTCGCCTTCCGAACGCGCCGTCAGCGTGGTGTAGCCGCGGTCGGAAAAGCGCGCGCCCGGATTGTCGGCGGTGCTCCAGCGCCACGGCCTTGTCGCCGCGCTCGACCAGCACGTCGGTCACCGCCTCGTCGAGCGAGCGGCGCTTGGAAATGGCGAGCAGGTGCTGCTGGCTCTTGGTGCGGGCGGTGGCGACCAGCGCGTCGCTGTCGAGCCGCTGCGAGTGCTCGAGAGGGGGCCGGCGACGTCGAAGGCGTCGTGCGTGGCGAGGAAACGGCTAATCCTTGCCGGCGCGCGGGGTTCGCGGGCCAGGCGCTTGGCCAGCGCCGCCCGCGCCGACAGCTCGATGGATTCGGAACGTGGGTCAGGACGTCGTCGAACAGCGCAATCTGCGCGTCGGAATAATCGGCCGAGGCGACGGTGAACAGATCGGTGATGCGATGGATGATCTTGGCGCGCTGGCCGACGGTGCCCAGTGCCACCGCCTCGTTCAATTCGTCGATCAGCGCGGCGGTGTCCATGCAATCAAACGCGTAAAGTCTCGCGAAGCGATGGCAAAGCCTCTACAGGATACACATGGGAAGTCCTTTAAGCCGATCAAATGCAATTGCGCGGCGGCGAAAAGGGTTCGTTAAGCTATGTCGCCGGGCCGCCGAAGGCCGCAAAACAATGGCCGGGGCAAGCCCGGCCATCGCGCGTTTAGCCTCGAGCGAAAACCGCTATTTCCACTCGATCTTCTTGACCTCGTAGCCTTTGGCGCCGCCCGGCGTGTTGACCTCGACGGA
>CAWGXD010000022.1:0-208015 GCA_963826445.1 uncultured Actinomycetota bacterium
CAACGATCTCGAGCGTCGCGCCGGCCGACAAACCCGATGGCGGCGTCTCGAAGAGCTGCGCGCGGACTGGGCCACGGCCAGTCGGAATGGAGCACGTACGTGAAATCGGTGGTGTCACCGAGTACAATCGTGTTCGGTACGCTGCGCTCGACGCTGAGGCGCCGCGACGACGGCAGCCGGAGATAGTCGAACGCCACGGCGCCGACCATGGCGATCGGCGCGTCGATCGCCATGGTCGGCGCCGTGGCGTTCGACTATCTCCGGCTGCCGTCGTCGCGGCGCCTCAGCGTCGAGCGCAGCGTACCGAACACGATTGGACTCGGTGACACCACCGATTTCACGTACGTGCTCCATTCCGACTGGCCGTGGCCAGTCGCGTGCAGCTCTTCGATACGCTGCCATCGGGTTTGTCGGCCGGCGCGACGCTCGAGATCGTTGAATTGAAGGGGCGCGAAGAGCGAACGCTCACGGTACCTGTGACAGGCGATGCGCGAGGCGTGCGACGTCTTGGGGATGTCGCGCTGCGATTCACGACGCCGCTCGGGCTACTCGCGCGGATCTCGCCGCCGGTCGGAGCGGCGCGGAGGTCACCGTCGTCCCGTCGCTCACCAACGTGCGCCGGTTCCGGTTGCTCGCGCTGCAGAATCGCCTCAGTGAAGCGGGGGTGCGCGCGCTCAAGCTGCGCGGTGAAGGAAACGGCGTTCGCTGGGCTGCGCGACTACGTCCCCGGCGACGATCCGCGGATGCTCGACTGGAAGGCGACGGCGCGACACGGACGGTTGATCAGCCGCGAGCAGACGATTGAGCGGTCGCAGACCGTGATCTCGCTGGTCGACTGCGGCTGCGCGATGACCCAGTTGGCCGGTCACTACTCGCGTTTCGAGCACGTGCTTTCGGCAGCGTTGGTGCTGAGCGACGTGGCGGTCGACGAGCGGCGACCGGGTCGGCCTGCTCGCCTTCGACGACCAGATTCGTGCGTTCAGTGCCCCCCAGGGGGCGGCGATCGCGCGTTGCGCGCGTCTACACCGCTCGCTGGGCGGACTCGAGGCGACGCTGGACCGAGCCCGACTACCTCTCCGCGTTCCGTGTTCTGGCGACGTCGCAGCGACGTCGGGCGCTCGTCGTCTTTTTCACCGACGTCGTCAGCGCCGTGCTGGCAAAGAACTTATCGCGTACGCCGGCCGCTCGGCGCAGCGGCATCTGCTTTTTTCGTCGTGGCGATCCAGAACGAGGCGCTGTTAGCGGCTGTGGGAAGCCGAGCACGGAGGGGAGCGACGGCGCTCCACCGGAGTGCTGGCGGCCCAGGAGTTGGTGCACGAGCGGGACGAAGCCTTGGCCCGGATGCGGAGCGCTGGCCTCGTCGTGCTCGACGTGGCGCCGGCGCGAATGGCTGACGGCGGTCCGTTAATCCGATACCTGGAGATCAAGGCGCGCGGACAGTTGTGAAGTGATTGCTGGGGTGCTCGGGGGCTCGGGGGCACTCGCCTCGCGCGCGCGTGACGTGACCGCGTGAAGGGAAAGCCTCGCACCGCGATCGCGCGGAACGGGACCTCGGGCGGTTCGGCGCGTGTGGGCTCCGAGCGCGGAAGAGATCCAGCCGAGGGTCGAGTCAGTGAGCGAGAGCAGCGGTCTTGATTCAGGCCCGCGTGGCGCTACGCTGCTCGGCGGGCGCGCGGCGGCGCCAGTGTGCGCCGCCCTGTGAGATAAGCGACCATCAACACAAGCGTGGCGGTGAGAGACCGCTCTAGCTTTCCCCAGAACGGCCAGTATTTGGAATCGGCGACACCATTCCCTCGAGCGAGCCGGCGACGATGAGGAAAAGCGTCGAGGCGGCGATGAGCTTCATGGCGCGGCGGCCGTTCTCGACGAGCGCGCGCCCGCGCGTGCGATCGCCCGGGACGAGCATCGCCGCGGCGATCAAAAGCCGCCGCCGGCGGCGATGCATATCGCCGAGAGCTCGAGGACTCCGTGCGGCGCGACGAAAGCGACGATCAGCTTCAGAATTCCCTTGGACTGGTAGAGGCCCATCACGCCGCCCAGCGACACGCCGTTGAGGACGAGCATCAGCAGGGTGCCGAGTCCCGCGGTGACGCCGAACGCGAAAACGGCGAACGTCACCTGCACGTTGTTGGCGATGATTCGGCTCGCCATGAGCGGCCGGAAAACCTCCGGGTCGGGGATGTACCCCGCCTGGTGCTTGGCGCGCTCGACGCCGTCCTCGGCGCGGTCGAGCATCGACGTCGGGATGAACGTGGACGCGACGTCCGGGTTGCGCATGACCGCCGTCCACGCGATCGCCGCCGGACCGAAGAGAAACGCCGCCCCGAGCGCGATCGGAACCACCGAGCGGCGTACCTCCGCCGGAACGTCGATCGCGATGAAGCGCAGCGATCTCACGGAACGTGTTGCGGCGATCCCGGTAGAGCAGATTGTGCGCGCCGGTGACGAGGCGGCCGAGGTAGAAGAGGTCGTCGTCGACGAGCCGCGCGTCGGCGGTGCGCAGGCGCGCGAGATCGGTCGGACAGCGCGCGATATTCTTCGACGAACTCCCGGACTTGCGTCTCGTTGAACGACCGCAGGCCGCGTCGCTGCGCTGTCGACAGCTGCGCCGCGAACGCGATCCAGCGCGGCGAGCGAGTCGTGACGATCGCGTAGCGCTCGCGACTCGCGCCCGTCGCGCCGCGCGAGGCGACGCCGCGTTGCCGGGCGCGACGCTCGCTCGCGAGGAGGCGCGACAGTGTGCCGCTCAGCTCGCGAGGCTCGACGTCGCCGATGACGTTGCGCGAGCGGGCGCCGACCTGGCGCGTCAGCGCCGCGCGTCGGTCGGAATCGAGATCTCCGCGTCGCGCCGCCCAGCGGTCGAGCAGTTGATATTCGGCGTCGCTGAGGAGCGCCGTCGCCGGCGCCGGCTCGGTCTCCGCGGTCGACTCCGCGCGCGAGATGGGCTGCTTCACCATCGCCTCGCGCACGACGATCGTCCCGGCGACGACGTCGCCGAGCCGCTTGCCGGACTTCGAGATCGCGATGCCGGCGATCCCGACGAGATACGTGAAGAGCGGTTGCAGGTCGATGATGCGCATGAGATTGCGCACCGCCGACGCGGCGAACCCCACAGAGTAGCCGCCGTCCCGCACCGCGCGCAGTCCGAGGATCCGCTTGCCGAGTGTCCGCCCGTCGAACAGACCCTCGCACAGCAGGTAGTAGCCCCAGAGGACGCGAACTGCAATAGAAAGACGGACGACGGCCGAAGCCCACGAGCCGTCGACGAGATTGCTGCCACGGCCGATCTCTTCCGGGACGGCGGCCAGCCGAGGAAGACGACGATGAAGAGCAGGGAGCCGGAACGACGAGGTCGATCAGCCCGGCGGCGAGCCGCGATCCGACGCCCGCCAGCGTGTACTGACGACCACGAGCTTCCGGCGTCTCGATGTCGACCGTTTCGGCGAGGCGTTCGGCCATCGGCGGGAGCAGCGGACCGGATCGCTTTCGCGGGCAAGGCCGCCATTCCCCGGGACGCTAACTTGACGGCAGCGAGAACACACGATGATCGAACACACACGAGAAGTCGCGACGCTGGGCGGGGGCTGTTTTTGGTGCCTCGACGCGATCTTCCGCGAACTGGGGGGGTGGAGAACGCGTCGAATCGGGCTACGCCGGAGGGGATTACTCAACCCGTACGTACCGGACGTCTGTTCGGGAATGACCGGGCACGCCGAAGTCGTGCAGGTGACCTTCGACCCCGAGGAGATCGCATTCCGCGACCTGCTCCGCGTGTTCTTCACGATTCACGATCCGACGACGCTCAACCGCCAGGGCGCGGACAACGGAACGCAGTACCGGTCGATCGTCCTCTATCACTCGCGCCAGCAGAAGGAGACGGCGGAGTCGGTGATCGCGGAGTTGACGCGCGAGCACGTCTGGGCCGATCCGATCGTGACGCAGATCGTCCCCGCTGCGGCGTTCTACGCCGCCGAGAAATACCATCAGGACTACTTCGCGGAACAACGCGAACCAGGCCACGCCAGATCGTGATCGCCCCAAAGGTCGCGAAGGTGCGAAAGGCGTATCTGAGCGGCTCGAGAGGGTTAAAGACGAACGCAGCGCAGCATCGTTTTCCATTGGAACTGTCGGTGAGGTAGGAGATGATGGATCAGGGGTACACGGGCTGCGGCTGCAACTCGCGGGGCGGCAGCTCGTCTCACGCGGTGAGGGGCCGACGCTCGGCAACCTGCTCTCGCCACATCGCGTAGTAGAATCCTTTGACGACGAGCAGCTCCTCGTGCCGAACGGCTTCGACGATGCGGCCACGCTCAAGAACGTGAATGCGATCGGCATGCATCACCGTCGACAAGCGATGCACAATCAGAACCGTGATACGTCACGAACATCGCCATTTCGCGCATCGTCCCGGCTGATCTCTTCCTCTGTGAGTGAATGCGAGCGTGACGTTGCTTCATCGAACACAGAGGTGCGGGCTCCCACAAAAGCGCACGCGCGATCGAGAGGCGCTGCCTTCTCGCCGCCCGAGACCTTCACTCCGCCCTCGCCGATTGCGGTGTCGCGGTCCTTGTCGGCTCGCGAGAAGCAGGATATCCGCTGCCGCCTTGTCCAGCACCTCGAGGCATTCGTCGTCGCGTTGCGTCTGGACGAACGAAGAGAAGAATCTCGCGGATCGAACCCGAGAAGAGCTGAGCATCCTTCGTCACGAGGCCGATGCGCTCGCGGAAGCACGTCGAGATCAAGGTGCGCCGCTGTGGAAATCATTGTAGAGGATGTGGCCCTGCCTTCGGCTGATACAGCCCGCCGAGCAGTTTCACGAGGCGGCTTACCTGCGACCGACGGTCCAACGAAGCGGCACCCGTGTCACCACGCTTGACGCTGAGAGCGAAACGTCGCTCAGCGCCGGCGCTGCACGCAGTCTGATCAGTCGAAAGAGACATCGTCGAACGCCAGACGTACGAGGTCCTCGAGCGGAACCGAATCGCCGGCTTTGGATCGATCGGTGAATGCTCAGGATATCCGCGGAGGTTGTTGAGCGAAACTCGGTCTCTCGATAGATGTTGATAAGTTCCCGAGCTCCTGCGAGCAGGACCGAAGAAGATGAACGAGTAGATGAGGAGCGAAAAGAATTGACCGACCGTGATTTTCTTCTGGAAGATCAGGTACACGTCAGGAAGAGAATGCAACATCCGGCACCGAAGCCCCCGCGGGTGCCCTGAATGAAGCTGAGGGCTGCTGAGGTACCGAACCTTCTTGAGCTCAAGCTTCGAGGATCTTCTCGGTCGTCGCATTCAGGCGGCGCGACCTCCTGATCGAGCAGGCCCAGGCTCTTCACGAGCTCGATGTTCCTCAGCGACTCGGTCGTCGCCCCCGCAAGCGCAGTCGTCTCGGCGACGATGATCTTCTGAATGGTCTTGATGCGACGGCTGAGGACGAAACTGCGGCCGGCGCGAGCAACGGGATCGTCAACAGGAACAGCAGGCACGATTACCCAGTGCACTGAGAACGCGTAGATCACCACGAACAGCGACGCCGACGAGTGTCGTGAACATCATGTTGACGAGCGCGGCGATGAGCTTCTCGGCGTCGGAGCCGCACCTTCTGGAGCTTGCCGAGTGTCTCACCACTGCGCTGGTCCTCGAACACCTGGAAAGGGCAGCGACAGCGAATGCCGGATCTCCGTCGGAGTACAGCTGGCGCGCCTAACCGCTGCGTGACGACGTTGACGTAGTAGTCCTGGAAGTTCTTGGCGATGCGGGAGACGAAGGCGACGCCGACCGCGAGGCCGAGCAGTCGTGCAGACGCCGCGGAAGAATTCCGCGTTGGTATAATGATTGAAAATTATGTAAGCGTAGTCGTCGATCACGTAGCGGAAGATGTACGGATCGAGGAGCGAGAAGACCTTGGTTGATCGTCGCGAGGACGAGGGCGAGCGCGACCACGGGTGTGCGCGAATAACGGGAGAGAAGCCGCATGATCGGAATATCGGGACGTGGGAAGGGAGCCGCCGATGGAGCCGGGCTCGCTTGCGCGCGGCGCGCCTCTGGAACGGGTCGACAAGCAATTGGTTCCTGTACACCAACCGTCGTATTGCTGACGCTGGTGAAGGCTCTGGTCTGGCACGGGAAGCGCGACGTGCGGGTGGAGGAGGTCCCGGATCCCACGATCCAGGAGCCGACCGACGCGATCATCAAGGTGACCTCGACGGCGATCTGCGGCTCCGACCTGCACCTGTACGAGGTGCTGGCGCCTACCTCACGCCCGGGGACATCCTCGGCCACGAGCCAATGGGGATCGTCGAGGAGGTCGGCGCGAGGTGACAACATCAAGCCCGGTGACCGGGTCGTCATCCCCTTCAACATCTCGTGCGGTCACTGCTGGATGTGTGAGCGGAATCTGCACGCCCAGTGTGAGACGACCCAGCAACGGGAGCAGGGCAAGGGGGCGGCCTCTTCGGGTACACGAGCCTCTACGGTGGCGTGCCCGGGGGTCAGGCGGAGTACCTCCGCGTGCCGCAGGCGCAGTTCGGCCCGATCCCGGTGCCGGAGGGCCCGTCGGACAGCGTTTCATCTACCTGTCTGACATTCTGCCGACCGCCTGGCAGGCCGTGAAGTTCGCCGACGTCCCGGAGGGCGGCACGCTGGCCGTCGTGGGGCTCGGCCCGGTCGGCCAGCTCGCCGCGCCGGATTGGACGGCATCTTGGCGCCGAGCGCGTCATCGGCGTCGACCTCGTGACGGAGCGGCTGCCCTGGCCGCCAAGTTCGGCGCGGAGGTTGTCGACGTGAGCCGCGTCGACGATGTCGCCGAGGCCCTCATCGAGCTGACGGGCGGCCGTGGGCCGGACAGTGTCGTCGAGGCGGTTGGCATGGAGGCACACGGCTCTCCCGCGGCCAAGGCTGCGCAGACCGCCGTGGGCCTGCTGCCGGACACGTTGGCCAAGCCGCTGATCGACAGGATGGCGGTGGACCGGCTCGACGCCCTGCACACGTGCCTCAAGGCGGTGCGGCGGGGCGGCACGGTCTCGGTCGTCGGCGTCTACGGTGGCGAGGTCGACCCCATGCCGATGATGGAGATGTTCGACCGCGGCATCACCATGCGGATGGGCCAGTGCCACGTCAAGCGGTGGATCGATGAGCTCCTGCCACTCGTCCTCGACCCGTCCGACCCGCTCGGCACCGAACACCTCGCCACTCACCTGCTGCCCCTGGTGGAGGGCCCGCGCGGCTACGAGATGTTCCAGGCGAAGGATGACGGCTGCATCAAGGTCGTGCTGCAGCCCTGACTCATGGATGCGGAGCGCGTGCATCAGCCGAAGATGCTGATGGGCTTGACGATGTCTGCGTAGATGAGCAGGACGGACATCGTGATCAGGACGAGCGACATGCCGTAGGCGATCGGCAAACCCTTGGCGACGTCGACGTAGCCGGGGTCGGGGCGATGGGTCAGCTTCGCCCAGGCCTTCTTGATCGACTCCCAGATCGCGCCGGCCACGTGTCCGCCGTCGAGCGGGAGCAGCGGGATGAGGTTGAACACGAACAGGGCCAGGTTGAGCGAGGCGATGAGCAGGACGAGCTGGGCGATCTTGAGCCAGTTGCCACCTTGGTCGGCTGGGACCTCCAAGGCCGCGACCTCGCCGCCGATACGGCCGACGCCGACGACCGAGATCGGGCCGTTGGGGTCGCGCGCACCCGAGCCGAAGGCGGCCTGGGCAACCCCGACCATCTTCTCGGGGATGCGCCAGATGATGGAGGCCGTGTCGAGGGTCCGGTCCCAGACGAAGCCTGGCGCTGCGGTCAGCGGCTTCGTGACGAGCTCGGAGCCGGGTGTGATGCCCATGAACCCCATCGACCGGAGGACGAGTTCGCCGTCTTTGGTGATCGGCTCGCCCTGCTGGTCGTAGGTGGCCCGCTCGAGCTTCGCCGGCACGACCGGAACGGCGACTTCGTCCCCACCCCGCTGGACGAGGAAGGTCATCCGCTTGCCACCGTTGTCCCGAATCGCAGCCGAGACCTCATCCCAGGTGGTGATCGGCTGACCGTTGACTGCGAGGATCCGGTCGTTCTGGCGGAACCCCGCGGCCTTGGCGGGCGAGGCCGGGTCTCCGGCAGCACAGGTCGGGTGCGGCGACTGCACCGTCGGGGTCGCAGTCGGCACGCACTCCGAGATCAGTCCGACCTTCGGCGCCACCTGCGGCAGCCCGTACAGCGTGATGACGCCGGTGATGAGCACGAACGCGATGAGCAGGTTCATCAACGGCCCGCCGAGCATCACGATGATCTTCTTGCCGGGGCTCAGCTTGTAGAAGACGCGGTCGCGGTCCTCCGGCCGCACTTCTTCCATCGAGTCGGCGCGGGCCTGGTCGACCATCTGGCTGAACCGACCGGTGGAGACGGTCCGCAGCTGGCCTTCCGCATCGCCCTTGCGGGGCGGCAGCATGCCCACCATCCGCACGTAGCCGCCGAGCGGGATGGCCTTGATGCCGTACTCCGTCTCGCCGCGCCGGCGGGACCACATCGTGGGGCCGAAACCGACCATGTACTGCGTCACCTTGACGCCGAACTTCTTGGCCGGCACGAGGTGGCCGATCTCGTGCAGCGCAATGGACAGCGCCACACCGACGACGACGACGAGGACCCCTACGAGGAACAACACGCATCCATTGTCACATCCACTCGAGCCCTCCTTGGCCGGGATTCGATGTGATCGATCGGTCCATGACTCGGTCGATCACATCTACGCGCTCTTACGCTGCGGGCGCGAGGCGAAGGCCGGCCTCGACCTGGTCCATGAAGCGGCGCGTTTCGAGACGAAGTCCGATGACGTCGATGCGCAGGACGCGGTCGCCCGCCAGCGTCACGGAGTTCTGCCTCAGGTTGTCCTCGGTCGGATTGAGGCCGATCCCGTGATGCACGCCGTCGATCTCGACGACCAGACCGTGGTGGTCCCAGCGGACGTCAAGGTAGATGCGACCCCGCGGCCCCTGACGCACCACCTGCCGACTGGGCTCCGGCAGGCCGCGCGCTCGGCAGAGGGCCGCGAAGTCGAGCTCGCCCAGGCTCTGCACGCCGAAGGCGATGTCCCTCACCACGCTTCGGATCAACGAGCGTCTGGTGCGTCCGCGGACCAGTCTTTGCGCGGCGGCGAGCCGAGCCGGGGTGGTGAGACGCTGCTGGACCGGCATGAGCAGCAGGAGCGCAGCCTGACGATCGGACCTGGCCCAATGAGCAGCTCGGACTGCGGCGATCTCTGACCGGGTCCGCGGCAGTCCCGCATCGATGACTTCGCCGGCGACCCGCCGGATGACCTTGTGAATGCGCACGCCGGGCAACAGCCGCGTGTTGTGGTTGTGCACGACGGACAGGTGCACGTCGTCGTCCTCGTAACCGGTCAGGCCCGAGTGCTGCAGGGACGAGACACCGTCGAGCACGCCGATGGCCGCACCGGTCTCCCAGATCGCGCTCCACCGGCGGGCGAGCACACTCAGCGCACCTCGGTGCAGGGCGACGGTCTGGGTCCCCCGCACGGCCCACCGCCCAGACTCAACCTCGCGCCTGATGTCGTCGTGGTCGATGCCGAGCTGCCTGAGTTGTCTGCGTGACACAACGCCGTCCTGGTCGGCTGCGAGCCCTTCAACGGCCCGGTGGCATGAGATGCGGTCCATGCGGTGGAGCCTGACCGGGCAGCACGCTCCCGCCCAGCACGGCCGGCGGCTCGGTGGATACGGCCATCGATGTCGCAGCGGATGTGGACAACGATTCGATGTATTCGGATCGATGTGATCGATCGATGCAAGACTCGATCGATCACATCGACCCGATTACATCGACCCGGGAGCGGGCGGCGGCGCGGGCCCACGCGTCGGCGGTGAGGACGTCGTCGAGCGTCAGGTCAGTGATCTGCGAAAGGGGCTCAGCGGCATACGAATCCACGATTGCTGCAACGGTGTCCACAATCCCCACGAAGCCCAGCCGACCCTCGTGGAAGGCGTCGACCGCCATCTCGTTCGCCGCGTTGTAGACGGCAGGCCACGTGCCACCCGCCTGCCCCACCCGACGAGCGAGCGCAACGGCGGGGAACGCCTCATCGTCGAGCGGCTCGAACTCCCACGACTGAGCCTTGGTCCAGTCGCACGGCACGTCGGCATCCGGGATCCGCTCGGGCCAGGACATCCCGAGTGCGATGGGGACGAGCATCCGTGGAGGGCCGGCCTGCGCGATCGTCGAGCCGTCGACGAACTCGACCATCGAGTGGATCATCTGCTGCGGGTGGACGACGACGTCGATCCGGTCGAACGGGATGTCGAAGAGCAGGTGCGCCTCGATCACCTCGAGTCCCTTGTTGACGAGGGTCGCGGAGTTGGTCGTGATGACGCGGCCCATGGCGAAGTTCGGGTGGGCGAGCGCCTGCTCGGGCGTGACGTCGGCGAGTTCGCCCCGGCTGCGCCCGCGGAACGGCCCGCCGCTCGCGGTAACGACGAGGCGCCGGACCTCCTCGGCCCGCCCGCCGCGCAGACACTGGGCGATGGCGCTGTGCTCGGAGTCGACGGGCACGATCTGGCCCGGCCTGGCGAGCGCCTTGACGAGCGGACCGCCGATGATGAGCGACTCCTTGTTCGCCAGCGCGAGGGTCGTGCCTGCGCGCAGCGCCGCGAGAGTGGGATCGAGCCCGATGGCCCCGGTGATGCCATTGACGACGACGTCGGCTGGGCGGGCGGCCAGCGCTGAGCTGGCGTCGGGGCCGGTCAGCAGTTCGGGGTCGTATGCCGCTGAGCTTGCTTGGCCGCCCACGGCGCCGTGGGTGCGCCGGATGGCCGCAGTCAGCTCGTCGTCGGTGGCGTTCGCCGCGGCGACGACCGGGACCGCAAAGGCGACAGCCTGCTCGGCAAGGAGCTCGAGGTTGCCGCCCGCGGACAGGCCCACCACCTCGAAGCGGTCGGGGTTGCGCCGGACGAGGTCGAGGGCCTGGGTCCCGATGGAGCCGGTCGAGCCGAGCAGGATGACCCTGCGGGGCCGGCGCGATGAGGACGGGGCAGCGAGCGCATCGGTCACGCGCTCATCCTCGCGCATGCTGACTGACGCGGCCGCCCGCCCTCCCCGCCACCGCGCGGGGGGTTGTGGCTCAGTGCTGCGTCGGCTGCACGCCCCGCGCGCGCAGCAGCTCGTCCCGCTGGAAGGCGTACGCGACCGCCCAGGTCATCCGGAGGCGATACATCCGGATGTCGTCACCCCACGAGAACGGGTTGCTGCCGTAGTGCGCGGTCCAGTGCGCCTCGACCTCGTCCCGCTCGGGCCCCGGCCGCATCAGCTCGGCCGTGCCATGGCTGAAGAGCGCGAGCTCCTCACCGTCGATGTGTGCCACGCTCACGGCTGGCCGGCGCTCGATCTGCCTCGCCTTGGCCGAGCTGCCGTCCGTGCTGAACGTCCACGTGCCGTGCAGGAAGTGCCCGTCCAGCGCGCTGATGCGCGGCTCCCCCCGGGAGGTCACCGTGGCGACGGACAGCACCTTCATCCCGGTGAGCAGCTGCACGAGCTCCTCAGCAGTCAGGCGGCGCTCGTCGTTGATGATCGAACGCAGGTGCCCGGTGGCCCGGGCGTGCGAGGCGTCGAGCAGCTTCTGGAAGGTGGCGATCTCGGCAGCGGTCTCAAGCACCTTCCCACCGTAGTGCGACCCGCCTCGCAGCTCCGGCTAGAGCATGCCCCAGGTGAGGAACGCCTCGTCGAAGTTGTTGTTCCTGCGGGGCCGGTGCTCCGGGACGGCGATCGGCAGGTGGGGCGGGGGCAGGAGCGCTGGCGAGGGAACTGGCGGTGGAGGCGCTGGGGTTTCCGGTGGCGGCTCGAACCCAGGCGGCAGGAAGCCGGTGCGGGGATCCCGCGGGGGCTGGATCCCGGCCTCGGCGAGTCGCCGGATCGCCTCGAGGCGGGCTCGAAGGAGCGCTGCCGCAGGGCCTGCCCCGGACAGCGACCCCGCGCCGGCCGGCAGGGAGGCGACGAGCGACTCGGTGAGCCGGCTGCCCCTGGTGGTCGGCTCGATCTGGGTCATGACCGCCGACTCGAACTCCGAGGTCAGGCTGCGCTCGACGATGCGCGGCGGGACCCGCTCCGTCACCTCGGAGACGCTGACGGACCGCCGGCCTTCGTCGCCCTCGTGCAGCGCCACGTGGACGTGCTCGGGAAACCCGGGGACGACGGCCCTCGTCATGCTCAGGGTGTGCGGTCTGATGAGGGGCTCGCATCCGGGGTCCAGGAGCAGGTCCCAGAGGACGTCAGGCGGGACAGCCAGCTCGATGGACTCGTCGTGGGCGATCGGGACGAGTGCGGCCCGTCCAACCTCGGCGTCCATGGCCGCGATCTCGGCGCCGAGACGTGCCGAGTACGATTCGGCGCCCACGGTTCCGGACCCCACGGCGATCGCGGCCTGGGAGGTGGACGACCCTCCCTCGAGCCGCTCCTTCAGGCCGATGAGCCCGCGTTGCAACCAGAGGAGTGCGAACGCCGACCGGAGCTCCATGGCGTGCCCCGGCACGATCCCGCTGAGCCGCTGATCGACGATGCACGCCTCGTCGACGGCCTCGAGCGTCGTTGTCAGGGTGATCGGCGCCGAGCCATCGACCGCTCGGGTGACGACCAGGCCTGGGGGCTCCGCGGCGACGACCTGTCCCAGACCTGCGCGAAGCCGACCGTTGGGTCGACGCCACAGCACGGCGAGAGCGGTTGGGGGCTCGTGCGGCGCCTCCGGGATGGGCACCACTGCCAGGTCCTCGCCGGGGAGCGGGGCGGACGGTGTGACCAGCTCGTCCCATACCGCCCTCCGGTCGCGGTTGATGAGCACGCGATGGTGGACGTCGAGCGGCTGCCGCTGCTCCGGCGCGGGACGACGAAGCAGCTGGTCGCCCATGAGGCCTCGGAGCAGGTTGCGCACGTCCCCGAGTCTGGCCGACCCGGATCGACGCCGTCATGGGTTCGCTCGAGAACGGCGCGGCAGGCAGGATGAGGCCGTGCGAAGGACGACGCAGAGAACGCTGCTGATGCTCGTGCTGATCGCAGCTGCCACGCTCGTCGTCTGGCTCCTCGTCCGAGCACCGGGTGCAGGCACAGCGGAGCGAGATACCGCGCAGGTACCCAGCCGAAGCGTCACTGCCACCTCAGGCGTGGACGGAGCTCAGCGGCATACGGCAACGAATGAACCCGACGACAGCGCAACGGATCCGGTGTCGGGACTGCCGTGGGTGGCCGAGTCCGCCCTCCCACCCGAAGCGCGCGACACGCTCGCGCTCATCGACGACGGCGGGCCCTTCCCCTACCCGCGCAACGACAACCAGATCTTCTTCAACCGAGAAGGCCACCTGCCCCGCGAGCGCCGCGGCTACTACAGGGAGTTCACGGTGGAGACACCCGGCTCCGACGATCGCGGCCCCCGCCGGATCATCACGGGAGCCGGTGGGGAGAAGTACTGGACGGCAGATCACTACGACTCGTTCAGCCGGATCCGGGAGGGCAGATGACGACGTTCCTGGGACGGCACGACGAGGTCGATGACCACATCATCACGCTCGTCGCGCAGGGTGCGGACGTGCGTGTCGTGCGGGCCGGCACGGACAAGCGCACGGTGCTGTCCGGGTTCGCGGACTCCCTGGACCTCCCCGGCTGGTTCGGGCACAACTGGGATGGCCTCGTCGACGCCCTCCGCGAGCTGTCCAACGATGACGCACGTCGGATCGAGCTCGTCTGGGACCATGCGCACGAGCTGCGGGAGACCGCGCCCGAGACCTTTGCCCTCGTCGTCGACATCCTCGAGCAGGTCGCCGACGAGCGAGACGACCTGGGCCTCACGATCATCGACCGCTGATCGGCGGGCTCGGGCCGACGAGCACGCTAGGACGACGGCCACTCCTGCACCGTGGCGGCGATCCGCTCCTGGATCACCCGGTCGTGCAGCACCGGCACCCCGTCTCCCTCGTCCCCCCGGCTCTCAACACTCGCCGGAATCAGGAGACGCTGCATTCCGGTGCGCAACGCCCGCTGGTCGATCGTGGTGCTGCCGCTGAGCGACAGCAACGCAGCCCCCTGGTCCAGCGCGGCGAGGAGCGCCCCCATCTCATCGGGTGGAACCGGGTCCGCGTCAGCCCCGGACTCCATCGCGACCGCGGTGTACCCCCGGATCACCGCCTGCATCCGCTTGCCCAGCTCGACCGCCAACTCCTCGTCTCGGGCGGCCGTGGCAATGAACTCCAAGGTCGCCAGTGCAAAGCCTTTGATCGCCGCGCGCGCCTCCTCCGGCAACGCAGCGTCGCCTCCGCCTTGCGTCGACGGATCATGAACGTTCCAGCCCTCGGGCATCGCGGCCGCCACGTTCGCGTCCATCACCGCAAGGAAGAGCGCGGCCTTGCCCGCGAAGTTGGAGTAGACCGCGCCCTTGGAGAAGCCCGCCTCCCGGGCGATGAGGTCGAGGTTCGCTCCGTGGTAGCCCTCGCGGGCGAAGACCGCCCGCGCGGCGAAGATCAGGGCCTCCCGGGTCTGGCGCTGCCGGTCCCGGCGCGAGAGGGGTTCGGGCAGACGGACCATGACCCCATCATATTGGGTTGGCCCGGGATTGACGTACCGAGAGTATCCACATACTATCGGTACTCACATACCGTCAGAATCTAGAGAGTTGCCAATGATCGAGGAAAACGTTCTGCACGTCGAGGGCCTCACGCGCCGTTTCGGCACCGTGATCGCGAACGACCACGTGTCCCTCAAGGTCCGGCCCGGCGAAGTCGTGGGTCTGCTCGGTCACAACGGCGCGGGCAAGACAACCCTGATCTCCCAAGTCGTCGGCCTGCTGCGACCCGACTCCGGCACGATCCGGGTCGATGGCGTCGACGCGGTCAGGCACCCCGCAGCCGCCCGTCGCCACGCGGCCCTGCAGCCCCAGGCCCAAGCCCCCATCGACGGCCTCACACCCCGCGCCGCCATCGAGATCGCGTGCCGGATCCGGGGCCTGACCCGCCGCCGGTCCCGCGCTGCTGCCGAGGAGCTGGCCGCGGAACTGGACATCACACAGTGGCTCGACCAGCGCGCCCTGCCCCAGGGCGGCGGTCTGTCCGGCGGGATCAGGCGCCTCACCGCCTTTGCCATGGCGGTCGCCGCCCCCACGCCCCTCCTGGTACTCGACGAACCGACCAACGACGTCGACGCCTCGCGCCGGCGACGTCTGTGGGCGGCCGTCCGCCACCGTGCAGACGAGGGCGCCGGCGTCCTGCTCGTGACGCACAACGTCGCGGAGGCGGAGCGCATCGTCGACGAGCTCGTCGTGCTCGACCGCGGTCGGGTTGTCGCCGCCGGCTCCCCGGCCAGGCTGCGCGGAACGCACGACTCCGCACTCCGGCTGGAGCTGCAGCTGCCGCCCGAGGGTGGGAATCCCGCCTCGGATGAGCACGAGCTACCGGTCACCACGGTGCGGCGGGTCCTGGCCGGACGGCGCGTGCTGCTGACCGTGCCGGCGGGCGAGGCTGCCTCCGCCGTCGCGTGGGCAACGACGCTGCGCGACGAGGACCGCATCGACGGCTACACCCTGACCCCGGTCACCCTCGAAGATGCCTACCTGTCGCTCACCTCCATCGAGACAGACGACCTGTCCGAGCCCGCCCCGACCCGAAAGGTCTCCGCCCATGCCTGAGTCAACGATCCTGCAATCCGCCCCGGGATCGGTCAGCGCACGGCCCGACTCCATTGCCCGCCTCGCACCAGTGCAGGTGAGTGCGTGGTCGACCTACCGCACTCTGCTGCGCTGGCAGGTCGCCCAGATCGGCGGCCTCCTGCCGTTCGTCGTCGTGGTCCAGGCTCTGCTGGCCGGCGGGATCATCATCGGGTTCGGGTTTCTCATCCCGGACATCGACCCCGCGACGGCGATGTTCCTCTCGACGGGAGCGCCCACTGTCCTGCTGCTGACGATCGGCCTGGTGCTCGTCCCCCAAGGCGTGGCACGCGCTCGCACCGACGGCACGTTCGACTACATGCGCTCCCTGCCGCTCGCTCGTCCGCTGCTGCTGGCGGCCGACGTCACGGTGTGGCTGATGGTCGCGGTGCCGAGCGTCGCCGTCGGCGTGGTGGTCGCACGTGTGCGCTACGACCTCACCTTTGCGATCGACTGGCCGCTCCTCGTGACCGCAACCCTCCTCGTCACGATCATGGCGACGGCGGTCGGCTATGCCATCGCGGTGAGCATGCCGCCGATGCTGGCCCAGCTCGTGGCCCAGATGCTGGTGTTCTTCGTGCTGCTCTTCTCCCCGATCACGTTCCCCGCCAGCCAGCTCCCGGCGTGGTTCCTGTCGGTCCACGACCTGCTCCCCGTGCGCGCCGGTGCCGATCTGCTCCGAGCGGGGCTCGCCTCGGACACCTTCACGATGAGCGGACGCGACCTCCTGGTGCTGGCGCTCTGGTGCCTTCTGGGGCTCGCAACCAGCCTGCGGGCGCTGGTGCGCCGGCAGTGACCGCGGCCCGCCCGGTCAGGTCGTGAAGACCCTCTCGTCGATGAGCCGCTCCTTGACCTCGTTGCCGCGCGTGTGGAAGCGCCCGTGCTCGAAGTCCTTGGCGAACTCGAGCTCGACGTGGCCCCGGCCGTGCCGGTTCTTCTCCACGGTGAGCACGGTCCAGTCGCGGAACCGCTGCATGTTGCCGAGGTCGTAGACGAGGTGGTCACGCGACACGACGTCGAGCTTGTCGCTGAGGATCAGCACCACGTCGGCCTCGTAGGCCAGGGAGGAGGTGCCGCGCAGGTCATGGGTGCGCATGCGGTGGCCGGACACCAGCGCCTCCTTGTCGGCCGCCGAGATCGCGATGAGAGGGGCGCCCACCTCGAGGGCGAGGTCCTTGAGCCCCTCGACGACAATCGTCGTGCGCTCCTCCTCGGCGGCCCCGGGGACGGGAACCTTCTGGAGGTAGTCGACGAGGACGAGCGGCGCGGTACCCGATGCGGCCGTCACCTCGCGCACGATGCGGCGGACCTCGTCGAGGGTCGTGGTTGCGCCGGAGGACTCATGGATGTGGAGGCGGTCGCCATAGCGGGCGAGCGAGGCGTGCGCCTCGACGCCACCGGGCAGGCCGGCGAGCAACGCCTCGAGCGGCGCCCCGCCGGATCCCCTCTCCAGAGCCCGTCGCACACTGTGCACGTCGGCAGCGTTGCTGATACCGAAGTCGTCCTCCGCTCCGGCACCTTCGAGCGACTCCATCGCCTCCATGGAGATGAGCCGCTCGAGCAGGGTGTGCGCGTCGTGCTCGTAGGACAACACGAGGGCCGAACCACCCGCAGCGACGGCGTTGCGGGCGAACTGGAAGCCCATTGTCGTCTTGCCGTTGCCGGCGGGACCACCGACGAGGATCAGCTCACCGGATCGGAAGCCGCCGGTCAGCGTGGCGTCAAGCGAGGCGAAACCCGTTGGGTGGACCTTGGCCCCAGGGGCGAATCCCCGCCGGAGGACGTGGTCGACCTCGGTGAGCAGGGTGCTCACCGAGTGCGGTCCGGTGGCCTGGCCGTTGGAGGGATGTCCTGCAGGGGTTGCCATGGGGTCGATTTGAGCACAGAGCGCCCACGGATGAGGGACGTTCACCGAAGTCCGGACAGAGAGGCGCGGCTCACAGGGCCAGGCCCACGTACTTCGTCTCGAGGTACTCCTCGATCCCCTCGAACCCCCCCTCGCGTCCGACGCCCGAGGCCTTGACGCCGCCGAACGGCGCAGCCGGGTTGGACACGATGCCCTGGTTGACGCCCACCATGCCGTACTCGAGGGCCTCGCTCAGGGTGATGGCCCGGGACAGGTCCCGGGTGAACAGGTAGGCGACCAGACCGAACCGGGTGTTGTTGGCGAGCTGGATCGCCTCGTCGTCGGTGCGGAAGCTGGTGACCGGCGCGACGGGCCCGAAGATCTCCTCCTGCGACAGGTCCGCATGAACCGGCACGTCGGCGAGGACGGTCGGCTCGAAGAACCACCCCGCTCCGCCACGAGCGTTGCCGCCGACCATGACGCGGGCGCCCTTGGAGACAGCGTCCTCAACGAGGGACTTGACCTTGTCGCGGGACTTCTCGTCGACGAGGGGTCCGACGTCGACGCCGTCCTCCGTGCCGCGGCCAAGGGTCAGCGCGCCCATCCGCTTGGCGAGCCGCTCCGAGAACTCGTCGGCGACCGACTCGTGGACGTAGAAGCGGTTGGCCGCGGTGCAGGCCTCTCCCATGTTGCGCATCTTGGCCAGCATGGCGCCCTCGACCGCCCGGTCGAGGTCGGCGTCCGCGAAGACGAGGAACGGCGCGTTCCCACCGAGCTCCATCGACACTCGCAGCACGCCCTGGGCGGACTGCTCGATGAGCCGCTGCCCGACCACCGTCGACCCGGTGAACGTCAGCTTGCGCAGACGCGGGTCCCGGATGATGGGCTCCATGACGGCACCCGTGCGGCCATGGCTGGTGGTGACGACGTTGAGCACTCCCTTGGGCAGCCCGAGCCCGTCGAGCAGGTCGGCCAGGGCCAGCATCGTCAGGGGGGTCTGGCCGGCAGGCTTGACCACCATCGTGCAGCCCGCGGCGATCGCGGGACCGATCTTGCGGGTTCCCATGGCGAGCGGGAAGTTCCACGGCGTGATCATCAGTGTCGGTCCGACGGGCTGCTTCATCGTCAGCAACCGCGTGGCGCCGTTCGGGGCGGTGCTGTAGCGACCGTGAACGCGCACCGCCTCCTCGGAGAACCACCGGAAGAACTCCGCGCCGTAGGTGACCTCGCCGCGTGACTCCGCGAGGGTCTTGCCCATCTCCAGCGTCATGAGCATGGCGAACTCGTCCGCCCGCTCGGTGATCTTCTCGTAGGCCGCCCGCAGCAGCTCCGCTCGGTCGCGCGGTGGGGTGCGGGCCCAGTCCGACTGTGCCGCCACGGCGGCATCGAGCGCGGCGCGGCCGTCGTCAACGGTCGCGTCCGCCACGTGGGTGAGGATCTCGCCCGTCGCCGGGTCGTCCACGGCAAGCGACGAGCCGTCGGAGCTGTCGCGCCACTCCCCCGCGATGAACAGGCCCTTGGGGACCGTGTCGAGGACGGACTGCTGCGTCACTGCTGTCATGGGCTCCAGCCTAGTTCGGTCGGTGGTCACCCGACCGGGGCCCGTGCCCCCGTCGGTCGGCGAACCGTCAGCGGTCCTCGAGACCCCACGGCGACTCGTATCCCGCTGGCTTGGGGGCGGCGAGCAGGTCCAGGAACGGCTGGGCGTCGAAGGCTTCCGGCCCGAGCACCCCGCTCCCGCTCCACGTCCCGCGGGCCAGCAGCTCGAGCGCGACGACGGGGTTCACGGCCGTCTGCCAGACGACGCACTGGGCACCGTACGCCTGCATCGACCACTCGTTGTCCACGACGTGGTAGAGGTAGGTCCGCCGTGGCTGGCCGTCCTTGCCGGTGCCGGTGACGAACAGTCCGGCGCACGTCTTGCCGGTCATGCGAGGCCCGATTGTCGCGGGGTCAGGCAGCACCGCAGCGACGACGTCGCGCGGGGACACCTCCACTCCGCCGACGCGGACCTTCTCGGTGCGGTCGAGCCCGAGCGTGTTGAGCGTCTTGAGCACGCCGATGAACTCGTCGCCGAGCCCGTACTTGAAGGTCACCCGCTTGGCGTCGACCCACCGCGGCATCAACAGCACTTCTTCGTGCTCGACGTTGACGCACTCCACCGGCCCGATCCCCTCGGGGAACTCGAACACCTCTGGCTCGCTGAACGGTTCGGTCGTGTACCAGCCGCGGCCCTGCTCCCAGATCACGGGAGGGTTGAGGCACTCTTCGATCGTCGTCCAGATCGAGAAGCTCGGCGCAAAGATCTCGTTGCCGTCATCGTCGTGGACGGCGAGGTTGGCACCGTCCCGGGTGCCGAGCTCCTCGATCTCGCTGAAGAGGTGGTCGGCGGCGTAGCGGGCGAACACGTCCGAGAGCCCCGGCTCGACGCCGATCCCGACGAGGGCGAGCCGGCCCTCCGCCTCCCACTGCTGCGCCTGGGCGAACTGGTCGTCACCCAGCTTGACGCCGGTCCTCGAGTACGGCTCGGTCTCGTGTCGCCGCGAGAGGCTCATCGCCATGTCGAGGTAGTCGGCACCCGCCGCCCGCGCCCCCTCGAAGATCGGCATGACGAAGCGTGGGTCGACCGCGTTGAAGACATGGGTCGCCCCGTGCTCGCGCGCGAGTGCCGAGACCGCACCGGAGTCGGACGCGTCGACCTGCGCCGCGACGAACCGTCCCGGGTCACCCGACAGGCCCATTGACGTATGCCGCTGGGTCACCTCCCGCACGGTGCGCTCGGCCCGCGCCACGTCGTAGTCGGCGACGACCCACAGGTCGAAGAAGTCGCGCTCCGCCGCGATGCGTGCTGCGGCGTCTCCGACGCCGCCGGAGCCGATCATGAGCACCCGCATGGAGAATCAGGCCACCTGTCGGTTGCGTCGGTTGGAGATGACCTGGCCGGCGATGACCACGGTCAGGGCGATGAGGAACATCATCGTGCCGATGACGTACACCTGGATCGGAACACCGCGAGCGGCCGCCCCCCACACGTACATCGGGAAGGTGATCGAGCTCGGGCTCGCGTTGAAGTTGGTGATGATGTAGTCGTCGAAGCTGAGCGAGAAGGCGAGCAGGGCGCCGGCCGCGATGCCGGGGGCGGACAGCGGCAGGGTCACGCGCAGGAACGTCTGGAACGGCGTGGCCCCGAGATCGGCGGCCGCCTCCTCGAGTCGGGGGTCGAGCGTTGCGACGCGGGCCTTGACGGCCACGACGACGAACGAGATGCAGAACATGATGTGCGCTATGAGGATCGCCTCCGGGCCCGTGGGCAGGCCCATCATGAGGAAGAGCGTCAGCAGGCTCGAGCCCATGACGACCTCGGGCGTGGCCATCGGCATGAAGATGAGCAGGTTGGTCGACGACCTGCCCCGGAAGCGATAGCGGCCCAGCGCGAACGCGATCAGCGTGCCGAGGATGGTGGCGACGATCGAGGCCGTGATCCCGATCCGCAGGCTGAGGCCCACCGATTCGCAGATGCCGACGGTGCCACACGGGTTGGTCCAGCCCTCGGTCGAGAACTGGTTGAAGTTGTAGTTGAACCGGCCCTCGGGGTCGTTGAACGAGAAGATCGCGACGACGAGGTTGGGCACGAGCAGATAGGCCAGCACGGCCATCGCGGCGAAGGCGATGAGGTGGCGCCGGATCCAGTTCATGATGCCGGTCATGTCAGAGCAGCTCCTCGGTCCCGGCCTTGCGGACGTACAGCGAGACCATGGTGACGATGACGACGAGCAGGATGAACGACAGGGCTGCGGCGAGCGGGTAGTCGAGCACCCGCAGGAACAGGGTGTCGATGACCGACCCGATCATCGAGGTCTGGGTGTTGCCGAGCAGACGCGCGTTGATGAAGTCACCGCTCGCGGGGATGAAGGTCAGCAGCGTCCCGGCCACCACACCCGGCAGCGACAACGGCCAGGTGACGCGACGGAAGGCCTTCCATGGCGTGGCGTAGAGGTCGCCCGCCGCCTCGAGCAGCCGGGGGTCGAGCCGCTCGAGCGACGCGTAGAGCGGCAGGATCATGAACGGCAGGAAGTTGTAGGTGAGCCCCATGACGACGGCGAACGGGGAGAAGAGCAGCGAGTCGGTCGAGGTGAGGCCGACCGCCTGGAGCAGATCCGTGATCCCCAGCTTCTGGGCCCACTGGGTGATGAAGAAGCTGTCCGAGAGGATCGTCTTCCAGGCCAGGGTCCTGATCAGGAAGCTGGTGAAGAAGGGCGCGATGACGAGGACGAGGACGACGTTCTTCCAGGGGCCCGCCTTCTGGGCGATGAAGTAGGCCAGCGGGTAGCCGAGTAGCAGCGCCAGCACCGTCGCGAGCCCGGCGTAGATGAACGAGCGCACCATCTGCGGCCAGTACCGGCTGAAGGCATCGGCGTAGATGCCGATGTTGCCGGTGAACGTGAACCCCTCTTCGACGCTGCCCTCCTGGAGGGACTGCGACCCGAGCGTGATCATCGGGAGCACGAAGAAGATGACCAGCCACACGAGGCCTGGTAGCAACAGGGCGTACGGCACCCAGTTGCGCCGCGTGGGGTTCGGCGGGATGGCGTTGCCAAGCGGGTTGATCCGAACCCCGGGCGTCGCCTCAGACATCGTCCTCGACCATCGCTCCGGCCTCGGCGTCCTGCGATGCGTCGAGGGCGAAGCCGTGCTCCGCGGCCCAGGACAGCGTGACCGGCTCACCGAGCGAGGCGCGGGCCGACCCGTCGTTCTGCTGGACCACCGTCAGTTCCCGTCCCCACGGCATGGCGACCATGTACTGCGTCGCGACGCCGGTGAAGGACACATCGCGGACGGTGCCGCTCAACCGGTTGGGGCCGCCCGACTCGCCGAGCCGCAGCTTCTCCGGCCGCACCCCGAGCCAGACGTCGGTGACCCCGTCGGGCACGTGGTCAGCGACCACTTCGAGGTCGGCGTCATGGCTGCGGACCAGCGTGATCCCCTCGCGACCCGAGCCCGGGACCACCTTGGCCCGGAGCAGGTTCGACTGCCCAAGGAAGTTGGCGACGAAGGTCGAATCCGGCTGCTCGTAGAGAGTCGCCGGGTCGCCGAGCTGCTCGATGCGGCCCTCGTTCATCACCGCGATGGAGTCGGCCATCGTCATGGCCTCCTCTTGGTCATGGGTCACGTGGATGAAGGTCAGGCCGACCTCCTGCTGGATTCGCTTCAGCTCGATCTGCATCTGCCGCCGCAGCTTCAGGTCGAGCGCTCCCAGCGGCTCGTCGAGGAGCAGCACGTCGGGCCGGTTCACCAGCGCGCGGGCCAGCGCGACCCGCTGCTGCATGCCACCGGAGAGCTGATTCGGCTTGCGGCCGCCGAGTCCCTCGAGCTGGACGAGCTCGAGAGCCTCGAGGGCCTTGCGTCGTGCGTCCTTGTCCCCGCGACGCTTCAGCCCGAACATGACGTTGTCGAGCACCGTCATGTGCGGGAAGAGGGCATACGACTGGAAGACCGTGTTGACGTTGCGCTGGTGGGCCTTCGTCGCCGTGATGTCCTGGTCCCCGATGTGGATCGATCCTGCCGTCGGCGCTTCGAGGCCGGCGATCATCCGCAACGTCGTCGTCTTCCCACAGCCGGAAGGTCCGAGGAGGGCGAAGAACGAGCCCTGGGGGACGGTCAGGTCCATCGGCTCCACCGCGGTGAACGAGCCGAACGACTTGGTGAGCGAGACGAGCCTGAGGTCGCCTCGTCCGCCTTCGACGGAGATCTGCGTCATCAGCCCGTGGTGACGGCGCTGAACGCGCGCGAGTACTTCTCGTGCTCGGCCGGGCTGAGCCCGCGGAAGACGTGGGACTTGGCCAGGACCTCGGGGGTCGGCGCGATGAGCGGGTTCTTGCCGAGCTCGGGGTCGATCTTGACCAGCTCCTCGTTGGCGCCCTTGACCGGCGGGATGTAGTTCACCCAGGCCGCGACCTGCGCCATGACTGCGGGGTCGTAGTAGTGGTTGATGAGCAGCTCCGCATTCTTCTTGTGCCGCGCCATCGCCGGGATGACGAAGTTGTCGGACCAGAGCATGAAGCCCTTCTCCGGCAGCGCGTACTGGACCGCGTCGTTGTCGAACTGCAGCTGGACGACGTCACCCGTCCACGCCATGCACGCGGCGATGTCGCCCTTGGCCAGGCCGTCCGTGTACTCATTGCCGGTGAACCGCAGGATCTGACCCGAGTCCTTGGCCTGCTGGATCATCTGGAGGGCGGCGTCGAAGTCCGCGTCCGTGAAGTTCGCCGGGTCCTTGCCCTGCTCGAGCAGGACGAGTCCCATCGTGTCCACCATCTCCGTCAGGAGCGTGACCTTGCCCTTGAGGGCGGGGTCGGTGAGCAGCTGCTCGACGGACTCGACCTTCCGGCCACCAGTCGCCTTGCTGTTGTAGCCGATGCCGGCGAAGCCGCTCTGCCACGGCAGGGAGTGGGCGCGACCCGGGTCGAACTCGACGTTCTTGAGGGAGTCGTTGAGGTTCTTCGAGTTGGGGATGTTGGCCATGTCGAGCTTCTGGACGTAGCCCTGGCGGATGAGGCGCGCCACCATCCAGTCGGTGGAGCACCAGACGTCACGGCCGGTGTCCTGACCACCCTCGAGCAGCGGTCGGACCTTTGCGTAGAACTCGTCGTTGTCGAGGTAGTCCTCGGTGTAGTTGACCTTGATCCCGGTCGCCTTGGTGAAGGCGTCGATCGAGGGACGCGACTTGCCGTCGTCGGTGACGTCGATGTACTCGGTCCAGTTCGACCAGTTGACGACCTTCTCCGTGTCGCTCAGGTCCTGGGCAGCCTTGGCCGAGGGAGCCGCGCCGCCGGTGCCGCCGGGGGTGGACGGGTTGCGCCCCTCCGAACCGCACGCGGCGAGGAAGGCCGCAGCGCCCAGGCCGGCAGCGCCCATCATTGCCGAGCGGCGGCTCACCAGTCCGCGGGCGAGGGCTGCACGGAAGGCGAGGTTGTCGTTGCCCGCGGACGGGCTGTGCTTGTCGGTCATGAGGTGTGCTCCCGGGTCAATGCGGTAGAGGGGTTCTGTCAGGCCGTATGCGACTGAGCTGGCTCCCGTGGTCGGGTGACCCGGGAAGCGAGCCCAGCGGCATACGCCAAAGTACTGGGTCGTGTGTCACGAGTTGATGTTGGCCATCACGTGCTTGATGCGGGTGTAGTCCTCGAACCCGTACATCGACAGGTCCTTGCCGTAACCGCTGTGCTTGAAACCCCCGTGTGGCATCTCGGCGACGATCGGAATGTGGGTGTTGATCCAGACGGCCCCGAAGTCGAGCCGCTTGCTGACGCGCATGGCGCGACCGAAGTCCTTCGTCCAGACGCTCGACGCCAGACCGTACTGCACGTCGTTGGCCCAGGCCACCGCGACGTCCTCGTCGGTGAACTGCTGCACCGTGATGACCGGACCGAAGATCTCGGTCTGGATCTGCTCGTCCTCCTGCTGCAGGCCGGCGAGGACGGTCGGCTCGAAGAAGTAGCCCTCACCGAGACCCTTGACCCGCGAGCCGCCCGCGACGACGCGTGCGTGGTCGGGCAGCCGGTCGATGAAGCCGGAGACGTGCGCCACCTGGTTCGGGTTGTTGACCGGTCCGAACGCGGCCTCGTCGTCATCGGGCATGCCGACCTTGACGGACGACGTGGCGTACTCGCCGAGGGCCGCGACGAAGTCGTCGTGGATCCGCGGACCGGCCAGGACGCGGGTCGCGGCGGTGCAGTCCTGTCCCGCGTTGAAGTAGCCCGCGCCGGCGATGCCCTCGACGGCGGCCTCGAGGTCGGCGTCGTCGAAGACGATGACGGGGGCCTTGCCGCCCAGCTCGAGGTGGACCCGCTTGAGGCGGCGTGCTGCGCTCTCGGCGACCTGCATGCCGGCGCGGATCGAACCGGTGATCGCGACAAGGGCCGGCGTGTCGTGCTCGATGACCCTGCGGCCCGTGTCCCGGTCGCCGGTGACGACGTTGAACGTCCCCTCCGGGAGGAACTCCGAGGCGACCTCCGCCAGCAGGAGCGTCGTCTCGGGGGTCGTGTCCGACGGCTTGAGGACGATCGTGTTGCCTGCGGCGAGCGCGGGGGCGATCTTCCACATCGCCATCATCATCGGGTAGTTCCACGGCGTGACCTGGCCGACGACGCCGATCGGCTCACGGCGGATCCAGGAGGTGTGCCCAGTCATGTACTCGCCCGCCGCCTTGCCCTCGAGGACACGCGCGGCCCCGGCGAAGAAGCGAAGCTGGTCGATCATCGGGGGAACCTCCTCCGACGCCGTCAGCGCATGCGGCTTGCCGGTGTTCTCTGCCTCGAGGCGGACAAACTCGTCGGCCCGGGCCTCGATGGCGTCGGCGAACTTGAGCAGGGCCTGCTGCCGGTCGCTCGGCGTCGCCTCCCCCCAGGTCTCGAAGGCCTTGGCCGCCGACGCGTAGGCGCGGTCGACGTCGGCCTCGGAACTGACCGGGGCCTTGGCGACCACGGCTGCCGTGGCTGGGTTGACGATGTCGGTCATGGTGTCGCCGTCACTGTCGACGTACTGGCCACGATGAAGTTCGGAGCTGGCGAACCTCGGAAGTCATGCGCGCACTCTAACCACGAAACCTCCTGATTCGGAATAGATGGGTAGGTAAATCTTCGGAATCAGTCGTTGGCCGCCTTGCCAAGCGCGCGTTTCACCCGTCAAGATCACCCCATGCCGACGAGAGTGACCCCCCGGGATGGTGCGCCGGAGCGCCCGTCCATCACCCGCGACACCCGCGACACCCGCGAACGGCGGCAACCGGCGCGTGGCGGGGAGCGGTCGCGCCGGGAACGCCTCACCTCGACGCCGTCTCCAAGGCCATCATCGAGCAGCTGCAGCACGACGGACGCAAGTCCTACGCGTCGATCGGCGGCGGTCGGCCTCTCCGAGGCCGCCGTCCGGCAGCGCGTCCAACGGCTCCTCGATGCAGAGATCATGCAGATCGTCGCGGTGACCGACCCGCTCCAGGTGGGCTTCCCCGCGCCAGCGATGATCGGCCTGCGGGTCGCCGGGGACATGACGCGGTCGCCGACGCCCTGCCGCGATGGAGGAGGTCGACTACGTCGTCACGACCGCCGGCAGCTTCGACATCCTCGCCGAGGTCGTCTGCGAGGACGACGACCACCTGCTGGACCTGCTCAACAAACGGATCCGGGCCCTCCCGGACGTGCGCGCCACCGAGACGTTCGTCTACCTCAAGCTGAACAAGCAGCCCTACAACTGGGGTACACGATGACATCACCGAACGACGTCTGGGAGCCCTCCTCGGACCAGCGCACGCCCCGCGGCCACGCGCTCTCCGAGGCGGCCCGTGACCACCTGTGGATGCACTTCACGCGCCACTCGACCTTCGAGCGCCGGCGGTCGCCACGTGCCCGTCATCGTGCGGGGCGAGGGCGCCTACGTCTGGGACGACCGCGGCAAGCGGTACCTGGACGGGCTGGCCGGGCTGTTCGTCGTCCAGGTCGGCCACGGCCGCGAGGAGCTCGCGGAGGCGGCCGCCAAGCAGGCAGCGAGCTGGCGTTCTTCCCGCTGTGGTCCTACGCCCACCCGCCGGCCATCGAGCTGGCCGACCGCCTCGCCGGCTAGGCCCCGGGCGACCTGAACAAGGTCTTCTTCACGACCGGCGGCGGCGAGGCCGTCGAGACGGCCTGGAAGCTCGCCAAGCAGTACTTCAAGCTGACCGGCAAGCCCAAGAAGCACAAGGTGATCAGCCGGGCGATCGCGTATCACGGCACCCCCCAGGGCGCGCTCTCGATCACCGGCATCCCGGCCGCGAAGGAGATGTTCGAGCCGCTCGTCCCCGGCGCGTTCAAGGTGCCCGAACACCAACTTCTACCGCGCGCCCGAGCACGGCGACGACGTCAAGGCGTTCGGCCGCTGGGCGGCCGACCGGATCGAGGAGGCGATCGTGTTCGAGGGCCGGACACGGTCGCGGCGGTGTTCCTCGAGCCGGTGCAGAACTCCGGTGGTTGCTTCCCGCCGCCGCCCGGTTACTTCCAGCGGGTCCGCGAGATCTGCGACGAGCACGACGTGCTGCTCGTCTCGGACGAGGTGATCTGCGCGTTCGGCCGGCTCGGCACGATGTTCGCGTCGACGAGTTCGGCTACCAGCCCGACATCATCACCTGCGCCAAGGGGATGACCAGCGGCTACTCCCCCATCGGCGCGATGATCGCCAGCGACCGCCTCGTCGAGCCGTTCAGAACGGGACGACGTACTTCCCGCACGGCTACACCTTCGGCGGGCATCCGGTCTCCGCCGCCGTCGCCCTGGCCAACCTCGACATCTTCGAGCGCGAGGGCCTGAACGCCCACGTCCTGGCAACGAGGCGCGCCTTCAAGGCGACGCTGGAGCAGCTGCTGGACCTGCCGATCGTCGGCGACGTCCGCGGGGCCGGGTTCTTCTACGGGATCGAGCTGGTCAAGGACAAGCCGACGCGCGAGACCTTCGACGAGGCAGAGTCCGAGCGGCTGCTGCGTGGCTTCCTGTCCAAGGCCCTCTTCGACGCGGGCCTGTACTGCCGCGCCGACGATCGCGGGGACCCGGTGATCCAGCTCGCACCGCCGCTGATCATGGGCCAGGCCGAGTTCGACGAGATCGAGTCGCGGCTGCGCGGTGTCCTGACGGAGGCCGAGAACCACCTCTGACGACGTCGAGTGTGCAGAACCTGCCGCGGGTCTCGACGGATCCGGCACTGGACGCAGGTTCTGCACACTCGACGTTCCCGGTGCGGTCGGAACCCCGGGGGGCAGGGAGTCGTTGTAGCCCCGAACGCCTGCTGTCGCCGAACATAGGAGTCGTCATGGGTTTCCTCGACCGTCTGCTGGGCCGGGACCAGACCCAGGGTCGCCAGCAGTGGGGTGCGTCACCGCCGACTGGACAGCCGTACGACGTGCCTCCGCCGCGCGGTGGCGCCTCGAGCGAGGATGAGCGAGCCATCGCTCGCTATCGCTACCTGTTGCGGACCGCGCCCCCGGAGGACATCGAGAAGGCGCACGCCGAGGCCTTCGCCCAGCTCTCGCCAGAGCAGCGGCAGATGGTGCTCCAGCGGCTGACCGAGGACCTGCCCGAGTCGGAGCGGCCGCGCACCGACCAGCCGGCCGACCTCGCGCGCAGCGCGACCCGGGCCCGAGATGCGCCAGCCCGGCTACCTACAGGGCGCGTTCGGTGGCGGCCGCGGTGGCATGGGCATGGGCGGGATGTTCGCCGGATCCATGCTGGGGACGATTGCCGGCTTCGTCGTCGGCTCGGCCATCGCCGACACCATGCTCGGTGGTTACGAGTCCTCACCCGAGGCAGCCGACGCCAGCGACACCGGTGACGCGGGTGGAGATGCGGGCAGCGACGCGGGCGGTGGGGATGCGGGCAGCGACGCGGGCGGTGGGGATGCGGGCGGTGACGCAGGCAGCGGGGATGCGGGCGGTGATGTCGGCGGAGGAGACGCCGGCGGCGACTTCGGCGGCTTCGGTGACTTCGGAGGCGACTTCGGCGGCTTCGGCGACTTCTGACCGAGATCTCCGCAACACACCGAGCACCAGTCAAACCTCGCTGGTTATTCCTGCGGCGGTTGACGACTGCTCGGTGTGTTGCGGGGGCTGAGCGTCAGACGCCGACGACGAGGTGGAACAGGCCGGCGATTGCGATGATGACCGGGACGGACGCGAACGTGCTGACGAAGATCGCATCGCGGGCCAGGGTGACCTCGCGTCGGTATTTCACCGCATAGGTGAAGATGTTCTGTGCCGTCGGCAGCGCCGCGGTGACGACCACGGCGAACAGTGGCTGCCCCTTCAGGCCCAGGGCCGATCCGATGCCGAGGGCGATGGCCGGCATGGCGAGGATCTTGAGGCCGACGATGCTCCACACGTGCGGTGCGGATGCACCGGCCGCCGGACGCGGACCGCGCCGCAGCGAGATCCCGAAGGCGACGAGCATCGACGGCACCGCCATGTTCCCGAGCAGCTCGATGGGATCTGCCACGACTCGCGGCAGGGTGAGGTCCAGGACCGCGATGAGCAGTCCCGCTATCGCACCGATGGTGATGGGGTTGCTGAACATCCGCCGCACGCTCCGCAGCAGCGTCGGACGTCGCCGCGCGCATCGCTGTCGAACAGGGCCATGTAGACCGGCGTGATGATGAGCAGCTGCATGAGCAGCGTGGGCGCGACCCAGGCGACGTCACCGAGGACGTAGAGCGCGATGGGGATGCCCAGGTTGCCGGCGTTGACGTAGCCGGCGGAGAGGCTGCCGATGAGCCGCGATCCCATTCCGGAGTCCGGCCAGCGGAGTCGGGCGAGCAGCAGGTAGAGGCCCGCGATGACGATGAAGCTCGACAGCGAGGTGAGCAGGTTGCGCGACAGGACCGCATCGAGCGGTGTGCGCTGCATGACGGTGAGCAGCAGTGCCGGCGACGCCACGTAGAACGCGAGCCGCGACAGGCTGACCTGGGCCGAGTCGTCGAGGATACGCAGGTGCGCGAGGAGCCAGCCTGCTGCGACGATGACGGCGATCGTCGCGAAACCCTCGAGCACACCGAGCACTGGGCGATCCTGTCAGGTCCGCTGCCGTGCTCTCCGAGCTGTCCGACCTGCGACCCGGTTCGCCTTCAGTCGACAGTGACCACCTCGAGGTCACCCTCGGCGAAGCGCTTGCGGATCAGCTTCTTGTCGAACTTGCCGACACTCGTCTTGGGCACCTCCTCGATGACAGCCCAGCGCTCCGGAACCTGCCAGTGCGCCACCTTGCCCTCGAGGAAGGCACGCAGATCGGCCACCGTCGTGGACGTGCCGGGCCTGAGGACGACCGACGCAAGCGGCCGTTCGCCCCAGCGCTCGTCCGGGACGCCGACGACCGAGGCCTCCAGCACGTCCGGATGCGCCATCACGGCGTTCTCCAGGTCGACCGAGCTGATCCACTCGCCCCCCGACTTGATGACGTCCTTGGCCCGGTCCGTCAGCGTGAGGTAGCCATTGGGCGAGAGCCGTCCGACGTCGCCGGTGCGCAACCACCCGTCGTCGAACTTCGCGGCGGCCTCGGCCAGGTCGGTCGCCGTCTCGCTGCCGCTGGCGTAGTAGCAGTCGGTGATCCAGGGCCCACGAACCTCGAGCTCACCGACCGACTCGCCGTCCGACGGGACGACGCTGCCGTCGGGGCCGACCAAGCGGCCTTCGACGCCATAGAGCAGTCGACCCTGGCTCGATTTGTAGCGCCAGTACTCCTCGGTGCCCGGCTCGACGCCTTGTGGCGGGAGGGCGAGTGAGCCGACGGGGGACATCTCGGTCATGCCCCAGCCGTGCACGATGTCGATGCCGTACCGGTCGGCGAACGCCCGGATCAGGGCCGGTGGTGCCGCGGACCCACCGACCATGAGCATCCGACAGCTCGATACGTCGGCACCGTGCTCGTCGAGGTGGTGGAGCAGGTCGTTCCAGATCGTCGGTACGCCGGCGCCGCCCGTGACGCGTTCGGCCTCGATCATCGCGGCCAACGGCTCGGCCTGGAGGAACCGGTCCGGCATGACGAGCGTGGCTCCGGTGATCATCGAACAGTAGGGGAAGCCCCAGGCGTTGGCGTGGAAGAGCGGCACGACGATGAGGAGCCGGTCGTTCGACGAGATGCCGAGGGTCCCGGCGACGCCCATGCTGTGCAGCACATTGCCGCGATGTGAGTACGCGACACCCTTGGGGTTGCCGGTGGTACCGGAGGTGTAGCACATCGATGACGCATCGGTCTCCTCGAGGTCCTCCGGCCAGTCGAAGGTGGTCGGCTGGTCTGCGAGGAGGGTCGCGTAGTCATGGACCGCCTCGACGTGCGGAGGCGACCCCAGCGCGCCACGGGTGGCGTCGTCCACGGGACCGTTGACGATGACGTGCCGCACGGCCGGGAGGTGCTCGACCAGCTTGGCGAACGGAGCGGCCAACGTGTTGTCCACGATGACGACCTCGCTGCCGCCATGACGAGCGACGTAGACGAGTTGCTCAGGGTACAGCCGGATGTTGAGGGCGTGGAGCACGGCGCCCATGGACGGCACCGCGAGGTAGGCGGTGAGGTGCTCCGCGTTGTTCCACATGAACGTGCCCACCCGCTGGTCCCCGGTGATGCCAAGGCCGCGAAGCGCATGGGCGAGCTGGGCTGCCTGCTGGCCGACCTCCCGGTACGACATCCGGCGAGGTCCCTCGGCGGTCCACGTGACGACCTCACTGTCGCCGTGGATCGTCGTCCCGTGGCGCAGCAAGGACGAGATGAGCAGGGGCGTCGCCTGCATCGTGCTCTTCATGACGGCAGCGTGCCACGGTTGGTGGCCGTGCGCACCAGTTCGGGGGTTCGCCTTCCGGCACGATGGCGACATGGAGATCGAGTCCCTCGACGCCTTGGACGACCACCTCGCGGATGGCGGCAGCCTGCGCGGCCTGCGCCTCCAGAACCTCGACCTCAGCGACTATGCCGTCCCCCTCGCCGGGCATGCCGCGCACGGTGACCTCACTGGGCTCGTGGTTCTCGGCGGAGTCGTGCCACCCGACGTCAACGAGATCCTCCACCGGGCCGGCGCCATCGTCTTCCCCCAGGTGGGCGGTGCTCCGATCGACCCGTGGCGCGGCCTCTACTACCCGGAAGACCTCTACGCGGGCCTCGAACACGGTTACCAGACAACCCCGGACGCGCGCGCCTACGCGTGGTCGATCGACGGGCGCCTGCGGACCGACGCCTACACGACGCTGATCCGGGCCATCCACGACGACTCCGTCACGGACGGGCTGGACGAGTTCGTCCAGGGGCGCTCCGCCGTGGGCGTGATGGGCGGCCATGCGATCCTGCGTGGCACCTCGGAGTACGTCGACGCGGCCGAGCTGGGGCGGCGCCTCGCCGCGGCCGGTCACGTCGTCGTCACGGGCGGCGGGCCCGGGGCCATGGAGGCGGCCAACCTCGGGGCGTTCGTCCCGGACAACGATGCCCTGGCGGACGCCTTGGCACGCCTGGCCAGCGTCCCGTCCTTCCGACCCGACATCACCCCTTGGGCACGGGTGGCGATGGAGGTGCGTCGGCGGATCCTCGGCGACGAGCAGCTCCCGCCCCCAGAGACCTTGGGGCCGTCCGCCACGTCCCTGGGGATCCCGACCTGGTTCTACGGGCACGAGCCACCCAACGTCTTCTGCGACGTCGTGGCGAAGTACTTCTCCAACGCCATCCGGGAGGACGGCATCCTCGCGCGGAGCAACGGCGGGGTGGTCGTCCTGACCGGTGCGGCAGGGACGGTGCAGGAGATCTTCCAGGCGGTGACGCCCCTCTACTACGCGGCCGACGACAGCCCGCTCGCCCCGCTCATCCTCGTCGGCCGCAGGCACTGGACGGAGACGGTGCCGGTCTGGCCCGCCTTGAGACAGCTGGCTGCCGGGCGCCGGATGGCAACATTCCTGCACCTCGTCGACCGCCTCGAGGAGGCGCTCGACCTCCTGCCGCTCCCGGTCCCGTGACGACCCCACCGAATGGGCGGCGCCCGCCAAAGTACTACGATCCGTAGTATCTGCTGTCGACCCAGGGTGATGACATGACCGAACCGCACCGTCCCCATCGCATCGTCGTGGCGGGAGGTGGCATCACCGGTTTGGTTGCCGCGCGCCGCCTCGCCGAGGCTGGTCACGACGTCACTGTGGTCGAGCAGGCGGAGCGGCTGGGCGGCCAGGTCCACACCGTCCGCCTGGGATCCCGGTGGGTCGATGTCGGCGCGGAGGCCCTGCACCTCGGCGCGCCCTCGGCCCGCCGCCTGGTCGAGGAGCTCGGTCTTGTCGACACGGTCGTCGGCAGCCGTCCGGGCCAGAGCTGGCTCTGGACCGGCCATGGCTTGCGCGCCCTCCCGGCCGGCGTCACACCTTCCGGCCCGACCCGGTTGCGCCCGGTGATGACGAGCGGGGTCATGTCCGTGCGAGGCCTGGGCCGAGCCGGCCTCGAGCCCTTCGTCGCGCGCGTCCGCCCAGCGCTGGCCCCGGACGAGGATGTCTCGGTCGGCGAGTTCGTCTCCGGTCGGTTCGGGTCCGAGGTGACGCAGCGCTTCATCGACCCACTCCTGGGCAGCCTCCACGCCGGTGACGTGCACCGACTCAGCCTGCGCGCCTGTGCGCCCGGATTGGTGGACGCCGCCATCCATCGCAGGTCTCTCGTACGCCGGCGCCCCCGGCCGTCCGCTCACCCGGGGTCCCCGCCGGCGCTGCCCATGTTCGCCACGTGGCCGGAAGGGTTGCGCACCCTCACCGACGCCCTCCTGACCGACCTCCCGGTCAGCGTGCGCCTCGGCTCGCGGGTCCGAGGCCTGACGGTGACCCCGTCCGGCTACACCGTCGAGGTCAGCAACGCCAGCGGAACCGATGAACAGCTCGGTGTCGACGCCGTCGTCCTGGCCCTCCCCGCAGGCGCCGCGTCGACGCTCATCGCGCCCCACAGCCCGCGCGCGGCAGGGATCCTCGAGGACGCCGACGTCGCCAAGGTCGCGACCGTCGTGCTCGGCTTCGACCGGTCCGCGACGAAGCCACTCCGGGCCTTCGGGGGCACCGGGGTGCTGCTGCCCTCGACGTCGGGAATGCTTCTCAAGGCGGCCACCCACCTGTCGCGCAAGTGGCCCCAGTTCGCCGAGGACGACTCGTGCCTGGTCCGGTTGTCGGCAGGGCGGAGCGGTGACGACCGGCTCGACGAGCTGACCGATGACGAGCTCGTGACGCAACTGGTTGCCGAGTTCCACACCGTGACCGGCCTCGACGCGCCGGCCGAGGTGCTTCACGTCCAGCGCTGGTCCGATGGACTTCCCCAGCTCCGGGTCGGCCATCAGGCACGACTCGCCACCCTCCGCGAGGAACTCGCACGCGCGATGCCCGGTGTCGTCGTGGCCGGATCTGCCTACGAGGGACTCGGCCTCGCCTCCTGCATCACGTCCGGCGAGGCTGCCGCCGCCGCCCTTGCGTTGCCAGTCGTACCCGCCACGGCAACCGCCCCGGCAACCGACGCGGCGGTCCGAGCATGACCGCGGTCACCGAACGCTCCGCCGTACGTCGCCTCCGCCACACGCCCGAGGAACGCCCGATGATCGTCATCTGGGAGGTGACTCGGGCCTGCGCGCTGGTCTGTCTTCACTGCCGGGCCGACGCGCAGCACCGTCGCAACCCGCACGAGCTCACGACGGCACAGGGCAGGGCACTCCTGGAGGACATCGCCGCCTTCGGCAAGCCCTACCCCATCGTCGTCCTCACCGGCGGCGACCCGTTCGAGCGGCCCGACCTGGCCGAGCTGGTGCGCTACGGCACCTCCCTCGGCCTGCACCTGGCGCTGTCCCCGTCGGTTACGCCGCGGCTGACCAGAGAGGTCCTCACGGAGCTGCACGATGCCGGGGCCGGCGCGCTCTCCCTGTCCCTCGATGGTGCCAGGGCGGACACCCACGACGCCTTCCGGGGCGTCCCGGGAGTGTTCGACGCGACCCTGCAGGCTGCCACGGAGGTCCGCGCCGTCGGCTTCCGGCTGCAGATCAACTCGACCGTCACCCGGGCCAACGTGCACGAGCTTCCCGAGCTGCTCCGCATGGTCATCGATCTGGGCGCCTCACTCTGGAGCGTCTTCTTCCTCGTCCCGACTGGGCGCGGGGAGCTGCTCCAACCCCTCGAGCCCGAGCAGGTCGAGGATGTCCTCAACTGGCTGCACGACGTTTCGGACCTCGTGGCCATCAAGACCACCGAGGCGCCCCACTACCGCCGGGTCGCCATCCAGCGCGCGCGAGCCAGCGTCCAGGGCACCCCAAGCGAGGCACCCGCCGTCGGAGAACTCCACCAGCAGCTGACCGCCGCGGTGGCCGAGCTGCGAGCCCAGCGGCATACGGCCAGACGGCGCCCACGGCGACCGATCGAGGTCAACTCCGGCAGGGGCTTCGCGTTCATCGACCACCTGGGCGAGGTTTACCCCAGTGGCTTCCTCCCCCACCAGTGCGGCAACGTCAAGGAGGTGGGATTCCGCGACCTCTACCGCACGAGCCCGCTACTGCGCTCGTTGCGCGACCCCGCGCAGTTCCAAGGAAAGTGCGGGGTGTGCGAGTTCCGGGACGTGTGTGGAGGCAGCCGGTCCCACGCCTACGCCGTGACCGGCGACCTGCTCGCGTCAGACCCGACCTGCGTCTACGTCCCCCCGTCGCAGCCGCCCGGGGCAGCGCCACAGGGCTGAGTCAGCTCCCCTCGAAGCACCGGGCCGAGTCGCTCGAGCACGCTCGCGTCCTCGATGGTGCCGGGCACGGCGGGGCGCCGCCGTCGGCGATCTCGCGCATCGTCTTGCGCAGGATCTTGCCCGAGCGGGTCTTGGGCAGGGCCGCGACGATGTCGACCTGGCGCAGGCCGCGACCGCACCGACCTCGTCGCGCACCCGCTGCACGAGCTCCTTGCGGATCCGCTCGCCGTCGGCCGTCGCCGTCGACGCCGGCCTTGAGCACGACGAGCGCCGCGCGGCACCTGGCCCTTGAAGCTCGTCGGCGACGCCGATGACCGCGCACTCGGCGACGGCCGGGTGCCCGGCGAGCGCCGCCTCGATCGACCCGGTCGAGAGGCGGTGGCCGGCGACGTTGAGGACGTCGTCGGTGCGGCCCATGACGAAGACGTAGCCGTCCTCGTCGATGTAGCCGCCGTCGCCGGTGAGGTAGTAGCCGTCGGATAGGCCGACAGGTACGACGACGACGTAGCGCTCGTCGTCCTGCCACAGCGTCGGCAGCGTGCCGGGCGGCAGCGGCAGCCGGATCGCAGATCGCGCCCTCGATGCCCGGCGGGCACCGGCTGCGCCGCGTCGTCGAGCACCTGCACGTCGTAGCCCGGCACCGCGCACGATGGGCGAGCCCGGCCTTGATCGGCATCGGCTCGAGCCCGCGCAGGTTCGCGGCGATCGGCCAGCCGGTCTCGGTCTGCCACCAGTTGTCGACGACCGGCACGCCGAGCAGGTCGGTGGCCCACTCGTAGGTGTCGGGGTCGAGCCGCTCGCCGGCCAGGAAGAGCGTACTTCAGGCTGGACAGGTCGTGGCCGGCCATCAGGGCGCCGGTCGGGTCCTCGCTGCTTGATCGCGCGGTAGCGCCGTCGGCGCGGTGAACAGCGCCTTGACGCCGTGCTCGCCGATGACCCGCCAGAAGGCGCTCGCGTCGGGGGTGCCGACCGGCTTGCCCTCGTAGAGAACGGTGGTCGCGCCGACGAGCAGCGGCGCGTAGACGATGTAGGAGTGGCCGACGACCCAGCCGACGTCGGACGCGGTGAACCACACGTCGCCCGGGCCGATGTCGTAGATGTTCGCCATCGACCAGCGCAGCGCGACCGCGTGGCCGCCGTTGTCGCGGACGATGCCCTTGGGCCGGCCGGTCGTGCCGGAGGTGTAGAGGATGTAGAGCGGGTCGGTCGCCGCGACCGTCGACGCAGTCGGCCGGCTCGGCGTCGGCGACCAGCTCGTCCAGTCGAGCTCCTCCCAGTCGGTGTCGCGCTCGCCGAGCCGCGGCGCGGGCCTGCGGGCGCTGGAGCACGACGCACGCGACTCGGGCTTGTGGCTGCTGCGGTCGAGCGCGGCGTCCAGCATCGGCTTGTACTCGACGACCCGGCTCGGCTCGATGCCGCAGGACGCGGCGACGACGACCCGGCTCGGCGTCGTCGATGCGGGCGGCGAGCTCCTGCGGCGCGAACCCGCCGAAGACGACCGAGTGGATGGCGCCGAGCCGCGCGCAGGCGAGCATCGCGACGACGGCCTCGGGCACCATCGGCATGTAGATGACGACCCGGTCGCCCTTCTCGACGCCGAGCGCGGCGAGCGCCCCGGCGAACGGTGGCGACCTGGTCGAGCAGCTCGGCGTAGGTGATACGTCTGCACGGTGCCGGTGACCGGGCTGTCGTAGATCAGGGCGGCCTGGTCGCCGCGCCCGTCGGCGACGTGCCGGTCGAGCGCGTTGAAGCAGGTGTTGAGCTCGCCGTCGGGGAACCAGCGGTAGAACGGCGGGTTGTCGAGCGTCGAGGACGCGGGTCGGCGGCGTGACCCAGTCGATGAGTCCGGCGGCCTCGCGCCCAGAACGCGTCGGGGTCGTTGAGGCTTGCCTCGTACGTGGTGCGGTAGGTCGAGGGGTATGCCGCTGGGCTCGCTCCGTCGCTCATGTTCCCACCCTGCCCCGTCGGGTTGGACGGGGGAAGTGCCGGGTTCGTCACACGAGCCGAGTGGTCAGATCGCGTCGGCGAGCGGGGTGTCCGCCCGGACGCGCCGTCTCGCGATGGACATCGACATGGCGGCGGCGGCGAAACAGAGCACGCCGGCGACGTACCAGGCCGCGGTGTAGGCACCGAGGTGGTCGCGGACGAGGCCCGCGCCCACGGCTGCGACCGCGGCGCCGAGCTGGTGCGACGCAAAGACCCAGCCGAAGACGATCGGGGCCCGGTCACCGAAGGCGGCGCGGCACAGGGCGATGGTCGGCGGCACCGTGGCGACCCAGTCGAGCCCGTAGAAGATGATGAAGGCGAGCATGTTGACGTGCAGGTCGTCGCTGAAGAGCGAGGGCAGCAGCAGGAGCGAGGCGCCGCGGAGGTGTAGTAGACCCCGAGCAGGACCGGGGGTCGATGCGGTCGGTGAGCCAGCCGGAGAACACCGTGCCCGCGATGTCGAAGATGCCGACCAGGGCCAGCAGGCCGGCAGCCGTTGTCGCCGACATGCCGTGGTCGTGCGCAGCTGGGATGAAGTGCGTCCCCACGAGCCCGTTCGTCGACATGCCGCAGATGGCGAAGCCGCCCGCCAGCAGCCAGAAGACCGTGGTCCGAGAGGCGTCGCGCAGAGCACCGAGGGCGAGACGGAGCACGCCGTCCGGACGAGCCGGGCGAGCCGTGGGCGCGTCGGCCGCGGCGCCGTAGGCGGTCAGGCCGAGGTCGCTGGGGTGGTCATGCAGCCGCCACAGCACGAGCGGCACGACGACGAGGGCCATGACGCCAGTCGTGAGCGCAGCAGGCGCCAGCCCGTGGTGCTCCGCCAGCCAGGCGAGGACGGGGAGGAAGACCAGCTGGCCGGTCGCCCCGGCAGCCGTGAGCATGCCCGTCACGAGTCCCCGGCGCTTGACGAACCACCGCCCGGTCACCGTTGCGACGAGGGACATCGCCATGGCACCGGTCCCGAGGCCGACGAGCAGTCCCCACCACAGGACGAGCTGCCAGGAGGCCGTCATCCAGATGGCAGCAACGAGCCGACGCTGACGAGGACCAGGGCGCCGGCGACGACACGCTGGACGCCCAGTCGCTCCATCAGGGCGGCCGAGAAGGGAGCCACCAGCCCATAGAGCACGAGGTTGACCGAGACGGCGCCGCCGATGACGCCCATCGGCCAGCCGAACTCGTCGTGAAGCGGGTTCATCATCACGCCCGGTGTCGACCGGAAGCCGGCAGCGCCGATGATCGTCAGGAAGGTCGCTACGGCCACCCACCATGCAGGGTGCACGCGGGCGGCCGATCGCGCCGGTCGACGGCTCGGCTCGTCTGGCCGGAGTTGCTCCGGCGTCTGGTCGGTGATGCTCACGGTCACACTTTCCGCGACGGCAGGCCCGAGAATCGAGTGGCCCGCAGGACATCATGTGCAAGAATCTGGCCATGAGCGTTCGCGTCCCGCGATCCGGGACGGCCCCGCACCTCGTCGTCGTGCTCGCCCTCGACACCGTCATCGCGTTCGAGCTCGGGCTCGCGCACCGATTCCTCGCCGCGTCGTCGCTCGATCCGGGGTGGCCGGGACCACGGCGGGGGCGCAGCCACCCTATGACGTGCGGATGGTCACCCTGGACGACGGGCCGGTGATGACCTCGGCCGGCTATGCGGCGCAGCCCACGGACCCGAACGGCCTGCTTGCAGAGGCCGACACGATCATCGTCCCCGGCATCAACGGCCCGATCGTCGAGACGGGCGTGCTACCCGAGGCCCTCCGCCGGCTCGCCGCGACCGCTCGACCGGACGCCCGCTGGGTCTCGATCTGCACCGGGGCCTTCGTCCTCGCCGGGCTCGGCCTGCTTCGGGGCCGCGTCGCAACGACCCACTGGTGCCACGTCGACGCCTTCATCCGGCACTTCCCCGACGTGCCGCTCAACCCCGACGTGCTCTACGTCGACCACGGCGACGTGCTCACGTCGGCGGGCAACGCGGCGGGCATCGACCTGCTCCTGCACCTCGTCCGGTCCGACCTGGGCGCGGAGGCCGCCAACCGAGTGGCCCGTGGCGCCGTGGTCGCGCCCTGGCGAGCGGGCGGTCAGGCGCAGTTCATCGACCGCCCCATCCCCAAGGAGACGGACGCTGGGACGGGCCCGGCTCGCACCTGGGCCCTCCAGCACCTCGGCGAGCCGATCGGTCTCGCCGATCTCGCGCGACACGCGGGCATGTCGGTGCGGACCTTCACCCGGCGGTTCCGGGAGGAGACCGGCGAGTCCGCCGGGTCCTGGCTGATCCGCGCGCGTGTGGACCGCGCCCGCCATCTGCTCGAGTCGACCGACCTGTCGGTGGACCGGATCGCCGCGGAGTCGGGCTTCGGGACCGGCGCGTCGCTGCGCCAGCACCTCGCGGCCTCGGTCGGGCTCTCCCCGCTCGCCTATCGCCGCGCCTTCCGCGTCGAGGCCGACTCCGCCTGAGCGCCCCTCAGGCGGTCGAAGCCGCCAGCTGGCCGCACGCGCCGTCGATGTCCTGGCCTCGGGTGTCCCGGATCGTCGTCGGCATCCCGTGGGCGCGCAGCCGCTCGACGAAGTTCTGCTCGACCCCGCGCCGCGACGCAGTCCACTTCGACCCCGGCGTGGGGTTGAGCGGGATGGGGTTGACGTGCACCCAGCCTCGTCCGCGTCGGTTGAGCTTCTCGCCAAGAGGTCCGCCCGCCAGCCCTGGTCGTTGATGTCCCGGATCAGGGCGTACTCGATGGACACGCGCCGGCCGGTCGTCTCGTAGTAGCGGTGCGCTGCGTCGATGGCCTCGTCGACCTTCCACCGGGTGTTGATCGGGACGAGCTCGTCGCGCAGCTCGTCGTCGGGCGCGTGCAGCGAGAGCGCCAGCGTCACCGGGATGCCCTCGGCCGTGAGCTTGTCGATGCCGGGCACGAGCCCGACGGTCGACATGGTGATCCCGCGCGGCTGACATGCCGAGTCCGTCGGGCGCCGGGTCGGTCAGGCGGCGGATCGCGCCGATCGCGGCCTTGTAGTTGGCGAGCGCCTCGCCCATGCCCATGAAGACGACGTTGCTGACCCGCAGCGGGTGGCTCCCGGTCCGTCGTCGCCGCCGCCGGCGAGCTCGCCCCGGCGCAGCGCCCGGGCCGCCCACACGACCTGCTCGACGATCTCGGCGGTCGACAGGTTGCGGGTCAGCCCGGCCTGGCCGGTGGCGCAGAACGGGCAGTTCATCCCGCACCCGGCCTGGCTGGAGATGCAGATGGTGACCCGGTTCGGGTAGCGCATGAGCACCGACTCGACGATGGCGCCGTCGTGCAGCCGCCACGCGTACTTCATCGTCTGACCGTCGTCGGCGATGCGCTGCACGATCGGCGTGAGCAGCGTCGGCAGCAGGTCGCCGACGAGCTCGGCGCGGACCGCCTTGGGCAGGTCGGTCATCTGCCTCGGGGTCGTCGACGAGCCGCTCGAAGTAGTGCGTCGACAGCTGCTTGGCGCGGAACCCCTGGTGCCCGAGGGCCTCAACCGCCTTCTTGCGCTCGCTGTGGCGAGAAGTCGGCGAGGTGGCGCGGCGGCTTGCCGCGGCGCGGCGCGCGGAAGGTCAGCTGGCCGGGCACGGGACGGGCGGTCGTCGGCTCGGGCAGCGACACGGGTCTCGCACCTGCTGTGGCGGAGTCGCCGGGGTCATCGGTCACTGCGCACCCAGTCGTCCCCGTCAGGTGCAGTCCGCGCCCGGCTCCCGCCAACTGCGATCAGGCGAGCCGAGGCGCCCAGCGCTACGGCCTGGTGAGTGGCCGGTCAGGCCGGCTTGTCGGCGAGCAGGGTCAGCACGGCCCACACGATCGGGGCCACGACGACGAGCGAGTCGAGGCGGTCCATGATCCCGCCGTGGCCGGGCAGGATGTTGGACATGTCCTTGATGCCGAGGTCGCGCTTGATGAGGGACTCCATGAGGTCGCCGATCGTCGCGGCGATGGCCACGCCGACGCCGAGCGGGATCCCGATCCACCACGAGTGCGTCGAGGAAGAAGTGGACGGTCAGCGAGCCGGCGATGATGCAGAGGACACGGATCCGCCGAAGCCCTCCCACGACTTCTTCGGGCTGATCGTCGGCGCCATCGGGTGCCTGCCGAAGCAGACTCCCGCCGCATAGCCACCGATGTCACTGCAGACGGTGATGATGAGGAAGACGAACATCCGGCCCACCCCGTCTGGGGCGGCGAGCAGCAGCACGGCGAAGCCGACGAGGAGCGGCGGGTAGGTCGAGATGAAGACCCCGCCGAGGACGTCGCGGCCGGCGCCGTCGAGGCGGCCGGCTGCCTCTCCACAGCACGATGGCCGCGCACGTGAGGCACCAGCACGGTGACCAGCCCGGCCGGCCCGTGGACGTAGGCGGCCCACATCATGCCGACCATGCCGACGACGGCGGGCACGAGCGGCGGGCGGACGCGCGCGTTGCGCAGCGCCGCGCGCAGCTCCCAGCATGCCGATGGCGACGGCGATCGCGATGAGCGACGAGGAAGGACTCCTTCTTGACGAGCAGCGTCGCGATGATGAGGGTGCCGAGGCCGACGCCCGACGCCGATCGCGGCCTTGAGGTCTCGCCCGGCGCCGGCGACGCCGTGGCTCTGGTTGCCGGCGCGTACTGGCGGGTCGGGCTCGGCGGCGGTGGGTCGGCGCCGGTCATGGTCGACAGGGTCAGCTCTGGGTCGAGGTCAGACCTCGATCAGCTCGGACTCCTTGGCTTGACGAGGGCGTCGATGAGGTCGGTGTGCTTCTTGGTGAGCGCCGTCGAGCTCCTTCTCCGCGCGGGTGCCCTCGTCCTCGCCGACCTCGCCGTCCTTGACGAGCCGGTCGATGTCGGTCTTGGCCTTGCGGCGGATGTTGCGCACCGAGACGCGGGCCTCCTCGGCCTTGTGCGTGGGCCAGCTTGATGTACTCCTTGCGGCGCTCCTCGGTCAGCTCGGGCATGATGCACCGGATCAGGTGGCCGTCACTGCTCGGGTTGACGCCGAGGTCGGAGTCCCGGATGGCCTTCTCGATCTCGTGCATGGCCGACTTGTCGAACGGGATGACGAGGATCGTGCGCGGCTCGGGGTTCTGGAACGATGCGAGCTGCTGCAGCGGCGTCGGCGCGCCGTAGTAGTCGACGAGGAGCTTGTTGAACAGGCCCGGGTTGGCGCGACCGGTCCGGATGCCCGCGAAGTCCTCCTTGAGGACCTCGACGGCCTTGTCCATCTTCTCCTCGGCCTCGAACATCGTCTCGTCGATCATGGCTCTCACTTCCTCGTCCGTCGTGCGGGTGTGGGTCTGCCGGTAGCAGGTGCGCGCGGTAGCGGCTCAGGCGCTCGTGACCAGCGTGCCGATCTTCTCACCCAGCAGGGCCCGCGTGATGTTGCCCTCGCCCTCCATGCCGAAGACGACCATCGGCAGCTTGTTCTCCATGCAGAGGCGCGAAGGCCGCCGCGTCGACGACCCGCAGCCCGCTGCGAGCGCTTCGTCGAAGGTCAACGTGTCGTACTTCTCGCCGTCGGGGTGGTCCTCGGGTCGGCAGTCGTAGACGCCGTCGACGCCGTTCTTGGCGATGAGCAGGGCGTCGCACTTGGTCTCCAGGGCCCGCTGCACGCTGACCGTGTCGGTCGAGAAGAACGGCATGCCGGCGCCGGCGCCGAAGATGACGACGCGGTCCTTCTCGAGATGGCGGATCGCCCGGCGCGGGATGTAGGGCTCGGCGACCTGCTGCATCGCGATTGCGGACTGGACCCGCGTCTCGACGCCTTGCTTCTCGAGGTAGTCCTGCAGGGCCAGGCAGTTCATCACGGTGCCGAGCATGCCCATGTAGTCGGCGCGGGTGCGGTCCATGCCGCGCTGCTGGAGCTCGGCGCCACGGAAGAAGTTGCCCCCACCGACGACCACGGCGACCTCGACGCCGCCCTTGACAGCCTCGGCGATCTGCTTGGCGATGCCGGCGACGACGGCCGGGTCGAGGCCGACCCTGCCACCGCCGAAGACCTCACCGGAGAGCTTCAGGAGGACCCGGTGGAAGCGGGTGTCTGGGCGTCGGTCATGACGAGGGCCTCCTGTTGGCAGCGTTCCGGCGGTCGGCCCGATCCTGCCACATCCGCGCCGCCGCGGTCGCATCGGGCTCAGCCGCCGCCCACCAGCCGTGACAGGGTCTCGGCGAGACGCGCGTAGTCGTCCTCGTCGTTGTACGCGTGCGCCGCGAGGCGCACGAACCCGCGGCCCCCGAAGGAGAGAGGCGGGACGACGAACCCAGCGGCATACACCTGTTGCCACAAACCCTCGGCCGCCTCCGCCGTCTCCGCCACCCCGCCAGGAAGCGGCACGAGCGTCATGCAGGGAGCAGGGGGTATGCCGCTGAGCTCACTCCCAGCCCCCAGCGCCTTGGCCACGTGGTCGGCTCCGCGGCGCAGCAGCGCGGCGTTGCGCTCGACCTGGTCCCACCCGCCGAGGTGCTGCCAGAAGTCGATGGCATCGGGGATCGCGAGCCACGCCGAGTGGTCGACGGTGCCCTGGAGATCGAAGGAAGCGGGGTAGGGCGCACCGTGGCTCCACGAGGTCACGAGGGGCCGGAGGCCGTCGCGGCGTTCCGGGGCCGCCCACAGGACGGCCGCGGACCGCGGTGCGAACGCCCACTTGTGGAGGTTTCCCACCCAGTAGGCGACCCCGAGCGCCTCGATGGCGACGTCGGGGAGGGCGCCGGGCACGTGGGCGGCGTCGACGAGGACGGAACCGGAGCCACGGCCGCGGCCACCTCGGCCACGGGCAGGAGCAGCGCCGTCGGCGACGTGATCTGGTCGATGACGACCAGACGCGTGTCGGGAGTCAGGGCCGTCGGTGAACGCCGCGCACGATGTCGGTCGGGGTCGCGGCCACGTCGAAGGCGGCCTCCCGGACCGTGCCGCCGTTGGCCTGCACCGCCCATGTCACGGTGCGATAGCCATGGTTGCTCACGACGACGTCGTCGCCCCGTCCGATCGGAGCGCCTGGAGCACGACGGCGACGCCCTCGGACACGTTGCGCACCAGCGCGGCGGAGTCAGGGGCGACGCCGAGGAAACCTGCCGCCGTTTCCCGGGCGACCGCGAGCTGGTGGGGCAACTCGTCCCGGAACGCTCTCATCGGGGCCGCCTCGATCCGGGCGCGGGCGCGGTCCTGCGCCTCGCGGACGACGCGCGGGACCGCGCCAAAGGCGCCGTGGTTGAGGTGGGTCAGGGCAGGGTCGAGCTCGAAGAGGTCGACGATGTCGGCGACGCACCCGGCCATCCTGCCCCAACCGTGATCGCTCCTCAGTCCCCGATTCCTTGATGCAGCGCAGTCGAGCACGTCGCCTGGTCGAAGCCCGGCAGGGGATCGCGATCCGAGGTCGCTGGCGCGGGCGCGCCCGAGGTTCCAGCCGAGGGCATCATCCTGCGGCGGCTGGCCCTGAGAGCTGACGATGCAGGCCGAGAGGTCCTGGGGCAGGCCGGCGCGATGGTCGGCGGCAGCGTCCGCGCCGAGCGTGGCCAGGTAGGCGACGTCGAGCTTGCCGGTCGCGTGGTAGCGGTCGATGTTGCTGCTGCGCGACCCAGGCCTCGGGGTTGGCCAGGCCGATGACGAGGACGAAGAGCGCGCCCGACAGGAGCGCGGCGCGGGGCAGCCAGCGCGCGGACATCCGGACGCCTGCGACCAGGACGAGGACGAGGAGCAGCCCCATCCACAGCTCGAAGGCATCGACGAGGACACGCAGCACGGTGAAGCCGTAGGCCTGCTGGTACACGTGCATCCGGTAGAGGGCCGAGGCGACGACCACGAGCGCCAGCGCACAGAGGTCCTAGGGCGATCCGGAGGAGGAGCCTCTCCTGCGCCGTCTCGCGCGGGGCCTTGCGAACGGCGAGGGCGACGGTGAGCAGGGTGAGGAAGGTGGCGGCGGTCAGCTGGCCGAAGCCCTGGTGGACGTAGTCGGCATAGGAGAGGCCCGTGGTCTGCTGGACGTAGTCGTGACCGCCCCACGTCGCCGTCGCCTGGGCCACGACGAACATCGACGAAGAGTGACAATGACGAGCCCGACCGGCACGAGCCACTCCCAGGCCCGGGCCACGCGACGCCCCTCGGGCAGTGCCAGCCGGTCGACGCGAGGTGGGTTGATGGCGACGTACGAGGCCGCGCAGGACCGTCCCGCGACGACGAACCGACGAAGAACCGGACGACGATGCTGTCGACCGCGAACTCGGGCAGGAGCGCCTGGGCCCACGATCCGAAGATCGCGTCACCTGAGGCGAACAGGCCCCCGAACAGGACGAGCGCCACGATGGAGATCGCCACGGTGCGCACGACCGGCCACAGGATCGACACCTTGGACACGGCATTGAGGGTGCGTCCGAGCAGGGGCAGCCCGCGCACCCCGGCGAGGACCACGAGGCCCAGCCCCCGACCATGGCCGGCAGGCCGCGCGCGTTGGTCAGGGCGGTCATGGCGAGGAGACCGGCGACGCCGACCGCCATGACGGCCAGCCACTCTGCGGCTCGGAGGACGACGAGGCTCGTGAGGGCGAGGGCGAGCAGGGCTGGGACCTGCATGACGCGCTCGCGCCGGTGGACGGAAGCCGTGAAGACGAGGGCGGCTGAGAGCAGCAGGATGGCGAAGGTCGCGATGCCGACGTTCCGGTCCGGGACCACGAGGGCAGCGAGCAGACCGATCCCGACCGAGCCCAGGACGAGGCGCGGCTGCGGGGCGAGTCCTCGCTCTGGCCAGAGGTCACCGAAGACCGAGTCGACGAACGGCGGGGCAGGGACACCGGCGGGCTGCGACGGAGCCGGGGTGGGCGGCACTGGGAGGGTTGGTCATCGGGCGCTCCTTCGGGATGGGTGCAGCGGGCACGTGGTCGGCACTCGAGTCGACGGTGGGCGCGTGGGCCGCGCCTCCGGCGGGTTGTCGTGGGAGGACGGCGCGGATCCGGGCGCCGGTGGCGCCGGCCTCCGACGGCAGGACCGCGATGGAGCCGCCGTGCAGCTCGCAGACCCAGCTCGCGATCGCGAGCCCGAGGCCGGTGCCGCCGCCCGAGTCGCCCCACGACCCGAAGCGGTCGAACACCCGGGCGGCCCGGTCCGCCGGAATCCCGGGCCCCTCGTCGGCGACCTCGATCATCCATCGCTCGGCGTCGAGGACGCCGGCCCTGACGAGGACGGAGCCACCGACCGGGCTGTGTCGGACGGCGTTGTCCAGGAGGTTGGCAAGCACCTGGGCGAGGCGGTCGGCGTTCCCCTCGACGAGGAGGCCGTCCCCGCCGCCGTTCTCACCACTCCCACCGGTCTCGCCGCTGCGACGACCATCCGCACCGACCACGGTGACGAACTTGATCCGCCGCTGGTCGGCGCCACCGGCAGCGGCTTCCGCGACTCCCTGCGCGACGAGCCGCCGCACGTCGACGGGCGCGAGCGACAGCGGCTTGATGCCGCCGTCGATCCGGCTGAGGTCGAGGAGGTCGGACACGAGGTCGCTGAGGCGCTCGGCCTGGGCGAACGCCGTGCGGAGGGCGGCGTCGTCGGGCGACACGACGCCGTCGACGAGGTTCTCGAGCAGTGCCTGCTGGGCGGTGAGGGGCGTGCGCAGCTCGTGGGACACCGTGGCGATGAGCTGACGACGTTGCTGGTCCGACGCCGCGAGGTCGGCCGCCATGGTGTTGAAGGTCCGCGCGAGTTCGCCCACTTCGTCGGCCGAGGTGGCCGTGACCCTGCGTGAGTAGTCACCCGTCGCCATCGCCGCGGCTGCTGCGGTCATCTCCCGCAACGGTGACGTCATGCCGCGCGCCAGCCACTGGACGACGCCGAGAGCGCCGACGATGGTGACCGGCACCGTCAGCCAGACGGGGACGCCGGCCCGGTCGCCGACCTCCGAGACGATCGACGCCGCGACGATGCTCAGGCCGACGAGGACCGCGAGCTTGACCTTGATGGACCTCAGGCCGTCCAGCGGGCGATCGGGGTTCACGACCCGTCTCCGAAGGCGTAGCCCACGCCGTGCACGGTCCGCACCCGGTGGGCGCCGATCTTGGCGCGGAGGGACTTGATGTGACTGTCGAGGGTCCGCGTCCCGGATGCCTCCGCCCAGCCCCACACCTCGCGCATGAGGTCCTCGCGGGACCGCACCGTCCCGGGCTCCTCCGCGAGGGCGACGAGCAGGTCGAACTCGAGGGGCGTCAGGTGAACCTGCCCACCGTCGACCGTGACGCGACGAGCAGCCCGATCGAGGCGCAGGCCGTTGACGGCGATGGCCGGCTCTCCCTGCGCGGCCATCTGACGGGCTCGCTCGACCCGCCTGAGCAGCGCCCGGATCCGAGCCACGACCTCCCGCATGCGAAACGGCTTGGTCACGTAGTCGTCGGCTCCCACGCCGAGGCCGACGAGGAGATCGGTCTCGTCGTCGCGGGCCGTCAGCATCAGCACGGGCACGGGTCGCTCCGCCTGGATCCGGCGACAGACCTCGAGGCCGTCGAAGCCGGGAAGCATGACGTCGAGTACGACGAGATCCGGGCGGTGCTCGACATGGGCGGCCACGGCACCCGGCCCGTCGTAGGCCTGGACGACGTCGAACCCCTCGGCACGGAGGCGGTCGGCGACGGTCTCGTTGATCGTCGGGTCGTCCTCGACCAGGAGGATTCGGCTCATGCGTCGAGCGTAGGAGCGCGGCTGCGGGCGAGCCGCGTGCGTCGTCTGGAGATCGTGTGAAGATCCGGCGGGACTAGATGAAGAGCAGCTGGGCGCCCGCGGTCATCTCGATGAAGTCCGACGCCGAGATGATGCCCTCGATGTCCTCTCGCAGGTCTGCCTCGGTGAGGTGGTTCATGTCGGCGGACAGTCGGCACCCCCAGAGGTGACCGCCGGAGGCGACGATCTGGTCGAGGAAGTCGGGCACCTCGGGGATGTCGAGCTCGGCGATGGCCTTCTTGAGCTGGGACGTCGCAAGGTGGGTCATCCCCGGGATGCCGCCGAGCCCCTGCGGCAGGTGCATGGCGGTGTTGCCGAGCAAGGTCGCCTTGAGGCTGCCCTGGGTCTTCTTGGTGATCATGTCGAAACCCCAGAACGTGAAGAACAGGTGGGTCTCTACGCCCTCGCCCAGTGCGGCGTTGCCCAGGATCAGGCCCGGGTAGGCCATGTCGAGGGTGCCCTTGCTGCAGATGATGGCGAGCTTGCGATCCGCTGCGACCTCGTCGCCAAAGTTGGGCACGACCAGGGGGGCAGGGTCAGACACGGTCCCAGGTGCGGTCCCGAGTGTCGTGTCGGTCGTGGTCATCACACACATCCTTTCGGCTTGGGCACGCCCGCGATGTACGACATCTTCTTGGCCGGCTTGCCGGGGAACATCGTGAAGAGCTGCTTGATCGGCACCCCAGTCTGGGTGCTGACCCGTCGCAGCGTCGGGGTCTCGCCCTGGGCTCGGTAGTCCTCGCGGAGGAACCGCAAGAGCTTCCAGTGCTCGTCCGTCAGGTCGACGCCGATGAGGCGGGCGAACTCGGCTCCGAGCTGCTCGTCCCAGTCGTCAGGGTTCGTGAGGAAGCCCTCGTCGTTGACCTCGACCGGGTGGCCGGCGATGGTGGTGGTTGGCATGGCGCTGTGTCCTTTCGTCTCTAGGTGCCGGCGGGGATCTTGCCGGCCATGGACATGGCTGACGGGAGTCCGACGGGTCGGCCGGGCAGGAGCAGGTTCCAGTAGATGTGGCGGAACGCCAGCTTGCCGACGTGGTTCGCGCGTGACTCCTTGAGCAACGTCATCGGGCCGACCTTGGGCAGCGGGAACGTGCCCGTGAGCGGCTCGGTGTCGTAGTTGAAGTCGAGGAGGAGGGCCTTGCCACCACCCGACTCGACGAAGCAGTTGGCGTGCCCATCGAAGGAGTGGGTCATCGGCTTGCCCTCGATCAGCTCCATGAAGTTCTCGACGAAGACCTCGACCGAGAAGTGGGCGACCGAGCCCGCCTTGGACGTCGGGAGGTTGCCCGCATCACCGAGCGCGAAGATCTCCGGGTGCGCCGTCGACTGCATGGTGTGCTTGTCGACCGGGACGTAGTTGAGGTCGTCGCCGAGCCCCGAGCGCGCCACGAAGTCGGCGCCCATGTTGAGCGGGATGGTCACGAGCTGGTCGTAGGGGACTTCGCGCTCGTCGTAGGAGACGAGCACCTTGCGCCCCTGGTCGATGCTCTCGACCATGAAGTCGGTCTCGACGGTGACGCCCCGCTCTCGGAGGAGGTGGCCGAGCTCCCGGCTGGCCACGGGCTTGGTGAACGCCCCGTCGAGCGGCGTGACGAAGACGAGCTCGGTCCTGTCCCGGATGCCGCGCCCCTGGAGGTAGTCGTCGGCGAGGAAGGTGAACTCGAGCGGCGCCACGGGGCACTTGAACGGCAGCTCCGTGATGTGCACGACGAGGCGGCCCCCCTTGAATCCGCGCAGCTGGTCGCGCAGCGCGACCGCCCCGTCGTAGGTGTAGAACTCGCCGACCGACCGGTGCCACTCCTCGCCCAGCATCCCGGGCGTCTGGTCCGGGCGCGGTGTCGTGCCCGAGGCGATGACGAGGTAGTCGTAGGTGAGCGTCCGCCCGTCCGTCAGCCGGACGGTCCTCTTCTCGGGGTCGACCGTGTCGACCTCGGCCAGGACGAGCTCGGCGCCATCGCCGATGAAGGCGTGCTTCGTCCGGCGGATCTGCTCCGGGGCGTTGAGCCCGAACGGGATGAACAGGTAGCCGGGCTGGTAGTCGTGGATGTCGGTCTTGTCGACGACGGTGATCGACCAGTCGGTCTTGGCAAGGCGGTGGCGGAGCTTGTTCGCGACCATCGTTCCGGCCGTGCCCGCGCCCAGCACCACCAGTGACTTCTTCGTTGCGGTGGCCATACCTTCATCAGATACCCGTAGGGGTATGGAGGCAAGGGCTCAGGACTGTGATCTACGACAACCCGTAGTAGGTGCCAGGGCCTCTTCACGACCGGTGTGGGAAGGCAGAGGCAGATAGCCGTATGCCGCTCACCTCGGTCAGGTGAGCGGCATACGGTGAGTGCCTGGTGCGGTCTACGACCTCACTGGCCGACGCGGAAGCGCGCGAAGCCGGTGGCCTTGGCGCCGCCCTCCTCGAGCACCTTCGCGACGGTCTTCTTCGGCTCCTTGGCGAACGGTTGCTCGAGCAGGACGTTCTCCTTGAAGTAGCCGTTGACGCGGCCTTCGACGATCTTCGGCAGAGCGGCCTCCGGCTTGCCCTCCTCCTTGGCCGTCGCCTCAGCGACGCGACGCTCGTTCTCGACAGTCTCGGCCGGGACCTCCTCGCGGGTCAGCACCGAGGGGCTGAACGCGGCGATGTGCATTGCGACGTCCCGGGCCACGGCCTCGTCGCCACCCTCGACCGCGATGAGGACGCCGATCTGCGGGGGCAGGTCGGGGCTCGTCTTGTGGAGGTAGGAGACGACCTTGTCGCCCTGGAGGCGGGCAACCCGACGGACCTCGATCTTCTCCCCGATGGTGGCGTTGGCCTCGTCGAGCAGGTCCTGGACCGTCTTGCCGTCCGCGAGCGTGCTGGAAAGCAATGCGTCCGCATCGGCGGCCTGCGAGGCCACGGCCTGGTTGAGGACCTGGTCGGCGAGGGCAATGAACTTCTCACCCTTGGCGACGAAGTCCGTCTCGCAGTTGACCTCGACCAGGGTCCCGACGCCGTCGTCGGCCTGGGCCGCGACGAGACCGTTGGAGGCCGAGCGGCCCTCACGCTTCGTGACGCCCTTGAGGCCCTTGACGCGAAGGATCTCGACGGCCTTGGCGCGGTCTCCCTCCGCCTCGTCGAGCGCCTTCTTGACGTCCAACATGCCCGCGCCGGTCTGCTCGCGGAGCGCCTTGATGTCAGCGGCGGTGTAGTTCGCCATGCTCTGATTCGCTCTTTTCGTCAGTGGTACGTGAACTCAGGAATCGACTGTGCGACAGCCGGCTCAGGCCTGCTCGGCCGGCGTCTCCGCAGCCGGGGCCACCGGGGCCTCGAGCGGAGCCTGCTCGGCAGCGTCGGCCTGCAGGGCCTCAGCGGCCTCAGCCGTCGCGGGGACGGCCTCGGCAGCAGCATCTTCCGCGGCAACAGCCTCGGCAGCGGGAGCCTCCACAGCAGGAGCCTCGGCAGCGGTGGCCGCCTCGGCGTAGAGCTCGCGCTCCCACTCGGCCAGCGGCTCCTCGCCGCCAGCCTCGGAACCGGAGCGACCGGTCGCACGCTGGACCAGGCCCTCGGCCACGGCGTCGGCGACCACGCGGGTGAGCAGCGTGACGGAGCGGATCGCGTCGTCGTTGCCGGGGATCTTGTAATCGACCTCGTCGGGGTCACAGTTGGTGTCGAGGATCGCGATGACCGGCAGACCGAGCTTGCGGGCCTCGTCGACAGCGAGGTGCTCCTTCTTCGTGTCGACGATCCACACGGCGGAGGGCACCCTGGTCATCGAGCGGATTCCCCCGAGGGTCTTCTCGAGCTTGTCCTTCTCGCGCTTGAGGATGAGCAGTTCCTTCTTCGTGTAGCTCGACCCGGCCACGTCGTCGAAGTTGATCTCCTCGAGCTCCTTGAGGCGCGTGAGCCGCTTGGAGATCGTCTGGAAGTTGGTGAGCATGCCACCGAGCCAGCGGTGGTTGACATACGGCATGCCGACGCGCGTCGCCTGCTCGGCGACCGGCTCCTGGGCCTGCTTCTTCGTGCCGACGAAGAGGATCGTGCCGCCGTGGGCCACGGTCTCCTTGACGAAGTCGTACGCGTTGTTGATGTACGTCAGCGACTGCTGCAGATCGATGATGTAGATGCCGTTGCGCTCCGTCATGATGAAGCGCTTCATCTTGGGGTTCCAGCGACGGGTCTGGTGCCCGAAGTGGACGCCGCTCTCCAGGAGCTGGCGCATGGTGACGACGGCCATGCCGTGTCCTCCTTGATTCGTGGTTGTCAGTTGGTCGTGAGGCCAGCACCGCGGCACCCAGCCCGACGAGCGGTCCGAGCCCAGCGGCATACGCCTCACTCCTGGCGCCTGCACGCACCCCACCCAGCGGCGCTCGTGGAACTGTGCTGGGACTGCTGTGGTGCGCCCCGGGACGAACCCGGCAGAAGACGCGCGAATTAGGTCGCGCGAGCCGGAGCACACGTGACCGTCGTCCATCGTAGGCCCTGACCCGGGGCGCGGCGAAATCGCGGCGACCGACAGAATGGCCGCCATGGTGAACGAGGTGGCGGGCTGGTCGAGCTGGTGGGAGATCCTAGCGGCGTTCGCCGTCCTCCTCGTCGCACTGTTCGCGCCCGGGTGGCTCGTCGTGCGCGCCCTCGGCGCGCGGGGACTCGAGGCCGTTGCCGTGTCCCCTGCCGTCTCGGTCGGCGTCATCGCAGCGTGGGCCACCATTGCCCAGCGCCTGGGCATCGGCTGGAACTGGCTCGTGCTCGCCGTCGTCACCGCGGTCACCGCCGGCCTCGGCTGGCTCGCAGTCCATGCCGTCGGCGGGCACGATCCCGTGCTGACCCCGCGACGACGCCTCCTCGGCAGACCCGATCCCCATGTCGTCGCCGCAATCGGCCTCGGTGTCGTCATCGCCCTCGTCACGATCCTGCCCGCGATCGGGCGGCCGGACGAGCTGGTGGACAGCCCGGACGCCGTCTACCACCTGAACCGGATCCGTCTGTTCCTCGACACCGGCAACTTCTCCATCGTCCACCCGACCTTCTACCCCAACGGGTTCCACGCGTGGATCGCGACGGGGCTGCAGAGCGGGTCGGCGCCGGTCCTTCCCGGGACGAACGTCGCGACCGTGATCCTCGCGGCCGTCGTGTGGCCGGTCGGCGTCGTCACGCTGGTCCGCCACGCGCTCGGCACGTCCCGCATCATCACGTATGCCGCTGGGCTGGCTTCCGCGGCGTTCGTGTCGTTCCCGACGATCCTCCTCGGCTGGGGGGTCCTCTGGCCCAACCTCATGGGCACGGCCCTCACGCCGGGTGCGCTGGCGATCATGCTGCAGGCCGCGCGGAGCCCGAAGGGCCGGCTGCGACGGGGCCAGTGGCTCGGCTTCGCGGCCGCCGTACCCGGGCTGGCACTGATCCAGCCCAACTCCCTTGTGGCGCTCGTCCTCTTCGCCCTCGTCTGGTTCGTCGCTGCGCGGGTGCGGGCCGGGGTCATCGGCCATGCCTCGTGGGCCTCCGTGGCGCGGGACCTCGGGGCTGTCGCGGTTGCCGGGGTCATTGGCCTCGTGGTCGCACCCCTCGTGTCCGAACGACTCGCGTCGACGCAGTCGTACGACTGGACGGGGCACATCTCGGTCTGGAGTGCTCTGGTCGAGGTGGTCGGCGGGCGGTTGCAGATCGGCGTCGTGCTCTGGGGGCTGCTCGGGCTGATCGCCCTCGGGACCGGCTGGATCCTGCTCCGGGCGCGGGCCGCGATCCCGGTGGTCGCAATGTGGGTTGCCTGCGTCACCCTCTACGTCATGGCGGCCTCCTCCACGGCGTCATGGACCGCGCTCATCACGGGCTACTGGTACAACGACAAGGTCCGGCTCGCCTCGCTCGCCGCGGTGCCGGGCGTGGTGCTGGTTGCGGCCGCCGCCCCCGCTGTCCGTGACCTGCTCCTCAAGGTGCCCGTCCTTCGCAGCCAGGTGCCGGCGGTCACCGTCGTGGCGCTGGCGGTCATCCCCCTCGCGACCGTGGTCTGGCAGGCGCCGACGCGCTCGACCATGCTCGACGGGTTCTTCCGGCCCGCTGACCCCACCCGCGTGATCCTGTCCCGGCAGGCCCAGGCGGACCTCGCGGTCCTCGCGGGAGAGATCCCGGCCGGAGAGGGGCTCATCGGCCGACCGGAGAACGGCTCCCCCCTGATGTATGCGCTGTTCGGGACGAACACGTTCTACCGCTCCATCCCCATACCTGACACCGGCGATGAGAACCTCCTCGGGACCGGCTTCGACCAGATGACAACGAGACCGGAGGTGTGCGAGGCGCTTGCCCGGCACGGTATCCGTTGGGCAATCGACTCGCCCCACGTGTACTGGCTCGACCGTCCGGAGCGGTCCTCCGGACTCTTCGACCTGGCCTCGGTCGACGGGCTCGAGAAGGTCCGCACCGTGGGCGACTACACGCTTTACCGGATCACGGCCTGCGACCTCGCCTGATCGGGAGCCAGCCCCGCGGCAGACGGCCTGAGCGTCGGTATGGTCGGCCCATGAGCTCGCCGCTGATCTCGCGCATGCAGCCGTTCGGGACGACGATCTTCGCCGAGATGTCCGCGCTCGCGATGCGGACCGGCGCGATCAACCTGGGTCAGGGGTTCCCCGACACCGACGGGCCACGCGAGATGCTCGAGGCCGCGAAGGCTGCGATCGACGGCGGGCGGAACCAGTACCCGCCCGGGCCCGGCGTGCCAGAGCTGCTCGAGGCGGTTGCCGCGCACCAGGAGCGGTTCTACGGGCTGCGTGCTCGATCCGGGTCAGCGAGGTGCTCGTCACGGTCGGTGCCACGGAGGCGATCGCGGCGGTGGTGCTCGCGCTGTGCGAGCCGGGCGACGAGGTCGTGACGTTCGAGCCGTACTACGACTAGTATGCCGCGACCATCGCCCTCGCGGGTGCGACTCGGCGCACGTCGGTGCTGCGCTTCCCCGACTTCGCGGTCGACGAGGCCTCGCTGCGGGCGCCTTCTCGCACGCGCACGCGGCTCGTCCTGCTCAACACGCCGCACAACCCGACGGGGAAGGTCTTCACCCGGGCCGAGCTGGAGCTGGTCGGCGGCGCTGGCCCGCGAGCACGACGCGTGGGTGGTCACGGACGAGGTCTACGAGCACCTCGTCTTCGACGACGCCGAGCACATGCCGATGGCGACCCTGCCCGGGATGACCGAGCGGACCATCACGATCTAGCTCGGCGGGCAAGACCTTCTCGGCCACCGGCTGGAAGGTCGGCTGGCTCACCGGGCCGGCCGAGGCCGTGGCCGCCGCTCGGACCGTGAAGCAGTTCCTCACCTATGTCGGGTCCGGGCCGTTTCAGCCGGCCGTCGCCGTTGCGCTCGGACTCGGGGACGAGGTGTATGCACGGCCTTCGCATCATCGCTGCAGGCAAAGCGCGACCTCCTGTGCGACGCGTTGCGAGCCTCGGGTTTGACCGTGTCGCAGCCCCTCGGGCACGTACTTCGTGATCGCCGATGCGGCGCCACTCGGTGCGGTCGACGCACTCGAGTTCGCCCGTGGCCTACCGGAGCTGGCGGGCGTGGTCGGCGTGCCGGTGTCGGTGTTCCACGACGACCAGGAGGCTGCGCGAACCCTGATCCGGTTCGCGTTCTGCAAGCGGGACGAGGTGCTGACGGAGGCGAGCCGGCGACTCGCTGCAGCCGGGCGGGGCTGACTGGGGGCTGACTGCCTACTGTCCACATCCCTCGGGTGGGTGGCCCCGTCGTCCCCAGTCGGCGCCGGTTGACCTGATCCCCTGCACCCGTTGAGGGAGTCTCGGGTCATGGTGCCCAGCAACCAGATCGTCGCTCTCCTCGCCGGTGTCGGCCTCGCTCTCGGCTTGTCGGCCGCCCCGACGGCTGCGGGCACCGTGGAGCGGGCTGCTCCCTCCCTATCTGCAGGGTCAGCAGGGTCAGCAGGCGCCGGCTGGGTCTGGCCCCTGACGCCGACGCCCCACGATCATGCGAGCCTTCGACCCTCCCCGCCGTCGCTGGGAGCCGGGCCACCGGGGTGTGGACCTGCTCGGCTCGGTCGGCGGCCAGGTTCGGGCCCCCGCATCGGGTCAGGTGGTCTTTGCCTCGCAGGCTCGCCGGCCGCGGCGTGGTCGTGGTGCGACACGACGGTGGCCTGCGAAGTACCTTCGAGCCGATTGAAGCCAGCGTCGGGCTCGGGGCTGCCGTCACCAAGGGACAGGCGATCGGGCAACTGACAGACGGCCGGAGTCACTGTGCTCCGCAGACGTGTCTGCACTGGGGAGTGTTGCGCGGCCGCGACCTACCTCGACCCGCTGGCCTTCCTGGGCCGCGCGCCCACCGTCCTGCTGCCGCTCGGCTCGAGTCACGCCCGCGGATGGGCCTGCTCGTAACTCGCGCGAAGGCGCTCCACCGAGACGTGGGTGTAGATCTGGGTCGTCGCCAGACTGGCGTGGCCGAGGATCTCCTGGACCATCCGCAGGTCCGCGCCACCTTCGAGCAGGTGGGTGGCGGCACTGTGCCGCAGGCCGTGGGGGCCGAGGTCTGGCGCATCGGGCAGGTGGCTGAGCACCTCGTGCACCAGTGACCGCACTTGGCGAGCATCGATCGCGCCCCGCTACGACCAAGGAACAGCGCCGGGCCCGAGCGCGGACGGAGGATCGCTCGTCGCGCAACCAGCCAGCCCCCGAGGGCTCGGGCAGCGGGGACGCCGAAGGGCACCATCCGTTCCTTGGCTCCCTTGCCCATCACCCGGGCCACCCGCTGGTCCAGGTCCACATCGTCGACGTCGAGCGCGACCAGCTCACCGACTCGGATTCCGCTCGCATAGAGCAGCTCGAGCACGGCCCGGTCCCGGACGTGGATCGGGTCGGAGTCGTCGGCGCGGATGGCAGCGACATCGAGCATGGCGCTCGCCTCGCGCTGCTTGAGGACGCCAGGCAGCACCCGACCACGCCGCGGCGCCACCAGCCGGAGCGACGGATCCGAGTCGATCCGCCCGGTGCGCGCGGCCCATCCGAGAAAGGTGCGGGCCGCGGCGGCGTGGCGAGCGATCGTCGAGCGCGCCGCGCCGCGGTCCGCCTGTTCGCCGAGCCAGGAGCGCAGGTCCCCCAGGCTGAGCTCGCCCAGGTCGCTCACGCCTTGGTCCAGGGCGAAGGAGAGCAGCTGGCGGACATCGGACACGTACGCCCGCGTGGTGTGGTCCGAGCGTCCGCGCTCCGAGCGCAGGTGTCTCTCGAAGTCGGCCAGCACGGCCGAGTCCGTGGCATCAGCTGCAGCGGCCATGGACGCACCATCGCAAACCCGGCACGGCCGGGCAAGGATCGCGGCCGGGGCCGGTGCGACCTGACTCATCGACGCGGTGCTCGAGCCTTGCGCCAGGTGCCGTCGCGCCGCTCGGCCAGGCCGAGCTCGACGAGCCGGGCGAGCACCGCCATGGCCTGCATCGGGGCGAGCGCGGAGACCAGCGACACCTGGGCGAGGTCCACCCAGTCCCGGTGTGGTAGCCCCTCGTGGACCCTCGTCTCCTCCGCGTCCAGCGCGTCGGTCGGAAGCGCCTCGCCACGCGGTTCGTCACAGGCGTCGACGCCGAGATCGCCAACGAGGTCGATGACGTCGGCCGTCCCGGTGACGAGGATCGCCCTGCCGGCCCGGACCTGTTCGTGGCAACCAGCCGACATCATCGACGTGACGGGGCCGGGGAAGACGCCCACCGGACGCCCGAGCTCATGCGCGGTCCGCAGGGTGTTGAGTGATCCGGAGCGCAGATCCGCCTCGACGACGATGGTCCCCCTGGTCATCGCTGCGATGAGCCGGTTGCGCTGGAGGAACCGAGTGCGCATCGGTGCAGAGCCTGGCGCGACCTCGGAAAGAACGATGCCCGTCTCCGCGATGCGCTCGATGAGTCTCGCGTGCGCGGAGGGGTAGGCCCGATCCACGCCCCCGGCGAGCGCAGCCAGGGTCATCCCCTCGACCGCGAGGGCGCCACGATGCGCGGCACCGTCAATGCCGAAGGCCGCCCCCGAAACCACGGTCCAACTCCTGTTGGCGACCCCTGCAGCCAGGTCGGTGGCGAGCTGCTCGCCGTAGGCGGTGCACAACCGGGAGCCCACGATGGCGACGGATCGGCGGGTCACCGCTGCGAGGTCCGCTGGCCCGCGCAACCAGAGGCACCACGGCGGCACGCTCAGGTCGTCGAGTCGCTCGGGCCACTCGGCGTCCCCCGGGACGACGATCCGCGCACCGACCTTTGCGGCGGTAGCCACATCACGGTCCACGTCCAGGCGCTTGACGCGCTCGGCGAAGCGGGCGAGCCTGCCGTGCCCCGCCCGGATCCGCTCGAGCGTCTCAGTGGCACCATGCCGATCCAGCAGCTCCTGGACGCTCTTTTCGCCCGGCTCGACCAGTCGGGACAGCGCAACTCGGGCCAACCCTTCGTTGTCCATGCTGGCGCTGGTGGAGGCGCTCATGCCGCCACTCCTGCCTGCCGGCGGAGGGAGAGGGCCAGCTCGACCTGGTCCCGGCCCGGACGCTGCAGCCCAGAGAGGTCCGCCACGGTCCAGGCACACCTGAGGCTGCGGTCGTAGCCGCGCAGGCTGATGCTGCCTCGCTCGAGTCTGCGGTCGAGTGGAGCCGTAGCGCTGGCCGGGAGCCGCCAGGCCGAGGATCGGAGCAGGGACCCGGGCACGTGCGCGTTGAGCGCCCACCCGTCGACGAGCAGGCCGCGCCATCGCTCACGTTGCACCGCCCGGGCCGCGGCCACCCGCGCGGCGACCAGGCGAGTGCTCTCCGCGGACGGCTGGGCTGCCATGGTCAGACCCGGTGGCTGCACGTGCACCTGGAGGTCGACGCGATCGAGAAGCGGCCCCGAGAGCTTGCCGAAGTAGTTGCGGCGCATCGCCACCGAGCACGTGCAGTCGACTCCTTGGCCCCAGCCGTTGCCGCAGGGGCACGGATTGGCGGCGAGGACGAGCTGGAACCGCGCCGGGAAGGTCACCGACTCAGCCGCCCGGGCGATGGTCACGGTGCCCCGCTCGAGCGGCGTTCGCAGGGCCTGGAGAACCGCTTTGTCGAACTCTGGCGTCTCGTCCAGGAAGAGCACACCGCAGTTGGCCTGGGTGATGGCGCCTGGACGGATGTGGCCGCTGCCGCCGCCGATGACCGCCGCCTGGGAGGCGCCGTGGTGTGGTGCGACGAACGGCGGCCTGGTGATGAGGCGCACGTCATCGAGAAGCCCGAGGACGGAGTGGATGGCCGTGACCGACATCGCCTGCTCCTCATTGAGCGGGGGAAGCACTCCCGGGAGCCGCTCGGCGAGCATCGTCTTGCCGGCTCCGGGTGGTCCGGCGAGGAGCAGGTGGTGTCCGCCGGCGGCGGCGATCTCGAGCGCGATCTTCGCCTCCGACTGCCCCAGCACGTCGGACAGGTCGGTCGTCCTCGTCGACGCCGGGGGCTCGGCCTGGGGCGGCTCCGGGACGGCGTCCACGGCCCGGCCCCGGGCCAGGTCACGGTAGCGCTGGACCAGCTCTCGCAGGTCGGCCACGGCGTGCACCTTGAGCCCACTGACCAGCCGGGCCTCGGCCGCATTGACGGCCGGGACGACGACGTGCCGCACCCCGGCGAGAGCAGCGGCATGGACCGATGGGAGGACGCCGGCAACCCCGCGAACGGAGCCGTCCAAGCCGATCTCGCCGATGTGCACGAGGTCCCTCACCACGGTCCGCGGAACGATCCCCATGGCCGCCGCGACAGCGACGAAGATGGCGAGATCGAAACCGGTGCCGACCTTGCGTCGGCCCGCCGGAGAGAGGTTCAGCGTCACGCGGCGCTGGTTGACGAACATGCCATCGACCAGCGAGGACACGGCCTTCACCCGCTCTGGCGCCTGCTTGACGGCCGAGTCCCCGAGGCCGCTGATGACGAAGCCCGGCAGTCCGCCGGCGACATGGGCCTCGACCTCGACGATGAAGCCGTTGACTCCGCTCAGCCCCACGCCCTTGGTCCTCCCGAGACTCACTGGACGCCCCTCAGGTGCGTGATGCGTGCGGTGTCAGTCCCGGGCTTGACGATCGACACGACATCGATCCGGATCGTGAGGATCGCGAGGCCGCTGCGCTCGACGGGTGGCAGCGCGTCGAGCCAGAGCATCGCCAGGCGGCGCAATCGTCGCAGCTTCTGGCGGGTCACAGCCTCGAACGGCGCCCCGAACTGAGCTCCTGATCGCGTCTTGACCTCACACACCACGAGGTCGGCGGCGTCGCGGGCGACGATGTCGATCTCCCCGCGAGCACAGCGCCAGTTGCGATCGAGGATGCGGAAGCCGGTGTCCGAGAGGTAGCGGCACGCGAGCTGCTCGCCGTACCTCCCGAGGGCTCGGGTCGCTGGGATGTCCATGCGACCACCCTTGCGGCGTGGGCCTTCCCGCGGCCTCGCCGGGAGATCAGCTGTGTACGACGCGGGGACAGCCGAGAGGATGTGGATGGCCCTTGGCTGGGGACACCCACGGGCCCTGACGCCCGGCCCGATCGCAGCTGATCAGGCCGTTACGCGAACTCTCCGGAGTCCGGCAGCTTGATGTCGGGCTTCGGCAGCTCCTCGATGTTGACGTCCTTGAACGTCACGACCCGCACGTTCTTGACGAACCGCGCCGGCCGGTAGATGTCCCAGACCCAGGCATCGGCCATGGCCACGTCGAAGAAGACCTCTCCGCCATCGGTGCGCACCTTCACGTCGACGGAGTTGGCGAGGTAGAAACGGCGCTCGGTCTCGACGACGTGGCTGAAGAGACCGACGACGTCGCGGTACTCCTTGTAGAGCTGGAGCTCCATCTCGGTCTCGTACTTCTCGAGGTCTTCCGAACTCACCTGACCGCCGTTTCTGTCTGGTCCACCGTCACGTAGGACGTCGGGAGGTCATCCGTCCCTTCATTCAACACCTCTTCGGGGAGCAGGACCGTGCCCTCCTCGTAGACCCCGGGCAGCCGCCACGAGCGACGGTGCAGGTCACACGGCCCGTGCCGGGCGAGCGCGTCCATGTGCTCGGGCGCCGCATAGCCCTTGTTCAGGCTCCAGCCGTATGCCGGGTGTTCGGCTCCCAGCCGGACCATCAGCTCGTCTCGCTCCACCTTGGCGAGCACGCTCGCCGCGGCCACGGACGAGCACTTGAGGTCGGCCTTGATCATCGTCGTCACGGGCGGCGTGGCCGGCGTCGCCCCATCGGCGAAGGCGAGCAGCCCGACGTCGTAGGGAGCGGTCAGCCAGTCATGGTTGCCGTCGAGGATGACGAGGTCGGGGACGACGTCGATGGCGGCCAGCGCCCGCAAGCCGGCCAGGCGGAGAGCAGCCATGATGCCGATCGAGTCGATCTCCTCGGGACCTGCGTGTCCGACCGCGTGGGTGACGCGACCACCGTTGGATGCGCGGCACGAGTCCCTTGCGGGCCCGCTCAGTGAGCAGCTTGGAGTCCTTGACCCCGATCGGGGCGGATCGCACGGTCTCGTCGATGACGACGACGCCGACACTCACGGGCCCGGCGAGCGCGCCCCGGCCGACCTCGTCCATGCCGGCGAGGAGCCGGTGACCGGCACGCTGGAGCTGCCGTTCAACCCTGAGGGACGGCTTCTTGGACGGAGTCGGACCAGCCATGACCACCCTCAGGAGGAGGCGGCCAGGCGCAGCGCGGCGGTGGGCGCGGGGGATCTGACCGGGCTGGGCGTCGGAGCCAGCGCCCCCTCGGTGGGCGTGGTCGCCCCGGGCACCGGAGTCTTGTGGGAAGGCGCCGGCACGTCCTGGAAGGTACGCTCGGGCACGCCGAGCCACGTCACGTGGTCGATGGGCCAGACGATGAACAGCGCCCGCCCCACGATCTTGTCGATGGGCACGGAGCCGTCCGACCCGTCGTTGGCCGGCCCGTCGTGGTACCTGCGAGTCTGACGAGTCGGAGCGGTGGTCACCCATGACCCATACATGGTCCGGCGGGACGATGATGTCGAAGGTCTTGCCCTCGCTCGGCGCGTCCCCGGGCTTGAGGTAGGGCTCGGTCGATCTGCGACGCCATTGACGTTGATCTGCCCGGTGCCGCCGTCGGACTGACGTGGTCACCGGGCAGGCCGATGACGCGCTTGATGAGGTGGTTCTCGGAGTCCTCGGGAAGCAGCCCGACAAAGACGAGGAGCGTCGTGGAAGCGGACCGCCGACGGTGCACGTCCCGTTCGTCGGTGGCTCCGCCGAGCCAGGGGACGGGCACGCCCGGGTCCTCGAAGACGACGACGTCGCCACGCTGAGGTCGAAGGGGCCGGGCGTCAGTTTGCTGACGATGACGCGGTCGTCCTTGACGAGGGTGTTCTCCATCGACCCGGACGGGATGTAGAACGCCTGGAAGAGCCACGTCTTGACGACGAACGAGAGCGCCATCGCGAGCACGACGACGATGACGAGCTCCTTGAGCCGCGCTGACCAGGCCGGCACCGAAGCCGCGGCGCTCCTCGTCGTCGTCCCCCACTCGTCACCGAGGTCGCCGTCGAGATCGTCCATCGGGAGTTGCGCCAGGGTTACCGACGCGATCGGGGGTCGGGCCCGATGATCGGGGCGGCCTGGGACTTGCGACATCACTCACCATTTCGTGGGACGGAGGGCGGATGCTGGTGATCGAGTCCGAGCCGATCGAGCGGCCAGTATCGCACCCAAACCTTGCCGATGATGTCGTCCCCGGGAACCATGCCGCCACCCGGGTCGCCGAGGTGCGCCCGCGAGTCCGCGGAGCCGCCCCGGTTGTCGCCCATGACCCAGAATCGGTCGCGGCGGGACAGTCACGTCGAAGGTCATCGTCGCTCGGCTTCTGCCCGGACTTGAGGTACGGCTCGGTCGACGGCGACCCCGTTGACCTCGAGGCGTCCGTCGGGAGCGCAGCACCGGACGTGGTCGCCGGGCAGGCCGATGACGCGCTTGACGTAGTCGGTCGGCTGGCCCCTGCCGACGAGGCTCTCGACGGCGGCGACGAGCGTCTGCAGCAGGCCGCGCTCGGGCACCTCAGGTTGAAGGCCCGGGACGCGTCGAAGACGACGATGTCGCCGCGCACGCAGCTCGCTCGGGCGCGGTCGTGCGGCTGACGAGGAGCCGGTCGCCGACAGCAGGGTGTCCTGCATCGACCCGCTCGGGATGCCGAACGGCGTCACGAAGAAGGCGCGGACGCACGAGCACGAGCAGCAGCGCCATGGCGGGTCCGAGCAGCCACCGCAGGCCCCGGTCGGAGCGAGCGGGCGGCTCCGCGGTCGTTTGTACGTCAGCTCCAGCGGCATCCCGGGGCGACGAGGAAGGCGCGGCGGAACCCGGTACCTGTGGGCGTCTCCTGCGTCTCCTGGAGCGGCTCGACTCGGGGTCCACCGCGCCTCTCGTCGCCATTGGCGAGGACGACTGCGTTGGAGGTCGTCGGCTCTTGGCGCGCGGCCTTGCGCCGGCACGGTGTCGCGCTTCTCGCGGATCTTGGCGGCCTTGCCGCGCAGGCCGCGCAGGTAGTAGAGCTTCGCGCGGCGCACGTCACCGCGGGTGACGACCTCGATCTTGTCGATGATCGGGGTGTGCAGCGGGAAGGTGCGCTCGACGCCGACGCCGAACGAGATCTTGCGGACGGTGAAGGTCTCGCCGATGCCGCCACCGTGGCGGCGGATGACGACGCCCTGGAACACCTGGACGCGCGAGCGGGTGCCCTCGACGACCTTGACGTGGACCTTGAGCGTGTCGCCGGCGCGGAACTCGGGAATGTCCGAGCGGAGCGAGGCGGCGTCGAGCGCGTCAAACGTGTGCATGATGCTTCGCTTTCCTGGGCGCCACAGGTCACCCGTGAGATGTGTCGAGGTGCAGTCCGTCAGGCCGCGTCGAGCCAACCGGCCGAGGCGACGCTCGGTCTCGGTGGCTCGACTCCCCCTGTGGCAGGGGCCATCGTCTGCCGGACGCAAGGACCAAGTCTGCCAGAGCGGGCCGGCATACCAGAAATCGAGGCCGTAGCCGCGGGCTTGGTCGCGGCCACGCTCCCACCAGCGTGGGCCGGGTTGACCGCCCCCGGCGGGCGGAGGGGATAGCGTCGGGCCGTGAACGTCAACCCCGGCTGGCCCGTGACCATCGGCCTCGTCATCCTGTTCGTCGTCACGGTGGTCGCCAACCGGGTCTGCCGGCATCGGCCTCGGCCGTCAGGCGGTCGTCGCGGGCGCCAGGGCGGTCGTGCAGCTGACGCTCGTCGCGCTCGATCATCACTGCTGTCGTCGGCTCGCTGTGGCTCTCCGTGCCTCGCCGTCCTGCGGGATGTTCGCCATGGCGGTGGTGACGACGTCGAGCGGGTCGAGCGCGCCGCGCACCTGGCACTGGGCGGCGGCGGCGATGGCCTGCGGCGTCGTGCCGGTCGTCGCGATCCTGCTGCTCAGCCGGCCGGTGCCCTTCGACGGGCATCGCCCTCATCCCCGTCGCGGGCATCGTCATCGGCAACACCATGACGGTGCACACGCTCGTCGGCCGGCGGACGTTCGCGGCCCTGCGCGAGGAGCACGGGCAGTACGAGGCGTCGCCTGTCGCTCGGCCTGACTGCCGAGCCAGGCCATCGACGAGATCATCGCCCGACGGGTGCCGGAGGGGATCATGCCGAGCCTCGACCAGGTGCGCACGTCGGGCATCGTCACGCTGCCGGGCGCCTTCATCGGCGTCATGCTCGGCGGCGGCAGCGCCGTTCAGGCGGCGACGGCCCAGGTGCTCGTGCTCTTCGCGATCATGGCGACGCAAGCCGATCACGGCCGGCGTGGAGGCCGCGCTGATCCGCGCGGCGCCACATGCTGCCCGACGACCTGCGGGTTGCCCTCGTCTCCTGACGGGCGCACGTCGGCCGCGCCGGCGCTTGACGAGGCTGACCGCCCCGGGGAGGCGCCGGCTTCCGCGTGCCGCGGCGGTAGCCGGCCTTCCTGTACATCCCAGGTTCTCGGCCTGGCTGGGCGCCCGTGTGAGCGAGAACGTCCGTATGCCGTCCGGTGCCGTCGACTCGGCGTGCTCGAGCAGGCGGCGGCCGAGTCCGCCGCCCCTGCAGGTCGGGGCAGGACGCAGAGGCGACCGATGAACCAGTCGTCGCCGACGACGCCTCGACGTGCGCACCGCCCGACGAGGCGGCCGGCCTTGCGGGCGACCCACGTCTGCGTCGTGTCGAGGCTTGCCCGGACGTCGTCGAGGCTCTCGTGCGAGCGCGGGGATGTCGAGCGTGTCGTTGGCGAGAGCCTCCTGCACCCAGCAGGCGCCATGAGGACGGTGAACAGCTCGGGGACGTCCCCCGGGGTCGCGGCGCGCGATCGTCGACATCGGGCTCCCCGGCACGGTCCCGTGGGAGGCGTGGAGCAGGTCGGGACGGCGGGCGGCGGTGCGCGCGAGCCGCTGCTCGTGCCGCCAGGCCGCGATGGCGCCGTGGTTGCCGGAGAGGAGCACCGGCGGGACCTCGCGGCCGTTCCACGAGCTGCGGCTTGGTGTAGATCGGGGTACTCGAGCAGACCGTCCTCGTGCGACTCCTCGACGAGCGACTCGGCGTTGCCGATGACGCCGGGGAGGAGCCGGCCGACGCCTCGACCATGGCGAGCACGGCGACCTCGCCGCCGTTGAGGACGTAGTCGCCGAGGCTGACGACCGAGACCTCGAGACCGAGGTCCTCGCGGGCGTGGTCGTAGACGCGCTCGTCGATGCCCTCGTAGCGGCCGCAGGCGAAGGCGAGCCACGGCTCGGCCGCGAGCGCGCGGCGCCAGCGCCTGCGTGAACGGCTGCCCGCCGGGCCCGGCACGATGAGGTGCGGGCGAGCGTCGGGTTCGGCCTGCGCGAGGACGTGGTCGAGCGCCTCGGCCCACGGCGCGGCTTCATCACCATGCCCGCGCCGCCCCCAAAGGGCGTGTCGTCGACGGTGCGGTGCCGGTCGTGCGTGAAGTCGCGCAGGTCGTGAGTCGCCATGGTGAGCAGGCCGTCCTGCTTGGCCTTGCCGATCAGCGACAGGTCCAGGGGCTGGAGGTACTCCGGGAAGATGGTGATGACGTCGATCCGCATCGCGACGTCACTCCCCCGCTTCGCGGTACAGGTCGAAGAGGCCGGGCGGCGCATCGACGACGACGTGGTCCTCGGCGATGGTCGGCACGATGGCCTCGACGAACGGGACGTAGGCCGTGACTCCATCCGTGAGCTCGATGACGAGCCGGTCCTGGGCGCGTCCGACCTCGAGCCCCGTGACCTCCCCCAGTACCTCCCCTGCGGGATCGAGGACCTGCAGGCCCAACAGCTCGTCCTCCGACCACGCCTCCTCGTCGTTGTCGGTTGCGGCAGCCGCCTCGTCGAGCACGAGGCGCGCGCCGCGGAGTCCCTCGGCACCGGTGCGGTCCGGGATCTCCTCGAAGGCGAGCAACCAGGTCCCGTTGTGGACGCGCGTCGATCGGATGGTGAGCTGCCGAGGCACGCCTGAGCGTTGCGCCGCCTCGGTGTCGAGTACCTCTCCGAGGGCAAATCGCCGCTCCGGCTCGTCGGTGTGCAGTTGGACGGTGACCTCACCACGCAGCCCGTGGGGTTTGCCGATCCGCGCCAGCACGATGCTCATTCCCGAATCCTGTCAGTACCGTTGCTGGATGAGCGAACCAGCGACCTACGACTCGGTCTTCATCGGTTGGGGGAAAGGCAACAAGACGTTGGCCGCCTTCCTCGCAGCCCGGGGCGAGAGCGTGCTCATGATCGAACGGTCCGAGCTCATGTACGGGGGGACGTGCATCAACATCGGCTGCGTGCCCACCAAGGCGCTCGTCGAGTCGGCCAACCACCCGTCCACGGCGGGGAGCCCGTCGGTCCGCTACACCGACGCGATCGAGCGCAAGGACGCGTTGACCGCCCTGCTCCGCGGCAGGAACTACACCATGGTCGACTCGCACGACACGGCCACGGTGATCACGGGTCGTGCCCGTTTCGTGGGCAAGCGAGAGCTCGAGGTCACTGCGGGCCGCGAGACGATCTCCGTGCGTGGCGACAAGGTCTTCATCGGCACCGGCTCCGTCCCCATACTGCCCGCGATTCCCGGCCTCGACGGACCGCGGGTGGTCACCTCGACGGAGCTCATCGACCGGACCGAGCTGCCACCACGGCTCGTCGTCGTGGGCGCCGGCTCCATCGGGCTGGAGCTCGCCACCACCTACGCCAGCTTCGGGTCGACGGTCACCGTCGTCGACGCGGTGCCCGACCTGCTGCCGAGCATGGACCGGGACGTCGCCGACCTCGTCGCGTCGGTCCTCGCCGACTCGGGCATCGAGGTCATCCTCGGCGCCTCCGTCGACGAGATCTCGGATACCGGATCGGCCGCCGTCGTCCACCTGACGACCAGTGCCACAGCCGGATCGAAGACGCGGACGGTCGAGGCTGACCTCGTCCTCGCCGCCCTCGGGCGACGAGCCGCTACTGACGGCCTCGGCCTCGATGCAGCCGGTGTCGCAGTCACGGAGAAGGGGGCGATCGTTGTCGACGATCACCTCAGGACCACGGCCGACGGCGTGTGGGCGATTGGCGACGTCAACGGAGGCCCCCAGTTCACCTATGTCTCGCTCGACGACTTCCGCATCGTGCGCGACCAGCTGGTCGCCGACGGGACGCGCACGACGAGGGACCGCCGTGCGCTCCCGACGACGACCTTCATCACGCCTCCGCTCGCCCACGTCGGGCTCACCGAGAAGGAGGCCCGCGGCGAGCGCTACGACATCAAGGTTGCCTCCAAGCGCGTCGACACGATCGCGGCGATGCCACGCGCCCGGATCGTGGGGGACACGCGGGGCATCATCAAGGTCATCGTCGACGCGGCAACGGACCTCGTCCTCGGCGCCACGGTCTTCTGTGTCGACAGCCAGGAGATCATCAACCTGGTCGCCCTGGCGATGCGCCACGACGTCACCGCGACCGAGCTGCGCGACACGATCTACACCCATCCGTCCTCGACCGAGGCGCTCAACGAAGTGCTGACGATCTGAGCCCCCGCGGAGCCGCGCGTGACGCGCAAGCGAGCTCAGCGGCATACGGCTGAAGTGAAAGGGGCGCCCCGGTGACCCGGGGCGCCCACTCACGTGATGGTGACGCTCAGCGCACGCGGTCGGTGTCGACGATGTCGACGCGCACGTTGCCGTTGCCCGCGAGCGCGCTGACGACGGTGCGCAGGGCGCTGGCTGTCCGGCCGGACCTGCCGATGACCCGGCCGAGGTCGTCGGGGTGGACCCGCACCTCGAGCAGCTCGCCACGGCGCAGCTCCTTGCGACGCACGACGACGTCCTCGTCGTGGTCGACGATGCCCTTGACGAGGTGCTCGAGCGCCTCCTCGAGCATGCTCAGGACTCGCTCTTCTCGGAGGTCTCAGAGGTCTCAGCGCGCTCGGCCTCGGCGGTCACCTTGGCCTCAGCGGCGTCCTCGGCGGCCGCGGCGTCGGTGCTCGCCGGGGCGGAGTCCGCCTTCTTCGCGGCCTTCTTGCGCGGGGCCGAAGCGTCGTCGCTGCCCTTGCCTGCGGCGGCGAGGGCAGCCTCGTAGAGCTCCTTCTTCGACGGACCCTGTTCCTTGGTCTTGAGGGTGCCCTCGTTGATGACCTTGAGGAGAGCGGCGACGGCCTCGGTGGGCTGGGCGCCCTGGCCGAGCCAGTAGTTCGCACGCTCCATGTCGATCTCGATGACCGAGGGCTCCTCGGTCGGGTGGTACTTGCCGATCTCCTCGATCGCACGACCATCGCGCTTGGTGCGCGAGTCCATGACGACGACGCGGTAGAACGGTGCACGGATCTTGCCCATGCGCTTCAGACGAATCTTGACTGCCACTGGTGTGGTGTCTCCTGTTTCTTGGTTGTGAGCGCGGCAAGACCGGGTGGGGAACACGCGGGGAGCCGACGCTCGGTGTAGGCGTCCAGGTCAGGCGAGAGGGTCCCGGCCCGACGGGTACAGCCGACCATTGTGCCAGACCCGCAGGGGTGCCCCGCACGCTCGCCCGTGGAGGCTACTGGCTGATCCGTCGGTGGCGAAGCACGGTTCAGTGTTCCGGCACGGCGAAGGCGGCCCGAACCTGGAGCGCCCTGTCGACGACGTCTCGCTTGCTCGCGTCCTCCATCGCCTCGAAGACGGGAGCCACGGCCGGATCGACTCCCGCGCGTGCGAGCCCCATTCTCAGCTCTGGTCCGGCCAGCTTGCCCTCCACGACCCCACCAATGGATGAGCTGCGCAGCAGCTCGAAGAGCACCGCCGGCGTCCCCACCTTGGACGCGGAGAAGAGCGGGACGCCGAGTTCTACGGCCAGCTGAGGTGCGAGCCCGTTCGGCGCCATGGCCGGCGGCCCCGTGACCACGGCCACGAGACGCCGGGCGATCCGGTGGCGGTAGGGCACCGCGGGCCAGTCGCTCGACAGCATGGTGTAACGGTCGTGGTCCCGCCAGGCGCGGCGGCCGTCGTGACCCGGGCAGATGGAGGAAGTCCCTGGAGAACCCCTCGTGCACGAAGCCGAGGGAGCGAATGAGGCCGGCGGATCGAACGTTGGCCGGCTGGATGTTGGCCTCGATCCGGTGCAACCCCATGCCTTGGGGTTCGTCGGCGAAGACGAGGTCGAGAATGAGCTGGAGCCCCTCGGCGAAGAGGCCCTTGCCGACGTAGGGGTCATAGGCGTCGTAACCGATGCTCGCGCTGTGGAAGGCCCCCCGGACGACGTTGCCGACGTTGGCGCGGCCCACGAGGTCGTGGTCGCCCTCCGGCTCCAGGGCATGAACCATGAAGGTCCGATAGGTCGGGGACTGGTTGGCGATGACGGCCGGCAGGTTGTGCGGGTCGGGCACGGCGTACTCCGACAGGCGAGCCGCCGACCGCGTGACTGCCGCTGTATAGGCCGGCTGGTCCGCTGCGGACGGCGGGCGGACCTCGACCTGGTCGCCGCGGACGGCGGCGGGGACGCCTGACTCAGCGGACAACGCGGCCTCGCAGGACGATGCCCTTGGGCTCGGCGACCACCGTCACGTCCTCTCTTGGGTCCGCCCCGTAGACAACGAAGTCGGCGTCCTCCCCCTCCTCAATCCCCGGCCGTCCGAGCCAGGCCCGGGCCGCCCAGACCCCGGCGTCGAGAGCCTCGAGCGTCGAGAGCCCCGCCCTGGTCAGCTCGACCATCTCCTGGGCAACGAGACCATGGGGCAGGCTGCCGCCCGCGTCGGTACCGGTGAAGATCGCGATGCCGGCCTCGTGCGCCGCGCCGATGGTCGCGTGCCGGCGCGCATGGAGGTCGAGCATGTGCCGGTGGTAGGCGGGGAACTTGTCTGCCGCGGGTGCCGCCAGGCTGGGGAAGTTCGCGATGTTGACGAGGGTCGGGACGATGGCGATGCCCTGGCGCGCGAACTGGTCGATCGTGTCATCCTGGAGCCCGGTCGCGTGCTCGATGCAGTCGATGCCGGCATCCGCGAGATCCCTGAGCGACTGCTCGCCGAAGCAGTGCGCGGTGACCCGGACGCCTTCCTCGTGAGCCGCGGCGACGGCGTCCGCGACGGCCTGGCGCGACCAGCTCGGGGACAGATCGCCGACCTCCCGGTCGATCCAGTCACCGACCAGCTTGACCCAGCCGTCACCCCGGTGTGCCTCGAGCCGCACGTGCTCGACGAGTTCGTCTTCCTCGACCTCGTGGGCGTAGTTGCGGATGTAGCGGCGGGTCCGGGCGATGTGGCGCCCGGCTCGGATGATCTTCGGCAGGTCCTCGCGCTCGTCCACCCACCGCGTGTCACCGGGCTGGCCGGCATCACGGATGAGGAGGGTCCCGGCGTCCCGATCGGTCCGCGCCTGCTCCTCGGCAACCTCACGTGGTACGGCGCCGTGGGGGTCGAGGCCGACGTGACAGTGTGCATCGACGAGCCCGGGGAGCACCCAACCGTCGACCGTCTGGACCTCGGTGCCCGACTGGGGCGGCGTGAACGACACCTTGCCGTCGATGACCCAGACTTCGTCGCGGGTGGCGTCGGCGTCCCTCCCCACGAGGATCTGACCACGGACATGAAGCACCGGCGCACTCATGCCCAGACCCTACCCACGCCGTGCGCGTCATGATCGCGGCCCCGTCCTGTCGCCAACCACGTATCACGTAGGTCGCAGCGGCATACGGCCCCGATGGTCCGTATGCCGCTGATCCTCGGTCACGGGTCGTGAATGATCAGCCGTGATCGAGCCCGGACAGTGCCGGTTCCGTCGACCTGCCTGGCCGGGAGTGGGCTGCCCGGTCGTCGATCGGAGATCCGATCCCCCGCAGCCCGACGAATCCTGCGAGCAACAGGACGAACATCGGCACCCCGGAGACCTCCTCGGGCGCGACGAAGTCGCTGATCATCGCCAGGACGAGACTGGCGGCGGCCCAGATCGGGGCGTGACCGGTGCGCCACAGGGCGATTCCGGCTCCGATCGTGCCGACCACGCTGAGTGCCAGCATCGGCAGGAGCACGCCCAGGAAGACCGGCCCGGCATAGATCTGCGTCTCGAGGTCGGTCGCGGCCGCCCGGTCGGGCAGCAGGGCCAGCTCGTACGACACCGCGTTGTGCGCGATCAGCGCCGTGTGGAGCAACCAGCCCACACCGGCGATCCGTGCGAAGGCGGCGGATGCCCGGTGGCCGTGACGAGCGCAGTGGTGCCCGATGACGAGCAGGCCGGCTCCGATGAGTGCCGTCCCCACGAAGGTGAGTGCGTTGCCGAGCAGGAAGCTCGTGGACGCAGCCGCGATCGCGGCGAGCGTGCCGTCGTCGGCGCTCGGCAGCGTCGTCAGGACGAGGACTCCAGCGAGTCCGATGACCGAGCCGATCGCGGCCCAGCGTGTCGAGAGGGTTTTCATGGTTCTCCTGAGTGAGGTCGTGCAGCCCGACCCCGTCATCGGGGTTCGGCAGATGACGTCTCGAAGGTAGGAGCGATGCAGCACGCCGTCGTCGCCTCCGGCGCTGAACCGTGTCCGACCTGCGATGTACGTCCGGTCAGCCGGACCGCCGATGCCCACGACGGGTGGCGGCCCTACGGTTGGCGCGTGACCCGGTTCCGACCTCCCCCGCTGCTGGATGCGGTGCTGGCGTGCGGGCTGGCCGTTCTCGGTATCGCGCAGCTGCTGTACGAGGACGCGGGCCTGGTGTCCGTCGTGCTGATGATCGGCATCACGCTGCCGGTGGCGCTGCGACGCACCGCCCCGCTGGCCGCGGTGGTCGTGAGCTGGACCGTCATCTTCGTCGAGGGCGGGCTCGGTGCCGACGTGACCAGTCAGGGACATGCGGCGATCCTCGCCCTCTGGATCACGGTGTACTCCGTCGCCCGGTACGGGCTGGGCGCACACCCGCGGGCCGGCCTGGTCTGGGCGATGGCCTGTGTGCTCGGCTCGGTGATCACGACTACGGGCTTCGACGTGCCCAGCATGCTGCTGACCACGGTCATCACCGTCGGCCCGTGGCTGGCCGGGTACGCCGTGCGCCGCTCGGAGTCGGGTAGGGCTCTAGCCGAGGACGACGCCGAGCTGGCGCGCGCCGAGAAGGAGCGCCACGCCAGGGAGGCGGTCGACGACGAGAGGACGCGGATCGCCCGCGAGGTGCACGACGTGCTGGGGCACACGCTCGGGCTGATGGTGCTTCAGCTCGGCGCCGCGGACCAGAACCTGGATGCCGACCCGGTCCGCGCCCGCGAGGCAGTCCGGTCCGCCCGTCAGGCAGGCAAGTCCGCCCTGGCCGAGGTCCGCTACCTGATCGGTCTGAATGACGAAACAATTGCCGCGTCCGCACCGCCGACCAGCGGCCTGCTCGACATTCCCGACCTCGTCGAGCAGAACCGCAGGGCGGGCGTCGATGTGACGCTCGAGCTCGACCTGGGGGCGACGGCCGCAGGCGAGGAACCCCGGGACTCGACGCCCTCGGCGACCGACCTCGCGGCGTACCGCATCGTGCAGGAGTCGCTGACGAACGCGGTTCGGCACGGCTGCGGTCCGGTGCGGGTCGATGTGCGGCGCACCCCCACCGAGGTCACCGTCGCGGTGCACAGCGCGACGCACGAGCCTGCCGGCGTGGGGGATCGTGCGGCAGCCGAGGTGGGCCGTGCCGACCTGCGGGACGCTACGCACTCGGGGCGCGGGATCATCGGGATGACCGAGCGCGCGCGGTCGTGTGGCGGCACGCTGGCGGCCGGTTCGGTCCCCGCCGGCTTCCTCGTCGAGGCGCGGCTACCGACGTGGACCACGGATGAGAGATGACGAACGATCCACGATGACGACGAGCGGGGCACGAACATGACGAGCGTGGTGATCATCGACGACCAGTCCCTCGTCCGTGCCGGGCTGCGGATGATCCTCGACCAGGCACCGGAGGTCGCGGTCGTGGGCGAGGCTGCGGACGGCCGTCAGGCCTTGGACCTCGTGGCACGGGCGCGGCCCGACGTCGCGCTGATGGACATCCGCATGCCGGTGATGGACGGGATCGAGGCCACCAGACGGATCGCCGGCACCGACGCCGGCACGCGGGTGCTCATGCTGACGACGTTCGGGGAGGACAGACAGGTGGTGGACGCGCTGCGGGCGGGTGCCTGCGGGTTCCTCCTCAAGGAGATCGACCCGCCCGACCTGGTGCACGCCATCACCGGTGTCGCCCGCGGTGACGCGCTGCTGGCACCCACGATCGTGCGACGGCTGATCGAGAGATTCACGGCCGCACCGACCCGCGACCCCGCGCTGCTGGCCCCGCTCACCGCTCGCGAGCGCGAGATCCTGGTCCAGCTGACCCGGGGGCTGAGCAACGACGAGATCGCTGCGAAACTGTTCATCAGCCCGGCGACCGTCAAGACCCACGTCACGCGGATCCTCGCGAAGCTCGGGCTCCGCGACCGCACTCAGGCGGTGGTCTTCGGCTACGAGACCGGGCTCGTGACGCCCGGCCAGCCCGGATAGCGGACCCTAGTTCTTGCCGAGGAACTTGTCGAAGCCCTTGGGCAGCTTCGAGAGGTCCAGGTCCGCCATGGGTTCTGCCCCGTCCTGGCCGGCGCCGGGCATGCCGAACGCGGACGCTGCGGCCTTGCTCCGACCCTCGGCGGCCCGCTGGGCGGCAGCCCGCTCCTCCGCCGCTCGCTTGGCCGGGTTGCCGCTCTTGCTCTTCTTGCGCTGCGGCTGCTGGCGACCCCGCTTGCCGGTACCGGGCACGCCCGGCATCCCCGGCAGGCCGCCGCCGCCACCGCGGGCGAGCGACTTCATCATCTTCTGGGCGTCGCGGAACCGCTCGAGCAGCTGGTTGACATCGGTCACCGTGACCCCGGAACCCTTGGCGATGCGGGCCCGTCGCGATCCGTTGATCTGCTTCGGATGGGTGCGCTCGAAGGGCGTCATCGAGCGGACCATCGCCTCGACCCGGTCGAACTCGCGGTCGTCAAACGAGTCGAGCTGGGCCCGCATCTGCTGCATGCCCGGCATCATCTTGAGCATCGACTTGAGCGAACCCATCTTCTTGATGGCGTTCATCTGCTGGAGGAAGTCCTCGAAGGTGAAGTCCTCCTCGGCGAGGAACTTGCGCGCCATCTCGTCGGCCTGGCGCTTGTCGAACGCCTTCTCGGCCTGCTCGATGAGCGTGAGGACGTCACCCATGTCGAGGATGCGCCCGGCCATGCGGTCCGGGTGGAATACCTCGATGTCCGTGACCTTCTCGCCGACCGACGCGAACATGATCGGCTCGCCGGTCACCTCGCGGATCGACAGTGCGGCGCCACCTCGCGCGTCGCCATCGAGCTTGGACAGGACGACGCCGGTGAAGGCGACGCCCTCGTGGAATGCCTGAGCCGTCTCGACGGCGGCCTGTCCGATCATGGCGTCGATGACGAACAGGACCTCGTCCGGCTGGATCGCCTCCCGGATGTCGGCGGCCTGCTGCATGAGGTTCGCGTCAACTGCGAGGCGCCCCGCGGTGTCGACGATGACGACGTCGTGCTGCTGTGCCCGCGCGTGCTCGACACCGGCACGCGACACGGCGACGGGGTCGCCGAAGCTGCGTGTTCCCTCCCCCGACCCCGCGACCGCGTCGTGCCCGCCGATGTTGCCGCGCTCCGGCGCGAAGACCTTGAGACCCGCCCGCTCACCGACGACCTCGAGCTGCGTCACGGCGTTCGGGCGCTGCAGGTCGGCCGCGACGAGCAGTGGCGTGTGGCCGCGATCCTTGAGCCAGCGGCCCAGCTTGCCCGCGAACGTCGTCTTGCCGGACCCCTGCAGGCCCGCGAGCATGATGACGGTCGGAGGGGTCTTGGCGAACCGGATCTGTCGCGTCTCGCCGCCGAGGATCGCGACGAGCTCCTCGTTGACGATCTTGACGACCTGCTGGGCCGGGTTGAGGGCCTGGCTGACCTCTTCACCGAGCGCGCGCTCGCGGACCGCATGCGTGAACCGCTTGACGACGGGCAGCGCCACGTCGGCGTCGAGGAGCGCCAGCCGGATGTCACGGATCGCCTTGTTGACGTCGGACTCCGAGAGGCGGCCCTTGCCGCGGAGGTTCTTGAAGGTGGCGGTCAGCCGGTCAGACAGGGTTGCGAACACCCGGCAACTTTAACCGTTGGCGCGTGGACTTCCGATTCGGCTGGCTCCCATCCCCATTCCGTATGCCGCTGAGCTCACTTCCCGACGCATCCGGGCTCCCGCTCCTCCCGTCCCTGGGTCACGGTCCGTCGCAGGTGTCGATGATCATGGCCACCGCCTGGGCCGCCCTGGCCGGGGCCAACCGACCGCCACGGAACTCGGTGACGTAGAACGTGTCGAGGGTCTGCCCGGCATAGGTCGCGATGTGTGCCGAGCGGACGACCAGTGAGGCCCGGGCCAGCGTGATGCCGATGTCCTGGAGCAGGCCCGGACGGTCGGTCGCGCGCACCTCGATGACGGTGGCCGTGTCCGACGCGCCGCTGATCACCATGGCTCGCGTCGAGTCGGGGGCTCCGGACCCTGAACTTCGAACCGATCCGGTCCCGGTCGCGGCGATGGCCCTCCGCCGCTGGAGGCGACCGAGCGGGGCGCGGTCACCGGAGCCGATGCGGACCAGGTCGCGGGCGATGATGTCGGGCAGGGGCTGTTCGCCGCTGGGCGAGTCGACCCACCACTCGTTGACGGCCAGGCCATCGAGGGTGCGGATCAGGGCGGAGCGCACGACGAAGCCGTTCGCGGCGAGCAGGCCGGCGGTATCGGCGAAGAGGCCGACCCGGTCCCGGTCGACGATGTCGATGCGGTGTGCGCCGCCCATCGAGGTGATGCTGACGTGAGGGTCTCCGACCGCGACCTTGTCGAGCGCGTCGGAACTGAGCGTCAGGCAATCGAAGGGCTCGATCGGCTCGATCGGCTCGATCGGCTGGGTCGCGGCGGCACCGTCAGCCCCGTTGGCAGAGACGAGAGCAGCACGGCACGACGCGTAGAGCCGGGAGACGAGACCAGCGCGCCAGTCGGTCCAGGCCTTCGGGCCGGCGGCGGATGCGTCAGCCTCGGTCAGGGCGCGGAGCAGATCGAGGGTCATGACCGACCCGCCGACGGCCTCCGAGAGGACCGCGATCGTCGAGGGGTCCTCCGGGTCGCGCCGCGTGGCGAGCTCGACGAGGGTGAGGTGCTCACGGACGAGTCGGACGACGACCTCCCGGTCCCGGTCGATCGTGCCCATCCGGCGCAGGATGCGGTCGGCCAGACCGGCTCCAGTCCGGGAGTGGTCCATCGCGTTGGCCACCTTGCCGATGTCGTGGAGGAGGGCCGCGAGCATGAGGAGGTCGGGCCGGGCGACGTCCCGCACGAAGCCGCTCGCGGCCACGACCGTCTCGACGAGATGCCGGTCGACGGTGTGCCGGTGTACGGCGTTGCGCTGGGGCCGGCTCCGCACCGCGCTCCATTCGGGGATCCACCGCTCGACGATCCCGGCGAGGTCGAGCCCTTCCCACACCGTGACGAGACCGGGACCCGCCGCCAAGAGGTCGGCGAAGACACCACGGGCAGCCTCCGGCCAGGGCTCATCCGGGCTCGGCGCGTGGGCGGCGAGATTGCGCAGCGTGGCCGGGGAGAGCGGGAGCGCGTTGCGGGCCGCGGCGAGGGCGGCTCGAAACGGGAGGACCGGGTCCGACGCGACGTCCGCCGATGGCCCGAGGACCGCCTCGCCGTCATGCCGGTACAAGCCGTAGCCGAGGGGCACGAGCTGCGGTCGCCGCGGGCCCACCCGGAGGGTGCGGGCCCGCTGCGACTGGAGCGCCCGCCGCAGCGTGCCGTCCACCGCATAGGCGATGATGCGCGCCGACCCGGACAGCTCGGTGAGCACGGAGTCCGTGTCCGAGTGACCGAGCAGCGCGGCGCAGGCGTCCTGGTCCTCGCGGGCGAGCCGATCGCGACCCCGGCCGGTGACGACGTGGATGGCATCGCGCACGTCGAGGATGCGCTCATACGCCTCGTCCACCTCACCATGTGGTCGATCCGTGAGCCACGCCTCCGTCAGGGCCCGGAGCACGGTCATGTCGCGGAGACCACCGTGGGCCTCCTTGAGGTCCGGCTCCACGAGGTGGGCAAGGTCGCCCTGCCTCGCGTGCCTCGCCATGACCGAGTCCTGCAGTTCCGACAGCCGGGTCCGCGCGTTGGCGCGCCAGTCGTGCGCCACCGTGGACCGCGCGGCATTGACGACGTCGGCATCACCGGCGACATGCGTGAGATCGAGCAGGCCCATGGCGGCGGAGAGGTCGTCCGACGCCACTGCCCTGCATTCCGCAACCGTGCGGACGCTGTGGTCGAGCCGCACCCCGGTGTCCCAGATCGGGTACCAGAGCCGATCGGCAAACGCAGCGACCTCCTTGCCCGACAGGCCCCGCGGGTGGTGAACCAGGACGAGGTCGTAGTCGCTCAACGGCCCACCGTCGCCCCGGGCCAGCGAGCCGACCGCTGCGAGCGCGACGCCCTCGTGGCGCCGGCCGGCGCAGGCCTCGCGCCAGAGATCCTGCAGCCAACCCAAGCCGAACTCCGTGATCGCCCGTCGGCGGTTGCGGCCCGCCCCGGGTGTCGCGAAGTCACGCGTCCCGGCGAGGTCCAGTCGTCGTGTCGTCACATCGCTCATGAGGACCTCGCCGGGCCTTTCTCTCGAAGGGTCGGGCTGCTCCGATGCGATCGGGAGCCCGCTGCCTCGGTCGGATGGGGTCAGAGTGCCGCCGGGCCCCGCTCGCCCGTGCGGACCCGGACCACCTCGTCGACGGGCACGGACCAGATCTTCCCGTCTCCGATGCGACCGGTCTGGGCCGACTTGAGGATCACCTCGATGACGTCGGAGGCGTCGATGTCGTCGACGAGCACCTCGAGCCGGACCTTCGGCACGAAGTCGACGGTGTACTCGGCGCCGCGGTAGACCTCGCTGTGGCCACGTTGGCGTCCGTAGCCGCTGGCCTCGCTGATCGTCATCCCGGTGACCCCGAAGGCCTCGAGGGCCTCCTTCACGTCGTCGAGCTGGTGCGGCTTGATGATGGCGGTGACGAGCTTCATGCGTTGACCTCCTTGGGAGTGGCCGGAGTGGTTGCCGGCACGACCGACCCGGCACCCCGACCGATGGCAGCGCCGAGGCTGCCCCAGTCGTAGCCGGTCTCGGCGTGGACGTTCTGGTCGATGCCTGCGGTCTCGTCGTCCTCGGAGATGCGCCAGCCCATGGTTGCCCTGAGGCCGATGGCGACGACAGCGGTGACGAGCCCCGAGAGCGCAACCGCAGCCAAGGCGATCAGTGCCTGCACCACGAGCTGCCGGATGCCGCCGCCGTAGAACAGACCCGTCTCGGTCCCGAGGAGGCCGATCGCGACGGTTCCCCACAGGCCCGCGACGAGGTGGACGCCGACGACGTCGAGCGAGTCGTCGTAGCCGAGCTTGTACTTGAGGCCAACGGCGACGGCGCAGAGGGCGCCGGCGACGAGGCCGAGGGCGAGTGAGCCGAGGGGCGAGAGCGCACCGGCAGCCGGCGTGATGGCGACGAGGCCGGCGACGACGCCGGAGGCGGCGCCCAGCGAGGTGGCGTGGCCGTCACGCACCTTCTCCGTGATGAGCCAGCCGAGCATCGCGGCACATGTCGCGGCGGTCGTGTTGATCCAGGCGAGGCCCGCCGTCCCGTTGGCGGCGAGCGCCGAGCCGGCGTTGAACCCGAACCAGCCGAACCACAGGAGGGCCGCACCCAGCATGACGAAGGGCAGGTTGTGCGGACGCATCGCGATCCTGCCGAAGCCCTTGCGTCTGCCCACGACAAGGGCGAGGACCAGTGCGGCCATGCCGGCGTTGATGTGCACGACGGTGCCGCCGGCAAAGTCGATCGGAGCCACCGCGGCCGCCGCGTCCTCGCCGGTCCCCGTGACGCCGAACAGCTTGGCCGCCAGGCCGTCGGCCGAACCAGACAGCAGCCCGCCGCCCCAGACCATGTGGGCGAGGGGGAAGTAGGCGAGCGTGACCCAGATACCGGCGAAGACGAGCCAGGTGCCGAACCTGGCACGGTCGGCGATGGCGCCGCTGATGAGCGCCACGGTGATGATGGCGAAGGTGATCTGGAAGGCGACGTTGACGATGGCCGGGTAGGAGCCGGTCAGGATGTACTGGCCTGCTGAGTCGGTGATCGTGCCATTCAGCCCGAACCACTCGAAGGGGTTCGCGAACAACCCACCGATGGAGGTCGGTCCGTAGGACATCGAGTACCCCCACAGGACGTAGACGACACCGACGACACCGATGGCGCCGAACGACATCATCATCATGTTGAGGACGGACTTCGCGCGGACCATACCGCCGTAGAAGAAGGCGAGGCCGGGCGTCATCAGCAGCACCAACGAGGCGCTGACGAGCATCCAGGCGGTGTCGCCGCTGTTGAGTGCGTTTTCCATGTCGAGGATCCTGTGGAGGACCCGTTTCGACGGCTCGCGCGGCGTGTTACGTCCGTGTCAACAACAGGCCCGGACTGTTAGTGCTGCGTTTCGCACGAAGGACCCGCCCACGATGTGGACGGGCCCGGAATGATGGCGACCCTCTGGCTCACTCCACGATGGCGTCGACGAAGGCCTCCGGGTCGAAGGGTGCCAGGTCATCTGGCCCCTCACCGAGTCCGACGAGCTTGACCGGGACGCCGAGCTGGCGCTGGACGGCGACGACTATGCCGCCTTTGGCAGTGCCGTCGAGCTTGGTCAGCACGATGCCGGTGACGTCGACGGCCTCGGCGAAGACCTTCGCCTGCTGCAGCCCGTTCTGGCCCGTCGTGGCGTCGAGCACGAGGAGCACCTCGTCGATCTCGCTCTGCTTCTCGATGACCCGCTTGATCTTGCCCAGCTCGTTCATCAGGTCGGCCTTGTTGTGGAGGCGTCCCGCCGTGTCGATGATGACGACGTCGACCTCCTGCTCGATCCCGGCCCTGACGGCGTCGAACGCGACGGCGGCAGGGTCGGCGCCCTCCCTGTCGGACCGGACGGTGGGCACCCCGACGCGGGCGCCCCACGTGTCGAGCTGGTCGGCGGCGGCGGCGCGGAACGTGTCTGCGGCGCCGAGCAGCACGTCGCGGTCCTCGGCAACGAGGACGCGGGCGAGCTTGCCGACCGTCGTGGTCTTGCCCGTGCCGTTGACGCCGACGACGAGAATGACGGCTGGGCGCACGCCGACGCGTGACGACGCGATGCGACGGTCCATGTCGGGCTGGACGAGACGGAGCAGGTCCTCCTTGAGCCACCTGCGGGCGGTGGCCTCGTCGGTCGTCCCGTCGACCTTCACCTGGGTCCGCAGTGACGCGACGAGCTCCTCGGTCGCCTCGACGCCGAGGTCGGCGCCGATGAGCGTGTCCTCGACGTCCTCCCAGGCCTCCTCGTCGAGCCGACCGCGCGACAAGAGCGCCAGCAGCCCCTTGCCGAGAGCCGTGTTTGACCGGGCCAACCGGGCACGGAGGCGCTGGAGGCGGCCGCGCGCGGACTCCGGGCGCTCGATGGTGGGCAGCGGCTCGGGAATGGGCGGGAGGGTCTCCTCCGGGACCTCGGTCGTGACGGTCCCAGACGGTGGCGCCTCGGTCTCCGGCCGGCGCTCGAGCTCCTCGGTTGGCAGCCCCGGCGCCCCCGTGGAGGGAGGAGCCTCGACCTCCCGCTCGGGGCGGCCCCGCCCGCGCAGGAGGCTGACGGCGACGCCGACCCCCAGAGCGATGATGACGACGCCGATGATCACGTAGAGCCAGAGGTTTTCCACGTCGTCCATCCAATCACGGCCGGCCGAGCGAGCCCTCCGGTGAAGGGCACCCACCCAGCCCCTTCCATCGAGTGTGCAGTTGATGCCGGCGCCTCAGGGACGACTGACGGGACCAGCGGTCGTGTCTGTGCGTGGACACCCGGTGTCGCCGGACCTTGGTCCCGTCATTGCTCCCACGCCGAGTGGCGCGAAGCGCACAGTCGACGACGAGTGAGCACAGGCTCGGTCAGGCGGACTGCTGGGTGGCGACGTCCCGGAGGCGCTGCGAGACCACCGTCGTCACGCCGTCGCCGCGCATGCTCACCCCATAGAGGGCGTCGGCGATCTCCATCGTCTTCTTCTGGTGCGTGATGACGATGAGCTGGGAGCTGTCGCGCAGCTCCTCGAACAGGGTGAGGAGGCGCCCGAGGTTGGCGTCATCGAGCGCAGCCTCGACCTCGTCCATGATGTAGAAGGGCGACGGCCGCGCCTTGAAGATCGCGACGAGCAGGGCCACTGCCACGAGGGAGCGCTCGCCCCGGAGAGCAACGACAGGCGCTTGATCTTCTTGCCGGGCGGGCGGGCCTCGACCTCGAGCCCACTCGTGAGCAGGTTGACGGGTCGGTCAGGACGAGCCGTCCCTCGCCGCCCGGGAAGAGGCGCTGGAAGACCCGCTCGAACTGGACGGCCGTGTCCGGGAACGCCTCGGCGAAGACCCGCTCGACGCGCTCGTCGACCTCCTTGACGATGTCGAGCAGGTCGCGTTTGGAGCTCTTCAGGTCCTCGAGCTGCTCGGTGAGGAACTTGTGCCGCTCCTCGAGGGCGGTGAACTCCTCCAGGGCCAGCGGGTTGATCCGCCCCAGCGGCGTTCAGCTTGCGCTCGGCCTGCCGGAGTCGCTTCTCCTGGGCCTCGCGCACGAACGGCCTGGTCGGCGCACCGGCGCTCCTGGTCGGCGTCCGGGTCCGGCGCGACGGGCACGAGCTGGTGCGGGCCGTACTCCTCGACGAGGGACTCGGGCGAGTGCCCAGCTCCTCGACGGCCTCTCTGCTGGAGCTGCTCGATGCGCAGGCGCTGCTGGGCCCGGGCGACCTCGTCGCGGTGGACGGAGTCGGTGAGCTCGCGCAGCTCGTTCTGCAAGGTCGCGACGTCGCGCCGCACGAGGGCCAGCTGGGCGTCGCGCGCGTTGCGGGCCTCCTCGGCAGCACGACGGGCAGCGTCGGCCTCGTCGGCGGAGTCGACGAGCAGGCCGTGCGCCCAGTCGGCGGCCACGCGGACCGCCTCGGCCACCCGGGCCTCGCGCTGCCGGCGGGCGCGCCTGGCCGCCAGACGTTCCCGTGCCTCCTCCTCCTGACGAGCGCTCCGCTCCAGCGCATCGGCGCGGTCGCGCAGGGCGCGGGCACGCTCCTCGCGGGTGCGAAGCCCTAGGCGCAGCTCGGTCTCCGCTGCACGGGCCTCCCGGGCGAGGCCGTCGAGCCGGTCCCGCTCCTCGGTCGACGGCTCGGCCTCGACGTCGCCCTCGGCGCTCGCCGCGTCGAGCCGGTCGAGCAGCTCGGCATGTGCGGCCTGGTCCGCCTCGAGGGCGGCCTGCGCGTCGGCGATCGCCTTCTCGGTGCGCTCCACCTCGGCCCTGGCCGCCCGGAGGGTCTGACCGAGGGAGCCGAGCCGCTCGGCGACCGCGGACATCCGGGCGTCGCTCTCATGGAGGCGCTCGAGGCAGGCCTCGACCCGATCGTTGCGGTCGGCGCGCGACGACTCGGCGGCGGCCACCGCGAACCGCGCCTGCTCGCCGTCCCTCGTCGCTTGGGCAACCTCCGCCTGCGCCGCCTCGAGCGCCGCCTGGAGCTCGAGCAGGCTGGGAGCGCTGAGGCTGCCGCCGCGCACGAGGCCGGGCGCGTAGACGTCACCCTCGCGCGTCACGGCGGTCACGCCCGGATGGGTGCGCACGAGGCGCGTTGCCTCACCGGCACTGTCGACCAGGGCGACGAGCTCGAGCGCCTGGTCCACTGCTGGGCGCACCGACTCGGCACACTGGACGACCTCCCGAGCCCAGCGCGCCCCGCCGTCGAGAGCCGGCCACGTCGACGGGTCGACGGGGGCCGCGGACTCCGGGACGAGCAGGCTCGCCCGTCCCGCGTCGTCGGCCCGGAGGGTGTCCAGGGCCCGGGCCGCAGCGTCGAGCGACTGGACCGCGAGCGCCTCGGCCGCCGGGCCGAGCGCGGCGGCAACCGCATTCTCGAGGCCGGGGTCGACGCTCACGAGGGAGGCCACCGAGCCGATGATCCCGTGCGACTCGAGGTCCTCCTGGGCCGCGGCGAGGAGGGCCGCGGCGCCGTCCTTGCGGCTGAGGCTGAGCTCGAGGGTCTCGACCCGCGCGGCGGCGGTCGTCCGGGCCCGGTCTGCGGCTGCCTCGGCTTCCCGCCAGCTGGCGAGCTCGGCCTCGGCTGCCTCGAGCTCCGCGGCAGCCTGCTCGTACGCGGTGTCGAGTCCCTCCTCGCCCTCCTCGTCCTGCGCGACGCCGGCCTCGAGACGAGCGAACTCCCGCTCGGCCTCCGCGGCGCGCGCAAGCGCCTGCTCGGCGGTGGACCGCAGCCGCCCGACCTCCGCCTCGCGCGCCTCGATCCGGGACGCCTTCGCGCCGACCTGTCCGTCGAGCTTGGCGAGGCCCTCACGGCGGTCGGCGGCGCCACGCGCCGCCCGGGCGAGCCGCGAGGTCTCCTCGGCATGGTTGCGCTCGGCCTCGGTGCGGGCGAGGACCGCCTCCTCGAGGGCCGCCCTGACCTCGTCGATCTCGGCGCGCAGGATGTCCTCCTGCTCGCGGACCTCGGCGGCCTGCGCGCGCAGCTGCTCCGGGTCGCGGGCCGACCGGCCGGCCTCCTCGCCCTCGCCATCGTCCTCGCTGAGGAGGCGCACGCGTTCCGATGCGAGCGAGAGAGTCGACGCCATCCGCTCGACGAGGCGGCTGGCGGACACGTACTGGTCCTGCGCCACCGCCAACGCGGGCCGCGCGTCCTCGGCGGCGGCCTCGAGCCCGGCGAGGCGGTGTGCGAGGCCGGCCATGCCCTCCTCGACCTCGGTGCGCCGCTGGATGAGTGCCGTCTCGTCGGCCACCTCCTGCTCGAGCGTCGACGTGAGCTGGACCAGGTCGTCGGCGATCAACCGCAGCCGGGCATCGCGGGCCTCGGTCTGGATCACCGCTGCCTTGCGAGCCGTCTCCGCCTGGCGCCCGAGCGGGCCCAGCTGGCGCCGGATCTCACCGGTGAGGTCCTGCACCCGGGTCAGGTTGGCCTCCATCGTCTCGAGCTTGCGCAGCGCGCGTTCCTTGCGCTTGCGGTGCTTGAGGACCCCGGCCGCCTCCTCGATGAAGCCCCGACGCTCCTCTGGAGTGGCGCGGAGGACCGTGTCGAGCTGCCCCTGGCCCACGATGACGTGCATCTCCCGGCCGATGCCGCTGTCGGACAGCAGCTCCTGGATGTCGAGCAGGCGGCAGGGTGTGCCGTTGATCGCGTAGTCCGAGCCGCCGTTGCGGAACATCGTCCGCGAGATCGTCACCTCGGTGTAGTCGATGGGCAGCGCGCCGTCGGTGTTGTCGATCGTCAGGTCCACCGCGGCCCGCCCGAGCGGTGCGCGCCCCGCCGTGCCGGCGAAGATGACGTCCTCCATCTTGCCGCCGCGCAGCGACTTGGCGCCCTGCTCCCCCATCACCCAGGCGAGCGCGTCGACGACGTTGGACTTGCCGGAGCCGTTCGGGCCGACGATGCACGTGATGCCCGGCTCGAGCCGCAGGTGGGTCGCCGACGCGAAGGACTTGAAGCCCTTCAGGGTGAGGCTCTTGACGTACACGACCCGATGATTCCTTCGTCCGACTGCGAGGCGACCCACGCGGTCCACCTGCGCGAGATCCCGGTCAGACTACAAGCCCGGGCGAGCGGAACCGGGGACCTCGCGCACGACCGAGCCCAGCGGCATACGGCCGTATGGTGGCGTGCGTGAGCACGCTCGACCACCTCGTCGTCGCTGCCGCGGACCTCGAGGAGGGCGCGCGCTGGGTGACGGAACGGCTCGGGGTGGGCCTGGAAGCGGGCGGCCGGCACGCCGTCTTCGGCACCCACAACCGGCTGCTCTCGCTCGGGCCGGAGTGCTACCTCGAGGTCATCGCGGTGGACCCAGACGCAGCGCCGCCGGACCGTCCCCGGTGGTTCGAGCTCGACACGGCCGCGACGCGGGAGCGCCTGGCCGATGGACCTGCGCTCGCCCACTGGGTGGTGCGCGTCGACTCCGTCGACGAGATCGCCGACCCGATCGAGCTGAGTCGCGGGGACCACCGCTGGGTCATCGGAGTACCACCAGATGGTCGTATGCCGACCCACGGGGGGCTCCGCCCCCCGTGCACCCCCCAAGTGCCTTCCCTGAGCGGGCTTGCGCCGTCGCGCATCCTCTGGCGCACTCCCCCTCCGTCGACACTCTTGCCGGACAAGGGGATTCGGCTGCGTCAGCTGGAGCTGGCGACTCGAGAACCGGCCGCCGTGACGGCCGTGGTGGCGGGAGTCACGGGTCCGATCGTGGTGATGGAGGGGCCGCCCGGCCTCTCCGCGACCTTTGACACCCCGACCGGGCCGGTGGAGGTGGGCCACCTACAGTGATCGAGTGAACGACCTCCACACGATCACCTCCATCGAGCAACTCCTCGAGGTGTACCCCACCGAACCTGCGGCGACCTCGATCCGCAAGGAGTCGCCCGTCCTCACGCCGTCCTACGCCGCCTTCGTCAGTGCCGCACCCTTCTGCGTCGTCGCGACGGTGGGCCAGGGCGGCCTCGACCAGTCACCCCGTGGCGACGCCCCCGGGTTCGTCCGGGTGCGGGACGCAGCGGACAATCGTCATCCCCGACCGGCGCGGCAACAACCGGCTCGACACTCTCCGCAACCTCGTCGCCGACCCGCGTGTCGGGCTGCTCTTCCTCGTGCCGGGCGTCGGCCATGAGTTGCGCGTGCGCGGGACAGCGATCGTGTCGACCGACCCGGACGAGCTGGGGCGACACGAGGTGCGCGGCGTGCTGCCGGCCTCGGTCCTCGTGGTGACCGTCGAGCGGGTCTACTTCCAGTGCGCCCGGGCGATCAAGCGGTCGCGCCTGTGGGAAACGGACGCCTGGCCAGACACTGCGACGGTGCCGACCGCCGGCAAGATGACCCTCGAGGCGGGCGGGTTCGGGTCGCAGCAGGAGGCCCGGGACTACGACGCGGCCCTCGACGAGCGCCAGAACGCCACCCTCTACTGACGCAACACGCCCGGCTCCTCGGAACGCACCATGGAAACTTCAGGGGCGCGTTCCGAGGAGCCGGGCGTGTTGCGGGTCACTCGTCGCCGGAGGCGATCCGCTCGTGGTGGTGGATGACCTCGGCGATGATGAAGTTCAGGAACTTCTCCGCGAAGACCGGGTCGAGCCCTGCCTCGTCGGCCAGGGCGCGCAATCGGGCGATCTGCCGTTCCTCCCGAGCCGGGTCCGCCGGGGGCAGGTTCCGCTCGGCCTTGAGCCGACCCACCTGCTGGGTGCACTTGAACCGCTCGGCGAGCAGGTGCACGAGGGCAGCGTCGATGTTGTCGATGCTGCTCCTGAGCCGAAGCAGCTCGGCGGGCACCTGGGGCTCCATCTCCGGCTCGGTCACCGCAACAGGCTAGGCGAGCCGCCCCCGCTCCGAGGACTGACGACCGAAGGGCGGACCACGGGCCTCCGCCGGGCCGACAACGGACGAGCGCGCGCGATCGCACCAGCCGGTGATCAGCGCTCGACGAATCCGATGAGGTCCTCGCGGGTGCTGCCCGGCTGTGCGACGACGGAATCGATGTAGCCGGGGCGCCGGGTCGTCGTCGGCTCCTCGCGCAGCAGCTCCCCGAGCTGTTCCACCGCCTTGGGGTCCCCCTGCGCGACGACTTCGACCCGCCCATCAACCAGGTTGCGGGCGTGGCCGACGAGACCGAGCTCGAGCGCGCGCGCGCGGGTCCACCACCGGAAGCCCACGCCCTGCACCCGGCCACGGACGAAGAAGGTCACGCGCGAGGCCTCACTCATGCGGGACACGGTACGACCGGGCTCGCACGGTGTGGCCGCCACCACCCGACGGACTGAGCGCGCCCCCGGGAGCGAGCCCAGCGGCATACGGAATGGGGTTGTCGTCCTGCGCGCCTCCGCACCACTGTCCCCACGCGTCCCTATGCTCACAAGCGGGACCGGCCCGGCCGGCCCCCCGTCGCCTACGCGAAGGGAGCCACGTGACGACGTCGGCCACACCCCCAGTGGCCCACCGCGACCCAAGGGCGGTCACGGCGACCAAGCCGAGGCCGGGTCCCGGTATGTCGTCGCCGCTCCAGAGCCCGCATCGCGCCGGGCGGATCGAGGGACTCGACGGCATCCGCGCGCTGGCGATCATGGCCGTCCTCGTCTTCCACCTCAACGCCTCGTGGCTTCCCGGAGGCTTCCTCGGCGTCGACGTCTTCTTCGTCGTCTCCGGGTTCCTCATCACGACGTTGCTCGTCCGCGAGCACCAGCGGAGTGGCCGGATCGCGTTCCGGAATTTCTGGGTGCGCCGGGCCCGCCGGCTGCTGCCCGCGCTCGTCCTCACAGTCACCGTCAGCACGCTCATCGCGCGACTCGTGAGCGGCGACCTGCTCGTGCACGTCGGTCGACAGATCGTCGGTGCGCTGACCTTCTCGACCAACTGGGTGGAGATCACCGCGGGCTCCAGCTACTTCGACCAGACGGCTCCACAACTGTTCATGAACTTCTGGTCACTCGCGGTCGAGGAGCAGTTCTACCTCGTCTGGCCGGGGCTCACGTTGCTGCTCGTGACGGTCGCCGCGGCCCGGACGCGCGTCGCCGTGGCCCTCGGCATCGCAGCGGTCTCGACCGTCCTCATGGCGGTCCTGCTCGATCCGGGCGCTGACGCCACCCGGGTGTACTACGGCACCGACACGCACGTCATGGGCCTGATGATCGGCGCGGCGCTCGCCTTCGCCTGGGCCAGCCCGCGCCTGGCGGGGCGGATCCGGCCCTCGAGGCTCGGAGCGCCCGGGCGGTGGGCCGTCCCGGTCGCCGCTGCCATCCTGATTGCCTGTCTCATGCTCCTCGACGAGAGCGACCCGGCGACCTTCCGCGGAGGAATCCTGCTCGCATCCCTGGCATCCGGTCGTGCTGGTGCTGGGAGTGCTCGACCGCCCGCCGGGCCGGGCCACCACGTGGCAGCGCCTCACCGGCCACCCCGTCGCCCGGTGGATCGGCGAGCGTTCCTACGCGATCTACCTCTGGCACTGGCCGGTCATCCTGCTCGTCGCCCGTCGACAACCCGTCGGCCCCCGGCACGGCGAGCCATCTGCTCACCCGCGCGTGGTGCGTCCTCGTGACCCTCGCCCTCGCGGACCTGACCCATCGTGGGGTCGAGACGCCCTTCCGCCGCCACGGCTTCGGCGGCGTGCTGCGCATGACCGGCGCCTTTCTCCTGTCCTGGTCCCGACGGACCCGGCAGGCCGTCGCGGGCACTGCCCTCACTGCCATGCTCGTCCTGACCATCGTGGTGCTGACGGCACCCGACCAGTCGGAGACGGCACGGATGCTGCGCGCCAACGAGGCCGCGGCTGCCGCGCTCGCCCGTGGCGCTGGGGAGACCTCGCCGACGGCCGCCCCGTCCACGCCGACTGCCGGGACCACGTCGTCGGCACCGCAACGGCAAGGCTCCTCGGGCACGCCCGCCGTCGTGCCTCCGCCGGCGACCAAGTCCGTCGACCCAAGGGACGCCCAGGTCGACTTCACCATGCCCGCGGGCAAGGAGATCGACGGCTACGGCGACTCGATGATGGTTGGCAGCGTCCACGCGCTCGACTACTACTTCCCCGGCATCCGGATGGACGCGAGGTCCAACCGGCGCTGGTCAGACGGCCTTGCTGCGATCAAGGCGCGCGGGGAGGGCAACCGTCGCGCCGTGGTCCTGGCCTTCGGCACCAACGCTGGCGTCGAGGCGGAGGTGTCACTGCAGCCGTCGACGCCCTCGGCCCCGACCGCATGGTCGTCCTCGTCAACCTCATGGGTCCCTTCGCGCGCATCGACGACGACAACGCCACGCTCGAGGCCGTCGCCGCGTCGCGACCCAACGTCATCGTCGCCGACTGGGCGGCCGCGGTGCGCGACCACCCGGAGCAGCTCCAGTCGGACCGGATCCACCCGAGCCTCAAGGGATCGCACCTGTTCTCCAAGACGGTGCGCCAGGCGCTGGCGACGCTGAGCGAGCGCCACACCGGCACAGAAGGTCGTCCTCAAGGACCTCCCGATGCCCTGACCTCGTCACCGACCCGCAGCCGGGCATCAGCCGGGACCGGCAAGTTCGGCGTGAGCCGGATGCCGAACCACGTGGCACCATCCCACTTGCGGTGCCGAGCGAGCGTGCGGATCGGCTCCTTGCCGGTCCGCAGGGTCTCGCGGTCGATCGTCGTCATGACACAGCGGTCGCAGACCATCGTCCGCGGAAGGCCACGTCCCCGATGCGGACCGCGTCCCAGCCGTCCTCGGCGAACGGCTCGGTGCCGTCGACGACGACGTTGGGCCGGAAGCGATCGTGGCCGATGGGTCCGGGCTACTCACCACGCTCGGTGCCGCAGAGCACCAGTCGTTGAGGCGGCGAAGGGAGGAGCTCGGACGTCACGCAGGATCGGCGCCGCGTCCGCCAGAGAGTTCGTGTCCCCCTCGTGTCCGCCGCGATCCCGGCCGGACGGGACGGAGCGACGCGTCGTCCTGCCACACCAGCCGCAGCTCGGTGCCCGACCCGCTCCGAGATCCACGCGTGCAGCCTCCGGGTCGGCCGGCCGAGCGGTCTCCTGCCCGCTGTGGTCCACGGCGACGGGCGTCGCCTCACGTGGTGCCGCGACGACGATGCGAGCCGCCTGCCCTGTCGCGCAGCCGGATCGCGCCCTCGGAACCGGTCTGCTCGAGCGGCTCGGCGCTCAGGCCGAGCAGCGGCTTGCTCCTCGCGAGCCGTGACCTTGGTGCCCGACGCATCGACGAGCCCCAGCGGCGGTCGCCGCGGAGACCCGCGCGCATCGACGACGCCGCGTCCAGCCCGACACCCTCGAGCGACTTGACGGGGTAGACCGTCAGCGCCGTGACGCGCATCCTCGGCCGCGTCACTCGGCGAGCCAGGCGGCATACGCGTCGAAGGTGTAGGGGCGGCCGAGGAAGTCCTCGACGAGGTCGGCGGCGTCGCGGCGGCCGCCCGGCGCGAGCACCTTGTCGCGGTAGGCGCCGGCGACCTCGGGGTCGAAGAGGTCGTCGCGGTCGAAGGCGGAGAACATGTCCTTGGCGATGACCAGCGACCACATGTAGGTGTAGTAGGCCGAGCTGTAGCCGTCGAGGTGGCCGAAGTGGCACTGCATGTGGGTGCCCTCGAGGTAGGGGAACACCGAGTAGCGCTCCATCAGCTCGCGCAGGCGCGCGGTGAGGTCGTCGGGCTCGTTGACGTGGAAGTCGTAGGACATCGCGGCGTAGAACATCTGCGTGCGGGCGTCGTAGCCCTTGCCGAAGTCGTCGGCCCGGCGCATCGCCTCGACGAGCTCGGCCGGGATGGTCTCGCCGTCGGCGTTGCGGGCGAAGGTGCGCGAGCACGTCGGCGTCCCAGGCCCACTCCTCGAGCATCTGGCTCGGCGCCTCGACGAAGTCCCACTCGGTCGCGACGCCGGAGAAGCGCACCCACTCGGTGCGGCCGGCGAGGACGTGGTGCACGAGGTGGCCGAACTCGTGGAAGAGCGTCACGACCTCGTCGTGCTCCATGCAGGCCCGCGGTTGAAGTTGCAGACGAGCACGCCCTCGGCGCAGCTGCGTGCCGGCGACGCCGCGGACGAGGTCGAACTGCGCCGCGTGCTTGTACTTGCCGTCGCGCGGGTGCAGGTCGAGGTGGATGCGGCCGATGCGCTCGCCCGTGGAACGAGACGTCGTAGGTCGCGACCTCCTCGTGCCACGTGCGGGCGTCCTCGGCGGGACCGGCGTCCACTCAGCCCGAAGAGCCGCCCGGTGACGTCGAGCAGCCCCTGGCGCACCGACTCGAAGGGGAAGTACGTGCGCACCCGCTGGGCGTCGACGGCGAGCTGCTCCTTGCGGACGAGCTCGGCGTAGTAGGACGACGTCGGCGCCGTCGATGTCGGTGGCGTCGGGGCGGTCCTGCCGCAGCCGCTCGAGCAGCACGGCCTTGTCGCGCTCGGCGCTCGCGGCGCGACAGCTCGGTGATCCGGTCGATGAACTCGGCGATCGCCGTGCCCTTGCCGATCATCTTGACCTCGGCGTCGTAGTCGGCCCACGCGGCGTAGCCGAGCAGGTGCGCGTGCTCGCGACGCACGGCGAAGATGCTCCTGCAGCACGCGGTCGTTGGCCGGCCAGCGCGATCGTGAGGAACTGCGTGACGAGCTCGCGGCGCGCCTGCGGCGTCCTGGGCGAAGGTGCGGAACGGCACGACGTCGGGGTAGTCGGTCGTCACCGTGACGAGGCCGTCGTCGTCGACGCGGGTGCGCGTCGACCCAGTCCTGCGGCATGCCGGCGAGCTGGTCGGGCGTGACGCGGATCGCTGCGGACGTCGTCGCGGATGTTCTTGCTGAACTCCTGGCTGAGCAGGATGGCCCGCTCGCTGAGCTCGCGCAGCCGGGCCCGCGTCGCCTCGTCCCGGTCGACGCCCGAGCGGCGGAAGTCGCGCAGCGTCCGCTCGAGCAGGCGAGCCGCGTCGGCGTCGAGGCCGGCCGCGTCGAGCGCGGCGAGGACGGCATACAGCTCGGTGTCGAGGCCGAGGTCGGTGTCGAGCTTCTGGACCTCCTGCGCCACCGTCTCGGCGCGCTCGCGGACCGCCTTGTCGGGGTGCACCTCGGAGAAGAGCGAGCCGACCGAGGCCGCGTTGGACAGCGGCGATCTGGGCGTCGTTCCACAGCCGCAGGACCTCGAGCGGCTCCTCGGAGGGCTCGCTCTTGCAGGTCGTCGACGAGGGTGCGGCGCCGGGCGAGCTGCTCGCTCGCCGCGGCGCGCCGACCCAGTCGAGCCAGTCGGGCTCGAGTCGCGGGGCAGGGGCAGGTGACGTGGGCTCGTCGTCACAGACGGCACTGTATGCCGCTGGGCTCGCTCCGCGCCCGATCGTTTCCTTCCGCTGCGGTCAGTCCCAGAGCCGTAGGCGATCGGCGGAAGATGCCGGCGAGGTCCTCGTCGGTGACGGTCCTGGGACTCGTCGCGAGGAGCCGCTGCTGCTTGAGCGCACCCTCGACGAGGTCGTCGACGTCGCGCTCGTCGTAGCCGACGGCGTAGAGCCCGTTGGGCAGGCCGATGTCGCGCATGAGGTCGAGCAGGACGCCGGGCAGCACGTCCCGCGGTTCCGCCTGCCACGTGCCGCGACGGTCGGGGTCGAGGAGCCGGGCCGCCGCGAGGTGCCGCTCGGGATCGGCGTCGAAGGTCCACCGGAAGGCCTCCGGAGCGGTCAGGGCAACGGCCATGCCGTGCGGCACCATCGGCTCGTCCTGCGGGTAGTCGCGCGGGCGGAAGTCGCGCACCCGACCGGCGACCGGATAGGCGTTGGCATGCGGCACGTGGACGCCGGCGTTGCCGAAGCCGAGACCGGCAAAGGTCGCCGCCAGCGCCATGTCGCCGCGGGCCGCCTCGTCGTCCCCGTCCCGCACGGCGACGCGGAAGGCGCTTGGCGAGCAGGGACATCGAGCGCTCGGACCACATGTCCGAGATCGGGTTGCTCCCGCAGTAGGGCACCCGCTGCTCGGGCAGCTTGCGCTGGATAGCTCGTGAAGGGACGCGCCGTCCAGCTCTCGAGTGCGTGGCAGAGGATGTCCATGCCGGCGCTGGCGGTGACCCCTGCGGGCTGGGTCACGGTCAGCCGCGGATCGACGACGGCCAGCGTCGGGCCGGAGGCGGACGTGGCTGATGCCGGTCTTGACCTTGAGGGCCAGGACGTCGAGCACGCAGATCGTCGTGCTCTCGGCACCGGTGCCCGTCGTCGTCGGCACCGCGACGAGTGGCAGCAGCGGGCTGCTGCGGCCGCCGGGCCGGCGCCGACCGGCGCGTTGACGTAGTCCATGAGGTCGCCGCGGTTGGTCAGCATGAGGTCGACGGCCTTGGCCGTGTCGATCGACGACCCACCGCCGACGGCCACGACCGCGTCGAAGGGCCCGTCGGCGCGGGCCGGGTCGACCGCCGCGGCGAGGCTTGCATCCGTCGGCTCGACGTGGGCGGAGTCGTGCACCACCGCGTCGATGCCGTGGGCCCGGAGCTGGTCCGCCACCCGGTCGGGCCCGCCGGTGGCGAGCACGCCGGGGTCGGTCACGACGAGCGCCCGTCGCGCTCCGAGCTGGGCGAGGTCGTGCCAGATCTCATCCGCGGCTCCCGGCCCGAAGCTCAGCCGCGGGGAGGCGTAGGTGAAGACCGTCTCACTGGCGTCGCTCATCCGCCCAGCCTCCCAGCAAGCGTGGCGCTTGCGCACGAAGGCCCCTTCCGGCCCTCCCCGCCCGGGCTGACGGCGGACAGTTGCTCGCAGCGAGGATTCAGCCGAGGCGGCGGACCCTGGGCCGTGGTCGGGGCTGGCAGACCGGGCAGGAGTAGGAGGACCGGTTCATGAACTGCTCGCGACGCATCGGCGCGCCGCAGCGGTCGCACGGCGTGCCCTCGCGACCGTAGGCGTGCAGCGACCGGTCGAAGTATCCGCTTGCACCGTTGACGTTGACGTAGAGCGCGTCGAAGCTCGTGCCGCCATGGTCCAGGGCCTCGGACATGACGTCCCGAGCGTGGTCGAGAATGCGGCTCAGCGTCGGCTTGGTGAGGGTCGCGCAGATCCGCTCCCCGTGGACCTTGGCCCGCCACAAGGCCTCGTCGGCGTAGATGTTGCCGATCCCGGAGACGAGCGACTGGTCGAGCAGCGCGCGTTTCACGGCGCTGTCGCGGGCCTTCATGCGGCGCACGACGGCGGCCTGGTCGAAGCTCGCCTCGAACGGATCGGGGGCGATGTGCGCCACTGACGCGGGAACGCCGTCGAGAGTGAGCGGCGAGAGAGCCAGCCCCCCGAAGGTGCGTTGGTCGACGAAGTGCAGCTGGGGGCCGTCGTCCGCGAAGTCGAAGACGGCGTGGCAGTGCCTGTCGCGCGGGAGACCCGCCGGCTTGACGAGCAGCTGCCCGCTCATGCCGAGGTGGACGATCAAGGCTTCGTCGGCGTCCAGGACGAGCCACAGGTACTTGCCCCGACGGGCCGCCGACGTCACCGTGGCACCCTTGATCCGGGCGGCCAGGTCCTCCGGCCCGGCGACGTGACGACGCGCGACCCGCAGGCCGGTGATCTCGGCGCCGGCGATGCTGCGCCCGACGACGTGGTCCGCCAGTCCACGGCGGACCACCTCGACCTCAGGCAGCTCGGGCATCAGACCCGGCCGGGGCGATCCGACGCGGTCTCGGCGGCGGCCTCGGCGCGGGCAGACCGGCGCGCGTCCAGGGTGTGCCACGCCTCCTTGGCGGCCTTCTGCTCGGCTTCCTTCTTGCTGCGGCCACGCCCCTCGCCGAGCACCTCATCGCCGAAGAACGACGCGGGCGTGGAACTCCTTCTCATGGTCGGGGCCCTGCTCGCCGACGCGGTACTCAGGCGACCTAGGCCGACCGCCGCGGCCACCTCCTGGAGGCTCGTCTTCCAGTCGAGGCCCGGCACCCAGCGTCGCCGCCTCCTCGATGAGCGAGTCGAAGTGGTGGTGGATGAACTGCGCAGCGTGCTCGATGTCGGTCGACAGGAACACCGTCCCGATCAGGGCCTCCATGCGTGTCGGCCAGGATGGAGGCCTTGTCGCGACCGCCAGTGGCCTCCTCACCCTTGCCGAGCATGACGTACTCGCCGAGATCGAAGGTGCGTGCGACATCAGCAAGCGCCCGCATGTTGACCACCGCGGCTCGCAGCTTGGCCAGCTGGCCCTCGGCCAGGTCCGGATGTCCGCGGTACAGGGTCTCGGTCACGACGAGCCCGAGCACCGAGTCCCCGAGGAACTCGAGGCGCTCATTGTTCGGGACTCCGCCGTTCTCATAGGCGAACGAGCGGTGTGTGAGGGAACGCAGCAGCAGCGGCTCGTCGATGTCGCGCCCGACCACCTCCTGGAGGTGGCCGAGCAAGGCATCGACGGGCCGCTGAGGGACCGCCAGAACACCCGCTTCGCCGTCGCTCAGGGGGGTGCCCACGGGCAGATCAGGCCTGGTGCTCGGTGCGCTCAGCGGCGGCGTAGTAACGGCCCTTGTAGGTGCCACACGACGGGCACGCGATGTGCGGCTGGGCCGCCGCACCGCACTGGGGGCACGTGGTCAGAGTGGTCGGCGCAGCCTTCCAGTTCGCGCGGCGCGAACGGGTGTTGGACCGCGACATCTTCCGCTTCGGGACAGCCACGTCAGTTCCTCTTCTCTTGCGGGTCGTCCTGCAGCAGTCCGCTGAGGGCCGACCATCGGGGGTCGATCACTTCATGATGGTGGTCCGGGTCCTCGGCGAGGCGGAGACCGCACTGGGCGCACAGCCCCGGGCAGTCGTCCCGGCACACGGGTTGGAACGGCAGCGTGGGAACCAACGCGTCCCGCAGCACGGGCTCGAGGTCGACCAGGTCGTCCACCAGCTCGTACACGTCGTCCTCGTCCGAGTCGCCCGCCACCTCGTGGTGGTGCGCCGCCCGATCGGTGTAGGCGAACAGCTCCTGGAATCGCGCGTCGACGTCGAGCTCGACGGGATCCAGGCACCGCACGCAGGCACCGGTCGCCGTGCCGGAGACCGAACCCGTCACCAGCACTCCCTCGACGACCGACTCGAGCCGCACGTCGATCTGCACCGGCGAGCCGGCCTTGATCGCGATCACCTCAGTGCCGAGGTCCTCGGGGAGCGACTACCGTGCGCTGGAGCTCCTGCATCGTCCCGGGTCGCCTGCCCAGCTTCCGGGTGTCGAGCACCAGGGGCGAACGGGGATCGGGACGGTCCATGACTCCTGCACAGCGGTAGGTGTGGGTTCGGCCCGCGTCAAGGCAGACGTGGACCGACGTCCAAGGTTACCGGAGGGGGTCGGTGGTCCCAAATCAGCGCATCCGCTCCTCGAGCGCGGTCAGCACCACATCCGGGACGAGGCCCGAGACGTCACCGCCGTAGCGGACCACCTCCTTGATCAGCGAGCTGGACACGTGCTGCAGATCCGGGGCGGAGGCGAGGAAGAGCGTCTCGACCCCCGTGAGGTGGCGGTTCATGTGGGCCATCGGCAGCTCGTAGGCGAAGTCGGTCCCGCCGCGCAGGCCCTTGATCATGGACCGCGCCCCGACCTCGCGACAGACGTCCACGACCAGCCGGTCCGCCCACGCAGCAATGCGCACGTTGTCCAGATGGGCCAGCGACTGCTTGAGCAGCTCCAGCCGCTCGTCGACGCTGAAGGTCCCCTGCTTCGCCTGGTTGTGCAGCACCGCGACGACCACTTCGTCGAAGAGGCCGGCGGCCCGGGTCGATGATGTCCACGTGACCGTTCGTCACGGGGTCGTAGGAGCCGGGGCACACGCAGCGTCGCGGTTCGCTCGTCACGGGGCCAACCTACGCGACCCCGCCCGAGAGGGGCGGCTCCGCGAACCAGACGGCTGTCTCGCCATAGCGCTTCTCTCCCGAGAGCTCGAGCCCCGCGGGCCACGACGGCTGGGGCGATCGCGTCGACCGCTCCACCACGACAAACGCGTCCGGAGCCAGCCATCCGTGCTCCACGAGGGCCCCGAGCACCTCCGTCAGTGCCGCTTCGCTGATGTCGTAGGGCGGGTCGAGGAAGACCAGGTCCACCCTGATGCCGGCGGGCGGGCCGGCCCGGAGGACTCGCTCGACCGTGTCTGTCACGACCCGGACCCCGGCCGCGCCCACCGTCTCGATGTTGCGAGCGATGACCTTGGCAGCCTTCCGGTCGGACTCCACCAGAAGCACCCGGGACGCCCCCCGGCTCGCGGCCTCGAGTCCCAGGGCTCCAGAGCCCGCGTAGAGGTCGAGGACGTGCTTGTCGACCAGCAGGCCGCGGTGCTCGAGCCGGCTGAAGAGTGCTTCGCGGACCCGGTCCGAGGTCGGGCGAGTCATGGAGCCTGCTGGGGTACGCAGCGTGCGGCCCCCTGCCGAGCCGCTGATGATCCTCGTCATGTCAGCCCCGCTCCAGCCACACGGCCTGCTCCTCGTCGAGGCGCGTGGCCACCGCGGTGGCCAGCGCCGGATGCTGCCGCAGCTCGGGATCTGCGTCGACGAGTGCAAAAGCGTCCTCTCGTGCCGCTGCGATGATCTGCTCGTCCTCCCGACGGGTGAGCCGCAGGTGGCGCACCGAGTTGACCCTCCCGCTCTGGCGGGCGCCGAGGACGTCACCCTCCCGGCGGAAGAAGAGGTCCGCCCGGGCGAGCTCGAAGCCGTCCGAGGTGCTCGCGACGGTGTCGAGGCGTTGCTTCGCTCGCTCGCCCGGGTCCTGTGCTCATGAGCAGGCAGAGGCCGGGCGCCGAGCCCCTGCCCACCCGGCCGCGCAGCTGGTGGAGCTGCGAGATGCCGAAGCGCTCGGCGTCGATGACGACCATGACCGTCGCGTTGGGCACGTCGACCCCGACCTCGATGACTGTCGTGGCCACGAGGACGTCGATCTCCCCCGCACCGAAGGCACGCATCGTGTCCTCCTTCGTCTCCGGGTCGAGCCTGCCGTGCAGCACCCCAATTCGTGTCCCGGCGAGCGCGGGGTTGCGGCTCAACTGGTGCCACATGGTGTAGACCCCGGTGAGCGCTTCCTCAGCAGGGCGGTCCTCGCCGTCATCCGGATCCAGGCGCTCCCACTCACGGCGTCCTCGTCAGAGGTGTCGGACGACAGGACGGAACCGGGGTCAGGATCGCCGATGCGCGGGCACACGACATAGGCCTGGTGACCCTTGGCCACCTCCTCCGCGACTCGCTGCCAGGTCCGGTCGACCCAGTTCGGTTTGGCCGCGTCGACGCGGTGAGTCGTGATCGGAGAGCGGCCCTTGGGCAGCTCCCGCAGCGTGGCGGTCTCCATGTCCCCGAAAACCGTCATCGCGACCGTGCGCGGGATCGGGGTCGCCGTCATGACGAGCACATGCGGCGGCCGGATTCCCTTCTCGCGAGGCGTCCCGCTGCTCGACGCCGAAGCGGTGCTGCTCGTCGACGACGACGAGGGCGAGATCGGCGAACTGCACGTGCTTCTGGATGAGGGCATGGGTGCCGACGACGATCCCAGCCTCGCCCGAGGCCGCGTCGAGCAACGAGCGCCTCCGGGCGCGCGGCGTCTGGCTGCCCGGTGAGCAGCACGACCTTGGTGCCGAGCTCGCAGCCGCCGAGCATGCCGCCCTGCGCGAGGTCGCCGAGCATGGCGGTGATCGACCGGTGGTGCTGGGACGCCAGGACCTCGGTCGGGGCGAGCAGCGCCGCCTGGCCGCCCGAGTCGATCGCGGCGAGCATGGCCCGCAGGGCGACGATGGTTTTGCCCGAGCCGACCTCGCCCTGGAGGAGCCGGTGCATGGGCCGCTCGCGGGCGAGCTCGGCCGTCGAGGAGCTCGCCGACGTCACGCTGGCCGCCGGTGAGCTCGAACGGCAGGCGTGCGTCGAAGGCCGCGAGCAGGCCGCCCGGTCGTGGCGGTCGCGGCGTGCCCAGCTCGGCCTCGGCGGCCTTGCGGCGCTGGGCGAGGATCGTCTGGAGCACGAACGCCTCATCGTACTTGAGCCGGTCGAGGCCAGCGTCGGAGCTGGTCGTCAGCAGCGGGCGATGCACGAGCTCGAGCGCCTCGCGTCGACCGAGGAGGTCCGCGCGCCGCGCGGACCTCCTGCGGCAGGGGCTCGCGGATGCGTTCGACGGGTCGAGCGCGTTGTGCACGAGCCTGCGCAGCCGGAACGCGTTCAGCTTGCCCGTCGTCGAGTAGACCGGCACCCAGTGGGTGCGGTAGGACTCCACGCTGCCTCCTCCGAGTCGTTCTCTTCAATGAGCTCGTAGTCGGGGTGGGTCAGCTGGAGGGTCCTGGCCATAGGAGCCGATCTGGCCGACGAAGAAGCCCCGCGCGCCCGGCTGCAGCTTGCCATCGTGACCGTAGGCGTTGAAGAACGTGACGTCGAGCTGGTTGCCGCGGTCGTCGGCGAGCACGACATTGAGCATCTTGCCGCGACGGTTGCGCATCGGCCGAGTCGTTGCCTGGGCGACCTCGGCCACGACGAGCACGTGGTCGCCGACCCGGAGACCGGACAGGTCCGTGAGCTCGTCGGGCGGCAGGTAGCGTCGCGGCACGAGCTCGAAGCAGGTCGCCCACGGTGTCGACGCCCTTGTTCTTGGTCAGCGCCTCGGCATCACCCTTCTTGACGAGCTTCGTCAGGGGCGAATCCTCGGTGAGCACGACCATGTCACTCGACTCCGATGAACGCGGTGTACACCGGCTGCCCCCCGTCGACCACGCTCACCTCGACCCCGCCGTGCTGCTCGCGCGCGGCCGCCTCGACCGCGGCCACGAGGCCATCGGGGGCCGACTCACCGAGCGACGAGGGTCACCAGCTCGCCACCGCTCGACAGCAGCCGATGAGCCACCTCGCGAGCGACGACGAGCTGGTCGGAGCCGACGATGACGATGTCCCCGTCGACGACGCCGAGGACGTCGCCCGGCTCGCACGGTCCGCCGCTCGTCAGGCCCACCCGGTTGGCGACGTGACGGCCCCATGGCGGGTTCCGGCCGCGGCCGCCTGCATCGCGACGAGGTTCGAGGTCGGCCAGGCGTCCGGCTCGAACACCGCCACGGCCGCCAACCCCTGGACGGCGGTCCGGGCCCTGACGACGAGAGACCTCGATGCCCTCGTCGGCGACGGCGCGGGCCGCTGCCGCCGCCGCGAGCTCCGTGTCTGCGTCGTTCGGCAGCACGATGACACCACGGACGCCGGTCGCGTGCTGCTGGCGAATGGCCTCGATGAACTCGCCTGTCGCGGCTCGATGACCCGGCCCGGAGGAGATGACCACGGCCCCGACCTCGGTGAAGATGTCGGCGATCCCGTGGCCCGCGGCACAGGCGACGACCCCGGTCAGTCTGGTCTCCTGCTCGTGACCATGCTCGTCAACATGGTCGTGAGCATCGCCGTGGACGTCATCGTGGGTGTGGACGGCCAGCCCGTCGTCCGTGACGAGTCGGGTGATCCGGATCCGGTGCGGGCGCCCGGTCTCGACGCCGGCCTCGACGGCCGCACCCGGCGTCGTCCACGTGAGCGTGGACGTTCCACTCGCCGTCGCCACCGACGACGAGGACGGAGTCGCCGAGCTCGACCAGGCGCGTGCGCAAGGCGGGGATGCGGTCCTCCTCCTCGACCGACAGCAGGTACATCACCTCGTACTCCGGGCCCATCGGCTCCCCGGACGGAACGACGTCGGCGTCGAGTGGCCGGGTCACGAGGAGTGCTCCGGACTCGGGGTGGGGCCGACCCCGCCGGTCGGACGAGGACAACCCGAGGACGACCCGGCCGTCATCCCCGGCGGCGAGTCTCTCGAGGCACTCGAGGACGAGGACCAGACCGGCTCCACCCGCGTCCACGACACCGGCGCGGGCGAGCACGGGCAGCTGCTCCGGCGTCCGGGCGAGCGCTTCCTGGGCGGCCTCGAGGATCCGGACCGTCGCGGCATGGAAGGCGAGGCCGTGCGCTTCCGCGGAAGCCAACGCCGCCGCCCGCGACACCGAGAGCATGGTGCCCTCCTTCGGATCGGTCACCCCTTGCCAGGCCCGCTCGTCGGCCCGGGCGAGGCCGGCGGCCAGGTCATCGGCGTCGATCACGGCACGTCCGCCGACCCCCTCGGAGAGCCCCCGGACGATCTGGCTGAGGATGACCCCTGAGTTCCCCCGAGCGGTCCAGAGCAGGTGGCCCGCGAAGTCCTTGAGCAGGTCCGCGACACTGTCCAACGGCTGATCGGCGGCCCCGGTCAGCATTCGCTCGATGGCTCCGTCGAAAGTCAGGTAGAGATTGGTACCCGTGTCACCGTCAGGGACCGGGAAGACGTTGAGTGCATCGATCTCCGCCCGGCGCGCCGCGAAGACGGAGCGGATGAGCACGGCCCAGCGGCGCACGGCATTGACGTCGAGGACCTCGAGCGCCTCCAGCGCGCTGCGTGACCCGCGTGCCATCCGGCTCCTTCCGCTTGCGTCCAAACCGATTCGGTCCGGCCGGTTCCGTCCACTCGAGCTGATGTCCGGCAGGCTACTGCGTCGCTCCGACGCCGTGCTGCGGCGAGCCGTCTACCGTTGCCCTCGTGTCTACCCGACGGGACGGAACCGTGCACCGCAAGACGCGAGCGGATGCTCCTGAGGGCTACTTCCAGGCGGAGGCTGCCGGCCTGCGGTGGCTGGCGGAGGCGGAGCGCGACGGTGGCGCCCGGGTGGTTGAGGTGCTCGACGTAGGACCCCGCCACATCGACCTGCGACGCCTGTCCCCGGCACCGGCCACCCCGGCCGCGGCGACGGACCTCGGCCGAGCACTGGCCATCACGCACTCCGCGGGAGCCGCCGCCTTCGGGACGCCGCCGTCCGGCTGGCACGGAGATGCCTGGATCGGAAGGCAGCGCCAGAGCAACAACCCCGAGGGTTCATGGGGTCGCTACTTCGCCGAGCAACGGGTTCGCCCGTTCGTCCGCAAGGCCGTGGACGTGGGGCACCTGGCCGGTTCCGATGCCCGCGTGGTCGATGCCGTCTGCGATCGGATCTGCCGCAGGTGCCTACGACGACGACCGTCCGCCCGCCCGGATCCACGGGGACCTGTGGTCGGGCAACGTCGTGTTCACGTCGCTGGCGGCGGTCCTCATCGACCCGGCCGCGCACGGCGGCCACGGCCTGACCGACCTGGCGATGCTCGACCTCTTCGGCTGCCCGTACCTCGAGCAGGTGCTGCACGGCCTATGCCGATGCATGCCGGTCTTCCCGCACGATGGCGGCGCCTGATCCCGCTGCACCAGCTCCATCCCCTCGCGACCCATGCGGCCTCCCACGGGCCGGGCTATGCCGCCGGACTCGTCGTGGCCGCCCGCGCCTCGCGCAGGTGGCGGTGGTCCCCTCGCCGTTTTGTTCCGGCGGCACCCGGTCGGCTACTCTTGACGGTTCCCTTCGCGACTGCGGGTGACGCACGCCCCGCGGGTGCGTCGAGCGCCCGAGGTGGCCCGATGGTGGAGCACCAGCACTTCCGTCAACATCGAACATTCAGGAGATACCCGTGGCTGCCAACTGCGACGTCTGCGGCAAGGGACCGAGCTTCGGTCACAACATCTCGCACTCGCACCGCCGCACCAAGCGCCGCTGGAACCCCAACATCCAGCGCGTTCGGACGCTGGTGAACGGTGTGACGCCGAAGCGATCAACGTCTGCACCTCCTGCCTCAAGGCGGGCAAGGTCGTTCGCTGACCGACCCTCACCAACGCAAGGCCGGCTCCCTCAGGGACGCCGGCCTTCGCCATGTCGCCTCGAAGTGGTCCCCGAGCCGGGCTGTGCTCACCCGAGGATGGTGCCCACCCGATGGGTGCGACCGCCCGCACGAGGATGCCTCGCTCATCCCGCGGCGCCCGCACCGAGCCGATGACGCGCCACCCGTCCGGGACGTCGCCCGGGAACGTGGCGAGCAGGGAGTGCTCCTCTCCCCCGGCCAGGACGCAGTCCCACGCCGCCTCCTCACCGACGGCGCCGGACACTCCAGCGACCTCGGACTGCCAGCGCCTCTGGGTCCAGCTCCAGGACGACACCGCTGGCCCGGGCGATCCGGCCACCGTCGCGCAACAGTCCGTCCGAGAGGTCGAGCATGGCGCTCGCCCCTGCCGCCGCTGCCTGCGGGCCGGCTTCGAGCGGTGGGGCGGGCCGTCGCTGGCGTGGCAACCGCGGTCGTATGCCGCTGGGCCTGGTCCTGCCTGCAAGAGCCGGAGTCCCGCTGCGGCGAGGCCGAGCGACCCGCACACGGCCAGGCGGTCGCCGCCGCGGGCGCCGGAGCGCAGCACGGGCGCTCCCGCCAGGTCGCCGAGAGCCGTGACGGAGACCATGACCACTCCGGGAGGGGCTGAGGACAGGTCACCGCCCAACACGACGACACCGGCTCGATCGCAGGCCTCGGCGATGCCTCGCCCGAGATCGAGGACCCAGTCCACGGAGACCATCGGGTCGGCGACGAGTGTGACGAGCACGCCCGTTGGCCGACCGCCCATGGCAGCGACATCGGCGAGGTTCTGGGCGACAACCTTGTGACCGATGTCGGCCCCGGATGACCACTCGTCGAGCCAGTCCCTGCCGAGGACGACGGTGTCGGTCGTGGCGATGGTCCGGTCCTCGGTGGCCAGCACGGCGGCATCGTCGCCCGGCGGCGACGATGAGGTCGGGCGAGGATCGAAAGAGCGGGAGGATCCGGGCGAGGAGCTCGTCCTCGTCGAGACCGCGGAGCGGCGTCCCCCCAGTCAGGTTCGGACCCGGGCGGCTTCGGCACGGATCACACCTCTTCGTCGCACTGGGCGCTGGGCGCCCCAGTTTCCATGGGACGGAAGGTCCCATGGCAAGGTAGCGTCAGGGCACGGTCCCTGGCACATCACTCGCAGTCCTGGAGTCACGGCCGGGCGACACGGGAGCCGGTTCCCCCGCCGGAGACATTGCGCAAGTCGCCACACAGTGAGGTGACACGTGGTCCAGGCCTACATCCTGATCCAGACCGAAGTCGGCAAGGCCGCGACGCGTGGCGGAGGCGATCGCCGGGATCACGGGCGTGACTCTCGCCGAGGACGTGACCGGCCCCTACGACGTCATCGCCCGCGTGGAGGCCGCCAACGTCGACGACCTCGGTCGGCTCGTCATCGCCAAGCTGCAGGACGTCCCCGGCATCACGCGGACCCTGACCTGCACGGTCGTCCACGTCTGAAGTCCACCGCTCCTGCCCAGACACCGAGGCCGCCGCGCTCACGACGGCGGCCTCGTCGCCTGCCGGCGTGCATCGCGGTCTGCGCCGCACCTCTTGCTGACCACGGCCGCGCCAGCGCGCCCGAGGTCGCGCTGGCGCCGGTCGCCGACGCGCCCGCCTGCTCCTCCATCCCTGGCCGCAGACCGTCAGCGGGCATGCGCGCGGTCCCCACGACGCCCGACCACCGCTCGGCGGCCGCGTGGGGCGACCCGGCGATCATCGCCCGCTGCGGGCTCGACCCGCTCGCCCCGACGACCGAACTGCGTCACCGTCGACGGGGTCGACTGGGTCGTGCGCCCGCTCACCGACGGGTCGCGCTGCCGACGACCTACGGCCGCGACCCGGCGATCGAGGTGCTCGTGCCGCAGGGCTACGGCGCGGTGCCACTGCTCCTGCCGGCGTTCGCCGGGCGCGTCTCGAGGTCCCTGCCCGGAGACGGGCGGCACTGCTCCTGAGCGTGTGCCTCGATCGCGGTCGGCGGGCTCAGCGCAGGCCGGTGCGGCGCTCGAGCGCGAGGGAGATGAGCTCGTCGATGAGGTCGGGGTAGTCGAGGCCCGAGGCCGCCCACATCCGCGGGTACATCGAGTGCGGCGTGAAGCCCGGCATCGTGTTGATCTCGTTGACGAGGACCCGGCCGTCGTCGGTGTAGAAGCAGTCGACGCGGGCGAGGCCCTCGCAGCCCAGCGCCTCGAACGCCTCGGCGGCGAGGCGCCGCACCTCCTTGGAGACCTCCTCCGGCACGTCGGCGGGGCAGCTGAGGTCGACGTCGGCCTCGGCGAGGTACTTCGCCTCGAAGTCGTAGAAGGCGTGGTTGTCGTGGACGGCGACCTCGCCCACCTCGAGACGTGCGCGGCCCGTCGAGTGCCGTGGCCCTCGAGGACCGCGCACTCGATCTCGCGCCCGGCGATGCCCGCCTCGACGAGCGACCTTGGGGTCGTGCTCGCGGGCCGCCTCGATGGCGGCCTCGAGATCGGCGGGGTCGTCGACCCGGGTGATCCCCATCGACGACCCGGCCCGCGCCGGCTTGACGAAGAGCGGGTAGCGAGGCCCGGCGCAGGCGTCCATGGCGGCCGCGCGGTCGGTGCGCCACGCGCGGTCGGTGATGACGGCATACGGCCCGACCGGCAGGCCGTGGCCGGCGAAGACGACCTTCATGTAGTGCTTGTCCATGCCCGCGGCCGAGGCGAAGACGCCCGGAGCCGACGTAGCGGACGTCGGACAGCTCGAGGAAGCCCTGGAGCGTGCCGTCCTCACCGAACGGGCCGTGCAGCAGCGGGAAGACGACGTCGACCTGCCCGAGCTCCTGCGGCGGCTGGCCCGGCCTCGAGGACGGTCAGCGAGGTCTCGCGCGTCGACAGCGGCAGCACGACGTGGGCGGCGCTCGGCTCGACCTCGGGCGTGCGCCCGGCCGTCAGCTCGAAGCGGCTCGGGTCGTCGGCGGCGAGGACCCACTGGCCGTCGCGCGAGATGCCGATCGGCACGACGTCGTACTTGCTCGCGGTCGATCGCGCGCAGCACCCCGGCGGCGGTGGCGCACGAGACGGCGTGCTCGGAGGAGCGGCCCCCGAAGACGATGGCGACGCGGGGGCGACGCCCGCGGTGCCCGTTGCGGGATGCGTCACCGTCCTCCGGCCGGTCCGGCCGGGCTGCAGGGCTGGTCCGTGGTCATCAGACGAGACTCTATCACGCCGCGGGACCGCCCGGACCCTAGGCTGACCGCGTGGGCACCGAAGCGAGACTGCAGCACCAGTCCACCTCGACACCTTCCTCGTCTCGGCGGGGCGGCCGCGAGCGCGACGCCGGGCGCGCCCGGTGAACGTCCCCGTCGAGCTCACCTCGACGTATGCCGCCGACGGCCCCGTCAACTACGCCCGCTCGGGCAACCCGACGTGGAACGCCTTCGAGGAGGCGCTCGGCGGGCTCGAGGGCGGGCGTGCCCTCGTGCACGCCTCCGGCATGGGGGCCATCTCGGCGGCCCTCTCGCTCGTGCCGCCCGGCGGCACGGTGGTGGCGCCCGACACGACCTACAACGGCACCGGCGACCTGCTCGAGGCGCTCGAGGAGGCCGGCGGCACGGTCGTCCGCAGTACACGCCAGCGACACGGCCGGCTTCCTCGCGGCCCTCGACGGCGGCCGACCTGCTGTGGCTCGAGTCGCCCACGAACCCGCTCATGGACGTCATGGAGCTCGACGTCGTGCTCGCCCGCCGCGCGGGCTCGGGCGTGACGAGCGTCGTCGACAACACGCTCTCGACGCCGCTGCTGCTGCCGGCCGCTGTCGCTCGGCGCCGACGTCGTCGTGCACTCCGTCACGAAGTACCTCGTCGGGGCACAGCGACGTCGTGCTCGGCGCGACCGTCGTGCCGAACACGGACCGGGGCGCGCGAGATCGGCGAGCGCCTTCGGCGCCACCGCACCCTGCACGGCGCGATCGCCGGGCCGATGGAGGTGTACCTCGCCCTGCGCGGGCTGCGCACGCTCGCCGGTGCGCTTCGAGCGGGCGAGCGCCAGCGCGGCCGAGCTGGCCGCGCGGCTCGAGGGCCACCCGGCCGTCGAGCGGGTGCGCTACCCCGGGGGCGGCGCGATGCTGTCGATCGACGTCGCGGGCGACGCCGAGGCTGCCGAGCGGGTCTGCGCCGCAACGCACTGTGGCTGCACTCGACGAGCCTCGGCGGCGTCGAGTCGCAGCTCGAGCGCCGTCGTCGGCACCCCTCCGAGCCCGAGCAGGTGCCGGACAACCTGCTGCGCCTCTCCGTCGGCATCGAGCACGTCGACGACCTCTGGGCCGACCTCGACCAGGCGCTGCGCGCCGCGCTCTGAGCGCCGTCACACGAGTCCGTATGCCGCTGGGCTTGCCCGGCGCCCACCCGCACTCACGTGCGCTGTCCTCCCGTGCACTCTCGGCGCTGGGAGCGCGCGTTGCTGCGCGCGCGAGCCCAGCGGCATACGGCCGGATGGTGGCCTAGTGGCGCTCGGCCTTGAGGTCGCGGGACATCAGCTTGGGCCCGACCTCCCGCGCGCGGTGCCCGTCGCGGATCACGGCGACGACCTGCTCGCAGATCGGCATGTCGACGTCGTGCTGCTGCGCCAGGGTGAGGATCGACTCGCACGACTTGACGCCCTCGGTGGTCTGCTGCATCTCGGCCGTCGGCCTGCTCGACGGTCAGGCCGCGGCCGAGCCGGACGCCGAAGGAGTGGTTGCGCGACAGCGGCGACATGCACGTGGCGATGAGGTCGCCGACGCCGGCGAGCCCATGAAGGTCTGCGGGTCGCGCGCCCGAGCGCCAGGCCCAGGCGCGTCGTCTCGGCCAGGCCGCGGGTGATGATCGTGGCCTTCGTGTTGTCGCCGAAGCCCATCCCCTCGGCCATGCCCGACGGCGAGCGCGACGACGTTCTTCGTCGCGCCGCAGACCTCGGCGCCGATGACGTCGGTGTCGGTGTAGGGCCGGAAGTAGGGCGTCGCGCAGGCGGCCGCGACGCGCTCGGCCGTCGCCATGTCGCGGCACGCGACGACGCCGGCGGCCGGCTGCTTGCGGGCGATCTCGGTGGCGAGGTTGGGGCCGGACACGACGACGATGCGGTCCTGCTCGATGCCGCCGGCCTCGGCGATGACCTCGCTCATCCGCATCGTCGTGCCGAGCTCGACGCCCTTCATGAGCGAGACGACGGCGGCGCCGGCGGGGATTGCCTGGCCCCACTCGGTCGAGGTTGTCGCGCAGGGTCTGCGAGGGCACGGCGAGCACGACGATGTCGGCGCCGTCGGCAGCGCCTCGCCGGGTCGACCGTGGCGCGGACCGTGCGCGGGCAGCTCGAGCTCGGGCAGGTAGCGCGCGTTGCTGCCCGGCGTTGATCGCGTCGGCGACCTCCTGACGTCGGGCCCACATCGTCACGGTGCAGCCGGCGTCGGCCAGGATCGTGGCGAACGCCGTGCCCCAGTTGCCGCTGCCCATGACGGCGACCTGCGTCACGCGCCCTCCCCCGTCGTCGCGACCGCGGGTGGGACGCCCGATCTCGTGGTGCTTCATCGGGTCGCCGATCTCGGGGACGCCGTGGCTGGCGCGGGTCGAACCGCTCGGTGCGGCGCGCTCCTCGCCCCGGAGCTCCTCGAGCAGCTCGGTGATGCGATCCATGAGACGGTCGGTGGCCTCGCGCAGGGCCTTCGTGTCGATCGGCCGGCCGTAGAGGTCTGACAGGTCGACCGGGCGGACCGGCCGTACGCTGCATCGTCTTGCGCGGGAAAGAGCTAGGGCCGGTGGCCGTAGGGGGACAGGATCTCCTGGGCTCCCCACTGCGCCACAGGGATGAGGGGGCACCTGGTCTCGAGCGCGACGCGAGCCGCGCCGGTCTTGCCACGCATCGGCCAGAGGTCCGGGTCACGGGTGATGGTGCCCTCCGGGAAGATCGCGACCGCCTTGCCCTCGCGGACTGCGGCCACCGCAGAGCGGTAGGCCTCGGCGGCGGCCAGCGAGTTGCGATACACCGGGATCTGCCCCGACCTGCGAATCACCCAGCCCACGACCGGGATCGTGAACAGGCTCTCCTTGGCGAGGAAGTAGGCCTCCCGCCCGTTGTCGTACATGAAGTGGGCGAAGATGAGCGGGTCGACGTAGGAGATGTGGTTCGGTGACACGACGAATCCGCCTGTCGCGGGCAGGTGGTCGACCCCCCGCCAGTCGCGCTTCGTCAGCCCCATGAGCAGTGGTCGCAGCAGGATTGCTGCCCACCGGTAGGCCAAGGGCAGCCGCGTGGCGCGCGCGCCTCTCACTCGTCGGGACCTCCTTCTGGGGCGCCCCGGGCGGGGGCGCTGGCCCTTCATCTTGTCCACCTCTCGGCGCAGTGTCGAGCGATCGAGCGTCGAGTGGGAGAATTCTCCCCAGCATGAGCGAGCCAGGCAGCGATACCCCGACCACCGGTCTTCGGGAGTGGCATCTCGTCATACCGGTCAAGGACGCCGCAGTCGGCAAGTCCCGGCTGGCGCGTGCACTGGCAGGAGTCGAGTTCGGTGGCGGTGTCGAATCCGCCCACCGCGCGGACCGCGAGACCATCGGTAGGGCCCTGGCACGCGACACCCTGCGAGCCGCCTGCCTCACGGTGGGCCCTGCGCGGGTCGTGCTCGTCACGGCCGACGAGGTCATTGCCGCGGAGTTCCGCGACCACGGCGTGACCACGGTCCGGGACGCCGGTGTGGGCCTCAACGCGGCCGTCACTCTCGGGCTGGCACGCACGCCAACAGGTGGCAGCGTCGCCGTACTGCTTGGTGACCTGCCGGCCCTGACCCCGGCTGACCTCGGGCACGCGCTCGAGGCCGCAGGTGCGCACGAGCAGTCGTTCGTCCCCGACGCCGACGGGTCGGGAACGGTGCTGAGAGCCTCCTCCGGCGGGCCAGTCGGACACTTCACGCCCCGCTTCGGCCCGGGAAGCGCCGCGCGCCATGCCGCCGACGGCGCCGCCAGGCTCGAGCTCGACCTGCCAAGACTGCGGACGGACGTCGACGACCTGCGCTCCCTTGTCAGGGTGTTCGAGCTCGGCGCCGGGCCCTCCACCACGGCCGCTCTGGGGAGTACCGATCTGCTTGGATGGGCGCATGCAGGCAACGGTCCACGCCTTTGACCCCATCTCGCTGACAGGCAGCGTGGTGCGTGACGACGGGGTGCTCCTGCCGTTCGACGGGTCGGCCTTCGCCACAAGCGGCCTGCGCCTGCTCAGACTGGGGCAGCGACTCACCGTGGAGGTCGCCGACGACCGGGTCGTCGCCATGCGGATCCAGGGGATCGAGCCCATCGACGGCGCCGTTTGACGGCAGCCGGGAACGACGTTCCGGGAGCCCGAAGAACTGCCTGGACTCCCGGAACGAGTCCGTCAGCCAGCCGACTTGCGGGCCGCCGGCCGCTTGGCTGTCGTCTTCTTGGCAGCAGTCTTCGTCGATGCTGCCCGCTTGGCGGGAGTTGTCTTCGTGGCGGACTTCGCGGTGGGCCTGGTCGCCGTCTTCGCAGCGGTGGACCTGGCAGTGGACTTGGTGGCCGTCTTCTGCGTCGCGGTCTTGGAGGCGGCCTTGGACGTTGACTTGGTTGCCGTCTTGGCGACGGTGGACTTGGCGGGCGTGGCCCTCTTGGTCGCCGCCGCCCTCGCGGGGGCGGCCTTCTTGGTCGTGGCCTTCTTCGCTGCAGCCTTGGCCGGAGTCGTCTTCTTGGCAGCGGCCTTCTTGGTCGTGCCTGTCGTGGCCGTCGCAGTGCCCGCCGAGGCCCGGGCCGCCGCAGACGCAGTCTTCGACAGCTTCTTCTGCCCGGCGACGATCTCCTTGAAGTTCGTGCCCGCCCTGAACTTGGGGATCCGCGTCTTCTTGATCTTCACCGTTTGACCGGTCTTGGGGTTGCGACCCGTTCGCGCCGCGCGGTCCGCCCGCTCGAACGTCCCGAACCCGGTGATGCCAACTTTCCCGCCTCTGGCCACCTCTCGGATGATGCTGTCGAAAACGGCCTCGAGGGCGTCCGAGGCAAGCCTGCGGCTGCCAAGCTTGACCTCCAGGGTGGCGATCAGTTCTGCCTTGTTCACGTGTTCCCTCCAGAGGACTGTCGGTGTCCCGTGACCCGACGCGCGTCCGGATCCAGTCCGGTTACAAACGACGGTAGGCCGACGGAGGGTCGAGGTCCATCATCTGGCGCCACTTTCCCGTTGTGTCGCAATGACTTTGGCGGGACGACGCAGCGAGGCCGCATGGGCGAGGCGTCTCGCGAACCAAGCCTCATTCAGCCGGATTCGCCTGTCTCCCAGGTGGATCCCGCGCCGAGGTGCATCAGGAGGAGGCGTCCACCGGGATCGTCACGGGCTTGTGCGAGGGGCGTGAGCTCTCGAAGCGCGACACCTCGTCCGCGTGGCGCATCGTGAGGCCGATGTCGTCGAGTCCCTCGAGGAGGCGCCACCTCGTGTAGTCGTCGATGTCGAAAGGCGCCACGATCTCCCCCGCCGTCACCGTCCGTGCGACGAGATCCACCGTGATCTCGGCCCCAGGGTGGTTCTCGAGGTACTTCCAGAGCAGTTCGACGTTGTCCTGCGAGACGACTGCCGTGAGCAGGCCCTGCTTGCCGCTGTTGCCGCGGAAGATATCCGCGAAGCGCGAGCTGATGACGACGCGGAAGCCGTAGTCCATGAGGGCCCAGACTGCGTGCTCGCGGCTCGACCCCGTCCCGAAGTCCGGTCCGGCCACGAGGACCGAGCCGTTCGCATAGGTGGGGCTGTTCAGGATGAAGGCCCCGTCCCTGCGCCACGCGGCGAAGAGGCCGTCCTCGAATCCGGTCCGGGTCACACGCTTGAGGTACTCCGCCGGGATGATCTGGTCGGTGTCGACGTTGCTGCGCCGCAGGGGCACGCCGACACCCGTGTGGGTCTCGAACTTCTCCATGATCAGACCTCCTGGACGACGCGGGGCAGGGCGGCTGACAGGTCCGCGGGGCTCGAGAGCGTGCCTCGGATGGCGGTCGCGGCAGCGACGAGCGGGCTGACGAGGTGGGTTCGGCCACCCTTGCCCTGTCGGCCCTCGAAGTTGCGGTTCGACGTCGAGGCGCTCCGCTCACCGGGCGCGAGGGTGTCGGGGTTCATCCCGAGGCACATCGAGCAGCCGGGCAGCCGCCACTCGGCCCCGGCAGCGGTGAAGATGGCGTCCAGGCCCTCAGTCTCGGCCTGGAGGCGGACTCGAGCGGAACCCGGGACGACGAGCATGCGGACACCCTCGGCGACCTTGCGTCCCTTGACCACGGCCGCTGCCGCGCGCAGGTCCTCGATCCGACCGTTCGTGCAGGAACCGACGAATACGGTGTCCACCCTGATGTCACGCAGCGGAGTGCCCGGTTCGAGGCCCATGTAGGCGAGGGCGTTCTGCGCTGCCAACCGGTCGGACTCGTCGGCGAAGGACTCCGGATCGGGCACGGACTCGCCGAGCGGTAGACCCTGGCCGGGATTGGTGCCCCACGTGACGAAGGGAGTCAGCTCCGAGGCGTCCAGCTCGACCTCTGCGTCGAAGACTGCGTCGTCATCGCTCCGCAGCGCGGACCACTCCGCCACGGCGGCGTCCCAGTCGTCACCGCTCGGGGCGTGCGGGCGGCCCTTGAGGTAGGCGAAGGTGGTCTCGTCCGGAGCGATCATGCCGGCGCGGGCGCCAGCCTCGATCGACATGTTGCACACCGTCATCCGAGCCTCCATGGAGAGGGACTCGATCGCCTCTCCGCGGTACTCGAGGACGTAGCCCTGCCCTCCACCGGTGCCGATCTTCGCAATGACGGCCAGGACGATGTCCTTGGCGGTCACGCCCTCGCCGAGCCGGCCATGGACGTTGACGGCCATGGTGCGGAACGGCTTGAGGGGCAGCGTCTGGGTCGCCAGGACGTGCTCCACCTCCGACGTGCCGATTCCGAAGGCGAGCGCGCCGAATGCGCCGTGCGTCGAGGTGTGGCTGTCGCCGCAGACCACGGTCGTGCCGGGCTGGGTCAGGCCGAGCTGCGGGCCGACGACATGAACGATGCCCTGCTCGACGTCGCCCATCGAGTACAGCCGGATGCCGAACTCCGCACAGTTGCGACGCAGCGTGTCGACCTGCACCTTCGACACCGGATCGGTGATCGGGCCCGGCGTCGTCGGGACGTTGTGGTCCTCGGTGGCCAGGGTCAGGTCCGGACGCCGGACCGGGCGACCGGCGAGCCGGAGACCGTCGAACGCCTGGGGGCTGGTCACCTCGTGCAGGAGGTGAAGATCGATGTAGAGCAGGTCCGGCTCCCCCTCCGCACGCCGCACGACGTGCGCCTCCCACACCTTCTCGGCCAGCGTCCCGCTCATTGCTCTCCTCCACCCAAGATGACGCCAAGATCGCACCCGGACGCGCGGCCAGCCGTCCACCGCGACGTCGCTCAGGTCCAGCCTCTCCCCAATGACGGGGCGATGAATTGACGTCTCAGTGCCTGAGACGGCAATATCAGCTCATGGACAACTCTAGTGGAGTCGGCGTTCTCGACAAGGCGGCCACCGTGCTCGGCGCCCTCGAGGCCGGCCCGGCCACGCTCGCACAGCTTGTCGGTGCCACCGGACTGGCCCGCCCGACCGCCCACCGCCTCGCCGTCGCGCTCGAGCACCACCGTCTCGTGTCCCGCGACATGCAGGGCCGCTTCGTCCTCGGTCCCCGGCTCGGCGAGCTCGCGTCAGCCGCCGGTGAGGACCGCCTGCTCGCCGCGGCCGGTCCCGTCCTCGGTGCGTTGCGTGACCACACCAACGAGAGCGCGCAGCTGTTCCGTCGCCAAGGCGACATGCGGATCTGCGTCGCAGCCGCGGAGCGGCCCGTCGGCCTCCGGGACTCGATCCCGGTCGGTGCAACGCTGTCCATGCTCGCCGGCTCCGCGGCGCAGGTCCTGCTCGCCTGGGAGGAGCCGGACCGGCTGCACCGGGGACTGCAGGGGGCCGCGTTCACCGCGACGGCCCTCTCCGGCGTCCGCCGCCGCGGCTGGGCACAGAGCGTCGCCGAGCGCGAGCCGGGGGTCGCGTCGGTCTCGGCGCCGGTGCGTGGTCCGTCTGGGCGAGTCGTCGCCGCCGTCTCCATCTCCGGTCCCATTGAACGGCTGTCGCGGCAGCCCGGGCGACTTCATGCAGCGACGGTGGTGGCCGGCGCGAACAAGCTGACCGAGGTGCTCCGGCGGCACCACGCCCAGCAGCAACAGCAACAACCCCAGAACGTCTGAGCGGCCGCTCCGAGCGCTAGGGAGTGCGGCCGTCCCGAGTCTCGTCTCCCACAATCTCCCAACCGGCGCCGGCTGCTTCTGCCACAGTGGAACTGGGACGGCGGCAACGGATTGGTCACGATCGGCGCCGAGTATTCGCACGTGACAACGTTTGTCGAGGTCATCGCGTCAGGCTGTGTGACATCTCGTTGCACGGATTGGGGACACCATGCGGTACGCACGACCTCGGGGGACGGCCCGACAAACCTTGACCGTCATAGCCCTCGGCGCACTCGCCCTGAGCACCGCGGCATGCGGGCCGGCAACGCCGGCCGACCCCGCGACGAGCACCGCCACGACCTCCGCTGCCACGTCACCGACGACAACGCCTCCATCGACGAGCACGACGCCGACGGAGCGGTCCACGACACCAACGGCCAAGCCCGCGCCGACGAAGCAGCCGACGAACAAGGCCAGTACCCCGACGGCCAAGCCGACCAAGACAGCAAAGCCGAGCGAGCCCCCGCCGGAGCCGGTCGTCGTCATCCTGCGGCCGGGCGACACCGGCCCGAAGGTCCGCGCCATGCAGGCCCGGCTGCGCAGATCGGCTGGTTCTCCGGCGACGTCAGCGACCGCTACGGGTCGCGGACCACCGCCGCCGTGCGCGGCTTCCAGGCCAAGCGCGGGTTCCTGGTCACCGGCGCACCGACGAGCGCACCTGCGACCGGATCCTCGTCGATGACACGCACGCCGACGCCAGGACGAGCTCGCCAACGTCAAGCCGAAGCGGCCAGCCCAAGCCGAGTGCTGCGGCATGGGACGTCGACAAGCGTTGCATGACGGGCCGAGTCATGTGCATCAGCAAGTCGACGCGGTCCCTGACCTGGGTCATCGACGGCGTGCCGCAGTACGGCTTCGACGTCCGCTTCGGCAGCGACGAGCTGCGCCACGCGCGAGGGCGTCTTCTCGGTCTACTGGAAGAAGGTCGACGTCATCTCGAACCTCTACCACACGCCGATGCCGTACTCGATGTTCTTCTCCGGTGGCCAGGCCGTGCACTACTCCGTCGAACTTCGCCCGCCTCGGCTACACCGGCGCCTCGCACGGCTGCGTCAACGTGCGCAACAAGCCGCTGCTCATCCAGCTCTACAACGAGGTGCCGCATCGGCGACAAGGTCGTCGTCCACTGGTGACGACCGGCGGCCGGCGCCCGGCCGGACAGCCATACCAGCCAATGCCAGCCAATGACCAGCCAACGGGAGTTCCGAGGGCCGGTCGTAGGCTGGCCAGACCCGGACGGTCTCCCAGCGCCGGGGTGCCACGACGAGGAGGCACTGATGCTCAAGGTTGGTTGGAAGGCGTCGGCGGAGCAGTTCGGGCCGCGCGACCTCGTCGACGTATCGCCGTGCAGGCCGAGCAGGTCGGCCTCGACTCGGTCTTCATCTCCGACCACTTCCAGCCGTGGCGCCACAACGGCGGCCACGCGCCCTTCGCGATGTCGCTGGCTCGCGGCCGCCGGCGAGCGGACCGAGCGCGTCATGCTCGGCACCTCCGTGATGACTCCGACGTTCCGCTACAACCCGGCGGTCGTGGCCCAGGCGTTCGGCACCCTCGGCGTCCTCAACCCCGGACGCATCGTGCTCGGCATCGGCACGGGCGAGGCGCTCAACGAGGTCGCCGTCGGCGCCGCCGGCTCACCGTGGCCGGAGTTCAAGGAGCGCTTCGCCCGGCTCCGCGAGGCGGTGACGCTGATGCGCCGGCTGTGGACCGAGGAGCGGGTCAGCTTCGAGGGCGACTACTACCGACCCACGACGCGACGGTCTACGACCGCCCCGAGCAGCCCGGTGCCCGTCTACGTCGCCGCCGGCGGACCGCTCGTCGCCCGGTACGCCGGCCGGTCGGGCGACGGGTTCATCTGCACGTCCGGGAAGGGCCGCGAGCTCTACGAGGACAAGCTGCTGCCCGCCGTCGACGAGGGCCTGGCCAAGTCGGGGCGCACGCGCGACGACATCGACCGGATGATCGAGATCAAGCTGTCCTACGACCGCGACGCCGACGCAGGCCCTGCACAACTGCCGCTTCTGGGCGCCGCTGTCGCTCACCGCGGAGCAGAAGCACGGCGTCGACGACCCGGTCGAGATGGAGCGGCTCGCCGACGAGCTGTCCGACGAGCAGATCGCCAAGCGCTGGATCGTCACCAGCGACCCTGACGGAGGCCGTCGAGCCCGATCAAGCAGTACGTCGACTGGGGCTTCAACCACCTCGTCTTCCACGCCCCGGGCCACGACCAGGGCCGCTTCCTCGACCAGTTCTCGCGGACGTGCTTCCCGGGCTGCGGGACCTCGGCTGATCAGAGACGACTCGCTCACCTGCCCGGTTGGTTAGCGCTACTATCCAATCGAGGGAGGCACTGTGCGGATCTCGGAACTGTCGCAACGCACCGGAGTCTCGGTGGCCACACTCAAGTACTACCTGCGCGAGGGCCTGGTCCCTGCCGGCGTCCCCGTGAGCGCCACCCGGGCGGACTACGGCGAGTCACACGTCGAGCGAGTTCGTCTCGTCCGCGCCCTCATCGACGTGGCCGGCCTGTCGATCGAGCGCGTCCGCGAGGTCGTCCACGCCCTGTCCGACCCACCGAGGTCACGGCATGAGCTGCTCGGAATCGCCCACGCCGTGCTGCGCAGCACGAGTCACCACGGCGCCGCCACCGACGCGCACGATCGCCAGCTCTCGGACCAGCTCATCGACCGGCTCGAGTGGCGAGTCCCCGACGACTCGGTCGCGCGAGCCCAGCTCGGTGCGGCCCTTGACCGGGCGCGCCGGGACGGCCTCGAGATCTCGGACGAGACGTTCGCGGTGTACGCGCGAGCCGCCTTCCTCATGGCAGACCGGGACGTGCGGGACGAGCTCGGCCTGGAGTCGGCGTCGGAGGCGCTGCGGTACGTCATCCTCGGCAACGTCCTGAGCGACCCCGTCGTCATCGGACTGCGCCGGCTGGCCCAGGAGCACGTGAGCGCGGGCAAGTTCGGCGGGCGGTGACCGGACACAACACAAGGCCCGGATCCGAGGATCCGGGCCTTGTCACGTGGTAGCCCCGACGGGATTCGAACCCGCGCTACCGCCTTGAGAGGGCGGCGTGCTAGGCCGCTACACAACGGGGCCACGCGCTCTGCCGAGGGTCTCGGCACTCGGAGAACCTTACCGTGCCGGTGCGATTTCTCCGAATCGGTCCCGCGGCCCGAAGGACCGCTGAACCAGAGCTGGGGTACCAGGACTCGAACCTAGAATGGCTGAACCAGAATCAGCTGTGTTGCCAATTACACCATACCCCAAGGGGGTATCACGCCCGAGCGCGCCCAAGGGGCCTTCTGCGAGGTGAACCGAGTGGGAATACTACCGGTCGACCGCCACCTCCCCAAATCGACCGTATGCCGCTGAGCTCGGTCGCGGCGCGTGCTCAGGCACGCTCGTCCCCCAGTCCGAAGAACGGCAGGGCGGCCTCCGCCCCCGACACCTCAACAGTCCGGCCGCGGTCCGATCCGAGCCAGTCCGACCGTTCGAGCCGCAGGTGCTGGAGCGTCTCGCCGCTGTGCTCGAGGATTGACGTGTGGGTGTCCCGGTAGCCGAGCGACCGGGACACACCGAGCGAGGCGGCGTTGGCGAGCACGGCCGAGCTCACCGCCGCCACAGCACCGAGGCGCCCGAAGGCGAGCTCGAGCACAGCGGTCCGCATCTCCTTGCCGAAGCCGGATCCGCGGGTCTCGGGGACGAGCCAGGACGACGAGTCGACCACGCGGTCGGTGCGAAACTGTGGTCCCTCGAGCCACTGCACACCGAGCACCACTCCCCCACCGCCTCGCACGACGAAGGGCAGTGCCCAGGACTCGGGCGACCATGTGCCGAACGCACGCCAGTACTCCTGTGCCACGACCGCGCTCCTCCCGGAGCGTTCGTCGACTCCCTCGTACCTCGTCGCCGCCGGGTCCAGCTCGACGTCAGCGGGCAGAACCCGGCAGACGGCGTCGAGGTCGGCCTCGGTCATGACCCGCAGCTCCACGTCGGTGGTGCGGAGTCCCAGCCCGTGCACGGGCCAGACGTCACCGACACCGGCCATACCCACCGACCCCTCAGATCCTGAGCTTCACAGCGAGTCGCGCAGCGCACGAAGGCGACTCAGGGTCGAGGTCTTGCCGAGGATCTCCATCGACTCGAAGAGCGGGGGCGAGATCCGGGCACCGGACACAGCTGTGCGCAGTGGCCCGAAGGCGAAGCGCGGCTTGATCCCCATGCCGTCGACGATCGCCTCACGCAGCCGCGCCTCGATGGTCGGGGCGACCCAACCCCCACCGGTGCCGAGCACGCCCTCACCATGGTCGTCGATGTCGGCCAGGACCCGGATCGCGGCGTGAGCACGTCGGCGGAGTCGTCCTTGAGCTGCGCCCGCGCGTCGTCCTGGATCTCGAGCTGGTCGTCAGCGACGAAGAAGGGCAGGACCAGAGCGGGAGCCTCGGTCAGCAGGGCGATGCGCTCCTGGATCTGCGCTGCGACGAGCCTGAGCCGACCCAATTCCCCGAGCGACGGGTTCTCGCCGATGATCCCCGCCTCGTGCAGGTAGGGCAGCAGACGGCTGGTGAACTCCCCTACCTCGAGCCGGCGGATGTAGTGCGCCGTTGAGCCAGCTCGAGCTTGTCGAGGTCGAAGACCGGGCCGACCGGGTTGACCCGCGCCCAGTCGAAGTCGCGCGACCATGTCGTCGAAGCGTGAAGATCTCCGTCGCCGTCGCGGCAGCGAGTAGCCCATCAGCGCGAGGAAGTTGACGCAGCGCCTCGGGCAGGTAGCCCTGCTCGCGGAACCAGGTCAGCCGCGCGGCCGGGTTCTTGCGCTTGGAGATCTTCGACTTGTCGGTGTTGCGCAGCAGCGGCATGTGCGCGAACTTCGGCGGCTCCAGCCGAGCCAGTGGTAGAGCAGCACGTGCTTGGGCGTCGAGCTGATCCACTCCTCGCCGCGCACGACGTGGGTGATGCCCATCACGTGGTCGTCGACGACGACGGCGAGGTGGTAGGTCGGGAAGCCGTCGGCCTTGAGGATCACCTGGTCGTCCGGGCGCGGCGCGGTCACCTCGCCGCGGATCAGGTCGTCGAAGGCGAGCGGCGCGTCGTCGGGGATGAGCATCCGCACGACCGGCGTCTCGCTGAAGCCGGGCAGCTGCGGCGCGCTCCTCCCGGGTCTTGCCGAGGCACAGCCGGTCGTAGCCGGTCGGCAGCTTGGCCTTCTGCTGCTCCTCGCGCATCTCCGCGAGCCGCTCGGTCGAGCACCAGCAGTGGTAGGCGTGCCCGTCGGCGAGCAGCCGCTCGACGTACGGGCGGTAGGTGTCGAGCCGCTCGGACTGCCGGTACGGGCGCGAACGGGCCGCCGATGTCCGGGCCCTCGTCCCAGTCAGGCCGAGCCAGTGCAGCGTGTCGAAGATCTGCTGCTCGCTGTCCGCGACGTAGCGGGCCCGGTCGGTGTCCTCGATGCGCAGCACGAACTGGCCGCCCTGCTGGCGGGCGAAGGCCAGGTTGAACAGCGACATGTACGCCGTGCCGACGTGCGGGTCGCCGGTCGGCGACGGCGCGACCGCGCCGCACGGGGCGGGCCGTCGGAGGCTGCGGCGGGCTCGGGCCGCCGCAGCTCGACCGTCGTCGAGAGGTGGCGCCGGGAACCGGCCCAGCGGCATACGGCCATCGGTTTTTGTGTCGCTCATGGTGCGACCAGCCTAGTGGGGGCGGCGCACAAAGGTGTTGTCAGGGAGCCGATGCCGTCGATCTCGACGGTGACCTGCTGCCCGGCTCGACGGCCCGACGCCGGCCGGCGTGCCGGTGAGGATGACGTCGCCCGGCAGCAGGGTGAAGGCGGCTGAGGCGTACTCGATGATGCTGGCGACCCCGTGGACCATGTCGGCCGTCGTGCCGTCCTGCTTGACCGCCCCGTCCAGGGTCGTCGTGATCCGGAGGTCGCGCCGGGTCGAGCTCGGTCTCGATCCACGGTCCGAGCGGGCAGAACGTGTCGAAGCCCTTGGCCCGCGCCCACTGCCCGTCCGATCGCTGCCAGGTCGCGCGCCGTGACGTCGTTGGCGACGGTGTAGCCGTAGATGCACTCGGCCGCGCGCTCCGCCGTCACCCCCTTCGTAGATCGTCTTGATGACGACCGCCAGCTCGCCCTCGTAGGAGACCTCGGTGCTGCCGCTCGGCAGGACGACCGGGTCGAACGGCCCCACCACCGCGGTGTTGGGCTTGAGGAAGAGCATCGGCTGCTCCGGCGGAGCACTCCCGCCCATCTCCTTGACGTGGTCGGCGTAGTTCCTGCCGACCGCCACGACCTTGGAGCGCGGGATGACCGGCGCGAGGAGGCGGACGTCCTCGAGCAGGACCGGCCCGTCGCCTGACGGCTGCAACCCGATGTAGAGCGGATCGCCCTTGAGCGGGGTGATGACCTCCTTGCCGGGGTCGCCCTGGACGATGCCGTATGCCGGGTCGTCCCGGTCGTGTACCTCGCGATGCGCACGCGGCCAGCCTAACGATCCCGCGGGAGCGCCCAGCCGTATGCCGCTGGGCCGGCTCACGCTGACACCCGCGGTTGCCGCGTGGCCGGTCACCCGAAGGGAATCTCGCGGTTACGCGGACTGTGAGCCCCTCATGGGGTATTCCTTGTCTCGCGGGGCCGGTTTCGTGGAGGGTCCGGCCCCGCAATCTCCTACCCTGCTGTGGTGAGGATCCTGGCCGAGGACGAGTGGCGCGCTCGAGTGGGCGCCCATGAGACGCGCGCGGATGCCCTCACCGCGGGTCACCTGGCGCGCCGCGTGGCCGGAGCCACGCATCCGGTCGAGGACTTCCTCTTCACGTACTACAGCTGGACGCCGGGCAGACTGCGACGCTGGCACCCGGGCGCCGGAGTGGGGCTGGCGTCCGCCGGCACGACCCCACACGTCGCCTGGCGGTTCTACCGGCGGGCCGGCGACGTCGTTGTGGTCGACGTCGCCGCCTTCCTCGAGGCGCGGGGCGACACGGTGCGGTTCGTCCGGGACCTGCTCGTGGCGGACCGCCGGCGCGCCCGGGTCGGTTCGGCTGCTTCGGGCTGCACGAGTGGGCGATGGTCTACCGCCTCCCGCAGGTTGATGTGCGCCACTCGTCGTGGCCGCTGCGGCTGGGCCAGGCCGGACCGATGCCGTCGTCGAGGCGCACCAGGTCTCGTGCTCGCACTTCGACGCTTACCGGTTCTTCACGCCCGACGCGGCCCCGCTCAATGCGTTGCATCCCACGCGGGAGCCAGCCGCCGCTACGAGCAACCGGGGTGCCTGCATGCCGGGATGGACCTCTACAAGTGGGCCATGAAGCTGTCCCCGCGGTCGGCAGCGACCTCGCACTCGACGCGTTCGAGCTCGCACGCGAGATCCGGGAGCTCGACATGCGCGCGTCGCCGTACGACCTGAGGGCCCTGGGCTACGAGCCGGTGCGGATCGAGACGCCGGAGGGCAAGGCGCAGTACGTCGAGGAGCAGCGACGCTTCAGCGAGCGAAGCCAGGCCCTGCGCGCGCGCCTCGTCGAGGCGATCGACGACCTCCTTGCCCTCAGTGGAGCTGCCCGCGCAGGATGATCGTGACGCCCTTGCGTCATCCGGAGCAGGGGCCGAAACGTCTCTGGGGAATATGCGCAGTGGAGTCGGCCGCGTGCAGCGGCGAGAGAGGGTTTCCGACGACGGGGCCCGAGGGTCCGTCGCCGCCCTTTTCGACCTCTACTACGTGGAGCTCGTCGCCACGGCACGGTTCCTCGTCGACGACAGGGAGACCGCGGAGGACCTCGTCACTGAAGCGTTCCTGTCGCTCCAGCGGCACTGGGCCTCGCTCCGCAACCCCAACGACGCACACCGGTACCTGCGCTCCAGCGTCCTGAATGGGTCGCGCAGCCAGCTGCGCCGACGGATGGTCCGACGACGGCACGAGGGGACGGGCGCCGAGGACGTTGCCAGTCTCGAGGACGTCGCTGCCCATGGCGCCGATCACACCACGTTCGTCGAGGCGCTGCGGGGGCTCCCGTCGCGCCAGCGGGAGGTGCTCGTCCTGCGCTACTACCTCGGAATGCACGAGCATGAAGTCGCACAACAGCTGGGCATCGGGACCGGCTCGGTCAAGCAGCACAGCTCCCGAGGACTGGCCGCACTTGCGCACCTGCTGGAGGTGACCGCATGAACGTCGAAGACGACCTCGGCCGCCAGCTCACCGCCGCCCTCACGGCAGAAGTCGAGGTGATGGGCATCGACCGCCGAGCCGCCCGGAACCGGCTCGATCAGGAGCTGTCCACGCACGACCGCCGGCGATTGGTACGCCGGTGGCTCGCCGCCGCGGTGGTCCTTGCGATCGCCGTGGTGGTTGCCTGGTCGGCCACGGGGCCGAACCGTGAGATGCCGGTGGCTCCGCGGCCCTCACCGAGCCCGACCACCGAGGCGACCCCTGCGGATTACAGCTGGCCGTTCCTTCTCGACCTGCCAACCCTGTCGATGTCACCGCTGCCCAGCCAGCTGGTGCCCGGATACCCGCTGATCCCGGCCTACAGCATCTCCCCGGACGGGACGCGGGTCGCCGTCGTCAAGTGCGGCCTGACGGGGATGGGTTGCGAGGGAAACCCCTGGATCGCCGTGGGCAGCCTGGATGATCTGGAACTCCAGCCGCTGCCGATCCCGGACGCTCAGTTGACCGATGTCATCAGCTGGTCCCCTGACAGCACCAAGCTCCTCGTGGGTGCAACTGATGGATCTGCCTACGCTGTCGGTGAGCTCTACCTCATCGATGTCGCCACAGGCCGTACCCGCCAAGTCACCGACATCCCGCTGGACCACGCCTGGTGGTGGTCCGTGCAGACGACCTTCTCTCCGGACGGCGCCTCGATTCTGTATGACCTCCCCCGCGGCGACGGCGACCAGGTCGGCTGGGACATCTGGTCCGTACCGTTGACCGCAGCTGGATCCGCGAAAGGAACCACGCTGCTGCGCGACGCGAAGGCACCCAAGGCCATCCCGGGCACGGCATCAGTCGCGTACATCGCACCTGTGGTTGGCTTCTGGGAGGGCTCGGCCATCGGCATTGTCGACGGCTCGGGATCCCGACGCACGTTGGTCACCGCCCGCACAGCGATCGGAATACTGGTGCCGTCGCCGGATGGGCGCTCGATCGCCTACGACGACGACCAGGGCGTGTGGGTCGTCGACATCGCGACGGGCGCAACACGTCGAGTGTCGTCGTCGGGCACCCCACAAGGCTGGCGCGACAAGAACACCCTCCTGATCGATCCCTGAGCCGAACAGCGCAGACCCGCCCAACGACACCTACGACGAGCCGCCGACAGAGCAGTCGCTCCTCCAATCGTCTTATACCTCAAATGAATTGGCCTGTGGAGGGCCTTGGAACCGCGACGGTCAACCGGTAGAGTAAGACATATGTTCGAGGAGTCGGCGAGTGGGGTGGGACCGGAGCAAACCGGCCACGTCATGCGTCTGCCGGCGTGATGAGCCCCGTTGACGGATGGGTCGCGCAGCTGGCGGCCACCTGCCCCGACCGACCCGGTGCCTCGGGACAGTGCGACGCGGACGCGGCCGGACTCGTCGATGTGCTTGCCGAGCTCGAGCTGCTCAAGGCCGCCTGCGCGGCGGCGCAGGCGCGGGTCACTGCGGCGTTCGTCGAGACCCAGGCGGCCGAGGCGGCCCGGTGGCGCCAGGCTGCCAAGGACAGCGACTCGTTCGAGGCGTTCCAGGCCGCACGAGACCAGGCGCGGCGGTGCGAGTTCCAGCCCGTCGCGCTGAACCATCGCCATGACCGCGACAAGACCCGACGCGACCGCGGGGCCTACGACCGGGCCGGCGTCGCCGCCCAGATCGGGCTCGCGCGGCACGAGTCCCCCTCGCGCGGAGCCCGACTGGCCACCACCGCACTCGCCCTCACGAGGGACCTGCCGTTCACCCTGACCGCGCTCGAGTCTGGGGCTCTCAACGAGCGCCGCGCGGAGCTCGTCGCCAAGCTGACCTGCCACCTGGACCCGGAGCAGCGCGCTGAGGTCGACGCCGAGGTCATCGGGGCCAACCTTCCCGATCCTGACGACAGCACGGGCGCGGCGGATCCGGGGATCGAGGCGTGGGGCGACCGGCGGCTCGAGGCCGAGGTCCGCGCCGCCGCGGACCGGGTCGACGCGCAGGCCGCAGTAAAGCGGGCGCGGACCGCCGAGTCCGAGCGGCGCGTGACGATCCGTCCGATCCCGGACACCATGGCCATCGTCACCGCGATCCTGCCCGTAGCACAGGCCGTTGCAGTTCATGCCGCGCTGATGCGGGCCGCCGCGACCGCGCACGCCACCGGCGATCCCCGCAGCCGCGGCCAGGTCATGGCCGACACCCTCGTGCACCGGGTCACTCACCCCACCCCCTTGCCGACGCCGAGCACCGCAGACACCGCACCGGCATCGGACCCGCCCGGGCTTGCGAGGGCCGGGCTGCCGGCCGACGTGTCGGTAGAGATACAGCTCGTTATCACCGACCGCGCCCTGCTCGCCGCGGATGACACGCCGGCACACATCCCCGGCTACGGGCCCATCCCGGCCGGCTGGGCCCGCGACTTGCTCACCGCGGACCTGATCGACGAACCCCCACCCGATGAGCCGGGACACGAGAGCCGGCAGGCCTACGAGCGGCGCCGCGCGAAGATCTACCTGCGTCGCCTCTACACCCATCCGCGCAGTGGCACCCTGGTCGCAATGGACTCCAAGCGACGGCTCTTCCCCGCCGCGCTGCGCCGCTTCCTCATCGCCCGCGACGGCACCTGCCGCACCCCGTGGTGCGATGCCCCGATCCGGCACATCGACCACGTCACCCCGCACGCCGCCGGCGGGCCCACGAGCGCCGCCAACGGGCAAGGCCTGTGCCAACGCTGCAACCACGTCAAGGACCTGCCCGGCTGGCACTCCTACGTCCTGCACGCCGGACCCACCGCGACGACCGCCGCCCAGACCGCTGACCAGACCACTCACCGGGCCGGCGATGTCTCAGGCAAGCCGCACACCGTGCAGCTCACCACTCCCACCGGGCACCGGCATATCTCAACGGCCCCGAGCGTCCTCCCTGGACACACGCCGTCCAGCCAGAAGGCGATCGACGAGGCCCCCGACGACCGCGACCAGCGGCGTCGGGAGATCCTCAGCGAGCACGGCTTCCAGATCCAGCGCCTCGCCGCCTGACCTTCTGGAGCCGGCAGGACGACGCGGCAGTCAGGGCCGGGGAGCAACTCCCTGCCGGATGAGGCCATAAGCCAGTCCGTCGGTGAGGGCGCGCCACGACGCGGCGAGGATCGAGCCGGCGACGCCGATGGTGTCCCATGACGTCTCGCCGTCGGACGTCTCGATGAGCACGCGGGTCACGGCGTCGGTGCCGTGCGAGGCGTCGAGGATGCGCACCTTGAAGTCGATGAGCTCGATCTTCTCGATCTCGGGGTAGGCGCGCGTCGAGCGCCTCGCGCAGCGCGTGGTCGAGCGCGTTGACCGGGCCGTTGCCCTCGCCCGTCGCGAGGAGCCGCGCGCCGTCGGCACGCAGCTTGACCGTCGCCTCGGATGCCGCGTCGCCCGTCGCCGTGGAGTCGGTGATGACCCGCCACGACTCGACGTCGAAGTAAGTCGGTGCACCCGGGCTCGAGCGCCTCGCGGAGCATGAGCTCGACCGTGGCGTCGGCGGCGTCGAAGGTCCAGCCGCGCTGCTCGAGGTCCTTGACCTCGCGCGAGCACGGAGGCGACGACCTCCGGGTGGCCGGTGAGGTCGAGCCCGGCCTCCCGCGCCTTGAGCTCGATGCTGGCGCGGCCCGCCATGTCGGAGACGAGGGTGCGCATGCCGTTGCCGACGAGCGCGGGGTCCATGTGCTGGTAGAGGTCGGGTCGACCTTGAGGGCGCTCGCGTGCAGGCCGGCCTTGTGCGCGAAGGCGCTTGCGCCGACGTAGGGCTGGCGACTGTAGGCGGGCACGTTGGTGACCTCGCTGATCGCGTGGGCGACGTGCATCGCCCGTGCGGAACGACGTCGGCGGCCATGACGTCGAGCCCGAGCTTGAACTGGAGGTTGGCCGCGACGGTGAGCAGGTCGGCGTTGCCGGTTCGCTCGCCGTAGCCGTTGACCGTGCCCTGGACGTGGGTGGCTCCGGCCCGCACGGCCGCGACGAGTTGGCGGCGGCGCACCCGGTGTCGTTGTGGCAGTGCGCGCCGATGCGGGCGCCGGTCTAGGCGATGACGTCGGCGACGACCTCCTCGACCTGACGTGCGGGCAGCATGCCGCCGTTGGTGTCGCAGAGCACGATGACGTCGGCTCCCGCCTCGTGGGCGGCGCGCACCACTGCGAGCGCGTAGTCGCGGTCGAGGTGCCAGCCGTCGAAGAAGTGCTCCGCGTCGAGGAAGACCCGCTTGCCCGCGGCGACGAGGTGGCTGACCGTGTCGCGCACCATGGCGAGGTTCTCCTCGAGTGTGGTCCGGAGCGCCTCCTCGACGTGTCGCACGTGTGCGACTTCGCGACGAGACACACGACGGACGTGCCCGCATTGAGCAGTGCTGCGACAAGCGGGTCCTCGGCGGCCGAGGACCCCGCCCGTCGCGTTGCCCCGAAGGCGGCCAGCGTCGCGTGGCGCAGGTGGAGCTCGGTCCGGGCCCGCTCGAAGAACTCAGTGTCCTTCGGGTTCGCTCCCGGCCAGCCGCCCTCGATGAAGTCGACCCCGAGGTCGTCGAGCAGCCCGGCGATGGCCAGCTTGTCCGACACCGAGAGGTTGAGGCCCTCCTGCTGGGCGCCGTCGCGCAGGGTGGTGTCGTAGACGTGCAGCGCTTCCATGACCGTCATTGTCCTCGATCTTGGGGGTGCGGTCGACGTGCCGTTCCGCTCCCCGGGTGTGCGTCCAGTTCATTCCGTATGCCGCTGAGCCTCGGTGTGCCTCGCGGCTTTCCTCGACGGGTGGTCGGGGAAACAAAAAGACCCCCCGGGTAGGGAGGTCTGCGCGACGAGGGTCTCTCGTCGCGCTAGGTGATAATGAGCGTGCTTGTGGCAGGCCCGAGGAGGTGCGTCACAGCGTCATCGTGGCAGCACCGTCCGATGCCCGAAACCGCCCGTCCGCATCGTGGACCGACCATCACCCGCTCCGGACCTGTCTCGGGCCATGAGTTCTATGGAAACGTACTCACCACCGGCGGCTGGTCACCGGTCCTCGCGACCGAGCCCAGCGGCATACGACCTCGCGGCTGCCACGAGCGCCTCGAAGAGCCGGGGATCCGTCCCCTGCTCGGGATGCCACTGGACCGCGAGACGGAAGGGGGACGACGGATCCTCCATCGCCTCCAACGTCCCATCGGGGGCCCAGGCGGCCGAGACGTAACCAGGATGTGTCGCCACCGACTGGTGGTGGTGACTCGGCACGTCGTCCACCCGCGCGCCCAGAAGCTGGGCGATCCACGTGCCGGGCACGGTGTCCACTGGGTGGCTGCCGTACGTCGCCGGGGCAGGCGAGTGGTCGTCGTGGCCGACGCGCTCGGGCACGTGCTGCTCGAGCGTTCCGCCGGCAGCAACGGCCATGACCTGCATGCCGCGACAGATGCCGAGCACCGGCAGGTCGACCTGCGCGGTCACCTGGGCGATCGCCACCTCGGTCGTGTCCCGGTCGGGCCGCAAGCCCCGGACGGACGGGTGCCGTTCTGCTTCATAGAGCTCCGGTGCAACGTCCGCTCCGCCGGCAATGATGACCCCGTCGAGACGCGCCAGCAGGGTCCACACCAACCGGTGGTCGTCGTCCGCCGAGTCGAGGCGCGGGGGGATCACGACGGCGATCGCCCCGGCCTCCTCGACCTGGCGAACGTACGCATGCGGGATGAGAGCCGAAGGCACGTCGCGCCACTGCCCACGGCTGGCCGGCTCGAGATATGAGGTGATCCCGATGACCGGCGTGTCCGACACCTGGTCCTCCCCTTCAGCTCCGAACGTCAATGGTTCCTTCTGGGTCCAGCTGCTTGAGCAGCCGCTCAAGCGTCACGGCAACACCGTCCTCGTCGTTGGAGGGACACATCCGGTCGGCGACGGCGCGAACCTCCTCGTGCGCGTTGGCCACGGCCCACCCGACGCCAGCCCATCGGATCATCGGCACGTCGTTGGGCATGTCCCCGAAGGCCCACACGTCGTCGACGCCGATCCCGCGGGAGGCCGACCATTGCTCGAGAGCGGCCGCCTTCGTGACGCCGGCGGCATTGATCTCGGCGAGCCCGCCAGCACCGGAGTAGCTGCATGTGGGCGCGGTCACCGACCACCTCGGTTGCACGACGGAAGAACTCCTCGTCAGGGAGGGTCGCTGACTTCGCGAGCAGCTTCCCGACCGCCTCCTCGTCGAGGTCATCGATCGGGGCCTCAACGGCGTCTGGCGGGACGACGTGAGCAGGATCGTGCGGGAACAGCGCCTCGAACCACAGGCCGCTGCCCCGCTCCGCCGCGAACGTCACATCCGGCACCGCGCGACGCAGGTCCTCGACGATGGCCAGCACCACGGCATGCTCGAACCCATTGCTGCTGATGACCTTCCGCGCAGCGACGTCATAGACGAAGGCGCCGTTCCCGCAGATGGCGACGCCGTGCCCGCCCACCGCGGAGGCCAGCTCGTCCAACCAGCGAGGTGGCCGGGCGGTGACGAAGACGACCTCGATACCGGCCTCCTCGGTGGCGGCAAGCGTCAGCGAACCGGCCCGGCGGGCAGAGCGTCCCGTCGAGATCGGTGCGAGAGCGGAGCGTGCCGTCGACGGTACGACGTCGCGACCTCAGACGAGCCGGGTCAGCCACCCGTGGGAGTCCTCGGCCCGGCCGTACTGGATGTCGAGCAGGCGCGGCACGGATCGCCGTGGCGACCGTGTCCTCGTGGCCGTCGCGCCGGTGGTCGACGGACGCCGCCCTCCCAGCGCAGCTCGCCGACCGGGGTGATGACGGCGGCGGTGCCGCAGGCGAAGATCTCGACGATCTCGCCGCTCGCCGCGCCCTCCTTCCACTCCTCGATCGGGATGCGCCGCTCCTCCGGCTCGAGGCCGAGCTCCTTGGCCAGCTCGAGGATCGAGCTGCGGGTGACGCCCTCGAGGATCGAGCCGGTCAGCTCCGGCGTGACGATCCGGCCGTCCCTGGTGACGAGGAAGAGGTTCATCCCGCCCGAGCTCCTCGATGTAGGTGTGCGTCGAGGAGTCGAGGAAGACCGCCTGGTCGCAGCCGTGCTCGATGCCCTCGAGCTGGCCCGGCGAGCGACGAGGCGTAGTTGCCACCGCACTTGGCGGCGCCGGTGCCGCCGGCGCCCGCGCGGGCGTAGTCGGTGCGAGATCCACAGCGTGACGGGCTTGACGCCGCCGGGGAAGTAGGCGCCGGCCGGGCGAGGCGATGACGCGAGTAGGTGACCTCGCTCGGCCGGGCGCACGCCGAGGAACGCCTCGGAGGCAAACATGAACGGGCGCAGGTAGAGGCTCTTCTCCCCCGCGTCGCCGGCCGGGCACCCACTCCTGGTCGACCTGACGAGCTGGCGCAGCGACTCGATGAAGTCGGCCTCGGGCAGCTCGGGCAGCGCGAGGCGGCGTGCCGACGCGGGCGAACCGCGCCGCGTTGGCCTCGGGGCGGAAGGTCCAGACCGAGCCGTCCGCGTGCCGGTAGGCCTTCATGCCCTCGAAGATCTCCTGCGCGTAGTGCAGCACGGCTGCCGCCGGGTCGAGCTGGAACGGACCGTAGGGCTGGACCTGCGCGTCGCGCCCAGCCGCCGTCGCCGGTCCACGTCGCGACGACCATGTGGTCGGTGAAGGTCTTGCCGAAGCCGGGGTTCTCGAGCACCTCGCGCGATCCGCTCGGCGAGGTGGCGTCGCTCGCGGCGCGGTGACCTCGAAGGACATCTGGGTCATGGCAAAACCTCCGTAGCGGCAATCTGCGGTGATCCATTGCAGGCTAGCGCCCACATGCTGAGACGGCGAAGGCGGTCACCGTCGAAGGATCGGCTACCGCGAGGACGTGCCCGATGGATCTGGACTCAGAGGCGCGCGGCGATCGCGTCGCCGACGGCGCGTGGTGGACCGCGACGGCGCTCGCCGCGCTCGGCGAGGTCGGCGGCGACGGCGGCCTCGACGCGGCTGCGGCCTCGGCGTCGGCCCGAGGTGCGCGAGCAGCAGTGCCGACCGAGAGGATCGCCGCGGTGGGGTCGGCCTTGCCCTGGCCGGCGATGTCGGGGGCCGAGCCGTGGACCGGCTCGAACATGCTCGGGGTCGTGCGGGCCGGGTTGATGTTGCCCGATGCCGCGAGCCCGATGCCGCCCGCGATGGCGGCGGCGATGTCGGTGATGATGTCGCCGAAGAGGTTGTCGGTGACGATGACGTCGAAGCGGCCGGGGTCGGTCGCCATGAAGATCGTCGCCGCGTCGACGTGCTGGTAGGCGGTCTCGACGTCGGGGAACTCCGCGCCCACCTCCTCGACGGTGCGGCGCCAGAGGTGGCCGGCATACGTGAGCACGTTGTGCTTGTGGACGAGGGTCAGGTGCCTGCGCGGGCGGGCCTGCGCGCGGGCGAAGGCGTCGCGGACGACGCGCTCGACGCCGAAGCGGGTGTTGACGCTGACCTCGGTGGCGATCTCCTGCGGGGGTGCCCGACGCGCAGGGCGCCGCCGTTGCCGACGTAGGGGCCCTCGGTGCCCTCGCGGACGACGACGAAGTCGATGCCGTCGGGGGCGACGCGGGCGACGTCGAGCGGGCTCGCGACGCCGGGGAAGAGCTTGGCCGGGCGCAGGTTGACGTAGTGGTCGAGGGCGAACCGAGTGGGCAGCAGCACGCCCCGCTCGAGGACGCCGCTCGGGACGCTCGGGTCGCCGATGGCGCCGAGCAGGATCGCGTCGTGACCGCGCAGCTCCTCGAGCACCGAGTCGGGCAGCGTCTCGCCGGTGGCGTGCCAGCGCCGGGCGCCGAGGTCGTAGTCGGTCGTGGAGAACTTCGGACCGCTGGCCGCCGGTGACCGCGTCGAGGACCTTGAGGCCCTCGGCGACGACCTCGGGACCGATGCCGTCACCGCCGATGACGGCGATCGAGTAGTCCGCGTCCTGGCCACCCGCGCGCTGCTCCGCCATGCTTCCAGCCTAGAGATCGTCTTGTGATGTGGAATCCATGTCTCAGTTCCTGACATGGCGAAGGCCCTCGCCCCACGAACGGGCGGAGGGCCTTCGGCGCCGTGATCCGGCTCAGTCGTCGGTTCGGATGTTCAGTCCTCGGTGTGGCCCTGGTCGCGCAGGTCCATCGACTCCTGCAGCGCCTGGCGGGCCGCCTTGGCATCTTCGCTCATGGTGTTCACGTCCTTCGATTGCATGTCACGGTGGTTGGTTTCAGGTGGCTCGAGCCCTGGTGGGCGAACCGTCAGCGGAGGGAACGCGGGGTCTCCGCGGCGAGGTGGCTGACTACCTGAAACTCGCCGCGGCTGGCAATGAGGAGTACGAGCTGCCGCGTCATGACATTCACGCTACGCCGGGTCACCTGGAGGTAAAGGGGGTTTCCAGAAAATGAGACGGAGCGGTCGACATGTGGCCGCAAGGAATGTGCGCACCACCGCCTGCCAGGAGAGCCCATCCGACTTACGCTCAGGGAGTGACCGAACAACGGCACGGTGGCACCAGCCGCCCCGATGGTTTCATCCCGCACAGTCCTGCCTCGGGCCACCTCGAGGACCACCCACGCTGGATTGCCATCACGCCCAGCAACGCCCGGCGCGTGGTTCTCATCGTCCTGTCGTCCATCGTGCTGCTCTGGGTGGCGCTGTGGGCCTTCGCGGCCACGAGCGGCTTCCTCTTCCTGCTCCTGCTGGCCTGGCTCCTCTCGATCGCGATGGAGCCGGCGGTGCTGTGGCTGAGTGAACGGGGCATGCGGCGAGGCGTCGCCACCGGCCTGACCATGCTCGGTCTGCTCGTGGTCGTCGCCGGCCTCGCTCGAGCTGTTCGGCTCGGTCTTCATCTCCCAGCTGTCCGAGCTGGCCACGCAGCTGCCCGAGGTGGTCACGGCGACGATCGACTGGGTCAACCGCGACGTTCCACACGAACTTCGACCAGAGCAACATCCAGTCGGCGCTCGGCCTCACGCCGGAGCAGATCGGCGAGCTCGCCGGCAGGTACGGCGGCGGGATCCTCGGCGTCTTCGGCTCGCTCCTGGCCTTTCTCTTCGACTCGCTGACGATCCTCGTCTTCGCCTACTACTTCTCAGCGGACAGCCCGCGCCTGCGCCAGACCATCGGCTCGTGGCTGCCCCAGCGGTACCAGCGCGTCTTCCTCACGGTCTGGACGATCTCGGTCGAGAAGACCGGCGGATATGTCGTCTCGAAGGTCATCCTCGCCGCCGTGTCGTCCATCGCGCACGCGGCCTTCTTCTGGGCCATCGACGTCCCCTTCTGGTTGCCGCTCGGCCTGTTCGCCGGCATCGTCGGTCAGTTCATCCCCACCATCGGCACCTACATCGGCGTGGTCCTGCCCGCCCTCTTCGCGCTCCTCGACAAACCGATCAACGCGGTGTGGATCGCGGTCTTCGCGACTGTCTACCAACAGCTCGAGAACTACGTGCTTCACGCCTCGCGGTCAGCCGAACCACCATGGACATCCACCCCGCCGTCGCGCTGGGCTCGGTCATCGCCGGCGCCGCGCTCTTCGGGCCGATCGGAGCCCTCATCGGGATCCCCGTGGCCGCCGTCGCCCTGGCGGTGCTGGACAGCTTCAGCAAACGGCACGAGCTCGTTCCCGAGCTCGCCGACCTGGAGCCAGCCGCCGGCGGCGCGACGGACGACGAGGAACTCGAGCCATCCCTCGAGTCCGCACCGACCGAGACGGACGGGAAGCGCGACGCCTCGCGAGCCTGATCGGCCTCCGCCGGGTGTGCAGCTGATGCCCGCACAAACTGCCAACTCGATGTCGTATGCCGCTGGGCTGGGACCGCGCCTCTCGCGCCGTCCCAGCCCAGCGGCATACGGAAAGTGCTTGTCAGCCTTGTAGGTCGACGACGGTGAAGGCCTTGGCGTCGACGGCGGCAGCGATCTCGCCGCGAGCTGCGGCGAGACCGCGCTGTCGACGTTGAGCACGCCGATCGCGCTGGTCGGCCTGGCGGGAGACCTGCATGCCGCCGATGTTGACGCCGGCGTCGCCGAGGATGCTGGCCGACCGCGCCGATGACGCCCGGCCGGTCGGAGTACTCGAAGACGAGCATGTGGTCGGACAGCGGCACCTCGAGGTCGTAGCCGTTGATGCCGACGAGCTTCTCGACCATCTTCGGGCCGGTGAGCGTGCCCGAGACCGCTGACGACCGTGCCGTCGGCGAGCGTGCCGCGCAGCGTCGTGACGTTGCGGAAGTCGCCCGCGTCCGGGTCGGTGAGCAGTCGCACCATGACAGCCGCGCTGCTCGGCGAGGACCGGCGCGTTGACGTAGGTGACCGGATCCTCGACGACGTCGGTGAACAGACCCTTGAGGGCGACGAGCTTCCACACGCTGACGTCGTGCTCGGTGATCTCGCCGCGCACGTCGACGTCGAGCTGGGCCGGCACGGCGCCTGCGACGGCGGTGAAGATCCGGCCGAGCTTCTCGACGAGCGGGATGCCGGGCCGGACCTCCTCGGCGATGAAGCCGCGAGGACACATTGACGGCATCCGGCACCAGCTCCTCCCGAGAGCGCGAGGCGGACCGACCGCGCGACGGACGACGCCTGCCTTCTCCTGGGCCTCCTCGGTCGAGGCGCCGAGGTGCGGGGTCACGACGACGGACTCGTGATCGAAGAGGGGGGACTCCGTGGTCGGCTCGGTCGCGAAGACGTCAAGGCCAGCGCCGGCGACGCGGCCCTCGGCGATCGCGCGAGCCAGGGCAGCCTCGTCGACGATGCCGCCGCGGGCTGCGTTGATGATGCGCACCGATGGGCTTGACCTTCGAGAGGGCCTCCTCGCCGATGAGTCCGACCGTCTCCGGCGTCTTCGGCAGGTGGATGGTGATGAAGTCGGACTGGGCGAGCAGCTCGTCGAGGCCGACGAGCTGGGCACCGAGCGTGGCCGGCCTTGGCCGGCGAGGCGTAGGGGTCGTAGGCGAGCATCTTCATGCCGAAACCCTTGAGCCGCTCGGCGACCAGCGCGCCGATGCGGCCGAGCCCGATGACGCCGACGGTCTTGTCGAGCAGCTCGACGCCGGAGTACTTGCTCCGCTTCCAGGCGCCGCCCTTGAGCGACCTGGCTGGCCGGGGCGATGTTGCGGGCCGTCGCGAGCAGCAGGGCGATGGCCAGCTCCGCGGCCGAGGTGATGTTTGACGTCGGCGCGTTGACGACCATGACACCGGCCCGGGTGGCCGCCTGCACGTCCACGTTGTCGAGCCCGACACCGGCGCGCGCGATGACCTTGAGATGCCGGCCCGCTGCGATCGCCTCCGCGTCCATCTTCGTCGCCGACCGGATGAGCACCGCGTCCACGTCGGCGAGCGCCGGGAGGAGCTCGTCGCGGTTGGCTCCGTCGCAGGTGCGGACCTCGAAGTCCGGTCCGAGTGCCTCGATCGTGGCGGGTGAGAGCTCTTCGGCGATGAGGACGACGGCCTTGGTCACAGGGGATCCTTTCGGGCGGGTGCGCGGCCCGGAGAGGACGCGGGCCATAGGGCGGCACCGCGATGTGCCGCCCAAAGTCTAGGCGCAGGTGACGGCCCGGGTCATCACAACCAACCAGCATGTGAACGGATTCGGTGCCCGCGTGACGGGTATCACCTACTGGACCTCGCGTCCCGAATGGCGGGACCACGGGCAGCATGGCGCCGATTCTGGGCGGGCACCGACACCGCGCCTGAAACCGCCCGGCCCCCGGGCAACTCCACGACAGGACATCCTCACGTCTCCACGGTGTGGGCCGACGGCGGCGGTGTGCCGATGGTCGAGACGGCTCGCGGGGGCGACGCCCTGCGGGTGGCCACCGCCCGCTTGACCCGCTCGAGCCGGAACCAGCGCACGTCGTCCCTGAGTCGGCACCACCCGACGAGGTACCACCGGCCGCCCGCGAGGGCGAAGATCATCGGCTCGACCTCCCGGCGAGTGACCCGCGCGTCGGCGTCCTCGTAGGTGAGGTTGACGGTGACCTGCTCGGCGAGGGCTCCCTCGAGGGCGGTCATGATCCGACGGGGGGCGCCCGGGCCGACGTCGACCCAGACCCGCTTCGCGAGCGCCTGGGCTCGGCTTCTCGTGGCTGGATCGACGACGTCGAGCACCTTTCGGGTGGCCGCCCGGGCGGTGTCCCCAAAGGGCGCCCCGGACGCCACGGCCACTGCGGCGCTCAGGGCGACAGCCTGTGCGGCGGTGAGGTTGACCGGTGGGAGGGACCCGCGCTCATCGAGCACGTAGCCACCGCCCGGACCGGTACGCGTCCACATCGGCAGACCCTGGGCCATGAGCGAGGCGAGGTCACGCTTGATGGTCCTCGTGCTGACCTCGAACTCGGCGGCCAGGCTGTCCGCTGTCCGGCCCCGGCGCCCGGCACGCCGCAGGGCCTCCCCGATGGCGTGGAGACGATCAGTCCGGTTCACGGCCTCAGCATCGCACGATCAGTGCCACAAATAGTGACATGGGGCTGCCCATCCGCGCCGTAGCGTCGATGTATGAACGACAACGAGAACACCGACCGGTCCATCGTGCTCGTCCCCGGGCACTGGCTCGGCGGATGGGCGTGGGACGCCGTCGCGGCCGGGCTCACGCGGAGCGGACACCATGTCGAGGCAGTCACCCTGCCCGGGGCATCCCCAGGCGAGGTGACTGCGACCCTGTCGGACCAGATCGACGCCCTCGCGCAGGTCGTCTCGCGGCAGCCCGAGCCGCCGGTCGTGGTCGCGCACAGCGGCGCCGGTCGGGTCATCACCGGCGTCCTCGATCGCGACCCACGGGCCGTCCGCCGGGTCATCTACGTCGACAGCGGACCGTCCGCTGACGGTTCGGTCTTCGACGCCACCATCGCCGACGACGTCGAGTCGATCGGCTTGCCACCGTGGGACGAGCTCACGGCGGGTGGAGCGAGCCTCGAGGGGCTCAGCGAGCAGGACCTGGCGACGTTCCGCGACCGCGCCGTCCCGGTGCCGGGAGCCGTGACGCGAGAACCCCTCCGTTTGCACGACGATGCCCGCCTCGCGGTACCGACCACGATCATCGCGACGTCGCTGCCGTCCGAGGTGATGATGGGTCTGGCGCAACAGGGGCACCCGATGTTCGCAGAGGTCACCCGCCTGACCGACCTCGAGCTGGTCGACCTACCCACCGGGCACTGGCCGATGTGGAGCCGCCCCGACGACCTCGCGGACGCCATCAGCGCGGCGACCCGCTGAGGCCGCTCCCCTGGGTCGATGTGATCGATCGGGCCCTGGCTCGATCGATCACATCGACCGCGAGCGGTCGCGGGGCCGGCGTCAGCGAGCCGCGGAACCCTCGGTGTAGTCCTCGTCCGTCTGCTTGACCCACGCCATGAGCTTGCGCAGCTCGCGGCCGGTGGCCTCGATCGGGTGCTGGGCACCCTTCTCGCGCAGCGCCTTGAACTCCGGGGCGCCGGCGTCCTGGTCGTCGATGAACCGCTTGGCGAACGCGCCGTTCTGGATGTCGGCGAGCACCGCCTTCATGTTCTCCTTGACGTGCGGGTCGATGACGCGCGGGCCCGGAGACGTAGTCGCCGTACTCCGCGGTGTCGGAGACCGACCAGCGCTGCTTGGCGATGCCGCCCTCGATCATGAGGTCGACGATGAGCTTGAGCTCGTGGAGGCACTCGAAGTAGGCGACCTCGGGCTGGTAGCCGGCCTCGACGAGCGTCTCGAAGCCGTACATGACGAGCTGGCTCGCGCCGCCGCAGAGGACCGCCTGCTCGCCGAACAGGTCGGTCTCGGTCTCCTCGGTGAAGGTCGTCTTGATGCCGCCGGCCCGCAGGCCACCGATCGCCTTGCGCGTAGGACTTGGCGAGGTCCCACGCCGTGCCGGACGCGTCCTGCTCGACGGCGAGGAGCACGGGCACGCCACGGCCGTCGACGAACTCGCGACGGACGATGTGGCCGGGGCCCTTGGGGGCGACCATGAGGACGTCGGCGTCGGCCTCGGGCTTGATGTAGCCGAAGCGGATGTTGAAGCCGTGGCCGAAGAGCAGCGCCGCGCCGTCCTTGAGGTTCGGCTGGATGTCGTTGGCGTAGACCGTGCGCTGCACCTGGTCGGGCGTGAGGATGACGACGAGGTCGGCCTCCTTGACCGCGTCGGCGACGCGACGTGACCGTCAGGCCCTCGGCCTCGGCCTTGGCCTTGCTCTTGCTGCCCTCGGCGAGGCCGACGCGGACGTCGACGCCGGAGTCGCGCAGGTTGAGCGCGTGGGCGTGGCCCTGGCTGCCGTAGCCGATGACGGCGACCTTCTTGCCCTGGATGATGGACAGGTCGGCGTCGTCGTCGTAGAACATCTCGGCCATGGTGGCCTTCTCCTTCGGTTGCGGTTGTGCTGTTGTTGAAAGGCATTGGGTCGTATGCCGCTGAGCTCGGCTTGCACGCCAAGCTCACTCGGCGTGCGGCCGGGTGCTCAGGCGCTGCGCAGGCTCCGGTCGGTGATCGAGCGCGACCCGCGGCCGACGGCGACCATGCCGGACTGGACGAGCTCCTTGACGCCGAAGGGCTCGAGCACGTCGAGCAGCGCCCGGAGCTTGTCGGAGGTGCCGGTCGCCTCGATGACGATCGCGTCGGTCGTCACGTCGACGACCTTGGCCTTGAACAGCTGGATCGTGTCGATGACCTGGCTGCGGGTCGCCGCGTCGGCCCGGACCTTGACGAGCAGGATCTCGCGCTGCACCGACGCGTTCGGGTCGAGCTCGACGACCTTGAGCACCTCGATGAGCTTGTTGAGCTGCTTCGTCACCTGCTCGAGGGCAGCTGCCCTCGACCTCGACGACGACCGTCATGCGCGAGATCTCGGGGAGCTCGGTCGGGCCGACCGCGAGCGAGTCGATGTTGAAGCCGCGACGGGAGAAGAGGGCCGCGACGCGGGTCAGGACGCCGGGCTTGTCCTCGACGAGGACGGACAGGGTGTGCTTGCTCATGCTCAGTCCTCCCGCTCCCAGACCGGCGCCTCGTGGCGCGCGGCCAGGATCTTGTCGTTGCTGACGCCGGCGGGCACCATCGGCCACACCATCGCGTCGCGGTGGACGATGAAGTCGATGACGACGGGGCGGTCGTTGGTCTCGAGCGCCTGCTTGATGACGGCGTCGACCTCCTCGGGCGTCTCGGCCCGCAGGCCGAGGCAGCCGTAGGCGTCGGCGAGCTTGACGAAGTCGGGCACCCGCTGCTGCGATCGGCTGCAGGTCGGTGTTGGAGTAGCGCTCGTTGTAGAAGAGCGTCTGCCACTGCCGCACCATGCCGAGCGAGCTGTTGTTGATGATCGCGACCTTGATCGGGATGTTGTTGATGACGCAGGTGGCGAGCTCCTGGTTCGTCATCTGGAAGCAGCCGTCGCCGTCGATCGCCCACACGGTGCGCTCGGGCTCGGCGACCTTGGCGCCCATGGCCGCCGGGACCGAGTAGCCCATCGTGCCGAGGCCGCCGGAGTTGATCCAGGCGTTGGGACGTTCGTACTGCACGAACTGCGCGGCCCACATCTGGTGCTGGCCGACGCCCGCGACGTAGGTCGCCTCGGGCCCGGTCAGCGCACCGATGCGCTCGATGACGTACTGCGGCGAGAGCGTGCCGTCGTCGCTGTCGGTGTAGCCGAGCGGGAAGGTCTGCTTCCAGTCGCGCGACCTGCTCGCGCCACGCGGCGAAGTCCCACGCCGTCGGCGTCGGCCTCGGCGGTCGGCCCGGTCGAGCGTCGGATCTGCTCGATGAGGTCACCGATGACCTCGCCCACGTCACCGACGATCGGCACGTCGGCGATGCGGTTCTTGGAGATCTCGGCGGGGTCGATGTCGGCGTGGATCACCTTGGCGTCCGGGGCGAACGTCGACAGCTGGCCGGTGACGCGGTCGTCGAAGCGGGCGCCGAGCGCGATGATGAGGTCGGACTTCTGCAGGCCCGTGACGGCGGCGACGGTGCCGTGCATGCCGGGCATGCCGAGGTTGAGCGGGTCGCTGTCGGGCACGGTGCCCGCGCGCCATGAGCGTCGTCGACGACGGGGATGCTGGGTCAGCTCGACGAGCGCGCGCAGCGCCTCGCTCGCGCGGGCCCGGACGACGCCGCCGCCGACGTAGAGGATCGGGCCGCTTGGCCGCGGCCATGAGGCGGGACGCCTCGCGGATCTGCTTGCCGTGCGGGCGCAGGCACCGGGCGGTAGCCGGGCAGGTCGATCTGCGGCGGCCAGCTGAACGTCGTCGTCGCCTGGAGCGCGTCCTTGCTGATGTCGACGAGGACCGGGCCGGGTCGACCGGTGCTCGCGACGTGGAACGCCTCGGCGATGGCCTGCGGGATCTTCGCCGGGTCGGTCACGAGGTAGTTGTGCTTCGTGATCGGCATCGTGATGCCGCGGATGTCGGCCTCCTGGAAGGCGTCGGTGCCGATGGCCGCGCTCGCGACCTGGCCGGTGATCGCGACGATCGGGCACGGAGTCCATGTGGGCGTCGGCGAGCGGCGTGACGAGGTTCGTCGCGCCGGGGCCCGACGTCGCCATGCAGACGCCGACCTTGCCGGTCGCCGACGGCATACCCCTCGGCCGCGTGGCCGGCGCCCTGCTCGTGGCGCACGAGGATGTGGCGGACCTTCTTGGAGTCGAGCATCGGGTCGTAGGCCGGGCAGGATCGCGCCGCCGGGGATGCCGAAGACGGTGTCGCAGCCGATGGCCTCGAGCGAGAGTACGAGCGCCTGGGCCCCGGTGACCTCGACGGCCGGCGACGACCGGCGCGCGCTCACGGAGCTGGCGCTCGGCGCGTCGGGTCGGCTGGACGGGCCAGGGAGGCCACGTCAGCGGGCGAGGGCGCCTGCTTCGTCGTGTCGCTCACGATCTCTTCCTTGTCTCGAGCACATCGTCGTGCTGCCGGTTCGGGCTGACTCCAGCCACAAAAAAACCCTTCGGTCCCGCGGTGGGACGGAAGGGGGCGCGCTGACCGTTGCGGGCTGGTCGGCGCGCTAGGGAAGTACGAGGAGTCGGGCCACGTGACCACCGTCCTACGCAGGCCCGGGGGTGTCAATCGGCCCCCCTGCCCGTCTCAGCATGTGGTGCTGTGATCTCACCCTACTGTCTCGCGCCCGGTCGCGACACGGCGCCCCGGGCGTCTCGGAAAGTCGGTTGTTGCGGCGCCGGCCCGGGCTCGGGACACTGGCAGGCGGCATGACCTGACCGGGAGCGAAACGTGAAAACCCGTGCACCACGCAGATCGACTCATGACCGGGGCTGACGGACTACATCGTCAGCCCGCCCCCTGCGTGCGCCGACGCCGGCCGCCGTCTACGGCGCTCATGGCCGCCTGCGAGCTGCACGACGTCGGCGAGGTGCTCATCGAGGAGGCCGACATCGTCAGCGACTGGCAGCGCCCGCCTTCGACCTCGCCACCCAGACGCGTCGGCGTCCTCGAGCAGGACGGCCACGAGAGCCTCGTCGCGTACGCCGAGGTCTACCGGGCCGCTAGGCCGACGCGGCCGTCGACCCGACCACCGGGGCCGGGGCATCGGGACCGCCCTCGGCCCACTGGACCCAGCGGCCGCGGCGCGCGACGGGGCTGGGCTCGTCGGGCAGCCGTGCGCCGGACGACTCCCCGGGCGAGCGGCTGCTGCGCGACCTCGGCTACGCAGGCGCTCTGGACGTCGTGGGTGCTGGCAGATGCCCGCGGGCAGGCGATCGAGCCGCAGCCCATCCCCGAGGGCTATCCGTCCGGCCTGCCGAGGGCGAGGCGGACCTACCGCACCGCCCACGAGGTCGTCAACGAGGACGCCTTCCTCGAGTGGTCGGAACGGGAGCGCGACGACCTTCGAGGAGTGCGCGGCGCCAGTCGTCGCGGCGCCCGGGCTACGAGCCGTGGCAGCTGCGGCTCATGGTCGACCCGTCCGGTCAGGTCGTCGGCATGGCGTTCGTCGTCGTGTCGAGCGGCTGCGCCTACGTCGACAGGCTCGCGGTGCGCCGCGACGAGCGCGGCCGGGGCCTCGCCCGGGCGCTGCTCGTCGACGCCTTCGAGGCCGGCGCGGGCGCACGGCGGCGCCGCGGTCCGAGCTGTCGACCGACTCCCGCACCGGCGCCCTCGAGCCTCTACGAGAAGGTCGGGATGGAGGTCACGTCGGTGTGGCGCCACTGGGCCATCGACACGTCTCAGCAGCCGTGACCTGACCAGCACCCCCACCCCCACCGCAACACGCCCGGCTCCTCCGAAACGCACCAGTGCGGCAGCACTGGTGCGCTTCGAGGAGCCGGGCGTGTTGCGGCGGTGGGCCTGCGCGGGCGTCAGTCGCAGACCGCGCCGCGGCTCGCGCTGCCGACGAGCTTGCGGTACTTCGCGAGCACGCCGCGGGTGTACTTCGGCTCGGGGTGCGTGACCCCCTCGGCGCGCGCGGCGCGCCATCTCCTCGTCGTCGACGAGCAGGTCGAGCGTGCCGCTCGCGACGTCGAGCCGGATCGGGTCACCGTCGCGGACGAAGGCGATCGGGCCGTCGTCGACGGCCTCCGGCGCGACGTGCCCGACGCACAGCCCGGTGGTGCCGCCGGAGAAGCGACCGTCGGTGAGCAGCAGGACGTCCTTGCCGAGGCCCGCGCCCTTGATCGCGCCGGTGACGGCGAGCATCTCGCGCATGCCCGGCCCGCCCTTGGGACCCTCGTAGCGGATGACGACGACGTCGCCGTCCTCAGGGTGCCCTGCTCGACGCGCGTCCATGGCGCGCGCGCTCGCCGTCGAAGACCCGCGCGGTGCCCTCGAAGACGTCGCTCGTCGAACCCGGCGGACTTCACGACCGCGCCCTCGGGCGCGAGCGAGCCGGTGAGGATCGTCAGAGCCGCCGGTCTGGTGGATCGGCGCGACATCTCCCGGATGACCCTGCCGTCGATGTGCGGCGGGTTGATCTCGCTCGAGGTTCTCGGCGATCGTCTTGCCCGTCACCGTCAGGCAGTCGCCGTGGAGCAGGCCCGCGTCGAGCAGCGTCTTCATCACGACCGGGATGCCGCCGATGTGGTCGACGTCCTTCATGACGAAGGCGCCGAACGGCTTGACGTCGGCCAGGTGCGGCACCTTCGCGCCGATGCGCCGGAAGTCGTCGATCGTCAGGTCGACCTCGGCCTCGTGGGCGATGGCGAGCAGGTGCAGCACCGCGTTGGTCGAGCCGCCGAAGGCCATGACGACGGCGATGGCGTTCTCGAACGCCTCCTTGGTCATGATGTCGCCGCGCCGTGATGCCCTGCCGGAGCAGGCCGACGACGGCCTCGCCCGACTTGCGGGCATAGCCGTCGCGGCGCCGGTCGGTCGCGGGCGGCGCGGCCGAGCCGGGCAGCGACATGCCCGATGGCCTCGGCGACGGCCGCCATGGTGTTCGCCGTGTAGAAGCCGCCGCAGGCGCCCTCGCCCGGGACAGATCGCGCGCTCGATCGCGTCGACGTCCTCGCGCGGCATCAGGCCGGCGGCGCAGGCACCGACCGCCTCGAAGGCGTCGATGATCGTGACCTCCTTCTCGGTGCCGTCGGAGAGCTTGGCGATGCCGGGCAGGATCGTGCCGGCGTAGAGGAAGACCGACGCGAGGTCGAGCCGTGCGGCGGCCATGAGCATGCCCGGCAGCGACTTGTCGCAGCCGGCGAGCAGCACCGAGCCGTCGAGCCGCTCGGCGTTCATGACGGTCTCGACGGAGTCGGCGATGATCTCGCGGCGAGACCAGCGAGAAGTGCATGCCCTCGTGGCCCATCGAGATGCCGTCGGAGACCGAGATCGTGCCGAACTCCAGCGGGTAGCCGCCGCCGGCGTGCACGCCCGTCCTTGACCGCCTTGGCGAGCCGGTCGAGGGACAGGTTGCACGGCGTGATCTCGTTCCAGCGAGCTCGCGACGCCGATCTGCGGCTTGGCGAAGTCGTCGTCGGCGAGGCCCACGGCCCGGAGCATCCCTCGTGCCGCGGTCTTCTCGAGACCATCGGTGACGTCGCGGCTGCGGGGCTTGATGTCCGGCGTTTGCGTCATGGACCGCAGCATAGGACCGTGTCCGCTGGGTGGACACGGCATCTCACATCTCGTATGCCGCTGAGCTCGCCCCCAGCCCGGGGCACCGTCCCAGCCCTGCCGCCCTCACGTCGAGGGGGTCAGCCGCGGCTGAGGTGGAAGCGCTGGAGCTGGCAGGTGCCCACGTCGAGGTCTGCCCACTCACCCGGGTAGCGCAGGACCGCGACTCCACTGGTCCCGAACCCGTCCGCGAGCGCCTCGTGCGCCTGCCGGGAGCCATCTCCCTCGCTGAGCAGGCTGGTCAGCTCGCGATGGTGGGGTTGTGCCCGATGATGAGGACCGACGCCGTCTCTCCTGCGTCTTCCCGGATGGTCTCGAGCGTCTCCTCGGTGCCACCGGTGTAGATGCTCTTGCGGTACTCGACGAACTCCGTGTGGGCGCCGCCCTTGCACGCCGCCTCCCAGGTCTGTCGGGTCCGCCGGGATGTCGAGCAGATGACGAGGTCCGGCACGAGGCCCTGCTCCTTGAGCCACGCGCCGGCGGCATTCGCGTCCCGGCGACCCCGTTCGGTGAGCTCCCGGTCATGGTCAACCTTGCCCGGACTCTGCTCCGCCTTCGAGTGACGCATGAGGATGAGGGTCTTCTCTCGCGCTGCGCTGCTCATGTTCCGAGCATGCCCGGCGGTTCCGGTGTTGTCAGCCCCGAAGCGCAACCCGCTCGGTCCACATCGGCAACGCCGAGTCAGTCCTCCGGACACGGCGTTGATGATGTGGACCCGTGCGCCCGCGGGCACGACCGTGGCGAGCCCCTCGCCGCGCGTGGCGTCCTGCCCGTTGACGAAGACCTTGACGTGGGGCCTGATCCGTCCTCGCTCGTCGCGAACCTTGCCGTCGAGGACCCGGTACTCGGTGAACGCGCGGTCGAGCAGCTGTTCGACGGTCTGGCCGTCCTCGGCCGGGGCCACCTCGATCTCAGCTACGCCCGCCAACGAGGTCCCGAAGGAGGCCCGGGAGGATGACCCGCACCGGAGTGGTCGTCATCGGAGACTCCTGGTCCACTGGCCGCATCACCCGACATCACTCCACACTGGCGGCCCGCACGACGAGGACGTCGGGCAGCTGGGTCAGGATGCGGCTGAACGTCTCGCCCTCGTCGGTCGAGGCAAAGACGTCGCCGTTGCGGGTGCCGAAGTAGAGGCCCACCGGATCGCCGCCATCGAGACCAGCAGCGTCGCGCAGCACACAGGTGTAGCTGTGGTCCGGCAGCCCGACCGCCTGGGTGCGCCAGCTGCGGCCCGAGTCGTCCGACCGCTGGACCTGGAGCTGGGCCGCCGGTGGGATCCGCTCACCGTCGTCCTGGACCGGCACGTTCCAGACGACGCCGGGCCGGCGCGGATGGGTCAGGATCGTGAAGCCGAAATCGGTCGGCAGTCCGTCCGCGATCGACTCCCAGGTCGCGCCGCCGTCGCCGGACCGGTAGACGCCCTTGTGGTTCTGTGCGAAGAACTCACCGTCCGCGCCGCGTGCCACCTTGTGCACGCACTGGCCGTACTCGGGATACTCGTTGTCGGGTTGGAAGTATGCGCGGATGCCGGGGTTGCTCGGCGCCCACGTCTCCCCTGCATCCTGCGAGCGGTACACCCCACCAGTGCTCATCGCGACGAGCATCCGCTCGGGCCGTCCCGGCTCGGGGACGATGGTGTGGACGGCGCCACCGCCAAAGCCCGGCTCCCAGGTGGGCCGGTGCGGGTGGTCCCAGAGCCCGCGCACGAGCTCGAAGCGCTCGCCCCGGTCCGCGCTCCGGAAGAGGGCATGCGGCTCGACGCCGGCCCAGACGACGTCGTCGTCGTTGGGATCGGGGGTGAGCTGCCAGACGCGCTCGAGAGCCGCGTCCGTGTCACTCGGGAAGGCGAGTGCACGATCGGCGCTCTCGCTCCAGGTGCGGCCCGCGTCCTCGCTCACCTGCACCGTCGGGCCCCAGTGCCAGGACTTCACCCCCGCGAGCACCGATCGTCGCCCGGCGCGGGTGTCGAAGGCGATCGAGGCCACCTCGCTCATGAGGAAGTGCGGACCCTCGACGGACCACTCCTGCCGGTCGGCGCTCCGGGCGATCCACAGCCCCTTCCGAGTCCCGACTGCCACGATCGTCTCAGCCATGTTCACAGTGTCCACTACGGCTCTGACAGCCCACAAGACATTACCCATACCGTATGCCGCTGAGCCGGCTCCCCGGCCCGGCCGGAGCCTTTGGTCAGCGGCTGGGGGAGGTGGCGGGCTTGACGATGTTCTCGAGGGGGCGGCCGTCCGCAGCGCCTCCACCTGGCGGCGCACGAGCGCCCGAGCTCGTGGTGCGCATCGCCGAGGTCGCGCCGCCGATATGCGGCGTGATGATGACGCCCGGAGTGCTCCACAGTGGATGGTCAGCGGGGAGCGGCTCAGGGTCGGTGACGTCGAGCGCCGCGCGGAGCCGGCCGGAGGAGCACTCCGCGACGAGGGCATCGGTGTCGACGATCGGGCCGCGCGCCACGTTGACGACGAGGGCGTCGTCCGGCAACCGGGCCAGCACGTCCGCGTCGATGAGCCCGCGCGTCGAGTCGGTGAGCGGGACGATGAGGATGAGGACGTCGGCAGTCCGCGCAAGGACGGGAAGCTCGTCGATGCCGTGCACGGCATCGACGAGGTCGTCGCCGCCTCTGGCCCGGGTAGCGACCACCGTGACCTCCACCTCGAACGGCAGGAGCCGACTCACGATCGCATGGCCGATCCGGCCGTAGCCCACGACGAGGACCCGCTTGTCCGCGAGGGCGCGCGCACATCCGCGGTGCGGCCCAGGACGACCTCGACTGCGCGAGCAGGTGCGTGGCGAGGTCGCGCTCGGAGGCGAGGGTGAGGGTCAGGGCAAGCTCGGCGGTGCTCGCGTCGTGGATCCCGGCGCCGTTGCAGAGCGTCACGCCGGGTGGAATGCGGTCGAGAACCGTCTCGTAGCCGGCGCGACAACAGCTGGACCACCTCGAGCGCCGGCAGATCGCGGAAGCGCTCCACTCGGGCGGGTGGACCCATGTACGGAGGCACGACGAGTCGGAACTCAGCCTCGCGCTCAGTGGGGGTGGGATGGGTCCCACACGACCGGCTCGACGTGCGCGGCGTCAGCCAGCCCAGCGGCATACGCCTCCTCGGGGACGGCCACGACGACGGGACGATCGGCGCTCATGGGCCCCAACCTACGACCTGGCGTGAAGGTAGTGCTCGACCCGGTGAGCCCGCCACACGTGATGTCCATCAACGTCGGCACCGGTGTCACCCGCCCGTACGCCAGTGGCCCGACGACGGCCATCGCCAAGGGACGGCTGCCGGAGGACGCCCTCGTCGAGGTGCGTGATCCCGGGCCGAAGCGTGGTGGGCTGGGCAGCGGCGTCGTCGGCGACGAGATCGGCGACCCCAAGCACCACGGCGGATCCCAGCAGGCGGTCTATGCCTACGCCCGCGAGGACCAGCAGTGGTGGGAGGGCGAGCTCGGTCGGCCCCTGGCCCCCGGCGCCTTCGGCGAGAACCTCACCACGGTCGGGGTCGACACGACCCACGCGCTCATCGGAGAGGTCTGGCGGCTCGGCGACGTCGTGCTGCAGGGTCGAGGTACCCCGCATCCCCTGCGCGCACGTTCGCCGGGCACATGGGAGTTCCCCAGTGGGTCAAGCGATTCAGCGCCGAAGGCCGCACCGGCGCATATCTGTCCGTGGTGCGGTCCGGGACCTTCCGGACCGGCGTGACCATCGAGATCGAGCGGCCGGAGCACGACATCGACCTCCTGCTCAGCTTCCGGGCAGCGATGGGCGACCTCGATGCGGCGCGCCGGGTCCTCGACGCGGGCGTCCTGCACCCCGACGAGCACGCTTGGCTGGCAGACAAGGTGGCCCGGCGCGGGCGTTGATCGCGCGATAGGCCCGTCGGCTGACACAGGCGGTGCGGCAACCCGATTCCCGGCGATCGCATGGGACAGAATGAGGTATGCCGCCCACCCTCCGCACGCGCACCCGCCGGCTGGTCACGTGGGCCGTTGCCCCACTGTTGGCACTCGCGGCGTGCACGGCCGGCACTCCGGAGTCCGACACCGGGACGACTCCGGCCGTCAACGCCACCACGTCCGCCGCGGTGGGCGGCACGACCAGCCCCGAGCCGGCCACGACCGGCACCGCGGCGACGACCTCGCCAGCCTCGGTCCAGACCGGTCCCGCGACGACGCTGCTCGAGGGCCTGCAGGTGGCCTGGTCGATCGCCCTGCTGCCGGACGGGTCGCGCGCTCGTGAGTGAGCGCGACACCGGTGACGTGTATCACGTCCCCGCACCGGGGACTGGCGGCGCGCCCCGGGTCGTCGGGCGGCTGCCCATCGACGCGGACGAGCGGCGAGGGCGGCCTGCTCGGCCTCGCGGTCCCGAAGGACTTCGAGGGCGAACCCGATGTTCTACGCGTACTACTCGACCGAGAGCGACAACCGGATGGCCGCGGTGCCGTGGCGAGGGGACCGCATCGGCGAGCCGAAGGTCATCTTCGAGGGAATCCCTCGCGGCCACAACCACAACGGCGGCCGGATCAAGTTCGGACCGGACGGCTACCTCTATGTCGGCACCGGCGAGGCCGGCGACACGTCCCTGTCGCAGAACCGCCAGTCGCTCGGGGGCAAGATCCTGCGCATCACCCGTGCCGGAGACCCTGCCCCGGGCAACCCCTTCGGCGGCTCGCCGATCTGGAGCTACGGGCACCGAAACGTCCAGGGCCTCGCCTGGGACAGCAAGGGTCGGATGTGGGCGAGCGAGTTCGGCGCCTCGACGTGGGACGAGCTCAACCTCATCGAGCCGGGTCAGCAACTACGGATGGCCGGAGGTCGAGGGCCAGGCGGGCAACGACAGACTTCGTCGATCCCGTGGCTCAGTGGCGCGACGGCCGACATGTCGCCCAGCGGCATCGCGATGGGCCCCGACGGGGCTGTGTACATGGCGGCTCTGCGGGGAGAGTCCGTCTGGCGCGTGCCGATTCACGCCGACGGGACGGTCGGGGAGCCCCAGCGCAAGCTGCACGGGACCTACGGCCGCATCCGCGACGTGCTGTTCGTCGGCGGCCGGCTGTGGCTCACCACGAGCAACGGGTCGAACGACAAGCTCATCTCGCTGCCGCTGTCTGACGTCGGAGCCGGTTGACGTTCCACGCGACGATGCGGCTGCCGATGACTAGGGTCCGAACCAGGCGGCGCGAGGCCGTTGCACACCGAGGAGGTGAAGGTCATGTCGCAGTACGACGAGATCCTGGAGCAGGTCCCACTCAGTCAGCTCGCCGGCCAGCTCGGGGTCGACGAGAACGAGGCCCGGCAGGCGGCCGAGCAGGCGCTGCCCGCACTGCTCGGTGGTTTGCAGGCGAATGCTGCTGATCCGGCCGGCGCCAACTCGATCATGAACGCACTCGCCCAGCATGGGGGCGGTGTCCCGAATGACCTGGAGCAGGTCGACGTTGCCGATGGCCAGAAGATCGTCGGCAACATCTTCGGCGACAACACCGACCAGGTCATGAACCAGCTCGGCGGCATGGGTGGCGGCGCGACGGGCGACCTCGTCAAGCGGATGCTGCCCGTCCTCGCGCCCATTGTGCTGTCTTGGCTCGCCAAGAAGATGAGTGGCCAGGGTGGCCTGGGCGGCATGCTGGGAGGCGTTCTCGGTGGAGACCAGACGTCCAGTCAGGTGGACTCGGGACCACTCTTCCCCGGCGGCCAGGGCGCGCAGAGTGCACGGACGCAGCATCCGGCCGGAACGGGCTCGCCTGCCCAGCAGGGCGCGTCGAACCCGATCCAGGACGTCCTCGGCGGAATCCTCGGCGGCTCCGGTGGCGGGGACCTGCTCGGCGGGATCCTGGGCGGCCTGCTCGGCGGCGGCCGCCGCTGAATCCAGGCCTCAGACGCGCGGGAAGGCCGGCGGGTGAACCCGCGCCATGCTCTCCAGAACCCGGACGACCTGGCAGCTGTAACCGAACTCGTTGTCGTACCAGACGTAGAGCACGACACGGTCGTCTGCCGTGATCGTCGCGCGGCCGTCGACGATGCCGGCGTACTGTGAGCCGACGAAGTCGGTCGACACGACCTCCGGGCTGTCGATGTAGTCGAGCTGCTTGTGCAGCGGCGAATGCAGCGAGGTGCGACGCAGGAACGTGTTGATCTCGTCCGGCGACGTCGACCGCTTCAGCGTGAGGTTGAGGATCGCCATCGACACGTTGGGCGTGGGCACGCGGATCGAGTTGCCCGTCAGCTTGCCCTCCAGCTCCGGGAGGGCCTTGGCCACGGCCTTGGCCGCGCCGGTCTCGGTGATGACCATGTTGAGCGCGGCTGACCGGCCGCGACGCTCGCCCTTGTGGAAGTTGTCGATGAGGTTCTGGTCGTTCGTGAACGAGTGCACCGTCTCGACGTGGCCACCCACGATGCCGTACTCGTCGTTGACCGCCTTGAGCACCGGCACGATCGCGTTCGTCGTGCACGAGGCCGCCGAGAGAATGGTCTCGTCGCCCGCCCCGTCGCGGCTGATCAGGTGCTCGTTGATGCCCGCGACGATGTTGGGCAGGTCGCCCTTGCCCGGCGCCGTGAGGAGCACCCGCGAGACTCCGGGGCACCGGAGGTGCTGCGAGAGGCCCGCGCGGTCGCGCCACCGGCCAGTGTTGTCGACGACGATCGCATCCTCGATGCCGTAGGCCGTGTAGTCCACGGTGGTCGGGTCGTCCGAGTAGATGACCTGGATGCGCGTGCCGTTGGCGAGAATGGTGTTCGCGTCCTCGTCCACGGTGATCGTGCCCTGGAACGACCCGTGGACCGAGTCCCGGCGCAGCAGGCTCGCCCGCTTCATCAGGTCGTTGTCGCCCCCCTTGCGCACGACGATCGCCCGAAGGTTGAGGCCGTCGCCCCGGCCCGTGTGGGCGATGAGGATCCGGGCGAGCAGGCGCCCGATCCGACCGAAGCCGTAGAGGACGACATCCGTCCCCCGCCGGCCGTCACCGTCCGCGCGCCCGGTGGCCCCCTTGCGGCCGGCCACCTCGCCGAGCTCGGCCCGCACCCACTCCGTGAGATCGGCGTCGCCGCCGTCCTGCTTGTACTTTCTCGTCAGCCGGGCCAGATCCACCGAGGCCGCCCCGGGATCCACGGCCGCGAGCGCCTGGAGAACGGGCAGCGTGTCATGCAGGTCGAGCTCGACGTCGTCGATCCGCCGAGCGAATCGGTGTGCCTTGATGAGGTGGATCGCGGACTCGTTGATGAGCCTGCGTCCGTAGATCGACGTCACGACGTTGTTCTGCCGGTAGAGCCTCCCGATGACCGGGATCATCGCCTCGGCGAGGGCCTGTCGCTCGGACCACTCCTCGTGGTGCTCCTCGGCGAGGCTCGCGGGAGATTGGTCAGTCGAAGGGTTGGTCACAGGATCTGGCGAGTACGTCGTTGTCACGAGCCCCGACACTAGGCGTGACTGAGCATCGCGCCTGACGAGCCCGTGCTGCGGTCGTGAGCAATCTCACTGTTGACAGCGCGAACTCACGTCAGACGGGCGAGGATGAGCTCGCGCGCCTTGCCGGCGTCAGCCTGTCCCTTCAGCTCCTTCATCACCTGGCCGATGAGGGCTCCGGCCGCCTGGACCTTGCCATCGCGGATCTTCGCGGCGATGTCCGGGTTGGCGTCGATGACCTTGTCGACGGCCGCCACGAGTGCGTCGTCGTCCTGGACCAGCTCGAGTCCGCGGGCGTCGGCCACCTCGGTCGGGGTGCCCTCACCGGCGAGGACCCCGTCGAGGACCTGGCGGGCCATCGAGTCGTTGAGCCGGCCGCTCGTCACGAGACGATCGAGCTCGGCGACGTGCGCTGGAGTGAAACCCAGCCCAGCGGCATACGTCACGATGTCCTGGCCCTCGGCGTTGGCGCGCCGCGACGGCTCACCCAGCCACCACTTCCTCGCGGCTGCGGGGGTGGCCCCCGCTGCGACGGTCGCCTCGATGAGCTCGACCGAGCCCGCGTTGACGACGTCGCGCATCTCGAGATCGCTGTAGCCCCAGTCACTCTGGAGTCGCTTGCGCCGTTGTCCCGGTGGCTCCGGCAGCGTCTCGCCCAGCGCCTCGACCGTCGCGCGACTCGGCGCCACGGGCACAAGGTCCGGCTCCGGGAAGTAGCGGTAGTCGTCAGCGTCGGACTTGACCCGTCCGGACGTCGTGACGCCGGTGTCCTCGTGCCAGTGACGGGTCTCCTGCAGGATCGAGCCGCCTGCGTCGAGGATCGCGGCGTGGCGCGAGATCTCGTAACGCACCGCCCGCTCGACCGAGCGGAGCGAGTTGACGTTCTTCGTCTCGGTGCGCGTCCCGAGGGGGACGGCGAGCTGGGCCTCGCCCCGTGGGTCGTCACCTGCGCGCGGGCGCAGCGACACGTTGGCGTCGCAGCGCATCGAACCCTGCTCCATCTTGACGTCGCTGACGTCGAGCGCGCGCAGCAGATCACGCAGGGCCGAGACGTAGGCCTCGCGCCACTTCCGGCGCCCGCTCCCCCGCGCCGACCATGGGCTTGGTGACGATCTCGATGAGCGGGATGCCCGCGCGGTTGTAGTCGACGAGCGAGTACTCGGCGCCGTGGATGCGCCCGGTCGCGCCGCCGACGTGCAGCGACTTGCCGGTGTCCTCCTCCATGTGGGCGCGCTCGATCTCGACGCGGAAGACCTCGGTGCCACGGCACCGCCGTCCTCGACCTCGACGTCGAGCCAGCCCGTCGTAGGCGATCGGCTCGTCGTACTGCGAGGTCTGGAAGTTCTTCGGCATGTCCGGGTAGAAGTAGTTCTTCCGGGCGAAGCGGCACCACTCGGCGATCTCGCAGTTCAGTGCCAGGCCGATCCGGATCGCCGACTCGACCGCCTTCTCGTTGACGACCGGCAGGGCGCCGGGCAGGCCGAGGCACACCGGGCAGACCTGGGAGTTCGGCTCGGCGCCGAACACGGTCGGGCAGCCGCAGAACATCTTCGTGGCGGTGTGCAGCTCGACGTGGACCTCGAGCCCCATGACGGGGTCGAACTTCGTCGATCGCCTCGTCGTAGTCCATGACGGCGTCGACAGCGGAGGACGTGACGGCCATCTCAGGCTCCCTTCGCGGCGGCCAGCGCCGGCCCGCCAGCAGCTCGGGCGCGCTTGGTCGAGGATCGGGCCGCCCCAGCGGTCGAGCAGGGCGCTGCCTCGAGGGCGGCGCCGACGGTGTAGAGGCGCTCGTCCTTCGTGGCCGGCGCGAGGATCTGGATGCCGGCCGGCAGGCCGTCCTCGTCGGCGAGACCCGACGGGATCGACATGCCGGGCACGCCGGCGAGGTTGGCGGGGATCGTCGCGATGTCGTTGAGGTACATCGCCATCGGGTCCTCGAGCTTGTCGCCGAGCCTGAACGCCGTCGTCGGCGCCGTCGGGCTGACGAGCACGTCGACCTTCTCGTAGGCTCGCTCGAAGTCCTGCGCGATGAGGGCGCGCACCTTCTGCGCCGAGCCGTAGTAGGCGTCGTAGTAGCCGGAGCTCAGCGCGTAGGTGCCGAGGATGATGCGGCGCTTGACCTCGGCGCCGAAGCCGGCGTCGCGCGTGGCACGGCCATGACCTGCTCGGCGCTCGGGGCATCGACCCCCTCGGGCAGCACGCGCAGGCCGTAGCGCATCGCGTCGAACTTGGCGAGGTTGCTCGAGGCCTCGCTCGGCAGGATGAGGTAGTAGGCGGCGAGGGCGTAGTCGAAGTTGGGGCAGCTCACCTCGACGACCTCGGCGCCGAGCTCCTCGAGCAGCGCGACCGACTCGTCGAAGCGGGCGCGCACGCCGGGCTGGTAGCCCTCGCCGCCGAGCTCCTTGACGACGCCGATCCGCATCCCGCTTGCACGTCGGCGGCGCGGGCCGCCTCGACGACGGGCGGCACCGGCGCGTCGATCGACGTCGAGTCCATCGGGTCGTGCCCGCCCATGACGGCGTGCAGCAGCGCCGTGTCGAGGACGGTGCGCGCGCACGGGACCGGCCTGGTCGAGGCGAGCTGGCGAGCGCGACGAGGCCGTAGCGCGAGACGCCGCCGTAGGTCGGCTTGGTGCCGACGGTCGCCGGTGACCGCGGCCGGCTGGCGGATCGAGCCACCGGTGTCGGTGCCGGTGGCGAGCGGCGCCTGGAAGCGAGGCGAGCACCGAGCTCGAGCCACCGCCCGAGCCGCCGGGGATCCGGTCGAGGTCCCACGGGTTGTGCGACGGGCCGTAGGCCGAGTGCTCGGTCGAGGACGCCCATCGCGAACTCGTCCATGTTGGTCTTGCCGAGGATCGGCAGCCCCGCCTCGCGCAGCTGTCGTCACGACGGTCGCGTCGTAGGGCGGGATCCAGCCCTCGAGGATCCGGCTGCCGCACGTCGTCGGCAGTCCCTTCGTCGCCATGACGTCCTTGACGGCGATCGGCACGCCCGCGAGCGCGCCGAGGCTCTCCCCGGCCGCGCGGCGCTCGTCGATCGGCCCGGGCCTGTCGCGAGCGCGCCCTCGGCGTCGACGTGGAGGTAGGCGTGCACCTGCCCGTCGACGGCGGCGATCCGGTCGAGGTGGGCCTGGGTCACCTCGACGGAGCTGATCGTCTTGCTCGCGAGCGCGTCGGCCAGCTCGGCCGCAGTGGCGCGCGTCAGGTCGGTGGAGTGTCACGTCAGTTGCCTTCGTCTCAGGGAGTTCACGAAATGATGCCGTATGCCGCTGAGCCGGTCGCGGCGGCGGCGTATGCCGTGTCGCTCGGCGGCCGGCATCACGCGGGCCGGTCGACGGGTGGGCCGATCAGTCCTCGTCGAGGATGCGCGGCACCGAGAAGCGCTCGCTGCTCCTGCTCCGGGCGCGCCGGCCAGCGCCTCCTCGGGCGCCGAGGCTCGGGCGCACCACGTCGGGGCGGGTCACGTTGGTCAGCGGCATCGGGTGCGACATCGGGGCGACGCCCTCGGTCGGGAGCCTGCTGGACCTTGGCCACGGACTCGAGGATGACCGCCAGCTCGCCGACCATGCGGTCGAGCTCGGCGTCCGAGAGCTCGATGCGGGCGAGGCCGGCGAGGTGGGCGACGTCGTCACGGGAGAGGGAGGACATGGCGGGCCAGTCTATGGGCCGGACGGTGCGGTCCCGACCGCGCCTCGGGCCGCACGCCGACCACCTCCGGAACGGGGCACTGGACGTGTGCGCCCCGAACCGGAGGGTGGGGTCAGGAACGGGGTCGGCTCCGGCGGGCGATGACCTGCTCGCGGATCAGGTTGCGTGCCGTGCCCCAGATGCCGTGGCGGAAGAGCAGGACGATGAGCACGAAGATGGCACCGGTGATCATGCGCGATGCCGCTGAACTCCGGCGGACGCGAGGTAGTCCTCGAGGGTAGACGACGACGCCGGCGCCGACGAGGCCGCCCCAGAGCGTGCCGATGCCGCCGAGGACGGTGATGAGCACGACCTTGCCCGGACGTCGTCCAGGCGAGCTCCTGGAGCGAGGCGAACCCGTGGCTGATCGAGAAGACGCCGCCGGCCAGGCCGGCGAGGCCCGCGGAGATGACGAAGACGATGATCTTGTACGTCTCGACGTCGTACCCGAGCGCCCGGGCGCGGGCCGGGTTGTCGCGCACGGCGGTGAGCACCCGGCCGAACGGCGAGTTGACGACGCGCCACGCGATGAAGATGCCGATGACGATGAGCGCGGCGCCGGCGTAGTAGAAGTAGAACGAGTCGAGTCTCGACGCGTCTCGATGCCGAAGAAGTTCTTCGGGATGCCCTGCAGGCCGTTCTCGCCGCCGGTGAGGTCACGCGCACTGGTTGGCGATGAAGTAGAGCATCTGCGCGAAGGCCAGGGTGACCATGGCGAAGTAGATGCCCGTCCGCCGCACGGAGAGGTAGCCGATCGGCCCGCGATGGCCATGGCGAAGACGGCGCCGCCGAGGACGGCGACGCGGGAACGGCACGCCCCGAGTGGATCGCGATGAGTCCGGTGGCAGTACGCCGAGCCGCCCCAGAACGCGGCATGGCCGAAGCTGAGCAGCCCGGTGAAGCCGAGCAGCAGGTCGACGCTGATCGCGAAGAGGCCCCAGCAGAGGATGTCCATCGCGACGGGCGGGTAGATCTGGTAGGGCAGCAGCACGAGCACGGCGAGGCCCACGAGGAGCATGACATAGCGCCAGCGGGCTGCGACGCGACAGGATCGAGGGCTGGGCGAGGTCGACGTCGACCTTGGTCGGTCAGCTGGTCGCGTCATGCGATCTCCTCCCGTCCGAAGAGGCCAGCAGGGCCGGACGAGGATGACGAGGCGCCATCAGGACGAAGATGACGATCTGGGCGTAGGCGGGGCGCGTAGGCGACTCCATAGGCCTCGACGAGACCGACGAGGAAGCCGGCGACGACCGCCCCGAGGATCGAGCCGAGTCCGCCGATGACGACGACGGCGAACAGGATGATGATGAAGTTGCTGCCCATCTCGGCGGTGATGGCGCGAGTGGGGGCGGCGAGGACGCCGGCGAGGCCGGCCAGGGCGATGCCGAAGCCGAAGACCGGGGTGACCCAGCGGCCCGACGTTGATGCCGAGGGCCCGGGTGCGCTCGGGCGCCTCGGTCGCGGCCCGCACGATCATGCCGATCCGGGTCCTCGTCAGGAGCAGCCCGACGCCGACGCAGACGACGACGGAGAAGAGGCAGGCGAAGATCGCGTAGGTCGGCAGGGTCGAGGCTGCCGAAGGTCACCTGTCCGCCGAGACCCGGCGGGGACCTCGTAGGGCAGCCCGGAGACGCCGTAGCGCTGCTTGACCGCCTCGACGAGCACGAGGGTCAGCCCGAAGGTGAGCAGGAAGTTGTACAGCGGGTCGAGCGGCAGGAGCCAGCGGACGAGCAGCGCGCTCCATGAGCACCCCGAAGCCGAACATGAGGATCGGCACGATGACGAGCGCGAGCCAGAAGTTGACGTTGCAGCTCGGCGAGCAGCACGGCTGCGAGCACGGCCCCGAGCATGTAGCAGGCGCCGTGGGAGAAGTTGACGACGCCGAGGACGCCGAAGATCACGGCGAGGCCGAGGGCGGACAGGGCGTAGAACCCGCCGGCCGCGAGGCCCTGCAGGGTGTACTGGATGAATTCGCTCATGAGGTTCCTGGAGCTTCTGGTCGTCGGCCCCGCCGTGGACGGGGTGCCGGATGCTCCCGGCATCCGGCACCACCGTCACGCGTGGCGCGGGGTCAGGTCACATCTTGCAGGCGTCCGACACCGGCCCGAAGGCCTCGGCCGCGGGGATCGTCGTCAGGATCTCCTCGTAGTCCCAGTCCTCCTTGACCTGGTCCTTGGTCTTGACCTTGGCCAGGTAGGCGTCGTGCAGGACGCGGTGGTCGGCGGCGCGGATCTCGCCGTTGCGCAGGAAGACGTCGTTGATCTTCTTGCCCTCGAGCTTGGCCACGACCGCGTCCGCGTCGTCCGTGCCGGCCTCCTGGATCGCCTCGAGGTAGCTTGAGGGCCGCCGAGTAGTTGCCGGCGTGGGCGAAGGAGGGACGAGTGTTCGTCTTCTCCTGGAACCGGTCAGCCCACTTGCGGTTCTCGTCGTCGAAGTTCCAGTACCAGGCATCGGTGAACTGAGTTCCGGAGAACTGCTCGACACCGAGCGAGTGGATGTCGGTGATGAACATCAGGCCCACCGCGAGGGTGGCCTTGTCCTGCATCCCGGCCTGGTTGTACTGCTTGACGAAGTTGATGAGGTCGCCGCCGGCGGCCATGATCCCGACGACGTCGGGGTTGGTCGAGGCCGCCTTGGTGATGAACGTCGCGAAGTTGTCGTTGGGGAACGGCGTCGGGATCGACTGCTGGACCTCGCCTCCCGCGCCGTCGATGGCGGCCGTGAACGACTTGTTCATGTCCTGGCCGAACGCATAGTCCGGGTAGACGATGGACCACGTCTTGCCGCCGTTCTTGACGGTCGCGGTGCCCGTGCCGTGAGCCAGCATGAAGGTGTCGTAGGCCCAGTGGAAGGTGTACTTGTTGCACGACTCACCGGTCAGGGCTGTCGTGGCGGCACCGATGTTGATGTACATCTTCTTCTTCGCCTGGGCTTGCTTCGCGACAGCCAGGGCGGCCGATGACGTCGGCACGTCGAGGATGATGTCGGCGTTCTGCCGGTCGTACATCTCCTGCGCCTTGGTGTTGGCGATGTCGGGCTTGTTCTGGTGGTCGGCCTGGACGACCTCGATGGTCTTGGCGACCGCCTTGTCGCCGTACTTGGCCTGGTAGTCGGCGATGGCCATCTCGATCGCGACCTTGGAGTTCGGCCCGGACAGGTCCTTGTAGACGCCGGACTGGTCGTTGAGCAGGCCGATGACGACCTTGTCGTTGGTCAGCTTGGCGTCTCCGCCGGACTGCGGCCCGCCGGCTCCGCCGCCGCAGGCGGCCAGTGCCAGCGATGCGGAAGCCGCGATGGCCACGGTGCCCGCGACCTTGTTCCTGCCACTCATGTCCCCTCCTGGGATGTCATGCCTTCTGGATGGTGCGAATGCGTGTGCCGGGGTTCCGGCATCGGCCGAGGGATGGAGGTGTGCTACATCCCGAGATAGGTGAGCAGCTCGCTCTCGCGGGCTTGGAAGTCCTCGTTGTCGAGGTGCTCGACGACCCTCCCCTGTGCGAGGAGGTAGTGCCGGTCGGCCACGGTGGAGGCGAACTTGACGTTCTGCTCGACGAGCAGCACGGCCACGCCCTGGGCCTTGATCTCACGGATGATCTCCCCGATGCTCTGGACGATGACCGGGGCCAGACCCTCGCTCGGCTCGTCCAGCAGGAGCAGGCGCGCGCCCATCCGCAGGACTCGTGCCATCGCGAGCATTTGCTGCTCGCCCCCCGACAGTTTGGTGCCAGGGAAGTCCCTGCGCTCGTAAAGCGCCGGGAAGAACTCGTAGATCCGCTCGAGGCTCCAGCCGTCATCGTGGACGAGGGGCGGCAGCAGGAGGTTCTCGGCGACGGAGAGCGAGGCGTAGATCCCGCGGTCGTCGGGAACCCAGCCGATGCCCAGTCGGGCCCGGCTGTCTGCGGACCGCTTGTGCAGCTCGATCCCCTCGAACGTGGTCGATCCCTGCACCTGCTTGTGCAGCCCCATGACGCAGCGGAGCAGTGTCGTCTTGCCGGCGCCGTTGCGACCGACGAGGGTGACGACCTCGCCCTGGCCGATCTCGATACTGACATCCGAGAGCACGCGCGCCTCGCCATACCAGGCGGAGACTCCGGCGACCTCGAGTGACGTCCGAGTCGAAGTCATGGGTGGCGTCTCACTCATGGGTTGCTCCGAGGTAGGCGGTGATGACGCGCTCGTCGTTGCGCACTTCGTCATAGGTGCCCTCGGCGAGCACCTGCCCTGACTGGAGGACGGTCACGGTGCTCGCGAGCGATCCGACGACGTGCATGTTGTGGTCGACGAAGACGACGGTGCGGCCCTCGGCGAGCTGCTTGACGAGTGCGATGGTCCGGTCGACGTCCTCGATGCCCATCCCGGCTGTCGGCTCGTCGAGCAGGAGCAGCTTGGGATCGAGGGCCATGGCGATCGCGAGCTCGAGGGCCCGCTTCTGACCGTAGGCAAGCGAGCCGGCCGGCAGGCCCGCACGGTCAGCGAGACCGACCCGCTCGAGCAGCTCCATCGATCGGTCCCGGAAGACGGCCATGCGTTTGACGGAGCGCCAGAACTGCATGCCCATGCCGGTCGGGCTGGCCAGGGCCAGCTCGAGGTGCTCCCGCAGCGTCATCTGGTCGAAGAGGCTCGTGATCTGGAAGGAACGGGCGATCCCCATCGGGGCGATCTGTTCCGGCTCCTTGCCGGTGATGTCCTTGCCGTCGAACACGATCGAGCCGGACGACGGGGAGAGGAACCCGGTCAGGAGGTTGAACAACGTGGTCTTGCCTGCTCCGTTGGGGCCGACGAGCGCGTGGATGGTGCCCTCGGTGACGGAGAGGTTGACGTCGGAAACCGCCTTGAACCCGCGGAACTCCTTGGTCAGCGCGCGGGTCTCGAGCAGCGGCGCGTCCTTGGACACCGGCACCTCCTCGTGCGGTAGCTGGTCTGACTCGTGCGGTTGGTGGGTTTTGTCCTGACTCGCGCCCTGACTCCGGCAACTCTAGGAGTCGGCCAGACGTGAGGCACGGGCCCTCCCCACACACCTGATGGATGGGTATGGCCCGAGGACACATCTCCCCCGCGCAGCGACCCCGACCGCAGCAGCAGGGCTACAGAGCGGCAACGAAGCGGTAACGATCAGGCGGCATCCCGGCTGGACTGCCGTATCACGGTGCGCGGTCGGGAGCTGCGAATCCTCGGCGCGCTCAGTCGGGAGAGCCGGTCCGCAGCAGTCGCACGAACTGGGCCTCGTCGAGAACGGGCAGTCCGAGCTCCTCGGCCTTCGCCGCCTTGGTGCCGGCGTTGGCCCCGACGACGACCCAGTCGGTCTTCTTCGACACCGAGCTCGCGGCCTTGCCCCCGCGGCTGATGATCGCTTCCTTCGTCTCATCGCGGGAGAAGCCCTCGAGCGAGCCGGTCACGACGACCGTCCTGCCCTCGAGGGTGCGCTCCACCGACTCGTCGACGTCGTCCGGCCATGCGTACCCCGGACGCGGCCCACTTGCGCACGATCTCAGCGTGCCAGTCGACCTGGAACCACGCGGTGACGGACTCGGCGATGATCCCGCCGACACCCTCCGCCTCGGCCAGCTCCTCCGTGGTCGCGGACCGGATCGCGTCCATCGAGCCGAACGTCGCCGCCAGCGCCCGGGCGGCGGTCGGGCCGACGTGACGGATCGACAGCGCGACGAGCACGCGCCAGAGCGGTTGGGACTTGGCCTTCTCCAGCTCGGCCAGCAGCTTCTCGCCGTTGGCGGACAGCACCCGGCCGTCGACGACGTGCTCGGCCGGGTCGGTCTTCTTCGCCGCCCGGGTATAGAGCGGGACGGTCGACAGGCGCTCCCGCGGTCACGCCGTAGCGGCCCGCCTCCGGACTGTCGGCCGGCGGCACGAAGAGGTCGCCCTCGTCGGTGATGATCCCCGACTCGAGGAGCGCGATCGACCCCTCCCAGCCGAGCGCCTCGATGTCGAGCGCCGACCGCGGAGGCGAGCCCGAAGACCCGCTCGCGCAGCTGGCTCGGGACAGGACCGGGCGTTGGGGCAGCGGATGTCCTTGTCCCCCTCCTTCTCGGGCGCGAGCGGCGTGCCGCACGCCGGACACTCCGTGGGCATGACGAAGGCGCGCTCGGTCCCGTCGCGCAGGTCGACGACCGGCCCGACGATCTCGGGGATGACGTCCCCCGCCTTGCGCAGCACGACGGTGTCGCCGATGAGCACGCCCTTGCGCTCGACCTCGTACGGCGTTGTGCAGGGTCGCCTGCTCGACCGTCGACCCGGCGACGACGACGGGCTCCATGACGCCGTAGGGGGTGACCCGCCCGGTGCGCCCGACGTTGACGCGGATGTCGAGCAGCTTGGTGTTGACCTCCTCGGGCGGGTACTTGAAGGCGATGGCCCAGCGCGGCGCCCGCGACGTCGCGCCGAGCTGGCGCTGGAGCGCCACCTCGTCGACCTTGACGACGATGCCGTCGATCTCGTGGGCGCCGGTCGTGGCGGTGCTCCCCGTGGTAGGTGACGAACTCCTCGACCGCGGCGATCGTCGTCGAGAACGCGACCTCGTCGGACGTCGGCAGGCCCCAGGCGCGCAGCACGGCGTACGCCTCGCTCTGCCGCTCGACGTCGAAGCCGCGGCGGGCCCCGATGCCGTGGACGAGCATGCGCAGCGGCCGGCTCGCCGTGACCTTGGGGTCCTTCTGGCGCAGCGACCCGGCGGCCGCGTTGCGGGGGTTGGCGAAGGGCGCCTTGCCCGCCTCGACGAGGCTGGCGTTGAGGTCGGCGAAGGCCGCGGTCGGGAAGAAGACCTCCCCGCGGATCTCGACGAGCTCCGGCACGTCGTCGTCACCGCGGAGCCGCTCGGGCATGCCCTGATGGTGCGCACGTTGTTGGTGACGTCCTCGCCGGTGCGGCCGTCGCCTCGGGTCAGCGCCCGCACGAGGCGACCCTTCTCGTAGAGCAGGTTGATGGCCAGACCGTCGATCTTCAGCTCGGTGAGGAAGTGGGCGCCGGCGCCCACCTCGCGCTCGACGCGCTCGGCCCAGGCCCGCAGCTCCTCGAAGGAGAAGGCGTTGTCGAGGCTCAGCATCCGCTCGACGTGGTCGACGGTCTCGAAGCCGGTCGCGAAGGACGCGCCACCGACGTTCTGCGTCGGGCTCTCGGGCGTGCGCAGCGAGGGGTACTGCTCCTCGAGCTCGTTGAGACGACGGATGAGCGCGTCGTACTCGCCGTCGCTGATCGTCGGCGCGTCCTTGACGTGGTAGGCGAACTGGGCCGCACTCGCCTGCTCGGCGAGGTCCGCCCACTCCTGGTTGACCTCGACGGGGATCGGGTCCTCGACGACGGCCGGCCCCGAAGCGGCCTGCCGGACCCCGTTCCCGGGGATCTCACGCTCAGTGATCTCGCTCACCCGCCCATCCTGCCAGCCACCCCTGACGGCCGGGCTGGAGCGGCACCGAGCCCAGCGGCATACGGCAGCCTCTGGAGCGGCAACGGCTGGGACGTTCTGGACGACGCGGTGCCGATGGTTTTGGTGATGGGTGCGTTCATCAGCGACACTGCTTAGTGGGGTTTTTTGGCCTCAGATCCCCTGACGTCGGGGTGGGGGCACCGGTAGTTCCTGAGGGGAAGCACGTGAAGGTCACCATTCGATCCGTCCGCCAGACATTCGTCGCGGCGCTCGCTGTCGTCGGTCTGCTCGGCGTCGCGGCCTGCTCGGCCGAGGCACCCGTCACGGCGGCCGGCCACGATGCGCGGACAAGCGGCACCACGTCGACGGCCACGCCGACTCCAGCACCCACGACAACGCCCGTCAAATGGGTCACCACGCCGAAGTCCGGCGCCGAGGACGTCTCGGTCGACACGCGCGTCTCGGCGCGGACCGAGGACGGCACTCTGACCAAGGCCTCCCTGTCATACCTCAGCAAGAAGGGCAACAAGGTCCCCGTCAAGGGCTGGCTCGAGTCCGGCACGTGGACCTCGAGCGACCTGCTCGAGCCGGGGGTCAAGTACACCTTCAGCCTCACGGCGACGAATGAGTCCGGCGAGCAGCAGACCACGAAGCGCTCGTTCTCGACCGCGGACCTCACCCTCGACGACCAGATCTGGTCCAAGGTCTACCCCGACGGCGGCACGGTCGGCATCGGCATGCCCGTCATCGCCACGTTCGACCTGCCGGTCGTCGACAAGGCGACCTTCGAGAAGCACATGGAGGTCACCTCGCAGCCCGCGCAGCAGGGCTCGTGGTACTGGCTCTCCGACCGCGAGGCACACTGGCGACCGCAGAACTACTGGAAGCCGGGCACCAAGGTCCACGTCGAGGCCAACCTCAACGGCGTCCCGGCCGGCGGCGGTCGTTTTGGCGAGCAGAGCGTCGTCACGGACTTCACGATCGGGCGCGCGGTCATCGCCAAGGTGAACCTCAAGACGCACATGATGGACGTGGACATCAACGGCAAGAAGGCGAAGTCGATCCCGGTCTCCGGCGGGCGGCCCGGCTGGGAGACCCGCTCCGGCGTCAAGGTCATCATGGAGAAGTTCACCGACTTCACCATGAAGGCCGAGTCCATCGGCCTCAAGGAGGGCGACAAGGACTACTACCACGACGTCAAGGTCAAGCGGGCCCTGCGCATCACGCACTCCGGCGAGTTCCTCCACTCGGCGCCCTGGTCGGTCCGCCAGCAGGGTCACGAGAACGTGAGCCACGGGTGCGTCGGCATGAGCGACGCGAACTCCATCTGGCTCTACGACAACATGCGAGTGGGTGACGTCGTCGAGACGGTCGGCAGCAAGAAGCCGATGACGATGGGCAACGGCTACGCCGACTGGAACCTCAGCTGGGCCACGTGGCAGCAGGGCTCCGCCCTCTGACCCGGTCTGCGGCGCACCAGGCAGAGCCCGTATGCCGCTGGGCTCGTTCTCCTCGCACGTCGAGCGTGCGGTCGGTGCCGTTCAGCCGGCGCGGGGCGCGCGCCGCGGACGCGTGACCGCCACCGCGGCACCGAGCACCAGGGCTGCGCCGGCGACCTGCCACGGCCCGAGCCGCTCCCCGAGGAACGCGTAGCCGAGCCCGACTGACACGATCGGGATGAGGTAGGTGACGAGGGAGCCGACCTGCTGGCCCACCGCGCGGAAGACGTCGAACTGGAAGAGGTAGGCCAGCCCGGTGCCGAGGATCCCGAGGGCGAGGATCGACAGGATCGGTCCGGCGCCGCCACCCGTCGCGTCGGCGGCCGGGGACCACGGCGCCGAGAACCGCTCGCGGTGGAACGCCCACCAGGCGAGGAGCACGATCGTCATCTGGCCGGCTGCCACGGTGAGCAGCGCGGCCGGGAGCTGGAGACCGCCCAGGTCGGCGTGCGAGAGGTACTTGCGCACCCAGGTCCACCCGATGCCGTACGAGGCACCAGCGATGAGGGTCAGGCCGAAGCCCACGAGGTCAGGCTGACCGGCGCTCTCCCAGGGCTGGGCGATGAGGGCCACGCCGACAAAGCCGACGACGATCGCGAGGATCCGTCGGCCCGGCAGGCGCTCCGAGGGGACCATGGCCATCGTCGCGAGGACGGTCGCGATCGGGGTGATGGCATTGCCGATCCCTGCGAGCGCAGAGCTGACACGCTCCTCCCCGAGCGGGAAGAGGACGAACGGCAGGGAAGCGAGGAAGACCGCGACGACGAGCAGGTGGCGCCAGACGTGCCAGGAACGCGGGAGGCGACCACCGGTGAGGCGGAGCAGGAGCACCACAGTCGCTGCGCCGAGGAGGACGCGGCCGGTCGCGATCTGGACGGGCGAGAACCACCGGAGCCCGATCTTCATGAACAGGAAGCTGGCGCCCCAGATGACGGCGAGCGACCCGAACTTCACCTGCCACGGAACCCGCTGCCTGCGTACCGGCGTCAGCTCGGCTCCGGAGCCTGCGCCACTCTCCACGGTTGTCACTTCCCGAGTCACTCGCACACGATAACGACGGCGGCCGACCGTCTCCCGTGAGTTTCTGCCCGTGGACTGATCGTCCTGGCTCGGCCGCCGCTACTTCAGCTGTGTCGAGCTGAGGCCGAGCAGTCGTCGGGCGACGACGAGCAGCTGGATCTGCTGGGTCCCCTCGAAGATGTCGAGGATCTTCGCGTCCCTGGCCCACTTCTCGAGCAGCTCGGTCTCGGCGTAACCGGCCGGTCCGGCCAGCTCGACGCAGGCAAGGGCGATGTCGACGCAGGCGCGACCCGCCTTGGCCTTGGCCATCGAGGCCTCCATCGAGTTGGGACGACCGTTGTCCGCCATCCACGCGGCGCGCATCGTGAGCAGGTAAGCGGCCTCGTACTCCGCCTCGAGCGCCGCGAGCCGGGCCGCGGCCGCGCTCTGGCCGAGCGGGGGCCGGTCCCAGTCCACGCCGATGCCTCCCTGGGCCAGCAGACCCGTCGCCGTGTCCAGGCAGGCGCGGGACAGCCCGACCGCCATCGCCGCGACGAGGGGACGGGTGTTGTCGAAGGTGGCCATGGCGCCGCCGAACCCGGTCTCGGCGCTGATGCCGGGGTCGCCCAGCAGGTCACTCGAGGGCACCCGGCAGTTGTCGAGGTGGAAGGCGGCGGTGTCGGACGCCCGGATGCCGAGCTTGTGCTCGAGCCGGACGAGCTTGAGGCCCGGGTTGGTCCGTTCGACGACGAAGGACTTGATGGCCCCCTTGCCCAGGCTCCCATCGAGCGTCGCCCAGACGACGACCAGCTCGGCGCGCTCGCCACCGGTGACGAAGATCTTCTCGCCGTTGAGGACGTAGTCCTGCCCGTCCTTGACCGCCGTGGTGCGGATCGCGCCGGAATCGGAGCCGGCCTCCGGCTCGGTGATCGCCATCGCCGCCCAGCGCTTGCCGTAGCGGGCCTTCTGCTCCTCGGTGGCGACCGCAGCGATGGCGGCGTTGCCCAGTCCCTGCCTCGGGATGGACAGGGCGAGACCGACGTCGCCGCGGCAGGTCTCCATCACGGACAGCACGGACGAGAGGTTCGCGCCGTTGCGGTTCTCCTTGCCGCGCGGTGCTTTCCGGCCCGAGCCGACGGCGGCCATCGCGGACGTGGCGGACGTGGCGGATCCGTCCTTGGTGCGGGTTGCGGCTGCCACGCCCGCGCCGTGCCCTGCGCCCGCGTCGGTGAGTCCGTCGATGACCGCGGAGACGAGGTCGAGCTCGACCGGATAGGCGTGCTCGGCCCGGTCATACTTGCGCGAGATCGGGCGCATCACCTCGTCCGCGAACGCGCGCGCCCGGCCCAGCAGCGGGATGAACTTGCGGGGCACCTCGAGGTTGATCACGTCAGCAGCACCCCCTCGAGGACGCCTGCCCCGCGCAGGTCCCGGTACCACCGCTCGTTGTCGAACTCCTTGACGAAGCCGTGGCCGCCGAGCAGCTGGACGGCATGCGAGCCGATCTGCGCGGCATGCGTCGCCGTCAGCTGGCGGGCGTGGGCGATGAGGCGGGCTGCGTCCCTGCCCTGGTCCAGTCGGGACGCGGCGCGCCAGACGACGAGGCGCAGGCCCGCGAGCTCGATGGCGATGTCGGCGACGGTGAACGCCACGGCCTGGCGGTGCGCGATCGGCTCCCCGAAGGCCTCGCGGGTCAGCACGTACGGGATGAGCTGGTCGAGGGCTGCCTGCGCGGTCCCGCACGCGGCGGCGGACCAGGCGAGCCGGGCGCGCCGCACCGCATCGAGATGGTCCTCGGTCGTGCCGAGCAGGTTGGTCGCCGGGACGGAGACGTCGTCGAGGGCGATCCGGCCGGTGCACGCTGCACGGATGCCCATGGCGGGGTCGTCGGCGACGGTGACCCCGCGCGTGCCTGCCTCGACGAGGACGAGGCGCGGAGCCCCGTCGACGAGGACGGAGATGACGAGTAGGTCGGCGTCTGCAGCGCCGACGACGAGTGACTTGCCGCCGTTGATGACGAGATCGCTCCCGCGCGTGGTGGCCGTGGTGGTGGGCGACAGCGGATCGAACAGCGGCCCCTGCTCCATCAGGGCCAGCGAGGCGCGGGCCGGGGCGCTCTCCCTCGTGAAGGCCGGCAGGTAGGTCGCCTGCTGGGCACTCGAGCCGTAGCTCGCGAGCGCGGACGCGACGGCGGCGGGAGCCAGCAGAGCCGTCGCGATCCCCAGGTCGCCGCGGGCCAGCTCCTCGAGGACGAGCGCGGCGGTGACGGCCGACCGCTCCTCGGCGATGCCGCCGAGCTCGCTCGGGACGCCGATGAGGGACAGGCCGAGATCGGCGGCCGCATGGCGGACGGCCTCGGGAACCGAGCGCTCGGCGTCGGCCCTCGCCCCAGCCGGCCGGATCACGTCGTCGGCGAGCCGTGCCGCCGCCGAGCGGATCAGCTCCTGGTCCTCGGAGGGGGTCAGGTCGAACTCGCGTCGAGGCCGGGCTGGTGCACTGCGGGTCGGGTCCCCACGGCCGGCGCGGGACGGGAAGGGACGCCTCGATGCTGCGTCAATGACCTCGATGGCCCCGAACGCACCCTTGCTGCCGCGGTAGAGCAGGCTCTCGACGGTCCGGCGGACGTCGGCGTTGCCCAGCAGGGGCAGCGAGCCCACCTTGGTGATCAGGCGCAGCCCGATCCGCTGCCCGCGGTCGCCGAAGCTGGAGTGGGTGGGGGCGGCCATGCCAGCTATCTTACCCCGGGTAGGTTGCTGCCTCGCGAGGTGACCGCGCCGCAGGACTCCGGCGGCGGTTCACTCAACCCTGCTGGGCGCGCTCCGTCAGCTCACGCGCCGCGTCGACCGCGGCGCGCTGGATGGCCAGCGCCACGGGTGGGGGCGCCCCGGCCAAGCCACACGCCGGAGTGACGACGATCTCCGAGAGCGAGCTCAGCGGCATACCGACTCGTTGCCAGGCATCGGAGATGCGGTCCGCCACCTCGACCGCCCGGGTCACCGACCCGTCCGTCGGCACCGCGCCCGCGTGCAGGCGGATGCCGTCCTCGACGGCGACAGCGACGCCCTCCCAGCCGCGCGGACGGAGCTGCGCCGTATCGAGGGACAGCGCCGCCGGGCGCGCTGCGCGAAGGAGTGGGAGCGGAGGGTCGGCGCTGCAGCAGTGGATGACAGTGTCTCCGTCGTGCGCCGCGAGCACCGTGGCCAGTGCCGCGGCGGCCACCTGCGGGTCGACCGAGGGCAGCCGTCCGTAACCCGACGCCGTGGGCAGCCGACCCGACAGGACCGTCGGCAGTGACGGCTCGTCGACCTGGAGCACGACCTCCGCGCCTGGGACGAGCCGTCGCACGGTCGCCACGTGGGTCCGCACGCCCTCGGCGAGCGAGTCGACGAGGTCTCGGCACGCCCCCTCGTCGACGACCACCCGCTCACCGCGGGGCAGCCAGACCGAGGCGGCGAGAGTCCAGGGCCCGGCGACCTGCAGCTTGATCGGGCCGACGTGTCCCTCGAAGGCCTCGGCCAGCTCGTCGAGGTCCTCACGCATCAGTGCTGCGGTCCGGTGTGCGTCGCGGCCCGGCCGGTCGACGAGGCGCCAGCCGGTCGGCTGGAGGTCCACGGGAAGCTCGACGAGGAGGCCGGCGGTGCGCCCGATCATGTCGGCCCCCGGCCCACGTGCGGGCAGCTCGGGCAGGTAGGGCAGGTGACCATCGAGGATCTCGCGCACCTGGGCCAGCGCGTCGCGCACAGAGGTGCCCGGCCACGAGCCGATCCCGGTTGCCTGAGTCACGGCCCCAACCCTAGGCCCGCCCTGACCTCCGCAACACACCCGGCTATCGAGTGCGGGCCCCGGTTGCAGCCGGCCCGATCACACGGCAAGCGGGTGTGTTGCCGGACCGGGCCCGTGCAGCGATGGCTAGGGTTTGCCGTGTGCCGACCACGCGCAGCGACTTCTCCGGGCCCGGAGACCTGGGCGAGATGCAGGCGATGTGCTCACGGGTCTGGTCCCCGAGGGCGCGTTTCCACCCCGGCCAGCTCGCCTGGAACCGGAGCTCGCAGCCCGTCGAGCCCGACCGCGTGGGGGCCGACGAGGCGATCTCCCTGTGGCGCGTGGGCGACGAGGTGGTCGGCTTCGGCTGGGCCGAGGGCCCCGACTGGCTGGAGCTCCAGGTCGACCCTGACCACGCGGAGGTGACCCGCGACGTCGTCGACTGGTTCGAGGACTGGAGCGATGCACCGCGGCAGTCCGCTGTGGCGATGGAGGGTGACAGCGTCGAGCCGGTGCTCCGCGAGGCGGGCTTCCGCCCCGATCCAGACGGCTGGCACTTCACTCACCACCTGCTCGACGTGCGTGAGCTGCCATCCGTGCCGCAGGTGGCCGGCTATCGACTCCGGCCGGTCGAGCACGGCGAGGCAGCGCCTCGGGCGGCGGTCCACCGGGCCGCCTGGTCGGAGTTCGGGCCCTCACGGGTCAGCGCCGAGGTCTATGCGCAGGTCATGCAGGCCTGGCCCTACAGATCCGACCTCGACTGGGTGGCGTGCGATCGCGAGGGCCGAATGGTCGCCTCGGTCATCGTCTGGCTCGACGACGCGACCGGCGTTGCCCTCGTCGAGCCGGTCGGGTGCGAGCCTCGCCATCGTGGTGACGGTCTTGCCGGAGCCGTCACGCTTGCTGCGCTGCACCGCTCGCGCGAGCTCGGGGCGCACACGGCCCAGGTGAGCCCACGCGGTGACGACGACTACCCGGGACCGAGACGGCTCTACCAGGCGCTCGGCTTCCGACCGGTCGCGCGGACGGTGACCTGGACCCGGTCCCTGGACTGAGCGCGCCGGATGCCCGGGCCGCGCACTGGTCAGGCGTCGACGCGCTCGAGCCGTGACGCCGCGATGGTCGCCGACCCCACGACGCGGGTGCCGTCGTAGAGGACGACCGACTGGCCGGGCGCCACCCCGCGGGTCCGCTCGTCGAGGCGCACCTCCACCCGGTCCCCGTGCGCCCAGGCCGTGGCCGGGAACTCCTCGCCATGGGCCCGGACCTGGGCCCCGACCCGGATGCGGCCGTCTGGCGCCGGGCCGCACCAGCGCGCGTGGTCACCGGTGAGCGCGTTGATGCCGAGCAGGTCGGCGGTCCCGACGACCACCTGATTGCGGTCCGGCCGGACCTCGACGACGTAGCGGGCCTGGCCGTCCGGGGCCGGGCGGGTCAGCCGCAGGCCCTTGCGCTGGCCGACCGTGTAGGCAAAGGCGCCGGAGTGCCGGCCCAGGACGGACCCGTCGGCGTCGATGATGTCGCCGGGCGCCTCACCGAGGGCCCGACCGAGCCAGCCGCGCGTGTCCCCGTCAGGGATGAAGCAGATGTCGTGGCTGTCGGGCTTCTTGGCGATGTAGAACCCGCGATCGGCGGCCTCCTCGCGGATCTCGCGGCTTCGTCGTGTCGCCGAGCGGGAAGAAGGCGCGGGCCAGCTGCTCCGCGTCGAGCACCCCGAGGACGTAGCTCTGGTCCTTGGCCGAGTCGACCGCCCGGTGCAGCTCGCGCCGCACTCCCCCGGTCGCGTCCGGCACCTCGCCGGATCTGCGCGTAGTGACCCGTCGCCACCGCGTCGAAGCCGAGCGCGACCGCCTTGTCGAGCAGCGCTGAGAACTTGATCTTCTCGTTGCACCGCAGGCACGGGTTGGGCGTCCGGCCGCGCGGCGTACTCGGCAGGTGAAGTCCTCGATGACGTCGCGCTTGAAGCGCTCGGCCATGTCCCACACGTAGAACGGGATCCCGAGCACGTCGGCGACCCGCCGCGCGTCTCCCGCATCTTCGATCGTGCAGCATCCCCGCGCCGACTCGCGCAACGTCGCCGCGCTCTGGCTGACAGGGCCAGGTGCACGCCGACGACCTCGTGGCCCGCGTCGAGCATGCGGGCAGCGGCGACTGCCGAGTCGACGCCGCCGCTCATGGCTGCGACGACCCTCATGCCGTCGCCCGCCTCGCTCGGCGAGCGCGCTCGACCGCGGCAGGCAGCGCCTCGATGACCGCGTCGACGTCCGCCGCCGTCGACGTGTGGCCGAGGGTCAGTCGCAGGGCGCCCCGAGCGTCGCTCTCGCTGATGCCCATCGCGAGCAGCACGTGGCTCGGCTGCGGCACGCCGGCCTGGCATGCCGAACCCGTCGAGCAGGACACTCCCGCGGCGTCGAGCAGGTAGAGCAGCGAGTCACCGTCGCAGCCGGCGATGAGCAGGTGCGCGTTGCCGGGCAGCCGTCGGAGGTGGTCTCCCCGCTCCCAGTGGCCTGTGACGCGGACCCCCAACCCGAGGTCGATGGCCCGCCCCACGAGGTCGTCGCGCAGATGGGTCAGTCGCGCAGACTCCTCCTCGAGCTGTGCGACGGCCGCGACGAGGGCCGCGGCGAAACCGACGGATCGCCGGCGTGTCCAGGGTGCCCCGAGCGCAGCTGACGCTCCTGCCCGCCGCCGTGGCTCAGCGGGCACGAGACGCGCGTCACGGCGGGCGACGAGCGCGCCGACGCCGATGGGGCCGCCGAGCTTGTGGGCCGTCATCGACATCAGGTCAGCGCCGCTCGCGGCGAAGTCCACGGGAACGTGCCCGACGGCCTGCACCGCGTCGGTGTGGAACGGCACGCCGAACTCGTGGGCCACCGCGGCGATCGCGGCGACGTCCTGCACGGTCGCCGACCTCGTTGTTGGCCCACATGACCGAGACGAGCGCGACCGAGCCCGGGTCCTGCTCGATGGCGCGCCGCACGGCCTCCCGCTCGACGAAGCCCTCGGCTCGTCGGCTCCACCCAGGTCACCTTGGCGCCCTCGTGCGCGACGAGGAACTCGACACAGTCGAGCACCGCGTGGTGCTCGACGGCGCTGACGACGAGCCGCGTCCGCGCGGGGTCGGCGTCGCGCCGCTTCCAGTACGTGCCCTTGACCGCGAGGTTGTCGGCCTCCGTGCCGCCGGAGGTGAAGACGACCTCAGACGGACGTGCGCCGATCGCCTTGGCGATCTTCTCTCTTGACTCCTCGACCACCCGACGCGCGGCACGCCCGACCCGGTGCAGCGACGACGCGTTGCCGACGATGGCCAGCTGCTCCGTCATCGCCTCCAGGGCGGCGGGGACCATCGGCGTGGTCGCCGCATGGTCGAGGTAGGCAGTCACCCACCGATTCTAGGGCCGGAATCGCCGGCGCCCCGTCACAGGTCCAGCGAGGCGACCGTAGCCGTGCGAACCCGTGCGCACGGAGATGCGTGCGCGCGGGTGGACGTGTGACCATCGGACGTCCCCCGTACGCTCTCGACCCGGCACGGGCACCAGGGTCCCCGAGACGCACCACCGACGACGTAGGAGAAGCCTTCGCAGCATGAGCTCAGCCAGCCACCCGACCCGCTCGCCGCTCAGGGGCGACATCGAGGGCCTGCGATCCATCGCAGTGCTGTTCGTCCTCGTGTATCACCTGGGGGTCGACCGGCTGTCCGGAGGCTTCGCCGGCGTGGATGTCTTCTTCGTCATCTCTGGCTTCCTCATCACGTCCGGACTGCTCAATGAGGCCGAGCGCTCCGGGACCGTGTCGCTCGTGCGCTTCTACGCCCGTCGAGCACGCCGCCTGCTTCCAGCGGCCACCCTCGTGCTGGTCGTCACGGCCCTCGTCGGCTGGCGGGTCCTCCCGGGCTCCGCATGGGAGACCCTGTCCGAGGACGTCATGGCGGCAGCGCTCTATGTCGTCAACTGGGCGCTTGCCTTCCGCTCCGTGGACTACCTCGCCGAGGACGCCGCAGCGTCGCCGGTGCAGCACTACTGGTCGCTCTCCGTGGAGGAGCAGTTCTACCTCGTCATCCCCATCATGATCATCGGGCTGGCTTGGCTGTCCCGACGATTCGGGTGGGGCGTCCGTCGAACCGTCGCCGTCGGCATCGGGGCCATCGTCGTCGCGTCCCTGGCCGCCTCCATGGCCCACACCGCTTCCGCGCCCCAGACTGCCTACTTCTTCTCGACGACCCGCGCGTGGGAGCTCGGGCTCGGCTCACTGATCGCGTGCGCCGTGCCGCTGCTCCACCGCTTGGGGAGGGCGACCGCCTCGGGGCTGGCTGCCGGCGGTCTGCTGCTCGTCGTCGCCGCCGGGCTGCTCGTCTCGCGGACGACGCCGTGGCCGGGGTGGGCGGCGCTGCTGCCGACCCTCGGGACAGCAGCCGTCATCGCGGCGGGGATCGCGCACTCGAGCACCGTCGTGGGACGTGTGCTCGCACTACGGCCGCTCGTCTTCCTCGGTGGGCTCTCCTACTCGATCTACCTCTGGCACTGGCCCCTCATCGCCCTCGGCGGTGAGGTCACCGAGCTGACGGCGTGGCACAAGGTCGGCCTCGCCGTGGCATCGGTGGGGCTGGCCTGGCTCTCGAAGCACCTCATCGAGGACCCCATCCGGTTCGGGTCCACCTTCCGCCGCACCAGGCCGACCCTCGCCCTGGGCGCAGCCGGCATGGCGCTGTCACTCGCCGCTGCTGGTGCGGTCTGGACGCAGGTCCCCCGATTGACCGACACACCGACCGATGCTCCCGGAGCGCTCGCGGTGGCGCACCAGGCCCCATCCCCCAAGGGCTCCTCCCCGGACCCGAACGCAAACCCACCCGCCGGCTCTCACGAGGGCGCGACGCGGACCCAGGCCCGCACCGCGGCCCTCGCGCCCGAGTTCACCCGCACCGGTCCGATCGATCCCACCCCAGCCGCTGCGCCGAATGACATCCCCGCGTACTACGACGACGACTGCCAGACCGCAGAGGGCGACACGACGCCTCGGCTCGACTGCGTCTACGGCGACGCGGACGGAGGCGTGACCGTGGCCCTCACGGGTGACTCGAAGGCCGGGCAGTGGTTCGACGCCCTGGACGCCATCGCCGAGGCGCACGGGTGGCGTCTGGAGCTCTACCTCAAGAGCGCCTGCGCCCTGAACCCGTCCGAGCGCGCGCCGGACTGTCTCGCCTACAACGACCGGGTCATGGACCACCTGACGTCGGACCAGGGTCGGGTCGACTACGTGGTGACCTCGGCACTGCTCGGTGGAGACAACGTGGCGGACGTCGATGCCACGGCCGCGGGCTACGACTCCTACTGGGATCGGCTCGAGCGCGTCGGCACCAAGGTGGTGGCCATAGGCGACACGCCACGCCCAGGCGGCGAGGAGCCCCGCTACGAATGCGTGGAGCGTCACCCGGACGACTACCTGGAGTGCGCCTTCCCGGCCAACGACGGAGTCGGCTCCGAGGCCCTGCGACGGGCGGTCGGACTCGGCGAGTCTCGAACCTGGCTCGATCTCAATCCGTGGATCTGCCCGCAGACCCCGGACGGGCGTTGCCCGGCGGTCGTCGGCGAGGTCCTCGTCTACCGGCAGGGCACCCACATCACCCGGACCTATGTCGAGTCAATGACCTCCATCCTTGAGTCCCGGCTCGTGGAGACCGGCATCCTCGACCGTCGCTCCCCCGACCTCCCCGCCGCACCCGGGCGCTGACGGCGGCGACAGCGCCCGGGTGCGCCGACAACACTGACAACGCCGACGCCCTGCCTATGATCGGCCGCATGAGGCATGGCCCTCGCACCCTCAGAGCGCCGGTCGGCCACCGGGTCGTCGCTGCAGTGGCGAGCCCCCTGGTCGGGTACTTCGTCGCCCGCCTCATCCTCGAGCTCGTCAACCTGCCCGAGCTCCCGGTCTACGCCGCGTGCCTGGCGGTGGCAGCCGGCCTGGGCTACCGGGCGTGGACCGCCCGCATCGACCTGAGCAATGACGATGCCATGCGCGTCCACAACACCCTTGTCTCCCAGTCGATCTCACCTGACAGCGTCCACCGGGTCACGGACAGCGGCCGAATCGAGTGGCGAAGGGGCAGGGACCGGCCCACCCGGTCGCTGTCCGAGACGCTGCGGCCACCGTGGTGGGCGTTCGGGACCGCGGCCACCACGTACGCCAGGAACCGCGAGGAGCTGCGCAGCTGGGTGCGCACATCAGGGAGGCGACCCGGCGGCCAGCCCGCGGCCTGAGCGGAACCCAGCTCAGCGGCATACGGCATCATCGTGCACCGCAGGCGCGCAAGGGCCCCCGACCACGAGGGGTCGGGGGCCTTTGACACGGGACTACGCCTCAGCCCTTGGCGGCCTTGATCGCCTCGGTCGCCTGCGGCAGGACCTGGAAGAGGTCACCGACGACGCCGAAGTCGACGAGCTCGAAGATCGGCGCCTCGTTGTCCTTGTTCACGGCGATGATCGTCTTGGACGTCTGCATGCCGGCCCGGTGCTGGATCGCACCCGAGATCCCCGCGGCGACGTAGAGCTGCGGGCTGACCTGCTTGCCCGTCTGGCCCACCTGCGAGGTGTGCGGGTACCACCCCGCGTCGACGGCCGCACGGGACGCGCCCACGGCGGCGCCGAGCGAGTCGGCGAACGCCTCGACCGGCGAGAAGTCCCCACCGGTGCCACGGCCACCGGAGACGACGATCGCCGCCTCGGTCAGCTCGGGACGGCCGGTCGCCTGCTTCTCCTTGGACTCGGTGATCCGGGCGCTCTTGGCCACGTCGGAGGGCGTGAAGTCGACGACCTCGTCAGCCGCAGCAGCCGGGGCCTCCTCGGGCGCAGCGGAGTTCGGCTTGACGGCCACGATGGGCGTGCCCTTGGTGACCGTCGCCTCAACCGTGTAGGAACCGGCGAAGACGGACTGGGTCGTGGCGACGCCACCACCCTCACCGGCCCGCACGTCGACCGCGTCGGTGATCAGGCCCGACTCGGTCTTGACCGCGAGCCGTGCCGCGATCTCCTTGCCCTCGGTGTTGGCCGGGACGAGCACCGCCGCCGGCGACGTGGAGCCGACGAGCTGCGCGAGCACCTCGGCCTGCGGGACGACGAGGTGCTCGAGCACCTCGGGGGACTCGACGCGATAGACCTTGGCGGCGCCGTACTTCGCCAGCGTCTCCTTGGCGGCATCGAAACCGGAGCCGATGAAGACCGCCGACGGCTCGCCGAGGCGGCGGGCGATCGTCAGCAGCTCGGACGTGGTCTTGCGGACCTTGCCGTCGACGTGGTCGACGAGCACGAGAACTTCAGCCATGGCGATGTCTCTCCTTCTACGGCTGCTGCGATCAGACGAACTTGCGCTCGGCGAGGAAGGCCGCGAGCTTCTGGCCGCCGTCACCCTCGTCGGCGACGATCTTGCCCTGCGTGCGCGGCGGTCGTGCGGCGAAGGATTCGACCTTCGTCCACGCGGCGTCGAGACCGACCTGCGACGCGTCGACGCCGAGGTCGGCGATGCCCCACGTCTCGACCGGCTTCTTCTTCGCGGCCATGATTCCCTTGAACGAGGGGTAGCGCGGTTCGTTGATCTGGTCGGTGACGGACACGAGCGCCGGGAGGCTCGCCTCGATCGTCTGGGTCGAGACGTCGCCGTCCCGGCGGATCGTGACGGACCCACCAGTGTCGCCCTCGACGGTGAGCTCCGACGCGTAGGTCACGGCGGGCAGACCGAGTCGCTCGGCGAGCATCGTTGGGACGACGCCCATCGTGCCGTCGGTCGACGCCATGCCGGTGATGACGAGGTCGGGCTGACCGTCGGCGGACAGCTTCTTGATCGCCTCCGCGAGCACGAGGGACGTGGCGGGGGCGTCGGAGCCGTGGATGGCGTCGTCCTTGACGTGCACGCCCTTGTCGGCGCCCATCTGGAGGGCCTTCTTGATGGCGTCGGCTGCCTGGTCGGGTCCGACCGTGACGACGGTGACCTCGCCCTCGCCGGCCTCGACGAGCTTCAGTGCCTCCTCGACGGCGTACTCGTCGAGCTCGGACAGCAGGCCGTCGACGTTCTCGCGGTCGGTCGTGTTGTCAGATGCGTTGAACGTGCGGTCCGCCTGGGCGTCCGGCACGTACTTGACACAGACGACGATGTTCATGGGTGATCGTCCTCTTCCGTAGCTGGTGTTGCGGGGTTCCCTGAGACCGGAGGTCCACCCCGGCACTGCCGTCCATCTTGTCACTGAGCGCTTGAACGCCCACCACCCCCGCGGGGTGACGCTCACCACCCGTGGGCTGGCTCACGTCGAACCACCATGCCGTATGCCGCTGAGCTCGCTGACGCCGTCCGGCGCGGTCCCAGCCCTCCCGGCGTGCGGATCCAACCGCTCCGGCACAGCGCCGCATGCGGACCCCGGTCCCGAAATGGCGGCCGGGGCGCGATCCAACCCCGCCGCATGCGGACCCCGGTCCCGAAATGGCGGCGAGGCGTACCGCGGGGTCAGGACGGCTCGACCGCTGCGGTCGCGATGACGTGGAAGGCAGGCTCCTCGTAGGGGTGCGCGGTTCGGAGGGCAGCGACGACCTGGCGTCTCAGCCCTTTCGGGAACGTCACCTCGACGCGGTGCTCGGGCAGTCGCTCGAGGTCGCCGACCGCGCCGATGGCGGGGTTGGCACCGGCACCGGGCCGGAACTGACCGATCCCCTCGCCGAACCACGCGCACTCGGTGTAGTCACCGATCGCTCCGGCGCCGGCCGCGAAGACGGCCGCCAGGACGTCCTCGGTCGACTCGACGGGCGAGTAGAAGACGAGGACGTCCAAGCTGCTCACCAGCCGGTCACTTGCCCTCGAACTGCGCCTCGGCCCGCTCGACGAACGCGGTCATGCCAATCTCGCGGTCGCGCGTGCCGAACAGGCCGGCGAAGAGCATCCGCTCGATCTCGAGACCGGTTTCGAGGTCGACCTCGAGCCCTCGGTCGACGGCTTCCTTCGCGGCCCGGATCGCATAGGTCGGTCCGCTGACGTACTGCCGGGCCCACTCCTGCGCAGCGGAGTACACCTCGGCAGCAGGGACGACCTTGTCCGCCAGACCGATCGCGAGCGACTCCTGCGCGTCGAGGAACCGGCCGCTGAAGATGATCTCCTTCGCCCTGGCCGGCCCGACCAGTCGCGACAGCCGCTGGGTGCCGCCGCCCCCGGGGATGATGCCGAGGTTGATCTCCGGCTGGCCGAGCTTCGCGTCGTCAGCGACCACACGGAAGTCGCAGGCCAGGGCGAGCTCGCAGCCGCCGCCGAGGGCGTACCCGGTGATGGCGGCGATGACCGGCTTGGGGATCCGGGCGACGGCGGTGATGGACGTCTGGAGCGGACCGGAGCGGTCGACCATGTCGGTGTAGGACATCGTCTGCATCTCCTTGATGTCCGCCCCGGCGGCGAAGACCTTGCTCCCCGCCCTACACGATGACCGCCTTCACGTCCTGCCGGTCGGTCGCCTCGAGGGCCGCCGCGCGGATCTCCTCCTGGACCTGGACGTTGAGGGCGTTCATCTTGGGCCGGTCGAGCCGGATCGTGCCGATGCCGTCCTCTACCTCGAGGCGGACGAACTCCCCCATCACTGGCCGCCCTGCGTCGCGTCGCCAGCACCCGGCTGAGCCTGGTCATCGGCAGGGAGCCAGGACTGGAAGAAGAACTGAACGGCCTGGAGGATGTGGTTGATCGACAGCGGCGTCAGCAGCTCGAGGTCGGCCCACTCGGGCACGACGTGCTCGGCCGAGACGACGAGGCTTTCCTGCACGAGGCACATCTTGACGATGTTGAGCTGCAGCGTCATGTCGTTGCAGCGGGCAAGGCGCTCGTTGCGGTCGGGCGAGACGGGCTCCTGCAGCTGCCACTGGCCGAAGAACCGGACCAGCGGGATCTCACCCTCCGCGACCCGAGCGAAGAGAGTCTGCTCGTTGACGACGAACTCGAGGTCGCCGTCGTTGTCGACCTTGGCCTCCAACCCCAGGTCCGCGAGCACGGCGAGGATGCGATCGCGCACCGGAGCATCGTTCTTCGCGGCGCCGTTCGGAGGGCCCCCAGGCACCTGCGGCTGGAAGTTGGGCAGGGAAGTCGGATCGGTCATGGCCCCACCGTAACGAGCGGGGCAGGTCTCAGTCACATGCAGGCGCCACGCCGCTCGGGCTGGGAGCAATGACAGGTCCGACCCCAGGCCGGGCCGAGTGCCCACGGACGACCCGTCGGTCCCGGCGTCCCGCCCCTTCGCCCTAGGCTGAGGCCGTGCCGTCTCCTCCCGGATCCCCCGACGTCCCGCCGGATCAGGGAGCCCACCTCACGTCGGAGGGGGCGGTGTTCTCGGTCTACGCCTTGAATGCGGCGGCGGTGGAGGTCTGCCTCTTCGACCGGGACGCACAGGGCCGCGAGTCCGAGCGGCGGCTCCCGCTGCGGCACCGCGCGCACGGCACCTGGTTCGGCACCGTGCCGGGTGTCCGCGCCGGCCAGCGCTACGGCTTCCGCGCGGACGGCCCCTGGGAGCCGGCGCGCGCACAGCGCTACAACCCCAACAAGCTCGTCCTCGACCCGTACGCCCGGGCGCTCGAGGGAGACGTCACGCTCGACCCGGCCCTGTTCGCCCATCACGTCGGTCCCGACCTCACCGGCGACCTGACGGTGCTCGACCCGCGCGACTCAGCGGCATGCCTCCCGCGCTCCGTCGTCATCGACGACAGCTTCGACTGGGGGGCGGATGAGCCGCCCAGGCGGTCACTGACAGAGTCGGTGGTCTACGAGGTCCACGTGAAGAACGCGACCGCGCTCCACCCCGACCTTCCTGAGCACCTCCGCGGCACCTATGCCGGTCTGGCACATCCGGCCTTCGTGGCGCACCTCCAGAGCCTGGGTGTCACCGCTGTCGAGCTGCTGCCGATCCACGCCTTCACCCACGAGCCCGAGCTCGTCGCGCGCGGTCTGACGAACCACTGGGGCTACAACACCCTCGGCTTCTTCGCGCCGCACGCCGGCTATGCCGCGGCCGACGATCCGCAGGGGGTCGTCGACGAGTTCAAAGGCATGGTCAAGCTGCTCCACGCGGCGGGCATCGAGGTGATCCTCGACGTCGTCTACAACCACACCGCTGAGCAGGCCCAGAACCGCATGACCATGTCGTGGCGAGGGCTCGACCCCCGCGCCTACTACCGGCTCGATGCGCGAGGGCAGGACATTGACGTCACCGGGTGCGGCAACACGCTCGACCTGTCCCATCCCATCGTGGCCGGGATGGTGCTCGACTCGCTGCGCTACTGGGTGCGGGAGTGCCACGTCGACGGGTTCCGCTTCGACCTCGCGGTGGCGCTCGCGCGGGGGCGGGACGAGGCGTATGACCCGACGCACCCGTTCCTCGTCGCACTGCGGACGGACCCGGTCCTGTCGCGCGTCAAGCTGATCGCCGAGCCCTGGGACCTCGGGATGCACGGCTGGCGGACCGGGCAGTTCCCGCCACCCCTGTCCGAGTGGAACGACCGCTTCCGGGACACCGTGCGGACGTTCTGGCTCCGCGATCTGGCGGCTTCGGTCGCGGGCGAGACGGGCCACGGCGTGCGCGACCTCGCCACCAGGCTCGCCGGTTCCGAGGACCTGTTCGGCCGCCTCGACCGCGGGACCATCGCGTCGCTCAACTTCGTCACGTCCCATGACGGCTTCACCCTGGCCGACCTGACGACCTACGACCGCAAGCACAACGACGCGAACGGCCAGGGCGGGCTGGACGGCTCGGATGACAACCGGTCCTGGAACCACGGCGTCGAGGGACCCACCGACAACACCTTGGTCAACGCGACGCGACGGCGCTCGATGCGCAATCTGCATGGGGACCCTGCTGCTGTCGACCGGCGTGCCCATGATCAACGGGGGCGACGAGTTCGGCCGGAGCCAGCAGGGCAACAACAACCCATACTGCCTGGACAACGAGATCTCTTGGTACTCATGGGAGCTGGAGGAGTGGCAGGACGATCTCCTCGAGACCGTACGGCACCTCATCGCGTTGCGGAGGGACCACCCGGTCCTGCGACAACGGCAGTTCTTCTCCGGCCGCCAGGTTCACGCCGACGGTTCGACCGACCTCGCGTGGTACGGCGGCGACGGGGAGGCGATGGGCCGGCGCTGGGACGGTCCCGCCGTCGATGCGCTCCAGGCGTTGTTCAACGGTGCCTGGCAGGGTCACCGCTCGGTCCTGCTCCAGGTCAACGGAAGTGCCTGGGCAGCGGAGGTCAGGCTGCCCAACGCACCCAGCTCAGCGGCATACGACTTGTTGTGGGACAGCGCGCAGGAGCGCCCGACTCCGCCGGGTCCCAGCGTTCCGGCGGGCACCGACGTGACGCTGTCGCCGTCGTCGATGCGTCTGTGGAGCGTCCAGGACCCCACCTGAGAACCGACCGGCGTCAGGCGTTGCGAGCCAGGCCGAGCTCCGCGGCCGACGCGAGCGCGGGGTGTTTGGGCACGACCCGGATGTTGTAGCCGAAGGACCCGGTGCGCGTGAGGCTCCGCTCGCCCGCGAACTGGCAGGTCCCGTTGTCGTAGCCCTCGACGAGGCCCAGCGGCGCCGCGACCGTATCGCGCATGGTCGTCGGCGTCAGAGACGCGCCCGTGCACGAGCTGGACCTCGACGTCCTCGGGCGACAGGCCGCCCAGGTCCACGTAGGCGCTGACGTGCAGGGTGTCGCCGATCTGCGGGGAGTCCGACAGCCCGGACGGCTCGACGTGGTCGACCCGGACGTTCGGCCAGGCAGCGCGGACCCGCGCCTTGTAGGCGGCGAGCTCGCGAGCTCCCTTGAAGTCGGGACCGTTCAGCGCGCGTCCCGCAGCTGCAGCCGGGCTGTAGAGCTGCTCGGTGTAGTCCTGCACCATGCGGCTCGCGAGAACCTTGGGCCCGAGAGTCGCGAGCGTGTGCGTGATCATCGAGATCCAGGTGTGGGGCAGCCCGGCCTCGTCGCGTTCGTAGAAGCTCGCGGCAACGTTGTGCTCGATGAGGTCGTAGAGAGCGGAGGCCTCGAGATCGTCACGACGGTCCGGATCCGCGATGCCGTCTGCGGTCGGGATGGCCCACCCGTTGCGGCCGTCGAACCATTCGTCCCACCAGCCGTCGAGGATGGACAGGTTGAGCCCGCCGTTGAGGGCCGCCTTCATGCCCGACGTGCCGCACGCCTCGAAGGGACGCAGCGGGTTGTTGAGCCAGACGTCGCAGCCGGGGTAGAGGTGCTGCGCCATGGCGATGTCGTAGTTGGGGAGGAAGACGATGCGGTGGCGGATCTCCGGGTCGTCGGCGAACCGGACCATCTCCTGGATGAGCCGCTTGCCCGTCTCGTCGGCGGGGTGCGACTTGCCCGCGATGACGAGCTGGATCGGACGCTCGGGGTGCAGCAGGAGGCGCTTGAGGCGCTCCTTGTCGCTGAGCATCAGGGTGAGCCGCTTGTACGTCGGCACGCGCCGGGCGAAGCCGATCGTCAGCACGTCGGGGTCGAGCACGTCGTCGACCCAGCCGAGCTCGGCGGGCGCGGCGCCGCGCTTGTGCCACGACGATCGGACCCGCCGCCGGACGTCGCTGCACGAGGGAGTCCCGCATGGCGCGCTTGACCTGCCAGATGGCCGTCGGCCGGCACGCTCGGAGACCCGCTCCCACGCGTTCTCGCCGGCGACGTCGGCAGTGCCGAGGTGGGCGCGCGCCGACGTCGTAGACCTTGCGGTCGACCCACGTCGGGGCGTGGACGCCGTTGGTGATGCTCGTGATCGGCACCTCGTCCTCGTCGAAGCCCGGCCACAGGCCGTCGAACATCTCCCGGCTCACGATGGCCGTGCAGCTGCGAGACGCCGTTGGCGCGCTGGGCGAGCCGCAGGCCCATGACGGCCATGTTGAAGATGCCCGGCTGGCCGCCCTCGTAGTCCTCGGCGCCGAGGGCGAGCAGTCGGTCGACCGGCACGCCGGGGATGGCGTTGGCGCCGCCGAAGAAGAGGTTGATCTTGTGCGGCGTCGAAGCGGTCGATGCCTGCGGGGACGGGCGTGTGTGTCGTGAAGACGGTCGCGGACCGGACGGCCTCGAGCGCCTCGTCGAAGGTGAGGCCGTGGTCGCGAACGAGCTCGGTGATCCGCTCGACGCCGAGGAAGCCGGCGTGGCCCTCGTTGGTGTGGTAGACCTCGGGGGCCGGCGCGCCGGTCAGCCGTGACCAGATGCGCAGCGCCCGGACGCCGCCGACGCCGAGGAGCAGCTCCTGCTCGAGGCGAGTGTCGCCGCCGCCGCCGTAGAGCGACTCGGTCACCTTGCGCGTCTGCTCGTCGTTGCCGGGGACGTCGGAGTCGAGCAGCAGCAGCGGCACCCGGCCGACCTGGGCGCGCCAGATGTGTGCGTGGAGGACGCGCCCGGCCGGCAGGTTGATCGAGACGACCGCGGGGCTGCCGTCGTCCTCCCTGACGAGGGAGAGCGGCAGCCCGTCGGGGTCGAGCACGGGATAGGACTCGAGCTGCCAACCGTCCGAGGACAGGGACTGCTTGAAGTAGCCGGTCTTGTAGAACAGCCCGACGCCGACGATCGGGACGCCGAGGTCGGACGCGGTCTTGAGGTGGTCGCCGGCGAGGATGCCGAGACCACCCGAGTACTGCGGGAGGACCGCGGTGATGCCGAACTCCGGGCTGAAGTAGGCGATCGCCTTCGGAGCGGCGCGGCCGGCGGCCTCCTGCTCCCTGCTCCACGCCTGGTACCAGTGCTCCTTCGTCAGGTACGCGTGCAGGTCCTCGTTCGCGGCGACGACCCGCCCGACGAACTCGTCGTTCGCCGCGAGGGCAGCCAGCTCCTCGGCCGACAGGCGGGAGAGCAGACGGACCGGGTCCTCCTTCGTGTCGGCCCACTCCTTCGGGTCGATGCTGGCGAACAGGTCCCGGGTCTCGGGGTGCCACGACCAGCGGAGGTTGCTGGCCAGGACGCCGAGGCCCTCGATGCGGCTCGGCAGGACGGTGCGGACACTGAAGCGACGGATTGCCTTCACGAGGCGACAGCATACGTGTGGTCGCAGAAAGATCTTGCAAGCGTTTCAGCCTTCTTTCACAGGCCGGAAGCCGTATGCCGCTGGGCCGGCTTCGCTCCGAATGTGCCCTTCGTGCCGGGTTCCGTCCCAGTCGAGTGTGCACTTCCCGCCCGCGGGCAGGCTGGCCCTCGCGGCCCCCTTCGTCGAGTGTGCACTTCGCGCCCGCCCTGCGGCATCGGGGACGAATGACGGGACGAGTCGTGGCCGGTCGTGCGTGGACACCCCGCCGCAGCCCAGATCGGTCCCGTCATCGCTCCCGTCGGGGCGGCGCCGACTGCACACTCGACCAGGTGGGGGGCGGCGCGGAGTGCACTCGACGGGGAGCGAGGGGGTGAGAACCGACGCACATTCGATACGGTCGATCCCGTGACTGGCTCCTCACCGACAACCCGTCCGAACCAGCCCGCCGAGCCGCCCAACAGGGCGACAACGAAAGCGACCGTCCAGCCCACGGCGACACCGGTGGCCGAGGTCGGCCTGACCGACGACAGCGAGGCGGGAGCCGCTCACCTGGCCCCCGGGAAGCGAATCAGCGACGCACCGACCGTCGAGGGCATGCCGGGCGGCGCCGCCCCGATCGGACGCATCCCGGTGATGCGACGTGCGACCGATCGTCGACGGCGGCACGCGCCCGGCCAAGTCGGTCGTCGGGGAGGACTTTGACGATCCGGGCCAGGGTGTTCCGCGAGGGGCACGACGCGGTCAACGCGAGGCGGTGCTCGACCGACCCGGACGGCCGGGACCACCACTTCGCCATGCACTGCGACAACCCCGGCCTGTCGGAGTGGAGCGCGACGGTTCGAGCGGACCGGACGGGCTGGTGGACCTACCGCGTCGAGGGCTGGTCCGACCCGTACGCCACCTGGGTCCACGACGCGGGAATCAAGATCGCCGCGGGTGTCGACGAGGAGCTCATGTGCGCCGAGGGCGTGCGTGTGCTCGAGCGCTTCGCCGAGGCGGTCCGCGGTATGGGCGTCGACGCGAGCGAGATCGACAAGGGCATCGCGGCCCTCGAGCGACCGCGGACCGCCCTGCCGCGCACCGCTTCGGCGCGGCCACCTCCCCCGAGATCCAGGGGCTCGCCACGTCGGATGCCGCTGCGCGAGTTCGTCTCGCCCGTCGCGCCGGTACTCGCTCCTCGTCGAGCGCGAGCGCGCGCTCTACGGCGCCTGGTACGAGATCTTCCCGCGCTCGGAAGGGGCGCATCGGGACCCCGAGACGGGTGAGTGGACGTCAGGGACCCTCCGGACGCGCGGCGAAGCGACTCCCCGCGATCGCCGACCTCGGCTTCGACGTCGTCTACCTGACCCCGATTCACCCGATCGGCACGACCGCCCGGAAGGGCAGGAACAACTCGCTGTCCCCGGAGCCCGACGAGCCCGGCTCGCCCTACGCCATCGGCTCGCCCGACGGCGGTCACGACGCGATCCACCCCGACCTCGGCTCCTTCGAGGACTTCGACTTCTTCGTCGCGGAGGCGGGGCGGCACGGCCTCGAGGTCGCACTCGACTTCGCGCTGCAGGCCTCGCCCGACCACCCGTGGGTCCAGAGCCACCCCGAGCTGTTCACGACCCGCGCCGACGGCACGATCGCGTACGCGGAGAACCCGCCGAAGAAGTACCAGGACATCTACCCGCTCAACTTCGACAACGACCCCGGCGGGCGCCTACGCGGAGGTGCGGCGGGTCATCCAGGTGTGGCTCGACCACGGCGTCGCGCATCTTCCGCGTCGACAACCCGCACACGAAGCCGGTTGCCTTCTGGCAGTGGCTCATCGCCGACGTCGCCAGGGACCATCCCGAGACGATCTGGCTGTCCGAGGCGTTCACGAAGCCGGCGATGATGCACACCCTCGCCAAGGCCGGGTTCCAGCAGAGCGTACACGTACTTCGCGTGGCGCAACATGCGCGTGGGAGCTCGAGGAGTACGGCCGCGAGCTGCTCGGGGGAGCCGGCGGCCTACATGCGCCCGTCGTTCTGGCCGACGACACACGACATCCTCACGCCCTACATGCAGTACGGCGGCCCGACCGCCTGGAAGCTGCGCGCCGCCCTCGCCGCGACCATGGTGCCGACCTACGGCATCTACTCCGGCTACGAGCTCATGGAGCACGTCGCCCGCCCGGGTGCCGAGGAGCAGCTCGACAACGAGAAGTACGAGTACAAGGACCGGCAGTGGTACCTCTACGAGCCAGGCGGTCCGCTCGAGAGCCGGTCGCTGGCGTGGTACCTCAAGCGGCTCAACGAGATCCGCGGCTGGCACCCGGCGCTGCGGTGGCTGCGCAACCTCCGCTTCCACGCGCGCCGACGACGAGAACTTCCTCGTCTCTCGCAAGTCGCGGGTGGTCGATGGGCGACGCGCGACACGGTTCTCGTCGTCGCGAACCTCGACCCGCACGCGACCCGGGAGACGTGGGTGCACCTCGACATGGAGGCACTGGGCCTGGCGACGTGGTCGACGTTCGACGCGCACGACCACGTCCTGAACCAGACGTGGACCTGGCGACAGGACAACTACGTGCGACTCGGTCCCGACTCCGAGCCCGTTCACATCATCAGCGTGAGGAGCCACTGAACCGATGCAGGGACTCAACCTCGTCCCAACCCGGGCTGAAGCACGACCCGCAGTGGTTTCGCAAGGCCGTCTTCTACGAGGTGCTGGTCCGGGCCTTCTCCGACTCCAAGGGCGTCGGGAGCCGGAGACTTCACCGGGCTCATCGGGCGACTCGACTATCTCCAGTGGCTCGGGGTCGACTGCCTCTGGCTGCCGCCGTTCTACGCGTCGCCGCTGCGTGACGGCGGCTACGACATCGCCGACTACAAGGCGGTGCTGCCGGAGTTCGGCACGCTGCCGGAGTTCACCGAGCTCGTGTCGCAGGCGCACGCCCGCGGCATCCGGATCATCACGGACCTCGTGATGAACCACACGAGCGACCAGCATCCGTGGTTCCAGGCGAGCCGGGCCGAGCCCGACGGCCCCTACGGTGACTTCTACGTCTGGTCCGACACGGACGAGGGCTATCCCGACGCCCGCATCATCTTCGTCGACACCGAGGTCTCGAACTGGACGTTCGACCCGGTGCGCCGGCAGTTCTTCTGGCACCGCTTCTTCTCCCACCAGCCGGACCTCAACTTCGAGAACCCCGCCGTGCAGGAGGCGATGTTCGACATCGTCCGCTTCTGGATGGACCTCGGGATCGACGGCTTCCGACTCGACGCGGTGCCCTACCTCTTCGAGGAGGAGGGGACCAACTGCGAGAACCTGCCCCGGACACATGAGTTCCTCGCCCGGGTCCGGGCCATGGTCGACGAGGAGTACCCGGGCCGGATCCTGCTCGCCGAGGCCAACCAGCCCCCGGCCGAGGTCGTCGACTACTTCGGGACGGAGGAGGATCCCGAGTGCCACATGTGCTTTCACTTCCCGGTCATGCCGCGTCTCTACTACGCGCTGCGTGAAGAGAAGGCGGAGCCGATCGTCTCTGTGCTCGCCGAGACCCCGGCCATCCCGCCCGGGACCCAGTGGGGCACCTTCTTGCGCAACCACGACGAGCTCACCCTCGAGATGGTGTCTCCCGAGGAGCGGGCCGCCATGTACGGCTGGTACGCGCCGGATCCGCGCATGCGGGCCAACGTCGGCATCCGACGCCGGCTCGCGCCCCTGCTGGACAACTCACGGCCGGAGATCGAGCTGATCCACGCGCTGCTCCTCTCCCTCCCCGGATCGCCCTGCCTCTACTACGGCGACGAGATCGGGATGGGTGACAACATCTGGCTCACCGACCGGGATGCCGTGCGCACCCCGATGCAGTGGACGCCCGACCGCAACTCGGGCTTCTCGATCGTCGACCCGGGCAAGCTCTACCTGCCCGTCATCTCGAGCCTCGTCTACCACTACAACAACGTCAACGTCGAGGCGCAGATGGCCACGTCGGCGTCACTGCTGCACTGGATCCGCGGCATGGTCCAGGTCCGCGAGCCGACACCCGGTCTTCGGGCTCGGCGACTTCGCCGTCGTGCCGCCGAGAACGAGGCCATCCGTCCTCGTGCTTCACCCGAGGTGATGGCGGTCGGCGCGCGACGCGCCCGCCAACGAGACGGTGCTGTGCGTCAACAACCTCTCGAGCCGCCCGCAGGCCGCGACGATGCAGCTGCCGGAGTACTTCGCGGGCGCGCAGCTCGTCGACCTGTTCGGCGGCAGGGGTTCCCCAAGATCGGCGGACGACGGAAGGGTGTTGGTGACACTGGGTCCCGCGATTTCTTCTGGTTCCAGGTCCGCGGCGGGGCGAGCGACGGCGGCCTGGTGGCGATCGTGGCTGAGATCCGGACGCCACGCTCGAGCCGGCCAAGCTGGAGCTGCTGACCGCCTGGATGCCCGCAACAGCGCTGGTATGCGGCAAGGGGCGGATGCCCGATCTCGCGCAAGCTCGGCGGCTTCCGCCTCGACGACCCGCGGGTGACGTGGGCATCGAGGTCATGGTCGTGGCCGACGGGTCGGCTCCGCGCGCCGTGGTCTACCAGGTGCCCGATGACCTACCGCGCCGCCCCGCTGCGACGGCGCCGAGCAGGCGCCCTGATCGGCACGACGGAGCACAGGGTGCTCGGCACCCGCTGGGTGTACGACGCGCCCGCACGACGAGGTCTATCGTCGACCGGCTGCGTCGCACTCATCCAAGGGTGGACGGACCGAACGCGCAGGCGCAGTCCGAGGGGAACAACGCGCCGCGACCGGCCACCGTCCCGGGCCACGCGGTGGACGCCGGACGTCCTCGACGCGGTGCTCAGCGCGGCGAGCAGTCGAACACCTCCATCGTCTGCCGGGTGGTCAGCGACCCGACGGTGCGCCCGCGAAGCCGGTCATCGTCAAGGTGTTCCGAGCGTGCACCCCGGCGAGAACCCCGACGTCGTGGTCCAGTCCGCGCTCACCGAGGCGGGATCGACCCAGGTCCCGCACACCGTCGGCTACTGTCGCGGCGAGTGGGCCGACCCGCGGTCCGGCGAACGGGTGCACGGCCATCTGGCCTTCGCCCAGCGAGTTCATCCCGGGAGTCGAGGACGCCTGGCGGGTCGCGCTCGGGCCGCGGCCGCCGGCGAGGACTTCAGCGAGGCCGGGCGCGCGAGCTCGGGGCGGCCACGGCCCAGATCCACCAGCCTCGCCGCCACCCTCGGGCACGGAGGCCGCGGCAGAGGCCAGCGAGGCGCTGTCCGCGATCCATGCGAAGCAGGTATGCCGCGGCCGTCGCCGCCGTGCCGGCGCTTGCCCACGAGTCCGACGTCGTGGCCCTGCTCGGGCAGGTCGCTTCGTGAGCCTGGCCGCCACCTCCAGCGGATCCACGGGGACTACCACCTCGGCCAGGTGCTGGACGGCCCGAGCGGGGTTGGGTCGCGCTCGACTTCGAGGGAGAACCGTTGCGGCCGCTCGCCGAGCGGGTCCGCCCCGACCTCGTGCACCGCGACATCGCCGGGATGCTGCGCTCGTTCGACTACGTGGCCGGTTCCGTGCGTCTGAGCGGCCGGACCTCGAGTGACGGCGGGCCCGGCGCGTGGGCGGCCGACTGTCGGCTCGCCTTCCTCGATGGGTATGGGTCTGTCGCCGGTGAGCTCCACGCCGACGACCGCACGTTGGTCCGAGTTCTCGAGCTCGACAAGGCCCTCTACGAGGTGGATTACGAGGCCCGGAACCGCCCCGACCTGGCTGCCGATCCCCGTCGAAGCCGTTGGGCGGATCCTCTCCGAGAAAGGCCCGACAGGATGAGCCCGGAACGCAGGACACCGCCGCAACCCGGCCCCCCACCCTCGCCCACGCGATCCCGGCCATCCGAGCCGTCGGGTTCATCGGAGCCCCGCCTCGACGACGCTGCCGTCGAGGCCCTCCTCCAGGGACGGCAACGGACAGCCGCACGACCTGCTGGGGCAACACCTCGGGCCCGGTGGACTCACCATCAGCTGCTACCGACCGCTCGCAACCTCGGTCCGGGCCCGCTTGGACTCGGGCGACGTGGTGGATCTCCAGCACATCCGGGACGGCATCTGGTCGATGACCTCGCCGGACTTCGGCAGCACCCACGACTACCGCCTGCTCGTGACGTACGGCGACGGGGTCGAGCACGAGCAGGACGACCCATACCGCTTCGCGCCCACCCTCGGCGACATCGACCGGCACCTCATCAACGAGGGACGCCACGAGCAGCTGTGGACCGTGCTCGGTGCCCACCTGCGCACCTACCCCGGACCCATCGGCGACGCCTGGGGGGTCTCGTTCGCCGTCTGGGCTCCCCGAGCCAAGGCGATCCATGTCATCGGCGACTTCAATGGTTGGGACCGCCTGTCGCACCCGATGCGGGCCCTCGGCGAGTCGGGCATCTGGGGGCTCTTCCTGCCCCGGCGAAGGAGGGCATGAACTACCAGTTCGCGATCCGAGGTGCCGACGACATCGTCCGCCTCAAGAGCGACCCCATGGCCCGCAGACCGAGGTGGCCCCGAAGCAGGCCGCCATCGTGACCGAGTCGCACCACGCCTGGCACGACGACGCGTGGATGGAGCGACGCAGGGACGCGGACGCCCACGTCGGGCCGATGAGCATCTACGAGGTGCACGTCGGGTCCTGGCGTCAGGGCCTGGGCTACCGGGGTCTGGCCGAGCACTTGGTCAACTACGTCCGGGACGCCGGGTTCACCCACGTGGAGTTCCTTCCGGTCATGGAGCACCCGTATGTCCCGTCCTGGGGGTACCACGTCACCGGTTACTACGCGCCGAGCTCGCGATGGGGGACCCCGGACGACTTCCGTTACCTCGTGGACGAGCTGCACCAGGCCGGGATCGGGGTCATTCTCGACTGGGTCCCGGGCACTTCGCCACGGATGACTGGGCGCTGGCCCGGTTCGACGGCGAGCCCCTCTATGAGCATCCGGACAAGCGTCTCGGGTGGCACCCGGAGTGGGGCTCCAACGTCTTCGACTACGGTCGGCCCGAGGTGCGCAACTTCCTCGTCGCCAACGCCGTCTACTGGCTCGAGGAGTTCCACGTCGACGGGCTGAGGGTCGATGGTGTCGCCTCGATGCTCTACCTCGACTACGCACGCCGGGCAGGCGAGTGGGTGCCCAACAGCACGGCGGCCGCGAGAACCTCGAGGCGGTGGCGCTGCTCCAGGAGACCAACGCGACGGCCTACAAGCGGGTCGGGGGCATCGTCACGATCGCCGAGGAGTCGACGGCGTGGCCCGGCGTCACCAAGCCGACCGATGAAGGCGGCCTCGGGTTCGGCTTCAAGTGGAACATGGGCTGGATGAACGACTCCCTGAGCTACCTCGGCGAGGACCCAATCTACCGCAGTCACCACCACGGCAAGCTGACCTTCTCGCTCATGTACGCCTTCAGCGAGAACTACATCCTGCCGATCAGCCACGACGAGGTCGTCCACGGCAAGGGCTCCCTGCTCCGCAAGTCGCCGGGACCCGTGAGGATCAGCTCGCGACGCTGCGCGCCTTCCTGGCCTACATGTGGAGCCACCCGGGCAAGCAGCTGATCTTCATGGGCTGCGAGTTCGGCCAGGAGTCCGAGTGGTCCGAGGGGCGCAGCCTCGACTGGTGGCTGCTCGACCTGCCGCTCCACTACCGGGTCCACAATCTCGTCAAGGACCTGAACGGGATCTACCGGGCCAATCCGGCGCTGTGGGAGCTGGACTCCCACCCATCCGGCTTCCAGTGGCTCGAGGCCGACGACTCCGCGCACAGCACGTTCGCCTGGCTGCGCCTCGGCACGGGCGACCCAGCGGTCGACGCCCCTGTCGTCGCATGCGTCGTCAACTTCAGCGGAGAGACCCAGGACGGCTACCGCATCGGTCTCCCCCGTGCCGGGTCGTGGCGCGTGGTGCTCGATACCGCCGGCTACCACCCCGGTGCACCGAGCAGCACCGGTGTCGTCGTCGAGGCGCGACCTGAGGCGTGGCAGCAGCAGTCCCACGCTGCGACCATCACCGTCCCGCGCCTGTCCGCGGTCTGGCTCGTCCCGGAGCCCGCCGGGCAGCCGGCTGGCCCGACGAAGCAGCGTCCCACGAAGTCAACGTCGAAGGAAGGCTCCTGATGACCCACCCGCGCGCAGGACAGCCCGCCCAGGACCGCGACCTCGTCGACGTCGACGAGCTCGTCGCCGCCTATTACGACCAGCACCCGGACGCCGAGAACCCCGACGAGCAGGTGGTCTTCGGCACGTCCGGGCACCGCGGCTCGAGTCTCAACGCGGCGTTCAACGAGGACCATATCCTCGCGACAACGCAGGCCATCTGCGAATACCGGGCCTCCCAGGGGTTCGACGGGCCCCTCTTCATCGGCCGCGACACCCACGGCCTGTCCGAGCCCGCCTGGAAGACGGCCCTCGAGGTCCTCGTGGCGAACGGCGTCGAGGTGCTCGTCGATGACCGCGACAGCTGCACGCCCACTCCTGGGGTGTCGCACGCGATCCTCCGCGCGAACCGTGGGAAGACGTCCGGCTCCATCGGGCTCGCCGATGGCATCGTCGTCACGCCATCCCACAACCCGCCCTCGGACGGCGGCTTCAAGTACAACCCGCCGCACGGCGGCCCCGCTGACACCGACGCCACCTCGGTCATCGCGGCACGGGCGAACCAGCTGATCCGCGCGGGGTTGAAGGATGTCAAGCGCGTCCCGTACGACCAAGCGCGAGCGAGCTCAGCGGCATACGACTTCCTGGGTATCTACGTCGACGACCTGCCCGCCGTGGTCGACCTGGCGAAGATCAAGGAAGCCGGCATCCGGATCGGGGCCGATCCCCTCGGTGGGGCGTCGGTGAACTACTGGGGCGCGATCGCCGAACGGCACGGCATCGACCTCACCGTGGTCAATCCGGAAATCGATCCCCAGTGGTCGTTCATGACCCTGGACTGGGACGGCAAGATCCGGATGGACTGCTCCTCGCCGGCGGCGATGGCGTCGCTCATCGCGAGCAAGGACCGCTTCGACATCGCGACCGGCAACGACGCGGACAGCGACCGGCACGGCATCGTCACGCCGGACGACGGGCTGATGAACCCCAACCACTACCTCGCGGTTGCGATCCAGTACCTCTTCGGCGACGCACGGCCCGACTGGCGCCCGGACACCGCCATCGGCAAGACCCTCGTGTCCTCCTCGATGATCGACCGCGTCGCGGCTGACCTGGGGCGCGGCTGCTCGAGGTGCCCGTGGGTTTCAAGTGGTTCGTGCCCGGTCTCCTCGACGGGTCGGTCGGCTTCGGTGGCGAGGAGTCGGCGGGAGCGAGCTTCCTGCGCTTCGACGGCACGGTCTGGTCGACCGACAAGGACGGGATCATTCTGGCGCTGCTCGCGTCGGAGATCCTCGCCGCGACGGGAAGGACTCCGAGCGAGCTCTACGCGGATCTCGCCGAGCGGCACGGAGCGCCCGCCTACGCCCGCATCGATGCTCCCGCCGACCGTGAGCAGAAGGCGAAGCTGTCGGCACTCTCGGCAGCCGATGTCAGCGCGGAATCGCTTGCCGGAGAGCCGATCACGGCAAAACTCACCGAGGCGCCCGGCAACGGCGCCAAGATCGGCGGACTCAAGGTCGTGACCGAGAGCGCCTGGTTCGCCGCCCGGCCGTCTGGCACGGAGGACGTCTACAAGATCTACGCCGAGTCGTTCCGCGGCCGTGAGCACCTCGCCCGGGTACAGGCGGAGGCCAAGGAGGTCGTGGACGCGGCACTGCGCGGATGACCGACGAACCCGTCACGCGCGGCCGCCTCTTCCTCATCACGGCGCCGAGCGAGGACGCCGCTGCAGCCGTCGCGCTGGAGCTCGGCCGCCGACTGCCGAGGTGTCTGGTCGTCGCGGGGTCGCAGGTGGACGCCATGCTCGTGAGCGGCCGCCCGCCCTCCGACGATGTCGGTCTGGAGGGCGTCCGACACCGTCTGCTGCGGTGGTCAGCCTGCCTCGCTGCCGCGGAGACGTACCAGCTCGAGGGGTTCGACGCCGTGGTGTCCGACGTGATCACCGGTGGGCACCTCGAGGACTTCCTCGACCTCGCGGCGCCGGAGACCGTCCACGTCGTCGTCCTCGACGACCCCCGCCTGTCGGCGACGCCGCGGTGGGGCCTGTGGCTCGATGCCGGCGCCGCCCCGCCCGGGACCCTGGCCGAGGCGGTCCTTGCCCATCTCGACGACGCGACCGTCCGAACCGTCGAGCCGGACGAGGGCGCTGCATCGGCCGACTGACACCGGCCGACCCGCAGGCGGCGTAGGCATCCTTGATGCAGTCGCCTCCTCCTGAGTGATCACCCCGAATCGGCATCGCTGGATTGCGTCGCTGACGACGAGCGTGAACCAGGCCTGAGACTTCGAGCCCGCCGGTGACAGCATCTCCACGTCCTCGGAATGCACAAAAGTCGAATCGATGGTATTGGCAATTTCCTGCCCTGTAACGATCCGGCGGGTCTCTGGAGGCCTTAGGTTGGCGCGTGGGCACGACGACGTGCCCAGCACCTGATGGAGGAGATTTCGGATGCGACGATCTCGCATGATCGCGGTCACCGGCGCCATCGCCCTGGCCACTGCCGGTCTTGGTGGACTGGCGGCAAGCGCAGGGGCCACCACTGCATCGACGCAGACCCAGAGTGCGGCCCGCACGTACTACGTCCTCGCGAAGAGCGGCGTCTCCGCCGCAGAGCTCGCAAGCCAACTGGCCCGGGCAGGGGCCAGGGTCGTCAACCAGAACGCCGCCATCGGTCTCGTCACCGTGACCTCGACCGATACCGGGTTCGCGGCCAAGGCCCGCAACCTCGCGGGCGTTCAAGGTGCCGCGCTGAATCGAGCTGTCGGGCAGGCACCGTCGGCGGTCAAGGTCAAGCCTGATCCGGTGGAGAAGGAGCACGTCTTCACCAAGAGCCGGGCCAACGGCAGCACCAAGGTGCCCGCCGCCCCGGAGGGAGCCGATCCGCTCGACGGATTCCTGTGGGGCCATGAGATGGTGCAGGCCTTCGCGGCGCGCGCGACGGAGACCGGTGACAAGGTCCGGGTCGGCATCATCGACACCGGCGTCGACGGCACGCACCCCGACATCGCGCCGAACTTCGACCGCAGCGCTGTCGCGCAACTTCACCACCGACATCCCGACATCGACGGGCCGTGCGAGTACGCCGAGCTGCGTCGACCCGGCCGACGTCGACGACGACGGCCACGGCACGCACGTCGCCGGCACCATCGGCGGCCGCGCTCAACGGCGTCGGGCATCTCCGGCGTCGCCCCGGACGTCACGCTCGTCAACATCCGCGGCCGGCCAGGACAGCGGCTACTTCTTCCTCAGCGCCCGTCGCCAACGCGCTGACCTACTGCCGGCGACGACGGCCTCGACGTCGTCAACATGTCGTTCTACGTCGACCCGTGGCTCTACAACTGCAAGCGGCGGCGCCCCGGAGGACATCGCCCGGCAGCAGGCGCGCCGAGCAGGACGTCATCATCGACACGATGAACCGCGCGCTCGGCTACGCGCACCGCCAGGGCGTCACACTCGTCGGCGCGCTGGGCAACAACCACGAGGACATCTCGAACCCGCGGCCCGACACTCGACCGAGCCCCGACTACCCGCCGGTGGACACCGAGCACCAGCGCACGATCGACAACGCGAACTGCCTCGACCTGCCCGTCGAGGGCCCGCACGTCATCGGCGTCTCGGCGCTCGGCCCGTCGGAGCGCAAGGCGGACTACTCCAACTGGGCGACCGACCTGACCTCCGGTGAGCTCGAGGTGTCGGCACCGGGTGGCTGGTTCCGCGACGGCTTCGGCACGGACTCCTTCCGGACCAACGGCAACCTGATCCTCTCCGCGGCCCCGCTCAACGTGCTGCAGGCAGAAGGCGCCGTCGACACGAACGGCAACATCACCAAGCCGGCCGCGCCGCGGGTGTGCTCAAGTCTGCGTCAATGGCAAGCGGCGAACACTGGACTGCGGCGTACTACCAGTGGCTGCAGGGCACGTCGATGGCGTCGCCGCACGCCTCCGGCGTCGCGGCACTGGTGGTGGGCGCACACGGGACCGGGGCATCGGTCAGCGACTTCGGGCTCGCACCGGCCATGACGCGCAGCATCCTCATGGACACCGCGCGCGACCACGCCTGCCCTTCGGGCGGTGTCAGTCGTACGAGGACGTGGGCCGGTCGGCCGAGTTCACGGCGATGTGCGTCGGCACGGCCGACTTCAACGGCTTCTACGGTGACGGCATCGTCAACGCCGTCGGCGCCGTGGAGTAGTCGCCGCTCGATACACCCGGTTCGGTGCCGCCCGCTCACTCGAGCGGACGGCACCACTGCGTTCTCACCACAATGTCGTATGCCGCTGGGCTGGCTTGAGCGTGCAGAGCCGCTCCCCGGGTGTGCCGGGTCAGAAGGACACGATCAGAACAGCGCGCTCATGAGCGCCTTGCGCGCCTTGACGACCCGCTCGTCCGTCGGGCCGACGACGTCGAACAGCTCGACGAGGTGCTCACGAGCCTTGTTCCGGTCGGCATCGCTCGTCGCCCGCACCGTGTCGATGAGTCGCAGGAAGGCATCCTCGACGTGCCCGCCGAGCAGGTCGAGGTCGGCGACGAGAATCTGGGCGTCCACGTCGGTGGGCGCATGCGGCAGCCGCCGCCCGAGCTGCGGCGAGGTCCACTCCCGCCGTGCGCTGGAGCAGCCCGACCTGCGCCAGGCCGAGCTTGGCGTCCTCGTCAGCGGGGTTCTGCGTGAGTGCTTGGCCGTAGGCGTCGGCTGCCTCGTCCAGCTGGCCCGCCTCGATGGCGTCGAAGGCCTTCTGGTGAAGCGGTGGAAGCGGGACGGCCGCCTCGACCGGCTCGCCGTCTCCCTCGCCGTCGGGTCCCTCGGCGCCGTCGTCAGGGCCGGGAGACACGGTACCGGTGACGCCGTTCTGGGTCGCGAGGGCGAGCACCTGGTCGATCACCGCGGCAAACTGCGCCTCCGGCTGGGCGCCCTCGAACAGGGGCACGGGCTGTCCCTGGATCAACGCGAAACTCACAGGGACGGCCTGCACCTGGAAGGCCTGGAGCGTGGCCGGGTTGCTGTCCACATCGACCGTGACGAGTTGGAAGCGGCCGGCGTACCGCTGCGCCACCTGCTTGGCCGTGGCCACAAAGGGCGCGGACTCAGCGAGCCGGGACGACCACAGGACGAGGACGACGGGATGACGGGCGCTCGCCGCGATGATGTCGCGAAGCGCCGCGTCAGAACCCTCGACGATGACGCCGGCAGCACCACCGGAAGTGGTGGGGGCGGCCCCGCCGGATGCGGGGCCAGCCGGCTGGGCCGGGCGCTTGAGCGAGGAGAGGTCGACGGCACCGCGCAAGGCGGCTGCCGTGAAGGGCTGCTGACTCATGGATCAATCCTGCCTCACCGGCCCGTGCCGCCGACGAGCTGGTCCCATCCCGCGACGACTCGGGCGGCCCCGGTCGCCGGGATGACCATGGCGACGATCTGGTTGGAGTGCAGACTCGCCTCGCTGGTGATCTGCTTGATGCCCGTCAGGAGCGTCAGGTCCTTCGACGGCGTGAGTTTGGTGGGTTGTCGCATGGCGATGTTGTCGGTGCGCACGAGATGGGTGAAGACGATGGCGCCGGAGCCGTCCTTGAGACGCAGGCCCCCGAGGACCTCCTTGGGCTCGTGCGACTGGGTGAAGGTCCCGGTCGCCGCGATGGCCTTGGCCTGCGCGGCAGCGGACTGACGCAGCTGCGCCGAGCAACGGGTCCTCGACGAGCGCGTCGTCTCCGTCCGGCTCGGGGAATCGCAGCGAGTCGGCCAGCGCCTGCGTCGCCTCCTCTGGTGTGATCGCCAGGCCCTCGCCTGAGCCGATGGCCTCCGAGCCGATCGACGTGGCGTCCAGGACGTCGACCCGCGCCTGCGTCAGCATCGGGGTCAGGGCTGCGACCTTGAACTCCTGACCAGTACCGTCGCCAACGAGGAGTGCCAGCACGGCTGCCTTGGACTTCTCGAGGGTCGTCTGGACGATGAGCTGCTTCGGCTCGTCGCCCACGCGGGAGACCCCGATGACCTCCGCGCCGGATGTGGACAGCTGCGCGTCGGCCTTCTGCTGGGGGGTCTTGCCCGGCAGCGTCTTGGCCCACGCATTCGCCGACTCGAGCGCGGGGCCGGTGAAGGCCGCCTCCCGCGCTGCCTCACCCGTCGGGGACGTGTCAGCGAGTGCTGCGACCGCCGCCTTGAGTGTGGTGTCCGCCGTCGATGCAACTGCGGTCGCGGCGACGGCCGGCGTCGGTGTCGATTCCGCTCCCTCGTCGGCGTTGCCGGTGCAGGCGCTCAGCACCGCAAGGGTTGCGAGCGCCGCCACGAGTGCACGGCGGCGAATGGGGGGCGGGGCATAGAGAGGGCCTTTCGGTGACGCGTCCGATCGCACGGCGCGCACGATCGAGCGGCCGGGACCTTGGCACCGACCGCAATCCACCATACGCACCCCCCGCCCCGAGTCACCAAATCGATGTGGTAGCGCTTGGCAGGTCAAATCGGCCCATGGTTCACAAACCGGCACGGCCGCGGAATGAGGCGTCCGCCACGGCCCCGCGTGGCTCCGCTCTCGACCGATTGTTGCGAGCCTCAGTCGTCCGACTGGCGCTCGATGGCCGCCTTGAGCCGCTCCAGCTTGCCGTCGAGCTCGCCGCTGAAGCCGGGCCGGATGTCGGCCTTGAGGACGAGCCCGACGCGAGGTGACGCCGCGGCGATGACGTCGCAGCACCGCTTCACCACGGCCATGCACTCGTCCCACTCCCCCTCGACCGTCGTGAACATCGCGTCGGTCCGGTGTGGCAGCCCCGACTCACGGACGACAGTGATGGCGCGGGCGACGGCCTCGCTCACCGACCCGGTGTCATCGTCAGCAACGGTGGGGGCAACGGAGAAGGCGATCAACATGCCCACACCGTATGCCGCTCCGCCGGTTCCAACAGTCCGGCCGGGTGCCGATCCTCCCGCAGAGCCGCCATCCCGGAGCCAAGGCGTAGCCACCCGGACAATCCGCCGGGGCTGGGTTGTCCGGGCGACTGCACTGGGATCACCCGAACAAGTCAGCCCGGGCTGGGTTGTCATGGCGACCTCACGGAGCCGCGCGAGTGAGAGGTCGACCTGGGTCAGCAGCGCGTCGGCGGCGGCGTACGGGTCGGTCTCGCCCGCGACGACCGCGCGCGGCCAGGGCGTCGAGGCCGTCGGTGCCGCGGACGTCGCCCAAGCGCGCGCGCAGCGCGGTCAGCGCGATCGCCTCGATCTCGTCGCGCGGCCCGGCGATCGCGGCGGCGCGTCGCAGCTCGCCGGTCGCCTCCAGCCAGGCCCGGTGCTGGTCGATCGCCTCCACCACCTCGTCGACGCCCGGCCTTCTGCGCGGCGACGGTCTTGACGATCGGCGGCCTCCAGGCGCCGCTCGGTCCGGTCGCCGAGCGCGAGCATGTGCGCAGGTCGCGCACACCTGGTCGGCGCCGTCGCGGTCGGCCTTGTTGACGACGAAGACGTCGCCGATCTCGAGGATCCCGGCCTTGGCCGCCTGGATGCCGTCGCCCATGCCCGGGGCGAGCAGCACCAGCGTGGTGTCGGCGAGGCCGGCGATCTCGACCTCGCTCTGGCCGACGCCGACGGTCTCGACGAGGACACGTCGCAGCCGGCGGCGTCGAGCACCCGCAGCGCCTGCGGCGTCGTCCAGGCCAGCCCGCCGAGGTGGCCGCGCGAGGCCATCGACCGGATGTAGACGTCGCGGGTCGAGGGCGTGGTCCTGCATCCGCACCCGGTCGCCGAGCAGCGCGCCGCCGGAGAACGGCGAGCGACGGGTCGACCGCGAGCACGCCGACCCGCTTGCCCGCGCTCGCGGAAGCGCGCCGACGAGCGGCGTGGTGGAGGTCGACTTGCCGACGCCGGGCGAGCCGGTGATGCCGACGATCTGCGCGTGCCCGGTGTGCGGCGCCAGCGCCGGCCATCACCTCGCGCAGCAGCGGGCGACGCGTCCTCGACCAGCGAGATCAGCCGCGCCACCGCCCGCGGCGTCACCCGCCCGGGCCGACTCGACCAGGGCGGGGACGTCGACGCGTCGCGCGTGCGTCACCTCGGCGCAGACTCGCCGCGCCGCGGTCAGGCCGCTCGGGACGCGGACGATCAGGGCGTCGCCCTGGCCGCCGCCGCCGCACAGCGCGGCCGCGCCGACGCCGCCGCCGCGGCGCTTGAGCTCGAGCGCGAGGTGCAGCACGATCCGGGCGCCGGACATGCCGACCGGGTGGCCGAGCGCGATGGCGCCGCCGTTGACGTTGACCTTGTCCTCGGTCGAGGCCGAGCTCGCGGGCCGACGCGATGCCGACCGCGGCGAACGCCTCGTTGATCTCGACCAGGTCGAGGTCGGGGGCGTCGATGCCCTCCTTCTCGCAGGCCTTGCGCGATCGCGTTGGCCGGCTGCAGCTGCAGCGTCGAGTCGGGGCCGGCGACCGAGCCGTGGGCGCCGATCTCGGCGAGCCAGTCGAGGCCCGAGCTCCTCGGCCTTGGCCTTGCTCATCACGACGACGGCGCAGGCGCCGTCGGAGATCTGCGAGGCCGAGCCGGCGGTGATGGTGCCGTCCTTGCTGAACGCCGGGCGCAGCTGGCCGAGCGACTCGGCCGTGGTGTCGCCGCGGACGCCCTCGTCCTGGTGACCACGATCGGGTCGCCCTTGCGCTGCGGGATCGCGACCGGGACGACCTCGTCGTCGAAGAGGCCGTTCTTCCACGCCTCGGCGGCCCGCTGGTGCGAGCGGCCGAGAACGCGTCCTGCTCCTCGCGGGTGAAGGTGCCTGCGCGCCGGCGTTGCGGCTGCTCGGTCAGGGCGCCCATCGCCTGGTCGGTGAACTGGTCGTAGAGCGCGTCGTAGGCCATCGAGTCGACGAGCGTGACGTCGCCGTACTTGAAGCCCTCGCGGGACTTCGGCAGCAGGTGCGGCGCGTTGGTCATCGACTCCATGCCGCCGGCGACGACGATCTCGTGCTCGCCGGCGCGGATCAGCTGGTCGGCCATGCGCGATGGCGTTGATGCCGGACAGGCAGACCTTGTTGATCGTGATCGACGGGACGGTCATCGGGATGCCGGCCTTGACCGCGGCCTGGCGGGCGGTGATCTGGCCGGCGCCGGCCTGGATGACCTGGCCCATGATCACGTAGTCGACCTGGTCGCCGGAGACGCCGGCCTTCTCGAGGGCGCCCTTGATGGCGACCCCGCCGAGGTCGGCGGCGGAGAGGTCCTTGAGCGCCGCCGAGCAGGCGGCCGATCGGGGTGCGGGCCCGGCGACGATGACGGACACGGGACGGTCAGTCATGGTGATGCCTCTCCAACGTCTTTGGGGGTGTCGCTTCCACTCTCGAGCCTCCACAAGCTCACTCCCGCATGACCGAGCGAACAACGGGAGTGAGCTCAGCGGCTTACGACATCGGCGGTATGCCGCTGCGCTTGCCTGGTGCGCACGTGGCGTCAGCGCCCCCGTCGTCCTATGTTGCGGGCGTACGCGTCGAGCACCGCGAGCACGTGGGGCGCGCGCCACAGGGTGCGCCGCGCCTCGGGGTGGTGCTGGCGATGAGCACGCCCGCCTCGGTGAGCACCCGAAGGTGGCGATCACGTTGGGCTCCGAGATGCCCAGGGCCCTGCGGCCGTGGCGACGGCGTCGACCACCGGGTGGGCGATGAGCAGGTCCGCGAAACCGTCAGACCGCGAGTCGCGCCGTGCATGCACCCGCGTGCCACTCGGTCCGCACGTTCGAGGCGATGCGTCGCGCATGATGCGCCCGTGCTCGACCGCCCGCAGGCCGGCCGGGCGAAGGCCCTACGATCGGCTCGGTTTAACCCGAGCAGGCATCCAGCGCGGTGACGTAGCCCTCGCGGTCGTGGAGCAGTCCCCCCGAGACCGGCACGGTGACGTGCCGCGTCACTCCCTTCGCGCGGAGCAGGGCGTGTACGAGGGCGCGGCCGGTGCGCCCGTTGCCGTCGGGGAACGGGTGGATCGTCTCGAACTGGGCGTGCGCGACGGCCGCCTGCGCGAGCGCGGGCAGGTCGTCGCGGGCCATGAAGTCGACGAGGTCGGCCATGGCCCGGGCGATGCGGGGTGGTGCGGCGGCGACGAACTCGGCGGTCACGGGGGTACTCGCCGCCCGGCCCGATCCACACCGGCTCGCGCGCCACCCGACCGGTGCGGCGACGTGCTCGGCCAGCAGCGTCCGCCTGCATGCGCAGGATCGCGTCCGCGTCGAGCCGGTCGGCGGCTCGAGGCGGCCATCATGCGTCGGCGTTGGCCGACGACGACCGCGGCGTTGCCGCGGCCGGCATGCTGATCTCGGCCTCGGCGACGGCCCGGGCAGACGCGGTGAGGTGCTCGATCTGCGACGACGGACGTCGACTCACTGCGGAGGAGATCGCGTCGAGTGCGGCCGGGGGCCCGCGGGCTCGCCTCCCCGCGTCGAAGGCGCACCTGGCCACCGCATCCTCGGCCTGAGCCGCGACGGGCGGCAGCCTCCACGTGAGTTCTCGGCGCGCGATCGTCGCTGGGACTGCGGCACGGTACGCGCGGCCCACCGCGGAGCGCTCAGCCCTGGTCACCCTTACAGGGTCGAGCGGCGGGTCCCAGACCCGGTCCTGCCGGCGGTGACCGCCGGGAGTACCGGGTCTGGGACCCGCCGCTCGACCGTGTCGGGGTGACGAGGGCTGAGCGCTCCGCGGTGGGCCGCGCGTACCGTGCCGCAGTCCCAGCGACGATCGCCAGCCGCGAACTCACGGTGAGCTCGCGCGTCGCGGCTGAGGCCGAGGAGGCGGTCGCCGAGATGCGCGCCTTCGACGCGGAGACGACCGGCGAGCTCGCCAGCCTCGACGCGATCCTGCTGCGCAGTGAGTCGGCATCCTCGTCGCAGATCGAGAACCTCACCGCGTCGGCTCGGGCCGTCGCCGAGGCCGAGGTCACCCATGCCGGCCGCGGCAACGCAGCCGTCGTCGTGGCCAACACCGAGGCCATGGTGGCCGCCATCGAGCTCGCCGACCGGCTCGATGCGGACGCCATCCTGCGCATGCAGGAGACGCTGCTGCACGAGACGTCCCGAACCTCGTCGGGTGGCGCACCGAGCCGGTGTGGATCGGGCCGGGCGGCAGTACGCCCCTGACCGCCGACTTCGTCGCCCCACACCACTCCCGCATCGACCAGGCAATCGACGACCTCGTCTCCTTCTGCGCCCGGGACGACCTGCCCGTCCTCGCGCAGGCCGCGGTGGCGCATGCGCAGTTCGAGACGATCCACCCGTTCGCGGACGGCAACGGGCGCACCGGCCGCGCCCTCGTACACGCCCTCCTCCGCGCGAAGGGAGTCACCCGGCACGTCACCATCCCCGTCTCCGGAGGGCTGCTCCACGACCGGGACGGCTACGTGGCGGCCCTGGACGCCTATCGCTCGGGTGACCCAGAGCCGATCGTCACAGCCTTCGCGCTCGCGGGGCTCCGGGCGGTCCAGCACGGCCGCGTCATGCGCGAGCGCATCGCCTCGGTCCGGACCGAGTGGCACGAGCGGGTGCGTGCCCGGCGCGACTCGGCAGTGTGGCGGCTCGCGGACCTGCTCATCGCCCACCCGGTCGTCGACGCCGTCGCCGCGGCCCGGGAGCTGGGCATCTCCGAGACCAACGTCCATCGCCACCTCCACGTCCTGACCGAGGCCGCCGTGCTCGTCGCCACGAACCACCACAAGGCACGTCGCACGCTCTGGCGCGCGCCCGACGTGCTCGCGGTGCTCGACGCGTACGCCCGCGACGTGGGACGACGGGGGCGCTGACGCCACGTGCGCACCAGGCGAGCGCAGCGGCATACCGCCAATGTCGTATGCCGCTGAGCTCACTCCCGTGTGTGCGCTAGGTCATGCGGGAGTGGGCTTCTGGAGGCTCGCGTCTAGAGTGGAAGCGACACCCCCAAAGACGTTGGAGAGGCATCACCATGACTGACCGTCCCGTGTCTCGTGATCGTCGGGGGTGCCCGTACCCCCATGGGCCGGCTGCTGGGATCGCTCAAGGACTTCTCCGGCGACCGACCTCGGCGGCATCGCCATCAAGGGTGCGCTGGAGAAGGCGGGCGTGTCGCCCGAGCAGGTCGACTACGTGATCATGGGCCAGGTGCTGCAGGCCGGCGCCGGCCAGATCCCCGCCCGCCAGGCCGCGGTCAACGCCGGCATCCCCATGGCCGTCCCGTCGATCACCATCAACAAGGTCTGCCTGTCCGGGCTCGACGCCATCGCGATGGCCGACCAGCTGATCCGCGCCGGAGAGGTCGAGATCGTCGTCGCCGGCGGGCAGGAGTCGATGACCAACGCGCCGCACCTCATGACGAAGACGCGCGAGGGCTACAAGTACGGCGACGTGACGATGCGCGACCACATGGCCTACGACGGGCTCTGGGACGCGTTCACCGACCAGGCCATGGGCGCCCTGACCGAGCAGGCCAACACCGGCGAGTAGGCGTTCAGCCGGGAGGAGCAGGACGAGTTCTCCGCGCGCTCGCACGAGCTCGCCGCCAAGGGCGTGGAAGGACGGCGTCTTCGACGACGAGGTCGTCTCGGTGTCGATCCCGCAGCGCAAGGGCGACCCGCTCGAGTACAAGGCCGACGAGGGCGTCCGCGCCGACACGACGGTCGAGGCGCTCGGCCGGCTGCGGCCGGCCTTCTCCAAGGACGGCACGATCACCGCGGGTTCCGCCTCGCCGATCTCCGACGGTGCGCCGCCGTGGTCGTGATGAGCAAGGCCAAGGCCGAGGAGCTGGGCCTGACCTGGCTGGCCGAGATCGGCGCGCCACGGCATCGTCGCCGGCCCGGACTCCACCCTGCAGCCGCAGCCGGCGCACGCGATCCGCAAGGCCTGCGAGAAGGAGGGCATCGTCCCGGCGGACCTCGACCTCGTCGAGATCAACGAGGCGTTCGCCTCGGTCGGGCTGGCGTCGACCAAGGACCTCGGCATCGACGTGGACAAGGTGAACGTCAACGGTGGGGCGATCGCGATGGGCCACCCGATCGGGATGTCCGGCGCCCGCCTCGCCCTGCACCTCGCGCTGGAGCTCAAGCGGCGCGGCGGCGGGGTCGGCGCGGCGGCGCTGTGCGGTGGTGGCGGCCAGGGCGACGCCCTCATCGTCCGCGTCCCCGCCGTCCGCCTGACGCGGCGCGACGAACCTACCTGCGCTCGGTGCGTCGCGCCGAACGGTCGACGTCCCCGCCCTGGTCGAGTCGGCCAGGGCGGGGTCGCCGCGCGCCGTCGCGCGCCTCATCTCGCTCGTCGAGGACGGTCACCCCGCGCTGCGCGAGGTCATGGCCGCGCTGGCGCCGCACGCCGGGCGACGCCTACGTCATCGGGATCACCGGGCTCCCCGGCGTCGGCAAGTCGACGTCGACGACGGCGCTCGTCGGCGCCTTCCGCGAAGCGGGGGCTGCGGATCGGCGTGCTGGCCGTCGACCCGTCGTCGCCGTTCTCGGGCGGTGCGCTGCTCGGGGACCGGATCCGGATGCAGGACCACGCGCTCGACCCGGAGGTCTACATCCGGTCGATGGCCTCGCGCGGCCACCTCGGCGGACTGTCGTGGACGACGCCGCAGGCGCATCCGGGTGCTCGACGCCGCCGGGTGCGACGTCGTGCTCGTCGAGACGGTCGGCGTCGGCCAGTCGGAGGTCGAGATCGCCGGCCTCGCCGACACCTCGATCGTGCTGCTGGCGCCCGGCATGGGCGACGGCATCCAGGCCGCCAAGGCCGGGATCCTCGAGATCGGCGACGTCTTCGTCGTCAACAAGGCCGACCGTGACGGCGCCGACGCGACGGTGCGCGACCTGCGGCACATGATCTCGCTCGGCGACCGCACGCGAGCCGGGGCTCTGGCGGCCTCCGTCGTCAAGACCGTGCCTCGCAGAAGGTCGGCATCGACGAGGTCATGGAGGCGCTCGACAAGCACCGGGCCCACATGGAGGCCAACGGCGAGCTCGCCGCGCCGCGAGCGTCGGGCAGCGGACGAGATCGAGTCGATCGCCCTGGCCTCGCTGCGCGACGCGCTTCGGGGATGTCCGGGGACATCACGGCCTCAGCGCCCTGGCCGCCCGGGTCGTCGAGGGCGAACCGACCCGTACACCGCGGCAGACGCGCTGCTGACCCAGGTCGACATCTGACCCCGCGGCTCCGTGGGGTCGCCATGACAACCCAGCCCGGGCTGACTTGTTCGGGTGATCCCAGTGCAGTCGCCCGGACAACCCAGCCCCGGCGGAGTTGTCCGGGTGGCTACGCCTTGGCTCCGGGATGGCGGCTCTGCGGGAGGATCGGCACCCGGCCGGACTGTTGGAACCGGCGGAGCGGCATACGGTGTGGGCATGTTCTCGCCTTCTCCGTTGCCCCCACCGTTGCTGACGATGACACCGGGTCGGTGAGCGAGGCCGTCGCCCGCGCCATCACTGTCGTCCGTGAGTCGGGGCTGCCACACCGGACCGACGCGATGTTCACGACGGTCGAGGGGGAGTGGGACGAGTGCATGGCCGTGGCGAAGCGGTGCTGCGACGTCATCGCCGCGGCGTCACCTCGCGTCGGGCTCGTCCTCAAGGCCGACATCCGGCCCGGCTTCAGCGGCGAGCTCGACGGCAAGCTGGAGCGGCTCAAGGCGGCCATCCAGCGCCAGTCGGACGACTGAGGCTCGCAACAATCGGTCGAGAGCGGAGCCAGGCGGGGCCGTGGCGGACGCCTCATTCCGCGGCCGTGCCGGTTTGTGAACCATGGGCCGATTTGACCTGCCAAGCGCTACCACATCGATTTGGTGACTCGGGGCGGGGGGTGCGTATGGTGGATTGCGGTCGGGCCAAGGTCCCGGCCGCTCGATCGTGCGCGCCGTGCGATCGGACGCGTCACCGAAAGGCCCTCTCTATGCCCCGCCCCCCCATTCGCCGCCGTGCACTCGTGGCGGCGCTCGCAACCCTTGCGGTGCTGAGCGCCTGCACCGGCAACGCCGACGAGGGAGCGGAATCGACACCGACGCCGGCCGTCGCCGCGACCGCAGTTGCATCGAGGCGGACACCACACTCAAGGCGGCGGTCGCAGCACTCGCTGACACGTCCCCGACGGGTGAGGCAGCGCGGGAGGCGGCCTTCACCGGCCCCGCGCTCGAGTCGGCGAATGCGTGGGCGAAGACGCTGCCGGGCAAGACCCCCCAGCAGAAGGCCGACGCGCAGCTGTCCACATCCGGCGCGGAGGTCATCGGGGTCTCCCGCGTGGGCGACGAGCCGAAGCAGCTCATCGTCCAGACGACCCTCGAGAAGTCCAAGGCAACCGTGCTGGCACACCTCGCTGGCGACGGTGCTGGTCAGGGTTCAAGGCCGCAGCCCCCCCGATGCTACGCGGCGCGGGTCGACGTCCTGGACGCCACTTCGATCGGCTCGGAGGCCATCGGCTCAGGCAAGGGCCTGGCGATCACACCAGAGGAGGCCACGCAGGCGCTGGCCGACTCGCTACGATCCCCGAGCCGGAGGAGACGACGGCGCTGGTCGAGGACCCGTTCTCGGCGCAGCTGCGTCAGTCCGCTGCCGCGCAGGCCAAGGCCATCGCGGCGACCGGGACCTTCACCCAGTCGCACGAGCCCAAGGAGACCCTCGGGGGCCTGCGTCTCAAGGACGGTTCGGGCGCCATCGTCTTCACCCATCTCGTGCGCACCGACAACATCGCCATGCGACAACCCACCAAACTCACGCCGTCGAAGGACCTGACGCTCCTGACGGGCATCAAGCAGATCACCAGCGAGGCGAGTCTGCACTCCAACCAGATCGTCGCCATGGTCATCCCGGTGACCGGGGCCGCCCAAGTCGTCGCGGGATGGGACCAGCTCGTCGGCGGCGCGGGCCGGTGAGGCAGGATTGATCCATGAGTCAGCAGCCCTTCACGGCAGCCGCCTTGCGCGGTGCCGTCGACCTCTCCTCGCTAAGCGCCCGGCCCAGCCGGCTGGCCCCGCATCCGGCGGGGGGGCCGCCCCCACCACTTCCGGTGGTACTGCCGGCGTCATCGTCGAGGGTTCTGACGCGGCGCTTCGCGACATCATCGCGGCGAGCGCCCGTCATCCCGTCGTCCTCGTCCTGTGGTCGTCCCGGCTCGCTGAGTCCGCGCCCTTTGTGGCCACGGCCAAGCAGGTGGCGCAGCGGTACGCCGGCCGGCTTCCAACTCGTCACGGTCGATGTGGACAGCAACCCGGCCACGCTCCAGGCCTTCCAGGTGCAGGCCGTCCCTGTGAGTTTCGCGTTGATCCAGGGACAGCCCGTGCCCCTATTCGAGGGCGCCCAGCCGGAGGCGCAGTTTGCCGCGGTGATCGACCAGGTGCTCGCCCTCGCGACCCAGAACGGCGTCACCGGTACCGTGCTCCCGGCCCTGACGACGGCGCCGAGGGACCCGACGGCGAGGGAGACGGCGAGCCGGTCGAGGCGGCCGTCCCGCTTCCACCGCTTCACCAGAAGGCCTTCGACGCCATCGAGGCGGGCCAGCTGGACGAGGCAGCCGACGCCTACGGCCAAGCACTCACGCAGAACCCCGCTGACGAGGACGCCAAGCTCGGCCTGGCGCAGGTCGGGCTGCTCCAGCGCACGGCGGGAGTGGACCTCGCCGCAGCTCGGGCGGCGGCTGCCATGCGCCCACCGACGTGGACGCCCAGATTCTCGTCGCCGACCTCGACCTGCTCGGCGGGCACGTCGAGGATGCCTTCCTGCGACTCATCGACACGGTGCGGGCGACGAGCGATGCCGACCGGAACAAGGCTCGTGAGCACCTCGTCGAGCTGTTCGACGTCGTCGGCCCCAAGCGGACCAATC
>CAWGXD010000023.1:0-72854 GCA_963826445.1 uncultured Actinomycetota bacterium
ACTCGCCGCTATCGCCATGTCGATATCGTCTTCATCCGGCACACGAGCACGGCAGAGGAAGTTGACGAAGAGACTTCTTCTACAGCCGTGAAACCGGCGGTACGGTGGTCTCGACGGCGCTCGAAAAAATGCTGGAATCGCGCGGGCGCGCTATCCGACCGACCGCTGGAACATTTACGGTGCGCAGGCCTCGGATGGCGACAATTACGGCGCCGATTGCGGCCGCTGCGTGTCGCTGCTCGGCAACGATGTCCTGCCGCTGTGCCAGTATTTCGCCTATATCGAAGTCGGCGACGGTCTCGGCGGCAGCCTGACCGGATTGTCGCGCGACAGCGATCTGTGGCGTGCCTATAATGAAGTGGCCCCGGCGCACCCGCATTTCGCGATGCGGCGGGTCGGCGATCCGGCGCAGATCTTCTCGGTCTTCCACGAACTTTTTGCAAAGGGGGGCGTGCGTGCTTAGCAATCTGCGCCGCACAGCTCAAGGCGGACGTGCCGCTGTTCAACGGTCCGAACTGGGATTTCGGCTCGCTGCGCCGCGTGTATGAAGCGATCGAGCGCATCGCGGTCGATGATCTCGGCCTCGATGTGTATCCCGTGCAGATCGAGGTCATCACCTCGGAGCAGATGCTCGACGCCTACGCCTCGGTCGGCTTGCCGCTGATGTATCGGCATTGGACTTTGGTAAGCGTTTCGCATATCACGAGACGCTATATCGCAAGGGGCTGCAAGGTCTCGCCTACGAGATCGTCATCAATTCGAACCCCTGCATCTGCTACATCATGGAGGAAAACTCCATGACGATGCAGACGCTCGTCATCGGCGCATGCCGCGTTCGGCCATAACTCATTTCTTCAAGAACAACTATTTGTTCCGGCAATGGACCGACGCCGGCGGCATTCTCCATTACTCGCTTTCGCCCGCGACTATGTCGACCAAGTGCGAGGAGAAATACGGACTCGATGCGGTCGAGCGGGTGCTCGACGCGGCGCACGCGCTGAAGGAACACGGCGTCAACCGCTACGCGCACCGCTCGAAACCGAACCTCGCCGAGGAGCGACAGCGCGCCGAGGATCGCCGGGCCTATGAGGAGCAGACCTATAACGACTTCTGGCGCACCGTTCCGAAATTGAGAAAGACGATGAAGAGGAGGCGAACGAGAAGGCCGATGCGGAGACGCTCCGCGGCAAACTCGGCCTGCCCGAGGAAAACATCCTCTATTTTATCGAGAAACGGGCGCCGCGGCTCGCCGAATGGCAGCGTGAGCTGATCCGCATCATCCGCAACGTGTCGCAGTACTTCTATCCGCAGAAGCAGCTGCAAATGATGAACGAAGGCTGCGCGACGTTCGTGCATTACGAGATCATGAACAAGCTGCACGACCGCGGGCTCATTACCGAAGGCTCGATGCTCGAATTCCTGCATTCGCATTCGAGCGTCGTCTTCCAGCCCGGGTTCGACGATCCGCGCTTCAGCGGCCTCAATCCTTATGCGCTCGGCTTTGCGATGATGAGCGATATTCAGCGCATCTGCGACCGCCCGACCGAGGAGGATCAGGCCTGGTTCCCCGATATCGCCGGCTGCCGCGACGCTTATCGCGTGTTGCGCGATGCCTGGGCCAATTATCGGGATGAGAGCTTTATCCTGCAGTACATGAGCCCGGAGATCATCCGAAAGTTCCGGCTGTTCCAGATCGCGCGACGACAGCAGCAAGCCGGCGCTCGGGTCGAAGCAATCCACGACGAAGTCGGCTATCGGAAAATCCGCAGCGCGCTGTCGCGGCAATACGATCTGTCGCGCCGCGAACCCGACGTGCAGGTCGTCGATGTCGATCTGACCGGCGATCGCACGCTGGTGCTGGCACATTATGTGCATGACGGCGTGCTGCTCGACGAAAAAACCTGCCGCTCCGTGCTGCGTTACACCGCCCATTTATGGGGCTATTCGGTCAAGCTGCTCGAAATCGAGGCGGCGACCGACAAGATGCTGAAGACGTTCGAAGTCGGCGCCGGAAGCGAAGATGATCGAATCCGTCATCCGCGGCTTGACCCGCCGGATCTGGCAAGACCGGGTCAACCCGGCCATGACGGGGGGATAACTCGATCCAAACCCCGCCGCTTCCAGCGCGGCGATGTCGTCGGCTGATAGCCGAGTTCGGCCAGCACCGCCGCGCTGTGCTCGCCGAGCGCTGCGACATGGGGTTGCGCCGCGGCGCGCATCGTCGAGAAGCGGAAGGGCGGGTTCATCACGCGGAAGCTGCCGCCCGCATCGTGCACCTCGGCCAGCGCGCCGCGATGTGCGAGCTGCGGGTCCGCCATCGCCTCGCGCACCGTGCGGTAGGGCGAGGCCGGCACGCCGTGCCGGTCGAAGATCGCCTGCACCTCGGCGCTGGTGCGCCGGCGCGACCAGACCTCCAGCTCATCGATCAGCGTGCCCCAATTGGCCCGCCGGTCCGGGTATTTCGCAAAACGCGGATCGCTGATCCAATCCGTCCGGCCGCAGGCGGCGGCCAGATTCTGGAAGGTGCGCTCGCTGGCGACCGACAGATTGACATAGCCGTCGCTGGTCTCGATCGGGCCGAAGAACGGCCGTCCCGGCGGCGTCACCGGAAACTGCGCGGTCTGGATTTCGCTCAAGGTCAGGCTCAGCATGCTTTCGAGCATCGACAGATCGATCATCTGGCCCTCGCCGGTCTCGCGCCGCTGGTACAGCGCCGTCATGATCGCGCCGAACGCATAGGTGCCGGTCAGCACGTCGGCGATGTAGATGCCGCAATAATCCGGGCGGCGCTCGACGCCCTGATAGGCGAGATGCGCCAGGTCGTAGCCGGACGAGGCATGAATGACCGGCGCATAGGCCGGCAGCTCCGCCGACGGCCCGGTTTGCCCGTAGCCGGAAATCGCGCAATAGATCAGCTCGGGCCTCAGCTCCTTCAGCGCCGGCGTAGTCGAGGCCGAAGCGGCGCATCACGCCGGGCCGGAAATTCTCGACCAGCACGTCGGCGGTTCCGGCCAGCCGGCGCACGATGTCGACCGCCTCGGGCCGCTTCAGGTCGAGGACGACGCTCTTCTTGCCGGTGTTGAGCTGCCCGAACGAGGTGCTGGCGCCGTTGCGCAGCGGCAGGCGCGCCCGCATCATGTCGCCTTCCGGCGGCTCGATCTTGATGATTTCGGCGCCGAGATCGGACAACAGCCGCGTGCAGTGCGGCCCGGCGATCGTCGTCGTGAAATCGATGACCCGAAGGCGCTCGAAGGCGCTTGTCATCCCGTTTCCCCGGCCTGCGGTGGCCTCTATCGCGCATTGCGGACTGTGCCACGGCCGCGCCGTCGAGACGAGCCGCGCAAGCGCCGCCGGCGCGGGACGCTGGTTCAATGCGCCAGGATCTGGCTCAGGAACAGGCGCGTGCGCTCGCTTTTCGGGTTGGCGAAGAATTCGGCGGGCGGCGCGCGCTCGACGATCTCGCCGCTTGTCCATGAACACGACCATGTCGGCGACGGTGCGGGCAAAACCCATCTCGTGCGTCACGCACACCATCGTCATGCCTTCCTCGGCCAGCTCGATCATCACATCGAGCACTTCCTTGATCATCTCCGGGTCGAGCGCCGAGGTCGGCTCGTCGAACAGCATGATTTCGGGCTTCATGCACAAGGCGCGGGCGATCGCGACGCGCTGCTGCTGCCCGCCGGAAAGCTGCCCCGGATATTTGTCGGCCTGTTCCGGGATGCGCACCCGTTCGAGATAGGTGCGCGCCACCTCCTCGGCCTCTTTTTTCGGCATCTTGCGCACCCAGACCGGCGCCAGGGTCAGATTTTCCAGCACGGTCAGATGCGGAAACAGGTTGAACTGCTGGAACACCATGCCGACCTCGCGGCGGATCGCCTCGATATTCTTGATGTCGCGGGTCAGCTCGATGCCGGCGACGATGATCTGGCCCTGCTGGTGCTCTTCGAGCCGGTTGATGCAGCGGATCATCGTCGATTTGCCGGAGCCCGACGGGCCGCAGATAACGACCCGCTCGCCGCGCGCGACGTCGAGATTGATGTCGTTGAGCACATGAAACGCGCCGTACCATTTATGGACATGGCGCAGCTCGATCATCGGCGATTCGGTAATTGACGATTCGGCCCGCGCGCCTTGCCTGTTCCGCCATTGCGTGCCTCCCTCTGCCGGCTTCGCTTTATAGGGGCGGCGCTACAGCGGCAGCGATCCGCCGGGGAACGGGATGATCGGCACCGCGCTGCCGGCTTGCAGCGGCGGGGCGTGCGGCGGGCGGACGACGAGACAGTCGGACGCCGCCAGCGGATGCATCATCGAACTGTCCTGCACGTCGAACGGCACCGCTTCGAGCGCCCCATCGGCGGCGCGGACGAGCCGGGCGCGCAAATAGTCCTGGCGGCGGTCGTTCTGCCTGACCGCGGCGCCGAGACGCGCGGTCAGCGGTGCTTCGACGCCCTCCGGCAAGCCGCTGAGCCGGTCGATCGCCGGTTTCAGAAACAGCAGCGCGCAGACCAGCGTCGAGACCGGGTTGCCGGGCAATCCGATCATCGGCACGCCCCGGTAATGGCCGAACATCAGCGGTTTGCCGGGCCGCATCGCGATTTCCCAGAAATCGATCGCCAGCCCGTCTTCCGACAGCACGCCGCGCACGAGATCGTGCTCGCCGACCGACACGCCGCCGGTTGTGACAAACAGATCGACGCCTGATGCCGCCGCCGCGATATGGCGCAGCGCATCAGGATCGTCCGGCGCGTTGCCGACCAGCACCGGCACGCCGCCCGACGCCGTGACAAAAGCCGACAGCGCCAGCGCGTTCGAGCTGACGATCTGATGCGGGCCGATCGGGTCGCCGGGCATCACGATCTCGTCGCCGGTCGACAGGATCGCGACGCGCGGCCTTCGGTGCACGTACAGCCAGGGCCGGTTCATCGCCGCGGCAAGACCGATATCGCGCGGCGTCAGGCGGCGCGGCGCGCGCAGCAGCACGTCGCCCTCGGTGAAATCAAGCCCGGCCGGGCGGACATAGCGGCCGCGCGGCGCGCCCTCGCGAATTTCGACCCGGTCGCCGCTGCGCTCGGTATCCTCCTGGATCACGATCGCGTCGGCGCCGTCGGGCAGCGGCGCGCCGGTAAAGATGCGGGCGGCCTCGCCGGCACCGAGGCGGCCGCCAAATCCGGCCCCGGCCGGGATCTCGGCGACGATGCGCAGCGCGACCGGAACGCTTGAAACATCGTCGGCGCGCACCGCGTAACCGTCCATCGCCGATACGGCGAAGGGCGGCTGCGTGCGGCGCGAAGCGACATCCTCGGCGAGAACGCGGCCAACGGCATCAGCAACCGACACCTGCTCCGGCGGTACCGGAGCGAGCGGCGCCAGCAGCCGCGCCAGGGCTTCTTCGACGGAAATCATGGGCTTGCCTCGTAATCTCCCGACTTGCCGCCGGATTTGCGCAGCAGCCGCAGATCGGTAACGACCATGCCGCGATCGATCGCCTTGCACATGTCGTAGATCGTCAGCGCCGCGACGCTGGCCGCGGTCAGCGCCTCCATCTCGACCCCGGTGCGGCCCTTCAGCCGGCAGGTCGCGGTGATCTCGACCGCAGAGCGTTCCGGCACGCAGGCCAGCTCGACCGCGACCGATGTAAGCGCCAGCGGATGGCAGAGCGGGATCAGTTCGGCGGTGCGCTTGGCGGCCATGATGCCGGCGATGCGCGCCGTCGCGAGCACGTCGCCTTTTGCGACATCGCCGGCCCGGATGCGCGCCAAGGTCTCGGGCCGCATGACAATTCGCGCCCCGGCCACCGCGACCCGGTCGGTCTCGTCCTTATCGGAGACATCGACCATGCGGGCGCGGCCGTCGATATCGGTGTGCGACAGATCCGGCAGCCGGAGCAGCCTGCGCGTCGCGGCCGCGACATCGCCGGCCCGCATCAGCGACTCGCCGACCAGAAAACAGCGCGCCCCAGCGGCGGCAAGCCGGTCGAGATCGGCCGGGTCGTAAATGCCGCTCTCGCCGACGACGAGACGGTCGGAGGGCACCCGCGGCGCCAACTCCTCGGTGGTCTCCAGATCGACCTTCAACGTCTTCAGATTGCGGTTGTTGATGCCGATCAGGCTTGTATCGAGATCGAAGCGCGCGGTCCAGCTCGGCGCGATCATGCACTTCGACCAGCACGTCGAGCCCCAGCGCGCGCGCCGTCGCGGCGAGGTCGCGCGCCAGCGAGTCGTCAAGCGCCGCCATGATCAGCAGGACGCAGTCGGCGCCGATCGCGCGGCTTTCGAGCACCTGATACGGGTCGAGAATGAAATCCTTGCGCAATACCGGCAGGTTGCAGGCGGCACGGGCGGCGCGCAGATCATCGTCGCTGCCCTGGAAATACGGCGTGTCGGTCAGCACCGAAAGGCAGGTCGCGCCGCCCGCCTGATAGGCTTGCGCCAGCGAGGGCGGGTCGAAATCGGCGCGGATCAGCCCGCGGCTCGGGCTGGCCTTCTTGATCTCGGCGATCAGCCCGTAGCTCCCTGTTTCACTTGCGCTTCGAGAGACGCCGCAAACCCGCGGACCGGCGGCGCCGCAGCGGCGAGGTCCCGCAGCGCGGCCTCGGAGCGCTCCGCCTTCCGGCGCGCGACGTGCTGGCGCTTTCGGTCGCAAATCTCGGCGAGAACGTCAGCCACCGGTCTCTCTCCCGTTTGTCGCCGCGACCAGCCGATCGAGCACAAGCCGCGCCGCGCCGCTATCAATCACCCCGGCTGCAAGGTCGGCACCGTCGCGCAAACTCTCGGCCTTGCCCGCGACAACCAGCGCGGCGGCGCTGTTGAGCAGGACGATGTCGCGCAAGGGCCCACGCGCCCCGCCCAGCAGGTCGCGCATCAGCGCCGCGTTGTGCGCCGGCTCGCCACCTTTCAGATCCTCCGGCTTCGCGGGTTTCAGACCCGCCTCCTCCGGCACGACCTCGAACTCGACGACGCGGCCCTTGTGGAATTCGGCGACCTTGGTGACGCCGGCCGTGGTCAATTCGTCGAGACCGGCGCCGTGCACGACCCAGGCGCGCTCGGCGCCGAGCCGGCCGAGCACCTCGGCCATCGGCCTTGTCCATTCCGGCGCGAAGACCCCGACCAGCTGACGGCGTGCCCCTGCCGGGTTTGACATCGGGCCGAGCAGGTTGAAGATCGTGCGCGTGCCAAGCTCGACGCGGGTCGGGGCAACATGCCGCATCGCGCTGTGATGGCGCGGCGCCATCAGAAAGCCGATGCCGATCTCCCACAGGCAGCGCCGCACAACCGCAGGCTCGGCCTCGATATTGACGCCGAGCGCGGTCAGCACGTCGGCCGAGCCTGACTTCGACGACAGTGCGCGGTTGCCGTGCTTGGCGACCGGTACGCCTGATGCCGCCGCGACCAACGCACTCGCGGTCGAGATGTTGAAGCTGCCGAAACCGTCGCCGCCGGTGCCGCAGGTATCGATCGTACCCGCGGGCGCGTCGATCGCGATCGCCTTGGCGCGCATGATCCGCGCTGCGCCGGTGATCTCGTCGACGGTCTCGCCGCGTACGCGCAGCGCCATCAACAGCGCCCCCATCTGCGACGGGGTGGCATCGCCGCTCATAATGATCTCGAACGCCGCTTCCGCCTCGCTTTCGGACAGCGCGTATCCGGCGGCGACCCTGGCCAGAAGCGGCCGCAGGTCGCCGGTCCCCATATCGCCGAGAGGGGCGGCGTTCATTGGAAGAGGCTCGGTCGCATGAAACCATCCCGTCTTACGCCGGCCTTTATATCAGCCTGTGCGGCGGGACGGAAAGGCGTAAAGGGGCGTCAAACCAGGGCGTCAAACCAGGGGCGTCAAAAACAGAGCGCCGGCCCAGCAATCGCGGGCCGGCGCGGCTTGGAGGAGGCCGCCGAGGCAGCCTCCCGGCTGGATTGCGCGGTAGATTACGCCGCGGCGGCGGGGGTCGCAGCGGCGCGGCGGCGCGCTGCTTTCATGCCGGCCGGCGTGTGCCGTTTCGCGGCGGCGGTGTCGATCGCGCGCTCCGAACCGGTTTCGCCTTCATCGTCCATTTCCATCAGACGGCGCAGCTGGTCGCGGCCGCGCGACAAGCGCGAGCGCACGGTCCCGACCGGGACGTCGAGGATCAGCGCGACTTCCTCGTAGCGCATGCCTTCGAGGCCAACGAGCAGGATCACCTGCCGCTGCTCCTGCGGCAGGCTGGCGATTGCCACTTCAAGATCGCGCAATTGCAGCGACGCATACGCATTCGACTGGACGGTCAGCACGGGGGCGATGTCCTCGACGGCGACATTGACGCCCTCGCGCACCGACCGGCACACCTCGTTGACATGCTGATTGTGCAGTATCGTGAACGGCCATGCCCGCAGATCGGTGCCGGGCTGCCACCGATGCGCTTGGCGACGGCCCGCGTCAGACAGCTCTGGACGAGATCGTCAGCACGCGTCACATCGCGCGTCAGCGCGCGAAGCAAATCTAACAACCTGTTACTGTTTCGACCGTTACATCTTGTTCGGAGCTGCTCCACGTCACTGGTCTCCCAGGTCCGGAGCAGGAGATCGCCATCGTGCAGCGTCGGCTGGTCACCACGATTCACGCCAACCTAGCATCCTTGGTCGCTAGCGATCCTTGGTCGCTAGGACTCACGGGTTGGTCTTGAGTTTCAGGCGGCGTTCCCGAGGCGGGCGTGGTCGATGTAGGCGTGGACGTGCCGGTCGATGGTGCGCAGGGCGCTGCGAAGTTCGGGTGGTGCGGGGGGTCGTGTCGGCGGCGAGGAGCGGCCGCAGCAGCCGGTCGTGGACCTTGGTGTAGAAGATCGCGACGCGCTGCCCGTCGGCGGTCAGGTCGTAGGTGTTGGTGCCGGGTCGGCGTTCGATGAGGCCGTTGAGGCGCAGCCGGGCCAGGTCGTAGCTCATCTGGTTGACGGTGTAGGCGACGCCGAGCAGATGGCTCACCTGGGCGCGGAGGCTCCGGTTGGTGAATCCGAGGGCGTTCAGACCGACACACAGGGCGCCGAGCAGGGCCATGACCCGAGGGTCGCCGAACCGCAGGGCTGGAGACCTCCTGCCGTCCGCGGTGAGGGTGGACTGCGCGACCCGCTCAAAGGCTGGGCTCGCAAGGACACAGCCCTGCCCGACCCGTTCAGTATCGAGCAGGCGGGCGTTGACGGCACGGGCCTTGGCCTGCAGCTCGTCCAGGTTGCTCCAGGCGGCGTTGGCAGCGCAGGTCGCCGGGGAGTTGACCACGGTCTCGATCCGCAACGCGCGGCCGTCTTTGAGGTACTGCTTGATCCGGGAGTGCTTGAAGAACGGCGTTGACGGTGACCGTCGGTGTCGCGGGTGACGACCTTGGTCTTGAGGCTGCGGCTCGAGCTTCGGCGGCCGCCCCAGCTGCGTGCGGTGGCCGGCGAAGATCAGCTCGACGGTGTCGGGGCGGCCGATGTCGAGGTTGTCGGCGACCAGCGCCTCGAAGAACGCCCGGGCCCGGCGCGGGGCGTCGAACACCAGGGTGCGGGAGGTCTCGACCTGCCGCATCGACAGCTCCCACCAGTAGCCGGCCTGCCCGGTCGTGCCTCGGTCAACGGCAGCGGCAGCACGCTCATCCAGCGTTCGAAGAACACCTCGATGGTGCCCGGGCCCGAGCCGGTCGCAGATCGCCTGCAAGCCCGTCCGGGTCGGTCGCAGGTGGCGAACCCGTTGGACAGCTCGGTGAACCCGATCCCGGCGTGGCTGGCCTGGCGTTTGGCCCACTCGTGCCCGTTGACCCAGACCTTGACCGGATACGGGAAGTAGGCGCAGACCTTGATGAACGCCGGCCCGAAGTCGTCGTCCCACAGGTAGAAGTAGAAGCAGGTGACCCGCCGGTCGGCCTTGGTGAACGAGAACCACGGACCGCCGTTGCCGGCCTGGCGCGTCCGGGTCGCGGCGAACACGTTCTGGAACTCCTGCGCCACCCCGATCGCGGCCACCCCGGACCGGCCCGGTGCGCGCCTGCGCGGCCAGATAGCGGCGCATCACCTCGATCTTGCGGTCGTCCTTGCCGAACCGCACCACCGGGATGTGCTTCGTCGTCGGCGAACGCGGTCGACCGCCTGCCGGAACGCGGTGCCGATCTTCTCCATGATCGCCGGCGACGGGATCGGGCAGCCCAGATGCGCGGTCATGAACGACACCACCTGCCCGCCCACCTGCAGGTTCGGCACATAGCCGTTCAGATAGATCCGATCCAGGCACTCCACGTCCAGCCCCACATGACCCGTCAAGCAGATCGTTCACCGTCACCGCCGCAGCCATCACCACAGCCTGACCGCACCCGACGCACCCACGCCAGCCCCGACCTCGGCGGTCAGAGGCGAAGCCTCACTGGTGGTCCGTCTCAATTTTGATTGACCTGTCGGTCGAGTGCGGTGCGGGCGCGTTGGACTTTGGCGAGGATGGACTCCGCGGTGGCGGTCCAGGTGTAGGGCCGGGGGTTCTCGTTGTTCACGGCGACGTATTCCTCGATGCTCGCGGTCAGTTCTGGGACGCTGCCGAAGATGCCGCGGCGCAGGTTCTTGTCGGTCAGGTCGCGGAACCAGCGCTCGACCTGGTTGAGCCAGGATGAGGAGGTCGGCGTGAAGTGCAGGTGGAATCGTCGGTGTCCGTTGAGCCAGCGCGCGACGTCGGCGTGCTTGTGCGTGGCGTAGTTGTCCAGGATCAGATGCACGTGCAGTCCCCGGGGTACTTCGCGATCGATGGTCTTGCAGGAACTTCAGGAACTCCTCGTGCCGGTGCCGGGGCAGGCATTGGCCGATGACCTTGCCGGTGAGCACGTCCAGCGCAGCGAACAACGTGGTGGTGCCGTTGCGTTTGTAGTCGTGGGTCATGGTCCCGGCCCGGCCGGGCTTCATCGGCAGGGTCGGCTGGGTGCGGTCCAGCGCCTGGATCTGGGACTTCTCGTCCATGCACAGCACGATCGCCTTCTCCGGTTGAGTCGGCCTGGGGCGCGGTGTCGGGATTGCTCCAGACCCGTTTCCCCAAGCCGCTCGCCGAACCCGGCGTGCGGCTCTCACCGCACCGGGCTCTCCACAGTTACTGCCGTCCCGAACGCGGCCCGCCAGCGGCCTCCAGCCGACTGACGACTTACGACGCCGTCGACCGTGGGTCGCGCGGCGCTTCGGCGATAGCGCAGCAGGCCACCGCGCCACCTCGCGCCACCACCACTTGCGACGGCGCCAGAGCGCTGGTGCAGGTCGCGAGGGCGATGCCTACGACGCGGGAGCCAGCTCAGGTCGCTGGCAGCCAGCTCGTTGTCTTCGATCGGGCCGGTGTTGCGGCAAAAACAGGTACTTCCGCGCTGGACGCGCTTTCGCCGGCGATTCGTTCCAATGTCGATGACGCAATCGGGCGCGCGGCGTCTGGCAAGGTCCGCTTTCCCCGGCCACGATGGCAAGGTGTACAACAACTCAGACGACCTGCCGCCGCACGCAGGCAACTACACCGAGTGGACAGCAGCGCAGGCAGGTGCGAAGCGCGGCGCCGACCGGGTCATCATTGACGGAGATCCCGTCAACCCCAACGCGATCTGCTACTGGGATCACATCAATCCACCAGTTCGGATTGGCCCATGACACAGTCGACATGGCCCGGCCGTTCGTCATCCACCTCGGCATCGACGGTGCAGCGCTTCCGCGGCTAGGAGTCGATGCTCACTCGCTCGGGATGAGCGTCGTCCAGCTCGAGCTCAGTGGTCTTCCTGACCGCGCATCGCTTGTCGACTACTTGGCTAGGGCATTCATGTTTCCGCACGAGGTTGGAGGCCTCGATGCGGCAGTGGACTTGATCTCGGACCTCGAATGGTTCGGGAACACCAACGGGTACCTGATCGTCGCTTGCGGCCTGGCCGACTCCTCTGCGATCGGTGATGCCTTCGTCTCGATGCTTCCGAACGTCGTCGACCGCTGGCGCAGCCGAGGGGTGCCTTTCGTCGTCGCCCTCGACGGCAAGGGCGAGCAACTGCAGTCGGCGCTGAACGTTGCGAACCGGGAGATGGAGAGGGCAGGAAGCTTCCCTGGGCTCAGCCCGGAACGGGATCCGTGGATGTCATCATCCACGGCGGCGAGGAACCAACGGGGGGCAAATGAGGTCAGCGATCCGTCTCCTCATCGCGGCCCTCGCCGCCTTGCTGTCGCTCATGAGTACCTCGGCAGTTACTCATGGGCTGCCTACCCGTACGACTCTTGTCCACGACTACGCCTACGGCGTCCCGCACCATGATGAGCCGAACGCGTACACCGCGAGCGAGCGCGGTCCGCCTGCGATCACCTACGACCAGATCGCCCCGATGGTCGCCGACGCCCACAGGTCGAGTGGCGTTTCGGCGCGCCCGGAGTCCTGGTCGACCGACGCGCACACCACATATGGCTCGGTCGTGCAGCTCGCTCAAGTTGACAGAGCGAGCGTTGCGACCGAAGACGCTGCGCAAGGCGCTTGGGCCGGCATTGTGTCGCTCGTCGACGGGCGTGTTGCCGCAAACACTCTGGCGAAAGCCTGCTCCTTCACCGGGGCAACCGCCGTACTCATGGCCGACGGCACCAAGAAGCCGATCGAGGAAATTGAGATCGGCGACGAGGTCATCGCCACCGACCCCGAGACCGGCGAACAGGTCGCCAAGAAGGTCGAACACGTCTTCGTCCACGAAGACACCGTCACCGACCTCGTCATCGACGGGCAGGTCATCAGCACCACCGAGGACCACCCGTTCTGGTCCGCCACCGACCAGCGCTTCGAACGCGCCGACCAGCTCGCCGAAGGCGAGAAGGTTCTCGGTGCCGATGGTCGCGTCCTGACGGTCAGCGGGCTCGAGCTCGGCACCACACGAACCACGACGGCCTACAACCTGTCCGTCGAGGGCATCCACACTTACCACGTCGGCGGCGCCGAGATTCTGGTCCACAACAATTGCATCAACTGGGCGGCCAACAGCGTGAAGACCTTCGGTCACACGTTCAACACCCACGGCGCTGGACCGAAGAATCTCAGGAGCTTGACGGACCGTGCGCGCGGCACGGGAGAGGCACAAGGCCAATGGCTGGACAACGCCGCCGCCGCTGACTTCCTGAGCAATGCGCACGTTTCAGGCGCCGGTCCGTACTCGGTGCGGCTCCCCGAGGGTCTGGGACAAGTCATCATGCCTGACGGATCGATCGTCCAGGCTCGGGCGGCGACGATCGTCCCGAACCCCAACGGAGTCATTCGAACGGCCTTTCCGATACTTGGAGGTCCGTGATGACTTTCCAGATGACCTTTCCCGGCAAGCCCTGCTCCTGGTCAGGTGGTCACGCAGGATTGGCCGCGGCCTACTGACGATCAGCAGACGTCCATAGTTCGCGCCTGCGCCGTGCTTGCCGAGATCGGAGAATCACGATTCCACCTCAGGGGATTTGGTCGTGACCAATGGCACGTCGATGTTGCTTACGACCTCTCCGCCGTGCTTGAACAGTTGGAAGATCTTGTCCGGGCATTGCGCGCGGACCGTCCTGCCTCCCTCGATCTGTACACCCAAGGTGTGGAATCCGATCTTGAGTTCGAACCGCACGGAGACGTTGTTCAGATTCGCTGCCGCACTCGAACGGCCTGGACACCCGAGCCGGCTGTGGAGGTGGTAGGCCGGAGGCCTCTTATCGACATGCTCGGGGAGCTCGCGAAGCAGGTGGCACGGGGTCTAGAGATGATCGACCCGCGCTTGATCTCGTTCCCGCCGTTTGATGCATGGGCCCGGGGGGATCTGTGATCGCCGGCGCACACGTGACGCGCGTGCTCGCGTGGCTTGGCGCAATGCTGTCGATTGCCCTCGCCTTGACACCAGCAATGCTCAGGGACGGCGCTGCGCACGAGGCCCCCACCGCGCGGAGCGGTCGGTGGGACGCGGGTGGGCCTTGCCGTTGCCGCGCGCGCGGGAGTTGCCGCAAACACCGCAGCTGGAGCGAACAATGCGGCCAACGGGGTGCGGCTCGCTCAGCGGTTAGCTTGTGAGTCTGCGCAATCTGCCTTCACGGCATCTGGTGGTCTGCGGGCTGAGGTGATTCAGGGCTCGAGCCGGATCATCGACTTGGTCACGTGTGGGCAATCCTGACGTGATCAAGGCTCTGACCGCGGACGGCAGCAAGATTGCCCATTGGGGTAAGTACACGACGCAGACGTTCCAGAGCCCGACCGGACCCTTGCAGGCACCATCTACTACAACCCGGTGACAGGCGCGCCCAACTACAGGATCGTCTTCAACCGGATGCCGCGATGAAGGTTCGGTCTTCGGTTCAGGGGGTCGTTGCAACACCTGTTGGTTCTGAGCCTGAGAGTAGCTGGGCCAGCGCCTCGGCCGGTGTGTCCCAGCCGAGCGTCTTGCGTGGTCTCTCGTTGAGCTCGGCCGAGACCTCGTGCCGGTGCGCGACCCGAACTGTGCTTGGCGTTATGTGTCAGGCATCGGCTCGTGAGCGGGGTTGCCTTTATACCGGCAGGCGACGGGTCTCCAGGACGCCCCACGTCAACGCGACCGCGAGCAGGCTCGCGCCGAGCATGTGGAGCAGGACCAGCACTTCCGGCAGCCCGGTGAAGTACTGCACGTAGCCGATGAAGCCCTGGGCGATCGTCACGTAGAGCACGGCATACCAGGCGCGCTTGGGGGCATCCTCACGGGCCGTGAGCAGCACCGCGACGAGCGTCGCGATGACGAGCCCGACAAAAAGCATGACGGCATCCGCGTGCATCCACGACACGAAGCGCGGGTCGAAGCCCGTTCGTGCCGGTGTCGCGGCATCGCCGGAGTGCGGACCCGAGCCGGTGACGATGACGCCGAGCGTGAGAACCACGGCGCCGACGCCGGCCGTCGCCAAAGCGAGACGGCGGGTGAGCGGGTGGACCGTGAGCTCGCCGGGACCGGACTCCTCGTCCGCGGCTCCGCGCACGAGCGCGGTCGAGAGGGCGACGAGGACCATCGACATGAGGAAGTGGAACATGACGGTCCACGGATTGAGCCCGGTGCGCACCGTGATCCCTCCGACGACTGCCTGGGCGACCACGCCGGCCAGCACGCCGTAGGCGGCGTAATGCATTCTGCGCCGTTCGGGCCAGACCCTCAGCACCACCCAGACCGACGCAACCGCGAGCAGGCCGAGGACGCCAGTCAGGGTGCGGTTCCCGAACTCGATGAGGTCGTGGTACTGGCTCTCCGCCGTGCGGATCGGGGTGAAGGAGCCGGGCTGGCACTCCGGCCAGGTCGAGCAGCCGAGACCGCTCCCGGTCAGGCGGACGATCCCACCGGTGACCACGATGCCCACCTCCGCGACGAGGTTGGCCACGAGGATCGGCCGCACCCAGCGACGCAGCGGGGAGGCAGGGGTGACGGAGGTCTTCCAGGCGGAGTCGGGCAGGGTCACGCACAGAGCGTATGCCGCTGGGCTGGCATCGGGTGCAGCACCCCTCGCCGTCGCCGCAGTTCGACGAACGACGTCGATCGGGGGCTGGGTCAGCCCAGGTCGGACCACACCGCGGCGCTGCCCGCGTGGCCGGCGAGCACGACGGTCACGATGAGGGCGAGGGAGGCAGCCACGAGGAGCACGGCCACGACGACCTGGAGTGGGCGGCCGCCCACGTCGTCGCGCGCGGACGGCTTCAGCAGCCAGGTCGCAGCGAGCGCGACGACCATGAAGATCGTTGCGACAATGCGGACGCGGTAGCCGGCATCGGTATGGGTCCGGAGGAGGTCGAAGTCGGTCGTCGCGCTGCGTACCTGGGACACCCGGACGAGGAGCGCCTCACCGCTCTGCGCCGCCACCCAGGCAGCTGCGGCACTGAGGACGGCGCCCACTGCGGTCGGCCAGCGCAGGACCGTGCGCCATCGGGGCAGCACCCCGAACGCGATGGCGAGGACCGCCACGAGGGGTACAAGGACGACAACGGCGTGGACGACGAGGGCGTGCATCGGGAGCCCGAAGATGTAGTCGAACATGTAGTCGAACCCTGTCCCTTCGCTGCGGTGCGGGCCGGCGGTGCCGCCAAGTCTCACCCAGTCAGTCGTCGAATCGGAACAGCCGCGCGGCGAGGAGTGTCGTGGCGCCCGCCCAGGCGAGGACAACGAGCAGGGCGGGGAGGTTCAGCGTGCCGTCGACGAGCCCCGACCGGAGCCCGTCCCCGACGGCTGCCGAGGGGAGCAGCCCGACGAGCCCGGCGACGGCGTCCGGCAGCTGCGATCGGGGGACGATGACACCTCCGAGGGCGAGGAAGAGCACCCAGAGCAGGTTGGCCAAGGCGAGCACCGCCTCGGCCCGCAGGGTTCCGCCGATGAGGAGCGCCAAGGCCACGAAGGCCCACGTGCCGAGGATGATGAACACGAGCGCCGGTAGTACTCCGGCAGCGTTAAGTTGCCAGCCGAGCGCGAGGCCGAGGACGCTGAGGACGACCACCTGGATTGCCAGGACGACAAGCGTGGCCAGGACCTTGGCCGCGATGAGTCCCCCCTTGCCGAGTGGCGTCACCCCGAGGTAGCGCAGCACGCCGTAGCGACGGTCGAATCCGGTCGCGATGGCCTGTGACGTGAACGCCGACGAGATGATCGCGAGGGCGAGCACGCCGGGGACGGCGACGTCGATCCGGTTGCCCGGACCGAGCGATGGCGACGTCGTCGCGCTGAGGCCTACTAGGACCAGGGCGGGCAGGATGATGGAGACGAGCAGCTGCTCGCCGTTGCGCAGCAGGGTGCCGACCTCGAAGCGGGCCTGGGCGAGGACTCGTTGGCGGGCAGGTGCCGCGAGACCGGTCGTCGCCCCCCTGCCGGACGCCATGGGGCCGGTGTCCTTGCCGCCGTTTCTGCCGGCAGCGCTGCCGGTGCGGAGCGCGCTCATGCGCGGCCCCTCGTCGTGAGCTCGAAGTACACCGCTTCGAGCGGCCGCCCACCGGTGACCTCGGCGATGGTGCCCTCAGCCACGGTGCGTCCCGCGTTCATGATGACGAGGTGGTCGGCGAGCCGCTCGGCCTCCTCGAAAGAGTGGGTCGTGACGACAACGGTCGCCCCCTCGTCGCGCAGGGACCTGATGATGTCCCACACCTCCAGGCGTCCATGCGGATCGAGGCCAGCGGCGGGCTCGTCGAGGAAGAGCACCTCCGGCCGGCCGAGCAGGGCCGCGGCAAGGGCGAGCCGCTGCTTCTGGCCTCCCGACAGGCGCCGGATCGTGGTGCCCGCGAAGTCGGACACGCCCAGCCGGCCTGCGATGGCGGCGACATCGGCCGGGACGGAGTAGAAGCGGCTGAGGTGTCCGAGCAACCGCATTGGCTTGCTGCCTCCCGGCAGGCCGCCGGTCTGCAGCATGACCCCCACGCGGGCGCGGTGGTCGGCATCAGCGGTGGCGGGATCGGTCCCCGCGACCCGGACCTCGCCCCGGTCCGGGCGCCCCAGGCCCACGGCGCACTCGATCGCGGTGGTCTTGCCGGCGCCATTGGGGCCGAGCACGGCGGTGATGCGACCGGCGGGAGCATGCCAGGAAAGGCCGTCGAGCGCGTGCACGGAGCCATAGCTGCGGTGCAGGTCCGAGATGGTGACAGCCGTTGTCTCGGCTGACGCCTCATGCGCGGCCTCCGTCATGGTCGATGAGTCTAGGCTCGGGTGGGGCCGCCACCGATCGCGGCCCTGAAGCACGCGTGCCCGACCTGCCTGGAGATGCTCCCTCGTGAAGATCGACCCTGCCGCCAAGCCGTTCACCGCGATGGCGGCCGCACCCACCCTCCTCGCCGCGGTGGCCCGTCGGCGCCGCACAACACTCGCCCTCGGCCTGTTGACCGCGGGCGTCACGCTCTTCTTCCGCGACCCGGACCGCACGCCGGACCGGTCTCCGATCATCGACCCCGACGTGGTCGTGGCCCCGGCCGACGGGCTGATCGTTCATGCCGGGCCGGCTCAGGAGGGCGTGGGGCCCGAGGCGGACTCGGCAGGGGCGTGGCAACAGGTCAGCATCTTCCTGTCGCTGCTCGACGTGCACATCAACCGATCGCCGTACGCGGGCCGCGTCGTCAGCGTCACCCACGTACCGGGGCGGTTTCTCGCCGCCTACCGCGCAGCCAGCGCGACGAAGAACGAGCGGACCGACATCGTCGTCGAGCGGGTCGTGGCGGGGGAGACCCGCCGAGTGGTCTACCGGCAGCTGGTCGGCCAGCTGGCCCGGCGCATCGTCACCCGCATCCACACCGGGGACGACGTCGCAACGGGCGAGCGCATCGGCCTGATGAAGTTCGGGTCGCGCATGGACGTCTTCGTCCCGTCCCACGTGACCCTCGAGGTCAGCAAGGGACGGCGAGCCGTGGCCGGCGAGACGGTGCTCGGCCGGTTCCCTGCCACGGTCCCCGCTGAGGAGGCGACGGCGTGAGCCAGCCGGGTGACCCCTCTCGCCCACGGACCGGACGTGCGCGGCGCCGGGTGGTCCGGGGCTGGCGGCTCGTGTCCCAGACCGGTGCTCGCGTCGTCCCGCTCAACCGACTCAACCCGCGTGTCCGCGCAAAGGTCATGCTGCCGAGCCTGTTCACCCTCGGGAACATGATCTGCGGCTTCTCCTCGGTCCTCATGGCCTTCCAGGGCAGGTTCCGTATCGCTGCTGTCCTCATCGCCGTGTCGATCGTGCTCGACATCTCCGATGGCGCGGTTGCTCGTGCGGTGGGTGCGATCACCCCCTTCGGGCTGCAGTTCGACTCGCTCGCAGACCTGATCTCCTTCGGGATCGCGCCCGCCGTTCTCGTCTACACCTGGGCGTTGCCGTCGTACCCGCAGTGGGCGTGGGCCGGTGCGATGTTCTGGCTCGCCTGTGCCGCGTATCGCCTGGCCCGCTTCAATGTGACGATCGACCCGCTCGCCGACAAGCGTTATTTCGTCGGGCTACCCAGTCCGGGGGCCGCTGGCGTCGTCATCGCCACCGTGTTCGCGATCGACAAGCCACTCGAGGGCCCACTTCTGCCCATCGCGGCGGGCGTCGTGCCGGCTGCGCTGATGGCGACCTCCTACCGGTTCCGTTCGTTCCGAGCGTTGATCTCCACGCAGCACCTGCCGCTCACGATCGCCCTGCTCGCGGCCGTCGTCCTCGGGCTCGTCCTCGCACCCGGTGCGACCGGTCTGGCCATCGCCTATGGATACGTCCTCACGGCGCCCCTCGGCTGGCTCACTGCTCCCCTCCGTCGGCGATGGATGGGGCCCGACTCGGTGGCTCCGCCCCGGACGCGCCTGCCCTCGGTCATCATGCCCGTCGATGCGGATCCGCGGGTCGACGGCGAGCAGGCGGTCGTCGTGATCGAGGACGGGGTCGCCTCGCCCGGCATCGATGACGATGAGGACACCGAGGCTGGTGGGGACATCGAGGGCGATGGGGATGGTGAGGCCAGGTAAGGCGACCCTGACTGGAGCTTCCCACTCAATTACGTCACAATGGTGTGGTGTTTATCGGTGACCGCGCGCCGCGCGAGGCGAGGGACGGCGACCCGACGTCGCCGCTCGAGTCGCGCACCCGATCCCGAGTTCTGCACATGGTCTCCGCAGAGGGCCCGATCACCGCTGCCGAGCTCGGTCGGCACGTGGACCTGACGCCGGCGGCCGTCCGGCGCCACCTCGACGCGCTCGTCGAGCAGGGAGCCGTCGTCGAGCACGAGCCGGTGGCCACTCGCCGTGGCCGGGGTCGTCCCGCTCGCGCCTACGTCGTCTCCGAGGCGGGGCACCAGGCGCTCGAGGCGGACTACGACTCGCTCGCTGTCGAGGTCCTGCACTACCTCGCCGAGCATGCCGGCCCCGAGGCCGTCGCCGACTTCGCTCGCGCTCGGGTGGCGGCTCTCGAGGAGAGGTATGCCGCTGAGCTGGCTTCCGTCGGCGACGACCCGAGCGCACGGGCCGCGACGCTGGTCGACCTGCTGAGCCGCGACGGTTTCGCCGCCTCCGCGCGTCCCGTCCGCGCTGGCGCGCTGGCGGGCGTCCAACTGTGCCAAGGGCACTGCCCGGTGCAGCACGCGGCAGAGCAGTTCCCGACCTTCTGCGAGGCCGAGACGGATGCGTTCTCGCGCCTGCTCGGTGTCCACGTCCAGCGGCTCGCGACGCTGGCGGGCGGACACCACGTGTGCACCACCTTCGTCCCGGCAGCCGGCCTCTCGCGGAAGAGCGAGGGCGCGGTGGCTGTTGAGGCAAGGGTGCCCCTCGAGAAGGGGGCTGACGCTGGAGACCCAGCTCAGCGGCATACGACCCCATCGAACGAACCAACCAAGGAGAGGTCCCGTTCATGACCACCCACATCGAAGAGCTCAACCCGGGCCTGAAGGACATCGGGCGCTACGAGTACGGCTGGGCCGACTCGGATGTCGCCGGAGAGTCGGCCCGGCGCGGACTGAACGAGGAGGTCGTGCGCAACATCTCTGCGCGCAAGAACGAGCCCGAGTGGATGACCAGGCTGCGCCTCAAGGGACTGTCCCTCTTCGGCAAGAAGCCCATGCCGTCCTGGGGGGCCGACCTCACGGGCATCGACTTCCAGAACATCAAGTACTTCGTGAAGTCCACGGAGAAGCAGGCCACGACGTGGGACGAGCTGCCCGAGGACATCAAGAACACCTATGACCGTCTCGGCATCCCCGAGGCCGAGAAGCAGCGTCTCGTCGCCGGTGTCGCCGCGCAGTACGAGTCGGAGGTGGTCTACCACCAGATCCGCGAGGACCTCGAGGCGCAGGGCGTCATCTTCCTCGACACCGACACGGCTCTCAAGGAGCACGAGGACATCTTCCGGGAGCACTTCGCCACGGTGATCCCCGCCGGTGACAACAAGTTCGCCTCGCTCAACACGGCCGTGTGGTCGGGTGGGTCGTTCATCTACGTCCCGCCGGGCGTCCACGTCGACATCCCGCTGCAGGCCTACTTCCGGATCAACACCGAGAACATGGGCCAGTTCGAGCGGACCCTGATCATCGCCGACGAGGGCTCCTACGTGCACTACGTCGAGGGCTGCACCGCGCCGATCTACAAGTCGGACTCGCTCCACTCGGCCGTCGTCGAGATCATCGTCAAGAAGAACGCCCGCGTCCGCTACACGACGATCCAGAACTGGTCCAACAACGTCTACAACCTCGTCACCAAGCGCGCCACCTGCGAGGCGGGTGCCACGATGGAGTGGGTCGATGGCAACATCGGCTCCAAGGTGACGATGAAGTACCCGGCCGTCTTCCTCATGGGCGAGCACGCCAAGGGCGAGACCCTGTCGATCGCCTTCGCCGGTGAGGGCCAGCACCAGGACACCGGGTCGAAGATGGTCCACGCGGCTCCCAACACGAAGAGCTCGATCATCAGCAAGTCGGTGGCCCGCGGTGGCGGTCGCTCGTCGTACCGCGGTCTCGTCCAGGTGCTCGAGGGAGCCTCGCACTCCGCCTCGACGGTCCGCTGCGACGCCCTGCTCGTCGACACGATCAGCCGCTCCGACACCTACCCCTACGTCGACATCCGCGAGGATGACGTGTCGATGGGCCACGAGGCGACCGTCTCGAAGGTGTCCGAGGACCAGCTGTTCTACCTCATGTCCCGCGGGATGGCCGAGGACGAGGCCATGGCGATGATCGTGCGCGGCTTCATCGAGCCGATCGCGCGTGAGCTGCCGATGGAATACGCCCTCGAGCTCAACCGCCTCATCGAACTCCAGATGGAAGGAGCCGTCGGCTGATGTCCGTTGCCGACACGCTTGTCGAGTCCGCAGACGGGATGGCGCAGGGCCGGGGGAAGACGCACGTCGACCCCGTGGGCGCGTTCGTGCCCGTGCAGTCGCGGGCCGAGCGCACCGCCTCGTTCGACCTCGCCGACTTCCCGGTCCCCAAGGGCCGTGAGGAGGAGTGGCGCTTCACCCCGGTGAAAAAGCTCGCCGCCCTGCTCGCGGACGGGTCGAGCCCCGCCGTGTCGTGGGCGACCGAGCTGCCCGAGGGGGTCACCACCTCGCCGATCACGCTCGCCGAGGCACGTGAGCTCGGGATCCTGCCCCCGCAGGACCGCGCGGCCGCGGTTGCCGCGGCAGGTGCCGCCGAGGCCCTCCTCGTGGACATCGCGCCCGAGGTCGAGCTGTCGGAGCCGGTCCGCCTGGTCCTCGACGGTGCCGGGACCGTCGGCGCGCCCGCACACGCGCACGTCGTCGTCCGGGCCGGGCACCACTCGAGGGCCACCGTCGTGGTTGACCACCGGGGATCCGGCCAGCTCACGGAGCTCGTCTCCGTGGTGACGGGTGACTCGGCCGACCTCACCCTCGTCACCGGCCAGCGCTGGGCCGACGATGCGATCCACCTCGGCGAGCACGACGCGCTCGTGGGCCGCGACGCAACCTACCGGCACATCTCGGTGTCGCTCGGTGGCGCGGTCGTCCGCCTGAACGCCAACGTCCGCTACGCCGGGCCCGGCGGCGACGCGACGCTGCTCGGCGTCTACTTCGCCGACGCCGGCCAGCACCTCGAGCACCGGTCCTTCGTCGACCACAACACGCCCCACTGCAAGAGCCACGTGACGTACAAGGGCGCCCTCCAGGGCGAGACCGCGCGCACCGTGTGGGTCGGTGACGCCCTGATCCGCGCCGCCGCAGAGGGCACCGACACCTACGAGCTGAACCGCAACCTCATCCTCACCGACGGCGCCCGGGCCGACTCGGTGCCCAACCTCGAGATCGAGACGGGCGAGATCGTGGGCGCCGGCCATGCCTCGGCGACAGGACGATTCGACGACCTGCAGCTGTTCTACCTGCAGTCGCGGGGCATCCCGGAGGACGAGGCCAAGCGGCTCGTCGTCCGCGGCTTCTTCGCCGACATCGTCCGCGAGATCCCGCTCACCGACCTGCGGGACGAGGTGACCGCAGCGATCGAGGCGGAGCTCGCCTCCACCGCATACGCGGCGCCCACCAGCAGCGCGAACCCCAGCACCAGCGACAACACCACCGACAGCACCAAGGAGAACTGACCCACCATGAGCACGCTCGAGATCAAGGGACTCACCGTCTCGGTCAAGACCGAGGACGGCCCCAAGGAGATCCTGCGCGGGGTCGACCTGACCGTGAAGTCGGGGGAGACGCACGCGCTCATGGGTCCGAACGGCTCCGGCAAGTCCACCCTGGCCTACAGTGTCGCGGGCCACCCCAAGTACACCGTCACGGGTGGCACGGTGACGCTCGACGGCGAGGACGTCCTCGCGATGTCCGTCGACAAGCGCGCGCGAGCCGGCCTCTTCCTCGCCATGCAGTACCCGGTCGAGGTCCCCGGCGTCACGGTGAGCAACTTCCTTCGGACGGCCAAGACCGCGGTCGACGGCGAGGCACCGAAGCTGCGCACCTGGGTCAAGGACATGAAGGGAGCCATGGCCGACCTGCGCATGGACCCGTCCTTCGCCGAGCGGAATGTCAACGAGGGGTTCTCCGGTGGTGAGAAGAAGCGCCACGAGATCCTCCAGCTGGAGCTGCTCAAGCCGAAGATGGCCATCCTCGACGAGACCGACTCCGGACTCGACGTCGACGCACTCAAGGTGGTCGCCGAGGGCGTCAACCGGGCCCGGGAGACCGACGACCTCGGGGTTCTGCTCATCACGCACTACACGCGGATCCTGCGCTACATCAAGCCCGACTATCGTTCACGTCTTCGTCGACGGCCGGATCGTCGAGGAGGGCGGCTCCGAGCTCGCTGACCGCCTCGAGGAAGAGGGCTACGACCGATACGCGCCGGCTGCTGCAGCCGCCGCTGATGCCTGAGAGGCCCGAGAGGACACCCGAGAGGACACGGACCGAGATGCGTTCTGCCGCCACGTCGCACGCCGGCGCTTTCACAGATGAGGAGCTCGCTGCGATGCGCCGCGACTTCCCCATTCTGTCGCGCACCGTGCGTGACGGCAGGCCGCTCGTCTACCTCGACTCCGGAGCGACGTCGCACAAGCCGACGCCGGTCCTCGACGCCGAGCGGGCGTTCTACGAGCAGCACAACGCTGCCGTCCACCGCGGTGCCCACCAGCTCGCCGAGGAGGCGACGGACGAGTACGAAGGGGCACGGGCGACGATCGCCGGTTTCATCGGGGCGCCCTCGGACGAGGTCGTCTTCACGAAGAACGCGACCGAGGCGATCAACCTCGTCGCCTATGCCTTCTCGAACGTCGGGCCGACGGATGACCCGAAGGACGACCGCTTCGTGCTCGGCCCGGGCGACGAGATCCTCGTCACCGAGATGGAGCACCACGCGAACCTCGTGCCGTGGCAGGAGCTGGCCCGCCGCACGGGAGCCACGCTCCGGTGGATCCCGGTGGGCGCCGACGGGGCCCTCGACCTGACCGGGCTCGCCTACCTGCTCACCGAGCGGACCAAGGTCCTCGCAGTCACCCACGTGTCCAACGTCCTCGGCACCATCAACCCGGTGACCGAGCTCGCCGAGCGGGCCCACGCCCTGGGTGCCCTCGTCGTCGTTGACGCCTGCCAGTCGGTTCCGCACCTGCCGGTCGACGTCACGAGCCTGGGCGCCGACTTCATCGCGTTCAGCGGCCACAAGATGTACGGACCCATGGGCATCGGCGTCCTCTGGGGTCGGGCCGAGCTGCTTGCGGTCATGCCGCCCTTCCTGACGGGCGGGTCGATGATCGAGCTCGTGACCATGGAGCGATCGACGTGGGCGCCGGCGCCGCAGAAGTTCGAGGCAGGCGTGCCCAACGCCGCCCAGGCCATCGGTCTGGCTGCTGCTGTCCGCTGGATCGAGCAGATCGGCATCCAGCGCATCCGCGACCACGAGGCCATGCTCGTCGACGGTCTGCTGGCCGGACTCGCCGAGCGCCCGTGGGTCCGCGTCGTCGGGCCGCGACGGGGTACCCCGCGTGGGGGCGCAGTGGCCTTCGTCGTCGACGGCGTGCATGCCCACGACGTGGGCCAAGTGCTCGACGATGCGGGTATCGCCGTGCGGGTTGGGCACCATTGCGCCTGGCCGCTCCACCGTGCACTCGATGCTGCGGCGACCACCCGTGCATCGTTCGCCGCCCACAACACCCGCGAGGAGGTCGCCGCCCTGCTCGAGGCGCTCGACCGCGTGCCAGCGATCTTCGGGCTCGACGTGAAGACCCCAGCAAGGGCGAGCTGACATGGACCTCTACCAGGAGCTCATCCTCGAGCACTCGAAGCGGCCACATCACGCCGGTCTGCGCGAGCCGTACTCCGCCGAGGTGCACCACATCAACCCGACCTGCGGCGATGAGGTCACCCTCAGGGTGTCCATCGCCGGGGACGACGCAGACCCCGTCGTGCGGGACGTCTCCTACGACGCCAAGGGCTGCTCGATCTCGATCGCCTCGTCGTCGGTCCTCGCGGACGAGGTCATCGGTCGTCCGGTGTCCGAGGCCCTGACCACCTTCGAGGCGATGCGGGAGATGCTCACCTCGAAGGGCAAGGCCGCTGGCGACGAGGAGGTCATCGGTGACGGCGTCGCCTTTGCCGGCGTGGCCAAGTACCCAGCCCGGGTGAAGTGTGCGCTCCTCGGCTGGACCGCACTCACCGACGCCCTGGCCCGTTCGGGCCAGGACATCAGTCGCGCCGCCCAGGCCGCCCGCACACAGTCCACGCCAGCAGAGCCAACGACAGCACAGTCCACGGGAGCGAAGTCATGACCACCCAGACCACCCCTGCCAACGTCGCGGACGTCGAAGAGGCCATGCGTGACGTCGTCGACCCCGAGCTCGGCATCAACGTCGTGGACCTCGGCCTCGTCTACGGGATCACCGTGGACACTCAGTCGCACGCGGTCATCGACATGACCCTGACGTCGGCTGCCTGCCCGCTCACGGATGTCATCGAGGACCAGACGGCACAGGCCCTCGAGGGGCTCGTCGCGTCCCACCGGATCAACTGGGTCTGGATGCCACCGTGGGGACCCGACAAGATCACGGAGGATGGCCGCGAGCAGTTGCGCGCGCTCGGCTTCAACCTCTGACCAGCACCGGCTGACGTGGGTTCGCGCGTCATCGAGGTCGACGCCGAACGGCTGGACCGGTGGCTCGCAGGCTTCACCGAGCGCCACGGTCCCTTCGAGTCAAGCCGCGAGGACAGCGCGGATGGCGTCGTCGTCCGGGCGCGAGCAGAGGACGGCGCCCGCGTCGTGGCGACGCCTTTCGCCTACGACCCCCTCGGGCTCATCCTCGTCAGAAGAGGTGGGTATGCCGCTGGGCTCGCTCTCGCAGGCACGCTGACGGCCGCCAAGGTCGGGTCGCGACACGTGCAGTCCCGCACCGCAGCGGGAGGTTGGTCGCAACAGCGGTTCGCGCGTCGTCGTGGCAAGCAGGCAGACGAGCTCGTCGACGCGGTGGTCCGGCAGGCGCGACGGATCCTGCTCCGGGACGATGAGTCCCCAGGACCGGACGCCGTGGGCCTGCCGGAGGGCCTCGTCGTCGGCGGCGACCGGGCACTCGTGCGTCAGGTGCTGCAGGCGCCGGCGCTGCGCGCCCTGAGGGGCCTGCCGATGCGCGAGTTCTATGACCTGCCGGACCCGAGACGCGACGTGCTGGAAACGGCCCTACGCCGCGGCCGGGCCTACCGGGTCGCGCTCACCGAGCCCTGACGGTCGCCGGATGATGGATCGGCTGGGTCAGCTGACGCGCTCTACGCCGAAGGTGTTGCACTGGTTGAGGTCACCAGTCTCGTAGCCCTGGTTGAACCAGCTCATCCGCGCCTCGGCTGATCCGTGGGTCCAGCTCTCCGGCGTGACGCGGCCCTGGACCTTCTCCTGGATGCGGTCGTCACCGACCGCCGCAGCGGCCGACAGCGCGTCCTTGATGTCCTGCTGGGTGATCGGCTGCAGCAACGGGGTGCCACCCGCATCGGTCGTCTCCGTGGCGTGCTTGACCCACGTGCCGGCGAGGCAGTCGGCCATGAGCTCGATCCGCACGGCACCGGAGTTCGGCCCCTGCGGGTCCTGCTGGGCGCGGTTCAGGATGCCGAGCAGGTTCTGGACGTGGTGACCGTACTCGTGCGCGATGACGTACTCCTTCGCGAGCGGCCCCCCGTTGGCGCCGAATTTGCTCTGCAGCTCCTGGAAGAAACTGGCGTCGACATAGACCTTGGAGTCGAGCGGGCAGTAGAAGGGGCCGACCTGGGCGTTCGCGGTGCCACAGCCGGACTGGGTCTGCCCCTCGTAGATGACCGTCTTGGCCAGCTCGTAGTTCATCTGGTACTTGGGCAGGGTCTTGCTCCAATAGTCGTTGGCGCTGTTCACCGTGGCGATGATGAGGCAGACGTCGTCCCTGTTCGCGTCGGCTCCTGTCTTGCACTGGGAGAACTCGGACTGCTGCACCTGGCCCGCGGCGTCGACCTGCTGCGGCTGGAGCTGCTGCGATGGCAGTCCACCGGCGCTGCCACCGCCCGAGTCGCCCCCGAGGATGCTGCCGCCACCGAAGATGAGCATGAGGACGAGGAGAATGAGGCCGCCGATACCGCCGCCGATCTGGATGCCGCCGGGGAAGTTGCCTCCGCCTCCGCCGCGCCCGAAGCCGCCGCCCCCACCGCTCTGCACCTGCGAGGTGTCGAGCTGCGCGTTCTCATTGAAGCTCATTGTCATGCTCCTGCTGGCCTCGGCCGGGCACGTCCCAGCCATCGCGGTCACAACCCTAGTCGGCAGCCTGTACCCACCAGGGTCACAACTGACCCCGTGTCGCCGGTCAGTGACGTCACGTTGTGACGTCGCGTTGGTCAGTCGACGACCACGGCGTCCGGATAGGCGGTGGTCAGCCGCATCCGCACCGGGACGGTGTCACCGATACGTGGGGGCGGGACTCCCGTCGGGGAGCGCGAGCAGGCTGCACTGCATGTGCGGCGGCTCGGCGAAGCGCGGCATGGTGCCACTGATCGTGAAGGGGGAGCGGACGCGGTGGGCGGCTTCGAGCAGCCCCTCGGCGACGGCGATCGCCCGGCTGCGGGCCGTGGCCGCAGATGCTGGGGACTCCATGGCCACCCCGTGCGACGTTCCGCCGCTGACGACGACGAGGTGCCCGGCCGGCTGGGCACGCTGTCGGTAGCCGACGCGGTCGCCCCGTGCCAGTGGCCGCACGTCGAGGACGTGCGCGCGCACCTCGTAGGCGGAGCGGTCCGCGAGCCACAGATCGGTCCCCACGCGGGCCGAGAAGCGGTGCTCGGGGAAGCGTCGGCGCAGCTCGGCCACCTCGTCCGCCGTTGTGTGAGACACGAAGAAGGGACGGATCCCGCCGAACGGCCTCGACGAAACGGCTGATCTCGCCGACGTGGCCGGAGCCCAGCGGCAGGTGCAGGGCGACGCCCTCTCCGTACCCCGCCGCCATCAGGTCGCCGACCTTTTCGACCGGGGCGCCGAACCGGCTCATCGAGGTGAGCCCCTCGACCACGACGCGCGCCGCCGGGTGGGCCGCACGGAGCGCGTCCAGGTCCTCTCGCGCGGTGATGGTGTGGACGAGGCGGGGGTTGCCGAGGTCGGGAAGGGCGGAGTCCACCGATCCGCGGAACGGCTCCATCACCAGCACGTCTCCGGGAAACGTCGCGAGGGCCCCTGGAACCTCCGTGTACGTCCCCACCGCGATCAGCGACACGCCGAGGCGGCCCGCCTCTGCGCAGAGCAGGTCCTGGCCGAACCCATAGCCGTTGCCCTTGATGACGGGGACGAGGCTCGGGTTCGCCGCGAGCGCCGCATGGTGGGAGGCGCGCCACCTCGCACCGTCGACGTGAAGGGTCAGGCTCATGGCGTCACCGCGCCTTCAGGTAGAGCGAGAATGCGGTGTAGAGCAGTCGGTTGAGCGGCAGGTCCCACTCGCCGGCGAGGCGCACCGCCTCGCCGCCCGTGCCGACCTTGAACCGGATCAGTCCGATGTGGGGGTTGTCCTCGGAGACAGTGTTCGTGATGCCACGCAGGTCGTAGACCATCGCGCCGGCTGCGAGGGCGTCCCGCATCATCCGCCACTGGATGGCCGTCGACCCCTGCAGTTCACGCTTGGCCGCCGTTGAGGCGCCGTACGAGTACCACGCGTGCTGCCCGACCCGGATCCAGATCGTCGCGGCGAGGACGTCATCGCCGTGCTCGGCGAGGTAGACGCGGATCCGGTCCGGGTCCTCCGCCGACATCACGCGGTACATCCGCTCGAAGTACTCGAGACCGCGAGGCGTGAAGGTGTCGCGATCGGCCGTCTCCAGGTACAGCCGGTGGAAGGTCGTCAGGTCGGAGGCGTCGCCCACGCGGACCACGACGCCGTTCCTCTCGGTCTTCTTGATGTTCCGTCGCCAGAGCTGGTTCATCCCCGAGAGGAGCTCCGCCTCGGTCCTTCCCGCGAGCGGGACCTGGAAGACGTAGTCGGGTTGCCCCGCAAGGAAGCCGTCGTCCGCCGCGAGGTGCTTGAACCCCAAGCGCCGCAGCGTCGCGACGACGGTGGTGCCAAGCGGCTCGACGACGTCAGGTGTGGCTTCGTCGTATCGCCTCGTCGTCGGGTCGGCGATCGCTGCCTTGATCGTGGCGGCGTGCCATCGGTGGGTCGGCACAGGCGGGCCAAGGCGCAGCGCGAAGGCGCCCTTGGCCTTGAGGTGGTCGCGTAGGACCTTGAGCACCTCGACCAGCCGGGGGGAGCCCCAGTCGATGCACGGCCCCTCCGGGAGGTAGGCGAGCGACCGGCGGATCCTGGGCAGGCTGCGGTGCAGGACAAGCGCTGCGCCCACCATGACGTCGCCCTCGAACCAACCCACGGACTCGGCACGCCAGTCCGTCTTCACCTGTCCCCAGGCGGGCGTCTGCAGAAAGCTGGCGGACGGCTGCTCACGAAGCCACCGCAGGTGCTCCTCGACGCTGATGTCCCGGATGGTGATGGGGGCGGTCACGCTGGGCCACGCTACCGGAGCGCCACCCCCGGCTTGACCTTCAACCCAGTTGAGGGTCAAGGGTGAGGGCGTGACGGATCTGCTGACCATCGGTGAACTCGCCCGCCTCAGCGGGTTGTCGGCGAGCGCGCTGCGCTTCTACGACCGGCAGGGGGTGCTCGTCCCTGCCGAGGTGGATGCCGTGTCGGGCTACCGCCGTTACGCGCCCGGCCAGGTGTCAGACGCCCGCGTCGTCGCGCACCTGCGACGAGTCGGTATGCCGCTGGGCGAGCTCTCCCTCGTGCTCGATCTCAGGGCGCGGGGCCAGGTCACCGACGCCCGGGACGTCGTGGTGGCCCACGAGACGCGGCTGGAGGAGGGCCTACAGCAGGCGCGGCGCGAGATCGCCCGGGCGCTCGAGGCCCTCGAGACGGCCGGCCGAGCGACGGCCACGGTGACGGTCGCAGGGCCTGCTCTGGGTGCAGCGCTGGGAGCGGTCCGGTTTGCGGTGTGGGAGTCACCGGACGAGCCGTTCGGGGTGCTCGCGGGCGTCCTGGTCGAGGTGGCGCCGGATGGGCTGCGCCTGGTCGCGACCGACCGGTACCGGCTGGGGGTGGGCCGGACGGCGGCCCGAACTGAGGGTGGGGCCGTGGGCCTGAACCGCGGCTGGGTGCTGCCGCCGCGTTGGCTGGAGGAGGTCGTAGCAGCTCGCCGCGGGCGGTGACGTGCGGCTCGAGCTCGCCGACGACGTCTGTCGCGCGCGATCGGGTGGGCGCCTGATCCAGTCGCCCTGTGTCGAAGGCGAGTTCCCTGACTATCGCCGTTTCCTCGACGTCGAGGAGGTCCGGAACCATGCGGGAGCGGACGCCAGCAGCCTCGCCCGGTCGGAACTGCTGACCGGCGGTGCGGGGACGCCCGTGGGACTCGCCGTCGGGGACGGTTCGGTGCGGGTGGCGGGCCCCGACGACGAGCCGATCGTGCACGTCAACGGCGAGTTCCTGCTCGAGGCGCTTGAGCGGCGTGGAGGGGGTGCCGTCACTCGTTCTCGACGGGCCGATCTCGCCGCTGGTGATACGTGGCGCCAACGGCGGTCTTTCCGTGCTCATGCCGGTGTCCGCGCCGTGAGCTCTCGTGGGTGTCGCGTGAGCGTCCGATGAGCGTCCTGGCCCACCTCTGCCGGTCGTGTCCCCACCCGATGGACTGGCACGACGTTCGCAACAGGGGCTACTCCTCATGCGCATGCTGCCGCGACGGCGTCGGCGAACCCGACCCGGCACCGACGGTGCTGCCGACGTGGAGCTCGCCCAGCGGCATACGGGAAGGGTGGTATGCGCCCGGCACCCAGCGCAACGCGGGCACGATGCACGCCACCACGACGTGTGCGTGCGCTGCCTGCCGTGCGGCGTACGACGCGATAACGCGTCGAGAGCACCCGCCGCACGCTGGCAGAATGGTGGGGTGACCAAGCCGCTGACGCATTGCGGCACCAGAAAGGATTCGCCGTGATCGTCGCCACCGGGATCGAGCTGCGCGCGGGAGCGCGCCTGCTCCTCGAGGACGCGAGCTTCCGCATCGACGCGGGGGACCGGATCGGTCTCGTGGGCCGCAACGGTGCTGGAAAGACGACGTTGACGAAGGTGCTCGCGGGGGAGGGACAGCCGGCCGCCGGGACGGTCACACGGACGGGCGCAGTCGGCTATCTACCCCAGGACCCGCGCACCGGAAACCTCGAGATCTTTGCCCGCGACCGCATCCTCTCGGCCCGTGGTCTCGACGAGATCGTGCGTCGCCGGGCGCGTGCCGAGGAGCGGATGGGAGCGACGAGGACAGCGTGCGCGAGAAGGCCATGGCGCAGTACACGCGGCTCGAGGTCGACTTCGAGGCAGCGGGGGGCTACGCCGCAGAGTCTGAGGCGGCGGCCATCGCGGACGCCCTCGGACTCGAGGAGCGGATCCTGGCGCAGCCACTGCGGACGCTCTCCGGCGGTCAGCGGCGAAGGGTCGAGTTGTCGCGAATCCTGTTCTCCGGCAATGAGACCCTGTTGCTCGACGAGCCGACCAACCATCTCGACGCCGACTCCATCGTGTGGCTCCGCGATTACCTGCGCGGCTACAAGGGCGGGCTCATCGTCATCAGCCACGACGTCGAGATGCTCGATGAGGTGGTCAACAAGGTCTATCACCTCGACGCCAACCGGTCCGCGCTCGACGTCTACAACATGGGGTGGAATACCTACCTCCAGACAGCGCGAGACCGACGAGCGCCGCCGCAAGCGCGAGCTCGCCAATGCGCAGAAGAAGGCGAGCGCCCTGCTCGCCCAGGCGGACAAGATGCGGGCCAAGGCGACCAAGGCGACCGCGGCCCAGAACATGGCCAAGCGGGCCGAGCGGCTCCTCGCCGGGGTCGAGGGGGAGCGGGCCCAGGACAAGGTGGCCAAGCTGCGCTTCCCGAAGCCGGCGCCCTGTGGCAAGACGCCGCTCCGTGCGTCCGGCCTGTCGCGGTCCTACGGCTCGCTCGAGGTCTTCACCGACGTCGACCTGGCCATCGACCGGGGCAGCAAGGTCGTAGTGCTCGGCCTCAACGGTGCCGGCAAGACGACCCTGCTGCGGATGCTCGCCGGCGATCGACGACCCCGACACGGGGGAGGTGGAGCCCGGGCACGGGCTCAAGCTCGGCTACTACGCCCAGGAGCACGAGAACCTCGACGTCGACCGCACCGTCCTCGAGAACATGAAGTCGGCGGCGCCACAGCTGGGGGAGACCGACGTGCGCAAGGTGCTCGGCTCCTTCCTCTTCTCCGGCGACGACGTCGAGAAGCCGGCGAGCGTGCTCTCCGGCGGGGAGAAGACGCGGCTCTCGCTGGCCCTCCTGGTCGTCTCGTCCGCCAACGTGCTGCTGCTCGACGAGCCGACCAACAACCTCGACCCGGCGTCGCGCGCAGAGATTCTCGGGCGCCCTGTCGACCTACGAGGGGGCCGTCGTCCTCGTGACGCACGACGAGGGTGCGGTCGATGCCCTCGAGCCGGAGCGCATCCTGCTGCTGCCCGACGGCGTGGAGGACCTCTGGGGACCGGACTACAAGGACCTCATCTCGCTGGCCTAGGCGTCGGGCTGCATGGACCGCATCGTGACGGCGCAAGTGATATAAGAACATGTGATCATCCATATAATGGATGGTTATTGTATTCACAAGGCCCGCTGATGACACTGGGACGCATGCCGACACATCGCCTCACCTGCCCCTACTGCGGGGGTGACGACCTCACGCCTTGGCCTGACCCGCTTCACGCCTGGTCATGTCTCGAGTGCTTGCGGGTGCTGCGGGTCGAGCTCGTGCAGCCGGCTTCGGTGTCGGGATGGGGCGTCCTCCGGCCCGTGCGCCCCGTGCTCGTGGCGGCCTGAGCGGCAACCTGCGGGAATCGTTGTCCCCGGCATCGCGGTTTGATCGGAGGACGAAGGAGGGCCCGCCGTGGGCATGCAGCCGTGGATGACGATGCGGTCGCTGTCGCGCGACTCGTCGTGTCACGGAGCGGCGCCTCGCGCCGGGCACCCGCCGCCGGGTCCTGTCGTATGCGGCGCCCTACCGCTCGCGCGATCATCGCCTTCCTCGTCGTCGTCGTCGTCGACTCGGTGCTCGTCGTCACGGTCCCGCTCCTGCTCAAGAGCCTCGTCGACGACGGCGTCATCCCCAAGGACTCCAGCGTCGTCGTCCGTCTCTCCCTGATCGTCGCGGTGATCGCCGCTGCTCGACGCGCGTGCTCACCGTCGTCTCGCGGTGGTACTCCTCGCGCATCGGCGAGGGACTCATCAACGACCTGCGCACCCAGGTCTTCGCCCACGTGCTGCGCCAGCCCATCGCCTTCTTCACCCGGGCCCAGACGGGCTCGCTCGTGTCGCGCCTCAACAACGACGTCATCGGCGCCCAGCAGGCCTTCACCTCGGTCCTGTCCAACGTCGTCAGCAACATCGTGTCGGTCGTGCTCGTCGTCGGCGCCATGCTCGCGCTGTCGTGGCAGCTGACTCTCGGCTCGCTGCTGCTCGTCCCGCTCTTCCTCTTCCCGGCCAAGCTCATGGGCCGAGCGGCTCGCCGAGCTCGCTCACCGCCAGATGACGCTCAACGCCGACATGGGCACCCGGATGACGGAGCGCTTCAACGTCGCCGGCGCCCTGCTCGTCAAGCTCTTCGGCGACCCGGCGCGTGAGGACGACCGAGTATGCCGAGCGGGCCGGCCGGGTCCGCGACATCGGCGTGCAGATCGCGCTCAACCGCATCGATGTTCATGGCCGCCCTCACCCTCGTCGCGGCGCTGGCCACGGCGCATGGTCTACGGCTTCGGCGGGGTCATGGCGGTCAACGGGACGCTCACCGTCGGCACGCTGCTCGCCCTCGCCGCCCTGCTCGCCCGGCTCTACGGGCCCGCTGACGTCACTGTCCAACGTGCGGGTCGACATCATGACGGCACTCATCTCGTTCGAGCGCGTCTTCGAGGTGCTCGACCTCGAGCCGCTCGTCGAGGAGCGCCCGGGCGCCGTCGCCGTTGCCCGACGGGCCGTTCGGTGTCGAGCTCGACGGCGTGGCCTTCCGCTACCCATCAGCCGACGAGGTGTCGCTCGCCTCGCTCGAGGCGGTCGCCTCGCGGCGATCGTCGCGGCAGGCGGGGAGGTGCTGCACGACGTGACCGTCGCCGTGCCAGCCGGGCCAGCTCGTCGCCCTCGTCGGGCCCTCCGGTGCCGGCAAGACGACGCTCGACCTCGCTCGTGTCGCGCCTCTATGACCCGACGTCCGGGGCCGTGCGCATCGGTGGAGTCGACCTGCGCGACGTGACGCTCCGTCGCTGCGTGACCGGCGTCGGCGTCGTGACGCAGGAGGCGCACCTCTTCCACGACACGATCCGGGCCAACCTGCTCTACGCCCGCCCCGACGCCACGGAAGAGCGAGATCGAGCGCGGCGCTGCGGGCGGCCCAGATCAGCGAGCTCATCGACGATCTGCCCGAGGGACTCGACACCGTCGTCGGCGACCGCGGCCACCGGCTCAGTGGCGGCGAGAAGCAGCGCCTCGCCATCGCCCGCCTACTGCTCAAGGCGCCCGACGTCGTCGTCCTCGACGAGGCGACCGCGCACCTCGACTCCGAGTCCGAGGTGGCCGTGCAGCGCGCTCTCGACGCCGCGCTCGACCGGTCGGACGTCGATCGTCATCGCCCACCGACTCTCGACGATCCGCCAGGCCGACCTCATCGTCGTGCTCGACCACGGCCGCATCGTCGAGACCGGTCGGCACGTCGAGCTGCTCGCCGCCGAGGGGCCTCTACGCGCGAGCTCCACGCAACGCAGTTCGCAGACTCGCCTCGACCTACCGCCAGCCTCTCTGCAGCACCCTTCGGAGCGGAGCCGGTCGGAGCTGAGCCGGTCCGGCTACCCGCAGCGCCCCCGCTTTCCTGATCGGCCGGGTTGTCTATGCTCCGCACGTGGCAAACGACCCGCGCAGCCTGACACCGAAGGCGTTCCACGCGCCCATCCGGGCGCAGCTCGAGATGTTCCTCGATGACCACCGCGCAGCCCTCAACGCGTGTTTGGACGGACTGACCGAGGGCGAGGCCCGCCGCTCGCTCGTCCCATCGAGGACGACGCTGCTCGGATTGCTCAAGCACGCGACCTTCGTCGAGGGGGTGTGGTTCGACGAGGCGATCACCAAGCGGTCCCGATCGGAGATCGGCATTCCGGCGAGTCCGGACGAGTCGTTCCTCCTCGACCCGGAGGACACGATCGGAAGCATTAGGGCCTCGCACCAGCGCGCGTGTGCCGCCTCCCGCGAAGCGGCCGCCGCGCTGGGGCTGGACGACATCGTCACGGGAAACCGCCGCGGACCGCTGCCGCTCCGGTGGGTCTACCTCCACATGATCCGTGAGCTGGCGCAGCATTGCGGACACGCGGACATCCTCCGCAGAGCAGGTCTTGGCGGCGCGGGACGGTGAGGTCACCTGAGCCGGGGGGATCGCCCGGCTGGTGTCGTCGACCCGGGGCGTGTCAGGCGTCCTCCTCATCCCAGATCCGCACCTTCTTCGGCTTCGCGGTGGCCTCCTCCCGCGAGCCTCTCGCCCGACTGGACCGTCTGTCGCCGGATCGCGAACCACACGAAGACGAGGCCTGCCGGCATCGTCAGCCACCACTGGATGGCGTAGGCCTGGTGAGGGCCGAGCCCCTCGTCAGGGCGGGGCAGCGGCGCCACGGGGTGCCCACCCGCTGATGCGCTCGGCGTCTGGGAGCCGAGCACGACGTAGGCGTCCACATCGCTCAGGTCGGGGACACGCGCCCGCGCGTCCGAGATGCTGATGCTCGCCAGCTGGGGGGCAGGTAGGTCGCGGCCGAGGTCGGGCTCACCGGTCCGGAGCCAGCCGACCACCTCGACCTGACCCGAGGGGGGTGGGTCAGCCGATGGGGTGCGTCTCGGCCTCGCGGGCATTGGGCACCCATCCCCGATCGACGAGGATGGTCAGCCCGTCCGCGGTGAACGGTGTGAGGACCTCAAAGCCGACCGTCTGGTCCTGGGTACGGTTGCGAACCATGAGGTCAGGACCCGGTCGATAGGAGCCGCGCAGCGTCACCCGGCTCCACTGCTCCTCGGCGGTCAACCCGGCCCCGCTCCCATCGGTCCCGACGAGATGGCCCAGGACAGCCGCGATTGGCACCGGAGTAGCTTCGTAGTTCTGTTCGATGGCCATGACCTTGGTGCGTTGCTCGACGTGACGACCCCACTGCCACGAGCCGAGCATCCAGCACGCCACACCGAAGAGGATGGCGACCACGGTCATGAGCAGCCATCGCGGAGTGAGCCAGAGCCGGAGCACACCACGACGCTACCCGGCCTAGAGTGGAGGTTATGACGCGCCTTCCGGATCCCATTGTCCGGCCCCCCGACGCGATCAGCAGGCCGGCTGGGCAGACCGGTCTGCGGGACCAGTTCGGTCGGGTGGCCCGTGACCTACGCGTCTCGGTGACCGACCGCTGCAACCTGCGCTGCACCTACTGCATGCCCGCCGAGGGTCTGCCCTGGATGCCGAAGGCGGAGATGCTGACCGACGAGGAGATGCTGCGGCTCATCGGGCTCTTCGTCCGCGACGGTGTCACGCAGGTGCGTCTGACCGGCGGGGAACCCCTGTTGCGCAGGTCCCTCGTCGAGCTCGTGGCCGGCATCGCCGCGCTCGAGCCGCGCCCGCGGATCGCGATGACCACGAACGGGGTCGAGCCTCGAGCGCGTCGCCCAGGGCCTGGCCACCGCCGGCCTGGACCGGGTCAACGTCAGCCTCGACACGATCGACTCAGAGACCTTCACGAGACTCACGAGACGGGACCGGATCGCCGACGTCGAGCTCGGCCTCAAGGCTGCGGCGGATGCCGGCCTCGACCCCGGTCAAGGTCAACGCCGTCGCCATGCGCGGCGTCAACGACGACACCGTGGCGGACGTGCTGCAGTGGTGCCTGGACCGTGGCTACGAGCTGCGCTTCATCGAGCAGATGCCGCTCGATGCCCAGCACGCGTGGGACCGCCGCGACATGGTGACCGCGGACGAGATCCGAGCGAGGGCTGTCCGAGCGCTTCACCCTGACCGCGTTGCCCGCGGAGGAGCGGGGCAGCGCCCCGGCCGAGCGTTTCCTCGTGGACGGCGGTCCGGAGACCGTGGGCATCATTGCCAGCGTGACCGCTCCCTTCTGTGCGGCCTGCGACCGGACCCGACTGACCGCCGACGGCCAGGTGCGCAACTGCCTCTTCTCCCGCACGGAGACGGACCTGCGCACCCCGATGCGCGACGGCGCCTCCGACGACGAGCTGCTCGACCTCATGCGCGGCGAGATGTGGCGCAAGCGGCGTGGGCACGGGATCGGCGCGCCGGACTTCGTCCAGCCGGACCGTCCCATGTCGGCGATCGGCGGCTGAGCAACGGCCAGCGCGTCAGCCGTCCGCGTCCGTCAGTGCGCCCACGGGGATCACCTCGATGAGGAAGCCACGCAGGCCGACGAACTCCGCGAGCGACTGCTGATGGTCGTCGCAGGCAAGCCAGACCTTGCGCCGCCCTTCCACGTGCAGCTTCGGGTTGCGCCAGACGACGGCGTGTCCCGCAACGGCGCGACAGCCCTTCGCGCTGCACACGTGGTCCTCGGTCCCCGGAACCAGACGGGGGAGCGGCGCCGTCACTGCTCGAGCCGGTTGTTGTCCGGCTGGGGAGTCACCGGCTGAATCGAGCCGGACTGGCTCGGTCGCACGGCGTTGGCCGTGACGACGGCGAAGTACGGCAGCAGCACGGCCGCCGATGACGGCCACCCAGCGCAGCCAGCCGTGGAGTGACGAAGACGAGGCCGAAGCACGCGACGCGGATGCCCATCATCGTCAGGTACCGGCGGATGCGCTGGGCCTGGTCGTCCGCGGGCGAGGTCTGCGCCGAGGTGACGGTGTGCACCACGGGCCTGCTTGCTCTGCCAGTCGTCCAGCATGAGCCACCTGTCAGCGATAATGCCCCCCGAGCGCCGGCGTACCCATCGGTAGTCCACTAGGTTCGGGCGACGGCACGAGCCGGGAGCGGCCGCGGCATGACCGTCGAGCAGGTGAGGAGAGACCAGGTGGCAGACACGAGCCGCGCAACGTGCTCGTGACCGGAGGCAACCGAGGGATCGGCCTGGCCATCGCCCGTGCCTTCCCGGACGCCGGCGACAACGTCGTCATCACGCACCGGTCCGGGGAGCCCCAGAGGGCCTGCAGGGGCGTCACGCTGCGAGGTGACCGACTCCGCCTCTGTCGACGAGGCCTTCACCGAGGCCGAGGAGATCTTCGGCGGCCCGGTGGAGGTGCTCGTGGCCAACGCCGGCGTCACCCGCGACACGCCTCCTCATGCGGATGAGCGACGAGGACTTCGACACCGTCATCGACACCAACCTCGCGGGTGCCTTCCGCTGCGCCCGCCGCGCCGCCACGGGAATGATCCGCAAGCGTCGGGGCCGGATCGTCCTCATCTCGAGCGTGGTGGGCCTCTACGGGTCACCCGGCCAGACGAACTACGCGGCCTCCAAGTCGGGCCTCGTCGGCCTGGCCCGCTCGATCTCCCGCGAGCTCGGCGGTCGCGGCATCACGGCCAACGTCGTCGCCCCCGGCTTCATCGACACCGACATGACCGCCGTCCTGCCGGAGGAACAGCGGAAGGCCTACCTCGCGAGCATCCCCGCCGGCCGCTTCGCCACGCCCGAGGAGGTCGCGTCCGTCGTCCGTTTCGTCGCCAGCGACGCCGCCGCCTACATCACCGGCGCCGTGATCCCCGTCGACGGAGGACTCGGCATGGGGCACTGACCCAGCCCAGCGGCATACGGCACAAGCGTTTTGTCGTATGCCGCTCAGCTCACTTCCGCACGCACGCCGCCTCCCACACGAGAAAGTCACGAGAAGACATGGGAATCCTCGAAGGCAAGAAGCTCCTCGTCACCGGAGTCCTGATGGACAGCTCCATCGCGTTCCACGTCGCCAAGATTGCCCAGGAGCAGGGCGCCGAGGTCGTCCTGACCTCCTTCGGACGGACGATGAAGATCACCCAGACCATCGCCAAGCGGCTGCCCACGACGCCCGAGGTGATCGAGCTCGACGTCGCGAACCAGGGCGACCTCGACTCGCTGGCCGATCGACTCCGCGAGCACATCGACCGCCTCGACGGGGTGCTGCACTCCATCGGGTTCGCGCCCCAGGGGGCCTTCAACTTCTTGGAGGGCTCGTGGGAGGACGTGTCCACGGCGCTGCAGATCTCGGCCTACAGCCTCAAGTCGCTGGCGGTGGCGGCGCTCCCGCTCATGGCGGACGGCGGCAGCGTCGTAGGCCTGACCTTCGACGCGAAGTTCGCGTGGCCGGTGTACGACTGGATGGGCGTGGCGAAGGCTGCGTTCGAGTCGACGAACCGCTACCTGGCCCGTGACCTCGGCTCCAAGGGCGTCCGGTGCAACCTCGTGGCTGCCGGGCCGATCCGCACCACGGCGGCCAAGTCGATTCCGGGTTTCGAGCAGTTCGAGCAGGTGTGGGACGAGCGGGCGCCCCTCGGCTGGGACGTCAACGACCCGGTGCCGGCGGCGCAGGCGTGCGCCGCGCTGCTCTCTGACTGGTTCCCCGCGACGACGGGCGAGATCGTCCACGTCGACGGCGGCGTCCACGCCATGGGGCAATAGGGGATCCACGCCACGGCAACCCGTTCGATGTGATCGATCGAGCCATGACCCGATGGATCACATCGACTCAGGAAGTCGGGATGCCGTCGCTCTGGTCCGCCTCCTCGATGTCCTCGCGCGTGATGCCGAGCAGGTAGAGCACCGAGTCGAGATACGGCACGTTGACGCTCGTGTGCGCCTGCTCGCGGACGAGCGGCTTGGCGTTGAAGGCGACGCCCAGGCCGGCGGTGTGGAGCATGTCGAGGTCGTTCGCGCCATCGCCGATGGCCACGGTCCGGCTCAGCGGCAGGCCTTCCAACGCCGCGAACTCGCGCAGGGCGGCCGCCTTGCCGGCGCGGTCGACGACCTCGCCCACGAGGCCACCGGTCAGGACGCCGTCGCGGAGCTCGAGCCGGTTGGCACGCGCATGCTGGATGCCGAGCTCGGCCGCCAGGCCGCCGACGATCTCGATGAAGCCACCGCTGACGAGGCCGACCGTGAATCCGAGGCGCTTGAGGGTTCGGACAAGGGTGCGGGCACCCGGCGTCAGGACGATGTCCCGGCGCACCTCGGCGAGCACCGACTCAGGAAGGCCCGCCAGGGTGGCCACCCGAGCCCGGAGCGACTGCTCGAAGTCGAGCTCGCCGGCCATGGCGCGAGCCGTCACGGCGGCCACTTCCTCCTCGCGGCCGCAGTGGGCGGCGAGCATCTCGATGACCTCCTGCTGGATCAGCGTCGAGTCGACGTCGAGGACCACGAGGCGGCGTCCGCGGCGCGCCAGCCCACCCGGAGCGACCGCGATGTCGATCCCCGACGACGCTGCGACGAGGGCCAGCTCGTTGCGCAGCGCGGGCACGAAGGCGCCGCTGATGTCGAACTCGACGGTCGTCACGGGGTAGCGCGACAGCCGCCGGATCCGGTCGATGTTCGCCCCGTGGTCGGCGATCCGCGCCGTGACAAGGCCCACGGCGTCGGCGAGCAGGGGCGCGCCGAGCACGACGACAGCGGCGCGGCCCTGCCGCGGCCGTGCGTTGTCCCCGCTGCCGTCGAGCACGGTGAGCGAGAGCCCGAGCCGATGCGCCGCCACCGCAGCGGCATCGCGCAGCTCGTCGGAGTGGTCGCCGGGATCGAGGAGCAGGGCCAGGGTGAGGTGTCCGTGCACGGCGACCTGCTGGATGTCGAGCACTTCGGCACCGGCCCCGCTGATGGCTCGCAGGATGGTGCTGGTCACACCGGGTCGGTCCTCGCCGGTCAGCGTCAGGCTCAGGGTCTGGACGTGCTCGCTCGTCACGGTCGAAAGGCTAGCCAGCCGGGCTCCTGGGCGATGCATCGATCCGGCATGCGACCGATCACACCGCGTTGGTCTCGTCCCGCCACCGCAACAGGTCCCGGGCCCGTCCAAGGTCCGGGTGGGCCGCGGACAGGCTGGCGGTGAACAGGCGCGTGCCCACGTCGTACAGCCGCTGCGCGTTGCCGGCATAGTCCGCGCGCTGGTCCGGGTTGCGACCGGGCACGAAGGCGACGCCGGCGGACCGCTCGATCTCCAGGGGGTCGCGCCCACGACGCCGGCACCACTCGTCGAGCACCCGGTGCTTGTGGGCGATGACGTGGTCGTCGCCGAAGCCGTGCCAGATCGTGGCGTGCTCGGCCACGATGCGCAGGGTCTTCCGCTCACCTCCGCCGCCGATGAGGATCGGGATGGCGCGCGTCGGCTTCGGGTTGAGCCGTTCCCACCGCCGACGGATGACGGGCAGGTCCCTGGCGAGGTCGTCGAGGCGGCTCCCCGCGGTCCCGAACGCGTAGCCGTAGTCGTCGTAGTCCCGTTGTGCCCACCCCGATCCGATCCCGAGGATGAGTCGCCCACCGCTCACGTGGTCCACGGTCCGTGCCAGGTCGGCGAGCAGGTTGGGGTTGCGGTAGGAGTTGCCCGTGACGAGGCAACCGATCTCGACCCGCTCGGTGACCTCCGCCCACGCGGCGAGAACCGTCCATGCCTCGAAGTGGGCTCCGTCCCGGTCACCACTCAGCGGGAAGAAGTGGTCCCAGGTGAAGAGGATGTCGGCACCCAGTTCCTCGAGTGTCACTGCGAGAGAACGGATCTGCGCCCACGTGGCATGCTGCGGCGGGATCTGGAAGGCGACCCGCGCCGGCCTTGGGTCCGTTGCGCTGATCGGTGTCGTCTCGCTCATACTTCCTCCGCGGATGAGGCCGTATGCCGCTGGGCTGGCTCGGGTGCCCGGCCGCGGTCGGAGCGGAGCACGCGAAGGGTCGCGAGGGAGGGGTCGGCGGCGTAGGCGATGCGAGTTCCGTGCCTGTGGGCTGTTCTCAGGGCTTCCACCGCTGCTGCCGTGACCTGCTCACCGGGCGCCAGGACCGGGACTCCGGGCGGGTAGGGGGCGACGAGTTCGGCACAGGTTCGTCCGATCGCAGCCTCGGTGCGGACCGACTCGTGCGGTGCGAAGAACGCCGTGCGGGGCGTCGTGACGACGATCGGGTCGACGTTCCAGGCGGCAGCAGGGACGACCGGCCGCGGCTCGCCACGGTGGCGTTCCAGAGCCGTGGCAAGGGCGTCGCCGAGCCGGCCGACGCTCACGTCGTCGTCGGCCACGGTAACGAGCGCGACGATCGTGTCGCGGTCGGCCATCTCCACCGGGAGGCCCTCCGCGATGAGGTCCCGCTCAACCCGGATGCCATCCGCTCCCGTCCCGCCCAGGACGAGCGTCAGCTTGGCGGGATCGACGTGCGGCCCGTCGAGGACCATGAGGCCCGGGATGTCCGAGAGGCTGGCCCGGGCGCGGGCCACGCGGTCGACGAGTGCGCCGAGCAGCTGGACACCGTCCCGGGCGAGCAGGGCCCGTGCCGCGTCGGCGCTGGCCAGGATGGCACCGGCCGGGCTCGTCGTATGGGTTGCCTCGACCGCCGCCTCGAGCCGCGCCGGGTCGATCCGGTCAGTCCGCGCCAGCAGGTAGGCGGCCTGCGACCACGCTGGCAGCGTCTTGTGCGCCGACGTCACGAGCGCGTCGGCGCCGACGGCGAGCGCGTGCTGAGGGAGCGCCGGATGGAAGCCGAAGTGGGCCGCCCACGCGGCGTCGACGATGAGCGGCCTGCCGTGTCGGTGCGCCACCTCGGCCAGCCCCGCGACGTCGCCGACCGTCCCGACGTAGGCCGGGTCGCCGACGAGGACGGCGACCGCGTCCGGTGCTTGGCGGAAGCCGTCCTCCACCGCGGCAGGACTCACACCGAGGGGAAGGCCGGTCGCTGCGTCGAGGTCCGGCCGGAGCCAGACCGGCTCGAGCCCGGCTAGGACGAGACCGAGGAGCACCGAACGGTGGAGCGTGCGCCCGACGAGGACCCGGTCGCCCTCCGACCCGATGGCCAGTGCGAGCGCCTGGTTCGCGTGGGTGGATCCGCCGACCGAGAAGCGGCACACATCGGCACCCCACAGGACAGCGGCTCGCGCCTCCGCGTCGGCGAGGACGCCGCCCGTCAGCTTCACCGTGTCGAGGCCGCCGTAGAGCGGGACGTCTCCGGCGACGACGTCACCGACGAGGTCGGTCCGGTGCTTGTGCCCGGGAATCGTGAAGGGGGCGGGCGGCTGCTCGTGGAAGCGCAGCCAGGCGTCGAGGAGGGGTGCGTCGCCACGCAGCCCCCGCGGATCAGTCGGCATCGAACCCCTCCGCCAGGGACTCAACGGCGGTGACGATGGCCTCGGGGAAGGCGCGCACCTGGCGCAGGTCGACCCACTCGTCGACCGAGTGCAGCCCGCCACCTGCCGGACCGCAGACGAGAGCCGGGATCCCGACCTCCTCGAAGAGCGGGGCCTCCATCCAGTAGGGCGCCGCGAAGTGTGCGCCTATCCGGCCGGGGACCGTGGTGAGTCGTTCGTCGAGGATGGTCGCGAAGGTCCGCGCCGGCCCCGCCTGCTGCAGCTGCCACGACTCCCGGGCGACGACCAGCCGCGCGGTGCCCGTGACCGTGGGGTCCTCGTCGCGCATCCGGGCCAGGAGCACCTCGACCTCCTGCAGGGCCCCCGCCGACGACTCTCCCGGAGCGGTCCGGCGCTCGACGGTCGCCGAAGCCTGGTCCGCGACGGTGAAGGGCGCACCGCCACCCCGGACCACGCTGACGAGGAGCTCACCACCGCGGGCCCGGATCGGCTCCCGTGCGGCCGCGACGGCGCCCAGGAAACGTCCCAGCTGCGCCACCGCGTCGACCCCCTCGTCCGGTTGGGATGTGTGCGCAGCGCGTCCCGCGAACTCGACCTCAACGACGGAGAAGCCCCGGAGGCTCACGGTGAGGTCGAGGTGGCTGGGCTCGGCGACGAGCGCCAGGTCAAGCCGGAGACCGGTGATCCCCAGGTGTGCGAGCACCGTCTCGGTGCCGAGACTCCGGTCCTCCTCGTCCGCCACGAGCGCGAGCACGACGGACCCGCGCCCACGCTGTGCGAGCTCCTCGGCGGCGATGACGAGCCCGGCCACCCCGCCCTTCATGTCCGCCGCGCCGCGGCCGAAGAGACGGTCACCGTCGATCCGCGGGCGGAACGGCTCGGCCATCCCCGCGACCCCGACGGTGTCGACGTGCCCGTTGAGCAGGAGACAGGGGCCGGGCGCCGAACCCGTGTACCAGGCGAGCAGGCTCGGTCTGTCCTGATGGCCATCCGGTGTCACGACCAGCGTCGAGAACCCGGCCTGCTCGACGCGCAGCCGCAGGTGCTCGACGATCGCCGCCTCCCCGCGCGCCCCGTCGGCGAGCCCCGGATTGACGGAGTCGATGGCGACGAGCTGCCCGAGCAGCTCCACCGCCGCGTCACCGAGCCCTCCAGGCGCGGGCCGGGCCAGGACGCGGATCCAGTCCCACGGTGTGCCCGGGTCCACCTCGAGCGCGACGACGTCGAAGCCACACTCACCGACAAGATCTCGGAGCGGCTCCGGCTGCCAGTACTGGAAAAAGCGCGGTACGCCGAGCTTGTGCGAGCTCCACTCCGATCCGTCGCCCATCTTGACGCTGAAGGCCAGCAGCCCATCGGGCAGGAGTGCTCCGCGGATCTTCGCCAGGACACGGCGGAGCTCGTCGGGCTGGAAGTGGAGGAGGACAGCGTTCGCCAGCACAGCGGCATACGGCCCCTTGATCTCGTCGGTGAGGACGTCGAAGACGTCTGCCGCGTGGCCCTGCGCCCGTTGCATCTCGACGAAGGCGAGCGCGGCGTCGGTCCGGTGCACGGTGCGCCGACGCCGCTCGAGCGCGGTGGCGCCGCGGCCGTGCGCGCCACCGATCTCGAGGATCCGGCCCGGAGGCGCATTCGAAGTGAGCCGATCGAGCCAGTCGTCCTTGGGCAACCCCTGCGTCTGCTCTCGGTAGCGGTCAGCCTGAGCCTCGTAGGCGGCGACAGTCCTTGCGTTCGAGTCGGGTTCGCTCACCGGACGACGGTCTGGCCCTTGCCGATGACGACGATCCCGGTGTCGGTGACGTGGAAGCCGCGGGCCACGTCGTGCTCGTGGTCGAGGCCGATCTGCGCGCCCTCTGGCACCACGACGTTCTTGTCGATGATCGCGCGTCGGATCTGGGCGTGGCGGTGCACGTGCACGCCGTCGAGGATGACCGAGCCCTGGACACTCGCGTACGAGTGGACGTGGACCAGCGGCGACAGCACCGACGCATAGATGTGGGCGCCGGACACGACGACCCCGGGGGACACGGCCGAGTTGAGGGCCTCACCGATGCGGTCGCCACTGCCGTGGACGAACTTCGCCGGGGGATAGGGCTGGTGCTGCGTGTAGATCGGCCACTCGTAGTTGTACAGGTTGAAGACCGGGTGGATCGACACGAGATCCATGTGCGCGTCGTAGTAGGAGTCGATGGTGCCGACGTCGCGCCAGTAGCCTCTGTCGCGGTCCGTCGCCCCGGGCACGGGCGTGTCCTTGAAGTCGTAGACCGCGGCGTCACCGCGAGACACGAAGTCGGGCACGATGTTGCCGCCCATGTCGTGCTTGCTCTCGTCGTTGTCGCGGTCGCGCGTCACCGCATCGATCAGCGCATCGGTCGTGAAGACGTAGTTGCCCATCGACGCGAGGATCTCGTGGGGGCTGTCCGGCAGTCCCTTCGTCTCCGTGGGCTTCTCGAGGAACGCGGCGATCTTGGTCGGGTCGCTGTCGTCCACCTCGATGACCCCGAACTGGTCGGCCAGGGAGATCGGCTGCCGAATCGCAGCGACGGTGCACCCGGCACCCGACTCGAGGTGCCGCTCGACCATGTCGCTGAAGTCCATGCGATAGACGTGGTCCGCGCCGACAACGACGACGATCTCCGGCTTGGCGTCGTCGATGAGGTTGAGGCTCTGGTAGATCGCGTCCGCGCTACCGAGGAACCAGTTCTTGTCGACGCGTTGCTGGGCCGGCACGGTCGTGACGTAGTTGCCCAGGAGGGTGGACATGCGCCACGTCTTCGTGACGTGCGCGTCGAGGCTGTGCGATTTGTACTGCGTCAGGACGACGACCTGGAGGAAGCCGGAGTTGACGACGTTGGACAGGGCGAAGTCGATGAGGCGATAGATGCCCGCGAACGGGACCGCTGGCTTGGCTCGGTCGGCGGTGAGCGGCATGAGCCGCTTGCCCTCACCTCCGGCCAGGACGATGGCGAGCACCTTGCGGTTCGAGTACGGGCTTCGTCGCGCCATGTCCACACCCTAGGCGGGAACGCCGCGTCGGGGGAGGCTTCTCCGGACCGGGCGCGTCGCAACCATTGCGCGCCATGGGATTCCGTATGCCGCTGGGCTGGCTCGGCAGGGGAGGCCCGTTTCAGCCGGGTATCACCGCGTTCGCGGCTACGCTCGACCCGTGCGCGTCGACATCCTGAGCAAGGAGTACCCACCGGCGATCTACGGGGGAGCGGGCGTCCACGTGGCCGAGCTCGTGCGAGCTCTCCGAGCCCGGGGCGACCTCGACGTGCAGGTCCGGTGCTTCGGGGCGCCCCGTGACGAGCCGGGGACACAGGCCTACGGCGACCTGACCGAGCTTGCCGACGCCAACGCCGCGATCCAGACGCTCGGCGTCGACCTGGCGATAGCCAGTGACTGTGTCGGGGCTCACCTGGTCCACTCGCACACGTGGTACGCCAACCTCGCGGGCCATCTCGCCTCGCTCCTCGGCGGCATGCCGCACGTCGTGACGGCCCACTCGCTCGAGCCGCTGCGTCCGTGGAAGGCCGAGCAGCTCGGCGGCGGTTACCGTGTCTCCTCCTGGGCTGAGCGCACCGCCTACGAGGCGGCTGCGGCCGTCGTGGCCGTCAGCGCCGGCATGCGCGAGGACATCCTCAACAGCTACCCGTCACTGGACCCGGGCCGCGTTCATGTCGTGCACAACGGCATCGACTCGCAGCTCTGGCAGGCGGACCGGACAGCGGAGGCACGGGCCCTCGTCGAGCGCCACGGCGTCGACCCGGATCGGCCGTCGGTCGTCTTCGTCGGCCGGATCACCCGGCAGAAGGGCCTGCCCTACCTCCTGCGTGCCTGCGCCGAACTACCGCCCGAGGTCCAGCTCGTCCTTTGCGCCGGGGCGCCCGACACGCCCGAGATCATGGGCGAGGTCGAGGGACTCATGGAGAGCCTGCGGGCGCAGCGCGAGGGCGTCGTGTGGATCGCCGAGATGCTCCCTCGCGCGGAGGTCATCGCCCTGCTCTCGCACGGCACGGCCTTCGCCTGTCCGTCGGTCTATGAGCCGCTCGGGATCGTCAACCTCGAGGCGATGGCCTGTGAGCTGCCCGTCGTGGCTACAGCGACGGGCGGCATTCCTGAGGTCGTCGTCGATGGCGAGACCGGCTGGCTCGTGCCCATCGAGCAGGTCCGGGACGGCACCGGCACACCCGTCGACCCGGACGTGTTCGTCTCCGACCTCGCCGCCGCGCTGGCCGACGCTGTGTCTGACCCCGACCGGGCTCGGCAGCGGGGGCTCGCCGGACGCCGCCGCGCCCTCGAGTCGTTCTCGTGGGCGTCCATCGGCGACCGCACCCTCGACGTGTACCGCGCGGTCCTCGGCACGTGACACCATTCCGTATGCCGCTGGGCTGAGTTCCGACACCCGCTCGCCCTGGGACCCCAGGGACCCAAGGACCCCAGGGAGGTCACCGTTGATCGAAGCCCTGACCGGGATGGGCCTGTCCGCCGCAGCAGGGCTGAACGCCTACATCCCGTTCCTCGTCGTGGCCCTCGCCGCACGGTTCACCGACGTCATCACCCTGCCGACCAGCCTGACGTGGATCGAGAGCGGCTGGGCGATCGGCATCGGCTCGGTGCTCCTGCTGGCCGAGATCGTCCTCGACAAGATCCCCGCCGTCGACACGATCAACGATGCCGTGCAGACCTTCATCCGACCCAGCATGGGTGGGCTGATGGTCGCCGCGACCTCCGCCGCCGGGAAGGCCGACCAGTCGACCTGGATGGCCGACAACCCGTGGGTCGGGGTGGTGCTCGGCGTCGTCGTCTCCGGACTCGTCCATGCCGGCAAGCTGACCGTCCGGCCCGCCGTCGACGCCGGGACCCTGGGCATGGGCACCCCCGTCGTCTCGACTGCCGAGGACTCAGCGTCGCTCGGTCTCAGCCTCATCGCGATCCTCGTGCCGGTCCTCGTCATCGCGGCGCTCATCATGCTCGCGATCGTCCTCATCGTGCTGGTCCGCACCGTGCTTCGGTGGCGGCGCCGCCGTCGCCGAACCAGCGGCCCGGACCTGCGGGTCAGCTGATGAGCCGGCCCGTCAGGGCGTGCTCCACGCCGAGCAGCTCGGCCGGTCCACCCAGGATCTGCTGGAGCAGGTCCCGCGGCTTCGGGTAGTCGGGTCCCAATGCCTCGAGGTAGCGGTCATGGGCGGACAAGGAGGCGACTGCGGCCTCGAAGTGCCCGGAGACGTCCACGAAGTGGGTGGGTTCCGGGTCGGCGGCGACGAGCAGGTGCCGGGCCTGCCACGGCTCGAGACCCTCGTCGCCGAGCCCAGGGTAGATCCAGCGGTTGCCCGCATCGGCCCTCGCATCCAGGGTGGCGAGACCCACCGCGCGGTGGTCGGCCTGGTTGGCAAAGCCGCCGGGGAAGTAGGGGGCGAAGTTCGTCGCGATGATGAGGTCAGGCCGGCGGATCCGGATCTCGCGGGCGATCGCACGGCGCAGGGAGATCCCATACTCGACGACGCCGTCGCGGAAGTCATCGAGGAACTCGACCACCGTCACGCCGACCTCCTCGGCGCCGTCCCGCTCCTCCTGCTCACGCACCGGACCCGCCTCGTCCGGAGCCATCGTGTCGATGCCGGCCTCGCCCCTCGTCACGAGCAGGTAGGTCACCGACGTGCCGGCCTTGACCCATTTGTCGACCGCAGCAGCCGTTCCGTACTCGAGGTCGTCGGGGTGCGCGGCGACACAGAGAACACGCTCGATGCTCGACTCGTCCAGGGGTTGGAGCTCGTGTTGTTCGCCCATGGCCCCACTATGCCCGGCGCCACCCCGCGAGACTCATCACCGCGACGTTCGTGGCGTCGGCAAGGGCGTCGTCCGCGTCGGCAGCCAGGGAACGCACGAGCGACTCACGTCGAGCGCCCGTGCCCAGGTCCAGCCCGTCGGACCCGAGGCTGGTGAGCCGGCGGGCACGCTCGGCGAGCACGGCTGCTGTCGCTGCCAGCGACATGACCCGCAAGGCCTTGCCCGGGGTGTCGTCCGGAAGCCCCCACGGACGGGTGTCGAGGGCGGTCTCGGCCTCGGCTCTGGCCGACGTCCCCCACGGCGTTCCGCCCACCCGCTCGAACGCCTCCGTGTGCTCACCAAGGCGGCTGACCAGGGTCCGCTCGACATCGCGCAGGTCGATCATCTCCAGCCGATGCCTCGGCATGGGCTGCGCGTCGTGGGCCGACCAGTCGACCCGCCACCCGGTGTCACCCGACGGGCCGAACTCCGTGAGCTTCGGGACGAGCATGCCGCCGATCGACGGCACGAAGACGCACTCACCCGCCTCGGCAGCCAGCGCTGCGGCTGGGAGCGAGCACAGCGGCATACGGCTCATGTCTCCCGGTCGGGGGAGCGCGACGAAGAGGGCCCGTTCCCCGAGGTCACGCCACACGTCGAGGCGGCCGAGGTCGCCGGCAATGTGGTCGACGTCGGGGAGGGACCGGGAGAGGGCGGCGCGGAGGGAGACCCCGTCGTTCCATGCCGCGGTGACCCACAGCGCAAGTCGCACGGACCCTGGGAGCTCGGACATCAGGCGCCATCGTAGGCCCGTGCACCGGGGCAGGTGAGCCGCGCGGGGGACCTCCGAGGGCCCGAGGGGGTGGCATAGGGTCATGCCATGAGCGATGTCCTCGCCTTGGCCGGCGTGTCCGTCAGACGAGGCGCCTCGATGCTGCTCGAGGATGTGAGCTGGGACGTCGAGGAGGGAGAGCGCTGGGTCATCCTCGGCCCCAACGGAGCAGGCAAGACGACGCTCCTGCAGCTGGCGGCTGCCCGGCTGCACCCAACGAGCGGGGTGGCAGGAATCCTCGGCGAGGTGCTCGGGGCGGTCGACGTCTTCGAACTGCGGCCGCGGGTCGGCCTCGCGAGCTCGTCGATGGCCGAGCGGATTCCCAGCGATGAGCTCGTGGGCAACGTCGTCGTCACCGCCTCCTACGGCATCCTGGGCCGGTGGCGCGAGCAGTACGACGACCTCGACTACGTGCGCGCCATGGAGCTGCTCAAGGCGATGGGAGTCGACCACCTCGCGGACCGGCACTACCGCACGCTGAGCGAAGGGGAGCGCAAGCGGGTCCAGATCGCCAGGGCGCTCATGACCGACCCCGAGCTGATGCTGCTCGACGAGCCAGCAGCCGGCCTTGATCTCGGCGGCCGCGAAGACCTCGTCCGACGGCTGGGAGAGCTCGCCGCCGACACGGACGCGCCGGCTCTCGTCCTCGTGACCCACCACGTCGAGGAGATCCCGCCGTCGTTCACTGACGTGCTCCTGCTCCGCCAAGGCCGGGTCGTGGCGGCGGGGCCCATCCCGCTCACCCTCACGGAGGAAAACCTGTCCCAGACCTTCGGGCTGCCCCTCGTGCTCGAGCGACACGGCGACCGCTGGTCGGCCCGCGCGCGGACGTGACCAGACCGTTGCCTCACCCGAGTCCAGAACGACGGAACTGAGGCAGAATCGAAGACGTCACATGTGTGACGCACGAGACGTCGCCCCGGCTGCGGGCGACACGGACAAAGGTCGGGTGCAAGGTGTTCGAGGGTTACGTATGGATCGTGTGGCTCGGAGTCTCACTCCTGCTCGTCGCCGTCGAGGCCGCGAGCGGCGACTTCACGTTCCTGATGCTCGCCGGCGGTGCACTCGGAGGGTCCGTGGCGGCCGCCCTCGGAGCACCGGTCGCGGTCCAGTCCGTGGTCGCCGCCGTGACCGCGGTCGCGTTGGTCTTCACGGTGCGGCCCTGGCTGAAGCGCCGGTTCACGGGTACGCACGAACCGATGGGGGCCGAGGCCAACCTCGGCAGATCGGCGTACGTGCTCGACCGCGTGACGACCTCCAACGGACGGGTCAAGCTCTCCGGGGAGACGTGGAGCGCCCGCACGACGGGCGACAGCATCGAGCCGGGTGAGGAAGTCGTCGTCGACAGGATCGAGGGCGCAACCGTCGTCGTGAGCCGCGCCCGGATCCTTGGGAGCTGACTGCGCCGGCACCTGTTTCGCCAACAACGTCTTCTGCGGGCTCCGCTCGCAGCCAAACCCGCGCGACCGGTCAGGAAGCGCGATCACCAGAACAAGACAGGGAGTAGGTCGTGGACCCCGTACTCATCATCCCGGTGCTGATCGTCGTCGTGGCGCTCGTCATCGTGCTGCGCACGGTGCGCATCGTGCCGCAGCAGACGGCGCAGATCGTCGAACGCCTCGGGAGCTACAACAAGACGCTGACGGCGGGGATCCACTTCCTCGTGCCGTTCGTCGACAAGGTGCGCGCCAACATCGACCTGCGTGAGCAGGTCGTGACGTTCCCACCGCAACCAGTCATCACGTCCGACAACCTCGTCGTCAGCATCGACACGGTCATCTACTACTCCGTGATCGACGCCAAGGCAGCCGTCTACGAGATCGCCAACTTCATCACCGGCATCGAGCAGCTCACCGTGACGACCCTCCGTAACGTCATCGGATCCCTCGACCTCGAGCAGACCCTCACCAGCCGCGACCAGATCAACGGCCAGCTTCGCGGGGTCCTCGACGAGGCGACCGGCAAGTGGGGCATCCGGGTGAACCGGGTCGAGCTCAAGGCGATCGACCCACCGCACTCGGTGCAGGACTCGATGGAGCAGCAGATGCGCGCCGAGCGCAACCGGCGCGCGGCCATCCTTACGGCCGAGGGTGTCAAGCAGTCCGCGATCCTCACCGCGGAGGGTGAGAAGCAGAGCCAGATCCTGCGCGCAGAGGGGTCCGCCCAGGCGCGGATCCTCGAGGCGCAGGGCCAGTCCCGCGCCATCCAGCAGGTCTTCGGGGCGATCCACCGCGGCAAGCCGACTCAGAAGCTGCTCGCCTACCAGTACCTCCAGGTCCTGCCGCAGATCGCCAAGGGCGACTCCAACAAGATGTGGATCATCCCGTCGGAGCTGACCGACGCCCTGCGCGGCATCGGGAGTGCCCTCGGCGCCAGCGATGCCAGGGCCGACCTGGCCGTGGACGAGTCGTTCGAGCAGAGCCCGGCCGAGGACGACGCATTCGCCGAGACGATCCTCGAGGACCCCGCGAAGGCCCTCGCGGAGGCCCGCGGCCAAGCGGCCCAGGCCAGCGCCGAGTCCACCGAGCACGCGGCCCCCGTCAGTCGCCAGCAGCCGCCCATCCGGCCTCCTGCCGACCAGGTGCCTCCGGCTCCCTCGGCGCCTCACCAGCAGGTGACGCCAACGACGAACCCGACGGTGGTGGACGGCGATGGCGCCGGGCCGGCCGCTCCCGAGGCGCCGCAGAACGCGTCGCCGGCGACGGACCTGCCCGAGGACGGAGACGTCCCGCCCGCCCGCTGAACGGACCACGCAGCACCCGGCCACCCCCTGCTCTAGGGTGGCCGGGTGTCGTTCTGGTCAGCCGTCGCCATCGCGCTGGCCGGGACCGGCGCGGGCATGATCAACACGATCGTCGGCTCCGGCACGCTCATCACCTTCCCGACGCTGCTCTTCTTCGGCGTCAGCCCGCTTGCGGCCAACGTGTCGAACACGGTGGGTCTGGTGGCCGGCGGCGCGAGTGGCGCCTGGGGATACCGACACGAGCTGACCGGGCAGGCACCCACGCTGCGCCGGCTCCTGCCGCTGTCCTTCATCGGATCCGTCATCGGCGCCACCCTGCTGCTCGTCCTGCCGCCGAGTGCCTTCAACGCCATCGTGCCGGCCCTCATCGGCATCGCGCTCGTCCTCGTCCTCGCGGGGCCGCGGATCCAGGCCTGGGCAACCCGTGACCGTCATGCGCCGTCGGCGTGGCATGCGCCGGTGATGGCCGCGGGCGTGCTCGTCGCGGGGATGTACGGCGGGTACTTCGGCGCGGCCCAGGGCGTGCTGCTCATGGGCCTGTTCAGCGCGCTCAGCGCCGAGCCCATCCAGCGACTCAACGGCTACAAGAACGTCCTCGCGCTCGTCGTCAACCTCGTCGCGGCCGTGCTCTTCGTCATCTTCGCTCGACAGCACATCGACTGGCTGGTCGTCGTGCTCATCGCCGCCGGCAGCGCCCTGGGTGGGGTCCTGGGCGCCAGCGTCGGGCGGCGACTCCCCCCGAAGGGCCTGCGGGCCGTCATCGTCGTCATCGGCCTCGTCGCGATGGTCAAGCTGATCTGGTTCCCGTGATGGGAGTGCACGTCGCTCTCGGGCTCGCCGTTGCGCTCGGGGCCTTCGTCCAGGGGTCCATCGGCTTCGGGATCGCCGTCGTTGCCGCACCGTTCATCGTCGTGTGGGCGCCCGAGCTCATGCCGGTGGCTATGCTCGTCGCCAGCCTCGCCGTGCCGGTGGTCCAGCTCGTCCATGGGCCCCGCGAGATCGCGTGGCGGCCCCTGACGTGGGCGATCATCGGTCGCGTCCTCTTCACGCCGGTGGGCGTCTGGGTCGTCGCAGCCTTCTCGGTCGACGTCATCGCGGCGCTCGTCGGCGTCCTGCTGCTCCTCACCGTCGCGGTGTCGTTGACCCGCGTGCGCATCCACGCGAATCCCGGTAGTGCGTTCGCGTCCGGGGCCGTGGCGGGGATCTCCGCGACAGCGGCGTCGATCGGCGGTCCGTTTTTCGCATTGGTGCTCCAGCACGAGACGCCGGTACGTGTGCGGTCCACGCTCTCGTGGTTCTTCGTCATCGGCTCGGCGATCTCCCTGACTGGCCTCGCCATCGGCGGGAGGGTCGACGCGGCGTCACTGCGCGCGGGGCTCTTCTGGATCCCCTTCGCCGTCGCGGGCTACGCCGCGGCTGGGCCGGCCCGCCGGCTGCTCTCCAGCGGTCGCCTCCGGATCGCCGTCCTCGCCTTCTGCACCTTGGCAGGAACGTTTGTCATCATCCGAGCCCTCGCCGCCTGAGGCGCACAGCCACCCGGAAACTACCCTTGGCCCGTGCCGATCGTCATCACCGACCACGCGGATCCCCGGCTCGAGGACTACGTCTCGCTCACCGATGTCGCCCTGAGGAGACGGGCGGAGCCGGAGCGCGGCCTCTACATCGCCGAGAGCGAGAAGGTGATCCGGCGGGCCCTCACGCGCGGGTCACCGGCCGCGTTCTCTTCTCATGGCGCAGCGCTGGCTCGCGGACCTGGCCGACGTCGTGGCGGACGCGGAGGCGCAGGGAATTCCGGTCTTCGTGGGAGAGCACGACGTCATCGAGCGGATCACCGGCTTCCACCTGCACCGCGGGGCGCTGGCGTCGATGCAGCGGCCTGAACTGCCCGACGTCGCTGGGCTCGTCGCCGGGGCGCGCCGGGTCATGGTCCTCGAGGACATCGTCGACCACACCAACGTCGGCGCGATCTTCCGCTCGGCTGCCGGTCTCGGCGTGGACGCCGTCCTCGTCACGCCACGGTGCGCCGACCCGTTCTACCGACGCTCGATCCGGGTGTCGATGGGGACGGTCTTCCAGGTGCCATGGACTCGCATCGACCCCTGGCCCGGGGGGGTCGACCTGCTCCGCGAGCTGGGCCTGACGGTGGCGGCGCTGGCGCTCTCTGAGGACTCCGTGACCCTCGACGAGTTCGCTGCACACCAGCCGGAGAAGGTCGCCATGATCCTGGGCACCGAGGGCGACGGGATCGGGGCGCGCACCCTCGCAGCCGCCGACGTGACGGTCCGCATCCCCATGGCCGGTGGCGTGGACTCACTCAATGTCGCGGCCGCCTCGGCGGTGGCGATGTGGGCGCTTCGCTAGGTGACCACACCTGAGGCGGGGTGATTCACACGTGTCTCTAGGGCAGGGGAACCCGCACGAGTCGGTCGACGAGCCGGTCCAGCTCCGCTGCCGGGTCATCGGTCAGGCCACCGTGCACCGGCCCCGGCTGGATGACCGTCGACCGTGGGGCGATGATCCAGCCGAAGCGCTGGCCCGGCTTGTCGAGCGTGGGCAGCCCTCGACCGGTCTCGCCCCGGCACACAGCCTGGACCCGGCGGAGCATCGCGCGCACCCCGTCGAGCTCGCAGTGCGGAGCGAACGAGGCCAGGCCGGTTCTCGTCCAGCTCCCAGGCCGCTTCGAGGAACCCAGCGTCCTGGGAGTAGAGGACGACGCCGACGTTGAGGAACTCCTCGCGGTCGACGCGGGGCACGATCCGGAGCACGACGTACTGGTAGGCCTTCATGCAGCGGCCCTTCCCGGCACCCAGGCGGTGGCCGTCGAGACGCGCCTCGAGCAGGGCGCGGTAGGCCGATCGGACCGAGCCGGCGTCGTGCAGGTCCGCAGTCGTCTCGAGCCACTCGTCGGGCACGTCGTCGAGGCGCAGCGCCGATGCGATCGGGCGTGACCAGGGCAGCGAGCTCGTCGTGACGGGCCGCGACGCTCCGCCGACGTCTCTAGGACGTGGCCGACTCGCATCGAAACCTGGGCCGCGAATCGCTCCGGCGACGGCGGCCGGCCGGCCCAGGAGCGGTGGAAGTAGAGGGCGGCGCCGTGGTCGATGGCGGACGTCTGTCCATGCCACACGAGGAGGTTGGGTTGGGACGACGTTCCGGTCGAATTCGCGGTGAGGGCGTCCAGCCAGATGATGCGCTCAGCCAGGTCGGGGGACGGTGGGCTGGGGAGCCGTCGAAGCCGAGCAAGCCGGGCAGGAAGTCGACGCCGAGGTTGGTGCCCGACGGACGCGGTGAGCAGGTCCTGGACCTCCTCGTCCGCCTCGTACTTCGCGATCCGCTCGTCCAGGGTGATCACGGCGAGGTCAGGCACGGGGACGCTCGATGGCCCGCGCAACACCGGCGACGATGATCTCGGCGACGACACCTTCCAGCCCTGGCCCGCGCCGCGGAACTTCATGACGTAAGTACCCTCGTTCGCTGGCCTCGACGATCCCGGGGAGCGAACCGCCCTCCTTGAGCGGGGTGACATATCGAGTCGCCGTGACCTGGGGCAGCACGCCGTCAGCCTAGTGTGCGTGGGACTAGGATCCTCCGGCCGGTCTAGGTGCCTCTCGCCAGCGGGGCGCGCGCGTCCCTCGCGGACACGCGACGCCAGAGTCCCGGCAGAACGAGGGCCAGCACGCCGAGCACCGCTGCCACGACGAAGGAACGGCCACCTGGTCGCGCCTCCCGGCGGCAGGGTCCATGCGGCAAGCGTTGCTGCTGCCATGAGGCCGAAGTTGTACATCATGTCCTGGAGCGAGAAGGTGTGGCCCAGGAGCGCGTCGGGCACATGGGCCTGCAGCAGGGTGTCGGTGCTGATCTTGACGGTCTGGACCGCGAAGCTGACGACGAAGTTCGTCGCCGAGACGGTCCATGGCGTGAGCCAGGGCGCCAGTGCCATCGCCGCCACCGCGGAGACGGCCAGCATCCGCGCGGCGAAAGGGGACGGGGTGCCATCGTTGCGTCAGCCACGGGGCGACGAAAAGCCGCCAGACCGAAGCCGGCGGCGGCTGCTGCGGCGGCCAGACCGAAGCCGAGGACGTCGCCGACCTTTTGTCCCGGCTGCGCGAACGGACCACGGAAGAGCAGCAGGCGTCTGCATCAGCACGAAGCCGAAGGGCAGCCGCGAGACGAAGACAAGCACGAGCAAAAGCCGGGCCCGCCGGGGCAGGGTCCGGCACGCTCGACGGAGCCCTCGAGCCACGGCGGCCAGCACCTGCACCGCCCGGGGACCGCCGGCCCGGGTATCCGGCCCGATGAAGGGCAGGCGTCCGGCCGCCCAGGCCGCCGACAGCGCACCTGCGGCGGCGACGAGGGCGACGAGGGCGTCCGTCCCGAGGGCACTGACGACTCCGCCCACCACCACCCCCGCGAAGTACGCGACCGACCCGGTGGTCGGCGCCACGGCGTTCCCGCTGACGAGATCCTCGGGCGCGATGAGGTGGGGCAGCGCCGCAGAGAAGCCGGACAGGATGAAGCGGTTCACCGAGAAGACGAGCAGGACGACGAGGAAGAAGCTGAGGCCGGTGACGCCGAGGACGATCAGGCCGGCAACCGCGCACATGGCGACCACGCGGGCCAACTGGCTGACAACGATCACCCTTCGGCGCGGCCAGCGGTCCAGCAACGTGCCGGCGAAGGGTCCCAGGATGCTGTAGGGCAACAGAACGACGGCGAAGGCGGCGGAGATCTGCCTGGGGTCGGTGTTCTGCTGCGGGTTGAACAGGACGTGACTGGCAAGGGCGGCCTGGAAGACGCCGTCGCTGCCCTGCGACGTGACCCTGGCCAGGAAGAGGCGCCGGAAGCCCTGGATGCGGAGCAGCATCACCAGCGCACGCAGGAACGTCACGGCGCCAGCGTAGGGCGCCGCTGCACGGGTAGGACGTAGTCATGAAGCTCGTCCGAATCAATTGCAGCCGGCCGAGGCACCGCACCCGCCGAGCTGGTTCTCGTCCGTCACGCCGAGAGCGTGGGGAACCTTGCGGCCGAGGCGGCCCGCCGCGAGGGACTGAGCCGTCTGGACCTGGACACCCGGGACCCGGACACCCCGCTGTCCGACCTCGGGCGCGAGCAGGCCGCCGCTCTGGCAGAGCACCTCTCGGAGCTGGACCCCGCCCGCCGCCCCGACATCGTGCTCAGCTCACCCTATGCGCGAGCCGCCGACACTGCCGAGATCGCGTTGGCGGAGTTCAGCGACCTGGACGTGCTGCGGGACGAGCGGCTTCGCGAACGGGATCTCGGCGCCTTCGACCGACTGACCGGGAGCGGGATCAAGGAGGCCTTCCCCGAGGAGGCCGAGCGACGGGGTGCCGTGGGCAAGCTCTACTACCGGCCCCCCGGTGGCGAGAGCTGGACCGACGTGGCCTTGCGCATCCGGAGCGTGCTGTCCGACATCCGCGCCGACTACGCGGGCAAGCGGGTGTGGGTCTTCACGCACCAGGCGGTCATCATGAGCTTCCGGCTCGTCATCGAGGGCCTGGACGAGGCCAAGCTGCTCGAGATCGACCGCGAGATGCCGCTCGGCAACTGCTCCCTCACGACGTACCGGGACCGCGACGGCACCCTGGAACTCGACTCCTTCGGCGCTGCCGACCATCTCGAGGCTCGCGACGTGTCCAAGACACATGAGCAGCCGCATGCCGCCCGCAACGGGAGAGCCGGATGGCTGAGCGTCTCCCCGGGCAGCCGAACCCGATGAGGGACACCGTCGTCACGCCGAGCGTGCTGCGCGACTGGCCGCTGCCGGACCCGTACGGCGACAAGTACGAGAAGGGCGGATTGCTCATCGTCGGTGGCGCCGCCCAGACGCCCGGCGCGGCGCTGCTCGCCGCGGAGGCCGGGCTGCGGGTGGGAGCCGGAAAGGTCCGCGTGGCAACCGTTCGTCGCACCGCGCAACTCTTGGCGACGGCGATGCCCGAGGCATACGTCGAGGGGCTACCCGAGGAGGGGGATGGCGACATCGCCCCCGAGGCGGCGGAGCAGATCCTGGAGCTCGCCGGTTCCGCGGACGCCGTCCTCGCAGGGCCGGGGATCATGAAACCGGAGGCGGCGAGCGGGCTGCTCGAGCGCGTGGTGCCGCACCTCGACACCGCGCTGCTCATCGACGGTCTTGGCATGGCGTATCTGACGAAGACCCTGGACGGGGTGCAGCATCTTGCGGGTCGGGCGCTGCTCACGCCCAACGCCCGGGAGCTGGCCACGACGCTTGGTCGGGAGGGCGAAGCGCCGGACGAGGACGAGATCCGGACCCAGGCAGCGGAGTTGTCGCGCAAGAGCATGGCTGTCGTTCTCGGTGGTGCGGCGACGTCCTTCGTGGCCAGGCCGGATGGTGCCGTTTGGCGGAATGAGGCAGGAGCGCCGGGGATGGCCGCCGCGGGGTCCGGGGACGCCAAGGCCGGGGCCATCGCCGGACTGCTCGCGCGTGGCGCCCCTCCCGAGCAAGCCGCCGTCTGGGGGGCGTTCATCCATGGCCGCGCGGGGGAGCGGCTCACCGCAGCCGTGGGCCGGGTGGGGTTCCTGGCGCGGGAGCTGGTCCGTGAGCTGCCGACCGCCTTGGCCGAGATTGAGGTCTGACCGAGCTGGGACGAAACGGACGGGACGTGCACTCGTCCGCGGCTCGTCCGCACCCAGTTCATACGGATTGGGTCTTATAGGGTGCCCGACGTGGTGGCTACCGCAGTCTCAACGGCACGTCACACGTGGATGGACCTACTTCGCGGTACCGCAGTACTGCTCGTGATCGCCTGGCACTCGATGACTGTCACCGAGGGCCTTGGCGTTGACGTGCCGGATGCGATCACCGTGGCCAACCAGTCGCTCTCGCCGTATCGACTCCCCACTTTGCTCGTCATCTCCGGCATGCTGCTCCCGCGGTCATTGGCCAAGCCAGCCGCAGCCTACGTCCGCGGCAAGGTCCGCGCGATCCTGTGGCCCTTCCTCATCTGGACGCTCATCATGGGGCTGTTGCGGGATCGGAGCTCGCTGCTCGACCCGGTGACATGGGTCGCCGGTCGTGACCACCTGTGGTTCTTGTCCACGCTGTTCGTCTGCTACCTCGCCGCGCTGGCGCTGCGCCGCGTGCCTGGCTGGGTGGTTGCGGCCGCGGCGTGGGCCTCCTGGTTCGCGTTCTCGCCTCAGGTGCCGGGGCTGGCCAATTGGATCTGGTTCGGCGCCTACTTCTTCCTGGCGCCAGCCTAAGCCGGGCGTTCGAACGGATCACGGGTCTGCCGGGAACGATCGTCGCAGGGCTCGCCCTAGCCGCAGCGGCCGGCGCGGTGCTGGCCGCCACCCGGTCCGGCTACCAGTGGAGCGCGCCCTGGCTGGTGATCTCGCTGGTTGGTGTCCTGCTCCTGATCTGGTCCGCGCCACGCGCCCCGCGGGTTGCGGTCGTGCGTGCGCTCGAAGCGATGGGCCGCTCGTCGATCTACTACTACCTGGGGCACGTGGCTGCGATCCTGCTCGTCGGGCGGGGGCTGCTGGCAGCCGGCCTCGAGTCCAGCTGGCTGGCCTACCTTGCTGCGTTCGCCGGTGGGCTGCTGGGGTCCTACGCGCTCACGCGCAGCCCGGCCGCACGATGGCTGTTTCTTTTCGCTCGCCGCATTCCCCATGACCCAACTCAGAGCCGTTCGACGGGCTGGTCGGGTCTCGCCAGCCGCAGCAGTAGCCACGCCCGGCCGGCGCCAGAACGACGTATCGGCGAATGAACCGGACCAGACGACAGGCCCCGTGTCTCGGACCGAGACACGGGGCCTGCATGGTGTCGAGGGGGGGACTTGAACCCCCACGCCCGTTAAGGGCACTAGCACCTCAAGCTAGCGCGTCTGCCATTCCGCCACCCCGACAAGGTGATGCGCAAGCGGTCCCTACGCAGCTCGGGACTCCCTTGCGGCGAGGTGAAACGGTAGCACGGGGGCCCAGCAAATGACCAAACGGGTGGCGGGCACCCGGCGAGCTCAGCGGCATACGCTGACAGCATGACGAGCCACGACGCGAAGGACACGCCCGCAGCGCCCCGGCCCACCGCGGAAGACGAGGTGGTGCGGATCTGCCGGGACCTGATCCGCATCGACTCGTCCAACTACGGGGACGGCAGTGGACCGGGGGAGCGCAAGGCGGCGGAGTACGTGATGGCCGAGCTCGCGGAGGTCGGTCTCGAGGCGGAGCTGCTCGAGAGCAACCCGGGGCGCTCGACCGTCGTCCTCCGGCTCGAGGGCGAGGATCCGGGCGACCCGGGCTCGCCGTGCACGGCCACCTCGACGTCGTGCCCGCCAACGCGGCCGACTGGCAGGTCGACCCCTTCGCCGCCGAGGAGCGCGACGGCTGCATCTGGGGGCGCGGCGCCGTCGACATGAAGGACATGGACGCGATGATCCTGGCGAACCTGCGCGAGTTCGCACGCACCGGGACGCGGCCGGCGCGGACGACGACCTTCGTGTTCTTCGCCGACGAGGAGGCCGGGGGAGTGCAGGGGAGTCACTGGCTCGTCGACAACCATCCCGGGTGGTTCGAGGGAGTGACCGAGGCGGTCAGCGAGGTGGGAGGCTACAGCGTCACCGTCCCGACGCCTGAGGGGGAGCAGCGGGCCTACCTGCTCCAGACCGCGGAGAAGGGCATCGTCTGGCTCCGCCTCCACGCTCATGGGCGCGCCGGCCACGGGTCGGTGCCCAACGACGACAACGCGATCGTCAAGCTCGCCGGGGCCATCGGCCGCATCGCGGCTCATGAGTGGCCCCGGGAGTACATCGCCTCCGTCAAGCAGCTTCTCGACGGCCTCAGCGGCCTCACCCAGATCCCGTATGCCGCTGGGCTCGACCCGCTTCTGGCCGTCCTTGGTGGGGCGCAGGGTTTCGTGCGCGCCACGCTGCAGGACACGGCGAACGTGACGATGCTCGAGGGTGGCTACAAGCACAACGTCATCCCGCAGTCCGCGTCGGTCGCCGTAGACTGCCGCTTCCTGCCGGGGCACGAGGACTCGCTGCTGTCCACGGTCCGTGAGCTCGCGGGGGAGCACGTCGAGGTCGAGGTCGTCCACCGGGACATCGCGCTCGAGGCGCCCTGGGAGGGCGACCTCGTGGAGGCGATGAAGCAGTCGCTGCTGCGCGCGGACCCCGGAGCGGCCGTCCTGCCGTACTGCCTGTCGGGTGGCACCGACAACAAGGCGCTGGCGGGTCTCGGCATCGGGGCTATGGCTTCGCGCCACTGCGGCTGCCGGCCGACCTCGACTTCGCGCCGATGTTCCACGGGATGGACGAGCGCGTCCCGGTCGACTCCTTGCGGTTCGGAGCGCGGGTGCTCGGCGAGTTCCTCAGGAACTGCTGAACCTGCTGAATCGGGCCTGCGGTCAGGCGGTGCGCTGGACGCGCATGATCTTGCGCCGCAGCCAGAAGCGGTGGACGCCGCCCTCGTACCGGACCGACCGGGCCAGCCCACCTGCCGTACTCGGCGTGCTCACGCACGGCCTGACGTGCGGCTGCCTTGGAGGTGCGCCGGTCGAACGTCAGGATGCGGTACTCGTACTCGGTCATCGGCCAACATTGTGACATCACCGAGGCACGCGGGCCGGGAACTCCGGCCGGTGCCCTTTAGCCGCCGCGTGGCGGACATCTACCTGAGGTAAGGTCGCACGGTCCGGTCCAGGGGATCGGGGAACCGCCCGCCCTGCGGGCTCGATCGGCCCAGGAGGGCAACCAGATGTTGAAGAGGACCCGCCGCTTCGCGATCGCGACGGTCGTGTTGCCCGTCGCGTTGCTGGCGGCCTGCGGGACGGCGACCGAGACGGAGTCTCCGGCCGCCAACCAGACATCCGCAGCCGGCTCGGCCCCGCAGACGTCAACCACGCCGGCGGCCCAGGGACATGCGGACAAGGGCGCCTTCATCGCCGCCATCAAGTCGGGCAGCGAGCAGATGACCAGCGCCCACGTCGAGATGGTCATGGACGCCCAGGGCCAGACCATCACGATGTCCGGTGACACGAAGATGGACGCCAAGAACCCGGCCATGCGGATGTCGATGGACATGGGCAGCGCCATGAAGCTCGAGATGATCCTGCTGGACAAGGTCCTGTACCTACAGGGCATCCCCGGGGTGGGGGACGGCAAGTGGGCCAAGATGGCCGTGACCGGGGAGATGGCGAAGGAGTTCGAGAAGTCCCTTGAGCAGGCCGACCCCTCGAAGATGGCCGAGACGTACGAGGATGCCATCACGGACGTGAAGTTCGTCGGCCCTGACACTGTCGACGGGGAGAGCCTGCAGCACTACGAGGTGACGATGGACACCAAGGCGCTCGGCGACACTCTGCCCGATGGCGCTGCTGGGGTGCCCGACACCCTGACCTACGACATGTGGCTGGATGGGCAGGACCGGATCCGTCAGGTCGTCTACTCCATCTCTGACGTCAAGGCAGAAATGACGATGAGCAAGTACGGCGAGCCGGTGGACATCAAGGCTCCAGCAGCCGCCGACGTCGTCGACGTGCCCACCTCCTGACGCTCCTTCTCTGACCCACGGGTGAACGGCCCGCGAACGTCGTCCGCGTTCGCGGGCCGTCCCCTTGTCTCCCGGTTTTCCTGCGGGCCATTCGGTGCCGTCGGCGACGTGCGTCGACTACGGTCGAGTCATGACCGTGGAGCCCCGCGCAGCCCTGGAGCGGCTCATCAGTGCCCTCGAACGCCACTATGAGGCAGCGGGATCGACGAGGGATCCCGACCACCCGCTCCTCATCGCAGCGGCCCAGGACCTCGCCGAGGCGTTCGACGAGTACGACGAGGCGCTCTTCGACGCCACCGAGGTCGCGACCCCCCTGGCTGTCTATGGCGACGACTTCGACGGTCACGAGGACGAGGACGACAGCGACACTCCCTATGCCGGCCTCGACCCCGACGAGTACGAGGACGTGGACGACGAGGACGACCTTGACGACGATGACCTCGACGACGAGGACGACCTCGACGACGAAGAAGACGACCTCGACTACGACGACGAGGACGAGGACGAGCTAATGACGTCGATGATGAGTCGATGACGACGACGATGATGACGTCGATGATGACGACGACGAGGCGCAGGACGGCGTGAGGTCGCAGGCCTGACGACCCCGGTGCCGAGTCAGCTTCTGGGTCACCGCGGCCTCAGGGGCGCGCGGACACGTCGTCAAGGGCGTCCACGATCTCCGGCGGGAGAGTGAGTTCGAGGCTGGCCAGAGCGGTCCGCAGCTGCGCTCCCGTCCTCGCCCCGACGATCGGAGCGGTGACCCCGGGCCGGTCCCGGACCCAGGCCAGCGCCACCTCGCTCGGGGTCACGCCGAGGCCACGGGCCGCCATGACGACCGCTTCGGACACCCGTCTGGCGTGCTCGTCGAGAAACCGCTCGGCGAAGCCCGGGAAGTCGGCGGAGGTGGCGCGCGACCCGGCCGGCACGCCGGAGCGGTACTTGCCGGTGAGCACCCCGCGCCCCAACGGCGACCAGGCCAGGACGCCGAAACCGAGAGCCTCAGCGGCAGGCAGAACCTCCCCCTCAGGCGCCCTCGTCACGAGAGAGTACTGGATCTCGTTGACCACCAAGGGAACTCGCGCCTGCTCCAGCAGGGTCAGCGCTCTGGAGACCTGCCAGCCCGTGTAGTTGGAGACGCCGACGTAGCGGGCGCGGCCGGTCGCGACCGCCCACTCAAGGGCAGAGAGGGTCTCTTCGAGCGGGACGTCGTCGGACCACGTGTGCGCGAGCCAGATGTCGACGTGGTCGGTGCGCAGCCGTCGGAGCGAGGTGTCGAGCTGCTGGATCAGCGTGCGTCGAGAGACATCGACCCGGCGTTCGTCGCCCACCCGGTGGATCCCCGCCTTGGTGCAGATGACGAGATCTTCGCGCGACACGACCTGGTCGAGCATCTCTCCGATGCACGTCTCGGCGTCGCCACCGCCATAGCCGTACGCGGTGTCGATCAGCTCGCACCCGGCATCGAGGAAGGCGCGGACGTGGTCGCAGGCCTCGTGGCGATCCACCGAGTTGCCCCACGTCATCGTCCCCAGTGCCAGCGGGGCGATCCGGAGGCCCGAGGAGCCGACACGCCTGTGCATGACCACGCACGCTAGTCGCTCGGCGCCACTCTGCTGGCCTTTCCGCGAGAGATCGCGGCTCGAGGATAGCCTCCCAGCATGCGACTCGGAGTGAACCTCGGCTATTGGGACCGCGGCGCTGCCGCTCACGACATGGTGGCCATCGCCCAGGAGGCGGACCGGCTCGGCTACGACAGTGTCTGGGTCGCCGAGGCCTACGGCTCCGACGCGCCCTCGATGCTCGCCTGGATCGGGGCGCTCACCGAGCGCATCCACGTGGGCTCAGCCGTCATGCAGATCCCGGCCCGGACGCCGGCGATGACCGGGATGACCACAGCGACGATCGACACGATGTCCGGAGGGCGCTTCCGGCTCGGCCTCGGCGTGTCCGGTCCCCAGGTCAGCGAGGGCTGGCACGGCGTCCGGTTCGCCAGCCCGCTCGCCCGAACTCGGGACTACGTCGAGATCGTCCGGTCCGTCCTTCGCCGTGAACGGGTCGCCCACGCCGGACCGCACTACGAGCTGCCCCTGCCGGACGGGCCGGGCAAGGCGCTCAAGCTGGGCTCGCGCCCGCTGCGCAGCGAGATCCCCATCTACCTCGCAGCCGTGGGCCCCCGCAATCTCGCCCTCACGGGCGAGATCGCCGACGGTTGGCTGGCCATCTTCCTCAGCCCAGAGCACGCAGACGAGCAGATCGGGGCCATCGCTGCGGCGCGTCGCGCGGCGGGGCGGGGGACTGATCAGGACCCCATGGCCGGCTTCGACGTCGTGTCCGCGACCCCCGTCGTCCTCGTCGACGACGTCGCGGCCGCCGCGGACCTGCTGCGTGACTACTGCGCCCTGTACATCGGTGGGATGGGTTCTCGGGAGCAGAACTTCTACAACCAGCTCGCCTGCCGGATGGGCTTCGAGGAGGAGGCGGCCCGGATCCAGGACCTCTACCTCGGCGGACACCACCGCGAGGCCGCCGCCGCAGTGCCACTCGAGTTCATCGACGAGACGGCGCTGCTGGGGTCTCCGCAGCGGGTGGCGCAGCGCCTGCGCCGCTACGAGGACGCCGGCGTGACCACGCTTGCGGTGGCGACCGGGGGCAGGATGACCCGCGAGCAGGCAACGGCGACCCTGTCCATTCTCGCGAAGGTGCACCAGAGCCCTGCGCAGTGACCCCACTGCTGGCAGACAGTGAGCCGCGGTAGGGTGCTCCACTGTGTCCTGCTGCGATCCGACGGCCGAATCGGGACGGCACATCAGCGTTCGTCGATCCAGAAGGTTTGTGAACCGTGGCTGACCTGAGTTATCTCGACGCTGTCATCCTCGGCATCGTCGAGGGCCTGACCGAGTACCTCCCCGTCTCCTCGACGGGCCACCTCACCATCGCCGAGAAGATGCTCGGCCTCGAGGTCGACGATCCTGCTGTGACGGCGTACACCGCGGTCATCCAGTTGGGCGCGATCGCCGCCACCCTGATCTACTTCTTCAAGGACATCGGGCGGTTCGCCCGGGCGTGGTTCCGTGGGCTGGGCGGAGCAGCGGCGCGCAGGGATCCGGACTACGGGCTGGCCTGGGCGGTCGTCATCGGCTCGATCCCGATTGGCTTGGTGGGATTCGCCTTTCGCGATCTCATCGCGGGCCCGCTGCGGAGCCTCTGGGTGGTCGCCATCGCCCTGGTGCTGTGGAGCATCGTCATGGTGGTCGCTGAACGCGCCCACACGGCGTTCGAGCGCCGGGACGCGGTGCGAGGGGAGCACACCGTGACCCCGGTCGACGGACTCGTCATCGGGCTGGTCCAGTGCTTCTCGCTCGTCCCCGGGGTCTCTCGCTCCGGCGCGACCATCTCGGCCGGCCTGATGCGTGGCATCGACCGGGTGACGGCCACTCGCCTCAGCTTCTTCCTCGCGATCCCGGCCCTCACGGCCGCGGGCGTCTTCCAGACGGTCGAGGAGCGCGCGAACCTCGCCCGCCTGGGCATCGGCCCCATGGTCGTCGGCCTCGTCGTGGCCTTCGTGGTTGCCTATGCCTCGATCGCCTGGTTGCTGCGGTTCGTCGCCTCCAACAGCCTGTTGCCGTTCGTCTGGTACCGCGTTGGCCTCGGCGCCCTGCTGGCCGCCGCTCTCGCTGCGGGCTGGATCACCGCGACGTAGCCACTGGGTGGCGGGCGGCCACGCCCTCGTCAGAGCCAGCCCGAGCGCTTGAACCTCGTCCAGAGGAACATGCACACCGCGACGATGACGGCGAGCACCACGAAGTACCCGTAGTAGTACTCGGAACCACCCATGTTGACGCTCGCCGTCAGCTCCGGCATGCCGTCGAAGTTCATCCCGTAGATCCCCGCGATCATGGTGGGAACCGCGGCGATGGCAACCCAGGCGGAGATCTTGCGCATGTCCGAGTTCTGCTGCACGGACACGCTCGCCAGGTGCGCGGACAGGATGACGGTCAGGAGCCGGTCATAGCTCTCCACGTGGTCGTTGACGTGGCGCAGGTGGTCCGCGACGTCGCGGAACAGGTGGCGGAGGTCGACGTGCAGGTCCCCGCCACTGCCCCGCTCCAGGTAGCCGTCCAAGGAGTCGGCGAGGGGGCCGCTCGCCCGCCTGAACTCGAGCACCTCTCGCTTGAGGCGGTAGATCGCGTTGGCGTCGCCGGCGCCGTCCTCGCCAACGACCTGTGCCTCGATCTCGTCGAGGTCGACGCCGAGCTCCCGGTCCACGTCGACGTAGTGGTCGACGACGGAGTCCATCACCGCATGCATGACGATCAGTGGCCCGTGCTCCAGCATCTCGGGATGCTGCTCGAGCTGCCCCCGGACCTCGGTGAGGGGGTTGCCCTCCCCGTGGCGGACGGTGACGACGAAGTGGTCACCGATGAAGAGCATGACCTCTCCGGTCTCGATGTCACTCGTCTCGTCGATGTATCGCAGCGTCTTGAGCACGACGAAGAGGGAGCCCTCGTACTCCTCGATCTTCGCGCGCTGGTTGCCCATCACCGCGTCCTCCACCGCGAGGGGATGGAGCCCCAGCTCGCGCCTGACCAGCGCGAACTCCTCGTCGGTCGGGTCCTTGAGGCCGATCCAGATGAAGCCCTCGGCACCGTGGCGGAGGGTCGCGAGCTCGTCGCTGAGGTCACCGCACTCATAGCGTTGGCCCTGACGATAGAGGGCCTGGTCCACGATCACAGCCCTACTCCACCACAGCACCATGCCGTATGCCGCTGGGCTGGCTCGGCGCGTCTAGGCTGGCCGGGTGCCCACCGTCCTCTTCGTCCGCCACGGCAGGTCGAGCGCCAACACCGGCGGCGTACTCGCCGGCTGGACGCCGGGCGTGTTCCTCGACGAAACGGGCGAGGCGCAGGCCTCCAGGGTCGGCGCGGCCATCGCCGCAGCCGAGCTGCAGGTCGCGGAGCTCGTCTCGTCCCCCCTCGACCGGTGCGTCCAGACGGCCGACCTCATCGCTGGTCACCTGGGGACGGTGACCCGGTCGGTGCACCCGGGGCTGGGGGAGTGCCGGTACGGTGCATGGACCGGACGCCGGATCACGGACCTCGTGTCGGACCCGCTCTGGAAGGTCGTCCAGGACCGCCCGAGTGAGGCGCGCTTCCCGCCCTCCGACGCCTACGAGGCGGAGTCGCTCGCCGACGTCCAGGAGCGGGCCCTGCGCACGGTGCGGGAGACCGACGCCCATGTCCTCGAGCGGCATGGACCGGACGCCGTCTGGGTTGCGGTCTCGCACGGCGACGTCATCAAGGCGGTGTTGGCCCACGCTGCGGGCGCCCATCTCGACGACTTCCAGCGCTTCGTGGTCGACCCGGGCTCGGTCAGTGTCGTGCGCTACACCAGCCGCAAGCCCTTCTTGCTCCGGCTCAACGACATCGCGGGTGACCTGCACGCGATCCGTCCGGCGGCGGGTTCGGGGGTTGACGGCGATGCGGAGGTCGGCGGCGGAGCCGGCCGACCGGCGGCCGCCGATCTGCCCGACGAGGACCCGTCGGTGCTCGACTAGGGTGCTCGACCAACGTGGTCGACCAGGCTGCTCGTACAGGGTCGGATAGGGTCGCTCGTATGACTTTCCAGGAGTTCGACCCGGTGTCGCGCTTCGTGGCGGGCACGGTCGGACCACCGGCAACCGCACCTTCTACCTGCAGGCCAGCGATGGCCGACGCGTGGTCACAGTGGCCGTCGAGAAGCAGCAGGTGTCGATCTTGGCGGACCGCATCAACGACGTGCTGGACCAGTTGGCGCCGACGACGGCCATCGAGCCCGGGCAGCCCGGCGGTGCGCCAGAGGACACCGATCCACTCGAGACTCCGTTCGAGGAGGACTGGCGGGTCCAGACCCTGTCTCTCGCCTGGGACGAGGGGCGTCAGCGTCTCGTCATCGAGTGCCACGACCACGACCCGGACGAGTCGGGAGGCGATCGGCCGAGCCCGTGGCCGGTGGTGCCGAGCCGGACGAGGACTCGCCCTTCTCGCGGAACTCGCTCCGGGTGACCCTGAACCCCCCGCAGGCGCGGGCCTTCGCACGCCGCAGCCTGTCGATCGTCGCGGCCGGCCGGCCTCCCTGCCCTTTCTGCGGCGGCCCCCTCGACCCGACGGGCCACATCTGCCCGCGGGCCAATGGCTACCGTCGCTGACGGCGGCTTCCGGGCGGCGCCGACGACGCGGCGCTGCTCGGGGATCTCGAGGTCGTCGGGCGAGTCGCCGACTCGTCCAACCTCTCCGTGCTGGTGCGGCTCCTCGACCGAGCATGGCGGTCATGCCATCTACAAGCCGGTGCGCGGGGAAGCGCCGCTGTGGGACTTCCCGGACGGCACGCTCGCCGGCCGTGAGGTCGCCGCGCACCTCGTCTCCGAGCCGGTGGCTGGGAGGTCGTGCCGCTGACCGTCCTGCGCGACGGCCCGCTCGGTCCCGGGGCGGTCCAGCGCTGGATCGGCAACCCGCTCTCGCCGTCGCCGACGACAGGACGTGGACCTCGTGCCGGACCGGCCACGTCCCGCGCCGGGTGGATGCACGTGCTCGCGGGGAGACCCCGTCGGGCGGGCCGTCAGTGTGGTCCACCTGACGCGAGGACGTGCGCTCCCTCGCGGTGCTCGACGCCGTGATCAACAACTCGGATCGCAAGGGATCCCACTGCCTCCGGGACACGACGGCCGGCTCTGGGCCATCGACCACGGCGTCTGCTTCCGTGCACACCCGAAGCTGCGGACCGTGCTGTGGGGCTGGGCGGGCGGACCCGCTCGTTGACGGCGACCTTGCGCGTCTCGAGCGCCTGCTCGACGTGCTGGACGATGCCACGAGCGGCCTCACGGACGCGTTGGAGGCCCTGCTGCCCCATGCTGACGTCGCTGCTCTCCGCGGACGGGTCGAGAGGCTGCTCCGCCGGCGTCGCCACCCCCGGCCGAGCCCGGGTGGCCGGCCGTGCCCTGGCCCCCGCTCTGACCCCCCGCCCGATCGAGTGGACAAGAATTGCGCGCGATTCTTGTCCACTCGATCGGGCGGGTTCACGTGATCTGGGCGGGCGAGGGGAGACGCGTCACCGCCGGATAGAGTCTGCGCGTGAAGAGTTGGCCGCATGCCGTTCGTCCCCCAGGTTCCCGGTCGATGCGCCGAGGTGCGAGTCAGGGACACGGTGACGGGCGAGCTTCTCCCCGCCGCCGAGGGGGAGTCCGCGTCGGTCTATGTGTGCGGGATCACCCCGTACGACGCCACCCATCTCGGTCACGCGGCAACCTATGTGACCTTCGACCTGCTCATTCGCGCCCTGCGCGACAGCGGGGTCTCCGTGCGCTACATCCAGAACATCACCGACATCGACGACCCGCTCCTCGAGCGTGCCGAGCGGGACGGCATCGGATGGAGGAGCTGGCGACCCGGGAGATAGACCTCTTCCGTGAGGACATGACCGCCCTCGCCGTCCTGCCTCCTGACGACTACCTCGGAGCTGTCGAGAGCATTCCGACCTTCATCGAGCCGATCGAGAAGCTCCTCGCCTCTGGCGACGCCTACCTCGTGCCTGCCCCGGACGCCTCTCGAGCCGGGGCCCACGACGTCTACTTCGACGTCAGCCGCGACCCCAAGTTCGGCTCGGTCAGCCGGCTCGACGAGGGGAGCATGCTCGACCTCTTTGCCGAGCGAGGCGGCGACCCGGACCGGCCCGGCAAGCGCAACCGCCTCGACGCTCTCATGTGGCGGGCGCACCGAGAGGGGGAGCCGTCCTGGGACGGCGGCCTGGGCCCCGGGCGCCCAGGCTGGCACATTGAGTGCGCGTGCATCGCCTGCAACCGCCTCGGGGTCCCCATCGACGTCCAAGGGGGCGGCACCGACCTCATCTTCCCGCACCATGAGATGAGCGCCGCGCATGCCCGAGCCTTCAGTGGCAAGCCGACGTTCGCCCGGGCCTATGTCCACCAGGGCATGGTCGGCCTCGACGGCGAGAAGATGAGCAAGAGCAAGGGCAACCTCGTCTTCGTGTCCGAGCTGCGGCGCCGTGGCGTCGACCCCATGGCGATCCGGCTGGCCCTGCTGGCCCGGCACCATGCCGAGGACTGGTTCTGGGAGGACGGCGACCTGCGAGCGCGCAGGAGCGCCTCGCCACGTGGCGCGCGGCCGTCTCGGGCAACGGCGGCCCACCGGCGGAGGAGACGGTTGCGGAAATTCGCGCCGCCCTCGCCGACGACCTCGACAGCCCCAGGGCGCTCGCCGCCGTCGACCGCTGGGCCAAGGAGACCCTCACCCACGGCGGTGACGACCTAGGGGCTCCTGGCGTGCTGGCCCGAGCCCTCGACGCACTTCTCGGCATCCGCCTCTGAGGATCGGCAACACACCGAACACCGGGCAGCGCACCTCGGTTATTACCGGGGCTGATTGACCGGTGCTCGGTGTGTTGTGGTCTGAGGGGTGCGGGAGGAGCGGGAGGTGCGTTGGACGGGGAGTCAGCTCAGCGGCATACGGAATGAATGACGGTGTGCCACAAGCGAACTCAGCGGCCACTCTGGTCGTCGTCGCGCCCACGCAGGTAGCGCTCGAACTCACGGGCGATGGCATCGCCCGTGGCCTCTGGCAGCTGGGCGGTGTCCTGCGCCTCTTCCAGCGACTGGACGTACTCCGCAACCTCCTCGTCGGACTGCGCGAGCTCGTCCACGCCGCGCTCCCATGCCTGGGCGTTCTCCTCGAGGTCGCCGTGCGGGATCGTCACGCCGAGCATGGACTCGATGCGGCGCAGGAGGCTGAGCGTCGCCTTGGGTGAGGGGAGCCGCCGGCGTAGTGCGGGACCGCGGCCCACGCGGACACCGCCGGGACTCCGGCGTCGCTCGCGGTCGCACTGAGCACCCCCACGATCCCGGTCGGCCCCTCGTAGCGGCTCGCCTCACGTCGAAGCGGTGGATGGCCGCGTCGTCCTCGGCCGTTGCCGTGACCGGGATGGGGCGCGTGTGCGGAACGTCTGCGAGCGCGCCCCGATCGTCAGGATCGTGGTCACACCGAACTGCTGCTGCGAGCTCGAGCAGCTCCATGGAGAAGGCACGCCGCGCATGGACGGCTCGATGCCCTGCACGAGCACGACATCGCGGTCGAAGCCGGTATCGGTTGCGACGAGGATGCGCGTCGTCGGCCAGGACAGCACCCGTCGACCATCCTCGGTGCGACGCGCGGGCGGTTCACCTGGAAGTCGTAGTAGTCCTCGGGGTCGAACGCGCGACGAGCTCGGCGTCCCAGACGTCGGCGAGGTGCAGCAATACGGTACCGGTCGAGAACAGGAAAACAGCA
>CAWGXD010000024.1:0-290385 GCA_963826445.1 uncultured Actinomycetota bacterium
AGAGGAACGAGTAGAGGGCGAACCCGAGGACGAACCACACCAGCGCCAACGTCAGGTCTCCACTGGCCACCGAGGGCAGCCCGAGGTCCGTCACGCGGACCGCGATGGCCAAGGGCACGGCGAGCACCACGAGCTGGGCCAAGGTGATCAGGCCGACCGCCAACACGGTGCCCACGAGGATCTGGCTCGGCCGCAGGACCGCGAGCAGGACCTCGGAGATCCGCGTCGACTTCTCCATGGCCACCGTCGTCGCGATGGCGCTGCCCGCGAAGGTGATGGCGAGGTAGAGCACGATCCCCACGCCGAAGCCGACTGCGGCGCGGCCCTCACTGTCGACTCGACCGACCGACTCCTGCCTCGGCGGCTGGACCGCCTGCACCGAGGCGATCTGGTCAGCACTGAGTCCCGCCGCGTCGAGCCGCTCGGCGGTCTCGACCCCGACCACCGCCTGGGCGACGAGGATGGGGAACGGCCCTGCCGACGCGCTGGGGGTGAAAAGGGTCCCGTCAGCCAGGCCCGCGGTCGCGACCTCGTCACGCACCGCGAGTCGCACGGCCTCGGCGTTGTCCCGGGTCTCGAACTTGACGGTGAAGTCCGCGCCCTGTCCGGCCGCCTCCAAGGCGGACCTGAGCGGGGCGGGCGCCTCCCCCACAGTGGCCAAGGTGTAGGTGGTCTCGTCCTGGCTGATGAGCTGCGGCACAATGACCGCGCCGATGGACAGCAGGAGGAGGATGCCGGTCACGACCTTGAACGTGCGCGAGTGCAGGTTCTCGACCAGGCTGCGCCGGGCGACCAGCCACATGCCATCCCACCACGTCATGTCCGGCTCCCCGATCTCTCGTCCGCTCGTGCCTCACCGACCCGCTGGCCCGCCGCCCTCAGGAACAGCTGAGAGAGCGTCGGCAGGTCGAGGCCGAAGTCGGCTACGCGCCCTGTCGCGCGCCCGGCGTCGAGGACCGCGAGCGGGTCGACGCCGGGGGAAATGGCCAGGCGCAGTCCATCCGCCTCGTCGCTGACGACGCTCACGCCGTCCCACTGCTGCAACCAGGCTCGATCACGGGACTCGAGCTGCAGTCGCAGCTGGCGGTCGCCCGAGGATGCCCGCAGCGTGGCCACCTCACCCTCCAGGACGACGCGGCCCTGGTCGATCATGACGATGTCCTTGCAGAGGTCCTGGACCAGATCGAGCTGGTGGCTGGAGAAGAGCACGGTCCGGCCCGCCGCGCGCTCGCGCAACGTCTCTGACAGCGCGGCGACCGCGACCGGGTCCAGACCGGCAAACGGCTCGTCGAGGACGATGACGTCCGGCTCATGGACGAGTGCGGTGGCGAGCTGCAGCCGCTGTTGCATGCCGCCGGACAGCTTGTCGGTGCGGTCGTCCCATCGGTCGCCGAGGCCGAGCTCGTCGAGGAGGGCGCGGGCGCGCGCCGTCGCATCCGATCTGGAGAGTCCGTGCAGGCAGGCGAAGTGCACGACCTGCTCCCCGGCCGGCATGGCCGGATAGAGTCCCCGCTCCTGCGGCATGTAGCCCCAGGCCCGGCGGTCCCGCAGGTCGTCGACCGGCTGACCATCGAGCCTGACCTGACCGCGGTCCGGCGTCAGCACGCCGAGCATGACCCGCAGCAGCGTCGTCTTGCCTGCACCGTTCGGTCCGAGCAGGCCGGTGAGCCCACCCGGCTGAACGGTGAAGCTCACCCCAGCGAGGGCCTGACGCTCCCCGAAGGCGTGCACGACATCATCGATCTCGAGTGCCATCATGGCCACCCTAGCGACCGACCCGTGGAAAGAAATCAGGGCCCGGTTCAAGAGGAACCGGGCCCTGATTCTTGGCGTCGAGCGCAGTCGCCGTCAGGCGGGGACGACCTCGAACTTCAGGGTCGCCGCGACGTCGGCGTGGAGGCGAACGGTCGCCTCGTAGGAGCCGAGCGACTTTACGGCCTGCTTGACCTCGATCTTGCGCTTGTCCAGCTCCGGCCCGCCGGCGGCCTTGACCGCCTCCGCGATGTCGCCGTTGCTGACGGCACCGAACAGCCGGCCGGACTGGCCCGCCTTGGCCGGCACCTTGACCGGCATGGCCTCGATCCGACCCTTGACGGACTTGGCCTGCTCGATGTCATTGATGGCGCGCACCTCGCGGCCCTTGGTGAGGGCGTCGACCTGCTTCTGGCCCCCCTTGGTCCACGGCGTGGCCAGGCCCCGAGGCAGCAGGTAGTTGCGGCCATAGCCATCCTTGACCTCGACGACGTCACCGGCCGCCCCGAGGCCGGTGACCTCGTGCGTCAGAATCAACTTCATTGGTACGTTCCTCTCTCGAGCGGACGGGCTCAGCGAGCCGAGCTCGAGTACGGCAGCAGGGCCATCTCACGGGCGTTCTTCACAGCCGTGGCGATGAGGCGCTGCTCCTGGACGGACACACCGGTCACTCGTCGGGCGCGGATCTTGCCGCGGTCGGAGATGAACTTGCGCAGCAGCGCGGTGTCCTTGTAGTCGATGTTCTCGACCTTCGCCGCCTTCAGCGGGTTGGCCTTCTTCTTGGGCTTGCGCACAACGGGCTTGGCCATCGTGGTGCTCTCCTTCTGGAAAGCCCGGGGTTTCCTCCCCGGGATGGGATTACTTCAATGTCGTATGCCGCTGAGCTGGCTCAGCGACCAATGTCGGCTCCCTGCCCATCCGTTCGAGGTGATCCGCGACTCCCAGGAGTCGCGCCATACCTCGAACCGGGGAGATGGAGCCGAGCCGTGTCGAGTCGGATCAGAACGGTGGCTCGTCGTAGCTCGGGGCACCTTGCCCCCAGCCACCCTGCTGACCACCCTGCTGACCACCCTGCTGACCACCCTGCTGACCACCCTGGGGCGCGCCGGCCGGCTGTCCCCAGCCACCCTGCTGACCACCCTGCTGGCCACCCTGCGCCACCGCCCGGACCGGTTGCCCACGGGTCGTCACCGCCCTGCTGCTGGCCACCGCCACTCCAGCCGCCGCCCTGCTGGCCACCGAAGCCGCCACCACCGCCACGCTGGGTCTTGTTGACCTTGGCCGTCGCATTGCGCAGGGACGGGCCGATCTCGTCAACGTCCAGTCTCGACGACAGTGCGCTTCTCGCCTTCCTTCGTCTCGTAGGACCGAGACTTCAGACGGCCGGCGACGATGACCCGCATGCCGCGCTGGAGCGACTCGGCGACGTTCTCGGCCGCGTCGCGCCACACCGAGCAGCGCATGAACAGCGTCTCGCCGTCCTTCCACTCGTTGCTCTGGCGGTCGAACATCCGAGGCGTCGAGGCCACAGTGAAGTTCGCGACCGCGGCACCGGACGGCGTGAAACGCAGCTCGGGGTCGGCGGTCAGGTTGCCGATGATCGTGATGACGGTGTCGCCTGCCATGCGTGGCTCCGTTCAGTCCTTCGTTGGGTGATCGGTGATCAAGAGCGGGATCTCAGGCGCCGGGACGGAGCAGCTTGGTCCGCATGATCGACTCGCTGAGGTTCAGCTGGCGGTCGAGCTCCTGAGCCGTGGCTGGCTCGGCGGTGAAGTTCACGACGGCGTAGATGCCCTCGTTCTTCTTCCTGATGTCGTAGGCGAGCCGGCGACGGCCCCAGATGTCGACGTTGTCGACGGTGCCACCATCCTTCTTCACCACGCTGAGGAACTTGTCCATCGTGGTGCCGACGGTGCGCTCGTCGGTCTCGGGGTCGATGATGACCATGAGTTCGTACTGACGCATGCTTCTAACCCACCTCCTTTGGTCTTGGCGGTCACGGGTCTCTCCCGTGACAGGAGGGTTGCAAACGTCCCGCCGCGTCCCAACCTTGCAGATCCAGCCGACACTGCTGCGGACTTCTCCACAAGCCACCCGAGGGCGGTAGGGCACACGGCGAACCCGGCAAGACTACCGGGCCCAGCGGCATACGCCGAAATCGGGTTGGCTGCGCAGGGTCTACGTGAAGCGGACGATGACGCGGTCCTCCGCGTCGGCCATCGGGCCGGCCAGGTCGTCCGGCTCGGGCATCGAGTCGCCCGGGCGGCCCCAGCGTTCGCGGGCCTGCAACCACACCATCGCGACGAGCCAGAGGACCGCGATGACCCGCAGCATCGAGAAGAAGGCGTACCAAGGGTTCGGCAGCCCACGGTCGGGCACCTTGCCCGCGGCGATCGTGAGCCACACGGCGACGAAGTTCATCGCCTCGGCGGCAGCCCAGATGAGGTGATCTCGCCACTGGACGAGGCTCCAGGCGATGAGCGGGACCAGCCACAGGGAGCTCTGCACCGTGAAGGACTTGCCGGTCACGAGGACGATGCCCACCATGACGAGGGAGACCTCGGCGAGGGTCGGGCGACGCGCGCTCGTCAAGGCGAGGACAGCCCCGACGATGATCGCGATCACCCAGCCGAGGACGGCGAGCGCGGTGACCGCCCAGGTGGGCAGCGGATGTCCGGCGAGCTGCGGGAGCAGCCACGGTGAGCCATAGCCCGCCCCTGCGGCGGCCCACCCTTGATAAGCGGAGACGGCGGCTTCCGGGTGGAGCAGCCACAGCGCGCCCAGCACGCCGAGGAACGTGGCCACCGCGTGGCTGGCAGTGCGGGCGAACTGGCGGAGCCGGCCGGCGCGCAGCGCGAGCAGACCGATGGCGACGAGGATGAGCACAGGGTAGGACCGCGCCGAGATGGCCAGCCCGAGCAGGACGCCTGCCGCCGCGGGGCGTCGCCGCCCCCAGGCCCACATTCCAGCGCTCGCGAGCGCCACACCGAGCAGGTCGGCGGAGACGAACCCGACGAGCGCGACCACCGGGGCCAGGGCGACGTGCGCAGCAGTCCACGGCCTGCGGGACGACGAGGCGACGAGCCAGATCACCGCGAGGAGCAGCAGCGTCAGGAGCACGGCCCAGAGCGCGAAGTACCACGCGATCCGGGTGCCCTCGCGCTCGGCGGAGGGGACGAGGCTCGCAACAGCGGTCAGCAGGAGGCCGGTCAGAGGTGGCTGCCCCGTCGTCGGGGCGCCCTCGGCGCCCCTGAGGAAGGCGGCCAGCCCGGCGCCCAGGTTGCCGTCCCGGTAGGCGTTCGGCAGGTCGGAATAGCACGCGTTCCAGAACTGCCCGTCGCCCGACCAGTGGGTCCGCAGACAGGGGATCCGCAGCGCGATCCCGAACCCCGCCGGGATCGCGGCCAGCGCCGAGAGCACCGCCGCGGTGAACATCCAAGGGAACTCGCGGGCGGCGTAGCGTCCGCGGGGACCCCCGATGACCTCGCTTGCGGCCGCCGCGACGGGGTCGGTCGTCGTCCCGCGGCCGGGCCCGGTCATCCGCCCCCGCCGCCGGGCTTCGGGGGCTTGGTGCTCGTCGTCGTCGGGTCCGGCAGCGGCTCCGTCACCGAGAACGTCGGTTCCTGCGTCGTGGTGGTCGGCTTCGGCTTGCCCGGCGGGGTCTTGGTCGGCTTCGCCGGCTCGGACGTCGTCGGAGGCGGCTCGCTGGTCGTGGTCGGCGCCTCCGTCGTCGTGGGCGCCTCGGTCCGGGTGGGCGTCTCCGTCGGCACGTCCTCGTCACCGACGCCCTCACGCTCCGGGAACGGCAGCACCTCGACGCCCTCGAACGTCGGCTTCATGAAGTCGAGCCAGATGTTGGCCGGGATGGTCGAGCCGTCGAACGCCACTGACTCCTCGTCGGAGAGCGACAGACTCGAGGACCCGTCCTTCGTGGGCTTGTACGTCCCCACGGACACAGCCATCTGGGGCACGAACCCGCTGAACCACTTGGACAGGTTCTCCTCGGAGGTTCCCGTCTTCGCGGCGACCGGCCGGTCGAACTCCCGACCGATCTTGGTCGCCGTACCGCCCGGCTTCGTCGTGTAGGTCATCGCGTCGGTCACGTCTGCCGTGACCTCCTTGGCGAAGGCGCGACGGGTCTTGGGCTTGGCGGTGTAGGTGTAGCTGCCGTCCGCTGTCGTCACCTTGGCGATGAGGTACGGCGTGGACCGGACCCCCTGTGCGGCGATCGTCGAGTAGGCGGAGGCCATGTCGATGACACGGGGGGAGGACGTGCCGAGCACGTTGCCGAGGTCGTTCTCGAGGCCGCGGGTGTTGTCGGGGATCCCGGCGTCGACGGCGGCCTGACGGGTCTTGTCCGGCCCGATCTCCTCGTTCAGCTCGACGAACGCGGTGTTGATCGACCTGCCGACCATCCTGCGCATGTCGACCTTGCCGTAGTCACGGTCGTCGTAGTTGTTGACCGGGTGCGGGTATCCCTCGAACTCCTTGGGGCTGTTGCCGTCGAACTTCGTCTTCGTCGAGATGCCCTCGCGCACCGCGGCGAGCACGGTGAAGGGCTTGAAGTTCGAGCCTCCCTGCATGATGGCCTGGGTGGAGTTGTTGAGCTGCCGCTTGGAGTAGTCCGAGCCGCCGTACATGGCGATGACCGCACCGTCGCCGGGCTTGATCGCGACGAGGCCGCCCTGCACACCCTTGGGCAGGTTCTTGCCCATGGACTTGACGGCGTTGGACTGGGCCTTGCGGTCTATCGTCGTGACGATCCGCAGGCCACCCTTGGCGACGTCCTGGTCGGTGAGGCCGATGCGGACGAGCTCCTTCTTCACCTCGGCCGTGATGTAGCCGTTCGTCCCCCGGGAGAGTCGTGGCCCCTTGTACTCCTTGATCTCCGGCAGCTCGGTGAACTTGGCCCGCTCGGCCGCCGACAGCCAGCCCTCCTCGACCATGCCGTCGAGGACGTAGGCGTAGCGCCGCTCCAGGTTGGCGGCAGCCTTCTCGCCCTCGGCGGGGTCGTAGAGCGACGGCGCGTTGATGACCGAGGCGAGCACGGCGCCCTCTCCCACGGTGAGCTTTTCCGCGGACTTGCCGAAGTACGCCTGCGCGGCGGTCTGGATGCCATAGGCGCCGCGGCCGTAGTAGATGGTGTTGAGGTAGTCCCCGAGGATCTGGTCCTTGGACTTCTCACCGTCGATCTTCATCGAGATGAGGATCTCCTTGGCCTTGCGCTCGATGGTGCGGTCCTGGCTCAGGAAGTAGTTCTTGACGTACTGCTGGGTGATCGTGGAGCCGCCGACCTGGGCGTCACCGGTGACGCTCGTCTTGACGGCTCGGAAGATGCCACCGACGGAGATGCCGTTGTTGACGTAGAACGTGCGGTCCTCGGCGGCGATGTGCGCCTTCTGGACGTGGTCGGGCACCTTGGCCAGGTCGACCATCTGGCGGTTGCCCTCGTCCTGGACGATGCGGTCGATCTCGGTCTTGCCGTCGGAGTAGTAGATGATCGACACCTGCCGGCCCACGAACTCGTTGGGCTGCGGCACGCTCGTCTGGGAGTAGGCGAACCAGATACCGCCGATGCCGAGGATGAAGAGGACGAGCCCCGCCAGCGAGCCCCACTTGAGGGTGGGGATGACCCAGCGGCGCCAGCCCGACCGACCGTCGCCACTGCCTCGTGCACCGCGTCCTCCGTGCCCACCGGCCCGGAACTCGAGCGCGTCGCCGTCATCCGTCGGCTCGCCGTGCATCGAGTTCGGTCGCTTGGCCGCGGCGCGCCGGTTGCGCTTGTCCTCGGCCATCTGGGCGGCACGGATCTCGCGCCTGCTCTGTGTCACTCCACCACTTCCGTTTCATGCGCAGGCTCGAGAAACCTCTCGAGCCGCCCATCAGTATGACCCGTTGACGCGCCACGCGCCGAAATGAACCCCGCCGCCCACAGTGGGCACACAGGCACCAGACTCAGCTCAGCGGCATACGGACAAAAGACGATTTCGTATGCCGCTGAGTTCCCTTCGGCACCCGCGCGCGCTTCGCGTCTGGTCACCCCGCAACACGCCCGGCAGTGCGTAACCCACCCCTGAAGCAACCGTGGTGAGTTCCGAGTTAGCGGGCGTGTTGCAGGGCGGAGGGGTCTTCGAGGGCGAGCGCGCTCAGCGGCATACGAACAAGAGACGATTTCGTATGCCGCTGAGTTCCCTTCCCGGGTGAGGCAACCTTTGCGTGGGGCCGGGTGGTCCCCAAGGATGTGACGACGCTGATGCAACGCAGGGAGGCGGGGGTGAGCGTGGGCGTGGAGGCTTTCGACGGGTTCGTCGCGGCGCGCTCGACGGCCCTGCTGCGAACCGCCTACCTGCTCACCCACGACCGGGCGCTGGCCGAGGACCTCCTGCAGACCGCGCTGACGAAGGCCTGGTTCTCCTGGGAGCGGATCGAGGGCCGGCCGGAGGCCTACGTCCGCAAGATCCTGGTCAACACGTACTCGACGTGGTGGCGCCGGAAGTGGAACGGCGAGGAGCCGAGCGACGCGCTCCCCGAGGCCGGCGCGGGCATGCGGACGACCGAGGCCACGCGGGCCGACGACCGGACCGACCTGTGGCACGCCCTCGGGCGCCTGCCGAAGCGCCAGCGGGCTGTCGTCGTGCTCCGCTTCTACGAGGACCTTTCCGAGGCCGAGACCGCCGAACTGCTCGGCTGCTCGGTCGGCACCGTCAAGAGCCAGGCGAGCAAGGCGCTGGCCAAGCTCCGGCTCGATCCCCGACTCACCACCTCCCCCCGGGCATTCGTGAAGGAGGCCCAGCTATGAACCTCATCGACCTGCGCGACGAGCTCGACCTGCACGTCCGCGGCCTCGAGGCCGACACCTCTGCCATCTCGACCGGGATCGCCGGCAAGGTCCGGGCAACCAAGCGCCGCCGGGCCGCCACGGGTGTCGCGGCCCTGTGCGCCGTGGTCGCCATCGCCGGCACGGCCGTCTCGTCGGGGCTGGATCGCGCGGCCCCACCGGCCCCCGCGGTCTCCCGCCCGGTTGCGACGGTCGGCGCGGACGGGATGCCGTCGCGCGTCGTTCCCGATGCGCCCGGTGACGTCGTCAAGGGCGGCTTGCGCTACCGGGCCATGGTCGCCGACGACAGGCTGGCGGTCGGGTTCATCGGTGACGTGGGCCAGGGCCAGGCCACGCTGCTGTGGGAGCCGACGACGACGCACGTGTCGATCAATGCGGAGTGCTACCTGCCGGGCGTCGATGACGCCAGAGCGAAGCGCACCCAGCTCCGGCTGAGCCTGGGCGGGGCCGAGGGGTTCTTCGGCGGCCAGTGCGGCTCTCGGCTCCCAGGGGACCGTGACCTTCCGGCCGAGGGTTATGTGCCGGGTGAGCCAGGACAGGGATGGTCCGAGCTCACCGTGGGGCGGGCCGCCAGCCTTCGGGTCCAGCTCGTCGACGGCACGACCGGAAAGCCGACCCAGGTCGAAGGTGCCCTGATCACGGCAGCTGTCTACGAGCTCGGGGCGCAGACTTCCGTCACCGACGCGTCGGGCAGGACGGTCGCAGTCCTGCCGCAGGTCAGCGAGCACCAGGGCTACCGCTACCTGCTCGAGGGAGTCGTGACCCGGCCAGCCGCCGGAGGGCCGCTTCCGGAGATCCCGACGCCAGCCGGCAAACCCTTCCTCGTCACGTGGGGCTCGGCCGGTGAGGATGCCGGGGACCCCCACCGGGCAGTCCTGTACCTGGAGGGCCTGGGCGAGAGCAGCGGCATCGAGGGCGGCGGTTGGAGCACCACGCCGCAGCCGGCACGAGCGGCCGGTACGGCCACGCTGCGCCTGGACGGCCCTCGACCAGAGGGTGGAGTGACGTTCGTCGCGACCTACGTCCCCGCCGGTTGACATCCTCGCTGCGATGTATCGCGGCGATATATCTGGGGTGTAGAGTGGATCCGTGCCAAGGTCCACGCGTCCCCCGAGCAGGCGTGCCGCGCTGCTCGAGTTCGCGATTCTCGGCTTGCTGCACGACGGCGCGCTACACGGTTACGAGCTGCGCAAGCGGCTCACCACCGCACTCGGTATCTTCCGGGCCCTGTCCTACGGCTCGCTCTACCCGGCGCTTCGCGCGCTCGTCGAGGCCGGTCACATCACGGAGACCACCGAGACTCCGGTGCAGGGCAGGCGCCCGCGGATCACGTACGAGTTGACCGCTGACGGCAAGGAGCACTTCCAGGACCTCGTCACGGCGAGCGGTCCGGACGCCTGGGACGACGACGACTTCGACGTCCGTTTCGCCTTCTTCTCTCGGACCCAGCAGGAGGTGCGGCTGCGCATCCTGGAGGGGCGGCGCTCTCGGCTCGAGGAGCGACTCGCCAACATCCGCGAGGCCAGCGTGCGCAACCGCGAGCGCATGGACGGCTACACCATGGCCCTCCAGCAGCACGGCGAGGAGGGGGCCGAGCGCGAGGTCCGCTGGCTTGAAGAGCTCATCAGCGCGGAACGCCGCGCTGCGCTGGACCCTGGCCCAGCGGCATACGACAACGTCAGCGACCCTCGCCGACGCGGCACGACACCTGTCAACCAGACCCAGTCAAGAAACAAGGAGTGATCCATGGGATCCGTACGCGTCGCCATCGTCGGCGTCGGCAACTGCGCGAGTTCGCTCGTCCAGGGTGTCGAGTACTACAAGGACGCTGACCCGGCCGGCACCGTGCCGGGCCTCATGCACGTCCAGTTCGGCCCGTACCACGTCCGCGACGTCGAGTTCGTCGCCGCGTTCGACGTGGACGACAAGAAGGTCGGCAAGGACCTGGCCGAGGCGATCAACGCCTCGGAGAACAACACCATCAAGATCTCTGAGGTCCCCACGACGGGCATCACCGTCCAGCGGGGCCACACGCTCGACGGGCTCGGCAAGTACTACCGGATGACGATCGACGAGTCGGCGGCTGAGCCGGTGGACGTCGTCCAGGCGCTGCGCGACGCGAAGGTGGACGTCCTCGTGTCCTACCTGCCGGTGGGCTCCGAGGAGGCCGACAAGTTCTACGCGCAGTGCGCGATCGACGCGGGCGTGGCCTTCGTCAACGCGCTGCCAGTGTTCATCGCGTCGGACCCTGAGTGGGCCGCGAAGTTCGAGGCGGCCGGCGTGCCGATCATCGGCGACGACATCAAGAGCCAGGTCGGCGCGACGATCACGCACCGCGTCATGGCCAAGCTCTTCGAGGACCGCGGTGTCGCGCTGGACCGGACCTTCCAGCTCAACGTCGGCGGCAACATGGACTTCAAGAACATGCTCGAGCGCGAGCGCCTCGAGTCCAAGAAGGTCTCCAAGACCCAGTCCGTGACGTCCAACCTCACCGGCTCGCTCGCCGGGAAGGTCGACGACAAGAACGTCCACATCGGCCCGTCGGACTACGTGCAGTGGCTCGACGACCGCAAGTGGGCCTACGTGCGGCTCGAGGGTCGCGCCTTCGGTGACGCGCCGCTCAACCTCGAGTACAAGCTCGAGGTCTGGGACTCCCCCAACTCGGCCGGCATCATCATCGACGCCATCCGCGCGGCCAAGATCGCCAAGGACCGCGGCATCGGCGGTGCGCTGCTGTCCGCTTCGTCCTACCTGATGAAGTCCCCGCCGGAGCAGCGTGAGGACAACGAGGGACGCGCCCGCCTCGAGGCGTTCATCCGGGGCGAGGAGGCCCGCTGACCTCTCGCCCCGGTTCGATGTGATCGATCGACCTGTGTAGCGATCGATCACATCGATAGACATCAAGCCGTATGCCGCTGGGCCCGCTTCCACACGGAAGCGGGCCCCCGCGCATGCTGGGAAGAGCTACTTGAGGGCCGAGCCGGTGGTCGTGCCCGACGGCGCCTCGACGGTGCAGATGATGGTCCGGTCACCTCGCCAGGTGAAGGCGTCCGGATAGAGGAAGCCCGGGTCGAGCTCGTCGTAGGCCTGATCGGTCAGCAGAGGGTCGGCCTTGTCGGCGCAGCCCTTCTCGGCGGCGTCGATGACCTTGTTCTCGCCGGGATAGGGCCCCTCCGGCAGTTCGAAGATGACGACGACCTGGCTCTCATGTGGTGAGGTGCATGGAATGACCGTGACCAGGTCGACGTCGTCCTGGGCATCACCGGGGGAGGAGAAGCAGTCGCCGGCCTTGAGGTCGTCGACGAAGATCTCCGGCTGCCGGGTTACCGGACGGGACGGGTCCGGGGTGAGCGCCTCGGACGGGTCCGGGGTGACCACACGGGACGGCTGCTGCGCTACGGCACCAGGCGGCTCAGGGGTGGGCTGGTCAACGGAGGCGGCGAAGATGAGGGCGGCGGTCCAGCCGACGAGCCAGAGACCGCCGAGCACGATGCCCGCGATGGCCATGCCCCTACCGCGCTGAATCCTCCGCCGCAGCTGGCTGAGCGCGACGATGCCCAACACGATCGCGGCGATCGCCGCGAGCGGGAAGATGCCAAGAAGCCCGCAGCAGAGGGCTGCGACGGCCAAGCCGTTGCTCCCGGGCGTCGGGGTCCGGTCTGGCGGCACCAGCGGCCCGGGCGCGCCCGGCACTGGTAACGTCCAGGCGGTCGTCGGCAGCTGCGCGGCCCCAGCGGTCTCGGCGGGGGCGGATGACCCATCCGTGCCGTCGGGCGGGGCCGGTCCCGGCTGCGGCGGGCCGCTCGGCGGCGGAAGATCAGCGGCCATGCGGGTGAGGTTGACAGTGCGAGCGCTGCAGGGTGGCAGAACGGCAAGATCGCCGCCGGATCGTTACGGTCGAGGAAGGCTGCGGATGGCCCCAAATCGATCGAGTGAACAGCATTCCGCGCAAAACGCGTTCACTCGATCACGTATCTGGGGCCGACTGGTTCGACGTGTCCACCTCGAACCAGCGGTTGGTCAGTCGCCGTCGCCCGGCCGGAGCACCCACCGGCCGCCGTTCGCCGCTGCACGACTGGCTGCGACAGTGGATAGGTGCGCCCAAGCCTGCCGGGCGTTCTCGCCGTAGGCGGACATCCGTGCCGCGACGAGCCCGGCGACGAGGGGTGTCGCGAAGGACGTGCCACTCCAGCTGGCCAAGCCGGACGTAAAGTTCGCATCAGCCTCCCCTGACATGGGCGGCTCCATATACTTGTATTTGCCCTTGGGGTAGGCATTGATGACGTCGGAACCCCGGGCCCACACGTCAACCCAAGGACCGTAGTTGCTGTATCCCGCTTGGGACCCATCCGGGTTGAGCGCGCCGACCGCCACTGGCCAGCCCTGGCTTGCTGGCTCGAACGGACCGGTCCCCGCGTCATTACCGGCGGCACACACGAGCAGGGTGTTGCTGCCCTTGAGGTAGTTGTCATAGAACGCCTTCAGACTGAGCAGCGAATTGCCGTCGGCGGGAACCGCCCCCGCCGACATGCTGATGATGTCGACATTGGACAGGAAGACGTCGACGAGCCGGGGCGCGAGCTCGCTCTCGAGCGCGGCGCCGCCATGCGGAAACAGAGCCCAGATGTCGACCTGAGTCTTCGGGGCCATGGTCCGAAGTACTCCGGCAGCAAACGTGCCGTGGCCGCGATAGTGCCCGATCTTGGCCGGCGGCGCCTCGGCATCCCCGGTGACGCCGTCCAGCCAGGAGTGCTGCTTGACGACTGCTGGAAGACAACCGGTGTCGACAACGGCGACGCGCACCCCTGCGCCGGCCTCTGAGTTGGGGTTCACGATGGGATCGGGACCCTGCTTGGCCGGCTCCGGTTCGGTGGCCGGGCAGTACGTCACAGGGCTGACATGGACCACGGTGTCGTAGCGAACCACGCCCTTGCCCATGGCCCGGTCGACGCGGTCCACGACCTCTTGGGCGTTGTCGACCTTGAGGACCGTGAGCCCGTTGATCGGGTCCGGCAAGCCGTCCTGGCGCTTGTCGTCCGTCTCCGGCAGCCCGAGCAGCCGCCGAACCCGGGGGGCATCCGCGTCACTGGTCAGCACCGTGTCCGCCCGGTACATGTACTGGACCTCGTCAAGACGGTCGTCATCGACCCAAGGGTGCATACCCACGTCGGTTCCGTGGCCCCGCAGAGCCTGCCGGACCAGCCTGATCTGCTCTGCGGAGCGCTCCCGCCACAACTGCTCGTTTCCGTGGTCCCACCATTTCCCACGAGGGCCGGACGCGTTCATCGGACTGCTGCCATGATCTGAGTCGTCATCGTCTTCTCCTGGAGGGTCGCAGCGTGGGTCGTGGGCCAGACGTGCGGAGGGCGCGTCCTGATACGTCCAGATCTGCGCAGTTTGCCGACGTGGACACGCTCCTGCCGTTGGCAATATCGCAGCCGGAGCAAGCACTCGCAACGGCAACAGAGGTCATTGCCAGGGATACCGACCCGCGCCGGCTCTCCATCGCACATCAAGCTGCTGCGATCGTGCACCGCGATCGCGCGCGGATGGACGGCGCGCTGTCTCATGGGTTCACCGCGTTGCGCCTCGCCCGTCGGGTTGACGGGGAACGGCAGGGCGACGTGCTGGCGACCCTCGGCACAGTGCTTTTCGTGGCCGGTCGCACCACGCAGGCGCTCCGCCGCTTTGAGGAGGCGGTCCAGCTGACTCCCGCTCGACGGCTGCCGCGGCTGTTCCATCGACGGGGGGTCGTGCTGATGAACCTGTCGCGCTACACGGAGGCGCTCGAGGACCTGACCCAGGCGGTAAGTGGCTGCCACCAGCTGGGCGACACGCTTTGGGAGGGGCGCGCGCTCAACGGACGGTGCATGGTCCACCTGGCTCTCGGTGATGTCGACGCCGCCGAGGCGGACGCAGCCCGGGCCGAGGTGCTGCTGACCAGCCTCGGGCAGGGCTTCGAGGCCGCTCAAGCGTTGCACAACCGGGCCCTCGCCGCCCACCAGCGGGGCGAACTGCCGAGGGCACTGGCGCTGTTCGACGAGGTCAGTACCCGCTACGAGGAGCTGGGGCACCTCTCTCCCGAGTTGTTCGTCGACCAGGGGCACGCGCTGCTGACCGCGGGCCTCACGGACGAGGCCCACGCGCTGTGCACTGCAGCTCTTGACCATGGCCTGACGCCCGTCGTCCGTGCGGAGCTGGACTTGCTGCTGGCGCTCGTTGCCCTCGCACGGGGGCATGCCGAGGTCGCCGAGTCCCGCGCAGACGAGGCAGCGCGCCTGTTCCGCTCGCAACTGCGTCCCGGATGGGTGGACCGGGCGCGCCTGCTTCGCCTGCGCGCCCAGCACCTGGCCGATCATCCAGAGCTCCAGGCCTGGACGCTCGACGAGCGAGAGGCGCCGGAGCGTAGCGCCAAGTCCCGCACGACACGAAACCGCCGGCTGCTGGGCGAGGCGGACGACCTCGTGTCCTCCATGTGGGCGTCCGGATCCCTCGACCTCCCTGTCGCGCTCGTGCTGCACGGTCGGATCGCGAGCGATGCCGGCCTCGCCGACCTGGCGCGCTCCAGCCTGACGACCGCCGCAGCGTCGCGCAGGTCCGGGCCGCCCCTCTCGCGGGCATCCGGATGGCTGGCAGCCGCGCTCCTGGCCGACCAGGCCGACGACCGAAGGGCCCTCTACGCCGCGTGCCGGCACGGACTCGACGCCGTGGACGAGCACCGTGCCATTCTCGGCGACTTCGAGCTCCGCGCCCTGGCGAGCGGCCACGGTATCGAGTTCGCCCGGTTGGCCGTCTCATCCGCGGTGCGGGCCGGCCGGCCCCGGGACCTTTGGTGGTGGGCGGAGCGGTGGCGAGCGGCAGCTCTCAACGGCACGGTCTCTCGACCCGACGACCCGGACCTCGGCCGAGAGATCGCCGCCTTACGCGACGTGACACGTCGTCTCGACGCACCGGCCGAGGAGGCCGATGCCGCGCTGCCCGGGCTGCGCGCGGAACGGACGCGGCTCGAGTCGTCGATCCGCCGCGCCCACCACCGGATGCGGGCCAACCCGGACAGCGACTTCGGGCTGCCACTTGGGCTCGAACTGCCCACGGTGATCGGCGAGCTCGGTGGGGCAGTCCTGATGACGTTCGTCAACGACCAGGGAACCCTGCACCTCGTCACCGTCTACGACGGCCGGGTGCGCCACCACGAGATCGGCAGCCGATCCGCCGCCGATCGAGAGGCCGAGTTCGCCCGCTTCTCCCTTCGACGCGCCGCGTCCGGTCGCGTCGTGGACCTCGGCGCCACGGGCGCACGCTTGGAGTCCGCGTTCCTTGGACGACACGCGGAGACGCTGCGGCGGCTCGTTCGCGAAGGGGACCGCCCCGTGGTCGTCGTGCCACCCGCTGAGCTGCTCACCGCGCCGTGGGGACTGCTGCCGCTGCTGGCCGACGTCCCCCTGACGGTCAGCCCGTCCGTGACCCAGTGGCTCAAGGCGCGACGCGCTCGCTGCGAGAGCGATCCGGGTCAGGTCGCCCTCATCACCGGACCCGACCTCAGCTCGCGCGAGGCGGAGGTGACGAGCCTCAGTCCAGTGCACCTCGACGCTCGCGTGCTGCCGGCCGAGAAGGCCACGGTGTCAGCCGCGCTCGAGATCCTGGATGGCGCCGGTCTCGCCCACATCGCCGCGCACGGCACCTTCCGCGCCGATGCGCCGCTCTTCTCCTCGCTCCAGCTGGCCGACGGTCCACTCACGGTGCATGACCTCGAGCAGCTGCATCACACGCCGCGCTCCATCATCCTGTCCGCCTGCGACTCCGGGGGTGCTGCACCGATCGGCCCCCACGAAGCCCTGGGGCTCGTCTCGGCACTGCTCGGCATGGGGACTTCGGACGTCCTGGCCAGCGTCGTGCCCGTCAACGACCACGCCACGCTCGACGTCATGGCCGACGTCCATGCGGTCGCCGGACGCGGCGGCACACTTGCAGAAGGGTGGCTTGCGGCCCGAACCGCGGCTCAGGGCGATGACCTGCGCGCCGCGACCGCTGCCTCGTTCACCGCCTGGGGTGGTTGACGCCCCGGCCAGCCGTCAGCCGACCTCGAACCAGGTCGTCGACATGACCCGCTCGCCGGACCTCTGCAGCGTGATCCTGGCCAGCCCGAGCGGCACGCGCTCGAAGCTGAACCGCTCGTCCTCGAGGTCGACCGTGCGGGTCGAGGACGGTGTCTCGAGGACCATGCCGGTCTCGTCACCCGCGGTGCCCGCTTCGTCGATGACGACTCCGATGATGCGTCCGAAGTCGCCGCGCACCGTGACGTCCAGCTCGATGGACACCCCAGCGTGCTCGAAGACGAGCAGCTGGGACGCGCCGCGTGCGCTGTCGGTGGATCGCAGACCCGCAACCGACATAGCGTCGGTGGCCATCGTCATGAGGGCGGTGTCGGCGTGATGCAGCGCAAAGGCGGCCCTGCCGAGCTCCATCACTTCGGGCGGCACCGGATCGAGCTGCTCGGCAATGGCGCCGAGGCGCTCGAGCAGCTCGATGTCGTCAGGGTGCAGGTCACGGGTGGACATCACGGTCGACCCCCTCCGCTCTCAAATGCGTAGCCGGTGTCGGAGACCAGGGATCGCAGCGTCGAGAGACAACGCATGCGTGTCGGACCGATGGAGCCGACCGGCATCCCCAGCGAGGCGGACACCTCTGCGTAGTTCGGCCGGTCGCAGGCCATGAGCACGCGGAGCAGCCGCTGACACCGCTCCGAGAGCTGGGTGAAGCAGGTCCACAGCTGGACGTCCCTCTCGTCCTCGAGAAGGGCCGCATCGAGCGAGGCAGCCTCCTCGTCGACGAGCATGGGCCCCAGATCGTCATCGCGGACGAGGACGTCACGCCCTCGGCGCCGCAGCAACGACAGGCACTCGCGCCTGGCCGTCGTCGCCAACCACCCGGGGAGGGCTTCCGGCTGCTGAATCCGGTCGAGGTGGTCGAGCAGACGGAGCCAGGTGTTCTGTACGACGTCCGCAGCGTCCTCCATGGAGAGCCGATGAGCTCGTCCGACGGACCACAGGAGGCTCGTGAATCGCTCCACGATCGCGTTCCACGCCTCGGGGTCTCCGTTTGCCGCGGCGGTCACGAGTTCTGTGAGACCGCTGGGTTCATGCATGACACGCCTCTCTCTCAGCGTGTTCATCGTAGGTCTCACGAACTGCAGATGCCCCACGAACCGGCCAGATACATACAGAGCGGTCACACCGCTGGGAGATCAGCGTGGCTGGGAGCGAGCCCAGCGGCATACGAACAATGTCGTATGCCGCTGGGCTGGGTCTGTCACGTCCGCGCGGTTGCGCGGGAGCCGGGTCAGCTGCCGGAGGTCGACTTCTGCGTCTCGGCGTTGGTCTTGGCCTTGCGGCCCATCTCGTTGAGCTTGTCGCCGGCCGCGGAGACGACCTGGCGCTGGCCGTTCCAGTCGGACTGGAACTGCTCGGCGTCCTGGCCCCCCCAGTTGCCCTTGATCGTCTGGACCGCGCCGTTGACGGCCTCGACGATGCCGTCGAGCTCGCCCTTGTAGCCGACGAGCTTGTCGCCGGAGGCGGACACGGCGTCCGCGTCCATGCCCTTCTTGTAGACAGCCATGGTCAATATCCCCTTCAGAGGTTCGCTGGGTGGTGGAGTGGTGGCGGTGATCAGTACTGCGCGGACGTCTGGCGCTGCTGCTGGACCTCGCGGTCGATCGTCGCCTTCATCTCGGTGAGCAGCTTCTGTGCCTTCTGCAGCTCGGGGCGGTGGGTGCCGGTCCACTCCTGCTCGAACTGCCGCGAGTCGTCACCCTGCCAGTTCTGCTTCAGCGACTCGACCTCCTGGTCCACCTTGGTGATCAGCTGCTGGATCGCCTCCGCCTGCTGCTGCAGGACGTTGCCCTGGGCGTTGACCTCGTCGTCATTCATGCCAAGCCAAGCCATGACCTTCTCCTTGCTTCGTTCCCCCGACTGAATGGGGACTGGTTCCGGACCGCGCGCGGGGGGCGCCAGTCCCTTTCACACCCTCTCGGCTGGTTCGACCCGGTTGGTCCTCCGCCGATGAGGACGAATCTATGGGTGGCTCCAAGGGGTGTCGATGGGGAGGACTCCCCATCCGTCGGCGGTCACGGGCGGGCGACCTGGAGCAGCTCGAACTTGCCCCGCTCGATGACGAAGCCACGACCCGGCGGCAGCTCGGCACGGTTGAGCGTCGGCAGGCTCGCCTTGAACACTGCCAGCCCCTCGTTGCCGTCCGGGTGCAGGGCCAGCCCGGAGCGCGATGTCTTCAGGAGCGCGGGCAGCCCGAAGTTCGAGGTGAAGAAGGACGACTCGCCCTCGGCCACGACGAACTGGTCGTTGTCGAGGCACGCCTTGACCAAGCTGGTGAGGGCGGCCTCGGCCCCAGCCGGTGCGAGGTCGTCGATCCGCTCGATGAAGACCGCGACCGGCCGCGTGATGCGACCCGCCTCGATGTCGGCCGAGAGCCGGCTGGCCAGCTGGCCTGCGGCGTCGCCGCCCACGGCCGTCTCGGCCCAGATGCCGAGCTCGAGCAGCTCCGACGAGCGCCGTGGCGTCATGAGGTACAGCGCGCTGTGCGAGCTGAAGCGGAACAAGCCCGCGGCGGTCGTCGCCACCGCTGTCGTCCGCCCCGACCCCGACGGGCCGGTGATGATGAACGTCCCCTTGGGGTCGAAGCCGTGTGGCTGCAGGCTCGCCGACGCGACGCCGACGACCGGGCGACCAGCCGACTCTGATGGCAGGTCGCCGAGCGGGATGAGGTCCGCGAGGCTCTCGATCGGCGGCGCCTCGCTCACGCCGGCCTTGCGGGTCGCCTCGCCGAAGGCCGCCACCGCCGCGGCCTGCGCGGTGACGTCCGTCGAGCCGCCGAGGACGGCGACCTGGACCTCGGAGCCGTTCATCAGCCCGCGGCCGGGCGGCGACGCCATGGTGAGCACATCGCTTGGCACGCCGAAGACGGAGTAGTCGTCGGCGCTCGCCATCCGGAGGATGATCCGCCCCTGGACGGCGGCGGCCAGGTTGGTGGGCAGCCCGGTTCGCTGGTCAGAGGCGATGATGAAGTGGACGCCCACGGGCCGGCCGTCCGCCGCGAGGCCGGCGAGGTGGTCGAGCCACTGGAAGCGGCCACCCACCTCGTAGGCCTGCCGGAAGGCCGTCATCCCGTCGATGAGCACGATGATCCGCGGCTCGTCCGGCCGGCCGGCCAGGCGGCGGTAGTCGGTGATCGTCGCGGCGCTGACCGCCGAGTAGCGGGCCGCCCGGTCGTCGATCGTCGCCCGGAGCGTCCGGAGCAGCCGCGTCACGCGCTCGTGGTCGCCGCCCGGGATGATCGAGCCGACGTGGGGCAGCGACTCCAACATGGCCAGGCCGCGGTTGCCGAAGTCGAGACCGTAGACGTGACAGGGCCCGCCCCGGACCGTATAGCCGGCGGCCACGGCGATGGTGCGCAGGAACACGGACTTGCCCGAACCGGACGTCCCGTAGACCGCGATGTTGCCCTCCCTGTCGGGGCGGAAGGCGACCTCGGGCTGGGCCTGGTTGTCCGGGTCGTCGGCCACACCGAAGACGAGCTCGTCGTCACGCCGCTGGGTGGGCAGCGCGGCGAGGTCGTAGACCGATCGCATGTCGGGCAGCCACGGCTTGCGCGGCGCCGGCAGCTCCGCGCGTCTCGCCGCTCGCCCGAGGCTGGTCACGAGGCGTTGGATGTCCGTGGGTCCGAGGTCGGCACCCGCATCGGCCTGCTCGGCGGCGTCATCCTCCCGCGGCTCCCACTGGACCCCGGCCCCGAAGGTCAGCGTCTCGACCCGCATGTCAGGCGGCGGCGGCACGTCGGACGTCCAGCCGCCGGCGTAGCCGGTCTGGAAGGGCACGAGCCGACCGGGACCGGTCTTGGACATCGCGCGGCCGGGCAGGGCAGGGTCGAAGTAGGCGGCCTCCTTGCTGCCGAGCACGTCCTCGGAGTCGGTCTCGTCGGCCATGCGCAGGGCCATCCGGAGGTTGGTGTTCGCCCTCAGGTTGTCCTTGATGACGCCCGCGGGCCGCTGGGTCGCGAGGATGAGGTGCAGTCCGAGCGATCGCCCGCGCTGGGCAACGTTGACGACGCCGTCAACGAACTCCGGCACCTCCTGGACGAGAGCCGCGAACTCGTCGACGACAATGATGAGCGACGGAGGGGCCTCGACCTCGCCCCGGCGCTCGAGCTCGACGAGGTCCTTGGCCTTGAACCGGGCGAGCAGGTGCTCGCGGTAGCGCAGCTCGGCCGACAGCGATGCCAGAGCACGCCGGACGAGGTGCGGCGAGAGGTCGGTGACCAGGCCCACGGTGTGCGGCAGCTTGACGCAGTCGCGGAAGGCCGAGCCGCCCTTGTAGTCGACAAGCAGGAAGGTGACCCGCTGGGGTGAGTGCGCTGCAGCCATGCCCAGGATCCAGGCCTGGAGCAGCTCCGACTTGCCGGCACCGGTCGTCCCGCCGACGAGCGCGTGCGGGCCGTCGGCCCGCAGGTCGAGCGAGAAGGTGCCCTGGCTGGACTGGCCCACGACCGCTCGGAGGGTGCCCGGTTTGCGGGGCAGCACGGCCGGGGCGAAAGGACCGGTCAGGATCGAGCGCGACTCGGACCACCGCTCGACGACCGCCTCCTCCGACCGGGCCAGCTCGGTGCCCGTCAGGGTCAGGAGCGAGACCGCTCGCGGCAGGTCGCTCGCGTCCTCGACCGGGACACCGGCGTCGACGACCGGCGCGAGCTGTCGGGCGCACGCCATCGCCTCGGCGTAGTCGATTCGATCAACGGAGAGTGGCTGAACCTCCTCGCCCTGATGGACGAAGCCGGCGAGCGAGTCGGAGCCCACGTCGTCCCCACCGACAACGAGGAAGGTGTGGCACGCGGCCGGCAGCAGCGTCTGGGCCTCGGCGACCCAGACGACGATGATGTCCTTGCGGTGCCCGCGCTCGGCGATGGCGACGAGGCGGCTGCGGTCGATTGGGGCGTCGCTCTCCACGAGGACGAGAACCGTCGGGCGCCCCCGCCCTCCGGACTCAGCGGCCGAGGCCTCGCTCGCGCCCGGCGTGCCGCCAGCCGGCTTGCCCGCGATGAGGTCCTCGAGCGCATCGGCGAGCGCCGAACAGCCCGGCGCGGTCTGTGCAAGGTGCCCGGCGTCGACCGGGCTGTGCGGGGAACTGGTGTGCGGCAGCCACTTGAGGAAGTCCCAGTCCCGCGCCGTACTCGAGGAGGCGAAGGCGCACACCGCGACCTCGGCGGGCGAGTGGAGGGCGACCGCCTGGACGACGAGGGACCGGGCGGCCTCGAGGGCGTGGCCACGCGGGCCGCACACGCCGATCGCTCCGGCGGTCAGCGGGCTGGCGACGACCGGGACGTCGGGAACGACCTCGATCCCCTTGAGCTGCTGCGACACCTCGAGCCACGCCTCGGCCTTGGACCTGCCGACCGCCGGCATGGTGATCTCCGAGCGCGACGGCAGGGTACCGAGGCCGAGGCGCAGCTCGCCGAAGCCGTTGCCGTCCCGACGCCGCGTCCAGAGCAGGGCGTTCCGGTCACGCACGGCGAGGAGGCAGTCCTCCCCGCTCGGGTGCTCCCGTCGACGGACGTCCCCCTCGGCGTCGAGCGACTCGCGGATCTGCTCCGACAGGACGCCAAGGTCCTCGCGGAACGCCTCCATCGCCGCGGCGAACTCCTTCCGCTGCTGCCGCCGGTACTCCCAGAAGGTGCCCGCCATCATGAGCGGCATCATCAGCATGAAGACGATCGAGAACGCACTACGCGTGATCGCGAAGAGGATGATGCCCATGAGGAGCGGCACCATCATCGCCAGCCAGGGCAGCGGGTTGCCCTTGCCGCGCTCCGGCAGGTCAGGGACCTGGAAGCTCTGCCCCTCGTAGCGCGGCGCCACGCGCGGTGATCGGGAGAACGACACCGTCCCCGCGTCGCCGGAGAGGACCCCGCTGCCGGGTCGGGTGAGCGAGCCCTCGCCGAGGAGGTGCACCTCGAGCTCGGTGTCACCGAGCCGGATGAGGTCGCCGCTCTTGAGGTGGGCGCGGGCGACCTGCTGGCCGCCAGCGGTGATGCCGTTGGCCGAGCCGAGGTCGACGACCTCGACGACCTCGGCGACGACGAGCTTGGCGTGCCGGCGTGAGACCGACTCGTCGTTCAGCTGCACCTCGCACCCGCGGCCGCGACCGACGTAGGCGGTACCACGCGCGAGCGGGAACTCCCGGCCGGCGTCCGGGCCGCTGCGGATCACGGCGACCGCGGCGGGTCGACCGCGGTCGACGAACCCCTCCCCCGCGCGCGTGACGGAGACCCGCATGCCCGACTGGAGCCCGCTCTCGGCCACGGTGGCGCGCGGGTCGAGCGCCCGCAGCTCGTGGTCGACGAGCGCGAGCGTCATCGGCTGGTCCACCCCGAGCACGGCCGAGCGATGCGGGTCCGCCCTGGCGAGGTAGGCGGCCAGGTCGCCGACCGTGGTCGCCGAGTCGGCCGTCGCGACGAGGTCGGTCTCACGGTCACCGGACCGCAGGACGAACTTGAGTTTCATCGAGTTCCCTTACGCTTCAAACGATTTGCCCGTATGCCGCTGAGCTGGCGGCCATCCGACCGGGACGTCCGCTTTCGGCTGGGTCCCAGTCCGTGGCCCGTCGGGAGGTGGGTGCGGAAGGTCCGGAGGGACAGGTCCGCGCGGACCCGCTCCCAGAGCCCGTGCTCGGAGCGAAGTGCCCGGCGCGCGGTGGCCACGTCGGCCCAGAACGCGTCGACCTCCTCGCGAGTCGGCTCCGCGACGTCGAAGACGTGGTCATTGGCCGCGGCCGCCAGGGTGACGAGCCCGAGGGAAGAGCCCGGCGCTTTCTGCACACTCGACGAGGAGGGCGGCGTCCCTTCTTCCGTCGAGTGTGCAGTTTGTGCCGCCTCGAGAGCACGCGCCTGCTCCAGACGAGTTCCCTTGACCGGCAGGGGCATCCGGAGGTCGCGCGCGGTGTCGACGACCTCACGCCAGCCGCCCGTCACCCGTGCGGACGGTCCTCCTGCGCGGCTGCGCCGGCGCCGGCGGACCGCCTTCGCCAGCCGGATGCCGCCGTAGACGATCAGCGCGAGCAGGAGTGGGACGACGACGAAGAAGACCAGGTAGCGGAGCCAGTCCGGCCACGTGTCCGGATCGAGCGGGCTGTCCTCGTCCTTGGGCGGGTTGCGGAGTTGGGTGGCGTTCTGGGCCTGGTCCGGCCCCTGGAGGACGCTCGGCGGGTTGTTCGCCGCCGGCGGCGGGACCTGCGCACCGGTCTTCTGCTGCTCGGACTTCTGGATGAGCGGCTCCGGCTTCTTGTTCCGGTCGGGCAGGAACTGCGACGGCATGATGGCCTGCCACTCGCCGTCGGCACGGCGGACCTCGACCCAGGCGTGGACGTCCTTGCCCTTGACCGCACCGGTCGCGTCGGGCACCGCGCCGAGGACGACCCGGGCCGGCACGCCGAGGCGGTTGGCAGCCAGGGCCAGCGCCGAGGCGTACTGCTCATCGTTGCCGGCGAGCTGCGTGGCCTTGATGAACTGGGTCATCCGCCGGAGGCTGTGGCCCGGGAGGAAGACGTTCTGGACCGCATCGCCGGCGGTGCCGCCGTCGGTGTAGGCGCCGCTCTGCAGCGCCTTTGCCATGGCGGTGACCTTCTGCCACGGGCTGTCGACCCGGCCGCTCCATGCATCGACCCGGTCGTCGAGGAAGGTCAGCGGCTGGGTGTCCACGACCGAGCCGCTGTCGAGGTCGACCTGCTCGGGGAGCTTGTCGGGCACGGGCGTGACCCGAGCGGTGATCGTGTAGTGGTCCCCAGCCGCCAGCCTCGTCGGGAGGACGCCGGTGCCGGTGTCGGTGTTGAAGCGCAGGTCGTCGGACAACGCGTCGGCGCGATCCCCGCCGAAGTTCAGGCCGGTCACCGTCCCGGCTGTCGGCAGCCACACGTCGGCGTAGCCGTCCGCCGGGACCGTCACGGTGGCCGTGACCTCCTGGCCCGGGCCCTCCGAGGCGATGTGGCTGCCGACCTTCCGGAAGCTGGCACCTCCAGCATCCGCCCCGTCGCCGAGGTTGGCGAGGTTGCCCGCGCCCCAGACGAAGGAGTCGTAGGAGTCGAGGGCGGCGAAGCGCAGCGGCACCCCGGGCGGCAGGCCCTCGACCGTGAGGAGCGTCTTGTCGAAGAGCTTGGCCGGGTTGGGCTCGGTGTACTGACGGAAGCCGGCGAGCGGGCTCGGGTACTGCGTCACGTCGTAGGGCGGGATGAGCGAGGTGCGCAGCACGGTGCGGCGGGTGTCGTCGCCGCCCGGCAGGTGAGGTCCGACGAGGAACCCGCCGGCCGTCGCCACGCCGAGCAGGACTGCCGTGGTGACGGCCCGGGTCGTGCGGCCGGCGCCGTTCTGGAGGGTGGGGCGGTTGCGGTTGCTCCGCAGCGCGGTCCAGCCGATGGCGACGAGGGCGAAGACGGTGCCCTGGACGGCGACAGCCGCCGGCGTCAGCGTGCCGAGGACGATCGAGGCGACGAGCAGGCCCACCGGGGCCACCAGGGCAACGAGCGCACCCGCCCAGCGGCGGGCGACGCCGTACGTCAGGGCGCCACCGACGAGGCCGAACAGGAAGGGCAAGGCCAGGTAGGGGCCCTCCGAGTCCACCGGCGGCAGGGCGGTGAGCAGCTCCTTCCACCCCGGCACCGCGGCGTGGGCCAGCGTCGCCAGCGCCTCGCCCGAGGGCAGCACCCCGGCGATGAGGTCCTCCCGCACGGCGACCGGCCCCGCGAGCACGAAGTACGCGACCGCGAGTGCGAAAGCGGTGCCAAGGCCGAACCACCGGTACGTCGCTCCGACGTGGGCCACGAGCAGGCCGACGAGCAGTCCCGCCAGGCCGACCCAGAGCCAGCCCAACCCGTGGAAGGTCGTCCGGAAGCCGATGAGCGCGATGCCCACCAGCACCACGGCGAAGGCGGCGTCGACGAGGGCGACCCGGTCGGGCACCAACCGTGCCAACAGGCCGGCAGCACGTTGGCCGGCGCCCGGCGCCCGATGCAGGGCAGACGGCGGAGGGCCCGCGAGGCCGCCGGCGATCCGCGGACGGCTCATCGGGCCACCCCGGAGACGAGCAGGACGCGAAGGTCCTCGAGCCGCGAGAGCGTGAGGATGACGAGGCCGCCGCCGTGCCGGACCCCGTGGTTCGCGTGCGGGTCGACCACGACGGCGACCCGGCGGACCTCGGGAGGGAACTGCCCGCCGGCGCGCTGGAGGTGGATGAACGGCCGGTGCGGTCCCGTGACGATGAAGAGGGTGCTCGTGTCCGGCGCGAGGTCGGTGCCATCGAGCGCCAGGCCGAGCAGGTCGACCGGGCCCGGCTCGACCCGGGCCATCGCGTCGAGTCCCAGCTGGGGGCCGGACTGTGCTGAGTCCGCTGGTTGGCGCAGACGACGCTGCCAGTCCTGCTCGTCGAGCGACCGCGCGCACGAGGATCGAGCTGCGGCGGACGGAGATCGCGGTCTCGACGTCCGTCTCGCTGGACCGGTACATGCTCAGGGTCGGTGTCGATGAGCACGGTGACGTGCGAGCGCCGCGTGTCGAGGAACTGGCGGACCAGCAGCTTGCCCGCCTTGGCCGAGCTGCGCCAGTGGATGTAGCGCCGGTCGTCGCCGGGCTGGTACTCGCGCAGCGCATGGAAGGCCAGGTCGCTCATCGAGATGTCCTCGGTCGTCGACGCCCTCGAGGTCGCGCAGCAGGCCGGCGCCCAGCGGCTCGAGGGCGACGGTGAGAGGGTGGACGAACAGCTCGGTCCGCTCGGTCCACTTCAGCGTGCGACGCATCAACCCCAACGGGTCACCCTGAACCGTCGTCGCGGGGCCGACCTGGATGACCCCGCGGCGTGAGGTCGGGACGACGAAGAGCTCCTCGTGCGCGTGCCCGGGCGCCAGCGCCGGCAGCGCGAACCGCGCCGCGGACAGCCCCACCGGGAGCTCGACGAGGATCGGCAGCAGGGCGCGCGCGCCTCGTTCGTCACGGCGATCCGTCCGGTGGCGGGCTCCCCGACGACGACCCGTCGGGGCTCGACCTCGGCGTCGACCCGGACCTTGGTGCGACCCAACGCCAGCACGAAGCACACGACGAAGAGGACGAGCGCGGCACCCGCCACCATGAGCAGCTCGGTCCAGCCCCACCGGGCGCCCACGACCCACGACGTGAGCCCAAGAGCGAGGATCGCCCACCCGAGCGGGGAGACCCACCCCACCACGCGCCACGCCGGCTGGGCCCACGAAGGCACCCGGACGCGCCCGGCCACCCAGCCACGTGCGGTGTTGACGCGGGCACCGAGCGAGCTCAGCGGCATACGGAATCGGCGTTTGTCGCGGGCCTGCTCACGAAGCTCGCGTCGCGACAACGTCTGGCTCACGCCGACGCACGCTCCGCGGGCGGGGCGATGTCGCCGAGGATCTGGTCGATGACGTGCTCGACCGTGGCGCCCGCGAACTGGGCCTCGGCACCGAGCAGCAGGCGGTGGGAGAGCACCGGCTCGGCGAGCATCTTGATGTCGTCGGGGATGACGTAGGTGCGCCCCGGCGACGCCGCCCAGGTCTTGGCGCAGCGGACGTAGGCGAGGCAGCCGCGCACCGACAGGCCGAGCTTGAGCGACGGGTGCCGGCGCGACTCCTCCGCGATCCGGCTGACGTAGCCGAGGATCGCCGGGTCGACGTGGACCTCGTCGGCGAGGCGCGCCATGTCGACGATGACGTTGCTCGCGATGAGCGGCTGGAGCTGCTTGGCCCGGTCGCGGGTCTTGGCGTCGGCGAGCACGGCGATGGTCGCCTCGTGGTCGGGATAGCCGACGCTCGATCTTCATCAGGAACCGGTCGAGCTGGGCCTCGGGAAGGCGGTAGGTGCCCGCCTGCTCGATGGGGTTCTGCGTCGCGATGACCATGAACGGCTCGCCGACCGAGTGCGGCGTGCCGTCGACGGTGACACGGCCCTCCTCCATCACCTCGAGCAGCGCGGACTGCGTCTTGGGCGAGGCGCGGTTGATCTCGTCGGCGAGCACGATCGTCGCGAAGATCGGCCCGGGGTGGAACTCGAAGGCCTGCTTGCTCGGCTCGTAGATCGTCACGCCGGTGACGTCGCTCGGGAGCAGGTCGGGGGTGAACTGGATGCGGCTGTGGCTGCCCTGGACCGTCGCCGACAGGGCCCGCGCGAGCTGCGTCTTGCCCGTGCCCGGGAAGTCCTCGAGGAGCATGTGCCCCTCCGACAGGAGGCAGGTCAGGGCGAGTCGCGTGACGTGCTGCTTGCCCAGCACGGCCCGCTCGATGTTGCCGGCGAGCTGGTCGAAGGTGTGGGCGAACCAGGTCACCTGGTCCTGAGTGACGCTCATGGGTTCCGTTCTCCTGTGGTGCAGTTGGTCGATGGGGTCGTATGCCGCTGAGCTCGGCCCGCGGTCAGGCCGCGTCGGGCGCGGGGTCGGGTCACGTCAGCCGCCCCACGGGTTCCGGGTGAACGAGTCCGTGCCGTTGGCTCCGGTGCACGACACGGTGACCCAGCCGGTCGGGAAGCCGAAGAACTTGTGCGAGACGTTGTCGCCGTTGTGGGGGTCGTACCGCCCGTTGAGCCCGTCGTCCTTCGTGTCGAACGCGCCGTCGCTGGTGTTGATCGTGCAGACGATGTTGCCCTGGTAGTTGCTCAGGCGGTAGGCGATGTACTGGCAGTCACCGCTCTCGCAGCCGGTCCGGTAGCCCGTCTGCCCGCTGCGCCAGACCGCCTCGACCTTGGGGGCCGGCGGTGGCGGGGCGGCGTTGGTCGTGCCGGACCTGGGCCCCGCCGTGGGACCGTCTCCGGAGCGGTCGGCGAACGGCGTCACCGTGATGCTGCGCGTCGTCGAGTAGCCGAGGCCGTTGAACGTGTACGACGTCTGGTTCGGGCCGAGGGTCGTGTTGACGTCGCCCCTGATCCGATAGCCCTGGATCGCATTGCCGTTGTTGGCCGGCTTGGTCCACGAGAAGGTGATCGAGCTGTCCGTGTGCGACTCGCTGATGCCTCCGACGCCCTTGGTCGGGCCGTACGGGTTGAAGGTGACGGTGTTGGACCAGGCAGAGCAGATGCCGGCCGTGTTGCACGCCCGGATCTCCATGGCCTTCTGGTTGATCCCGACATTGCCGGTCGTGCCGCCGGAGCTCGGCGCCGGCCAGCTGCCGCCGTAGGCGCCGTCGGTCGTGCGCCACTCGACGCGGTCGTAGCCGGTCGAGCGATGGCTGCCGAGCGAGTAGCTGGCGACGGCCTGGTAGTCGGCGTTGGGCGTCCCGACTGCGGTCAGGCTGGGGGTCTGCGGCATGCCGTCCGCCGTGTAGGAGGAGAAGTTCGTCCTCGCGGAGGTCGCCGGCCCGCCGTTGGTGGCGGTCACGGTGTACTGCACCGTCTGGCCGCCGTAGGGGATCGTGTCGGTGGCGACCCGCTGGGCGCCGCCTGAGACGCTCGCGACCGGGACCCAGGCTCCCGTCGAGCCGGTGCGGCGATAGACGTCGTACTGGGTGATCGGCGGTCCGTTGGGGTCGGTCGTCGGCCAGGTGATGGTCACCTGGGCGTTGTCCTGGTCGGGTGCCGGGGAGCGAGGACTGAGGCTCGGCGCGGCCACCGGAGCCGGATTGCCGAAGGACTGCCCTGTGACCTCGGGCCCGTACGGTCCCCAGCCCAGGTCGTTGCGGGCCTGGATACGGACCTTGTAGGCGTCGTTGTTGATGAGGCCGCTGACGATCGTCGACAGCTGGGGAGCCTGGACCACCTTGGTACCGGTCCGCCCGGCGTTCGCCCCGACGTTGACCCACTGAACCTGGTACTGCGTGATCTCCGAGCCCTCGTTGACCGGAGGCGTCCACGTGACCGTCAGCTGTCGGTCGCCAGGGACGACGTTGCTGATCGCGGTGGCCTTGGGCAACGTGTCCGGGCGGACCGGAGGCGATGAGGCGTCCGACAGGTCCGACCAGCCGACCGCGTTTCGGGACCGGACGGTGAACGTGTAGTCCTCGCCGTTCGTCAGGCCGGTGATGGTGCACGGCGACGCCTGGCAGGTCTGGTCCGCGCCACCTGGGCCGTTGACGCCGACCTCGTACTCGAGGATCGGCATGCCGCCGTCGTAGGGGGGCGGCCGCCAGTCGACGCGCGCCGTGCCGCCAAGGACGCGGTCAGCGACCGCCACGGGGGCGTCTGTCGGGTCCGGCTTGCTGCGCACGGTGACGGTGACCTCTCCGACGGCAGGCGACCGGCCCGGGGCGTCGGTGGCGCGGACCTCGATCCGGGCATCACCTCGAGCCTGCTCCGTCGCAGTGACGGTGAGCTGGCAGCCCGCGGCAGCTGCCGTCACCCCGGTGCCCGCCCGCACGGTCGCCGCGGTGATCTCGCACTGGGGTGATCCAAGGGGACTGTCGAGGTACTGGGCCAGGTTGACCTGCTGCTGGGTCCCTGCGATGAGCCCCTCGACGCGGGCGGGCCGCAACGTGGCGTTGGGCGGCTGCGCCGTCACGCGGACCCGCAGCGTGAAGCGCTCGGCTCCGCCCTTGGCCCCGATCGTCACGGTGCCGGTCGAGCCGGCCTGCGCCGCGGGCTCGGCCTGGAGGACGACCGTCCGTCCGCCCTGCCCGGTCTGGCTGAGGTCGACCCGGTCGATGGCCTGATCCCAGACCGCCTCGTAGCGGACCCGCGACTGGTCGAGGGTGTCCGGCAGCCAGGCCCGGCAGAGGCGCGGGATGTCGACGCTCCGGGACGGGCCGTCGGCGACGAGCCGGACCTCGTGGTCCGGGCAGCGCAGGACCGGGACGTCGGGACCGATCTGGACCGGGATGGTGACATAGGCGGTCTGCGCCGACTTGTCCTGTGGGCCAGTGGCATTGGTGACCTCGAGCATGAGCGCCGCCGGGCCGACATAGCCGTTGGTCGACGTGAGCGTGAGCTCCGTGGAGGACGTTGCCGCGTGCTGGAGGTGCTCCGCGGGCGAGGTCGAGATGGTGTCCGGTGACGTCAGGGAGACGGTGCCGCCACGGGGGTCCATGACGTAGTCGGCGAGCGAAACCTTCGCCGTCGCGTCCGCGTCCATCCGGATCGTCTTGCCCTGGACGACGTAGGGCTGGCCGTTGTTCCCCGCCGGGACGTAGATGAGGGCCATGGCGACCGCGCCGTCGGCGTCCTCGATGGTGTAGGGCACGACGCGCGCCTCGGGCCGGAGCTGGATGCGGACCTTGCGGTCCTCGATCGTCGCGCCGTCACCGATGACCTTGGTGATGCTGAGCGACTTCTGGTCTCCGTCGACGTCGCGGTCGTTGGCGAGGGCATCGACGAGGATGCTCGTCTCCCCGTCCTTGGCGACGCCGGTGTCGTCGACGGCGATCGGCGGGTTGTTGAAGTCCTTCTGGCCCCGCACGGTCAACGTGGACCGCGACGGGTCGAACATGCCGTTGGTGATGCCATAGGCGAGGACCTTGGCCGGGCCCTCCTCCGGCGCAACGACCTTGACGGAGTCGTCCTTCTGGCGCTTGAAGTCCTTGAGGACGTCCGCGTCGTTGAGCGTGGTGAAGTCCTCGAGCTCGACGGCGTCGCCGCTGGCGATGAGGTCGTTGCCGAGCAGATCGGCGTGAACCGTGCGTCCCGGGGCCGCGACGATGTCGTCCTCGACGGCCACCGGCGGTTGCGGGTCACCGGGCTGGACCACCCCCACGCGGATGAAGCCCTCGCTGGTGAGACCGAAGCGGTCGCGCAGCTGGTAGCGGATCACCTCGGTGCCGGCGCTGCGCGGGTAGGCCTCGTAGCGGATCGTGGCGGCGCCGAAGCCGAGCACGCGCCCGAGCCGCAGGTCGACCGCATCACCGGTCTCGCCGACGATGCCGCCGACGAAGGCGAGGTCGCCGTCGGGATCGACCCCGGAGGTGGGGACGGTGATGGAGAGGGTGTCGCCGGCGGTGACGCTGGCCGAGAAGCTGCGTGCCGTCGGCGGGCGGTTGGGCCGCGTCTCGCTCGGCAGCGGGTTGATCGTCACCGTCACCCGGCCGGTGGCGGATCGCGCGCGCAGGCCCTCGGGATGGGCGACGTACTCGAGGACAGCAGTCCGGGGAGCAGTGGCCTTCTCGTCCGGCTCGGGGACGTAGCGCATCACACTGCCCGAGGCGAAGGCCTGGCCGCCTCCGGTGAGGACCCGGACACCGCGCGGGTCCAGCTTGAGCGGGATGCCTTCGGACATCGAGTCGTTGTCAAGGACCGGGACGGTCACGGCGTCACCCACCCGGACCGTTGCCGTGTCGTCGAGGACGGTCGGGAGGATGGGCTCGCTCGGATCCGGCCGCTGCACCACGGAGAGCTGTCCGACGGCCGACTGCGTGCCGTCACTGACCGTGTAGGCGACCGTCCCGCGACGCTCCTTGTCCCCATCGAGCGGCGCCGTCGCCTCGACGCGCACCCAGCGGCCCTGGACCACGCTGACCCGCAGCCACGCGTTGTCCGTCACGGTCCGCTGGACGACGAGCACGTCGCTACGCGGGCTGTAGTCGTTGGAGAGCACGTCCGCGATGACGGGGGTCTGCCCACGGACCACTGCCGAGTCGGGGGACGCGACGGGCGGCCGCTCCTTGTCGGGGTCGGGCAGGATGTCCACCCGCACGCGACCGACGCTCACCCCGGAACCCGACTGAGCGGCATACGTGATGGTTGACGTTCCCTGTGTCGCCCCCGTCACCGTGAGGACGCCGGTGTCGGTGTTCGTGTCGATGGTCAGCTGTCCCGGTCCCTTGACCTCGGAGGCGAGGCGCAGACGCGCTTCCGGGTCGGTCGGGTCAGCGCCCGGGATGTCGTTGCCGAGGGGCTGGAGCTGCACCGGCTTGCCGACGACGCCGCGCAGGACGTCCGGCTGGGTCCGCGGGGCCACCGCACGGTCGTCGTCGCCGAGCACCTGGACGGTGATCGCTGACGTGGTCACGCCGCCGTTGCTGTCGCTGACCTCGTACTCGACCTCCTGGTCCCCCTTCTTGGCGAGGGCCCGCACGATGAGGGCCCCGGCCCCGTCGACCCCGGTTGCGGCCGGGTCGACCGGTGAGACCTGAAGCGGGTCGTTCTCGGCATCGCGCCAGTCGGCGATGACCCCCACCTTCACGGTCCCGTTCCTGGCGACCGGGTAGCTGGCCTTGGCGAGCTTGGCACTGCCACCCCGCAGCTTCGGCGCGGTGTTCTCGTCCGGACCCACGATCGTGACGGTGACCTTGGCCGTGGCCCGCCCGTTCTTGGCGGTCGTGCCGTTGTTGACCGTGTATTCGAAGGTGAACCGGTCGGCTGCCGGTTCCTCGGGAACGATGACCTGCACGGTCTGACCGTCGGCCGAGGCGCTCGTCGAGACGTCCGCGATGGATGCGGTTCCGACGTCACCCGGGCTGATGGCGAGGATCGAGCCCTGCGAGTCGGTGTCGTTGTCCAGCACGTGCAGGGTCGATGTGCGACCGGGCCGAACCTTCAGCTGGTCTGGCTGGGCCTTCGGCGGGGTCTTGTCGACCTCGTCGTCGATGAGGTTCTCGTCCTTCTTCTTGTTCTTGTCGTCGATCTGCGGCGGGGGGATGACGGAGTTCCAGTTGTCGATCTTGACCCGGTCGCGGTCGATGTCCCAGACGTCACCGGAGTCGAGGTCGTTGAGCACGATGAGTCCCCGGTTGACGCGAAGCTTGACGCCATCGACCCGGACGCCGTGCTTCATGGCGCCGAGGCCGACCGTCTGGGTGTCCTGCGGCGAGCCACAGTTGCGGCCGTAGAAGGCATTGGAGGCGCCGGCCCACGCGGCGTGGACACACGAGCCGAGGCGTACCGGCGCGGAGAGGAACAGCTCGGAGGGGCTGCCCGAGCCCGGACCGGCCTGGGCGAGCTTGACTCCCGGGCCTGCTGGTTCAGCGGTGAGCGGCACCTGGACGAGCTGCGACTCGTCCTGGACGAGCACTGCGGCACTGTCCGGTCCCGGCTGCTGCAACGCTGCATAGCCCGGCTTGCCGGGCTCGGCACGGCCCACCGACACCTGCTGCGGCTGCTCGAGCAGGTCGGAGTAGACCAGGCCGGTACCGGAGTCGTAGACCACCCAGTGGGACCCGACGGCCGTCACCTGGGCGCTCTTCGTCGCGAAGCCGAGCTTGACGACGACCGGCTTGGCGAACGTGGGGCCTGCAGGCTTGAGGATCGCGAGGACGCCCTTGGCGCCCGACAGGGCGTAGGCGGTCCCGTCGACACCGACCGCGACCGTTGCGTTCGGGCCCACGGTGACGAGCGGTTTGGCCTGGGTCTGCAGCTGGTCGAGCCCGGTGATCCCGCCGCGGTTGTCGACGCGCTGGGCGCGCAGCTCCCCCTTGGCCGGGTCGATCATCGCGATCGTGCCGCCGCGCAGGTCCACTGGCTCGGTCTCGAAGACCCGGTTGCCCGTGGCCGGAGCCGCCTTGGGCAGGACGATCGAGTACGCGGTGGCGAGCGTGCCCTCGGCGGGGTTGATCGGCACCAGCTGGTTGCCGGCCTTCGACAGCCCGACGACAGCCGCGCCGTCCTGGACGACGTCGAGCCCGGACCCGGGCGTCCCATCGGAGAGCACGCCGGCATCGAGCTGCCCCGCCGCCTTGTTGATCCGGCCGAACCGGGCCTGGTCGGCGTTGGTGACCCAGATCCCGCCGTCGTTGAGGTCCGCCTTGCGCACGACCTCCCCGTCCGATCTCGTGGCCACCCACACGAGCAGTCCCGCAACGAGGGCCACGACGACGGTCGAGATGACTCCGATCCGTCGCTTGGTCGCGGCGGTGCTCATGCCTTCCCCCGATCGGCCGCTGCGGCGGCCACCAACGTGGCCTCCGACGTGGCACCCGACGTGGCGCCCCGGTCGATGAGCCCGAGGTCCTCCTCGACGACGAGCTTGGTCGAGAGTGCGTGCTCGACGAGCCGCGCCTTGCGGTTGAGTCGCGAGCTTGCCGACGCCACCGTGCAGGCCGCGTGTGCCGGCGTCGGCCAGCTTCTGGCAGACGTTGTCGAGCTTGCGGTTGAAGCGGGTCAGGGTCCAGCCGAGCCGCTCGGCGGCGGCGGCCGACGACGGGATCTGGCTCGTGCCGGCCTCGCGGCGCCGCAGGAACGGCTCGCAGAGCGCGACGACGAGCAGTTTCTGGTCCGGCGTGAGCGACACGCGCCCGACCGTGGCCGCGCCGACCTCGTCGTCCGCTGGCCGTGCGGCGGTCGGGCGGCTCGGCGCTCGACCGACTTGAACGCGGGGCTCGCGACGTGGATCTCGAAGTCGTAGGTCGTCGGGCCGGCCGTGAACCAGACGATGAGCTTCTTCATCGCGAGCGGGATCCGGGCACCCGGGTTGAGCCACGCCTGGAAGAGGCCCTGCTCGTCGGCGACCGTCGCCGTGAGGGTCGAGCCGGTGTTGCTGAGCCACCAGAAGCCGTTCTCGAACGAGACGACGAGGAAGGTGCGGTGCAGGTAGGGGTTGTCGTCGATCTCGACGTCGCCGGTGCGACCGATGGTCAGACCGGTCTCCGGCGACACGGAGTACTCCTCGCCGCAGAACACGACGGTCACCTTGCTGTGGATCACGATCGAGGCCCCCTGTACCCTGTCGACTGCGCCTCGGGTCGATGTCGAACGTGCTTGTGGTCTGCGTCGTGGTGTGTCTGCTTCCGTCCCCCCGTGCGGTAGCCCCACCTCGCGGCCTGCACGATTGACGCGGTTTCGTGTCATGTGTCTACTGCGCAGTCTCGCATTCCGGCTCGGAGCCAGGTGATGACTGCCCGGCGCGGCACGCGATGACGACGGCGCACACCGGCGAGCCCGTCGGCACCTTCCGGCTGCAGGGTCGTGCACCTCGGACGCGCTCGCGCGCGTCGTCCGGGGTTCTCGGCGTCGGACGGCGTGGCGCCGAGGAGACACCGGAAGGTGTCGCCCGCGGCGGCTCGGGATAGGTCCACGTGAAGGTGACGAGCCGTTGCCGGAGCGGGCGGCGACGACCGGCTTCGTCGAAGAGCCGTCGGGCACGGCGCTGTGTCGGCGGGCATCGAGACGGTGGGGCTCGGCGCCGTGCTCGCGGGCGCGACTGTCCGCTGTCCTCCGGCCGGAGCAGGAGGAAGGCCACGACGCCGAGCAGCACCGACGACGCCCGCCGACGAGCGCCCCAGGAGCAGCGGCGGCGTGAGCGCGGCGACCTCCGCTCGCGCGCACTGTCGGCGTCCGCCGGGCTGGGCTGGGCGGCCGCCTGTGCTCCCGGTCGCCGGATCGTCGGCGCCGTCGCCGTCGCGCGACTGTCCTCGCTGCCGTCCGGCCGAGGGGCGCGCGTGTCGGCTGCTCGTGGGCTCGGTCGGTCACTGCGGCGGGACGCACCGGCGCCGACGGGCGCCACGGAGCGCCGGGCGGCATCGGCGCCGGCGACAGCGCCCCGGCCGGGCGCGGACGGCGCCGACGGCGTCGGTCCATCGCGGCCGTCGCCGGGTGCCGCGTCGACGACGGGGACGGGCGCGACCGGCTGGGCGATGCACGGTCTGCGGGGCCTTGATCCGGGTGCGGTCGTCGTCCCCGGTCGCGGGCCCCGTCGGGACCCCTGGGTCTGGCTGACGAGCGTCGTGTGGCCCTGCTCGTCGAGCACGACGATCGGGGTGCGGGCCAGGCGCTGCTGCTGCTCGACCGCCTGGAGCGCCCGGGCGAGCTCGAGGGCGGTCGCGGGCCGGTGCGCCGGGGTCCTTGGCCATCGCCTGGCGCGAGCAGGCGCTCGAGGCCCGGCCGGCACGTCCGGGCCGGCCGGTCGGCGGCGGCGGCGGTGCTGCGGATCCGCGGCATCAGCGCATACGCCGAGTTGTCGCCGCCGGGCACCTCGAACGGGCGAGCGGCCCGACGAGCAGCTGCCACAGCGTGGCGGCGAGGGAGTAGACGTCGGCGCGCTCGTCGCCGTTGCTCTGGCCGTAGAGCACCTCCGGCGGCGCCCACGGCACCGAGACGCCGACGTCGTCGGTGGCCTCGGGCGTCGGCGTCGCGCCGTCGCGCGCGCCCCGGCCGGCGATGCCGAAGTCGGTGAGGCCCGGGCGCGCCGTACGCGCTGACGAGCACGTTGGCCGGCTTGATGTCGCGGTGGGTGATGTGCGGCCCGGTGCGCGGTCTCGACGGCGCTCGCGAGCTGGATGCCGGTGCGCAGCACCTCCTCGACGGTGAAGCGCTCGGCCCGCGCCCGCATCGCGAGGTTCGGCGGCGGGTAGTACTTCATGACGAGGTAGGGCCGGCCGTCGTCGGAGGTGCCGGACGCGGAAGACCTGGACGATGTAGGGGTGGTCGCCGAGCGCGGCCATCGTGTCGGCCTCCTCGACGAACTGCCGGCGCGAAGCGCGTCGGTCAGCCCCTCGGACTTGAGCACCTTGACCGCCACCGGCATGCGCGGGCTCTGCTGCTCGTAGAGGATAGACGTCGGCGTAGCCGCCGGAGCCGAGCGGCTGGACGAAGACGAGCCCCGGGATCTCGGCGGCGCGCGCCGCGGATGCTCGGCGGCTGTCCATGCTGGCCATCAGCTCGTCGCCTCGAAGACGAAGGACGACCTCGTCGGCCATGGACACGATGGAGCCCGGCTCGAGCACCTGCTGGTCGTTGGCGCGCAGCCGCACCGGCTGCCCGCCCGGGCAGGGCGACGGTCGTGCCGTTCGTCGTGCCGAGGTCGCGGATGAGCACGTGCCAGCCCTCGAGCACGACCTCGACGTGGTTGCGGGACACGTCCCGCTCGGGGCTCGGCACCCTGACGACGTGCGGACGGTCGGCGTGCGCTGCAGGCTCGGACCGAGCGTGGGCGCCCGGCCGAGGAGCACGCTGCGGTCGAGGGTGACGACGTCGCCGGTGGAGAGCCGCAGCACACCGAGCGGAGGCCGGGGCATGGTGAAGGTGTTCTGCGGCGGGATCCCGCCGCCGCAGATGCGGCAGGGGTCGCCGTGCGGCGGCGTCGGGTGCCCGGCGAGCAGAGCACCGCGAGCACGCTCGGGCCCGAGGCGCCGGACTGCGCGGAAAGGCGCGCGTCGATCAGAGCACTGCGGTCGACGGTCAGCTCGTCGGCATCCTCGTGCAGGTGCGCGTGAGGGTCCTCCACAACGGGGGCGACTGGCGGCACGACTGGTTGCGCGACTGGTTGCGCGACTGGTGGCAGCAGGCTCGGCGACGGCGGGGGCGTGTGTCGTCCGGAGAACGACGGGACGTCCGGTCGCGACTCCGGTGTCGCCCCATGGTCTGGGTGGGCCGAGGCGGCACCTGATGCCCACGGGACGGAGGAGATCAGCCCGCCGCCGGTCGGTGGCGTCGGGCTCGCGGGGGTCCCGGTCGCCGAAGTCGTTGGAGTCGCTGAAGGCACGGGCGCCGGCGTTGTGGATGGCGACGGCGACGGAGGCGGCGGTGGCGAAGGGGCGGGCACCTCGGGCAGATCCGGCTCACCCTCACCTTCCGACTCCACGTCGGCGAGAAGCTGGCGGTGCTCATCGACGGTGACGGTGCGGCCGAAGAGGTAGTCGTAGCTCGGGGCGGCGGCCTCGTCCGACTGCGAGGTGCGCCGTTCGTCCTCCGTGGGGGTGGGCTTGACCGACCAGGTTGACTCGACATCGGCCGGCCCGCTGTGGACAACCGGGAGAGCAGGTAGCGCGGGAGCCGCATCCTGCTTCGGCGGTCGCGATTCAGCCGCTGCTGCCGGCTGGGGCGTGACCCGACGAGGCAGCACAGCGGGACCCGGACCCCACGACGGCAGCGCAGGCGCGCTCTCCCTCTCAGTCGGAGTCGACCAGGAACGATCCCACGGGGACGGTGGGGCCTCCGCAGACTCAGCCGGGCCGGCCCCGAACGTGGGGAGCGCCCGGGTTGGTGGCGGCACATCCTCCTGGCTCGATTGACTGGAGGGCTCAGGCTGAGTGGCCGGCTCGGGGGGCTCGGGCGCGTCCTGCACACTCGACGGAGTGGGGGGCTCAGGCGGTCTCACCTCCGCCGAGACGACGGCCACGCCGCCAGGACCGCCGACCAGCGTCGAGGCCGGAGTCGGCTCGCGCGCCTCCGTGTCCTCCAGGATCCGCAGCTCGACACGCTCGGGGTGCGTGTCGAGGACGAGGTCGGTCCACACCCTGGGGTTCAGGGCACGGACCTCGTGCTCCGTTCCGTCCGCCATCGTCACCATGGCGGAGACCGGCCCGAACGCGACGACCCGGGTCCGCGGTCTCCAGTGGACGCCGACGAAGTGATGTGCCTTGCGCGGTCCGCCCATGGTCAGCACGTCGATGACGTCGTCCAGCTGCCCACCGTCTGCAGCGTCGCTCGCAGTCAGGGTGCGGTCGTCGTCCTCCTCGAGACCGATGAGCAGATGCATGCCGGGCCCACCGATGTGGGTCCAGCCGTCGGGAGCACCCTGCACGACGACGGACGGATCAGTCACACCAACGACCTGCTCTCCCCGCTCGGGCCTTCGCCTGCAGGCGGCTGGCGCCGGAGCCGACCGATCGCCTCGCGCGGCGTGGTGTCCTCGTCGACGTCGGCATGGAACCCCTGCTCCTGCACCGTGACGACGATGGCGGTGACGTTGTCGCGGCCTCCGGCCTGCACCGCCCTGCGCACCAGCTCGTCCGCGGCCTCCTGTGCGTCGTGGACGTCGAGGAGGACGGACTCGATGTCCGCCAGCCCCAACTCGTTGGAGAGCCCGTCGGTGCAGATGACGAAGGCCTCTCCCGGATAGGGCGGGAAGACCCAGTGGTCGACCTGACCCATGGGGTCCCGGCCCAGCGAGCGGGTGATGACGTTGCGTCCGGGATGGCGCTGGGCCTGCTCGGCCGTGATGATCCCGCGGTCGACGAGCTCCTGGACCTCCGAGTGGTCGACGGTCACCTGGGAGAGCTGCCCGTCGATCAACCGGTAGACACGGGAGTCGCCGATGTTGAAGACGACCCAGTGCTGCGAGCCGCCCCCGGAGACCAGTGCGAGCCCCGCGACGGTGGTCCCCATTCCGGTCTGCTCCGGGTGGCGAGCGGCCGACTCAAGGATCCGCCGGTTCGCCTCAGCGAGCTGCTCGACGATGTCGTGGGCCTGCAGGACCGGCCGCTCGGCCAGTTCCATCAGGGCATCAGTGGCGATCCCGCTCGCCACCTCGCCGGCCGCGTGTCCACCCATGCCGTCCGCGACGACGAAGATCGTCCCAGCGACGCGGGCGCTGTCCTCGTTGTGCTGGCGGACTCGGCCAACGTCGGTTGCGACACCGTGCGGGATCGCGGACTGGTCCGTGGTCATGCGACCGGATTCCCTTCGGCCTCGACAGGCGCGGGTGTCCAGGGGCGCACCCGGGTCGACGCGAGAACCGAGCGGATCAGCTCGTAGTCCTGCTCGGCGGACGGCCCGCCGACCGACCCGCTCAGCTGGACGACCCAGGCGGCGGCGTCAGAGCGCTCCGGTCGGACAACATGGAAGAGGTTGGCCTGCAGGATGGTCTCGACATCGGCGTCCGGCCACGTGGCATCACAGCCCACGAAGCGAGCGTCACCCAGCTCAGCGGCATACGGCTCACTCGTGGCCCCACCACGTGACTGAGCCAGTGAGACGATGCGGCGGAGTGACTCCTCCTCGGTCAGGTCGGGACCACACTGCTCAATGCTGACGACGACGTTGGGGTCGAAGGCGCCCTCCCGGGGCAGCTTGGTGGCGAGTGCGGTACCCGGCGCGTGCACGGGAATCCAGCCCTCGGGGACGTCGACGGCCACGGACGGCGGGCCGGGGAAGTCCCGGCTCGGGTAGGCCAAGGTGCTCATCGAAGTCCTTTCATCGCTCCGTTGGCGGGGCCTGGGTCCCATGCCGGATGGCCGGAGCGCGGCAAGTCAATCAAACGCGCGTCAAATGCGACAGATCAGGGCTCACGGGAAGAACCCACCGATCGTGCCGATGGGGTCCTTGACTGCAGCTCCGATCCCGTCAGCGACGTCGCCCAGACCGGTGTCCTCGAGGAACTCCTTGGGGTTGACGTCGACCCCGAAGCTGACCCCGCCACCGATGCCGATCGCCGCTCCGACATCGACCTTGACCTTGACGCTCTCGGCACTGAAGTTGGCGTCGATGTTGGCGTGCGCTCCGATCCCGGCGTAGACCTCGCCGCCGACCGTGCCGCCCACTCCGGCGATGTTGCCGCCCACCTCTCCCCCGGCCTTCACCCCGGCGAAGGCCTCCGCGCCGGCGCTGGTCCGGATCCCGTCCTTGCCGATCGCGACGGATGCGTCGGCCTTGCCCTCGACACCGGCCATCGCGTTGGCGCTGGCGTGCGCCGCCAGCGGACCGTTGTCGTAGGCGACACCCGCCTCTCCCTTGACGCCGGCCATGACCGAAGCCTCGGCCTTGGCAGTCAACCCGTCCTTGCCGAGCGCGACGGAGGCATCGGCCTTGCCCTCGGCGCCGACGAAGCCGCTGGCGTTGTACCTGGCGTGGTTGCCCAGGTTGCCCTCGACGCCACCCCTGAGCAGGTAGGCACCGGCCGTCCCGCCGAGTCCCGCGGCGAGTGCCCCCTCCTTGATGCCGAACTCGTGGTAGCCGTTGGCCTCCGTGCCCGGGCCGCCGCCGTAGGCCATCCGGACGGCGTGTTCCTTGTCCGTGACGTTGCCGTCGGCGTCGTAGTACACCGGCTCGTAGTCGGTGTGGCCCTCGTGGTCGGTCCGCTCCATCCAGTTGACGCCCTCGATCCCGCGGTTGATCGCGCTGTTTGCGCCGGGATGGCGGTTCGCGAAGGCGTCCTTGTCCTCGGAGTTGTCGGTCGGCAGCCAGGGCCGGTCGACCTTGCGCTCGGTCTCGCTGCGCCACCCGGACTCGTGCTCGAGCTGACGGTCCCGGTAGTCCCCGGCATGCGTGTACCGGTCGTAGCGAACCCGGCCGTCCTCGCCCTCCTTGGCGTTCTCGTAGGTGTGCCGGCCGTCCTGCGTCGTGTGCCGGTAGTTGGTCCCGGACTCGTCACCCATGCTGTCTGGCTGCTTGTCCGGGTCGAGCTGGAACTTCTTGCCCTCGGTCTTCGTGACGTCGTTCAGCCCGCCACCGAGCCGGCACCCCCCGAGCCGGCAGAGCCACCCGAACCGCCCGACCCACCGGCGCCGCCCAACCCGGAGGCGGTGCGCTGGGCGGCGACGTTCTCGTCGAGCCGCCGCGCCATCGCATCGAAGACGCCGTTGCAGGCCTGCAGACCCGGGACCGCGGTCGCGTTGAAGTGCCGGACCAGGGCCCTGAGGTTGTCACCGCCCCAGCTGGCCTCGATGGAGCGCATCGCGGCGCGGGACGTTGCCTCGATCCGGGTCAGCTCGGCCTGCATCCCCTTGATGATCCGGGCGGACCGGGCAAGCGCCTCGGTGTCGGCGCCCTTGGCGTAGGTCGTCATCGGGCCGCCTCCTCGTCGAGCAGTGGCGTGGTGCCCGGACCGGGCGTCACCTGCAGTCGGCCGATCACGGCGCCGAGCTCGGCGTAGTCCTCACGGTGGTTGGTCGAGCCGATCGTGCCCGTCACCGTGATGCGGAGCAGCCGGCCGTCGGCGTCACGTCGCACGAAGCCGAAGAGGTTGCGCACGAGCAGCGTCCCCGCCGCGGCGTCGACGTAGCTGAGGTCACGCCCGAAGAACGTGACACCCCCGATGTTGTGGCCGTAGACCTTGCCGGCCTCGCCTTCCAGGCGCTCGCTGGCGAGCCGCTCGACCCCGTCGAGGTCGTAGCGCACCGTGTGGTCGGCCGGCACCTCGTCGATCGTCACGAGCACGTTGGGCCGGAACTGCCCCTCGGGGGTGGGCCGCATCGCGACGAGCGCCGCGCCGGCGAGGTCGCCGACGGCTGGCACGGCCTCCCAGCCGTCGGGCAGGTCGAGGTGCAGGGCGGGGTCGGCCCGGGAACGTGGCGCTCGGGTAGGTCAGTGTCGGCACGGGGCCCCCTTCGTCAGGGGCAGGCTAGGGGGTGTGGCCGCACAGGGCGATGGGGAGCACTCCCCACCCTCCGCACAGAGCCTGCGCGGTTCGAGGTATTGCCTCGCTGTCCGGAGCGAGGTTCAACCTCGAACCGAATCGTCAGACCGCTCGGCCCACCAGGCGAGGAGCTTCTTCCGAGCGGCGTCCTTGCCAATGGGTCCCTCGTCGAGCCGGACCGCGAGCAGGTACTTGTAGGCCTCGCCGAGCACCGGCCCCGGCTTGATGCCCAGGACGTCGGCGATCTCGTTGCCGTCGAGCTCGGGCCGAACGGCGGCGAGCTCCTCCTCGGCGGCCAGCCGTTCGATCCGCTGCTCGAGCTCGTCATAGGCCAGCGAGAGCCGCTGGGCCTTCCGGATGTTGCGGGTCGTGCTGTCGGAGCGGGTCAGCCGGTGCAGGCGCTGCAGGAGCGGCCCGGCGTCAGTGACATACCGCCGCACCGCCGAGTCGGTCCACTGCCCCTCGCCGTAGCCGTGGAAGCGCAGGTGCAGCTCGACGAGCCGCGCGACCGCCTTGACGACGGCCTTGTCGTAGCGCATCGCCTTGAGCCGCTTGCTCGCCATCCGCGCCCCGACCAGCTCGTGGTGGTGGAACGAGACGCCACCGCCCGGTTCGAAGCGTCGCGTGGCCGGCTTGCCGATGTCATGCAGGAGCGCGGCAAGGCGCAGCACGAGGTCGGGGCCCGGCACGGCATCCGCCGGGCCGTCGGCCGGGCCCTCGAGCGCGATGGCCTGCTCGAGCACGGTCAGGGAGTGCTCGTAGACGTCCTTGTGCCGGTGGTGCTCGTCGACCTCGAGCCGCAAGGCGGGCAGTTCCGGGATGAAGTGATCGGCCAGCCCCGTATCGACGATCAGGGCCAGGCCGGGTCGCGGGGACGGCGCACAGACCAGCTTGGTGAACTCGTCACGGATCCGCTCGGCAGAGACGATCGTCAGGGTGGCCGCCCGCTCGCTCATCGCGACCCGCACCTCCGAGGCCACGTCGAAGCCGAGCTGAGCCGCGAAGCGGGCCGCCCGCATCATCCGGAGCGGGTCGTCGGCGAAGGACTCCTCCGGCGGCGCAGGCGTCATCAGTCGCCGGGCGGCGAGGTCGGTGAGGCCGCCGTGGAGGTCCACGAACTCGAGGCTCGGCAGCCGGATCGCCATCGCGTTGACCGTGAAGTCGCGGCGGACGAGGTCGCCGTCGAGGGTGTCGCCGAACATGACCTCCGGCTTGCGGCTCGTGCGGTCATACGTGTCGGCGCGGTAGGTGGTGATCTCGATGTGGTGCTGGTCCCTGCGCAGGCCGATGGTGCCGAACTCACGCCCGATGTCCCAGTGCGTGTCGGCCCACCCCTCGACGGCGGCGAGGATCTCGTCGGGACTCGCGTCAGTCGTGAAGTCGAGGTCCGGCGAGGTCCGCCCGAGGAACGCATCGCGCACCGGCCCGCCGACGAGCGCGATCTCGTGCCCACGCTGCTCGAACCGCTTCCCGAGCTCCTGGAGGACCGGTAGCACGGGCGCGAGCTGGGCGACGGCGCCACGCAACAGCGGCAGGTGCGCGGGGTCCGGAGGTGGCGTGGTGAGGCGGTCGGGCACGGAGGACAGCCTAGGTGAGCGCACACGTGGACTCTTCCTCGTCATCCCCAGACCGATGCCGTATGCCGCTGAGCTCCTCCGCTACGTCCGTGACCTCACAGCCCTCCCCTCCTCCTCGGCGCAGTTGCCGGTGCGGCGTCGGGCGGGTCGGTGGAACGCAGCCCCGTGCCGCGCGTTGGGCGAGCGGAAGGAGGGGAAGGCAAGTGATGCGCGTGGGCGAGCACAGCGGCATACGGAAATGGCTCTTTGCAGGAGCGCTGGGCCCGGTGCGTGACGTTGGGGCGGGAACAGATCCCTTGGTTATGGTGGCGGCATGACCGCGCAGACCGCCCCGACCCCCAACGGGGGCGGCGGTTGCCCGCGGTTGAGGAGCGCTCCGCCGGCGGCATCGTCGTCGACATCCAGGACGGCTGCGCCCTCATCGCGATCATCGCGCGACGCAATCGGGCCGGGCGCATCGAGTGGTGCCTCCCGAAGGGCCATGTCGAGCCCGGCGAGACGCTCGTCGAGACTGCGGCCCGAGAGGTCGCCGAGGAGACCGGGATCGTCGGACGCGTGCTCGTCGAGCTCGGGACCATCGACTACTGGTTCGCCACATCGACAAAGCGGGTGCACAAGTTCGTCCACCACTACCTGCTCGAAGCACTCAGTGGCGAGCTGACCATCGAGAACGACCCCGATCGTGAGGCGATCGACGTCGCGTGGATGCGCCTGGACGAGGTGCACCGGCGGCTCACCTTCCCCAACGAGCGCCGCATCGCGCAGGCGGCGTGGAGCCGGCTGGCAGGCACGGCGTGACCCGGGCCCGACCAGCCCGACCATGGCGGGCCGCCCTCCGAACGGTCGTCATCGCGTCGTTCGTTGCCCTGACCACCCTTCCCGGAGCACCGGTCTCCCAGGCGAGGCAAGCGGATCCGGCGCCCGTCAGTGAGAACGACGGACCAGTCGCGCGCGCCCCCTCCGTGACGCCCGACGACGAGAAGGCGATCGTCACCCTGACGTCGGTGTCCCCGACCGTCGTGGACGGGCGCGGCACGACGCGGATCGCGGGCACGGTCACCGCGCCGACCTCCGGCCCGCTCGTCGGAACGACCATCGACGTCGTCCTCGGCTCTCGGCCCATGACCCTGCGAGCCGACATCGACGGGTGGGTCAAGGGGACCGGAAAGGCGTCCGGACGGCTCGTCGGGGAGGTGGCGGAGCCGCCGTCCGAGGTGCCGGCCGGTCAGACCGTGACCTTTGCCATCGACCTCGAGGAGCGGCGGGTGCAGACCGGCGACGCCTTCGCCGCGCTGCCGATCGCGATCGAGGTCTACCAACGGGGCGCCTCGACGCCGATCGGCGCGACCCGGACCTTCCTCGCCTGGAACTCACGCGTGGAGTTCGTCCCTCTCCAGTTGGCTGTGGCGATCCCGGTGACGCTCGACCCCGAGCTGAAGCTGTTCGATCGCGATGACAAGGTTCGTCGGCCGGCCTGGGCCGGAGCCATCGGGCCCGGATCGCGCGTCGACCGGATCATCGAGGGGACTGCGGGCTCGTCCGCCACCTTGGCCCTGGACCCCTCTGTACTCATGGCCGCGCCCAGCGAGACAGCCGCAGAGCGTCCTCCTCCGACGGCGCCCACGGGCGGGCCGGCCGGCTCGCCGACGACCGGGACGGCGACTCCCCCTCCGTCGGCAGGGGCGACGGCGACTGCGCCAGATGGAACGGCGGGCACGGCGGACGCCGAGGCGTCTCCGCTCGTCGACCGGCTCGTCGCCAGCCTGCGGGGACGAAGCCTCGTCGCGCTCCCCTATGCCGACGCTGACGTCGCCGCCACCAGCGACGTCGACCCGGACAACCCGGTCGCTCGCGACCTCGTGTCACGGGCCTCCGCGGTCGGCACCCGCCTCGGACAGACGGTACGGGGGGACATCGCCTGGCCCGCGGACGGACTGCTGCCCCCCGGCCGGGACGCGGCCATCCAGTCGCTGTACTCGACCTCGGCGACCGGGAAGGCCGCCGGGATCATCGTTGACCAACGGGACATCACCGCGGACTCCCCCTTCACCCCGACGGCGCGCCGCGTGTCTGACAAGGGCACCCGCCTCATCGGCTACGACGTGCGACTCTCAGCGCTGCTGCCGAAGCGGTCCGACCCGACGCCGGTCCTGGCCACCCAGCGCTTCCTCGCCGAGACGCTCGTGCTGCTCGGAGAGCTGCCGGGCAGGGCCCGCTCCGTCCTCGTCGTCGCGCCCCGAACGTACGATCCTGACCCCGCGGGTCTGGCGGCCTTCCTGCGCGCGACCACCCAATCCATCCCCTGGCTCGACAGCGTGGCCCTCGACGCCCTCGTCCGAGACGACGGGACGGAGAGCGCCCGCCCGCAGGAGAAGCCGGCGAAGGCGCCACCATCGGCAGCTCCCAAGCGGACCTTGAGCGAGTTCCGGCTCAGGCAGCTCGCTGAGCAGCGCCAGACGCTTGATGCCGTGGCCACCGTGGTCCAGGACGGCGCGGCGTTCGAGCGGACCTACGGCGAGATCCTCGACGAGCTGACCAGCACCCGATGGCGCTACCAGCCAGCCGCCTGGTCCCGGCTGCACAACTCGGTCAGCGCCGACGTCCGCAACGCGACGTCAGCGATCCGGGTCGTGCCTCGACGCATCAACTTCCTCGCCGAGAACGGAACGCTGCGGATCACCGTCGAGAACGGGCTGGGCTACGCCGTCGAGGACCTCCGCCTCGTCCTCTCGCCGATGAACCCCAGGATTCAGATCCGAGAGCAGCCCGGCCCGGTGAGCATTGCGGCAGGACCCGGCGCCCGCCGCAACGTCAACGTGCCGGTCCACGCGGTCGCCGCGGGTAGGGCCGACATCCTCGCCTACCTCACCACCGCGGACGGGACGCGGATCGGGTCGGCGGCCACGATCCCCGTCGCGTCCAACCCCCTCGACACGACCTTCTACTGGATCGGCGGCGTGCTGGCCGGCCTCGTGCTCCTCGCCGGGGTCGCCCGTGCCGTGGTCAAGGGCACCTCGCGCATCGACGAGATCGGCGATCTGGACACGATCGCCGAGCGCGACGAGGCCGCACAGAGCCGGAAGAACGACTGAGTCGCCCTAGTATGAAGCAGGACCGCGCTCCGGATCCCAGGTGCGGACGTGGTCACCGGACGGGTTCGCGCGCCCTCGCAATCGGCGCGGCTCTGGAGAGAAAGGGGTGACGCAGGTGCACGGGATTGGACCGGGAACGGTGCTCGGAGGGCGCTATGCCGTCACTCTACGCACCTCTGAAGGGCCCCATCACGAGCGGTGGCGAGCCACCGACAACACCTTGGCCCGCGACGTCGTCCTCGTCTGCTTTCCCGTCGCTTCGTCCGTCGCGTCGGCAACGCTCGACGCGGCCCGCCGCGCCGCTGGCATCGAGGATCCGCGACTCGTCCGGGTGCTCGACGTGGGAACCGACGTGGACATCGCCTTCGTCGTCGAGGAGCCGTTGACGGGCGCCATGCCCCTGTCCCACATCCTCCACTCCGGCGGGCTGCCCGCGGAGGAGACCCGTCGGATCGTCGGCGAAGCCGCGAGCGCGCTCGAGAAGGCGCGGCATCGGGGGCTGCACCATCTGACGCTCACGCCCTCATCGATCCTGCGCATGCTCGATGGAGACGTGAAGGTGCGTGGCCTCGCGACCGATGCGGCGCTCGTCGACGCGGAGCAGGCCTCCGACGAGCAGGCCTCCCGGATCGATGCCGTCGGTCTGGTCAAGCTCATCTATGCGGGCCTCACCGGCCGCTGGCCCGCAGGCCCGGCAGGGGCGAGCCGCGCACGCCCGGTCGGGCTCGAGCCTGCGCCGACGATGCTCGGCGGTGTCGCCGCGCCGTCCGAGATCGCGGTCGGGATCCCCAACGACCTCGACCTGATCTGCCGGATGACCCTCAACGAGGACCGCGGGCCCGTATCCCCCGGCGACCTCGCCCTCCAGATCGCCCCGTGGCCATCGGAGCCGCCCACGAGCGACGGCGCCACCGGGATCCGGCTACCGGCCCAGCCCTCCGACATCACCCCGACGGGCGGGACACCTGGGATGGCGCCGAGATACGGACCTGCCCACGGGGGGACGAGTGGCGATCTCTATGCTCGGCTGGCCGGCCGCCGAGCAGTTCAGGACCCGGGCGCGGACGCCGGGGGCGCGGCGAACGGATCGGGCGTGGGCGCCGCCGCGAGCGGAGCGGCCAGTGCCGGTGTCGCGGCGGGCGCCGCAGCCGCTGCTGGTGCGGGTGTCACCGGTCGTGGATCCGGTACGGGTGATGCCCTCAAACCGGCCGGTGCGACCGCAGGCGTCGCGAGCGCGATGGGGGAACGGGTCGGATCCTTCGCCCGAGCCGCTGCCGACAAGGCAGCGGCACGAGCCGCCGAGCGCCGGGTCGGCCGACACGACCGGCCTTTCGATGGCGAGGACATCGCGATCGACCAAGCTTCTCGAGGAACCTCCCACGGCGGAGATCGCCTCTCCCCTGGTCTTCGGCGGCACCCCCGAACGACCCACCGGGGCACAGTCGCGTATCGCGCTCGCCATCGTCGGCGCCCTCGTCCTGGTCGCGCTCGTCATCGGCATCAACAACGTCGCGAAGATCGGCGAGTCCGATGGCCCGGCCGAGGCCCGGCCGACGGTCACCGTCACCCGGACGCGAACGACCCCAGCCCCATCGGCAACGTCGCAGCAGGCGCCGCCACCGACGACCCCCAGCGAGACGCAGTCCCCAGATGGCCAGCCGGTGAGCATCGTCGGCGGCTCCAGCTTCGATCCGCAGGACGACGGCGAGGAGAGCCCGAACCAGGTCCCGCTCGCCTTCGACGGTGACTCCGGGACGGCCTGGAAGTCGCGGTGGTACGGCAGCGACACGTACAACCGGAGCAAGGAGGGCGTCGGCCTGGTGCTTGACCTCAACGCCCCGACGAAGGTTCGCGAGGTCGAGCTCACACTGCCGGCCGCACAGGACGTGTCCGTCTTCCTCGCCGACGAGGCCTCCCTCGATCGGACCCAGGAGATCGGCAAGGTGCGGGACACGAGCGGGACCGTGACCATCAAGGCACCCTCGGACATCGAGCCCGGCACCAAGGTCATCGTGTGGGTCACGCGGCCGGCACCCGACGAGGCACCCAACCACTACCGGGCCCAGATCGCCGAAGTGGTGGTGCGCTGAGTCGTGGGTCCTGCCACCCCCGTCCCGGTCGCTGAAGCCAGCGATCGGGACCTGCTCCAGCGCCATGTGGAGGGAGACGATCACGCCTTCGGGGAACTGTTCCGACGGCACAAGGACCGGATGTGGGCCGTCGCCCTGCGCACCTGCCGCGACCCGGAGATCGCTGCCGACGCCGTCCAGGACGGCTTCATCTCTGCGTTTCGAAGGGCCGGCTCCTTCCGGGGCGACTCGGCCGTGACCACGTGGCTGCACCGGATCATCGTCAATGCCTGCCTCGACCGCCTCCGTCGGCTTCGCCCGACCGCCGAGCTGCCCGAGTACGAGCTCCCCGACACGCGGGACCAGCACGCCTCGACCGAGGTCCGCCTGGACATCGAGGAGGCGCTCGCCAGGCTTCCCGAGGGCCAGCGCGCCGCCCTCGTCCTCGTCGACATGCACGCCGTCCCCGTCGCCGAGGCGGCCCTGATCCTCGGGGTGGCCGAGGGGACGATCAAGTCACGGTGCGCCCGCGGCCGCGCTGCGCTCGCCCAGCAGTTGGGCCTGGCGACGGAGCCGCCCACGCGGGGTAGAGGTTCTGCGCCCGGAACACGAGAAGATGGCTCCTGACCCGGTTGACAGAAAGGAACTGTGATGCAGATCAGCGACAACGGGCCCCGGCCGAACGCGTTCGACATCGAGACGGCCACCCGGGAGAACGAGAACTACCGGACCGTCGCCTGGACGGGCACCTATCTCCAGGTCACGCTCATGTCCATCCCGGTCGGCGAGTCGATCGGCCTCGAGGTCCACCCGGACACCGACCAGTTCCTGCGTCTCGATGCTGGCCGGGGCAGGTGCGTCATGGGGCCGGCAAAGGACCAGCTCGACTTCGAGCAGGAGGTCTCGGACGGGTGGTCGATCCAGGTCCCGGCCGGCAGCTGGCACGACGTGGTCAACACCGGTGATGAGCCGCTCCGTCTCTATGCGATCTATGCTCCGGTCCACCACGCACCGGGCATCGTCCAGCGGTCGAACGCTGACGCCGAGCGCGATGAGTCGGCTGGCGTCGACGAGCCACCCGCCTGGAGCCGCCAGCCCGAGGGCGGCGCTCCGGACCAGCACGCAGACTGATCTGCTGGACGAGATCCGCGGCGAGTGGAACCCTGCCGCGCTCCTGCACGTCGAAGCACGAGGTCGGTCCCCTGACCGCGGCAGCGCTGGGACGGCCCCCCGCCAAGCACCCCCCTGAAGGAACATCGTGGACCAACCCGGGCAGACGCCTGAGGCCGCCGACGAGCTCGATCCGGCCGTCGAGGCACGGGTCCGTGAGCTGCTTGCCGCTGCCCGGGACCCCGGCCCGATGCCGGAGCACGTGACGCAGCGCATCGAGTCGCTGCTGAGCGACGAGGTCGCGCTGCGGGTCGACCCCGGCCCCCTGACCCCGACCGATCCGGAGCAGGCGGTCATCGCGCCGTTCCTCCGCCAACGCCAGCGCCCCCGCCCATTCCTTGCCGTCGCGGCGGTCGCTGCTGCGGCCGCCGTCGTGGCGGTCGGCGGTTCCGCGCTTCACCTCAACAAGCGCGCCAACGGCACGGCATCGTTCGGCAACGCCAGCGCGACCGTAACCACCCCGACACGACCGTCGCTGGCCCCGACCGGATCGCCCGGGCCGACCGGACCGATCGGCGCACCCGTTGGTCCCTCGAGGCCGAACGTCCACCTCCAGCTTTCGGAGAGGGACTACACCGAGACCGGCCTCGCGGAGCAGGCCAGGGCGATGCTCAGCAACCCCGACGCGCCCATCCAGGTGCTCGCCGCGGAGGCGCCCACGCTCGGACCCATCGCGACGGAGGTCGGTCTCGATTCCTGCCTGAGGGCGCACGCGCTGCCGACAGACGTCCCCGTGCACGTCGACCTCGCCAGCTACGAGGGCCGGCCGGCAGCCATCATCGTGGTGACCGAGGGTGGTCGCAGTACCGTGCGCGTCGTGGAGCGCACGTGTACCTCGGGCCACCCCGCGCCCCTGACGGACGCCACACCCGTCCCGTGAGACCCAATACCCCATGCCGTATGCCGCTGGGCTCGCTTCGTGCCCGCCCCCGGCTTTGTGCCGTCCCCACCGACGGGAATGCCGAGCGCCTAGGATCGGTTGAGCCGAGCAGCAAACCCCGTCCAAGGAGTATCGCGACATGTCGGAAGACGTCCGCAACGTCATCATCATCGGTTCGGGACCAGCCGGGTACACGGCCGCCGTCTACGCCGCTCGAGCCAACCTCAAGCCGCTCGTCTTCGAGGGCGCCGTCACCTCCGGTGGTGCCCTGATGAACACGACCGAGGTCGAGAACTTCCCCGGTTTCAAGGACGGGATCATGGGCCCGGAGCTGATGGAGCAGATGCGTGCCCAGGCCGAGCGCTTCGGGGCCGAGCTCGTCACCGACGACGTCACCGCCGTCGACCTGAGCGGAGATGTCAAGACGGTCACCGATGGTGCGGGCAAGACGTACCGGGCGAGGGCGATCATCCTCGCGATGGGCTCGGCCTACCGCGAGCTCGGCCTGCCCAAGGAGAAGGAGCTGTCCGGTCACGGCGTCTCCTGGTGCGCCACCTGTGACGGCTTCTTCTTCCGCGACCAGGACATTGCCGTCATCGGCGGCGGGGACTCGGCCATCGAGGAGGCGACCTTCCTGACGAAGTTCGCCCGGTCCGTGACGATCATGCACCGCCGTGACGCGCTGCGGGCCTGCAAGATCATGGCGGACCGAGCGCTCGCCAACGACAAGATCACGCTTCGCCTGGAACAGCGAGATCGCGGAGATCCACGGCGACGGCAAGCTGAGCGGGCTCACCCTCCGTGACACGCGGACCGGTGAGACTCCGCGAGCTCGCCGTCACTGGCCTGTTCGTCGCCATCGGCCACGATCCGCGCAACGAGCTGCTGAAGTCAGGCGGCGAGGCGGACAGCAGCGGCAACGTCGCTCTCGACGACGCCGGCTACGTCCTCGTCGATGCCGCTCCACGCGCACCAACGTCGCCGGCGTCTTCGCGTGCGGCGACCTCGTCGACCACACGTACCGCCAGGCCATCACGGCAGCCGGCACGGGTTGCTCCGCGGCCCTCGACGCCGAGCACTACCTCGCCGCTCTCGAGGACACCGCCTCTCCCGAGCAGGCCGCTCATCAGGCCGCGCTCATCGACGAGACCGCCTCCGGCCCCATCCCGACGTCCTCCGTCGGCGCGAACGCCTAGCCTGAAACGGCACCACCCGCCCACCCCGCCGCGACCCGGCAAGCAAGCCCAGCGGCATACCCGAGAGGAGAGACCCAGCATGGCACTGAAGGAAACGACCGACGCCACGTTCGCTGATGACGTCCTGATGAGCGACAAGCCCGTGCTCGTCGATTTCTGGGCGGACGTGGTGCGGTCCGTGCCGCAAGGTCGCCCCCATCCTCGAGGAGATCCACGAGCAGTACGGCGACAAGGTCGAGATCGTCAAGCTCGACACCGACGCCAACATGGACACGGCTGCCCGCTACGGCGTCGTGTCGATCCCGACGCTGAACGTCTATGTCAAGGGTCAGGTCGTCAAGTCGATCGTCGGCGCCCACCCCAAGCCCAAGCTGCTGCGCGAGCTCGAGGAGTTCATCGCCTGACTCTCCTGACCATGCCTCACCTGCAGTGGGCTGAGCTGATGGGGTGGTCCGCCCGACGCGGCGCCGCCCCATCGGCGTACTCACAGTCGCACAGGTCCCCGTCCCCGAAGGAGGCCCGTGACCAGGCACCAGGTTGTCGTGCTCCGTCGCGGAGACCGCGGACTCGCCGTTGCCGACGTCTGCGACCGGCTCGTCATCACCGGTGACCTACCTGCCGACTGGGCCGCCGGCGCCGGGCCTCGCGACAGCGTCGAGTTCGACGAAGCGGGTCGAGCAGGCCGTCAAGTCCTTCCAGCAGCGGCGCGGCCTGCTCGTCGACGGTGTCGTCGGCCGGTCCACGTACTGCCGTGCTCGACGGCGCCCGGTGGTCGCTCGGGGACCGCGTCCTGCGGTACGTGCCCGGGCACTTCTCGAGGGTGACGACGTCGGCCCAGCTCCAGGCCCGCCTTGCCGAGCTCGGTTTCAGCCCCGGCAAGGTCGACGGGATCCATGCCGGCGCGACGGATACCGCCCTTCGCCATTTCCAGGCAGGGGTGGGCCTCGACGCTGACGGGACGCTCGGCCCGGAGACGATGCGCGCCTTCGTGGCTCTGCGCAGGTCCGTGACGGGCGGCTCGGCCATCGCTCTGCAGGAAAGCGAGTCCATCCGGCGTGGCGGCTACAGCCTGAGCGGGCGCACCATCGTCCTCGACCCCGGGCATGGCGGCGACGACCCGGGGACCACCGGTTTCGGCCTCATCGAGTCAGACCTCGCGCTCGACCTGGCGCATCGCATCGAGGGTCGCCTCACCGCCCATGGCGTGGGCGTCGTGTTCACCCGCACGAGTGGGCCGGGCGGCGAGGAGGTCGAGCGGGCGACGCTCGCGAACTCCCTCGATGCCGATCTGCTCCTCTCCATCCACACCGACCACACCAACCATTCCGACCGCTCGGCCGGGATCGCGGCCCACGGCGCGGCGACCTTCTTCTACGGGCAGGGCGACCACCACGGGGAAGAGCCCGGCCACCAGCCCAGCGCGGGACCTGGTGCAGCGGCCGGGCCGGGGCGCGGCTGGTCGGTGATCGGCGAGCGTTTCGCGGACCTGCTCCTGCGCGAGGTCGTGGCCCGAAGCGGCCTCACCGACTGCCGCACCCACCCTCGGAGCTGGACCCTGCTGCGCCGGACCCGGATGCCGGCGGTCCGGCTCGACATCGGCTACCTCAGCCATCCGTCCGATGTGGCGGTGTTGTCCAACTCGCACACGCTCGACCGCATCGCGGAGGGCGTCGTGGTCGCGCTCCAGCGTCTCTACCTCGGTGAAGCGGACACCGGACATACCGGCATGCTCAGGCTTGTCGATCTGCGCCGCCATCTCGAGTCGATCGGAATGGGCCAGGCACTACACGCCCGTCAGCCGCGTCAGGGACGGTGACCCTCCTCGCCATCGAGTGAACGGCTTTCGGGCACATCAGTCGTTCAGTCGATTGCTCGGGTGACCCGCGCTCGGGTGGCTCCGTCTGGAGGCGTCTCTGGGACAGGGTGGACGCCGGGCACCTTGGCGAGCGCCTTGCGCACCGCCGCGGCCGCTCCGTCGCGGACCGTCACGATCGTGCGCAGGTCGAGGCGCAGGCGCGGGTAGACCGGGTGGTCCCTCGCCACCCGGAAGCCGAGGTTCTCGACGAACGTGCTCTCGAGGACACAGGGGTGCTTGCGCACCGCCGGGGGGCGAGCCGCGATGACCTCGATGGACCGAACCCGGTGGCGTAGGGCCTCCTTGACCGCCGACTGGACGAGGACCTTGCGCAGGCCCCGACCGTGTTGGTCGGCGTTGATGCGAATCGTGACGAGCATCAGCGTCGCCGGATCGGACGGTGTGGTCGGGAAGGCGGCGAGGCGCGGCACGTACCGGGCCGGGGCGAGGAGGACGTGGCCGACTGGTCGGTCGTCGACGTAGGCGATGCGCCCCGGTGCGCCCCAGTTGACGGTCACCTCCCGAACCCAGTCGGACAGCAGGTCGAACGGCTCACTCGGGAGAATGTCACCGTTGCGGGGCACGGTCTGCCAGAAGGTGCACAGCGCCGAGTCACCAGCGAGGTCCGCGACGCGATCGACGGTCAACGGGCGCAGGTCACGCATGGTGCAGCTCCTGGCCTCCGAGGTCCATGTCCCCATTCTGTCCCGGGCTGGACGAACGCGCGTGGCCAGCCTTGGCCGGGTGTGTGACGCGCCCACCGCGCAACGTGATGGGCGCGTGGAAGCGAGCACAGCGGCATACGGAATCTATGGTTGGGACATGAGCTGAGCAGGACACCTACGTCGAGCAGAGCTATCAAGCGGGACTCGCGGTACATCCCCACCCGGATCACGGCGGACGGTCGTGAGGGCTATCCGGTGGAGCCGGGGCGCTACCGTCTCGTCGTGGCGCGCGCATGCCCATGGGCCAACCGGGCGATCATCGTGCGCCGGCTGCTCGGCCTCGAGGACGTGCTGTCGATGGGGATCTGCGGCCCGGTGCACGACCAGCGAAGCTGGACCTTCGACCTCGACCCCGGAGGGATCGACCCGGTTCTGGGCATTCCACGGATTCAGGACGCCTACTTCAAACGCGACCCCAACTACCCGCGCGGGATCACCGTCCCCGCCATCGTCGACATCCCCTCGGGCGCCGTCGTCACCAACGACTTCGCCCAGATCACGCTGGACCTCTCGACGCAGTGGCGCGACTACCACCGCGACGGAGCGCCCGACCTCTATCCCGAGCGGCTGCGTGACGAGATCGACGACATGGCGGAGGTGAACTACACCGAGGTCAACAACGGGGTGTACCGGTGTGGTTTCGCGGGGACCCAGGAGGCGTATGACGAGGCCTATGACCGGCTCTGGCGCCGCCTCGACTGGCTCGAGGAGCGCCTGGCCACGCAGCGCTACCTCGTGGGTGAGCACATCACGGAGGCGGACGTGCGTCTCTTCACCACGCTGGTCCGCTTCGACCCCGTCTACCACGGGCACTTCAAGTGCAATCGGGTCAAGCTGGTCGAGCTGCCGAACCTGTGGGGTTATGCGCGCGACCTCTTCCAGACGCCGGGCTTCGGCGACACCATCGACTTCACCCACATCAAGGCTCACTACTACGTCGTCCACCGTGACATCAACCCGACCGGGGTGGTCCCGGGAGGGCCGGATCTGTCCGTGCTGGGCGTCGGAGCACGACCGAGCCGCCTTGGGCGGGTCGCCCTTCGGTGACGGGACACCGCCCGGGCCGCCACGCGAGGTGGTCCCGCCCGAGCACAACCCTGCTCTGGCGCTCCTTTGATGCCTGCCGTATGCCGCTGAGTTCCCTTGCGCTGCAAGCGGACTCGCGTGGGCGAACGCCGACTGTGATCAGCTGGCTGCTCGCCGGATGAAGTCGGCGATGACCGGTGCGAGGATCGAGGCTGGGATCTCGTGGAATCCGCCCTCCAGCTGCTGGTACTCACCCTTGGGCAAGCCCTCCGCCACTGCGCGGGCGGCTGCCGGGAGGAAAGGCATGGCGGTGCCGGTGCTGCTGACGGCCAGGACCGGCGCCTCGACTCTGGCGAGCAGCTGGTCCGGCATGACCGGGCTGGGACCCATGCACAGTCCGTCGTAGCGGACCGTGTAGGTCAGCGCGAGCATGGCGTCCCACATCGGCGTGCCGCGCATGCCCGTCGACGCATCTCCTCGGGGAGGCCGACGGCGCGGGTATGGAAGTAGCGGAGGATGCCTTCACGATCGCCGTTGGCCTCGAAGCTCCTCGAGCGTCTCGATGTAGCGTCCGGCCACGGCGGGGCTACGCCTCGACCTTGTAGGGCAGCTCGAGGGCCGAGGCTTGGCGACAGGGGCGCCTGCGGCGATTGCCTCCAGGACGAGCGCTCCCCCGGAGGAGACGCCGTGCGCGTGGGCACGGTGTCCCGCGGCGTCCGCGCCGCCAGTTGCGTTGATGACCGCGGTGAGGTCCTCGATCTCCCGCTGGACTGCGTAGGGCTTGGTGTCGCCGCTGTCCCCCCGACCACGACGGTCGTAGGCGACACCGGTGAGGCCGTGCGCCGCGGCCGCCTGGGCGAGCTCGCGGCAGGCGTTGCGGTCACTGAAGGCGCCTCCGACGACGACCACGACGGGGCCGGCGCCGTAGCTCTCGTAGGCGATCGGTGTGCCGTCCGCTGAATGGGCAATCGAGTGGGTGGTCTGGCTGGTGGTCATGTCTGCTCCTTGGTCGCGAGTGGCCCGTGCGGTCCCCGACACCCTTAGGTCGACGGGCGACCCCGGTTCTCGACACGGCGAATCTCGACGTTTGCTCAGCGCTTGGTCGAGAAGACGGCTCGACGCTGCTCCTCCGGCACTGTTCCATGTACGCGATGACGGCTTCGTTGATGGCCGGCCAGGACTCGTGCTGTTCGACCGGGCACAACCGTGCCCACGACGTCATCTGCGTGGACCTCGATGAGGTTCCAGGACTGGGGGCCGTCGACGCCCATGAGCAGCTCGCGGGGCGCGCCGACGTCGTCGACGTAGCTGACACCGCCCGCGACGAAGACGGGCACCGTGCCCAGCGTGCCGAAGCTCGTCACGTGGAGGTGGCCACTGAGGATGGCGCGAACGTCGGTGCCCTCGAGGGCTGCGCGCAGCCGGTCGCACGTCCTCGAAGTCGAGCAGCTGCATCATCGGTGAGCGGTAGCTGATCGGCGGCGTGGTGCATGACCAGGATCGTGCCGTGCTCCGCTGGTTGTGCGAGTTGCGTTGACAGCCAATCGTATTGGGTGTCGGAGAAACCGCCATGATGGTAGCCGGGAAGGGCTGAGTCCAAGCTGATGATGCGTAGCCCACGCACCATCGTCACCGCGTCCTGCGGTTCGTCGGTGTCGGCGCCGTTGAGGCCGAGGGCAAGTGCTCGGCGCTCGTCGTGGTTGCCGCCGGTCATGACGCACGGGCGGCGTCGAGCCGTTCGACGACCGGCTCGACGATCTCGCGGAGGAGCGGGTAGGCCTCCGGCTCGGCCTTGGTCGGTCAGATCACCTGAGAGGACGAGTGCGTCGAAGTGCTGGGCCGACTGTTCAACGCGGGCGAGCGCCTTGTGCAGTTGCGACGCCGTGTCGATGTGGCCATGCAGGAGCCCGCCCCCGGCGATGAGGTGCGTGTCGCTCAGGTGCGCGATGACGTGGGTCGGTGCGGACAGGCTTCCGGCAGGGGCCATGGAGAGAGAGTATGCCGCGAGCCTGACGTCTGGGCGCTGACGACCTTGATGACGCATGGCGGCCTTCGTGCCGGGTCAGAGCTTGTCAGCGTTTGTGGCGACGCTGGCAGCCGGGACACCAGTAGAGCGTCCGGCCCCCGAGGACCTGCTCTCGGATCCGGCGGCCGCACCGGTCGCACCTCTCGCCGGAGCGCTGGTAGGTGTGAAAGCGCCGCTCGAAGTGGTCCCCGAGCCGCTCCCCAGTGAGTCCCTCGGTGATTGCGGGGCTGACCCATCCCCGACCAGTTCGGCAGCGGCGTCCACCTGATCCTGCATGGTGAGGATCTGCGAGAAGGCCGCTCCAAGCGGGAGCAGTGCGACGAGGTCATCCCAGAGCGAGTCCCAGAGGCGGCGTCCGAGCTCGCGCCCGGGGGTGAAGGGATCAATGCGGTGCCGGAACAGCACCTCGCATCGGTAGACGTTCCCTACGCCGGCGAGAACGGACTGGTCGAGAAGGAGCTCGGCAATGACTTTGCGGCTCTGGCTGATTCGTGACCAGGCTCGACCGGCGCCGTCCGCGAGCACGTCTGGTTCGTGGAGCGGGTCCGGGCCGAGCTTGTGGAGGATTGACTGGCGCGAGGGCTCGTCGATGAGGGCACAGATCATGGGCCCGCGAAGTTCTGCGACGTGATTGCGGCCCTCCAGCCGAAGCCGTGCCCGTGATGCGGCCGTGCCCTCCTCCGATCGTTGTTTCACGTGAAACGAACCGATGAGTCCGAGGTGGATGTGGAGGGTCAGGTCCGCGAGGTCGTCGAAGTCAAGGAAGAGATGCTTGCCCCGGGCCGAGGCGTGATCAAGAGTCCGGCCGTCGATCAGGGTGGCGTCGGCGGCGAACCGGCCCTGCGGACTGCTGACATCGACCTGCTGACCGCCCAGCGTCCGGTTCGAGCCGAGCGGCGAGCGCATGGATCGTGTGACCCTCCGGCACGTCAGGTGGTCGGCTCGAAGCCCATCAGGCCCAGGATGCGGCGCAGGTCCTCGACCGAGGCGAACTCGACCGTGATCTTGCCCTTGCGCTGTCCCAGCGCGATCGCGACGCGCGTCTCGAGGTGGTCGGAGAGGCCGGAGGTGAAGTCGTCGAGCTGCGGGTGGCGGCCCCCTGCACGCGGGCCGACGCGGCTTGGGGGCGTCGTTGCCCTCGCCGAGCGCGACGAGCTCCTCGACGTTGCGCACCGACAGCCCTCGGCGACGATGCGTTGGGCCATGCGCTCCATGGCGGCGCCGTCCGGCCATGCCGAGCAGGGCGCGGGCGTGTCCGGCACTCAGCACGCCCGCGGCGACGCGGCGCTGCACGAGGGCGGCGAGCTTGAGCAGGCGCAGCGTGTTGGAGATCTGCGGTCGGGAGCGGCCGATGCGCGTGGCGAGCTGCTCGTGGGAGCAGCCGAAGTCGTCGAGCAGCTGCTGGTAGGCCGCTGCCTCCTCGAGCGGGTTGAGCTGGCTGCGGTGAAGGTTCTCGAGCAGCGCGTCGCGCAGGAGGTCGTCGTCGCTCGTGTCCTTGATGATCGCCGGGATGACGCCCGAGGTCCGCCGCCTGTGAGGCGCGCCAGCGCCGCTCACCCATGATGAGCTCGAAGGTCCGCCCCTGCGCCTCGTCGAGCTGGTCGGCGGGGATGCGCCGCACGACGATGGGCTGGAGCACGCCGATCTCGCGGATCGAGTGCACGAGCTCGGCCATGTGGTCCTCGTCGAAGACCGTGCGGGGCTGCTTGGGGTTCGGGCGGATCGAGTCGATGTCGAGCTCGGCGAACTCTGCGCCGGGCACGACGGCGAGTCCAGTGCCCGCGTCTCCGTCGTGGGCGAAGCTCGCGCTGGCCGGCGACGGGCTCCGAGCGGCCGTGACTCGGCCGTGTGCTCGATCCTCGGTCCCGTCGGCGCCGGCCTCCCCGTCACCGGCGTCGCGCTCGGCCGTGGTGGCACGACTCGCTCGGCTGCTTCTGCTCGGTGAAGAAGACGTCGACCGGGCGGCCGGCGCCTCCGCTCGGGGCGCTCGGGATGAGTGCTCCGAGACCTCGACCCAGTGCGCGTCGCTTCTCCGCCATCACTACCCTTCACCGTCTCAACGCGGATCCGTCCGTCGGTCGAGTCAGTCTCGCGCGGCACCAGGTGCTATCCGTGCACCCGGGAGCCAGGCGACCCGCCGCTGTTCGTGACTGGCCGTGACAGGCCCGGTTCCCGTGGAACGCGCGGACGCCCGGTGCTCACCAGCTGGTCCGTCTGTTTCACGTGAAACACGCCGCGGGCTGGTTTCACGTGAACCCCGCCCGTCACCGTCGCGACTGTGACCGACTCTGTGACAGCGCCGCTCAGGTCTAGTGGACTGCTCACGTGCCGGTCCGGCGGCCCCACGGTCGGCGAGTCTCGCCGGCAGCCTCGAGATAGGCGAGGGCACCACTGCTCGCCGGGTCGTAGGTCATCACGGTCTCACCGAAGCTCGGCGCCTCGGACACGCGAACCGAGCGGGGCACCGTCGTCCGGAGCACCTCCGCGGGGAAGTGCTCGCGGACCTCGTCGGCGACCTGCGCCGAGAGGCGGGTCCGGCCGTCGTACATCGTCAGCAGGATGGTCGACACGTGCAGCGTGCGGGTTGAGGTGGCGCTTGACCAGGTCGATGTTCTTGAGCAGCTGCGACAGGCCCTCGAGCGCGTAGTACTCGCACTGGATGGGGATGAAGACCTCGCTGGCAGCGACCATGGCGTTGACGGTGAGCAGCCCCAGGCTGGGCGGGCAGTCGATGAGGATGTAGTCGAAGTCGTGCCCGACCTCAGCTGCGGCTCGGATCGCCTTCTGCAGCCGGACTCTCGCGGGCGACGAGCGACACGAGCTCGATCTCTGCGCCGGCGAGGTCGATCGTGGCCGGTGCGCAGAAGAGTTTCTCGACCGTGGTGCAGCGCTGCACCACGTCGAGCAGCGGTGCGCCATCGACGAGGACGTCGTAGATGGACGGCACTTCGGCATGGTGGTCGATGCCCAGCGCGGTGCTGGCATTCCCCTGCGGGTCGAGATCGATGACGAGGATCTTGAGTCCGGACTGTGCCATCGCTGCCGCCACGTTGACCGTGGTCGTCGTCTTGCCCACTCCACCCTTCTGGTTGGCGACCGTCAGCACCCGGGTCTGCACCGGCTTGGGGAACGGACGACCCGTCAACTGGATGCGTCGCCGGACGTTCTCGGCGACGGCAGTGTTCATCCTCGAGGGATCCCGATTCCATCGCCATGGTCAGCCCGTGCGTTTCACGTGAAACGACGGTTCCCGTCGCGTCAGGGCTGGTTCGTCCACATGCGTTTTCCCCAGCGTCCCGGACCGCCGACTTCGTGCGTGATCGGGCCGCTCTCGGAGGTCGATGTCCACATCATTGTCCACAGGGCTTACCACGCCGCTCTCGAGCACTGGCCCTGACCCCGCGGGCAGGTCGCGATCCTGGATCTGCGACCGACACGACCGACCTGGAACGTCTGCACGCGACCCAGGGGCACGGAGCCGAGTCAACCGCGCCCGAGGCCATCGCCAGGCGACGTTGCTCGCTCGCCGTCGGTGCGACTCGGCCGGACGGCGCGGACGGACGTGACGACTCGAGGGGATCTGCTGCTCGTCAGCGGCCGACGACGCGAAGTAGATGTTGGCCCCGATCGCGCGACCGTCCGCGGATCGGTGCCTCGGAATGGCTCCGCTCCGGAGGGCGGCGCCGGGATCCTGCCGACCTCCAGGTCCGGCGGAGGTGCGACCTCTGAATCGACCGCTCCCTCGCCCACCGAACGGATCCCCTTCTGGACCGCGCGCAGGGTCGCCGGCCATCCCGGAGTCAGCGCTCTCGGACGCCTCGGACCGAGGTTCCGGCGACGTCGCCTGAAAGGGCTCCAGCCGGGTGCGCCGGCCTCGGTGGCATTCGCTCGCGCTGGAGTCAGATCTCGTGGACGCCGGCGACTTGCGCCCCGACTCAGCCATCCTGCTCGTCACTGTTTCACGTGAAACGCGCAACGGGGCGCGAGCCACCCGAGGCGTCGATGCTCGCGGTCGGCTCGGGAGGGCAGTCGGCCAGCCCAGAGGTCGCATCACAGGGGTCGTCACCTCCGGGGTGTGACGGGACGTCCTCACGGACTGGATCCGCGACGGGATCGTCTCATCGCGATCGTCGGGCACGTCGTGCGCTGATGCGCGGACGCGCGCCGCTGCCGGACGAGCGCCGAGCTCGCGGCCGATCAGTCCTACGGCGGGCCGAGCCGGCGCTGACCGCTGGCGCGAGGTGCGGAACAGCCGACGATCGATGGCATCGCCGATGGTCGCCCGGAGGACGATGGTGGGGTCGCTGAAGATCCCTCGCCGACTCGTCCACCTCGGCCTCGAACACGCTCCGAGTCGCGTGAGCGCCGTACGTCCTTCGGCCAGCTCGTCGACGGCGCTGCTGCCCTTCAGGGCGAGCAGGTGCCGCCTGGCTCGAGCAGCGGAAGCGTCCACTCGGCGAGCTGGACGATGCCGGAGACCGCGCGGGCCGTGACCCACGGCGCCGTGAGACGGTCCCACATCGACTCTGCCCGCGCCGTGTGCACGGTGACGTTGTCCAGCTCGAGCTGCGCGGCGACGCCGGAGAGCCAGCCGGTGCGTCGGGACAAGGGCTCGACGAGGTGCAGGTCGAGGTCCGGGCGAGCGATGGCCAGCGCCAGACCGGGGAGACCAGCTCCGGAGCCGACGTCGATGACCTGTTGCTCTCGCGCGCTTCGGGAATCGCGAGGAAGTGAACGAAGGCGCAGTTGAGCACGTGGCGGTCCCAGAGCCGCGGTGCCTCCCGCGGGCCGATGAGGCCGTGGCTGATCCCGGTGTCGGCCAGCACCCGGACGAAGTCCTCGGCACGCGGGAGGCGGTCCCCGAAGACGCGCCGCGGCATCGGGGTCGCCGGCACGCCGTCGATGAGGCCCTCCACCTGTCGGTCTGCGGAGCGGACTGGGCGGTCATCCGGTGAGCGCGCCTCGGGCGACACCTGAGTCAGAGTCGGACACGCCGGCTCCACCATCCTCGGTTCGTGGCGGCGGTCACCGCCGGAGCGGACCATCTCCGGGTTTCACGTGAAACCTCCGGCGAGCGTCAGGCCGGAAGGATGACGACGTGGCGGTTCGGGTCGACGCCCTCGGACTCGGACACCAGCCCGGCGGCCGCGACCTCGTCATGCACGACCTTGCGCTCGAAGGCGGTCATCGGCTCCAGCGCCATCTTCGTCCCCGACGCCTGGACGTCTGCGATGGCGCCGCTTGGCCAGCGCGACCAGCGTCGCGCGTCGCTGCGCGCGGTGGCCGGCGATGTCGAGCATGAGGCGGCTGCGCTCGCCCGTCTCGACCTGCACGGCCAGGCGGGTCAGCTCCTGCAGCGCCTCGAGCACCTTGCCGTCGGTCGCCGACGAGGCGACGCGGGACGCGGCCCTCCTCGGAGTCGACGATGGCCACAGCCGCACGGTCGCCGTCGACATCGACGTCGAGGTCACCGTCGAGGTCGGCGATGTCGAGCAGGGTCTCGAGGAAGTCAGCCGCGACCTCGCCCTCGCGCTCGAGCTGACGAACGCCGCGGCTTCGGCTCGCCCAGCCGGCTCGTTGCCCGGTCATCACCTCGCGGCTGGCGTCGAAGTCCGCTCTCGAGGCCGAGCTTCTCGGGCTCGTGCGACTCCCCCGCTTCGGCGCTCCGGTGTCGGCGCTGCGGTCAGCGCTGACGTCGGTGGAACTCGGGACTGGTCTGCGGCGTCACGTCGCTCATGGAGAAGTTGCTCCTTTGGTCACAAGTTCCCACAGCTGTGGATAACTGATGATGCTCGGCTGTGCGTCACGTCTGGCTGGGCATCTGGCGGGACGTCACACGCGAATGCGATGCCGCCAATCGGAGGCTCTCGTTCGCTGGGGTGCAGGTCCTTCGCGGATGACGGCTTCTACGGGTTCTGCTTCTTCGCGGGTTCAGAGGCTCCGCACGGCCCCGTGCCTGCGAGGGCCCGTGCCTGTCGCAGCACCGGTTGCGCCGCGGGCGCAGGTCTTGGTCGGCACGACGTGCTCGGCGCGCTTCTTGCCCTTGCGGCTGCTGGCGCTGACCGGACTTCGGCGCGTCCGTCGGGCTCGGCAGGACGTCTCGAGGCCGGGCACCGTGACGTGCTTCGTCTTGCACCGCGGCTGAGTTGCGCTCACTCCATGGCCGCTCGGCCTCGGAGCCCGGCGCGGGCATGTTGCGGATGACGTAGAACTGCTGGCCCATCGTCCACAGGTTGGTCGTGAGCCAGTAGATGAGGACACCGATCGGGAAGTTGATGCCGGAGATCGCGAAGAAGATCGGCATCAGGTAGAGCAGGACCTTCTGCTGCTTCGCGAACGGGTTGTCGAGCGCCGCTGCCGGCATGTTCTTGCGCATCAGCTGGTACTGCGTCGTGAACGTCGTCGCCGACATCAGGATGATGAGGACGACGCGTGAGGATCTGGACGTTGAGGTTGCCGTTCGCCGTCACGAAGCTGTCCGAGAGCTTGGCGCCGAAGATCGTCGAGCTCTCGATCTGCTGGGCGACCTCCTGGGTGATCGGGCCGATCGCGCGTGGCCGGCACGCCCTCGGCCTGCGCCTTGAGGTTGTTGAGCAGCTGGAAGAGCGCGAAGAAGAACGGGGCTCTGGATGAGGATCGGCAGACAGCTGCTGAACGGGTTGGTCCCGGTGCGCCGGTAGAGATCCATGATCTCCGCCTGCTGCGCCTTCTGGGACTCCGGGTCGCGCTTGCCCTTGTACTTCTTCTGGATCTTCTGCATCTCGGGCTGGATGAGCTGCATCCGCCGCGAGGAGTGGATCTGCCGCACGAAGAGCGGGATGAGCAGGATGCGGACGACGACCGTGAGGCCGACGATCGACAGCGCCCAGGCCCAGCCCGGCCAGGTCGCCGTTGAGGCCGAGCTTGTCGAAGAGCCAGTGCCAGCCGTACATGACCCAGGCTTCACCGAACTTGATCGGGTAGAGCAGGGTGTTGAAGAAATTCGATCAACGTCTGTCCTCTGTGCTCAGATGCGCGCGGTGGCGTGCCGCTCACCGCTCAGTCGGCAACCATATGCCGGGTGGTCAGGTCGTGTGGTGCTCGTGCCGTGCGTCGGTGCGCTCGAGTCCAGGCGTTGGCGTCCCGGTCGGCCGGTAGTCCTCGGGCCGCACGTCGTTCCGCGTGGCCCAGCGTCAGCGGGACGGGGTCGACCCCACCGGGGGTCCACGGGTGGCAGCGGCCGAGCCGCCGCGCGGCGAGCCAGCCACCCTTGAGCGGGCCGAACCGCTCGAGCGCGGTGACGGCATACGCGGAGCAGCTGGGGTAAAAGCGGCAGCGTCGGGGGCCGCATCGGGGAGATGAAGCGCTGGTAGAGCCGGCACCGAGCAGCAGGGCAGCGGCGCACGCGAGCCCGCGGTTCACGGTGGCGCTCATCGTCGGCACGCCTTGGCGAGCTGCGCGTCGAGCGCGACGTCGAGGTCGGCGTAGGTCGCACTGGCGGCGGCGGCCGGTTGGCGCGGACGACGACGTCCACCCCAGCCGGTATGCCGTGCAGCCGGGTCGCCATGCTCGCGCGCAGCCGACGCTTGGTCCGGTTGCGCACGACCGCGTTGCCGACGGCCTTGGACACAACAAAACCGACGCGCGGCGGAAGCTCCGCCCGCGCATCGGTCCGGTTGGCATGCACGACGATGAAGTCGCCCGCCTGCTCTGGTGGCGCCGGGTCCGCGCACTGCCGCCGTGAAGTCCGCGCTCTCACGCAGACGGTGACGGGCGGGCAGCATGCCGCGGCCCTGGAGGCGTCAGGCCGAGAGCTCGGCGCGGCCCTTGCGGCGACGGCCGGCGAGGATGGCACGGCCGGCGCGCGTGCGCATGCGCAGGCGGAAGCCGTGCGTCTTGGCGCGACGGCGGTTGTTCGGCTGGAAGGTGCGCTTGCTCACGAGGTATCTCCGTTTGCTTGCGAGTGCGCACCGAGGAGAATCGGCACCGCACCCGATGAGTGGGCTTCTGCTGGTCTTCGGCGACCGCAATCGGCAGGCCCGTGGAACTCCGGCAGGCGGCATCCGCCGGACGTGGTCCGGGGAGTCGCGAGTCGGCGCCACGGGCATGCGAAAGAGGTCGCAGACACGCTCGATCCACGATACGGGAGCGGCGGAAGGAGGGGTCAAACCGGCTCGATGACGCCCGATACCGCATGCGCAAAGTGTCCATCCTCGACCATCGCGGCTCATCCGCAAGCCGACACGCCGAGGACTCGAGCCTTTCGCGGGTGGCACAGTTGTCGGCCGCATCCCGGTGTTGTTAGGTTGCGGTTCGCATGATTCCCGCCGAGTGCGCCCTCCGCCGTCATGCACAGGGTGTGGACAATCGTGTGGAAAACGTCCGCATCTGGAGTGGTGAGATGCAGGCTGGATACCGGCCTGTGCTCCAGAGCATGTCGGACATCCGAGCAGGGCGGCAACAGAGCAGTCAGGGACAGGGTGAGGCAGTGACGGGCGGAGACGTTGACTACGGCCAGGTCTGGCATCAGACCCTCGCGTCGCTCGGCACTGCGGGAGTCACCGCACAGGAGCGTGCCTTCGTCCGGTTGTGCCGGCTTGTCGGCGTGCTCGATCAGACCGCCTCGTGAAGGTGCCCAACGCCTACACCAAGGACTTCCTCGAGATCCGACTCCAGGGCCAGGTCCGTCGCTGCGCTCTCGGCGCATCTCGGTCACCCGGTCCAACTCGGCGGTCAGCGTCGACGAATCCCTGGCCAGGACGACCTCGGGCTCATCACGGACGAGCCAACCGGGCAACCGGCGCTGTCCGACGCCGGCCGGGTCGCGCATGCCTTTGGGACGCGCGACCCACGACTGGATCCAATCGCACCGCTCGTTGTCAGCGGGGACCCGCTCAAGGACCTCGAGGCGAGCGCACCCGACCTGTTGGCGGCCGATCTCGACTCGGCGACGACCCCTACGGCGTTCGCACCCCCAACGATTCCCAATGGTCGGGCCTCGGATCACCGAGGGGCCGGGTACCTCTCACCGGACCACCTCCAGCCCGGCAGGTGCACCGCGGGGTCCGACACGCTCATATGCCCGGCGGGGAGAGCGGCCCGCTGCGACAGCAACGACCCGAGCCGGCGAGCCCAGGCGAGCGACACGCGGCTCAACCCGAAGTACACCTTCGACACCTTCGTCATCGGTGCGAGCAACCGCTTCGCGCACGCCGCCGCCGTCGCCGTCGCGGAGGCGCCGGCGAAGGCGTACAACCCGCTCTTCGTCTACGGCGAGTCGGGGCTGGGCAAGACCCACCTGCTCCACGCGATCGGGCACTACGCCCGGACGATGTTCCCCAATGTGCGGGTCCGCTACGTGAACTCCGAGGAGTTCACCAACGACTTCATCAACAGCATCCGCGACGACAAGGCCAGTGCCTTCCAGTCCCGCTACCGCAGCGTCGACGTCCTGCTCATCGACGACATCCAGTTCCTCCAGGGCAAGCTCCAGACCCAGGAGGAGTTCTTCCACACGTTCAACACGCTCCACAACGCGAACAAGCAGATCATCATCACGAGCGACCTGCCGCCCAGGAGCTGTCGGGCTTCGAGGACCGGATGCGCACACGGTTCGAGTCCGGCCTGCTCACCGACGTCCAGCCGCCCGACCTCGAGACCCGCATCGCGATCCTGCGCAAGAAGGCGATCCAGGAGCGGATGTCGGTGCCGGACGACGTGCTCGAGTACATCGCGAGCAACTTCAGCACCAACATCCGCGAGCTCGAGGGTGCGCTGATCCGCGTCACCGCCTTCAGCAACCTCAATCGCCAGCAGATCGACCTGCCCCTGGCCGAGATCGTCCTGAAGGACGTGCTGCCCAACGAGACGCCCAACCAGGTGACGGCGGCAACGATCATGGCCGTCACGTCCGCCTACTACGCGGTGACGATCGAGGACCTGTGTGGCTCGTCGCGGTCCCGCCAGCTCGTCACCGCTCGACAGATCGCCATGTATCTGTGCCGCGAGATGACCGACCTGTCCCTGCCGAAGATCGGGCAGCACTTCGGTGGCCGCGACCACACTACGGTGATGCACGCCGACCGCAAGATCCGCGAGCTGATGAGCGAGCGCCGGGCCATCTACAACCAGGTGACCGAGCTGACCAACCGGATCCGTCAGCAGTCCACCTGAGCTCCGGCGAGAGCAGCCGTATGTCGCTCAGTCCTGTCGCGAGGCGATGGTGACCTTGAGCGCGTCCTCCCAGGGCGTCGGCTCGAGCCCGAAGGTCCGCTCGGTGTGAGTGCTGTCGAGGATGAAGGGGCGCTCGAACTGGTGCCGGGTCTCGCGCAGCTCGCGCATGAACGGCACGGCAACGCCCGCCGCGGTCCCGAGCGCCCGGGGCAGCACCCAGAGCCGTCGCCGCCGGACGCCGGCGATTCCCGCCACGTCGTCCGCTGCCTCGTCGAACGTTCGCGGCGCCGACGTCGGCACGTGCCAGGCCCGGCCCCAGGCCGTGTCCCCGATGTCCCTCGGATCCCCCGCCGCGATTCGTGCGGCGAGCCGACCAACATCCGGCACGTAGGTCCATGAATGGGGCGCGTCGCGGCGACCCAGCGGCAGGAACGGAGGACGCCCGGCGAGCAGTGAGTCGATGATGACGTCATTGAGATAGCTCGTCATCCGCGTCGTCCCCGGACCGAAGTAGTCGCTCGAACGCAGCTCGGTCGCGCGGAGCCGTCCCGATTTGTGCAGGGCGAGGGCGTCGGCCCACATCTGGGCACGGAGCTGGCCCTTGTGCCCGGCCGGTCGCATCGGGTGGTCCTCTGTCATCGGACCCTCGACGCGACCGTAGCCATAGAGGTTGCCGATGATGACGAGTCCGGCTCCGGAGGTCTCTGCGGCCGAGAGGACCGCCGCTGCCACGGGTGGCCAGTCGGTGTCCCAGGTCGTGTAGCTCGGCGGGTTGAGCGCGTTGACGATGCTCGTGGCACCCCGCGCGAGGGAGGCGAGACGCCGCTCGTCCCTGGCGTCGGCGGCGACGACCTCCACGGCGTCCGGATGAGCGGTCTCCCAGGGGCGGTCGGTGACGTGGCCGGAGCGGGACACGAGGGTGACGGTGTGGCCAAGCGTGACGAGCTCTGTGGTGGTGGCTCGGCCGACGCCGCCGGCGCCGAGTACGAGATGGTGCGACATGGTGGACCCTTTCAATAAGTGAGCACTGCTCTCGAATCCAGTATGGAGCGAGGTGTCTGACAAATCAAGAGCGGTGCTCACATTTGCTTCACAACTGTGGCAGGCTGGCGGTATGGGAGTTCGTGAGGAGCGGCGCGCTGCTATCGAGGCAGAGATCATCCGGGTCGCCCGCGAACACCTGGCGAAGTACGGCGCACCCGGCCTCAGTCTCCGTTCGGTCGCCAAGGAGCTCGGCATGGTCTCCTCGGGCATCTACCGGTATGTCGCGAGCCGCGACGACCTGCTGACGCGCCTCATCGTGCGGGCCTACACGTCCTTGGCCGATACTGCGGCCTCAGCCCACTCGGCCGTTCCGGCAGACGACCTCGACGCCCGGTGGAACGCGGTCGGGCGCGCCATGCGCGAGTGGGCCCTGGCCAACCCGCACGACTTCGCCCTCATCTACGGCTCGCCGGTCCCCGACTACGCCGCACCGGGAGAGCTCACCATCGGGCCCGGCACCGCGGTCCAGGCCATCCTCATCCAGCTGCTCGAGGATGCCCTGCGCGCTCAGCGAATGCCCAGCCCCCGGGCCGACGACCTCTCCAGCCGCGCCGTCGGCGACCTCCTCGCCGACGAGCTGTTCACCGGGCTCGAGGTCGACGCCGATGCCCTGGCCCGAGGACTCTCCGCCTGGACTCTGCTCCTCGGCGCAGTGACGAGCGAGCTCTTTCACCAGCTCGGTCCGCTCGCAGATCCCGAGGCGCTGTTCGAGTGGCATCTGGCTCGTGCCCGGGATCTCATCCTCACATCCACGGACCGGGCCTGACGATCCACAGCTCCGTCCACAGTTGTGTACACAACGAGACCATCCAGTGACACCGGGCCCAAGTACCACTGGGCGGGTTGTCCACCGCTGTGGATAACTCTGTGGAGGACTGGTCCTGAACTTCTCCACAGTGGCAATGTGGACAAACAGTAAGGAAACGTCAGGTGATTCCCATTGTCCACACCTTGCTGTGGACAACTGTGGACGGGGAGGCAAAACCTGCGGAAAACCAGCACCCTTCCTGTGTTCCGGATGTGTACTGCCGTTGGTCCGTCCACAGCGGATCCGGAGCGGGCGCCTGGTCACCCACAGCAGCTACACAGGGCGCCACGCCGCGCGACCTGCATTGACGACCGTTGTCCACATCGTCCACAGCACCTACGACTATGACGAGACCCCAGCCAAAGGAGGGATCCCCGAGTACAGCGGTACGACGACCAGGGCCAGATGTCCGGAGCGCGTACCGACCGTCAGTCCTGTGGTGCAGAATCACCAACACGGGCTAATGTCTGAGCCCCCACTGTTGTCTGAAACCGCACGTGTTGTCAGAACTTCCGTGTCCATCGTCGTGAAGTGAGTCCGTCGTGAAGTTCCGCGTTGAGCGAGACGTCCTGGCCGAGGCCGTGACCTGGGTTGCCCGGGGCCTCCCTGCCCGGCCACCCGTGCCGGTGCTGGCGGGCGTCATGCTCGAGGCGTTCGACGACGGCAGCCTCACCCTGTCCGCCTTCGACTACGAGGTGTCCGCGCGAATCACCGTGCCGGCTGACGTCGCTGAGCCGGGTCAGGTGCTCGTCCTCGGGCGCCTCCTCGCCGACATCTCCCGCAATCTGCCGGCCAAGCCCGTCGACGTCGGCACCGACAGCACCAAGGTCAACGTGACGTGTGGCTCCTCGCGGTTCAGCCTGCGCGAGATGCCGGTCAGCGACTACCCGACCTTGCCCGCCGCGCCGGAGGCGAGCGGGACCATCGCTGGGGACGTGTTCACCCAGGCTGTGGCTCAGGTGGCCATCGCCGCCGACCGCGGCGACACCCTGCCCATCCTCACCGGCGTGCGCATGGAGATCGACGGCGACAAGGTCGTGCTTCTGGCCACGGACCGCTACCGCCTGGCGATGCGCGAACTGACCTGGACGCCGGCGACCCCGGATGCGAACCACGTCGCCCTGATCCCGGCGAGGCAGCTCTCCGAGACCGCCAAGGCATTGGGGGCGTCTGGCTCAGTCGAGCTCGCCTTCGGAGGCGGGGGGGACGGACTGATCGGCTTCGAGGCCGGGCAGCGCCAGGCCACGACTCGCCTGCTCGATGGCGAGTATCCCAAGGTCACCTCGATCTTCCCCACCTCGGTGGACACCGAGGCGATCATCGAGACGTCCGCGCTCGAGGAGGCCGTCAAACGAGTCGCACTCGTGGCCGAGCGCAACACCCCCGTCCTGCTCAAGTTCACCGACGGGCAGGTCGCCATCGAGGCTGGCACGGGCGATGATGCGCAGGCGAGCGAAGCCGTCGAGGCGACCCTCCACGGCCCAGAGATCCAGATCGCGTTCAACCCGCAGTACCTCCTCGACGGACTGCACGCGGTGGGCCAGCCCTGGAGCCGCCTCTCCTTCACCCAACCGAGCAGGCCGGCCGTCCTCACCGGGCAGCCGGAGGCCGACAGTGAGACCAACTCGTCGTATCGCTATGTGCTCATGCCGGTGCGCTTCGCCAGCTGACCCAGGGTGTCGCGGACTGCCGTTGGCCTCGGGAACGAGCCCAGCGGCATACGGCATAAGCCTGTTTGGGTAGGTGACCCGACAACGACACCTGACGGTGGCGACGACTACCCTCACAGCATCTGGCCCGGAACGGAAGGCACTCGACATGCAGCTCGGTCTCATCGGTCTCGGCAGGATGGGCGGCAACATGCGCGAGCGGCTCCGCGCTGCCGGCCACGAGGTCATCGGCTACGACCGCAACCCCGATGTGACCGACGTCCCGACCCTCGAGGCGATGGTCGAGGGCCTGGCCGCCCCCCGCGTCATCTGGGTCATGGTGCCGTCAGGGGACCCGACACGTGACACCGTCGCGCGGCTCGCCGAGCTGCTCCACGCAGGTGACCTCGTCATCGATGGTGGCAACTCGAGGTTCACCGACGACTTCGAGAACGCCAAGCTGCTCGGTGACAAGGGGATCGGCTACGTCGACTGCGGCGTCTCCGGCGGGGTCTGGGGGCTGGAGAACGGCTATGGGCTGATGTGTGGCGGCGATGTGGAGTGGGTGGAGCGGGCCATGCCCGTCTTCGACGCGCTCCGCCCCGAGGGACCCCGGGAGGAGAGCTTCGTCCACGCGGGCGAGGTGGGGGCAGGGCACTACGCGAAGATGGTCCACAACGGCATCGAGTACGGCCTCATGCACGCCTACGCGGAGGGCTATGAGCTGCTCGAGACCAAGGACATCGTCAAGGACGTGTCGGGCACCTTCAAGGCCTGGAGCCGTGGGACCGTCGTGCGCTCCTGGCTGCTCGACCTCATGGTGGATGCCCTCGAGGAGAACCCCCACCTCGACAACGTGTCCGACTACACCCAGGACTCCGGCGAGGGCCGGTGGACCGTCGAGGAGGCGATCGCCCTGGGCGTCCCGATGCCGGTCATCTCGGCGTCCGTCTTCGCCCGCTTCGCGTCCCGACAGAAGGCCTCGCCCGCGATGCAGGCGGTCGCCGCGCTGCGTGGCGAGTTCGGCGGGCACCAGGTCATGACGATCGCCGAGGGTGACGCCCTCCGCGAGGGTGAAGTGCCGCAGGAGCCGGGCAAGCGGGACAAGGTGGCGCACGACGTGCGCTCCTTCGAGGCCAAGGGCGATGCGAGCTCGCGGGCTTTCGGGAGGGCATCGCAGGCCAACGTCGAGACGGCAAAGGATGCCGTCGACGCGGGTGCCGCGCCTGCGACGGAGCCGACGGACCAGGCCCACACGGCGCTCGGCACGGAGCGCTCGAAGCGCGCCGACTGAGCGGGCGTGCACGTCAGACACCTGACCCTGAAGGACTTCCGGAGCTACCCCAGCGCCGATGTCGCACTGTCCCCCGGAGTCACGACGCTCATCGGGTTGAACGGCCAGGGCAAGACGAACCTCGTCGAGGCGATCGGCTATCTGGCGACGCTCGGGTCGCACCGGGTCGCGACCGACCAGCCGCTGGTCCGGTTCGGCGCCAGTCAGGCGATCATTCGGGGTGCGATCGTGCGCGACGGGCGCGAGACGATGGTCGAGCTCGAGATCACGCCGGGACGATCGAACCGGGCCCGTCTCGGGCGCGCACCAGTCGCCCGGCCCCGCGACGTGCTCGGCACCGTGCGCACCGTCCTCTTCGCTCCCGAGGACCTGGCCCTGGTCAAGGGCGACCCTTCCGAGCGACGCCGCTTCCTCGACGACCTGCTCGTGCAGCGCCAGCCTCGCTGGGCTGGCGTCCGGTCCGACTACGACAAGATCCTGCGGCAGCGCAATGCGCTGCTGAAGTCTGCGGCACCGGTGCTGCGCCGGGGAGGCCGGGGGGCGGGGCGCCCGCGCCCGGGTGAGCCACCGCTCGAGGAGGCGCGTGACTCGGCCCTCCACACCCTCGACGTGTGGAGCGAGCACCTCTCGACGGTCGCTGCCCAGCTGCTCTACGCCCGCCTCCGACTGCTGCGCGACCTGCTGCCCGACGTCGGGGCCAGCTACGACGCGGTGTCGGCCAGCAACGCCCGGGCGACGGCGCGGTACAAGAGCTCGCTCCACGAGGAGGTCTCAGAGCGCATCGCCGAGCGCATCGCCGCTGGAGAGGTGCCGGGGATCGACGAGCTCCGGACAGCCATGCTCGACAGCCTCGCCTCGGTTCGCACGACGGAGATCGAGCGAGGCGTGAGCCTCGTCGGGCCCCACCGTGACGACGTCGTCCTCACTCTCGGCGACCTCCCGGCCAAGGGCTATGCCAGCCACGGTGAGTCGTGGAGCTTCGCCCTCGGCCTCAAGCTCGCGGCCTACCGCCTGCTGGCCCGCGACCTCGGCGACGACCCCGTGCTCGTCCTCGATGACGTCTTCGCAGAGCTCGACTCCGGTCGCCGCGAGCGGCTGGCCGAGCTCATCAGCGACTGCGAGCAGGTGGTCATCACGGCGGCGGTGGGTGCGGACGTACCCGACCGGCTGCGCCAGCAGGGGCACACCTTCGAGGTCGAGCTCGGAAAGGTGCTACGCACGTCGTCGTCGCAAGAGTCCGCGGACGTGCGGCAAGACGTGCCACTCGGGACGTCGGCGGAGGATGATGTGAGCGATGCCTGACGAGGTCGACCCCAAGGAGCCGCAGGGGCCGCTGGAGTCGCTGGACGAGGACGCCCGCATGGCCGACGCGGCCTCCGCCGCGCTGGCCCGGGCCCGCGCGGCCGCGCGTGACCGTGGGCTGCGCCCCGGCATGAAGCCGCGCCGGCGACCGCGTCCGGACAACACCGACCAACTGCGGTCCGGCGCAGGCCGAGACGGCCGGGACCCGACCCTGCTCGGAGAGCAGCTCGATCGGCTGCTGGTCGACCGTGGGTGGAAGGTCGACGTCGCGGTCGGATCCGTCATGGGGCGGTGGGCCGAGATCGTCGGCCCTGACATCGCGGCTCACGTGGAGCCGGTGACCTTCACCGAGGGCGTTCTCACCGTGCGCGCCGACTCCACCGCCTGGGCCACCCAGATGAAGCTGCTCGCATCGTCGGTTCTCGCCCGTGTGGAGGAGGAGATCGGGGCGGGCGCCGTCAGCAAGCTCAAGGTGCTCGGCCCGGCGGCACCCAGGTGGTCCAGGGGCCGGCACCGTTCCCCGGACTCCCGTGGCCCGCGCGACACCTACGGCTGACTCTGTGGTGCGAGTGGTGCGAGTGGTGGGGTGGTGACTGCTCGTGCCTCGGCAGGCCGCTGTCGGTGATTCGGCGCAGGATGGGCCCATGGACCCTGCGACCCAGTGCTCGATCGTCCCGCCGTTCATGCTCGAGGCCCTGGCGCAGAGCGACGACCCCGTCGTCGCGGAGTCGGCCAGTCAAGCCTTGTCCCATGACGAGCACTTCCGCTACTCGCGCCGCTCCGGCGGACGACTGGCCCCACCGAGGGGCGACGTCAACGAGCCCGGCCCACCCGTCCCGACCCCGCCAGCACCCGCACCGCCGACCGAGCCCGGGCCCACGGAGCCGGGCCCTCCGGTTCCAGCCGGCCCGCAACGGACCATCGGCGATGCCAAGGGCCGGCGCACCACCCCGGGTGAGACGGTTCGTGTCGAGGGCGACCCGGCCACGGGCGATCCCGCGGTGAACGAGGCCTACGACGGACTCGGGGCGACCTGGGAGCTGTGGTCAGCGGCATACGACAGAAACTCCTTGGACGGCAAAGGGATGCCGCTCCTGGCGACCGTCCACTACGGCGACCGGTACGACAACGCGTTCTGGGACGGGCGGCAGATGGTCTTCGGCGACGGCGACGGGGTCGTCTTCGACCGGTTCACCAGCTCCCTCGACGTCATCGGCCACGAGCTCGCGCACGGGGTCACCGAGCACACCGCGGGGCTGCTCTACCGAGGCCAGCCGGGCGCGCTCAACGAGTCGATCTCGGACGTCTTCGGGGTGCTCGTCAAGCAGTACGCCCTGGGCCAGACCGCGGCAGAGGCGGACTGGCTGGTCGGCGCGGAGCTGCTCCTGCCCGGCGTCCACGGGCGGGCGCTGCGCGACATGCACCACCCCGGCACGGCCTACGACGACCCCAATCTCGGCAAGGATCCGCAGCCCGCGACCATGGACGACTACGTCGTGACGGACAGTGACTCCGGCGGCGTGCACATCAACTCGGGCATCCCCAACCGCGCGTTCGTCCTCGCGGCGCTCGCCATCGGCGGTCATGCATGGGAGGACGCCGGCGCGATCTGGTACGCGACGCTCACAGGCGACGGGATCCGCGCGGACTGCGACTTCGTCACGTTCGCGGGGCTGACCATCGCGGCCGCCGCGGACCGGCACGGTTTCGGCTCCGTCCAGCATTCCGCCGTCCGCTCCGCCTGGGACGAGGTCGGGGTGGCCGTGTCAGGCGAGCAGACGCCGTCGGCTCAGGAGGACGACTCCGGCCCGCCCAGCGGCCCGGCACATGGCGAGGTGCCGGGGGTGGACGCGGAGCTGCTCGTCCGTCGCACCGGTGGTTTCGCGGGGCTGGTCCGCGAGCGGCGGGTCGCGATCGGTGACCTGCCCGAGCGCGATGCGCGTGACTGGCAGCACCTCCTCGCCGCGCCCACGCTCCAACAGATCGCCGCGATCCCCAGCGGTGACCACCCCGATGCGTTCTGCTACGACGTGGTGTGCGCGCAGGTCGAGGTCGACGTCACCCTGCCCGAGCCGCACCTTCCGGAGGCGATCCACCAGCTCTTCGAGCGCACCCTCTCGCAGGGGTGACCCGCGGACGATGCCGTATGCCGCCGGGCTCGTCGGGCGCTCCCCCCAGCCCAGCTCGTGGCTCAGTTCACGGAAAGGATGTAGGGGCCCACCAGTTCCGGAGCAGTGGGGTCGGCTAGCTTCTTCGCCGGGGCCACCACGACGCAGGAGCCATCGGTGAGCGAGCACTGTTGGAGGTTTCGGGTGCCCTGGCTGGAGCTGACCTGGACGACGAGCCCGGCCGTGCTGAGCCGTGAGTTCCCAGGGGTCCCGGCTCCCTGGACGATGATCGACCCGTCGCTGGCATCGACCACCACGACCGGCTCGAAGCGGAACGATCCGTCACCACGCAGCTGGTCGTGGGACAGCCCGTCGACCAGCCCCGTCCCGACGAGGTGGGAGCCGTCCGGGGCGAAGGCCGCCGCGTCGAACAGCAGCGGTGCACAGAGCCGCCACACGGTCGCGCCTGACCCGAGGTCGACGAGCTCGTGGCAGATCGGGTCGTCGGGGGCCGAGGCCCGCACCAGGGCTCGCTGGCCCGCGGTGTCCACGGCGACGACCTCGCGGGTCAGCTGGGTGACGCGGCCCGTCCGGAGGTCCCACACGGCGGTCCGTCCCGTGCTCCCCTTGACGGCGTAGGCGACGTCACCGTCCAGCCCCACCGCGCGGAAGCCGGACGGCATCCCCTGGACCTGGCACTCGCAGCTGGCGGCCGTCAGCTCGTCCAGCTTCTTGCCGGCTGCGTCGTGGTAGGTCAGGTTGCCCTCCTGGTCCGAGGCGAGGAAGTGCGTGTGGTCCGCACTGACCACGACCTTGTCCCCCAGTGGCAGGACGGCCAGCCGGCGACCAGACCCGTCGAGGACCCAGAACTCACCGTCCCCGTTGGGGGAGGCGGCGCCGACGACCAGGCCGTCGGCGAGCCGGGCGGCGAGCCAGCCGGAGTTCTTGTCGGGCAGCGGGATCGTCGTCGACCCCTCGTGGTAGACCCCGTCGACGACATAGCCGAGGTCGGTCGTCCCGGTGACCGCGCCATCGGCAGGTCGGAGGCTGACGGCGTCGGGAGCACTCGTGGCCGTGACCGTCGGCGCGGCAACAGGTGTCGTGGGTGGCGGTGTGGTCGGGGTCGTGGGTGTCGGCGGCAAGGAGCTGACGGTGTGGCTCGGCGAGGCAGGGACCTGACCGGCCCGGTTGGAGCCGAGCACGTTCCAGGTGACCGGCAGGGCCACGGCAAGAGCGAGGGCCGCACCGGCGGCGATGGCGGCGACCTCACGCCGACGGTTGCGCCGGTCGCGGGCGATGGCACGCTCGGCGAGGTCCCCAGTGACGTTCACGCCCTGGCCGCGTTCGTCGAACAGGTCCTTGAGCCTGGGGTCCGGGCTGTTCATGCTGGGGCCTCGCTCATCCTCAGGCGCATTGCCGCCAGGGCGCGGCTGGTGTGGCTCTTGACGGTTCCGAGTGAGCAGCCGAGGATCTCGGCGGTCTGTGCCTCGGTCAGGTCCTCGTAGTAGCGCAGCACGAGCACTGCTCGCTGCTGCCGTGGCAGGGACTGCACGTGCCGCCACAGGTCGAGCGACTCGGCGGGGTCGAGCGCCGCGGGTGGCGCCGGAGGGTCGTGCACCTCGAGGACGTGGCTGCCGGCCGACTCCTTGCGGCGCACGATGCGACGCCAGCGGCTGTTGCGTTCGTTGACCATGATCCGGCGCACATAGGCATCCGGCTGCTCCACCCCGCGCACGCGCTCCCAGTTGCGGTAGCACTTCGCGAGCGCGTTCTGGAGGAGGTCCTCGGCCGCGTCGCGGTCCCCGGTGAGCAGATAGGCGAGGCGCGCCAAGGTCTGCTCGCGGGCCTTGACGTAGTCCGTGAAGTCGGCCGTTCGAGCCGCGTCGTCCATGAGCGCTCCCCTGTCCTCGCGCGCCACGGTTGTGGAGGTCACACCCCTTCAACCCCGCGAGGTGGTCCACAGGTTGTCACGCAGCCCAGCCGGATGTCGCCGGAGTTCCGGCCCATGCCCGCAACACACCCGGCTATCGTCTGCTTGCCCCTGCTGCAACAGGGGCGAGCACTCGACAACCGGGTGTGTTGCGGGGTCCGGGGGAGCGCCACTGGGCCGCTGAGGGGGCCGGTCGTGATCCTCCCCCGGAATCCGGGGTCTTCGGGCGCGAAAATGCCCGTTCCGGGCCGCTGACGGGGCATTTTCCGCTTCCGCGGACCGTTAGAATAATGGGGTAGCGGCTCGGCGTGGACGTCGGGCCGCCCGCATGAGGTTCTACGAGGAGAGACGTGTCAGACGCCGCGGAGACGACGACAGCCGAGAGCATCAACCACCCACTCGTCGACAATCGTTCCAACGGAGTCGACTATGACGCCAGCGCGATCACCGTGCTCGAGGGCCTCGAGGCCGTGCGCAAGCGTCCCGGCATGTACATCGGCTCGACCAGTGAGCGGGGCCTGCACCACCTCGTCTACGAGATTGTCGACAACTCCGTCGATGAGGCGCTCGCCGGTTTCGCCGACACGATCGACGTCACGCTGCTGGCCGACGGCGGGGTCCGGGTCAAGGACAACGGCCGCGGCATCCCGACCGACATCCACCCGGTTGAGAAGATCAGCGCGGTCGAGCTCGTGCTGACCCAGCTGCACGCCGGAGGAAAGTTCGGTGGCGGCGGCTACAAGGTGTCCGGTGGGCTGCACGGCGTCGGGTCCTCCGTGGTCAACGCCCTGTCGAAGACCCTCAAGGTCGGGGTGCGCCAGAAGGGTTACGTCCACCGGATGAGCTTCACCATGGGCGTGCCCGACGGCCCCCTCCGCCAGGAGGAGGCGACCGATGAGACCGGCACGACGATCACCTTCTGGCCCAACCCCGACATCTTCGAGTCGGTCCACTTCGACTTCGAGACGCTGCGGGCCCGGTTCCAGCAGTATGCCTTCCTCAACAAGGGCCTGACGATCAACCTCGTTGACGAGCGCGTCGAGCAGCGTGTCGAGGGCGACAGCGAGGTCGACCTCGACGAGATCGACAGTGACCTGGCCCAGGTCGTCGAGGAGGGCGACAACGGTCACGACGTGCCGGAGAGCGAGAAGCGGACGGTCACGGCCAAGAAGGTGACCTACCGCTACGACGGCGGCCTCATCGACTACGTCCACCACCTCAACTCCTCCAAGCGGAGCGAGCCGGTGCACCCCGAGGTCATCTCGATCGAGGTCGAGGACAAGGCCCGGGCGATGTCGCTCGAGCTGGCGATGCAGTGGACCAGCGCCTACAGCGAATCGGTGCACACCTACGCCAACACGATCAACACGCACGAGGGCGGCACCCACGAGGAGGGGTTCCGCGCCGCGATGACCAAGCTCATCAACGAGTTCGCCCGCAAGCAGAACCTGCTCAAGGAGCAAGGAAGAGAACCTCACCGGTGACGACGTCCGCGAGGGCCTCACGGCAGTGATCTCGGTCAAGCTCGGCGAGCCGCAGTTCGAGGGGCAGACCAAGACGAAGCTCGGCAACTCCGAGGTCAAGGGCTTCGTCCAGCGCGCCATGACAGACGAGTTCGGCCACTGGCTCGAGACCCACCCGAACGAGGGCAAGGACATCGTCCGCAAGTCCATCCAGGCCGCGGCCGCGCGCATGGCCGCCCGGAAGGCTCGCGAGGCGACCAGGCGCAAGGGCCTGCTCGAGTCCGGCGGCCTGCCCGGCAAGCTCAAGGACTGCCAGAGCAAGGACCCGAGCATCTCCGAGGTGTTCATCGTCGAGGGCGACTCGGCCGGCGGCTCGGCGACCCAGGCACGCAACCCCTACACCCAGGCGATCCTGCCGATCCGCGGCAAGATCCTCAACGTCGAGAAGGCCCGGATCGACAGGATCCTCGCGAACCAGGAGGTCCAAGCCCTCATCTCGGCGTTCGGCACGGGCATCGGCGAGGACTTCGACCTCAGCAAGGCCCGGTACCACAAGATCATCCTGATGGCCGACGCCGACGTCGACGGCATGCACATCCGGACGCTGCTGCTGACGCTCCTCTTCCGGTTCATGCGCCCGCTCATCGAGGCCGGCTACGTCTACCTCGCTCAGCCACCGCTCTCCGGCTCCGGTGGAGCAACGCGCCGCACCAGTTCGCCTACTCGGACCGCGAGCGCGACGGCCTCGGGGAGCTCGGTGAGGCCAACGGTTGGCGGCTGCCGAAGGACAACCCGATCCAGCGTTACAAGGGCCTCGGTGAGATGAACTACCGGCGAGCTCGGGGAGACGACGATGGACCCCGAGACCCGGACTCTGCTCCAGGTGACCCTCGACGACGCGGCCAAGGCGGACGAGGTCTTCGCGGTGCTCATGGGCGAGGACGTCGAGTCCCGACGGGGCTTCATCCAGAAGAACGCGCGGGACGTGAACTTCCTCGACATTTAGACCGTCGAGTGTGCAGGTCCTGCGCTGGGTGCCCACGGGAACCCGAGTGCGGCAGGGCAGGAACTGCACACTCGACGGGGAGTGAGCTCAGCGGCATACGGCCCAAACTCTTGAAACTGATGTAACGACAAGGGAACTGACGTGAGTGACGATCTGCCCCCCATCGACGGCAACGAACCGCCTGAGGAGGACTTCAGCCACGAGCAGGGCACGGCGCCCGTCGCGCGGAGCCCGGCCAGCACGACCGAGTCGAGCCGATCGACCTCAACACCGAGATGCAGCGCTCGTACATCGAGTACGCCATGTCGGTCATCGTGTCGCGTGCGCTGCCTGACGTCCGCGACGGGCTCAAGCCGGTGCACCGGCGCATCGTCTACGCGATGTACGACGGGGGCTACCGGCCCGACCGCGGTTACAACAAGTGCGCGCGTGTCGTCGGCGACGTCATGGGTCACTACCACCCGCACGGTGACTCGGCGATCTACGACGCGCTCGTCCGGCTCGTGCAGGACTGGTCGATGCGCTACCCGCTCGTCGACGGCCAGGGCAACTTCGGGTCGCGCGGCAACGACGGTGCGGCCGCGGCGCGGTACACCGAGTGCCGGATGGCCCAGATTGCCATGGAGATGGTGCGGGACATCGAGCAGGACACCGTCAATTTTGTCCCGAACTACGACGGCAAGACGATGCAGCCGTCCGTGCTGCCGAGCCGATTCCCCAACCTGCTCGTCAACGGCTCGGCCGGAATCGCCGTCGGCATGGCGACGCAGATCCCGCCGCACAATCTGCGCGAGGTGGCCGAGGGGGCGCAGTACTACCTGCGCAACCCGGACATCTCACGTGAGGAGCTGCTCGAGGCCCTCCTCGGGATCATCAAGGGTCCCGACTTCCCGACGGGCTCGCTCATCATGGGCCACCGCGGCATCGAGGACGCCTATCGCACGGGGCGTGGCTCGATCATCATGCGGGCCGTCGTCAACGTCGAGGAGATCAGGAACCGGCAGTGCCTCGTCGTCACCGAGCTGCCCTACCAGGTCAACCCGGACCAGCTCGCGGTCAAGATCGCCGACCTCGTCAAGGACGGCAAGGTCGGCGGCATCGCCGACATCGCCGACGAGACGTCGGGGCGCACCGGCCTGCGCATCGTCATCACGCTCAAGCGTGACGCCGTTGCGAAGGTGGTGCTCAACAACCTCTACAAGCACACCCAGCTGCAGACGAACTTCGGCGCGAACATGCTCGCGCTCGTCGACGACGTGCCGCGGACGCTGCCGCTCGACGGCTTCATCCGCCACTGGGTCGAGCACCAGATCGAGGTCATCAGGCGGCGCACCGAGTTCCGGCTGCGCAAGGCCGAGGCCGAGATCCACCTGTTGCGCGGCTACCTCAAGGCCCTCGACATGCTCGATGAGGTCATCGCGCTGATCCGGGGGTCACGCACCGTCGAGGAGGCGCGCGACGGCCTGATCCGGCTGCTCGACATCGACGTCGACCAGGCGCAGGCGATCCTCAACATGCAGCTGCGCCGGCTCGCCGCCCTGGAGCGGGAGCGGATCCAGCAGCAGCACGACGAGCTCCAGCAGCTCATCGACGAGTACCGCGCGATCCTCGCGTCGGTCGAGCGCCAGCGCCAGATCGTCTCGGAGGAGCTGCAGGCGATCGTCGACAAGTACGGCGACGACCGGCGCACGGACATCGTCCCCTTCGACGGGGACATGTCGATGGAGGACCTCATCCCCGAAGAGGACGTCGTCGTCACGATCACGCGTGGCGGTTACGCGAAGCGGACGCGGACCGACCTCTACCGGTCGCAGCGCCGCGGCGGCAAGGGCGTCAAGGGCGCCCAGCTGCGTGGTGAGGACGTCGTCGAGCACTTCTTCACGACGACCACGCATCACTGGCTGCTCTTCTTCACCAACCTCGGGCGGGTCTACCGGGCCAAGGCGTACGAGCTGCCCGAGAGCGGGAGGGACAGCAAGGGCCAGCACGTCGCCAACCTGCTGGCCTTCCAGCCGGGCGAGCAGATCGCGCAGGTCCTTGCGATCCATGACTACGAGGCGGCCGACTACCTGGTGCTCGCGACGCGTGCGGGCCTGGTCAAGAAGACGCGGCTGCGCGACTACGACTCGAACCGCTCGGGTGGACTGATCGCGATCAACCTCCGGGATGGCGACGAGCTCGTCGGGGCCCGGCTCGTGGCACCTCAGGACGACCTCCTGCTCGTGTCGCGCAAGGGCATGTCGGTCCGCTTCACGGCAACCGACAGCGCCTTGCGGCCGATGGGGCGCTCGACCTCGGGTGTGACCGGGATGAAGTTCAAGGCCGATGACACGCTCCTGTCGATGTCGAGGGTCCCGAGCGGGATCGAGGGCATCGACGTCTTCGTCGTCTTCGAGAACGGACTCGCGAAGCGGACGGCCATCACGGAGTACCGCGTGCAAGGCCGTGGTGGCACCGGCATCCAGGTTGCCAAGCTCTCGGCGAAGGGCGGTGACCTCGTCGGGGCGCTCACGGTGACGGAGAACGACGAGGTCATGGTCGTCATGGAGAAGGGCAAGATCGTCCGCTCCAGGGTGGACGAGGTCCGCCACACGAGCCGCAGCACCCAGGGTGTCAAGTTCGCGACGCCCGACCCGGGCGACTCCATCGTCGCCGTGGCGCGGAACGCGGAGTCCGTCACAGAGGAGGAGCTGGAGGAAGTCGGCGACCTCGAGGGCACCGCACCGACGGCGCCGATCACTACGGTTCCGAGCACCGATAGCGTACCGTCGGACAAAAGCGACCAGGCGACGACCCAGTCGTCGGACGGCGGCAGTGGAGGTGACGAATGAGCACGCCCAGCTCTGAGGGCTACGGGACGAGCGGATATGGCGGCTCGGGCCCCGCGTCGACGTCGACCGACTCGGGAGCCTCGGCATCCTCGAGTGGGTACTCGAGTGACTACTACGGCACGTCGTCAGGCTATGGGTCCGCAGGCTCGCCCTCGGGCGCCGGCGAGGCCACGCTTTCGCGAGGGGCGATCACCTCCCGCACCCAGCCGAACCCTCGGGTGGGCGCCCAGCCCACCACGAGGTCGACGTCCGCTGCGAGCCCTGCCCCAGCGGCGGTCTCGGCCTCGCGGACCAAGGAGGGGAACCGCAAGTCAAAGGGCCCGCGCCGGGTCCGCCTGGCCGTCGCGCGGGTCGACCCCTGGTCGGTCATGAAGATGAGCTTCCTGCTCTCCGTTGCCATCGGCATCGCCGGCGTCATTCTCACCGCCGTGCTGTGGATGATCCTGTCGACGATGAACGTCTTCGCCGACATCGAGGGCGTCCTCCAGTCGCTCCAGACGGCCGGGGGCGCCGACAACTTCTCGATCCTCGACTATGTCGGCTTCGGTCGCGTCGTGTCCCTGTCGATCGTCATCGGCGTCATCGACGTCATCCTCATGACGGCCATCGCCACGGTCATGGCCTTCCTCTACAACATCTGCTCGGCGCTCGTCGGCGGCATCCAGCTCACCCTCACGGACGACTGAGCCGCGCTGGTTCCGGGCGTGTGCGCGGGTCCAAGCTCAGCGGCATACGGCATGGGTTTGGCCGTTTTGGTGGTCCCGCAGCGCATCCGGTAACGTTTGCCCTCGCGTCAGGGATTCGGACTCCGCGTGCGACCCTGTCTGCAAGAGGGTGACGATGGGCCTATAGCTCAGACGGTTAGAGCGCTTCCCTGATAAGGAAGAGGTCGGAGGTTCAAGTCCTCCTAGGCCCACCATCACCAGCCGTCACGAGAGGAACAGCATGATCAAGCGTCTTGCCCTCATCGGCGCAGCCGTGGCCGGCATCGTCTTCGTTCGCAGCAAGGTCCGCCAGCAGCAGGCCGAGCAGGACCTGTGGAACCAGGCCACCGACGACGTCCAGGCCGAGGCTCCCGCCACACCGGCTCCCGCGCCGGCGGCTCCTGCTCCTGCACCTGCTCCGGCTCCGGCCGCTGACCAGGACACGCCGGCGGCAACGTCCTGACAATCCCCCGCGGGCCCTCGTGCCCCACCCGGGGCCATGGCGCAATTGGTAGCGCACCTGCTTTGCAAGCAGGGGGTTAGGGGTTCGAGTCCCCTTGGCTCCACCACAGGTCATCCCTGTAGGAGCAGGGCCGTGTCAAGACCGTTCGGACGGTTGTTCCTGGCCGGGCCCCAATCCCCACCATCCCGGAGATCTCATACTCATTCTCTTGCTGCGAGCCAGCCAGTGACACGTGAAGCGGTCCGACACCGTGTCAGGGGATCATCGTTCGCCATTCCCTATCCGTCAGCCCTGCAGTGTCGCGGGCACGGTCCGACACCGTGCACCCCCTTATCGAGACTCTGCGAGCACAAATGCCACTTAGCTGGAGGCTGCGGGCGGCAGAGCGAGATATGAGTCCAGCCCAGGCAGAGACGATTCAAGGGCCGGGTGACAAGGACACCTACAGCCCGGCGGAGTTGCCGCCGTCGGCGCGGTCGATCGTGCCAATGTTCCTTCACGCGTTGTCTCACACGTCCATGACACAGCGGAAGCCGATGTGGGTCGTTGACGTGTCGACCGATTGGGGCGAGCGAGCCGGCGCCCGGTAGCGGAGGCAGTACTCAGGTGCGCACAGGTGCGAACCGCCTTTGAGCGCCTTGCGGACGGTCGGGTCGGTGGCCGAGGCGGCCGCCGGTGCAGAGGGCGTACAGCAGGCGCGCGTGACGATGTGGCGGGCGGCATACGTCGTCGTCGTCCACTCCCAGACGTTACCGATCATGTCCACGAGGCCGTGGTGGTTCGGCGGGAAAGATCCGACGGGCGACGTCCCGACCCAGCCGTCGGCCCCCGTGTTGCTGTACGGGAAGCGCCCCTGCCACGTGTTGGCCATGAGCCGGCCCCCAGGCCGAGCCTCGTCACCCCACGCGTAGGTCGTGCCGCGGCCGCCTCCGGCGGCGTGCTCCCACTCGGCCTCAGTCGGTAGGCGCCGACCGGCCCAGGCCGCGTATGCTGCCGCGTCCTCGTATGCCACTGGACGACCGGGTGGTCGCCGTTGACGTCAATCCCGCTGCCCGCACCGAAGGGTTGGCGCCAGTTGGCTCCCGGCACCCACGTCCACCACTGCCGCCAGTCGCCGAGGTCGACCGGTCCGGGTGTCGGGCGGAACACGAGCGCCCCGGGGGCGAGGTCCGCGGGTGCGACGCCCTGGTACAGCTCCGGGTCAAGCGGACGCTCGGCGACGCTGACATGGCCGGTCTCGGCGACGAACCGCGCGAACTGCGCGCTGGTCACGGGGTGCCGCTCGACGGCGAGCGCGCTAACGGTCTCCTCATGGATCGGCCCCTCGTCGGGGTAGAACCGGTCGGATCCCATCGCGAACCTGCCGCCCGGCACGTCGACCAGCTCGGTGAGCGCGGGCTGCTGGACCATGGCCCGCACGCTACCCCTGCGCCTGCGTGCCAGACCCGGCTGCGGCGGGTGATCCCCTCAGAGGGCGGTGGGAGCATCTGGGTCGGACCCTGCGCACGAGACGAGCCGCACTTGGTGCGTGACCCCACCGTCCCATTGCCAGCGAAGACCCCAGGAGAGGGCTACCACGTCACCGGGGACCTGGCTGACGACGCCATCCACTGGCTGCATCGCCACAAGGCGCTCCAGCCCGATGGGCCGTTCTTCATGCATCGGGTCAGCGGATGCATGCACGGCCCGTGCCTACGCCGACTGAACCGGCCTGCGTGCGCGAAGGACGGCGGCTCCCCTCCTCTGGCGCATCCCGGACACTACTGCACGGGGCGCACTGGACGCGTGAACAGAATCACGACGCTCACCAACAGAACCCAAGCGGGGAAGACGAGTTGGGTCCATTCACGCGTGCCGGCTGCTAGCAGCAGGATCAACGCGCTCAGGTAGCCGAGGTAGGAAACCCAGCGTGGCAAGGCGGAGGTACGCAGTCCCAGGGTGCTCACCGAAAGGGTGAACACGGCCGCCATGCGCATCGCGTACACCGAGACCAGGACGATGGTGCTCGTGCGGCCATACTCCCAGAGGTCCGCGTTGACGTTCGCTCCGGCGAGCATTTCCAACAGGCTGGTCGACGTGACGGCGCCCACGAACAGCATGGCCAGGAAGAGGAGCCCGCTGCCGAGGAAGACAGTGGAGAACAGGCGGTCCTCAATGTCGCCGAGCTGCTCACGGACGACGCCGATGAACCAGAGGAAGGCGATCCCAGCGAATGGCACCAGGTTCAGGCTCCACCGGATCAGTGTGCGGCGCTGGGCATCGGACTGGAGCGACTGGAGGCTGCCCGCCGTCAGGGCGAGGCGCAGCATCACCATCGCTGTCAATAGCAGGACGCCGAAGAGGATGCCTGCGATCGCGGCTGAGCGCCGGCTTCGCCAGAACCGTGCGGTCAGCATCGGTGTTCCGGTGGTCATCTCGCCGGAGCCTTCCGTCTCGCTGCTGGAGGCGATGTCCCGTGGCGCCGCAGAGGCTCCACGGCCTGCGCCGACTCGACCGGCGGTCGGGTTCGGCTCGCCCATGCGCCGTAGCGCTGCGCCCACGGCGACGCGGTGAGGCCGTGCGCGAGCACGCTCAGGACGACCGTCGTTGCGATGACACTGAGGACCGTGGCGATGGCGGGTTCCTCATGCAGTGACTCGAAGGCGATGAGCGCGAAGATGATCGAGGCCAGCCCTCGCGGCCCGCGTCGGCGCGCAGATCCCGCGGCTGAAGTTCCGCCGCGTCGTGAAACAAAGACCAGCACGAGCGTCACCTCCGCAATAATCCGGATGGCTGCGCCTTCCGACTGCGCGTCAATGAGCGTGCGACCGACGATGCCGCCGGCGAGCAGGAAGACGATCGGACCGTTTAGGTACGCACGCTCGAAACGTGCCGACGCGCTCACGAACAGGATCACCAATAGCGAGAAGACAGCGATCGCTCCGGCCATGCCGCAAAATCCCGTCAAGCTCTATTGCCGCGCCATGGCGATGCGGAGCCGCTCTTCGGGGTCGATGAAGTGGTCGTGGTCGTCGTCGCCGAGGTCGATCTGCACCCAGTTGATCTTGCCGGTGAACCGGCTGCTCTGCGGCCGTGTAGTCGGGGGTGACGGTGGTGCCGGACTCGTAGCCGATGTCGGTGGTCTCGTCGGCGGAGAAGATCATCGGCTGGGTGGCGCCGACTCGCCCGGTGCCGACCGCTGTGCCGTCGTAGTACAGGGTGACGTCGCCGCCCTTGGCCAGCCCACCGCCGTCGTAGGCGAACTCCATCCGCACCTGGTGCGTGCCGGCGGGGATCGGCGTCGTCGGCCTCGGTGGCGAACTCGTGGATGCCGAGCACGTTGTAGACGAACTTGGCCCTGCCGTTCTTGGCGTAAGCGCCCAGCCACCGAACCGGCCGCCCTGGGCGATGATCACGCCCTCCGCGCCGCCGTCGGGGACGATCGACCTCGGCGGTGACCGAGAACGACTTGTTCTTGATGCTGACCACGCTGTTCTCCGACAGGCGTCCCATGCCGGGGAAGAACAGCTGGGAGTTCCCGCGGATCAGGGTCGGCCGGCCGGCCAACGACGGCTCGAGCCGCTCGGCGCCGCGGTCGTCCATCGGCAGCACGTTGTACTTGGTGGCCTCGATCAGCCAGAGCCGTTGCAGCTTGGCCAGCATCTCGGGTTGTCGGCGGCGAGGTTGTGGGCCTGGCTGTAGTCGCTGCTGCCGTCGTACAGCTCCCAGACGTCGTCGTCGAACGGCGGCAGCTCGCCGACCATGACCCACGGCGTGCGGTGCTTGGTGACCGCGCTCCAGCCGCGGTGGTAGATGCCGCGGTTGCCGAACATCTCGAAGTACTGCAGGTCGTGGCGTTCCGGCGGTCGCGTCGTTGAAGGTGTACAGCATGCTGGTGCCCTCCATCGGCGACTGCTGCACACCGTTGACCATGGTCGGCTCGGGCAGCCCGGCGGCCTCCAGGATGGTGGGGGCCACGTCGATCACGTGGGTGAACTGCGACCGCAGACCACCGCGCTCCTCGATCCCGTTGGGCCAGTGCACGATGGTGCCGTTGCGGGTGCCACCCCAGTGCGAGGCGACCTGCTTGGTCCACTGGAACGGGGCGCACATCGCCCACGCCCAGCCCACCGCGTAGTGGTTGTAGGAGCTCGGTGAGCCGAGCTCGTCCATCTTGCTGCGCAGGAACTCCGGCGTCTCCAGCGCCGCCATCCCGTTGAAGTTGGCCATCTCGTTGAAGGCGCCGTTCAGGGTGCCCTCGGCGGACGCGCCGTTGTCACCGATGATGTAGTAGATGATCGTGTTGTCGAGGACCCCGAGGTCCTCGATCGCGTCGATCAGCCGGCCGACGTGGTGGTCGACGTGCTCCAGGAACCCGGCGTACACCTCCATCTCCCGGGCCAGCACCGGCTTGAGCTCATCCGGCATGTCGTCCCACGCAGGGATCTCGGCGTGGCGCGCGGTCAGCTCCGCGTCCGGCGGGATGACGCCCAGCTCCTTCTGCCGGGCGAACGTCCGCTCCCGCTGCACGTCCCAGCCGTCATCGAAAGCGCCCGCGTACTTGTCCGCCCACTCCTTGGGGACGTGGTGCGGGGCGTGGGTCGCGCCCGGGGCGAAGTACACGAAGAACGGCTTGTCGGGCATCAGCGCCTTCTGCTGGCGGATCCAGGAGACGGCCCGGTCGGCCAGGTCCTCGGTCAGGTGATAGCCCTCCTCCGGGGTCGCCGGCGGCTCGACCGGGGTGGTGCCGTCATACAGCGCCGGGTCCCACTGGTTGTTCTCCCCACCGATGAACCCGTAGAACGTCTCGAACCCGCCGCCACCCGACGGCCAGGCGTCGAACGGTCCCATCGGCGAGGACTGCCACACCGGCACCTCATGGCACTTGCCGAACTGCGCCGTCGAGTACCCGTTCAGCTTCAAGGTCATCGCCAACGGCGCCTTGGTGTTCGGCCGCACCGAGCTGTTGCCCGGAGCCGAGGTCGCGGTCTCGGTGATGCTGCCCATCCCGACCGAATGATGGTTGCGGCCCGACAGCAACGCGGCCCGAGTCGGCGCACACAGCGCCGTCGTGTGGAACCGGTTGAACCTCAGACCGCCCGCCGCCAGCCGGTCGGCCGTCGGCGTGCGGCACGGCCCCCGAACGCGCTCGCCGCACCGAAGCCGACATCGTCGAGCAGCACGATCAGCACGTTCGGCGCACCCGCGGGCGGCAGCAACGGCTCGATCGGGCGGAAACGCCGTGTCCGGGTCCTTCGCGTCATAGGTCGTCAACCCGGGCGCAGCGGCGGTCCGGGATCGGCAACATGGCGCGCGCATGGCGGTCAGGTGAGGTGGTCATCGCGCGTCTCCAACTCGGTGGCCCAAAGGCGGTCGTACCCATGCTGGAGGTACGTGGCAACCCTGCGCCTCACCTATCCGGGGTGACCCCACCGCTCGCCTGGGGCGTGGTCAACACCGCGGCCATGGGCGCCTGGATCGAGGAGTGCCTGGGCTATATGAGCGTGTCGAGATCGTCGACGGCGACCTTCTGCTGGGCCAGCAGCGTGCGGAGGCGATCGACCTTTTGATGGAGGTCGCCCGAGGCCTCGACGGACGGCGCCTGCTTGGGTGCGAGGAAGAAGTTCGCCAGATATCCGGTGAAGGTGCCGAAGATGCCGACACCGATCACGATGATCACCGCGCCCAGCGTTCGCCCCGCGGTCGTCACCGGGAACTGGTCGCCGTACCCGACGGTCGAGATGGTCACCACCACGTACCACAACGCGTCCGATGCGGAGGTGATGTTCGCGCCTGGCGCGTGCTGCTCCACGCGCAAGATCCCAAGGCTCCCGAATTCGAGCACCAAGATCCCCAGGAGCAGCAAAGTCACCAGTGCGCTCCCCGCTCTGTCTGCCAGCAGGCTGCGCGCAATGTTCTTGGCGCCGTACTCCGCAAGGAGACGGAGGACGCGCAGCAGCCGAAAGATGCGCAACACCTTGAGCTGCTGTACCGGGAGGCTGGCCAACAGGTCGGCCCAACCGAAGTGACGGAAGAAGTAGTCCGACTTCGATGGCGCAGTGAACAGGCGGTACGTGAAGTCGAGCAGGAACACGAGGCTGAGCACACCGTTGATGACGAACAGGACGGTGTCCAGCGCCTGGTCGGGAACCACGTACAGAAGCACGATGTTGATGATCGAAAGTACGGATAGGGCACCGATGAAGATCTCATAACCGGTGTTCTTCAGCTCGTCGCTGTCTCGCCTACGTGAGGTCATGTCATCGCCTTGCCGGCGGCATCTCACCGGCGCATCCGGCTATGCCGTGGGGTGGCCGGCCGGATTGCAACCCGACTCGATGTTCCGGAATGTTGTCGGGACGGGCGAGCCCATCCTCTCTGAGGAGCCGCGAAACGGCATCACCCCATTGGGGTGGGGCACTCGTGCCCGTTGCATAGGGGCCGGAACCGTCCGGCCGCCTGGCCGGCGATAACACGAATTCTGGAATGCTGCCGGCCATCACGATGAGACTCACTTCAGCATCTCGGCCAATAGACTGCCCAGACCGATCCCCGGGCCGAGGAGGTCCCACGATGGGCCAGCAGTCAGCCTGGCCGGAGCTCCCGATCAACAGCTGGGAGCCGACCCGCGACACGCTCACCCTCTGGCTGCAGATCGTGGGCAAGATCCGGATGGCACGCACACCCCTGCTCAACCACTGGTGGAATGCCACTCTCTACGTCACCTCCCGGGGGCTCACCACGTCCCTCATGCCCGACCGGCCCGGACGGAGCTTCTCGATCGACCTCGACTTGCTCGAGCACCGACTCGACGTCAGCACCACACGAGGCGAGTCCCGTTCCATGGAGCTCGCGCCCAAGTCGGTCAGCGAGTTCTACACCGAGCTCACCGGACTCCTGGATGACTTGGACCTGGCCACCAAGATCTGGCCCGTGCCCGTCGAGCTCCCGGACGCCATCCCCTTTCCGGACGATGTCAGCCACGCCGCCTACGATGCCCAGGCCGTCACCGCCTTCTGGCGGACACTGGTCGAGGTCGAGCGCGTATTCACTGTGTTCAGAGGCCGTTTCATCGGCAAGTCCAGCCCGGTCCACCTCTTCTGGGGCGCCCTTGACCTGGCGACGTCGAGGTTCTCGGGCAGGCCCGCTCCGCCATACCCGGGCAGCGCGCCTAACTGCGGCCCCCGCGTGATGCAGGAAGGCTATTCGCACGAGGTGAGCAGCGCCGGCTACTGGCCCGGCGGCGGGGGAGAGGGGATGTTCTACTCCTACGCCTACCCCGAGCCGGCGAACTACCGCACCGTGCAACCGGGTCCGCCGGAGGCCAGATTCGACAAGCAGCTCGGCGAGTTCGTGCTGCCCTACACCGCGGTGCGGACCGCGCCAGATCCCGACTCTGTGCTGCTCGACTTCCTGCAACGGACGTACGAAGCCGCAGCCACCACCGCCAAGTGGGATCGCGCCGCACTGGAGCGCTCCCGCTAGGGTCTTCAAGCCTTTGGCCGTATGCCGCTGAGCTCGCCCGGGTGCCCGCGCTCGGTGCGCCGCGTGCTCGGCTTTCCCACACGTGTGGCTCTCCAGGCGTGGCGCTTCGTCAGACGGAGATGGCTACCTTGCCCCTTGTGTGGTGCCCGAGGACGTGCCCCACGGCCTCATCAGCGCGCTCCAAGGGATAGGTCCGGTCGATGACCACGCGGACCACGCCCGACTCGAGCAGGTCGGAAAGAGCCGTGAGGTTCTCGCCGTTCACGTCCAGTTGAACGGACTTGACCGTGGTGCGGCCAAGGCCCATCACACCGGCAGAGGCGATTCGCGGCAGTCCCGCGAGCAACCCGCCCGAGTTCCCGATGCTGTTGGGGATGAGGACGCCACCCGGCGCGAGTGCTCGAGCCGTTCTCCAGGGCCAACGGTTCATCACGTTGTCGAGGATCACGTCATGACGAAGCCGGCCGCGGGTGAAGTCCTCCTGGGTGTAGTTGATGACCCGGTCGGCTCCGAGCGACCGGACGAGCTCGACGTTACGGCTGCTGCACACTGCGGTGACGTCGGCGCCGAGCGATGCGGCGATCTGGACCGCCATGGTGCCAACGCCACCCGAGGACCCGTTCACGAGGACCCGCGTGCCGGGCCCCACCCTGCCGACGTCGCGCATCGCGAGGAGGGCCGTCAGACCGGTCATGACCGACGCGGCCGCCTCCTCGAAGCTGAGGCCCGACGGCTTGCGCACGAGCTGAGACGCCGGCACGACGGCGTATTCCGAGAACGTTCCCGCCCGAGCTCCGATGGTGCCGTCCCACACGGACCCGAAGACTTCCTCGCCGGGATGGAGGTCGGCTACATCCCGGCCGACGGCATCCACCACTCCGGCGACATCGCTGCCCCGGACCGGGTGGGACGGTCTCCGCAGACCGGACTTCAGACGAAGGACGTACGGCACTCCGGCGACAGTGATCCAGTCGGGGGTGTTCACGCTCGTGGCCCGCACCTGGACCAGCACTTCGAGGGGACCCACCGGAGGCTTGGCAATGCGCTCGGGCCGAAGCACGCGCGGGGGCGCTCCGTAGCCGTCCTGGACGATCGCGCGCATCGTCTCCGTCTTGGTCGTCGGCATGCTCAGCTCCCTTGGGGACAAACGATGGTGGCGATCGCGTCTTACGCTGTAAGGCTATGGCTTACAACGTAAGGGCGCAAGACCCTGACGAGGCGCCGTGCTTCACCCGGGACAACCCGAAGAGTCAGGAGCGAGTGGTGCCTCGCCTGGTCCGGCGGGCGTTCGTGCGAAGTTGGGTGACCCGGGCCATCCCGGCGATGGCGACCACCACGCCGCCACCGACGGCAGCGATCAGCAGGGCCATCCCTAGCGGGATGGTGCCACTCAAACCGAGGAAGTGCACTTCGACCTTCGTCGAATTCTGCAGCACGAAGACGATGAGCAGGATCAGGAGAAGAAGCGCGGTTCCGGTGGCCACCCAGAGAGCACTCGCCCGAGTGAGCCGTGGGGCATCAGGGGCAGCCGGGACGCCGTCTTGTACGGGTGGCGCCTCGGTTGATCTCTTGTCGGATGGGCTCGACGGACGAGGGTCTGTCGGCATGATCCCCAACTTCCTCGCATCTCGGACGCGCAGCAGAACGTTCTCATCGTGGCCCGAGACAGCCGTCGCAACAAGGCTCTCGACATATCTGCCGATTTTTCTTCGCTCGAGCGCGGCCGGTCACCGCCAACGGCCACTTCCCGACCGAGCAGGCTGTCCCTGAGTGCCGGTGCCAGGGGGCCTGGCCGAGATGCAGCAAACCCCGCCGTGGTTGCGGCGGGGCCCGATACAACCTGGTGGATCAGTGGGCGAGCTCGACCGGCTTGGCAGAGCTGACGTCGATGGCAAGGTCGCCGACGTAGTTCTCGCGGAGCGAGTAACGGTCTCGACTGTTGGTCTTCACCCAATCAGCGGCCTTGGCGGTGGCGGAGTCGGCCTGCTCGTGGGTATCCCACGTGCTGAGCGAGAAGAAGGAGGTCTTGTCGATCTGGGCAACCCCGTAGGACACGAAGCCGTTGCTCTTCTGGAACAGCGGCAACATCCCGGCCTTGGCTTCGCTGATGACCTCGTCGAAGGAGCCGGACTTGATGTCGTAGAGCGCGATGCGTGTGCAGCGCATGGTGTGCCTTCCTGGTGGTGAAGCGGCCTGCGTGGTCCGTCGGCCGGTTCCATTGCTTACAGTACGTTAGATCTCGAAAACTAGCAAACGATTTCATAGATCTATGGTTCCGGTATAATTCTGGGTCATGCCTTGGGGTTTCCTGACCAACCACGCTCAGGCGCTGCTGTGCATCGCCCGCGACCCAGGCGTGCGCCTACGCGAGATCGCCGACACCCTCGGCATCACCGGGCGCGCCGCATTCGGCATCGTCACCGATCTGGTGGAAGCGGGCTACGTGATCAAGGACAAGGACGGCCGACGCAACCGCTACCGGATCCAAGGCGATCGGCCCCTGCCCGAGGCTCTGCTCCGCCAGCGAACGGTCGGCCAGCTGCTCGATCTCCTCGCCCAGACCGAAGCCGGCAGCCGCGATCACGACTGAGGCTCCCCGGCTGGCTGGGAGGGATTGCATCCCAGATGGGGCCGAGACGGAAGCATCGCGGGTTTCTTGCGGCTCGGCGTCTGGAACCGATCGCTGGTGATGACGTCCTCGACGACCTCGTCGGTCAGGTCCGGATTCGGTCGTAGCCGGGTGACCTGGTTGAGGAAGGGCTCCGCCACCCACAGCCTCCCGGCCTCGTAGAGGATTCCCTCCGGAGCCACGTCCCCCACAAGAAGCTCGCTTGCGCCGGTCAGCGGATGCCGCTGGACCGGTCAGCGTCAGCACGCTGAAGTCTCCTGGTATCCCGGTTGGCTGGCTCCGAGACTCCGACGGGCCCGACCGCCGGCCGGGAGACAGCATGCCTGCGGTCGCAGCGGACGGGCTTGACCCGCGTCAAGGACTGCGACCACTCCCGCTGGTCGAATAGGAGCAACGGCGGGATGCACCCGCCCGGAGGTTGGAGAGCATCATGACCACCACTGCACCCGAGCGCGACGAGGCCGCCGCCAACGCGATCCGTCGCCACCACGAGCATCTCGTCGCGGAGCTCGAGCAACTCGCGGCCGACCTTGGAAACTCGGCAGGGCAGTCGTCCGGCTTCGAGCACCCCAAGGCCCAGATCGTCACCTGGGCGCGGGCCGTCCTCGCGCCGCACGCCGCCGGCGAGGAGAGGACTCTCTATCGCGCTGCGGCGGAGACCGGGGCCGGTCGGCTCCTCATCACCAGCATGATCGCCGAGCACGGCGTCATCCTCGGGATGGTCGACGCGCTCGAGGCGACCACCGACCCGGTTGCGGCGACCGCTTGGGCCGAGGCATTGCTTCGCGTCTTCGCGAGCCACGCGGCCAAGGAGAACGACCTCGTCCTGCCGCTGCTCGTTGCCGAGCCGAAGGTCGATGTGGCCGAGCTCCTCGAGGACCTGCACGAGGAAGCGCACTGAGTGCGCCCTCACATCCTGCTCCGCCAAGCGGAGCAGGATGCGACTCACCGGCACGTCAGGGGCCGCGGACCCCCGCCGCGCCCGCCTGCCGGCTGGCCTCGAGCTCGGCGATGAGCGTCTGGGCGTCGTACGGCCCGACATGGCGGCGCTCCCCGACGAAGAACGTCGGCGTCCCTCGCGCACCGCTGGCCTCCGCGCTCATCACATCTTCTCGGACCCGCTCAGCGTGCACGTCCTCGTCGAGGTCGCGCAGGAAGCGTTCGACATCGAGCCCCAGCTTGCCGGCATAGCCAGCCAGGTCCTCCGTCTCCAGTTCGTCCTGATGCTCGAAGAGCACGTCGTGCATCTCCCAGAACCGCCCTTGCGCCCCCGCCGCCTCGGCAGCTGCGGCGGCGAGCTCGGCGTGGGGATGGACGTCCGGAAGTGGCAGGTGCCGCATCACGTAGAGCAGCTCCTCGCCGAAGTGGGCACGAACCTCGGCGACCACGCCGGTTGCACGCCCGCAGAACGGGCACTCGAACTCCGAGTACTCGAGCAGCGTCAGCGGCGCCGTCGCCGAGCCGCGGATGTGGTCGCGGGTGGGGTCCACCGGCCGGTCCAGCACCATGGGCAGCCCCGCAGACGTCTCCCCGTGGAAGACGGCCGCCAGCTTGAAGACCAGCCACCCCAACAACGTGGCGAGGACGAGTGAGAGGAGCACCCCGACGGTCGCCTCGTCCTGCAACTCCGGCCCGAAAGCCAACCCGAGGATGAGCAACGCAACCGTGAAGCCGATGCCGGACAGCGCTGCACCGCCGAGGATCTGGCCCGGGCCGACGCCCTGTGGGAGGGAGCCCACGCCGAGTCGAGCACCGAGCAACGCGACGGCCCCGATCCCCACGAACTTGCCGACGACGAGACCGAGGACGACGCCCCACGTCACGGGTGACCGCAGCGCCTCACCGAGGACCCCGCCACGCAGGTCCACCCCGGCGTTCGCGAGCGCGAAGACGGGCACGATGACATAGCTGGTCCAGGGGTGCAGCACGATCTGCATCCGCTCGTTGACCGGCACCGCGCGCACGAGCGCCGTCTGCGCGGACCGCCCCACATCGGCGAGCGGTGACTGCCGGAACGCGTGGAACCGACGGGCCGCCTGCTCGACTGCCTGCCGGTGCGGTGCGTACGAGGGCACGAGCAGCCCAGCAACCATCCCGGCGACGGAGGCGTGCAGCCCCGAGGCGACGGTCGCGAGCCAGAGCACGAGGATCGTGACGGCATAGGGCCAGGTCCGCCACACCTTCATCCGCCCCAGCCCGACGAGGACGGCCACGGCCACGAGCGCGACGGCCAGGGCGGTGACGTTGAGCTCGTCCGAGTACACGAACCCGATGACGGAGACGGCGACGATGTCGTCGACCACGGTCAACGTCAGCAGGAACACGCGCAGCTGGGTTGACGTTGTCGGCCCGACGAGCGCAAGCGTGCCGAGGAGGAACGCGGTGTCCGTGCCGATGACGATGCCCCAGCCGTTGGCTCCCGCTCCGGAGGGGTTGACGAGCAGGTAGAGCAGCGCAGGCACGACCATGCCGCCTACGCCCGCGAGCAGCGGCAGCCGTAGCTTGCGCCGGTCGGTGAGCTCGCCGACGGACAGGTCCCGTCGCACCTCGAGGCCGATGACGAGGAAGAACACCGCCATGAGCCCGTCGTTGATCCAGTGGCCGAGGTCCATCCGGAGCGCCCAGTCGCCCAGCTGTACGGCGAGGTCGGTCCCCCAGAGCCGCGAATAGGCCTCCGACCACGGCGAGTTCGCCCACACCAAGGCGGCCAGGGTGGCGACGACGAGCAGGGCTGCCCCGCCCGACTCGGTGGCGAGATAGGTCCGGAGCGGCGCGGACAGCTGGCCAGCGAGCTGGTTTCGGCGCGTCGGCGCGGTCGTCGTGGCCACGACCTGATCCTGCCCTGAAGGGACCGCCAACGACGTCAAACCAATCGAGTGAACAACTTCTGGCCCCAGAAGTTGTTCACTCGATTGATGGGCGGCGTTACCTCACCCGGCAGGCCGCTCGCCGTGGCGGTCCATGAGAGCCGCTACGAAGACGAGGGCGATGAGGGCGACGACGAGGATGGCCATGCCCTGCGTGTCATAGCCGTTGCGTCCCAAGTAGGTCCAGTCGGACAGGGGCTGGGCCAGTGCGGCCAGGGCCCAGCCGACGAGGAAGGATCGGGCGAGAGCCGGAGGGCGGGCACTCACTGCGATGGCTCCGACGGCCAGCCAGGTGACGGCCCAGACCATGGTGATGGCGATGTAGGGTGAGTCGCCTTCCGGGCCGGCCAAGTAGGCGGCGTAGGCGACGAGGGTTCCGCAGCCGATGAGGACCAGTGTGAGGATCGCCAGACGCGCCGGACCGGACGGGTCGGCCACGCCAGTTCGAGCCCACCCGCTCGCAGCAGGGAGACGAGACGGGCCAATCCGGCCGCGACGATGAGGAGGTGCCCAAGAGGCCGAACAGCCAGCCCAGCCCCAGCGCCGCGTCTCCCGCGCGCGCCATGATTCCAAAGGCGGTGAGGATCGCGTTGGCCGCCACGACCGAGACGCCCAGGACGAGTCCGGTCGACACCCGGCCGGTCTGGTCCACGACAACGGCTATGCCCGCAACGATCGCCGCAATTCCCACGATGAAGATCCCGACGGTGAAGCCGGGCCCCATCGGGTAGAGCATGTTGGTGTCGGTCCACGGGGCCGCATAGCTGGCGAGGACGAGCAGCCCGCCGAGGGCCGACGCGACGGGGACAGAACCCCCGCGTTCCTCTGGAGAGACGCGGCGTCTCGGTGGCCTCCGGCTCCGTTGCTTTGTCCGGCTGGGCAGAAGACGGCCCGGGCGGTGCAGCAGGAGCCAACCGCCGCGCGACGAGCACCGGCTCCTTCGCTACTGGTTCCGCGGCCCCTCCGACCGACTCCACCGGCTCGGCAGCGGAAGAGCCCGCCGTCACCGGCACGTCGAGCGACCCGAGCGGCTCGTGAGCCGGACCTGCCCCGTGAACGGCACGCCAAGGGCCTCATCGCCACCGCCGGATGGCGTGTAGGTCACGCGGACTCGACCAGCGTCTTCGACCACGGCCTCGAGCGGCGCCTCCGCCTGGGCCGTGACCGCACGCGCCAGCGCCGGACCCTGGACCTCGACCGTCCTGCTCTGCGGCCCCGATCCGGCAGCCACCACGCCGAAGTTCCACCGACAAGGGCACCACGGCCATGGACATCGAGCCAATCGCGGCCTCGGCATCGTCGGCCACGGACTTCGTGTCGGTGCGCACCACCTCACGCAGGGCCTCGAGCGCCCGAGTGCGGCGCCCGGGTCCTCGTGCCAGAGCCGGTCGCGCAACTCGCTGATGGCTCCCCGTCGGAACGTCGGGTTGGCCTCCTTCAGCGCTGCGGCGAGCGCCTCGGGGATCGGCTGCGGGCGCAGCCGTCGGCGACGGCTGTGTGCGAGGTAGACATCGCCCGACATCTCGACGTCGCGGCCGGGTGTCTGCTTCGGGTTCTCGGCACGGACGTGGTCGAAGACGTAGTCATAGAGCTCGTCCAGCGACACCAGCCCGTCCTCGTCACGGTCGGCTTCACCGGTTCGCAGCCCCTCGACGACGGCCGACGTGAACACTGACGGCTTGGCCCGCTCGTCGGCGGCCAGCTCGGTGCCTTCGAAGGCGTACTCGATCGCGCTCGACGCGCTGATCACGGCTCTCCCCCGTCCACCGCCGAGGCGGCCCGCCGGGAAGCTGTCCATGACATTGACCGGGCCTGCGGCCCGCACCGAGACGCCCTGCCCGAAGGCGCCGCCATAGCAGCAGTCGAGGAAGAGCACGATGCTGCGCGCTCGGGACGTCTTCATGCATCGCTGGATGAAGTCCGCGGATACGGCAGTCGAGGCGAGCCGGTCCGGCCGCGTGTTGCGCGCAGCCACGAAGAGCTCGCCGGTGTCGCTCTTGACGCCGTGCCCGGAGAAATGAAGCAGGAGCAGATCGTCAGGTTGGCTGTCGGCGAACACGTCCTCGATCCGGGTCTGCACCTCGTACGACGGCTCGTTGTGCACGACCGCAACGGTGAAGTCGCCGATCTCAGGGTCACCGAGCACATCGGCCAACGCCGCGGCGTCAGCCGCCGGCGCTCGCAGCTGCCCGAAGCTCGCGTGGTCGTAGGTGTCGTTCGCGACGATGAGCGCTCGACGCGTGCCGCTCATGCCGGCTCCTGGATCCCGTGGCGGCTGAGGAAGTTGCGCAGCAGCTCGCTCCGCTCCGCTGCGTCGGCGTTCTCGAGGACGATGACGTCACCGTCGATCTCGAGCCGGACCGTCCGCGGCGCCGCATGGCCCCGATGGAGCCAGTCACGCAGCGACGCCAGCAGCGCCGTCATCCCGCCCGATCCGAGGATCGCCACGGAGAGGGCGCTGATCTCGGCGGGACCGAGCCCGCGTGCCGGCAGGCGCCGGCGACGACTGCGTTGCACCGGCCAGGGAGGCCACGTCCACGTCGTCGACATGACGGAGCTCCTCACGGATCTGTCGGTGCAGCATCTCCAGGCGCGCTGGATCGGCGCCCCGCTCCCCCAACGACACCGTCACCGTCGTGTCCATCGGCCCACCTCGAGGTGGTGCAAAACCCCTGCACCGAAAATGCTACTCGTGGTGCGGACGCTCGCCCGGGCGATCGTGATACGCCGGCCCAGCGGCATACGACAATGCATGCCGTATGCCGCTGAGCTCGACTGATGCGTCCGTGGCGGGACGCTCCTCCCGCCCTGTCAGCCTGCCGGAGGCAGCTGCATCGTGATCGACGCCGACTCACCGACCCCGAGCGTGACCGGCTGCGCGTCCTCCCGGCGCGTCGCTCCGTCGAACCACACCACCTGGTCGGTGTAGACGTTCTCCAACCTGATCAGGAACGACCCCGCTGGGAGCGCCGGCGTGGTGACGACGTGATCCCCCCAGACGTCGAAGTCCGAGACGTGACGGCCCGTGGTGGTCGTCACCTCCCCGATCCAGCCGGGAGTCGCCGGCGAACCGTCCGCCTCGAGCACCTCGACAGTGATCCGGCTCGCCGGCGCGAGCCGTACAGAGAACTCTCCAGACTTGCCTGGCTTGAGGGTGATCGGCTTTGCCGCCTCGAACGAGGTGGCGCCACCCGACCATGCGGGCGCCAAGGGAAGGTCCACGGGGCGTAGGCCACCGGCCGGTACGTTCCCGACGCCAGGACGGGGATGCTGTAGCGCCCGTCCGCGTCCGTGACGGCGCAGTCGAAGCACTCTCCCGAGCGATCCATGAGATCGCCGCGCGGGTTGACCTTCGCGCCCTCGATGGGATTGCCGCTGGGGTCCGTGATCCGTCCCGTCAGTGACGACGGCGACGGGACCTTGACGTTGCGGATCGTCCTGGCCTCGCCGAGGCGCACCGTCACGAGATCCGCACTCGCCTGTGAGTCCGCCTTGAAGGCCCACGTCGTGCTCGCGGGGCCGGCGCCGTTTTCGCCCAGAACGAAGTTGAGCGCGTAGGAGCCGGGGTGAAGGCCGGAGACCCGCCACCTGCCCTGTGTGTCGCTGCAGTCCCTGACCTGCGCCCGTGCGCGGCTCCCCTCGTGGCCCACGTAGGCCTCCGGGCAGACTCCGGCGATCGGGGTCCCGAGCTTGGCATCGGTCGCGATTCCGGAGATCGTGGCGCCTGGCGCAAGTGAGGCGTCGACCACCGTTGGCACACCAGCGACCACGGTGAAGGGTTGCGCGGCCTCCGCCTCGACGGCATCGCCGTGGAACTCGCTGATGAAGCGGCCGTCGCCCTCTGAGTCCGAGAACTCGGCGGTGTAGGTGCCCTCGCGGTCGAGAGCCGCCGTGTACTTCCCTTGCTCGTCCGTGCAGGCGTAGGCGACGTCATACCCGTATCCGGCGATCGGGTACTCGTAGATGTGCATGCAGGCCCCGGCGATCGGGCTTGCCGTCGAGATCGCTGACGATGGTTCCCGTCACGCTGCCCCCGGGGAGGAAGCGATCCGACGCGTCGACCGTCTCGCCAGCGGCGACGTGGAAGACGGTGGCCGACTCACGGCTCGTCTGGCCGACCGCCCACTGGCTCCCGCTTTCGTTGCTCCGGAACTGGACGACGTAGTCGCCCGGCCGGACCGTCGCACTCCACTGTCCACCGTCCCAGCTGAAGGCGGTTGCGACGTTGGCGCCGTCCACGGTCTCGACCGAGGCCATGACATCGTCCTGCGGTTGACCGTCGGCACCGAGCATGACTCCCGAGAGCGTCCCGCCGAGCTCGAGCGCGACGTCGATGGTTGCAGGTCCGACATATCCCGCAGCGTCCTCGAAGCTGACCGCGTTCGGTGCCCAGCCGCCGACGTGGCGGCCGTCCCAGGTCGAGACCTCGAACTTGTACTCGATGCCTGCCGCAAGATTCGTCAACGTCCAACGGCCCGGCTCGTCATAGGTCGTGCAGGTGCTCCCAGCCCAGTTCTGGTCGCTGGCGATGTAGGCGGTGACGCACGCATCGAGCGGCTCGCCGGTGTCAGCGGCCGTGACGATCCCCGAGAACACGGTCTCCTCGATCGCGGGAAGCACGTCGTCGACGCGGGTGGTGCTCACCGGCGACGGCAGTGATCGGATCCGCCTCCTCGGCGGTCGCCTTGCCGAAGGCCCATTGCCGCACCGCGCCGGCCGCAAACTCGACCTGGTACGTCCCGTTGGGGACGGCGACCTCCCAGTTCCCCTCGCTCGGCCACGCGGAAGCGACGTAGTCGCCGGCTTGGGACCACACGGTAACGGAGGCTTCAGGGGGTAGGGGGTCGCTGTCGGCGACCGTCAGCGTTCCAGCCAGGATCGCCCCCGGTGCCAACGAGACGTCAACGGTCGCCGGAGCCACGAAGGCCGCCGCGTCCTCGAACCCCGATGCGTTCTGTGCCCACTCGGCGAGGTGCACGCCGTCGTTGCTCGAGACGCGGAGCTTGTACGGGGCCCCCAGGTCCAGTCCGTCGACCGCCCAGGTGCCCGTCCCGCTGCCGTCGGTGCAGCTGGAGCCGGCCCAGTCCCACGTCTCGGCGGCGTAGGCGTCGACGCATCCCTCGAGTGGGGCGCCGGTGGCCTGCGACGTGATGGTGCCGGAGATGGCCGCCGGCTCGGCGTGAGCGGACGGGACAGCGACCGATGAGGCGAGCAACGCCCCGACCAAAGCCACCCCTGCCCGCTTCAAGACTGCTCGCATGAAACGCGCCTTTGCATAGTCACTCGAAGGCCCGGCTCGGGCCGGGCGAGCGAAAAGTACCAGTCCGGCCCGATTCGCGCCCGTTGAAAGGGCGGGCGCGCTCTCAGGCCCAGATCGGACCCACCGAGTCCTCACGAAACCCACAGGAACTTCGGGTGGCGCCCGCTCGCTGCCGGTGCGAAACTGAGCGAAGCCCTCCAGCGTCTGGCCGGCCTGCCGCGAGGCAGCGCCGCTCGGGAAAGGACGTGATTGCAGGCAACACTCTGGTAGAAGTTTCCACGAGCCTCTCGCCAGAACGTCCAGCACGTGGTTACACTGGACGCAGCGAAGGGTTGGGCCCGCACGAACCGCGCCCAGCCCTTCTGCATGTGCTGGCTCGCGCTGTCCCCCTGTCTGTGCGAGCCAGCTCAAGCGGAGACGGACCCGGTGCCCAGGCACCGGGTCCGTCTGCTTATGTCTCATCAGGCTTGTCGATCAGGCCTTCGGCCGCTTCGGCTTGACGGACTCGCTCGGCAGCGTGCCGGCCGACGCGTCAATGGCGTCGGAGCCGAGCGTCGCGTCGATCGCGGTCACCTGACCAGTCTCAGGACGCAGTTCATCGAGCGCCTCGTCGGCGCGCGCGGAGGCGGCCTCCATCTCGCCCTCCGTCACGCGGTCCTTGCGGTCGGCCAATGCGGTCTGGCCCTTGGCCGCCAGGTCCGTCGCCTTGTCCTTCGCCTTGGCGGCGGCGTCGGTCACCACTTCCTTCGCATGTCCGACCTTCTCGGCTGCCTTGTCCTTCATCGAGCCGCTCGTGTCGAAGCCGGTCGTTCCAGTCGTGCTCCCCATCGTGCTGTCGGAGGAAGTGGCCCATGGGTCGTTGTTGGCCTGCTGCTTCCGATAGGCCGCGACGGCCGCAATGGTGGCAGCGCCGAGCCCGATGACGAAGAGCCACTTCCTGCGACCGCGCTTCACGGGTTTGGCGACTGCCTCGCCGCTCAGGACGTGGTAGGCGTCGCGTAGCCGATCGCTGCTCACCCGCGCGAAGTCGCCCGCTGACTCGCGAGCGTGCTGCACTTGCGGCTCGTAGTCGCGCATCATGACCTTGGCCTCCTGGGCGCCTTGCGCGACAGCCGCCGATGCGACACCGAGGGCCGCTCCCACCTTGGGCAGGACCGAGTCCACGAGCGTCGACTCGGCCGCCTCGATCTTGGGTCGGGCACGATCGGCGAGGTCGGACGCCACTGGAGCCGCGCGCACCCGCGCCTCGTCAAAGGCCTCCTTGAGGCGCTCGGCCGCAGCGGTCGCCTTCGGCGCCGCTTGGTCGCGCACCTCCACGACCTGCGCCATCAGCTTCTCGGTCGGGGTCTGCTTCGTTCGGAACATGCACTCCTCCTAGGTCGAATGGCTCTTACCCACACTCCTCGTTTGAGTCACCAACTCCCCGAGGCCGAGGCGCCGGGCACGTCAGGTGCGTCGGGATCGAGCGGCAGGTCGTCGATCGGCTCTCCGGATGCGTCGTAGGCGCGCTGAGGACGGGCCCCCGCCAACCCACCTGCTGCTTCCGGGGGTGCGTCGAGGGGCGCCTCCGGATCGAGGTCGGTCGACAGGACCTCCTCCGCGACCTCCTCCTCGTCGATGAGCGGATCGAAGCCACCTGCTGCTTCGGCTCCGGCAGCCGTCGCCTGTTCCGCCGGGTGGTCGGCCTTCTCGTTGGGACCGAGCTCGTCCGTTTGGTGCTTGAGCTTGTCGACGAATGACATGGCTGCCGCTCCTTCGGTCGGGGGTTCCTGTATCGATCCTTCACCCGACGAGCCGCCGGGTCCACCCTGCTCGTACCCAGATGACGAAGGATCGGCTCACTGTGGGAACTAGGCGACCACGGCGCCGTGCGAGGATTGGGCGCATGAAGGCAACCCTGCACACCAACTTTGGGGACATCGTCGCAGAGCTGTTCCCCCATCACGCGCCCAAGACCGTGGAGAACTTCGTCGGTCTGGCCAAAGGTGAGAAGGAGTACACCGACGACGCGGGTCGCACGAGCCCGACCCCGTTCTACAACGGCCTGACCATTCACCGGGTCATCCCGAACTTCATGATCCAAGGCGGCTGCCCCAGCGGCACCGGCATGGGTGGGCCGGGCTACACGTTCGACGACGAGATCCACCCCGAGAAGAACTTCAACCAGCCGTACATGCTCGCGATGGCGAATGCGGGCAAGCGGATGGGCAAGGGCACCAACGGGTCCCAGTTCTTCATCACCACGGGGGCGACGTCGTGGCTGCAAGGCAAGCACACGATCTTCGGCGAGGTTGTCGACGGCCCGTCCCGCGAGGTGGTCGACAGGATCGGCAGCGTCGCGACCGGTGCCAACGACAAACCTCGCGAGGACGTCGTCATCAACTCGGTCACCATCGAGGACTGAGGCACGTTGTCGGACAGCGGATTCGGTCCCCAGCCCCCGGCCCCGCCGGGGGCTGGGCAACAGCCGGCCGGACCCTCGGTGTGTCCCCGGCACCCCGACCGTGAGGCCTACGTGAAGTGTCAGCGGTGCGGTCGACCGGCCTGTCCCGAGTGCCAGCGTCCGGCCCCTGTCGGAGTCCAGTGCGTCGACTGCGTCCGCGAGGCAGCCCAGACGGTGCCGCGGACCCGGACCGTCCTGGGTGGCCGCGCCACCGATGGCCGGCCGATCGTGACGTACTCGCTCATCGGGCTGTGCGCCGCCGTCTTCCTCGCCCAGTGGGTCTCCGCCGATGTGACCAACGACTACGCCTTCAGGCCGATCCAGGGTTGGACGGAGCCGTGGCGGTTCGTCACCGCGATGTTCCTGCATGCGCCGCAGTCGCTGCTGCACATCGGGTTCAACATGTACGCGCTCTACATCCTCGGCAGCTACCTCGAGCCGTTACTGGGGCGCGCCCGGTTCCTGGCGTTGTACGTGATCAGCGGGATCGGCGGCCAGGTGGCCGTGCTCCTCTTCGCCGGCAACCCCACGGTCGAGGGCCTCTTCACCGGTACCGACCGGGCCTGGATCACTCCAGTCGTCGGGGCCTCGGGCGCGATCTTCGGCCTCTTCGGCGCCATGATCGTGCTCAACCGGCACCTGAACCGGTCTGTCGCGGGGATCTACACCATCCTGATCATCAACGCAGTGCTCGGCTTTGTCGTGGCCGGCATCTCGTGGCAGGCGCACCTCGGCGGGTTCCTCACCGGGCTCGCCAGCGCAGGGGCGATCGTGCTCTTCCGGCGCCAACGGGTCCGGCACCTGACGTGGGTCGCGCTCGGGGCCGTGCTGGCGTTCCTCGTGGTCGTCACCGTGGCCAAGTACCTCACCGTGCCGGTCGACATCCGGGAACTCAACCTCCCGGTGAGGCGCTGAGAGTCGCTGAATCCACAGGGCAGTTGTCCACCGCTGTGGACAACCCTGTGGAGTAGTTACACCGCTGTCATTCGTCCCCAGCTGTGGACAAGTTGTGGACGGTGCCGGTGAGGCAGCGGTCAGCGCCACCGCATGGTCATGATGAACCCGGACATGAGCAGGACGAAGCCCACCGCAAGATTCCACACGCCGATCGCCTCGATCGGGTACTTGTACTCGGTCATGTAGTAGATGACGATCCACAGCAGGCCCAGGATGAGCAGGGTGACGAAGACGGGCGCCCACCACGTCGGGTTGGGCTCTCTGGCCGTGGACTTGGGCGGTGGCGTATATGTCGCGGCCTTGCGGTCGCGACCCTTGGACTCGGGCACTGCTGGCTCCTCAGATCAGAGCGTGGGTCAGAATAGGTCTGCAACAGCCGTAGTTGAGAGGGAGCCCGGAGTGCTCAGCGACGTCGACCCGGAGCGCGACACCGAGAGTCCGCGCCCGGCGGAGGACCGCGATGTCGCAGCGCCCGAGACGGGGCCGGCCACATCGCGATTGCGGCTCGGCTGGCGAGTTCTCGTCCCCCTCGTCACCGCGGCAGCAGGCCTCATGTTCGCGCTGAGCTTCCGGGCGGCGCAGGGCGAAGACCTTCGCGCGGACCGAGACCTGCCGTCGCTCATCATGGCGGGCGACTCCCGCAACGAGGCGAAGGCGAAGGAGTACGACGTGCTCCTCCACGAGGTGGAGGCGCTCACCCGCGCCAACGAGCCGAAGGACGCCAGGCTCGAGACCCTCAACCGCCAGTCCGAGCGCATCGCGGCAGCCGCTGCGGCGACGAAGGTCGAGGGTCCAGGCGTCGAGGTCGTCCTCGACGACTCCAACCGCAGCCTCGACTCACTCCCGGGCCGGTACACGCCCGACGACATCGTGGTCCACCAGCAGGACGTCCAAGCGGTGGTCAACGCCCTCTGGGCCTCCGGGGCGGAGGCGATGATGATCCAGGACCAGCGGGTCATCTCGACCAGTGCTGTCCGCTGTGTCGGCAACACCCTCATCCTCCAGGGCAGGGTCTACGCGCCGCCGTACCGGATCCAGGCCATCGGCCCCGTCGACTCGATGTTGAAGGGCCTGGACGCCGACCCGACCATCCAGACGTACCTCGACTACGTCCAGGCGGTCGGACTGGGCTGGCAGGTCCACACCGACGCGTCGGTCGAGTTCCCGGCCTACTCCGGAGCCGTCGACCTCGCCCACGCCACCCCGATCCGCTGACCAGCACTCACCAGCACTGACCAGCACTGACCAGAGAGCCTCGATGCCTCGCCTCACCGCCGCCCCTCACGTGCTCGTCGTCGACAACTACGACAGCTTCGTCTACACCATCGTCGGCTACCTCGAGCAGCTCGGCGCCGAGTGCAGGGTCGGTGCGCAACGACGCCGTCGAGGCGTCGGCGGCAGCAACCTACGACGGCGTGCTCGTCTCACCCGGGCCCGGCACTCCCGAGGACGCTGGCATCTCCATGGCGATCATCGAGGAGTGCGCCCGAACCCGGACCCCGATGTTCGGCGTCTGCCTCGGTCACCAGGCGCTCGGTGTCGTCTTCGGCGCCACCGTCGACCGGGCGCCGGAGCTGCTCCATGGCAAGACCTCGCTCGTCCACCATGACGGCACCGGAGTGCTCCAAGGCCTGCCGACCCCCTTCATCGCCACCCGCTACCACTCACTGACGATCGACCCAGTCGACCTTGCCCGACGAGCTCATCGCCACCGGACACACGGACTCCGGACTCATCATGGCGGTCCGCCACCGAGAGCTGCCCCTCCACGGCGTCCAGTTCCACCCGGAGAGCGTGCTGACAGAGGGCGGCCACCGGATGCTCGCGAACTTCCTCGCGGAGTGCGGTGACGAGGGAGCCGTCGAGCGTTCGGTCGGCCTCAGCCCCCTCGTCACCGCAGCGGTCTGAGCGCGCTCAGTTCCCGTTGCCTCCGCCGCCCGGCGGTTCGGTCGTCGTCGTTGTTGTCGGCTCGGTCGTCGCCGGCGGCTGGGTCACGGTCTGCGTGACGGTCTCGGTCGTCGGTTCCACCTTGGGCGCCGTGGCCACCTCGACCTTGATCTCGCTGCCGACGTCGACCCGCTTGCCTTCCTTCTCCACGGAGATGACAGTCCCGGGAGTCTCGTTCGACTCGACGTCCACACGCTTCGGGTTGAGGCCCGCGCGGGCGAGTTCGTTGGACACGAGGGACCAGTCCCGTCCGACCTGACCCTCCGGCACCTGGACCTTGCCGCTGGCCACGACGACGGTGATCTTCGTGTCCTTGGAAGCAGAGCTACCGATCACGGGGTCGGTCTCGATGACCTTGTCCTTGCCCGTGTTCGGGTCGTCACGCTCCTCGAAGGCGATGTTGGTGAAGCCCGCCTGCTTCAGCTCCTGCTCGGCGTCCTTCCGGTCGAAGTTGCGGATGTCGGGGATGGCGATGCTCCCGGGACCGGTCGAGACGGTGTAGCGCACGACCGACCCCTCGTTGACCTTGAGGCCCGGTTCCGGGCTCTGCTCGAAGACCTTGCCAGCTTCCAGCTCGTTGGGCGCCTCACTGCGCTCGCCCTGGAGCTTGTACGTCGTGAGGGCGCGCGCGACGGCCGCCTCGTCCATGCCACGGAGGTCGGGCACGGTCGTCGTCACCACGGGCGGGTCCTGGTTGCTGAAGAGCGTCACCGCGCCCCACCCGGCGAGACCGAGCAGGGCCAGCACGAGGAGGGAGATGAGCACGGCCCGCCCGGCTCGGCCACCCTTCTCGTCCTCCTCGTCCAGGTCGTGGCCAACCGCTGGGAGCCCGGCAGTGTTCTCGTAGCGCTGGCTGCGCGAGGTGATGGCGGACTGGACCGCCGTCGGCGTGCCCGCCGCGGAGTAGGGCGCCGGCATGGTCTGGGTGGCCGCGGCGCCCACCGCGATCCCGGCCCCGAGGGCGGCAGCGCTGATCGGACGGCCGAGGCGGACGTTCTCGAGGTCCTCGCTGAAGGAATCGGCGTCCTGGTAGCGCGCCTCCCGGTCCTTTGCCAGCGCGTGCAGGGTCACCGCGTCGAGGTCGCCCCGGACAGCAGGGTTGTAGACGCTCGGTGGCTGCGGAGTCTCGCCGACGTGCTGGTAGGCGATCGCGACGGGTGAGTCCCCTTGGAAAGGAGGCCGGCCGGCCAGCAGCTCGAAGAGCAGGCACCCGGTCGAGTAGAGGTCGCTGCGCGCGTCGACGGTCTGGCCCTGGGCCTGCTCGGGCGAGAGGTACTGCGCCGTGCCTACGACGGACTGGGTCTGCGTCATCGTCGCCGCCGTGTCCGCGATCGCCCGGGCGATGCCGAAGTCCATGACCTTGACGTGGCCGTTCGTGGTGATCATGACGTTGGCCGGCTTGATGTCGCGGTGGACGATGCCCATCCGGTGGCTGTAGGCCAGCGCGTCGAGGATGCCCTCGGTGATCCAGATGGCCTCCGACGGGTCCAGCTGCTCGTGCGCGGACAGCTTCTGGCGGAGGGTCAGCCCGTCGACGTACTCCATGACGATGTAGGGCAGGGTCGTGTGGCTGCCGCCCGGCCCTTCCACGACGCTGTCGTCCTCCCCCGAGTCGAAGATCGCGACGATGGACGGATGGTTGAGCCCGGCGGCCGACTGCGCCTCGCGCCGGAAGCGCATGAGGAAGTTGGCGTCACGGGCGAGCTCGGATCGCAGCATCTTGATCGCGACCTGTCGCCCGAGCCGGGTGTCGTGCCCCAGGTGGACGTCGGCCATGCCGCCGCGGCCGATGAGCTCACCGACCTCATAGCGTCCCCCCAGGACGCGGGGTGTGGTCGTCACGGCTTCTGCCTCTCGTTCGTGCCCTGCGTCGTCATTTGTTGTTGCCCTTCCCCCTGCCGAGCCCCTTGCCGGGGTGGGTCCGCGTCTGGGTCGGTGTCGTCGTGCTCGTTGGCTCCGGCGCTGACGTCACGGCAACAGCGTGCGTCTCATTGGGTTTCGTCTCACCGGGACTCGCCGTGGTGGTCGGCGTGGCCTCTGACGTCACTTCCTGGGCCGGGGTCTGCGTCGGGGTGCCGACGAGCGCGGGGGTGGTGAGCCGGGGTTGGGGATTGGCCGCCGTCGGCTCCTCAATGGCCACGAGCGAGCCGAGTGCAAAGGCGCCCCACGCGAGCAGTGCCACGAGGGGGACGGCGAGCCATCCGAGTGGTGGCCTGCGGCGCTCTGCCGTATGCCGCTGGGCTCGCTTCCGCAGCTCCGCGCGCGTCATGCTCGGGGCGGGATCCACCCCTGCCAGGTGGGGGGCCGAGTCTGCGTCGGTCACCGGGCCGAGCGCTGGGACGGCAGGGAGCGCCCGAGTGGGGGACGGCTGGGAGGTGACGGGGGCCGGGAGCGAGCTCAGCGGCATACCGCCCAGTGGTTCCAGAAGTGCGTCGGCGAGCGCCCGCGCGTCGGCGGGGCGCTTCTCGGGGGACTTCGCCAGGCACGCCGCGACGACGGACCGCAGGTCGTCCGGCACGGTGGGCGGCAACGGAGGTGGCTCCTCACTGACCTGGGCCACCGCGGTGGCGACCGGCGTGCCGGCGTCGAAGGGCTTGGACCCGGTGAGCATCTCATGGGCGATGACGCCCAGCGCGTAGAGGTCGCTGGCCTCGGTGGCGGTCTCTCCCAGGGCCTGCTCCGGGCTGAGATACTCCGGGGTCCCGAGCACCTCGCCGGTCAGGGTATGGCCCTTGCCGTTCGCGGGGCGGGCGATGCCGAAGTCGGTGAGCTTCGCCTGGCCGTCGGGTGTGACGATGATGTTGGCCGGCTTGACGTCCCGGTGGACCACCCCGGACTCGTGCGCCGCGGCCAAGGCCAGCGCCGCCTGACCCGCGATGGAGCGGACCACATCCGGCTCGAGGCCGCCGCCGGTCGTCTCGATGAGGGCAGAGAGCGGCTGTCCGGGCACGAGCTCCATGACGAGGTACGGGGCCTCGTGGTTGTCGCCGTAGTCGAAGACCGCCGCGATGTTGGGGTGATGGAGGGCGGCGCTGTGCCGGGCCTCGTCGCGGAACCGGTCCCGGTAACCGTCATCCGATGATGCGCGGATCAGCTTGACGGCCACGACGCGTCCGAGGACGTCGTCAGTCGCCGCCCAGACCTCGCCCATGCCTCCGGAGGCAATGGGTGAGACGAGGCTGTAGCGGGCGCCGAGCACCTGACCGGCCCGGTAGGTCAGCGCGGCCGTAGTCATCGGCTGCTCATCGGTTGATCACCGCTTCCATGACGTCCTTCGCGATCGGGGCCGCGACCCGTGCGCCACCCACCTCGTTGCCCGTCACGCCGCTCTCCTCGACGACGACGGCCACGGCGACCTGCGGGTCGTCGGCCGGGGCGAAGCTGATGAACCACGCGTGGGGGTTCTTCTTGAGGTCGTGCTGGGCCGTGCCGGTCTTGCCGCCGACCGCGACCCCGGGGATCTGGGCGCGGCGTCCGCTGCCGTTGTCGACGACGGAGACCATCATCTTCTTGAGGATGTCGGCCGTCCGCGCCGAGACGGCCTGCGACAGCTCCTCCGGGTCGGGCGCGGACTCGATGACATCGAGGTCTGCCGTGCGGATCGACTGGATCAGATACGGAGTCATGACGCGGCCCTGGTTCGCGATGGCGCCAGCGATCATGGCCATCTGGAGCGGGGTCGTACGCACCTCGTACTGGCCGATGGCCGACTGGGCCGCCTGAGGAGCGTTGATCTCGGCGGGCATCGTGCTCGGCGCGACGCGCATCGGGATCTGGATCGAGTCACCGAAGCCGAACTTGGCGGCCTGCGCCCGCAGCTGCTCACCACCCAGCTCGAGGCCGAGCGAGCCGAAGGCCGTGTTGCACGAGATCTCGAGGGCGTGGATGAGCGTCGTCTTGTTGCCGGGACCGCAGGCGCGCCGGTCCTCGTTGGGCAGGTTGGTCTCGGTCAGCGGCAGGTCGAGCTCCGCGGGCCCCGGCACCTCGGAGTTCTCGTCCTTGACGAGGCCCTGCTCGAGCGCAGCGGCTGCCGTGACGACCTTGAAGACGGAGCCGGGCGGGTAGAGGTCGCCGGTGATGGCCCGGTTGATGAACGGCTTGGCCTTGTCGTTCGACAGCTTCTTCCATGCTGCTTCGGACTTTGCCAGGTCATGGCTCGAGAGCGGGTTGGGATCGTACTGCGGGTGGCTCACCATGGCGAGGATGGCGCCGGTGCGGGGATCGAGCGCGACGACCGCCCCGCGGTTCTTGCCCAGTCCCTCCGAGGCCACCTTCTGGGCCTTGGCGTTGAGGGTCAGCTCGATCGTCGCGCCGACCGTGTCGCGCCCGGTGAGCAGGTCGGTGACCCGGCGGACGAACAGCTGGTCCGCCTTGCCGGAGAGCAGGTCGTCGGCGGCATTCTCGAGGCCGAAGGGGTTGCCGACGGAGTAGCCGTAGAAGCCAGTGATCTGGGAGTAGAGCCGCCCCTCGGGGTAGGTGCGCAACCACGCGAACTGGTCGTCAACCGGCACCGACTTGGCGATGGCCTGGCCCCCGACGAGGATCGAGCCGCGCTCGCGGGAGTAGTTGTCGAGCAGGGTGCGCTTGTTGGCGGCCATGACGTTCAGTGACTGCGCCTGGGCGAACTGGATGATGGTCGAGGCGACGAGCAGCGCACCGAAGAGCGCGGCGATGAGGACCGAGAGGCGGCGGATCGGGGTGTTCACAGCGGCACCACCTGGGTGGCCTCGGCGGCGACGGGGTCGGCATCGACACCGACGGGGAGGGCCGGCACGGGCCGTCTCGCCTGGTCGGAGATGCGCAGGAGCAGGGACATGATGATCCAGTTGGCGAGGAGCGAGGAGCCGCCGAGCGACAGGAAGGGCGTCGTGAGGCCGGTGAGCGGAATGACCCGGGTGACGCCACCGATGACGATGAACAGCTGGAACGCGACCGAGAAGGTCAGGCCGATCGCGAGCAGCTTGCCGAAGCCATCCCGCACGCCGAGCGCGGTGCGGATGCCGCGCTGGACGAAGACAAGGTAGAGCATCAGGATCGCGACCGAGCCGAAGAGGCCCAGCTCCTCGGCGAGGCTGCTGAAGATGAAGTCGCTCTCGGCGAACGACGTGAGCCAGGGCCGGCCCGCGCCGAGGCCGGTGCCGGTCAGACCACCCGACGCCATCCCCCAGAGGCCGTTGGCGAGCTGGTTCGAGCGCTCGAGATTCTCCTGGGAGAAGGGCTCGAGCCAGAGGTCGACGCGCTTCTGGAAATGCGCGAAAGCCGACAGCGCGAACGCGACGGCGACGCCGAAGAGGAGCAGCCCGATGGCGATCCACGAGACCCGCTCCGTCGCGACGTAGAGCATTGCGACGAAGACCCCGAAGAACAGCAGCGCCGAGCCGAGGTCCTTCTCGAAGACGAGGATGAGCAGCGCGAGCACCCAGGCGACGAGGATGGGGCCGAGGTCGCGGCCGCGGGGAAACGTGAAGCCGAGGATCCGCTTGCCGGCCAGGCTGAGGACGTCCCGGGTCTGGACGAGATAGCCGGCGAAGAAGATGGCGAGCGCGATCTTGGCGAACTCGCCCGGCTGAAAGCTGAACGGTCCCACGGCGATCCAGATCCTGGAGCCGTTGACCTCCCGGCCGATACCCGGGAGGAGGGGCAGCAGGAGCAGGATGAAGCCCACGGCAAGCGACACGTAGGTGTAACGGCGGAGCAACCGGTGGTCGGGCAGCGCCCAGATGACCGCGACGGTGAGCGCGACGGCAAGCGTCGTCCAGATGATCTGCTGGTTCGCGCTGCCATCCGCGCCGAGACGACCCGCCGCGAGGTCGAGGCGGTGGATCATGACGAGCCCCAGCCCATTGAGGGCCGTGGTGATCGGCAGGAGGACCGGATCGGCGTAGGGCGCCTTCCACCGCAGCACCAGGTGGACGGTCACGGCGAGGACGACGAAGCCACCGGCCACCGGGATGATGTTGGCGGGCACGGTGCCGTTGCGGTTGAGGTCGACGGTCACCCAGGCGAGCAGGACGATGGCGATCGCGACGACGAGCAGGACGAGCTCGACCCCGCGGCGGGTCCGCGGGGTGAGTGGCTCGACGGTCGTCCTCATCGGACCGCCACCCCGGTGGCTGGAACGGTGGTGGGCGCGGTCGTGGGTGCTGTGGTGGGTGTCGTGGTGGGCGGGATGGTGGATGAGGTGGTGGGCGGTGTGGTGAGCGTCGCGACCGGCGAGCTGCCACACGGCATCCCGGTGGCTGCGAGAGCGCGACAGCGCACCGCTTCGGCACGGAGTCGGTCGACCTTGGCTTGCGCGTCGGCGAGATCGGTCGCCGGGATGGTCCGCGAGACCGACCCCTGGACGTCGACGGGGAGCTCGGCCACGGAGACGTCACTTCGCAGCTCGAGTCCGGAGAGGTCCACGGGACCAATCTCGCTGGCGACGCCGTGGAAGATCGCCACCTGCCCGTTGTCTGCCCCGACGAAGAACTGCTGCTGCGACCACGACCACGCCGCAAATCCGCCGCCGAGCAGGATGACGGCCACGACGAGACTCAGCAGGCCACGGCGCAGGCGCTTCGACCGGAGAGTGCGTCTGGGGTCGTCGGCGAGCTCCGGGGTCTCGGCCCGGTGGTCCCGATCGTCTCGCCGTCCGGTCGCCTCGCGGGACAGGGCCGCCGCCTTCTCGGCCGGCGTCGTCGGGATCGCCTTGGTCTTGTCGCGCAGGCTCCGCGCCGCCGCGCCGACCACCTGGGGCACCGTGGTGGGCAGGTCATCGCCATCCGGGTCGACGACGTCGGCGACGATCACGGTCACGTTGTCGCGAGTGTGCGCCTTGAGCGCGACCTCGACGCACCGGTCCACCGCCTCCTCGGGCGTCGCGGCCGCGACGAGAATCTCCTCGATGACGTCGGCGCCCACGAAGTCCGACAGACCGTCCGAGCAGAGCAGGAACCGGTCCCCGACCCGGGCTTCGCGCAGCGACGTGTCGGGCTCGTCGTCGGGCTGGCCGGTCATGACCCTGGTCACCACCGAGCGTTGCGGATGGCTGCCCGCCTCCTCCTGGGAGATGCGGCCCTCGTCGACGAGTTGCTGGACGAAGGAGTGGTCCTTCGTGATCTGGGTGAACGTGCGGTCTCGGAGCATGAAGGCCCGCGAGTCCCCGATGTGGGCCATGGCGAGCTTGGTGCCCGTGCGGAGCATGACGATCGTCGTCGACCCCATCCCGGCGAGATCGGAGTTCTCGCGCATGGCCTCGGTCAGCTTGGCGTTGGCCGATTTCAGTGCGTGCTCGAGCAGCTTGATCGCCTGGTCGGCGCGGACGTCCTCGTCGTCGAGCGGGGCAAGCTCTCCCACAATCATCGAGCTCGCCACGTCACCGGCTGCGTGACCGCCCATGCCGTCCGCGAGGACGAGCAGGTTCGGTCCGGCGTATCCGGAGTCCTCGTTGCGGGACTTGGGCCCGAGCCCCAGGTCGGAGCGCGCGGCATAGCGCAGTGCGATCGCCATGGCTCAGTCCCGGAACTCGAGGACGGTCTTGCCGATACGCAGGGTCGTTCCCACCTCGACCGGCTGCGGCGACGTGAGCTTCTCCCGCCCGATGAAGGTGCCGTTGGTCGAGCCGAGGTCCTCGACGAGCCAACCATCGCGCCCGGAAGAGTCCGGGTAGATGCGGCAATGACGCCCGGAGGCGTAGTCGTCGTCGAGCACCAGTGCACACTCCGGATTGCGGCCGATGAGGATGGCCTGTCCCCGCAGCGGCAGGGAGGTGCCCGTCAAGGGGCCCTCCGTCACGACGAGCACGTTCGGCATCCGCTTGGAATGACCTCGCCCGAACCGTCCGCGAGCCGGTGCCGGCACGGCGGCCGGGGCGGGAGCGCGCTTGGCCTCCTTGACTGCGCGGCGCTCCTGCCGCTCCTGCTCGCGCACGGCCTTGCGTTGGGATCGGCGTGACACCGAGGTCCCATACAGGTCGGTCCGAAGGACGCCGACCACGCTGAAGATGAAGATCCACAGCAGCGCAAGGAGCCCCAGCCGCAGCAGGGTCAGGGTCAGTTCGCTCATGCGGCTCCAGTCATCGCGAGCAGCGCCTCATCGGCGGCCCGCCCGGAACGTTGCTGAGGTCCGGCCCAGCGTGAGCCGATCACCGTCGTCAAGGCGCTGGCTCGTGATGCGCTCGCCGTTGACGAAGGTCCCGTTCGTCGAGTTCAGGTCGCGGATCGACGTGACGAGGTGCGGTCCGTCCGTCGTCACCCGGATCTCGCTGTGCCGGCGGGAGACTCCCGGATCGTCGACGACGATGTCGGCGGACTCATCCCTGCCCAGGGTCGTCAGGCTCCCGAGGAGCGGATACCGGTCACCGTTGATGTCGAGCCACGGCCGGGCTGAGGGGTTGACTCGCCCCGGCCGGCCGGGGGGCTGCTCGTCGACCACGGTTCCGTCGGGTGTCTGGTGCCGGTACGCGGCGTGCTGCGGTGGCCCGTCAGAGCCCGCCCTCTTGGCCGTCGCCGGCCGGACGCGGAAGACGCCGGTCTCCAGGCCCTCACCCTCGACGAGGACGACCTCGAGCGGGCCGCCGGGCTGGTAGCCCTGGGAGTCGGCGTGCTCCTGGGCGGCCGCGACGAGGTCGTCGGAGAGCTCGTCCTCGTAGTCGCCGAGCCGCTGGAAGTCGGTCGAGCTGAGCTCGATCGTGTACAGATTGGGCACCATGGCTCGCCCGTGACCGAGCAGGGCGGCCCGGTCGTCCATGGCCCGTCGGATGGCCGAGGCGATCTCCACGGGCTGGACCTCGGACTTGAAGGCTCGGGCGAAGGCGCCGTGGACAGCCTTGGCGAGCCCGTGCTCCACCCGGTTGATGATTCCCACGCCGTCTCCTTGTCTTCCCGCCTGCGCTCCGGGCGTCTCATCGTAACCGGCAAGCACGGACGACGCCCCATCCGGAGACGGCACGCAGCCTTCCAATACAGATGGTGGGAGGTCGCGATCCGGTGTTCGTCTGGTAACGATTGGGTTTGCCGTGGCGCGGAAGCATGGGACTATCTACGCGCGTGCCTGCACGGGTACGTGCATGTGCTAGGCCAGCGAGGAGTGCTCGATGAGCAACGAAGACGGCGGCAAGGTCGAGGATCAGGGGATCCCCGGCTACTCCGCAAACAACACCATTCCCGGTGGGTTCTCCCTGCCACTCCCCACGGCAACCAACTCCATCGACCCCGAGCCCGAGGCCGAGACCGACGAGACAGCAGACCCCTGGTCATCGACCTGGGACGACACGTCCTGGCAGTTGCCCGACTCGAACTCGAGCGAGAGCCTGTACTCCTCCGAGGAGCTGGCCAACTACGCAGGCGGTGGCACCACCTCCGCCTCCGACTGGGGCGACTCCTACGACCACGGCGGCGAGCCGGCGAGCGGGAGCGGAGGCGTCGAGACCGCGAACGGTTGGGAGTCCTGGGAGCCGTCAGGCGCGTTGGGCTTCGACCCCGACACAGGCCACTGGTCCGATCTGCAGCACAACGCCGAGACCGAGGCCCGGTCGACGGAGGAGTACTCCGGGTGGGTCCCTGCCGGTTCGGACCGAACCAACGGCGCGCACTACTCGGGTGACCACTCTGCCGCCGAGCGCGCGTACGCGGCGAGGCCGTCGATCGACCCTGACGTGGCCGCAGCGGCAGCCGAGCGTGGGCTGGATCCCAGCTCAGCGGCATACGGCACTCCTGTTGCGCACGCCGGCTCCGAGCGGCCGAGCGCCGACGACCTCATCACGGTCCGGTCCAAGGGCGAGCGGCAGAAGCTCAAGGCCAACTCCGGGCTGCGGCGCGCGTTCGGGCTGGGGCCGGGGCTCAAGGAGCTGCTGGAGCGGGACCGCATCGACCGCATCGCGAGGCCGCTGTCGGGTCGCAAGACGATCATGGTCATCAACACCAAGGGTGGTGGCGGCAAGACCCTCGTCACGCTGATGCTGGCCAGCTACCTCGGGCGGTACCGCTCGGGGTCGGTCCTGGCGTGGGACAACAACGAGACAGAGGGCACGCTCGGCATGCGAGCGCCGTCGCAGAGCCACCACCGCACGGTCATCGATCTTCTCGGTGCGCTGCCCCAGATCGCAGCCGACCCCAACGCCGGCACCTCCGAGCTCGAGCACTGGGTGCGCGAGCAGCGCGGGCTGTCCTTCGACGTGCTCGCGTCGGCCGACGACGACGAGGCGATGAGGGTCATCGGCGAGCAGGAGTTCGAGGACCTGCACACGCAGCTGTCGCGGTTCTACCGCATGATCGTCGTCGACACCGGCAACAACCGGTTGTCTCCGAACTGGCTGGCGGCCGCGTCCCACGCCGACCTGCTCGTCTTCGCCACGTCGCTCAAGGACGACACGTCCGTCGTCGCGGCCAAGAACCTCGACGCGCTCGTCGCCATGGGTCGGGGCGACCTCGTCAAGAACGCCGTCTGCGTCATCTCGCACACCACCGCCAAGGGCAACGACGTCGGCGCCGGTGTCCACACGCGTGAGCACTTCGAGCAGTGGGTGCGTGCCGTCGTCGACATCCCCTACGACCCGGCCCTCACTCCCGGCCTGCACCTCGACCCGCTCAAGATCAGCAGGAAGACGCACGAGTCCTGCATGGAGATGGCGGCAGTCGTCGTCGACGGACTCTGAATCCCGGTTCGAGGTAGAAGCTCGCTCTCGGGAGCGACCCGCCACCTCGAACCGCCGTTCAGCTTTCGTGCGACGAGATGATTCCTCGTTCGTGGGCGTAGACGACGGCTTGGACTCGGTCACGCAGGCCGAGCTTGGTCAGCAGGCGTGCCACATGGGTCTTGACGGTGGCCTCGCTGACAAACAGCTGCGCGGCCAGTTCGGCGTTCGAGAAGCCACGTGCGAGCAGCGTGAACACCTCGCGCTCCCGATCGGTCAGGGTCGCGAACTCGGGTGAGGGATGTGGCGCGGCCCGAGTGCGCGAGAACGCCTCGATGACCCGGCGAGTGACCGCCGGATCGAGCAGCGCCTCGCCGGAGGCAACGACCCGGATGGCACGGACGAGCTCCTCGGGAGCTGCGGACTTGAGGAGGAAGCCGCTGGCTCCCGCTCGGAGCGCGTCGTAGACATACGAGTCGACATCGAACGTGGTCAGCACCACGACTCTCGTCGTGAGCGTCTTGTCGGCGGTTAGCTCACCCGTGGCCGCGATGCCGTCAAGCCTCGGCATCCGGATGTCCATGAGGATCACATCCGGACGCACTCGACGGGCGGCGTTGACGGCTTCGATCCCGTCCGAGGCCTCGGCAACCACCGCAATGTCCGGCTCTGCCGCGAGGATCAACCGAAAACCGGCTCGGACGAGCTGCTGGTCGTCGGCCAGCAGCACCCGGACCGTCACTGGGTCACCTCCGGCACCGGGATCATCGCGGCGACCTGGAATCCGCGTCCCGGCAGGGGGCCGGCTTGCAGGGTTCCGCCATACAGCGCAGTCCGTTCCCGCATCCCGAGGAGCCCATGTCCGAGCGGGCGCTCGGTCGGCGAGGGAGGGACGCCGTCGTCGGTGACGAGGACCCGCACGGCCCCATCGCCGTAGCGGATCCTCACCTCGACCTGCGTGGCCTTCGCGTGCTTGAGGACGTTCGTCAGCGCCTCCTGCGTGATCCGGTACATCGACAGATCGATGCCTGCGGGTAGTGGGTGCGGTTCGCCTTCGACCTCCAGCTGGGTTGCCATGCCGGTCGCGCGGGCCGATTCGAGCAGTTCGTCGACGCGCTGCAGCCCGGGCTGGACCTCGAGTGGCCGATCGGCGGGAGTGCGGAGCGCGCCCAGCACCCGCTCCAGCTCGGCCAGCGCATGCTGGCCGGTCTGCTCGACGATCTCGAGGGCAGCGCGTTCCTCCTGCTGTCCCGGCTGGAGCAGGCGCCGCACACCGCCGGCATGCAGTGATCATCACGCTGATGCTGTGTGCGATGACGTCGTGCAGCTCACGCGCGATCTGAACTCGTTCCTGGGCCGCTGCGGCGTTCGCTTGGTGCTCGGCGAGCTGCGCCCGCAGCCGACCCACCGCGAAGGCCCAGCCGACCGACCAGGCGAGCCCGATCAACACCGCCGCATAGAGCAGGTCGCTGGGTGACAGGCCCTTGTCGACGACCCGGGCGGGGATAGCTTCTATGACGCGGCTATGGCTCACTCGGGGCAGCTGACGGCGTCGGCGTTGATCCTGCTGGCGTCCGCCATTCTCACCGTCCCGGCAATCACCGGGATCATCCATCAAGCCAGTCGCCGCGGTGCGGTGCTGGCGCGGCTCGGGGGGTTCTTCACCCTGCTCGGCGCCCTGGGCCACACCGCGCTCGCCACCGTCTACCTCGTGATGCGCTCGTTGGCCGGAGGCGATGCCGTCGAGATGGCGGCCTTCGAGGAGCGCCTCAACGCTGACGTCGCAATCGGCATGGTCGCGACCGTGCTGTTGCTCAGCTTCGGCGTCGGACTCACTCTGCTGGCCTGGGCAGCCATGAGGGCCGGTCAGATCGGCTGGTGGGGGCCCACTGTCATCACCGCCGTCGTGCTGGCCCACGCCGCGCTCCCGGAGGACCTGCCACCGGTGATCCCCTTCACCGCGCTGATCGCCATCGCCGTGGTCTTCGGACTCCTCGGTGTGCGAGCGTTGACAATGTCCGACGCCGAATGGAGCCCGTCTCCGGCGGTCGAAAGTGCCGTGCGCGTCGGGGCTGACACCCACGCCCCTTCGCCCGAAGCCGCACAGTAGGTGTCGGAACGCTGCCGCGCGGCCGCGGTTTGGCGTTCCACGCGGTCATGCAGCACACTGTCTGCTTGTCACGCGCGAGTGGCGGAACGGCAGACGCGCTGTCTTCAGGTGGCAGTGTCCTTATGGGCGTGGGGGTTCAAATCCCCCCTCGCGCACAGGTGGGCAGTTCTCGGAGCTGCCAGCTGTGAAGTCTCGAAACTCCCGGCCAGAGAAATCTGGTCGGGAGTTTTGTCGTTCCGGCTTGCTCCAAGGGCCTGTCGGGCTCAGCACCGCTACATTCGGAGCACGGTCGAAGGAGGGCGCCGTGTCCGCATCAGCGCCATGACGGCTGCCGGCATCAACGGCTCACGCGTCATCGACCCGACTCCGGCCGCTAAAAGCGGGACAGCGCCCGATTCATCGGGGATAGTTGAGCCGGACACCGCTCCAGGAGCAGCAAACTGGTCGTGGGACCGGATCCTCCCCAACGTGATGGTCCACGACCAGCTGTGATTACGCTGCGGACGGTGCCAACCGCGACCGGCGGCCACCCTCGGCTCCCTCCATGCCGAGTCAGTTCCCACCAGGTCGCCAGTGTGGTTGGGCGGGCTCACGATCCGCGGGAACGCAGGATCGTGAGCCCGTTCCCACCGCCGGGCGGTGAAGTGGTCGGCGCCGCTATGCGGGGCTGGTGCGATGCGCAGGCAGCAGGCCCGCGTGATCGATCAGCTCCAGCACCAGGACGACCGCGATCGAGCCCATGAAGACCGCCAGCAGTACCTCTGCGGACGCCGCCTCGGCGAACACCAGGGCGACGACGCCCAGGGCCAGCGCCACGAGCGCCACGATGTTCTCCAACAGGCCAACCTCGTCGTGGGCGTTGCCGCTCCGGAAGATCAGGTACGCGGCGACACCGAGGACCAAGCCGATTGCCGACATGCCACGTGGGTCCTCCACGAATGGCATCTCCCCGTTGATGAGGTAGCCGATGTACGGCACCGCTATTGCGACGACGAGGAGAGTTGCCACCAAGTCTCGAAGTCTCAGTTTCATCTTCACACCTCCTCTCCAATGCCACGGTCCGCTTCCTGCTTGGGCCGCAACAGGGGTGAACGTCCCGCTCTCCACTCAGCGGGGCTGGGTGCCCACGTGACCCGGCTGCCAGCTGAGCGGCATACGACATCGTCCGTATGCCGCTGGGCTCGCTCCCCAGTGAAGCGCGCTCCGCGCGTGGCGCGGTCACGGACTGCCGGCCGCACACCGGGCCTACGCTGGAGGTGTGGCTTCACTGCCGCTCTTTCCCCTCGGCACCGTGCTGCTGCCGGGTGCACGCCTCCCTTTGCAGGTGTTCGAGCCCCGATATGTGGCGCTCCTGCGCGACCTCATCGATGGACAGGAAGAGCGTGATCCGGTCTTCGGCATCGTCGCCATCCGCGAGGGCAACGAGGTGGGTGAGGGTGCGGTCCGGGCGCTGCACGACGTCGGCTGCGCCGCGCTGCTCACGCATGTGGCAGTCCTGGGCGGTCAGCGGTTCTTCGTCATCGTGCAGGGGAGTGACCGTTTCCGCGTCGGAGAGATCGACCGACTTGCAGGGACGCCCTACACGACCGCGCAGGTGCGCTGGCTCGACGAGCCGGACGGAGACGCGGCCGCCATCCAGCCCCTGGCCGATCGGCTGCGAGCGGAGCTCACGGCGTTCCGGGAGATCACGGGCGACGAGGAGCAGGAGATACCCGACAAAGCCCGTGCGCTGTCCTACGCGGTGCCGCTCGTCGTCTCGCTGGATCTCGCGGATCGGCAGCACCTCCTCGAGTGCACGGACACGGAGTCGAGGCTGAGGTTGGGCCTCGAGCTGGCCCACCGGGAACGGGAGCTGGCGACGGCGCTCGGCACCGTGCTGAAGGCGCCTGGGTCACCGTTCGACCTCAGCTAGGACGTGTCGGGCTCAGCGAAGCGCGGAGAGAACCTCCATTGCCACGAGCCAGGTGGCCGCGGCGCACACGATGGCAAAGCTGAGGTTCCAGATAATCCGCGGTAGGTGGGTGAGTGACGAGAGGACTCCGGGGTCGCTCGATCGGTCGGGGGACGCTGCCACGGCAGCCAGGTGTCGCCAGGCGCCGACCACGAGGACGATTCCCGTGCCGACGAGTATCTGTGCCTGGAGGACGTCGTCGCGCCACCACCACAGGGCACGCGGTTGCGGCGAGGGCCACCAGCATGACGAACAGGGTGAGGGCCGAGCGGACCCGGATGAGGGCGATGAGCAGGATGACGAGGACGCCGCCGATGAAGGCGGCGGCCCAGCCACGACCGGCGACCCAGGCCATGGCGGCGCCGATCAGTGCCGGCGCCGGATAGCCCGCCCACGTGGACACCACTCGACCGACGCCGCGCGCCCGGCCCACGGTCACCGCGTGGCCCGACATGTCACCCCGGAGGACGAAACCGGTGAACCGTCGGCCCACCGCCATCCCGACAACCGCGTGGCCCAGCTCGTGCACGAGCGTCACCGCGATCCGCAGCACCCGCCACAACGGTTCGACGGCCACGACGAGGAGCGAGCCCGCAAGCACCGTCCACACGGCCGCAGCGGTCAGGTTCACGTCGCCCGTCGCGGGCTCGAGCCGCCTGATGACCTCGTCCCACCAGTCCATGGCCGCCGAACCTAGCCGACGGGCCGAAGCAGCCGGGCGGCGGTACCCAGCTCACGCTGAGCGTGCGGCGAGCCGTTCGTCCAGCCACTCGACGACGTCGTCCATGACCTCGTCGCGGTTGGTCTCGTTGAGGATCTCGTGCCGGGCGCCCGGGTAGAAGATCGACGTCACGTCCGTGACCCCCAGCCGCCGGTACTGCTCCTCGACCCGGCGCACGCCCTTCGACTTCTCGCCGACCGGGTCCAGCTCACCGGAGACGAGGAGTATGGGCAGGTCCTTCGGCACCCGCGAGACCTCTCCGTCGGCGTTGACCCGCGCCAGCCCACCGAGCAGGTCGGAGTAGAAGCCCGCCGTGAAGACGTTGCCGCACTCGATGTCGGCGATGTACTTGTCCACCTCGTCGGGATCCCGCGACAGCCAGTCGAACTTCGTCCGGTTCGGCTTGAACGCCGCGTTGTACTGCCCGAAGGTCAACCGGTCCATGAGTCCACTGGGATGGCGCCGCCCCCGCACCCTGGCCTGGGCCAGCGCGACGGCCCGTCCGATCCGGCCCAAGGCTCCCGGATCGCCGGCCGTGCCCGAGAGGACGAGCCCGGCGAGCTCGTGTCCCCACCTGATCGCGTAGGCGCGAGACAGGAACGACCCCATGCTGTGCCCGAAGAGGAAGACCGGCAGGCCCGGCTGCTCCGCAGCCGCATGCTCAGTCACACTCTTGAGGTCCGCGACGACGGTGTCGAAGCCCTCTGTGTCGGCGAAGTAGCCGTGGTCCGGTGTCGCCGACCCGGCCGTCTGGCCGTGCCCGCGGTGGTCCCCGGCGTAGACGGCGTAGCCCGCCTCGGCGAGCCGCTCGGCGAACCGTGCGTACCGCGCTGAGTGCTCGGCCATGCCGTGTGCGATCTGGACGACGGCCTTCGGCGGTACGTCGGGCAGCCAGTGGTGGACATAGAGCGGTGTGCCGTCGGTGGCATTGACGGTGTGGGTGCTCGTCTGCATGGTTCTCCTTCGACGACGCCAAGGCTCCCAACCGCACGCTAGCGCCCCGGCGAGCCCACGACGCAACACACCCGCTTATCGACGGCTCACCTCAGCTGCAGCCGGGGCAACTAGTCACTGAGCGGGTGTGTTGCATTCTGAGTTGACGAGGCCGTATGCCGCCCGGCTCGGGCCCAGCGGCACGCAACCCCAGGCGGGGGTCGGCTCATGTTGACGCGTCAACGTTTGGGACCTGACGCGTCAATGGTCGGCGACCTGCCTTGTCCACTTCGGACAAGGCATCGGACAGGGAACCGCCCACGGGTCACGAGCAGGTCACATGACGTTGCCCGGATGACGCCGCTCTGCTGTCATCAGGACATGACAACGGAGTCACGTGATCGGACGACGAGCCGGCCGACAATGGCCGACATCGCCGCCGAAGCCCACGTGTCCGTCAAGACCGTCTCCCGGGTCGTCAACCACGAGCCGGGAGTCCGACCAGACACGGCCGAGCGGGTCCGTGCCGTCATCGAGCGGGTCGGCTTCCGACGCGGCGACAGCGCCGCGACCCTCCGCCAGGGTCGGACGTTCACGATCGGGCTCGTCGTCGAGGATCTGGCCGACCCGTTCTACTCGCACATCGGTGCTGCGGTGGAGCGGGAGGCGCGAATCCACCGGTACCTGCTCGTGACCGCCTCCGCTGAGGGTTCCCCGACTCGCGAGCGTTCCGTCCTCAAGGGCCTCGTCGCCCGGCGCGTCGACGGGCTCATCGTGGTCCCGGCGGGCGAGACGCCGGTCGCCGATCCCACCGTGATCGCCAGCCGCACGCCGGTCGTCTACCTCGACCGGCCCGTGCGGAGCGAGACACCCGTCGACACGGTCCTGTCGGACAATCTCGGCGGCATCCGCAGCGCGGTCGAGCACCTCGTCGCGCACGGGCACCGGCGGATCGGCTTCCTCGGTGACTCGGCCGACGTGTGGACGGCCCGGCAGCGGCGCGAGGGCTTCATGACGACCCACCGGGACCTGCGGCTGCCGGGCACCCCGCTCGTCTCCATGGGCCCGCACTCCCCCGAGACGGTGCGAACCGCCCTGACAAGGTGGACGGCCGGTGCCGACCCGGTGACCGCCGTCATCACCGGCAACACGCGCGTCACGATCCCGGCTCTCACCTCGCTGCATGACTGGGCGACGCCGCTGTCGTTTGTCGCGTATGACGACTTCGAGCTGTCCGACGTCGTCGAGCCGCCGGTCACCGTCGTCTTCCAGGACCCGGCTGCGATGGGACAGAAGGCCGCCCAGCAGCTGTTCGCCCGGCTCCTCGGGGATGAGGGGTCGGCCCAGACCTTCGTCCTGCCCACCAGGCTCGTTGTCCGGGGGTCCGGTGTGCCCCGGCGGCCCGGCCGGGACGTGAGGAACGTGAGCGCTTCATGACGACCACCTCCCCGATCAGCCGCACGCCTGCACCTGCTGCGCTGCAGCTCAACACGCCGCATCGGTTCTACCGCGGCGGCGAGCGAATCCTCGCCTTCCGCGGCCTGCCGGTTCCGGAGGACTTCGACGGCCATCGGCCCGAGGACTGGCTCGCCTCGACCACTCACCTGTTCGCGGAGGGCGGAGGCGGGGTCACCGAGCTCGACGACGGCACGACGCTGCCGGCTGCACTCGCGTCCGACGCGGAGGGCTGGCTCGGCGCAGCGACACGTCGCGCAGTTCGGCGCCGAGCCGCAGCTGCTGACGAAGCTGCTCGACAGCGGTGAGCGGCTCCCGGTCCACTCGCACCCTGACCGGACCTTTGCGGCCCGGCACCTCGACTGCGACCACGGCAAGACCGAGGCCTGGCTCATCCTCGACGCCGAGCCCGGGGCCACCGTCTGGGTCGGCTTCCGGGACGGTCTGGAGACCGACGAGCTCGCGACCCTCGTCGACGCCCAGGACGAGCGCCTCCTCGCGGCGCTCAACCCGATCGAGGTCTCCCGTGGGCGACGCGATCCTCGTGCCGGCCGGGCAGCCGCACGCGATCGGCGCGGGCGTCCTGCTCGTCGAGCTGCAGGAGCCGACCGACCTCTCCGTCATGCTCGAGCACGAGCGGTTCGGCCTCGAGCCGGCGCACGCCTTCCTCGGGCTGTCGCGGGCCACCGCCTTGGAGAGCGTCGGTCCGCGACGCCCTCCCGCCCGCTGGGATCGCCGCCCTGCGGCGCCGTTGGACCGACACTCGGGGGGTCGCTCCAGCCCTCCCCTCCGAGGCGGACGAGTTCTTCCGGGCGCAGGTCGTCCGGCTTGACGGTGACGATTCCGTCGATCGTCGATCGGGGGTTCGCCGTCACCGTCGTCGTCGAGGGCCGGGGCACCCTCACGACGGAGGATGACGGCTCGTCGCTCGACATCGCCGCAGGCGATGTCCTGCTCACTCCCCACGGTGCGGGCGACCTCCGCATCGCGGGCGACGTCACGGTCCTTCGCTGCCTGCCCCCCACGCCCGTGGGACGGCCGACGGTGCCGAGCGACCCACTGCCCACGGACCGCACGAGCGGACCCAGCTGAAACACCAGCCCGGCTTCCGGGCACACCACACGCCGCCGGCCATGAGGCAAAGGCGGCAAAACCGAGGAGGATCAATGCGCAACAGGTTTGTTGCAACGGTGGCCGTAGCGTCGGTCGCCGCACTCGGACTGGCCGCGTGCGGCTCGTCGAACACACCCACGGAGTCCGGCGGCGCTGCCAACACGTCGCTGGCGACGAAGGCCGGTGGTGCCGGTGGCGAGGTCGGGGTCTTCACCTGGTGGGCCGCCGGTTCGGAGAAGGAGGGCCTCGACGCCCTCGAGAAGCTGTTCAAGGAGAAGTACCCGAACAACACCTTCGTCAACCTGGCCGTCGCGGGTGGTGCCGGCTCGAACGCCAAGGCGAAGCTGGCCTCCGACCTGCAGAACAACCAGCCGCCGGACTCGTTCCAAGGCCACGCCGGCGCCGAGCTGCTCGACTACATCGACGCTGGGCAGATCGAGCCGGTCAACGACGTCATCACCGCACTCGGTGGCGACCAGGTCTTCCCGAAGAACCTCCTCGAGCGCATCACGGTGAACGGCAACATCTACTCGGTGCCGTCGAACATCCACCGGGCCAACGTCGTGTGGGCCAACACCGAGGTGCTCAAGAAGGCCGGCATCAACTCCGTGCCCGAAGGACATCGCGAGCTGGATGGCCGACATGGACAAGGTCAAGGCCGCCGGTGTCTCCACCCCGCTGTCGATCGCTGGCACGTGGACGCAGGTCCAGCTCTTCGAGACCGTGCTCATCTCCACGCTCGGGCCCGAGAAGTACAGCGGCCTCTTCGACGGCAAGACCGCGTGGGACTCGGCCGAGGTGAAGCAGGCCGCGGCCGACTACAAGAAGCTGCTGACCTACGCCAACACGGCGTCCGACGGTGACGACTGGCCGGTCGCGACCGACATGGTCATCGCCGGCAAGGCCGCCTACAACGTCATGGGCGACTGGGCCGTGGCGGAGTTCACCGCGAAGGGCAAGAAGGAGCAGACCGACTACCAGTACTTCCCGGTGCCCGGTCAGGACGGCGTCTTCGACTTCCTTGCTGACTCGTTCACCTTGCCCAAGGGCGCGAAGAACCCCGGCGGGAGCCAAGGACTGGCTCATGCTCGTCGGCTCGGCCGACGGCCAGAAGGCGTTCAACCTGGCCAAGGGCTCGATCCCGGCCCGCACCGACGTGCCGCCGACCGACTTCCCGCCGTACCAGCAGTCCGCGATGGAGGCGTTCAAGTCGAACACGATCGTCTCGTCCATCGCCCACGGCGCGGCTGTCTCGCTCGCGTGGAATGCTGACATCACGACTGCGATCAGCAAGTTCTACACGACGAAGGACGACGCGACGCTCGTCACCGACCTGACCGCAGCCGCCAAGAAGAACCTCGGCTGAGTTCCGGCCAACAACAAGGGAAGTGCCGTATGCCACTGAGCTGGCTCAGCGGCATACGGCACCTTCCACTCCTTCCGTCCTCCCAAGGAGACGCACATGCGCAAGGGCACGAGGGCACGTGACTGGCTCCCCGGCTTCCTGATGGTGCTGCCGTCGATCATCCTCGTGGGGATCTTCGTCTACTGGTTCATCTACCAGAACGTCCTCACGTCGCTGGACCGCACGGAGACCCTCGCGACGAAGCGGGTGACCAACCCTGGCGGGATCGAGAACTACACGAACCTGCTCGGCGGCGACGACTACCAGCACGCCCTGTTCAACCTGCTCGTCCTCACCGTCGCCTTCCTTGCGGGCACGATGGTCTTCGGCCTGCTCTGGGCCGTGCTGCTCGAGAAGGGCGTCTCGGGCGAGGGCTTCTTCCGGTCGGTGTACCTGCTGCCCATGGCGATCTCCTTCATCGCGGCCGGTGTCGTCTGGCGCTGGCTGCTCTCGCCGGGCAAGGGTGACCAGGCCGTCGGGCTCAACCAGCTCCTCGCGATGATGGGGCTCGAGCGGTTCCAGAGCGCCTGGTGGCAGTCCCCGAGCGCGTTCTCCATGGCCGCGATGGCGATGCCCGCGATCTGGCAGCTGTCCGGCTACGTCATGGCCCTGTTCCTCGCCGGCTTCCGGGGGATCTCGGAGGACCAGCGTGAGGCGGCCCGGATCGACGGCGCGAGCGAACGACAGATCTACCGGCACGTCCTGTTCCCGCAGCTGTCGCCGATCGCCCTCTCCGCGCTCATCATCATCGGCCACATGTCGATGAAGATGTTCGACCTCATCTACGCGATCGCCGGCCAGAACTCCTACAAGGCCTCCGTTCCCGCGACGCTGATGTGGACCCAGATGTTCCAGCAGAACAACCCCACGGCCGCCGCGGTCAACGCGACGATCCTGCTGGCGCTCATCGCAGTCGTCGTCGTGCCGTATCTCATCTACACGAACAAGACCGAGAAGGGGACACGGGCATGACCACGGCAACCGCACAGGCAACACCGGTGGCGCCGGGCACTGACGCCATCGCCGCCCGGGCCACGACGGGCAAGGCGCCGGGGACCGAGGGCACCGCGACGGGGCGGACGGTCAAGTACGCCCTGCTCATCCTCTTCATCATCCTCATCCTCATCCCGCTCTACGTCCTGTTCGTCACGAGCTTCAAGCGCAGTGCCGACGTCAGCGCGAGCCAAGCGTGGACGTTCCCGTCCGTCTGGTCCATCGAGGGCTGGCGGTCTGCGTGGGACTCGCTCTCGCCGGCGCTCTTCCGGTCGGTCATCCTCGCGACCTCCGTGGCGGTGCTCTCCGCGGTCCTCGGGTCGGTCAACGGGTTCGTCTTCGCCAAGTGGCAGTTCCCGGGGGCGACGCTGGTCTTCACGCTCTTCCTGTTCGGGATGTTCATCCCCTACCAGGCCATCATGATCCCGCTGCAGGGCATGCTCCTCGACATCCAGGGGACGCCCGGGTTCTCGTGGTTCGACGGGATCGCGAAGCTCATCGCCGTCCACCTCATCTTCGGCATCCCGATCTGCAGCCTGATCTTCCGCAACTACTACGCGACCGCGGTCCCCAACGAGATTCTCGAAGCGGCCAAGGTCGACGGGGCCGGGATGCTGCGGACCTACCGGTCCATCGTCCTGCCGATCTCGGCACCGGCCTTCGTGGTGACCATGATCTGGCAGTTCACGTCGGCCTGGAACGACTTCCTCTTCGCACTGTTCCTGACCAACCGCAACAACGGCCCGGTCACCTACGCCCTCAACGAGCTCGCCGGCGGCCAGAACCCCGACTACCCGTCCATCATGGCGGGGGTGCTGCTCGCCTCGCTGCCAACCCTGCTGGTCTACATCCTGCTCGGGCGGTACTTCATCGGCGGCCTGATGAGCGGCTCGGTCAAATAGTCGCGACGCGAACTGCACACTCGACCCAGCTGAGTCGAGTGTGCACTTTCAGTCTCGCGCTCAGCTGGTGGTGGGACGGCGGGAGGCGAGTCGCCAGAGCGCGATCGCAGCGGCAAACAGGCCGACGTCGCGCAGCGCCACGTCGTAGTAGCCGGGCAGCGTGAGCAGGTTGATGATGATGCCGAGCAGCCAGGCGGCGACGATGAGCCCGCCGATCCGGGGGCGAAGAGCCACGACGATGCCGGCGACGATCTCGACGACACCGACGAGGTACATCGCCTGCTGAGCCGTCCCGGGGACGATGCCGTCGATCCATGGGGCGAGGTACTGCGGCCAGTCGGTGAGGATGTTGAAGAACTTGTCGAGCCCGAAGACGATCGGGGCGACGGTGAACGCCGTTCTCAGGACGAGGAAGGCCTGGTCGACCGGATCCGCGCTGAGCAAGGAATGCGTCCGTCCTGGTCGTGTGGTGGACGTGGTGGCCATGTCCATCTCCTTTCTATAGTCAGGATACTTTGACATTAGAACCTCCAGACCTTTGCGTCAATGGATCTTGGCTTTAGAATGTGACCATGTCGGATCAGTCCAATGCCGGGAGGGACGCCGCTGCTGACGTCACTGCTGAACTCAATGCCGTCGCTGCGCTCGCGGAGCCGACCCGCCGTCGGCTCTATGACGTCGTCGTCGGGGCGCGCCGGGGTCTCACTCGGGACGAGGTCGCCGAGGCCGTCGGCTTGCCGCGCAACACCGTCGCGTTCCACCTCGACCGGCTCAGCGAGGAGGGCCTGTTGACGGCCACCTTCGAGCGCCGGACGGGGCGCTCGGGTCCCGGAGCCGGGCGACCGGCGAAGATCTACGCGCGGGCCAAGCAGGACGTCGCCGTCTCGCTGCCGCCGCGCCACTACGGCCTCGCGGGTGAGCTGCTCGCGGCGGCGGTGGAGGACTCGGAGCGGACCGGCGAGCCGGTCCGCGAGTGCCTCGCCCGGCACGCCTGGGACCGCGGGCATGACCTGGCCGAGGGCGGACTTGCCTCGGCGCTGGCCCGGTCGGGGTACGAGCCGTTCGAGGAGGACGGCGCCCTGGTGCTGGCCAACTGTCCCTTCCACGACCTGTCCACGCGTCACACCGAGCTCGTCTGTGGGATGAACCTCCGGCTGATGGAGGGCCTGCTCGACGCGGTGGGCGAGGAGGGCATGCGCGCCCGGCTCGATCCGAGTCCAGGTCGCTGCTGCGTCCGCCTCGAGCCGGCGGCCACGGATGCGTGATTGCACATCCTTGGTCGGTGATTCTCGATCGCCCGGCGGTCACCTGGGGGCGATGCTGGGTCCATGACTGACAGTGACCCCAACCTCGCCGACCCCAACCTGGCCGCCGAGCTGCTCATCGACGGCTTCGGCCGGATCCACGAAGGCGTCCCGCCGGTCGTCGCCGGCCTCGGCACGGAAGAGCTGCTCTGGCGGCCGGACCGCGATGCGAATCACATCGCCTGGCTGGTCTGGCACCTCGCGCGCCAGCAGGACGAGCAGATGGCCCAGATCGGCGACACCGCCTCCGCATGGCGGTCCGGCGAGTGGTCCCGGCGCTTCAACCTGCCCTACTCGCGGAACGCCAATGGCTACGGGATGACATCGGACGACGTGGGCGCCTTCACCATCTCGGACTCATCCTTGCTCCTTGACTACCATGAGGCCGTCCACGAGCTGACGATCGACGCCCTGCGTGGGCTCGGCACCGCGGAGTTGACGACGGTGATCGACCCCAACTGGGACCCGCCCGTCACGGTGGCGGTCCGAATCGTCTCCGTGCTGGACGACGCGGCCAAGCACCTCGGGCAGGCAGAGTACGTCCGCGGTCTCCTCGAGCGCCGACGCTGACCCGGTGCCAATGACACTCCTGGGGCGAGGGGTGGCAGCGAGGCGACGACACGCCGGCGACGTCCCGACTCGCGGCCCGATTGGGTAACTGAGAGGTATGCGTGCGACCCTTGACACGATGACCGTGATAGCCGCCGCCCCCGCCCGACCCGCCACATCGCGGCGGCGTCCGGGCCTTCGGGCGACGGTCGCCGTGGTCCTCGTGCTCGTCGGCCTCAACGTGGCGAACCACGTGTACGGCTGGGACTCGATGTGGCTCGGACCTCTTGGGGCAGCCGGGTTGCTTGCCTTCGCCCGGTTCTCCGGCCTCAGCTGGCGGCAGCTCGGCCTGAGCCGCCGCACCCACGCCAGTGGCCTACGCTGGGGCGCGGCCATCATCGGCGCCGTCGCGCTCGTCTACCTCATCGGGGTGCTGGTCCCTCAGACCCGCACCGCCTTCCTCGACGCGCGCTACCACCTGCCTCCCGCCAGCGCCCTGGTCACCGCCTTCGTCATCATCCCGGTCGGCACGATCCTGCTCGAGGAGGTTGCCTTCCGTTCTGTGCTCTGGGGCTTCCTGTCCCGGCACGCCCGCGTCTGGCAGGTCGCGCTCGGCTCCTCTGTGCTCTTCGGGCTTTGGCACCTGCTTCCCGCCAACGCAGCGGTGGCGGCGAACCCGGCGCTGGGCGCGATGATGGTTGGCCTCGGCGCCTGGCAGCACGTGGCCAGCGTCGCCGGAACCGTCCTGTTCACCGCCCTCGGAGGCCTGGTGGCCGGCGAGCTGCGCCGGCGCAGCGGCAGCCTGCTCGCAAGTGTCGGCATGCACTGGGCCACCAACGCCCTCGGCGTCCTCGTCGGCGTCGTGGCCTGGCGCCTCGCCTGACCGCCCTGACCGGCGTGACTCAGACGGGCCGGATGCCCTGGGCCCGCAGCAGCGCCCGAGCCCGACCGAAGGCCCGGTCGTCCGAGAAGACCTGCCAGTCGCTCCACAGGTCGAGCTCGTCGACCGTCCGCCGGAATCGCGCGACAGCGCCACGCCCCGGATCGCCACCGAGAGGATGCCGCCGAGCCGGTCTGGCGCCGTCGCTGCGAAGGCGGCCATGTCCGCGTACGCCGCCGAGGCGTCGTGGTCGACGTAGATCCAGAGGTTGTCGTCCTCCTCGTGGGAGTGGTCGGCGGTCAGATCCCCCATCCCGTGGTGAAGGAACGCGTGCACGACCTCACCCGTATCGAGGTGCAGGTAGCCTCCGGGGTCCTCGCCACCGTTTGCCATGACCTCGGCCAGCTCCTCGATGTCCACGATCAACGTGCGGCCGCGCCGCTCGGAGCCGCCGAGCAGGGCGCCGATCTCCTCCGCCAGCACGTCGTCGCCCTCCCAACCGCGGTGACCGAGCAGGGTCTCGATCTCGCGCAGGGCGCCCACGAGCCGCGGTATGGTCGGCTGCTCCGGCGGATCGGTAGGCCCGCATGAGCGCATCGCCAACCTGCTGGAGGGCCGCACCGAGGTCCCGTCCCTCGACGGCGGACAGCAGCGTTGCGACGTCGTCCGCCCGCGAGGCCTCCCGCACCGCCGCGAGGTCGAGCGGCCTCGCCGTGCCGCGGTGACGCCTGGCTGGCGCGCGAGGCGCGGCCACGTCCTGGTCCTCGGCGGTCTGCCGACCGAACTGGTCCAGGATCGTCCCCCAACCGAGGATCGGCACCGGGATCGGTGCCCGGCCAACGGTCTCCCGTCTGCCGACGAGCTCCTCGACGACGCACTCGTGAACCCACTTCTCGTCGTCATCGAACAGATATTCGAAACGCGTCCCCCTGGACATTGATCCGTGCACGATCCGTTCGGGAGGCAGGTCTCCCTTGCCCGAGCCGCGCCGCTCGTGCCGCCCGTGCCAGCCGGCGCGGAACGAGCGCCGCCGGGTCACGTCCCAGCGCCCGAACGCGAGATCGACACCAAGACCGAAGTCCGCGAAGGTGGCCGTGGGTGGCACGAGCATGACCCGGCCCGGGGACGGCCGGAGGGTGTCTCCACGCCCGGAGACCAGGTCGACCCGAATCTTCAGCCATCGTTGTGCCACTCGGCCAACTCTGCCAGCAAAGCCGAGGGCGAGCACGTTCGACCCGAGCTGCCCTCGTTTGCCCCCGGTCCGAGTGGCGCTGTCCGTACGATCGCTCATGGTGCGCCAGAGCGCGGGCAGTCAGGAGGTATCCATGAACGACGCAGCTGCGCGACCTCCCGCGCCCCGGATCGGTCGGCGCGCCATCCTTGGCCTTGGCGCCGCCGGCGCCGCAGCCCTCGCGGCATGCACGGCTGCCGACTCGGGACCGGTGGGTGCGAGCGGGACAACGCAGCGCCAGCCGGTGATCGATCAGTGGTACCACGCCTACTCGGAGGCCGGCGCTCGTGAAGCGGTCGACCGCTACGCCGCCGCCTACTCCAGGGCAACCGTCAAGGTGGCGTGGAAGGCGGGCGACTACGACGCCACCACTCCAGCGGCGCTCCGCTCGGGCGCGGGTCCCGACGTCTTCGAGTACGCCAACGGACCGACGATCGACATGATCCGCGACGGGCTCGTCGTCGACCTCACCGAGACGGTCGGAGCGGCCCGAAGGGAGTTCCAGGAGAGCATCCTCGGCCGCATGTCCCACGACGGCCGGATCTGGGCGATCCCCCAGGTCGTCGACACCCAGGTGCTCGTCTACCGCAAGTCCCTGCTCGACGACGCGGGGATGGCTCCGCCGCGGACCATGGAGGAGCTGATCGAGACCGCCCGCGCGCTCACCACCAAGGACGTCAAGGGAATCTATCTCGGCAACCGCGGCGGGGCCACACATCTCGGCGGACCGACCCTGTGGTCGGCCGGGCTCGACTACCTGACCGACGACAACAAGGTCGGATTTGACGATCCTCGCGCGGCCGAGGCGCTCGGCAAGTACGCGGAGCTGCACGAGTCCGGGGCGGTCCTCACGCAGGCGCCCAAGGACTGGTTCGAGCCGGCCGCGCTCATCGACGGGCTGACGGCCATGCAGTTCACCGGTCTCTGGACCTTCCCGCAGCTCACCGAGGGGCTGGGGGACGACGTCGGAGTGCTGCCGTGGCCGGCTCTGGACGACATGGGCAACCCGTCCGTGCCGCTCGGGGCCTACGGCGCCTGCGTCAGCGCGAAGGCGAAGGACGTCGACACTGCCAAGGACTTCGTGCGCTGGCTCTGGATCGAGCAGGGGGACCTCCAGCTCGACTTCGCCACGGCCTACGGCCTGCACATTCCCTCGCGGACGAGCCTCATCGACCGGGCCGACGACCTCAAGTCGGGCCCGGCTGCGGAGGCCACGGCCATCGCCCTCGACTACGGGATGCCGCAGAGCAAGCTGCTCTGGACGAGGACGTGCGTCGGTGCCTTCGAGGCGATGATGGACGCCGTCATCGGCGGGGCCGATCCGGCGTCAGAGATCAAGCAGCTCCGAACCGTCGTCGATGCGGAGCTGGAGCGCGTCCTCGCCTGACCAACGCCCTGACCAACGCTGACCGCAGAGACGGTCAGTGGAGGTCCTGCACGTCCGCCCGGCGCGCGATCGTCGCCGTGGCCCGCCGGCACGCGGTGACGGGAACCCGCGGCACGATGTCGTCGAGGAAGCCGTAGCGCCGCCGGAGCGACCGGTGGTACGCGTCCTCGGACGTCTCCGAGCGCAGCGCGGTCCACCAGTCGGCGATGTCGCCCCAGCCGGGCGCTGCCAGCGAACCGCCGTACTGCTGCAGCGACAGCGACGCAGCCAGGCTCGCGAAGGACATCCGGTGCTCGAGGGGCCATTCCGCGAGCGTGCCGACCAGCATGGCGGCCGCGAAGACGTCACCAGCCCCCGTCGCGTCGACCTCCCGGACCCGGAGTGACGGCACCCGAGCCTCCTCACCGGTCCTCGTGTCAATCCCGACCGCACCGTCCACGCCATTCGTCACGACGGCGATCGAGACGCGGTCGGCAAGCGCGAAGAGGGCGTCGTGCGCAGAGCTCGTGCCCGTGTAGGCCATCGCCTCGACGGCATTGGGCAGGAACGCGTCACAGTGCGAGAGCCGGTCGAGCACCGCGCGGTCCCACCGCTCCTCGGGGTCCCAGCCGACGTCGGCGAAGACGAGCGCTCCACGGCGCCGCGCGGCGTCGACCCAGCTCTCGCCCGACCGATCGCCGTAGCCGCACGGTTCCCACGGAGCCGGCTCGGCGAGATCGACCATCACCGCGCGGGACCGGGGCGGGTCGCCGATGAGATCAACGGACGGCACGGGTGAGGGGTGGCCGTGCGAGACCAAGGTCCGATCGCCCCCGAAGGCCATCGACACCGTGACCGGGCTGTGCCACTCGGGGAACTGCCGACTTCGGCTGAGGTCGATCCCCTCCTGCTCCTCCAGGGTGCGCCAGCAGAAGTCGCCATAGTCGTCGTCGCTGAACGCAGCGGCCAGCGAGGTGCGCAGGCCGAGCCGTCGGGCGGCGACGGCGAGGTTGGCGATCCCGCCCGGGCACGACGCCAGCCCCTCGGACCACACCTCCGTGCCCGGCTTCGGGGCGCTCGACAGCCCGGCGAAGACGAGGTCGAGGAAGACGGTCCCCCAGAGGAAGACGTCGACCGTCGGCGCGTCGGGCGCCCGACGCGCACCGAGCGGGTCGAACGAGTGCGGCATCCTCTTCATGATGGCGCATGGCGGAGACGGTGGCCCGTGGTTTAACGGCCGGTCGCCGCCTGCTTGGTACCGTCGCAGGCGTGGTGTCGTCATGAAGCTCACCATCCTCGGAGCAGGGGGTTTCCGGGTTCCCCTGGTGTATGCCGCTGTGCTTGGTCAACGGACCGCGAGCGGTATTCGTGAGGTGGCCCTTCACGACACCGACGAGACCCGGCTACGCGCGATCGGGCACGTGCTCGCGGAGCAGGCCCAGCGGCATACGGCCGCATCCGAAGGCCCGCCACCCGCGAAGGTCACCGCCACGACGTCACTCGACGACGCACTCGAGGGCGCCGACTTCGTCTTCTCGGCGATCCGGGTCGGTGGGCTCGAAGGGCGGGTCGTCGACGAGCGCCTCGCCATCGACCTGGGGCTGCTCGGGCAGGAGACCACGGGCCCGGGCGGTGTCGGCTACGGGCTGCGGACCGTGCCGGTGGCGCTCGCGATCGCGGAGCGGGTGGGCCTGCTCGCACCCGACGCGTGGGTCATCAACTTCACCAACCCGGCGGGCCTCGTCACCCAGGCGATGCAGAGCGTCCTCGGCGACCGCGTCGTCGGCATCTGCGACTCCCCCCTCGGGCTCGCCAAGCGGGCGGCCGGGGCGCTCGGGCTGCGGCTCCCCGAGGTCGTCATCGACTACGCCGGAACGAACCACCTCGGCTGGCTGCACGGCCTGCGCGCCAACGGTCGGGACGTGCTGCCCGAGCTGCTCGCGGACCGAGAGCGGTTGGAGTCCTTCGAGGAGGGCCGCCTGTTCGGGGCCGACTGGCTGCAAGCGATCAGGGCGATCCCCAACGAGTACCTGTGGTACTACGACTTCACGCGGGACTCGATCGCGCAGATCAGCGAGGCCGGGCAGACGCGCGGTGAGTATCTCCTCGGGCAGCAGGCGGACTTCTATGAGGCGGTGCGCAGGTCGCCCGGTCGGGCGTGGGAGATCTGGGACGGGGTGCGCCGCGAGCGCAACGCCACCTACATGGCCGAGACCCGTACGGACGAGGGCCAGCAGCGGACGGCCGAGGACGTGGAGGGCGGCGGCTATGAGGGCGTGGCGCTCGCGCTCATGGCGGCGATCACGTTCGACGACCCGGCGACGCTCATCCTCAACGTCCGGAACCGCGGCACCCTGCCGGGGCTCCCCGATGACGCAGTCGTCGAGGTGCCCTGTCTCGTCACCGGGGCCGGGCCGGCAACGCTGCCGGTGAGCCCCTTGCGGGGGCGCGAGCTCGGCCTGGTCCAGCAGGTCAAGGCCGTCGACGAGCTCGTCATCCGCGCCTGCCGCGAGCGGTCGGCCAGCCGTGGCGATCCAGGCGCTGGCGTCACATCCGCTCGTCGACTCGGTCACGCGTCGCGCGGCAGCTGTGGAGCGGCTACCGGGAGCGGCTCGCCCCGTTCTACGCCGGTTTCCGCTGACAGCGCCCCCGGCAACGGGACCGACGGCCAATAATCGCTGGTGCCGCCACAGTATTTGACGTTAATGTAATTAACATGAATTCTGAGGCGGCCACCGCGCGCCCCTACGTGATGCGTGACCGGGCGCGGACCACGGCCGAGACCGGCGAGCGGATCCTCGAGGCGACGACCCAGCTGTTCGTCGAGGGGCCCTTCTCCCAGCTCACCCTCGCAGCGGTGGCGACGCGGGCCGGGGTGACCGTGCAGACCGTCATTCGCCGGTTCGGGGACAAGGAGGGCCTCGTCGCGGCTGCGGCCCAGCGGGGCCATGCCGCGATCCTCGCCCAGCGGGACCGGGCGCCGATCGGTGACGTGCCCGCCATTGTCGAGACCCTCGTCGACCACTACGAAGCGGCCGGCGACATCGCCCTGCGCCTCCTCGCGGAGGAGGGGAACTCGGCCCAGATCGCCGCCATCACGAGCGAGGGCAAGCGCTACCACCGCGAGTGGTGTGCCCGGGTCTTCGCGCCGGCCGTCGACGGCCTGACCGGCGTTGCCCGACAGCGCAGGCTCGCCCAACTCGTTGCCGTGTGCGACGTCTACACGTGGAAGCTGCTCCGCCGTGACGCCGGACTCGACCGGCGCCAGGTGGCCATCGCCATGCAGGAGCTGCTCGAACCACTCACCTCCGGCCGCTGACCACAGGGAAGGCACCGCCCCATGACCACGATCCTCGCCTACACATCGCCCGCCATCGGACACCTCTTCCCGATGATGCCGCTGCTCCTGGAGCTGCGCGCTCGCGGGCACGACGTCCACGTCCGAACCCTCGGCGCTCACGTCGACGCCGTCCAGGCGGCGGGGCTCTCGGCCGCGCCGATCGATTTGGCCATCGGGGAGATCGTCCACCCGGACTGGGAGGCGAAGAACCCGGTGCAGGGACTGAGGCTGGCAGTTCGCACCTTCAGCGATCGGGCCCGAGTCGACGGGCCCGACCTCGACCGCGCCATCGCGGAGGTCCGGCCCAACGTCCTCATTGTCGACACGAACTCCTGGGGCGCCCAGCTCGCGGCGCAGGCCTGGGGCGGACCATGGGCGACCTTCAGCCCGTACACGCCGCCGATCTCCTCCAAGGGCACCCCGCCGTTCGGCCCCGGCTTGGCGCCGATGGCGGGTCCGCTCGGCCGGCTGCGCGACGCGATTGCGCGACCCGTCGTCATCGGTGCGGCCGAGCGCATCCTCCGGCCCATGGTCAACCCCCTACGAGCCGAGCGTGGGCTCTCGCCGATCCGCACGGGGGACGAGTTCTACCGCCAGGCACCACTCGTCCTCGTCACGACCTCGGAGCCGTTCGAGTACCCGCACCCGGACTGGGGCGACCAGATCCGCATGATCGGGGCGCTCTCCTGGGAGCCGCCGACCGAGACGCCGCCGTGGCTCGACGAGATCGAGGGTCCAGCTGGTCCTCGTCACGACGTCGTCGGAGTACCAGGCGGACGAGGCGCTCGTGCGGGCCGCCGTGGAGGGTCTGGCCGGCGAGCCCTACACCGTCGTCGCGACGATGCCGGCAGGGGTGAGTGACGTCGGCCCGCTGCCATCGAACGTGCGGGTCGTCGACTTCGTGCCGCACGGTCCGGTCCTCGACCGGGCGATCGCCGCCGTGACCCACGGTGGGATGGGCGCGACGCAGAAGGCGCTCTCACGTGGCGTGCCGGTCTGCGTGGTGCCGTTCGGCCGGGACCAGCTCGAGGTCGCCGCCCGGGTCGTCCACGCCGGCGCGGGGACCCGGCTCGCCTCGAAGAAGCTCAGCCCGACCGCGCTGCGCGACAAGGTCCGCGAGGCAGTCGCGTCCAAGGCGGGTGCCGATCGCGTGGCCGCGGGCTACCGCGCCGCCGGAGGAGCGGCCGCCGGCGCGAGTGCCGTCGAGGAGCTGCTCGACCGCGTGTCCGCCAAGGGGTGACACCACCACCGGGCCGTATGCCGCTGAGCTTGGCCCGTGCCCCAGCCCGGCTGGGTGGTCGGCTGGGCTGGGAGTGAGCTCAGCGGCATACCGCTCAAACGGCTATGAGGAGGCCGACGCCGAGCGTGGCGAGGCTGAGCGCGAGGAGGACGGCGCCGGCGAAGACGAGCGCGATGAGGCGATTGGGCCGTTCGCGTCCCACTCCCATGGACGAGAAGAAGAACCCGCCCGGCATGAGCAGCGCCGCCACCGCGACGCCGGCCCTGGCAAGCCACTCCCAGGCCCGGGTCAGGTCCGTCTGGTCGACGAAGAGCTGGCAGACGAGGGCGAGGACGAGGAGGACGCCGGCGTGGGCGTGACCGGCGCGGGCGAACTTCTCCTGGAACGGTGTCGTGCCGGCCCGCCCGGTGACGACGCGGACGAGGTAGAGACCGCCGGTCTCCACGGTGACGAGCGACAGGAAGAGGATCCCGGCGAGCACTCGCGAGCTGTCGGAGAGCAGGGCCTGATCCACGTCGTTCTCCTCTTGTTGGATAGCAATACTCCCCAATAGTGGATAGCGACGCTATCCAATGTCAACCTCCTTTCGGCGCGCTCTGCCGCGGCCGATAGCGTGGCCGCATGCCGGACCGCACCAACGAGATCAGCATCCAGGACCGCCTCTTTCCCGACATGACCTGCTTCGGCTGCGGGCCGGCCAACCCGAAAGGTCTGCGGCTCAAGAGCTATGCCCGGGACGAGGTGGTGACCGCGCAGTTCGAGCCATGGCCGGAGCACGACAACGGCCTCGGCTTCCTCAACGGCGGGATCATCTCCACGGTGCTCGACTGCCACAGCGCGGCGGCCGTGCTCCACGAGGCGGACCAGCGCGGCTGGGGCCAGCTGCCGGGCGCGCAGCTGCCCTACGTGACGGCAGGACTCGACGTGCGGTACCTGCGGCCCGCTCCGCTCCGCGAGCCCGTCGAGCTGCGCGCGGTGCTGCGGTCCGCTGATGAGGCGGAGATGACGGTGGGGGTCGAGCTCCGGTGGGACGGGAAGGTCCGGGCCTCCGCTGACACCCTGTGGAAGCGGTGGCGCCCGCGCACCACGTGACCACCCACCCTGCCGATCGAGTGGACAAGTTCCGGGGCCTCGTGGAAGCGCGACAGCATGATCCCCAGCGCCCTCGGCGCAGGAGACGTATGGTCGATGGTGTGTGGAGCGGGCCGGTCCGGAAGTGGCGATTGCCCTTGGCCATGGGGGGCGTTCTCATCATGCTCAGCGCCGTCGTGGGGGCCCCGACCATGTCCGCCGCCGAGGGCACACCGACCCCCTCGCCCGGTGCCACCGCCCAGGACAAGTCATCGGCCACTCCCCGCAGGTCCCGCGGGTCCCGCCCTGGGAGCGAGCGCCGGCGAGTCACTGCTCCGGCTCTACGACGTGGTCAAGGTGACGGCCGGCTACATCGCGGCCATCCAGCTCCAGCCCGGTGGAGGGTCGGTGGCGCCGGGCGGCGACTCCGGCTGGAAGCCTCGTGCCCCCATCAAGGCCCCGCCGGTCTCGCCGGTCCCCCCGGCGGTACCGGCCCGGGACCCGACGAAGTACGACATCCTCGGCGAGGCGTACCGCAAGGCGTCGGACTCGCTCAGTGACCGGTGCCACCTGCCGTTCGCCCTGCTCATGGCCATCGGTGAGGTCGAGTCGAGCTCGCTGCGCGGCCGGAAGCTCGACGCGGGGCACAACGTGGTCCCGCCGGTCCTCGGCCCGCAGCTGTCGGGCGGAGGGTTCGCCGCGATCGGGGACAGCGACGGTGGTCGCCTCGACGGTGACCCGGCCTGGGATCGCGCGGTCGGTCCGATGCAGTTCATCCCCGGCACCTGGCGGCTCTGGGGGGCTGACGGGAACGGCGACGGAGTCGCTGATCCGCAGAACGTCGAGGACGCCGCGCTCGCCGCCGGGCGCTACCTGTGCGCGGGAGGGACGGGACCTGTCCCGTCGGCAGGACCTCGAGGCGGCGATCCTCTCCTACAACCACTCGCGCAGGTACCTTGCCACGGTGCTCGACCTGTACGACTCCGTCATGAGCGGCCTCGTCGCCGGACCCTGACTGGTTCCCCGCCCTGCCGAGCGGCGGGCCGATTCCCACCCCGGCGATGGGATTCGCCCGGATCATGGACGGCCGTAGGGATGGATAAGTGGCGGTTATACATTTCATTACATGACCGTCACTGAGACTCGTGCTGCGGCTCCCACCCGTCCGGCTACCCGGCCGCCGCGCACCGACCGTTCCAACGGTCAGTGGAAGGTCGACGGGCCGGCCCCACTGAACGCGAACGAGGCGTGGAAGCAGGAGGAGGGCGGTCTGGCCGTCCGCGAGCGCATCGAGACGATCTACGCCAAGCAGGGCTTCGACTCGATCCCGCCGCAGGACCTGACCGGCCGCTTCCGGTGGTGGGGCCTCTACACCCAGCGCAAGCCCGGCATCGACGGCGGCCGCACCGCCCAGCTCAGCGACGACGAGCTGAGCGACCGGTACTTCATGCTGCGGGTCCGGACCGACGGACAGGCACTCTCACCGGAGGCCTTGCGGGTGCTCGGCGGGATCTCCACGGAGTTCGCCCGAGGTAGCGCCGATATCAGCGACCGGCAGAACCTCCAGTACCACTGGATCGAGATCGAGGACGTCCCCGAGATCTGGCGACGGCTCGAGTCGGTCGGCCTGGAGACGACGACCGCCTGCGGGGACACGCCCCGCGGCTTCCTCGGCAGCCCCGTCGCCGGCATCGCGGCCGACGAGATCATCGACCCGACTCCCGTCATCCTCGAGATCAAGCGCCGGTGGATCGGCGACCCGGAGCTGACCAACCTGCCACGCAAGTTCAAGACGGCGATCACGGGGCATCCGAGCCTGGACGTCGTGCACGAGATCAACGACGTGTCCCTCGTCGGAGTGGTCCATCCGGAGCTCGGCGCTGGATATGACCTGTGGGTGGGTGGCGGGCTCTCCACCGCCCCGCGCCTCGCCGAGCGGATCGGCGTCTTCGTCCGCGAGGAGGAGGCGGCCGAGGTCTGGCACGCCGTCATCGAGATCTTCCGGGACTACGGCTTCCGCCGGCTGCGCAACAAGGCGCGCCTGAAGTTCCTCCTCGCCGAGTGGGGCGTCGAGAAGTTCCGACATGTCCTGGAGACCGAGTACCTCGGTCACGCGTTGCCGGACGGCCCCGCTCCGGCGCCGGCGACCGGACCGGGCGACCACATCGGCGTCCACCTGCAGAAGGATGGCCGCTACTACGTCGGCGCTGCGCCCACGGTGGGCCGCGTCGGTGGTCCCGTCCTCAGCGGGCTGGCCGACCTCATCGAGGAGGTCGGCGCCGGGCGCGTGCGGCTGACCGCGCACCAGAAGCTCGTCGTCCTCGACGTGCCCGAGTCCGGCCTGGACCGACTCGTGGAGGGCCTCGAGGAGCTCGGCCTCACGGCACGGCCGAGCCCGTTCCGCCGCACGACGATGGCGTGCACCGGCATCGAGTTCTGCAAGCTGGCCATCGTCGACACGAAGGACACCGCAGCGTTGGCGATCACCGAGCTGGAGCGGCGCCTCGCCGATGTCGTCGCGGACGGCTCGCTCGACACCCCCATCCAGCTCAACCTCAACGGGTGCCCCAACTCGTGTGCCCGGATCCAGACGGCGGACATCGGGCTCAAGGGCCAGATCGTCACGGTCGACGGGCCCGACGGGCCGGTCCAGCAGCCGGGCTTCCAGGTCCACCTCGGCGGTGGGCTCGCGACGCTCGAGCGGGACGAGGCCGGACTGGGACGGACGGTGCGCGGGCTCAAGGTCACCGCTGCCGAGCTACCCGACTACGTCGAGCGGCTGGTGCGCACGTTCCTGGCACAGCGCTGCGAGCGCGAGACCTTCGCCGAGTGGGCGCTGCGCGCTGAGGACGGTGACCTCCTGTGAGCACGGTCTCGCTCGAGACGCCGATCGTGCCGCCGCGGCGCCGGTCGGACGCCGAGCTCAAGGCTCTTGTGGACGACTTCAACGCGACCTTGGCAGCGGATCCACGTCGCGAGCCGACGGCCGACGAGGTCGCCGCTTGGGCCGCCTTCCACTTCTCGGGGACGATGGCGGTGGCGTGCTCAATGGCGGATGCCGTCCTCCCGAACGTGGTGTCGCGGTTCGCGCCGGGTGTCGACGTTCTCTTCCTGGACACGGGATATCACTTCTCGGACACGCTCGTGACGCGCGACATCGTCGCCGAGGATCTGCCCATCAACCTCGTCAACGTCACGCCCGAGCAGACCGTGGCCGAGCAGGACGCGAAGTACGGGCCGCGCCTCTACGAGCGCGACCCCGCTCTCTGCTGCCAGCTTCGCAAGGTGGCGCCGCTCGCTCGGACACTGCCGCTCTACGAGGCGTGGGTGACCGGTGTGCGCCGGGACGAGGCCCCGACCAGAGCCGAGACCCCGCTCGTCACATGGGACGCGAAGAACGGCCTGGTCAAGATCAACCCCCTGGCCGCCTGGACCTTCGACGACCTGCAGGGCTATGCCGTCGACAACCACGTCGAGGTGAACTCACTGCTCTCGGATGGTTTCCTCTCCATCGGCTGCGAGCCGTGCACCCGCCGGGTCGAGCCCGGCGAGGACCCGCGCGCCGGACGATGGGCCGGCTTCACCAAGACAGAGTGCGGCCTGCACACCTGACCGCACTCGCCCTCCTCACCGTGGAGCAGCCATGAAGTCCGCACTCCCTCTCGTCCTCGACCTGTCCGGTCGGCTCGTCGTCGCCGTCGGCGGCGGCCCGGTCTCCGCCCGCCGCATCCGGGCGCTCGCCGACGAGGGCGCCGTCGTGCGCGTCATCTCCCCGTGGGTCTGTGAGGACCTCATGGAGCTCGTCCTCGCCGGCAGGGTGGAGTGGCAGGCTCGCGAGTACGCCGGCGCCGCAGACCTGTCCGGAGCCTGGCTCGTCCACACCGCGGCCGGAGAGGCGGGCGTCGATCGTCAGGTGGCGCGCGATGCCGAGCACCAGCGGATCTGGTGCGTCGACGCGACAGATGCGGCCGCCACGGCTGCCAGCATCCCGGCGCGCGCGGACGTGACCACCCCCGATGGCCGGGTCACCATCAGCACGTATGCCGCTGGGGACCCTGGTCTCGCGACCTCCCTTCGCGACGGGGTGGCGGACGCGGTCGCGCGGGGTGAGCTTGACCTGCGGCGGACCCGGAAGCGTGGCTCGGCGGGCTGGGTCGCTCTCGTCGGGGGTGGGCCGGGTATCGACGGCCTGCTCACCACGCGGGGTCACGAGCTGCTCGCGCTCCGCAGATGTCGTCGTCGTGGACCGGTTGGCTCCGCGCTCGGTCGTCGACCGCCTGCCCGAGACCGTGCGCGTCATCGACGTGGGCAAGACGCCCGGCCACCATGCCGTGCCGCAGTGGCGGATCAACGAGATCCTCGTCGAGGAGGCGTCCCGCGGACTCGGGGTCGTCCGTCTCAAGGGCGGTGACCCCTACGTTCTCGGGCGCGGCGGTGAAGAGCGGCAGTCCTGCGAGGCGGCCGGCCTGTCCGTCGAGGTCGTGCCCGGCGTGACGAGCGCGGTGTCGGTCCCCGCCGCGGCCGGGATCCCCGTGACCCATCGTGGGGTCGCCCGCGGTTTCACCGTTGTCACGGGACACGAGGCGATCCCGGGTCTGCCCACCGGGACGGACCACACTCTCGTCCTGTTGATGGGCGTGACGCAGCTGCCCCAGACGGTGAAGCTGCTGGTCGCCCAAGGCCGCCCGGCCGACTGCCCGGTCGCCATCGTGGAGCGGGGGTTCTCCCCGACGCAACGCACGACGGTCGGGACGCTGGCGACGATCGTCGAGCTGGCGCTGGCTCGCGCGGTCGAGTCACCGGCCGTCATCGTCGTCGGCGACGTGGTCCGCCTGAGCCCCAAGTGGGGGAAGGACGCCGAGTGACCCGGCACCGGCTATGGTCAAGGAGTGGCGGTGCGCATGGGACGCGTCTACGACGAGCCTGCTCCAGACGACGGTTTGCGGGTGCTCGTCGACCGGCTGTGGCCGCGCGGCATGCGCAAGGATGAGGCCCGGATCGACCTGTGGGCCAAGGACGTTGCCCCCTCGACCGAACTCCGGCGCTGGTACGGCCACGATCCGACGAAGTCCGCAGAGTTCGCGAGCCGCTATCGGAGAGAGCTCGAGGCCGAGCCGGCGGCAGGCGCTCTCGAAGACCTCGTCGCCAAGGCAAGGGACCGCGACGTCATGCTCCTGACGGCCACCAAGGACCTCCAGCTGAGCCAGGCTCACGTGCTGGGCGACCTCATCGCCGACTCCATCGCCTGACCCAGCCCCCAACCAATCAATCGAGTGAACAAGATTCGGGCACAGAAGCCGTTCACTCGATTGCGGCGAGGATGCGGTCGACTCGCGCGAGGGTGACGGGATCCTCCGGGATCTCCCCGAACCATGCCTCGAGCCGGTCGCGCTCGGCGGGGTCGCTCTCCCCGATCCACCGGGCGCATGCGTACGAAGCGATGTGAGCCTGTTGGGCAACGAGCATGCTGAAGTGGCCCCGCCGACTGACTCGGCCGGGCCCGCCCGCCTCGACGTAGGCAGCGTGCAGTTTCCGGGCTCGTTCCGGATCGTCGTCGCCGAACTCGAACAGCACCATGGCGAGCTCCTGCGACGGAGCAGCGGGCCCCAGGTTCTCGAAGTCAATGACGCAGACCCGCCCGTCAGCACTCGCCAGGACGTTGTCGGCCCACAGGTCGCGGTGGCACACCCGCGGACTCTCGTGCGGCTCGATGATCGACTCGACGGCAATGAGGTCGGGCAGCAACGCCTCCAGCGCATCGGCGAACGGCGCATGGGCCTCGACGAGTCGGCGGTGTGTGTCATGCCACGCCTGCGTGCCCATCCCGGTGCTGAACCAGTTGCTGATCCGCTCGGACGTGGGCGCGCCGGCGTGATGAAGCCGCGCGACCGTCCGGCCCACTTCGGTCGGGTCGAGCCGCCTGCTGCGCTGGGCGAGGTCGACCCACTCGAGCACGCGGACAGACGTGCCCTCGACCTCGGCGATGACCGTCCCCCAGACCGACAGTCGCGACCGGGGCGTGAAGACGCCGGCCGCGAGAGCCGCCTCCGAGAACTCCAGGTTCGCCTCGACAGACGCACCATCGGGGGACGCGAACCACTCCTTGACCGCCCACGAGGTGCCGTCCACATCGAGGCGCCAGATCTGGCCGAGTTGCCCGCGCGCGACGGGGCCAGTCGAGCAGTCCCCCGGCCCCGAGGCCGAACGAGGCAGCGACCACGGGACCATCCGCGTCGGACAGCATCCGGGGCCCAACCGAGGTCATGCAGAACGGGGCCAGGGGTTCATGCGCACAAGGTACCTCCAGCCACCCTCTAATCGAGTGTGCAGTACGCGCCGCAATCCGCGCGGGCGCGAAGTGCACACTCGACTGGGTGGGCGGCCGGAGCTACTCGCGGGACGCGGAGCGCTGGTCGTCGTCGAAGGCGATGAGTTTCGCAGCTTGCTCGGCCGTTGCGCCGGCCGCCATGGCCGCCCGGGTCCGTCCAATGTTGCGAGACGTCGCCGCCATGACGGCCGCAACCTTGCCGCGGCTGTAGGTCATCGAGTTCGCCGCTGCCACACCGATGCTGGAGCCGACCTCGATCGCGTCCTGGTCGGCGCCCAGGTAGAGGAACTGCCACCCGTAGGTCTTCGTCTGCTGCTCGATGAGTGCCTTGACCGCCTGGTGGGTCCACTCGCGAGAGGCATTCTCGTGACCATCGGTCATGATGCCGACGATGACGATGCCGGGACGCTCGTCCTCGGGCAGCGCTGCCAGACGCTCCCCGGTCGACGTCACGAGTCGCCCGATCGAGTCGAGCAGGGCAGTCGAACCGCGAGGGACGAGACGGAGCGCGGGGACCTCGGCGAGCGGGAGGTCCCGATAGACCTCCTCATACTCGTTGTCGAACTGCGCCAAGGTGACCCGGCACTCGCCCGGCTCTTTGCGCTGCTCCGCGATGAAGGCGTTGAAGCCGCCCTCGGTGTCGTCCTTGATCGACTGCATCGAGCCGCTGCGGTCGAGCAGGAAGGCGATGTGCGTCAGGTTCGGGTTGGTCATGTTCCACTCCTTCGGTGGCGGCTGCTCAGGCTCAGGGATTCCGACGGGCCCGAAAGCGCATCGGTCTGCGGTCCCCCTCCTCGGGGGCGATGGTGCGATGGCGACCCTCCTCGAGGTCGTACCGGGCGCGCTCGACGCCCGCAGCAGTCACGCGGGTGGCATCGGGCGACGCATACGCGCCGAGGAGCGACGTGCGGGCGAGACGCGGGCCAACAGCGTTCTCCGACAGCCCCGCAAGGGAGCCAGCGGTGCGGATCGTGCTGCCGTGGCCAACGACCGCCGCCGCCATGGCCTCGTCGATCGCGGTCGTCAGGTGGTCCTGGGCAGCCCTGAGGTGTGGCAGGGCGTCGGAGGGCTGGTCGGGGTCCACCCGGCGCAGGAGCTCCTCCGCCGCCATGACGGCGGCGGCGATGGGGTTAGACGAACTGCTCGGTGCCATGGGCTCATGCTACCGCAGTAACTGCGGCGACACAACAGAAGCGGCACCGCAGTTCTGCCGGATGGATGACTTCGCGCCATTTGCGTTGCTTTGGCCCCATCGGCCCTATCTCCATTGGTACGTTCCCCCCGGGCGCGGAGGTCGCGCCACCTTCACCCAGGAGAAGACCCCAATGGAGTGGTACCTGAAGGTACTGAAGAACTACGTCGGTTTCAGCGGTCGCGCCCGACGCACCGAGTTCTGGATGTTCACCCTGTTCAACATGGTCGCCGGCATCATCACATCGATCGTCGACCGCATCATCGGCTTGGGCGACTGGTCCGCCTATGGGGGACCCATCACCGTGCTCTACGGCCTGGCCGTCCTCCTGCCGAGCCTCGCGGTGGCCATCCGCCGCCTGCACGACACGAACCGGTCCGGCTGGTGGATCCTCCTCGGCCTGGTTCCGCTCGTCGGGTTCATCGTGTTGATCGTCTTCTACGCGCAGGCGGGCAACATCGGCGCCAACAAGTACGGAGCGGACCCCAAGGACGCCCCGACCCAGATCGACGCCGGAGCACCAGCGGCGGCCTGAGCGAGGCGAACCGCCAGAGGCGCCCGGCCCCTCCGTGGGTCGGGCGCCTCAGTCGTGTCGCAGCAGTCTGCGCAAAGCCATGCCGTATGCCGCTCGGCTCGCCCCCGCTGTCAGCCACCCGAGCGCACGGGGTACGCCCCACACGCTGATCTCCTGGTCCCACGTCACGCGCGAGCCGCCTGAGGCCGGTGACACGCGAAGCTCAATGGAACCGCGGATGACACTGCCCTGCTTCTGGATTCGCGCAACTCCAGACGAGCCGTTCGCTGGCGCAGTCACTTCCGTCACGACCATGCGGTCGTCGAAGGCAACTGGCCCCAGCCCCGTGCGGGCCACGAACACGGACCCTGGTCGCAGTGCGGCCGCCGGGACCATGCCTTCCGTGATCCGCGTCAACGGGATCAGACGGTCGTGCAGCCGCAGGTCCAGCACGCGGTCCCAGGCGTCGCGGGCGGGAAGGGAGGTGTCGAGGCGGACCTCGAAGTGCGCCATGTCCGGACCCTACGACGGCCCGCAGGCTTGACCCAGCCACCTGAGCGGACCCGGCCACCCGCAAGAGGGAGGCGGGGCGCGGAGCGAGCTCAGCGGCATACGACAGCATGTGGTGAAGCGAAGTGTCGAAAGCAGTAGGTGGCGTTCGACGGGACCGTGACAGGGTGGGACCGGCCCAGCCCGACACGAAGGAGACCGACATGCGATACCTCATGATTCACAAGCTGGACGAGAGCCTTCCGGAGGCGTGGAACCCGAGCCAGGAGTTCATCGAGAAGATGGGCGCCTTCATGGAGGAGTGCGCGGCGTCCGGCGTCCTGCTCGCAGCCGAGGGCGTCCACCAGAGCAGCGAGGGCGCGATCATCCGCAAGGACGCCAGGGGTCTCTCGGTCACCGACGGCCCGTTCACCGAGGCCCGCGAGGTCATCGGCGGCTTCGCCCTCGTCAACGTGGCCGACAAGGCCGAGGCGATCGAGATGGGGCAGCGCTTCGCGGACCTCTTCCCCGAGGTCAGCGTCGAGGTCCGCCGCGTCTTCGAGGAGGAGGACTTCGGCGAGCAGCCGGCCTGACGGCAGGCTGCGGCAATCCGTGACGTCCACCCCACCGGCCCCTAGGGTCGGTGGGGTGAACATCATCTTCGTGGAGCCGGCCTTCCCCGCGAACCAGCGCCGTTTCGTCCAAGCGCTCGCATCGGTGGGGGCGAACGTCTACGGCATCGGCGAGTCGGAGGAGGGGCACCTCGGCGACGATCTGCGCGGCGCGCTCAGCGGCTACTACCGCGTCGGCTCGGTGACCAACGTCCAGCAGATATCGACGCGGTCCGCTTCTTCCAGGACAGGGTGTGGATCGACGCGCTCGAGGCGACCGTCGAGGCCCACACGATGCCGGCCGCCCAGGTGCGCGAGGCGACCGGCATCCCCGGCACGAGCGTGCGCACGACCTGGCTGTGCCGCGACAAGCCGTCGATGAAGGAGGTGCTGCGCGCAGGCCGGCGTGCCCACGGCGGCGTCCGCCGCGGTCGACTCCGCTGCCGAGGCGCAGGAGTTCGCCGACCGCGTCGGCTACCCGCTCATCCTCAAGCCCCGCGCGGGCGCCGGCGCCCGGGCACCGTGCGCGTCGACAACGAGGACGAGCTCGCGCCGGGCGCTGCAGGCGCTTCGGCGCGCGAGGGCGCGACGCTCGATCGCCGATCGAGGAGTTCGTCGAGGGGCACGAGGGCTTCTACGACACGATCACCCTCGACGGTCGGGTCGTGCACGACTGGGTGACGCACTACTACCCCAACGTCCTCGAGGCGATGCGCCACCGCTGGATCTCGCCGCAGTTCATCACGACCAACCGCATCGACGACCGGCAACTCCTTCTACCAGGAGGTGCGCGACGCTCGGTCAGCCGCGTCATCGAGGCGCTCGGCATCGAGACGTCGGCGACGCACATGGAGTGGTTCTACGGCCCGAAGGGCCTGCAAGTTCTCCGAGATCGGCTGCCGCCCGCCGGGCGTCGGCGCGTGGGACCTCTACTCCGCGGCCAACGACGTCGACGTCTACCGCGAGTGGGCGCACATCATCACCCACCGCCGCGCGGAGCAGCCATGAAGCGGTCGTATGCCGCCGGGCATCGTCGCGCTGCGACCTGACCGTGACGGGGCGGTGACGGGCTACACCGGCATCGACGAGATCCAGATCGCGCTACGGCGACTGGATCATCGACGGGCACTTCCCTCCGGTCGGGCAGGCACCCAGCCGGTCGAGGCGGGCTACATGGCCAACGCCTACGTGCGGCTGCGCCACCCGGACTACGACACCGCCCGGGCGATGCTCGACGACGTCGGTCGCACGATCCAGCGTCCATGCCGGCTGAGCTGTCTGGGCAACCGGTGACGACGATTCTGCTTGGGCCGCAACGGTTCACGACGACGTGCAGGCGACGGTGCGCTGCCTCGACCGCGACGGGTCCGATCGCCATGATCAACGCCGGGTGGGAGGAGCGCGAGGCCGAGGACGCCGAGCTGCCGGCCAGCTCGACGGCCGCGGGGTCAACCTCAGCCTCTACGGTCGGACGTGGAGGTGCTGGGCAGGGACCGGGACACTTCGCGCCGCGGCGCTCGAGCACCGCGACCCGGCACGGACGAGCTGCGCGCCTTCTACGGCATCCGGCTCCAGGCTGCATGGGACGCCGTGCTTCGCCGTGATGCGCCGCGGCGTCGAAGCGACGACGTCGCCGAGGGTGCCCGGCGGTCCGCCATGCAGGCGCTGCGTGACGTCGACGACTGGTATGCCTACGAGGTCGCACGGATCGTGGAGACGACCGCGACGTCGCAGGTCGTCCGGTCGAGCGAGGCGTTGGCGGCACCGCGTCGCGAGGTCGGCCGAGACGATCTCGGGCGCAGCGGTGGTCGCCATTGCCGGGGGCACGTCGGCATCCTCATGGAGACGCTGCGGCTGTTCGACGTCGCCATTCCGCCGCAGACGCCCGTGATCGCCTGGTCGGCGGGCGCCATGGCGGTGTGCGACCCAGTCGTGCTCTTCCACGACTTCGCGCCCCAAGGGGTCACCGCGCCAGAGGTCCACGACCGGGGGCTGGGGCGGTTGCGCGGGATCATTCCGCTACCGCACGCGCGGCGTCGCCTTGCCCTTGAGGATCGGGATCGAATGGCGCTCTTCGCCAAGCGCTTCCCGGCCCACCGGCTCGTGCCGCTCGACGACGGGACGATCGTCCGGTTCTCGGGTCAGGTCGACCCGGGCGATGGGGCCACGGTCGTCCCCGAGGGCGCCCGCTACGTTGAGTCGGACGGGGCGATGGCCACCTGGGGCGCGGCATGACAGCGCGGCTCGCCATCAACCGGCTGCGGGACCGCGTGCCGCTCGACGGAGCCGCGGTCGACCGCTTCCTGAGTCGCCACGGCTCTCCCGTCATCGAGGGTGAACGGGCGACGTTCATCTGGCGCGGCGAGGCCGACGGGGCCCAGGTGCGTCACCGTGTCGTCGGCCTGCCCGATCCGCTCGCTATGAAGCGGCTGCCCGGGACGGATCTCTGGGCGGTGACGACGGTCCTGCCGGAGGGGTCGCGGGTCGAGTACCAGATCGAGGTCCGGCGTGGCGCGCGGCACGAGCAGTTCAACGACCCGCTCAACCCGCGGCTTGCGCACAGCCCGCTCGGTTCCTCGTCGGTGTGCGCGGCGCTCGGTTACCGGGTGCCGGACTGGGTGCGGCTCGACCCGGAGGCCAGGCAGGGCACGCTCGTCGAGGAGAGGTGCGCAGCAAGGCGCTGCGGCGCGAGCAGACGCTTCCACATCTACCTGCCGGCCCGGTTCAACCGCGCGCTAGCGCTATCCGCTGCTCGTCGTCCATGACGGCAGCGACTACCTCAAGTTCGCGGCGATGAAGACGGTGCTCGACAACCTCATCCACCGCCTCGACGTCGACCCGCTCGTCGCGGTCTTCGTCCCGCCGCGGGGACCGGCTTCGCGAGTACGCCGAACCACGCCCCCCACGCGCGGTTCATCGCCCGGGAGCTCGTGCCGCTGCTCATGGAGCGGCTGCCGCTCGTCGACTCTCCGGAGGCCCGGTGCCTCATGGGGTCGAGTTCGGGGGGGTCGCCTCGCTGTCGACGGCGGTGCGCTACCCCGGGTTCTTCGGCTCGCTGCTGCTCCAGTCGGCGTCGCTTGTCTTCACCGACATCGGCTTCGAGCACGGCGGCGGCCCGGCGTTCGACCCGGTCGTCAAGTTCGTCAACCGATATCGGGCGCGACCGACCGCCGTGGTCGACCGGATCTACCAGTCGTGCGGCGTCTACGAGCCGCTCATCACCCCGAACCGGTCGATGGTCCCAGTCTTCCGGCAGACCGGCATGCAGGTCCGTTACGTCGAGGCCCGCGATGGCCACAACTGGGAGAACTGGCGCGACCGGCTCGGCGACGGGCTGTCCTGGCTCTTCCCCGGACCGCAGAAGTTCGTCTACGAGTGAGGCGCTGCGCAGGGACCGGATCCGCGCGAGCGAGGGGTCCGCCACACTGGGCCGCCCCGTCGCGTGGACCGCCACCCCAGTGCGTGGTTGAGTTTGCGCTACCGGAGAGAGGATGCGCGATGAAGGTCGACCGACCGTTGGCACTCCGACCGGCTCCGGCCAGGAGATCACCGTGGCGCGGTGGGGTACCTACGGCGTGCCGGTGCTGCTCTTCCCGACGGCTGGCGGGGACGCCGAGGAGGTCGAGCGGCACAAGATGGTCGCCCACCTGGCCCCGCTCATGGACGCCGGCCGGGCCAAGGTGTACTCGTGCGACAGCGTCGCCGGCAAGGCCATGGCGGAGCGCGCGGGCACTCCCGGACCAGTTGCTGGCCCTATTCAACGCTTTCCACCAGGCCGTCGCCGAGGAAATCATCCCCGCGATCCACTCCGACTTCGGCGGGCGGCTACCGGTCGTCGTCGGCCGGGGCGTCGATCGGGGCCTTCAACTCGCTCGCGATCATCTGCCGCTACCCCGCATCTCGTCAGCTCGGCGGTCTGCATGAGCGGGACTTACGCGATCGAGAAGTTCATCGGCGGCCGCTTCACCGACGACCTCTACTTCAGCTCGCCGCTGCACTTCCTGCCCGGCCTCGAAGGGCCCGGCGCTCGACACTCTCCGCCAGCGCATGGTCGTGCTCGCCTCGGGCAGCGGGGCGCTGGGAGGACGTCGGGCGAGTCATGGGCCGTTGCCAAGGTGCTCGGGCGCCAAGGGGATCCCCAACAGGGTCGACGACTGGGGCACGGGCTACGACCACGACTGGCCGACGTGGTGGGCGATGCTCCCGCTCTACCTCGACGACCTGCTGCCCTGACCCCTCCGCATCGAGTGTGCACGTCGTGCCGGCACCTCGGGGGCGCCACGTGGGTATGAGGTGGGCGGGGGAGCCACTCGCGCCGCACGGCTAGGATGGCTATGCCGACAGGGGGCCGATGGGCTGCCTGCCGTCGTCCCTCGCCCCGCCGCGCCCGGCTGGTGGTGACTCCATCGAAGAGGACCTGTCCATGCGTCGATCCCGCACCCCCCTCGTGGGCGTCGGCGTACCCGTCCTCACGGCACTCCTGCTCGGGGCCTGCACGGCGGCGGCCCAACCCACCCTCCCTCCCACGCCGTCGGCGGCGACTGCCACGGCCACCGGCGCAGGAACGCCGACCCCGACGACGACGCCGGTCGAGCGACCTCCGCTCGTCGTCGAGACGCTGTTCGACTTCACGTCACTCGATCCGTCCACCCTCGTTGAGCGCAGCGGTCGTTTCGTGGCCGACGCGGTCTACGAGACCCTGACGACGCTCGACCCTGCGGACCCCACGACGGTCCGTCCGGGGCTCGCGGAGTGGACCACGTCCCCCGAGCGCACCTGGCTGACGCTGCGCCTCCGGCCCAACCTGACGTTCTCGGACGGGAGCCACATCACGTCGGACGACGTCATCTACACGCTCTCGCGAGCTCGCGGTCTCGGTGGCGCCGCGGCCCAGCTCCTCGGGCCGATCAGCCTGACGAAGGTGGACAACCGCACCCTGACCGTGACCTCACCCGACACGAACTTCGCGCTGCCCGCCGTCCTCGCCAACCCGGCCTTCGGCATCCTCAACTCCGACGTCGTCAAGGCCAACGGCGGATCCGTCAGGCCCGGTGACGCAGCGACAACGTGGCTGACGTCCAACTCCGCGGGCTCGGGCCCCTACGTCATCGACCGGGTCGAGGCGGGCCGGTCGATCAGGCTCAAGCCGAACCCGAACTGGGCTGGCGAGCGACCGGAGTTCAGCGACGTCATCATCCGCAACGCCACCCCGGCCCGCCAGGCGCAGGACATCGAGAGCGGCGCGGCCGACATCGTGCTCGACCTGCCCCCCGACCGCGCCGACGCGATGCAGCTGCGACCGGCTGTGTCGAGCGTCGCCATCACGTCGCAGACCTCGCCCAGCCTCGCCTTCCTGCTCCTCAACGACGACCAGACGGTGAACGCCTGGACGGGCAACCCGGACTTCGTCACCGCCGTGCGGCTCGGACTCGACGTGCAGGCGATCACCGAGGCGGCCGGGGCCGGGGCCACCCCTGCGCTGGGCCTCGTGCCACGTGGCCTCCCCGGGGCCTTCGAGCCGCCAGCTCCACCGCCGACCTCGTCGCCGGTGCCGACCACACCGACGGCGCCGACGACATCCGGCCCGCCGCTCACGCGGCCCCCCACGAGGCCCGGCACCCCGACGAAGACGTCCTCAACAACTCCTGCGCCCATCGGCACGGCAGCACCCATTCCGACTGCGACACCGACAGCTCCTCCGGTCCGCGACATCGCCGCCGCGAAGGCAGCGCTGGCCCGCTCTGGCTACCGGGGCGCCCCCATCCGCCTCTCCTACGCGAGCGACCGCCCGGTCCAGGGCATCGACCTCGGCGTCGTCGCCAAGGCGATCCGGACTCAGCTGGCCCAGATCGGGGTGCGCGTCACCCTCGCCCCGGCCCCGATGGCGAAGGCCCTCGCCGACTACGAGAAGGGCACGAACGCCATGGGCCTGTGGAGCTGGACGCCCGAGTACGTCGATGCCGAGGCCGCCCTCGCGTTCGCACCGGGCGGCCTCGTCGCGAACCGGGCCCGCTGGGTGCGCGGGGTGAACTCCGCGATGGACGAGCTCACCGCAGAGACACGCAGCTCCTACGGCGAGGAGCGTCCGGGCGCGTTCGCGCGGTGGCAGCTCCAGATGAGCGAGTTCAGCCCGTTCGTTCCCTTGTTCCAGCCCGCCGCTCACCACGCTCACGGAGACCGGGTGACCGAAGTGCCGCTCACGCCGCTCGGCACCATCGACCTCGCCCGTGTCCGCTGACGTAACGAAGTGACTGCCGTATGCCGCTGAGCTCGCTCCCGCCCATCCGTGGCCTCCTGCTCGCGGCCGGGTCGGGCAGCAGGATGGGCCGGCCAAAGGCTCTCATCCGCCCCCGTCCGGACCGGCCGACCCTCGTGGAGCGTGCGGTCGACGTGCTCGTCCAGGGCGGCTGCGAGGGGGTGATCGTGGTCGTCGGTGCCGCGGCCGACGAGGTGGTGGTGGTGCTGGGCGCGGGTTCGCCCCAGGTCGACGTCGTCCGCTGCGAGAACTGGTCCGAGGGGATGGGAGCGTCCCTGCGGGCCGGCCTTGCCGCGATGACGGCCCGGACCGAGGTCGAGGCGGTGCTGATCAGCCTGGTCGACCTGCCCGACGTGGGCCCCGCCGTGGTGCGACGCATCCTGGGCAAAGCCTCGGGTGACTGGCGCTCGGAGCTGAGCCGAGCGGCATACGGAGGGATCCCAGGCCATCCCACGCTCATCGGCCGGGACCACTGGGCGGGCGTCATCGACGTTGCCCTGGGCGACCGCGGGGCGCGCGACTACTTCCGCGCGCATGAGCACCGCCTGGTCGAGTGCGGCGACCTCGCGACTGGTCGGGACGTCGACTCCCCGGCAGATCTCGACAGGTGAGCGGGCCCGGACGTGTCGTGCGCCGTCCTTCCGCGTTTCGCAATTGTCGGCAATGCTCAGGGCATGGACACCGTTTCCGAGCGCGTCAGCGGGCCCGGTCCGCGGCGGCTGCCTGCAGAGACGTTCGCGAGCCCGAGCGACGTCGCGGTGGCGCTCGGCCGGACCGGCTACCTCGCTGACGACGCCCTTGCCACGGTGACCTTCCTCGCGATCCGGATGGGTCGCCCGATCCTGCTCGAGGGTGAGCCCGGCACTGGCAAGACCGCTCTCGCCGAGGCGCTCGCGGAGTCCCTGGACCTCGAGCTGATCCGGCTCCAGTGCTACGAGGGCATCGACGCGACCCAGGCACTCTATGACTGGGACTTCCCGCGCCAGATCCTCCACCTGCGGACCGTGGAGGCGCTGTCGCGCGATGAGCGTCGCGACCCCCGCGAACTCGAGAACGAGCTGTTCGACGAACGGTTCCTGCTCGCCCGCCCGGTGCTCCGGGCGCTGCGCAGGTCCCCCTGCGTGCTGCTCATCGACGAAATCGACAGGGCCGACGACGAGTTCGAGGCGTTCCTGCTCGAGGTCCTGTCGACGTGGCAGGTCACGGTCCCCGAGGTCGGCACCATCGCGGCGAAGACGCCACCGATCGTCGTGCTCACCTCGAACCGGACCCGGGAGTTGCACGACGCTCTCAAGCGGCGGTGCCTCTATCACTGGATCGACCACCCCGGTCTGGCGCGCGAGCTCGACATCGTCAGGACCCGCCTGCCTGAGGTGCCACCCATCCTCGCCGAGCAGGTCGTCGGCGTCATCCAGCGGCTGCGCAACGAGGCCGGCCTCATCAAGCCCCCCGGCGTGGCTGAGACGCTCGACTGGGCGCGCGCCCTCGTCGCATTGGGGCTGCCACCCTCGACCCGGAGGTGGCCGCGGCCTCGCTCGGGTCGGCCGTCAAGTACCGGGAGGACGCGGAGCGGGTTCGGGCCATGCCTCGATCGGGTGCTGACGGGATGACGACCGTCGATCTGCCCCCGGCCCGCTGGGCGGCCGAGGAGTGGCTGCTCGGCTTCGCCCGGGCCCTGCGCGCCGCCGGGCTGCCGGTGACTGCTGACCGGGAGCGGACCTTCCTCGCTCGCCGTCGCCGAGGTTGGCCTGGCCGAGCGGCGACACGTCTACTGGACCGGCCGCGCCACGCTGACCTCGTCCCCCGCGGACGTCGAGCGCTACGACCAGGTCTTTACGTCGTGGTTCAACGCCGAGCAGCCCAAGCAGACGAGGCGGGTCGAGCGGGAGGTTCCGCCCGCGGCCCAGGCGGGGCTCGAGGACGGCGAGAGTGGTTCGGGCGAGGAGCCCAGCGAGGATATGGTCCACGCACGTGCGAGCGGCCAGGAGATCCTGCGGCACCGTGACCTCGCCAGCCTGAGCGTCGAGGAGCGGCGGCGCTGGCCGCCTCTTCGGTCGCCTCCACCCGCTGACCCCCCGGCGCCGAGCCCGCCGGCACGTGCGGTCGCGCCGCGGAGCGGTCGACGGGCCGGCCACGCTGCGCGGAGCAGCTGCGCCGCATGGGCGAGCCGGGCGCGAATCCACCACCGCGCCCGGGGCACCCGCCCGCGCCGGGTCGTGCTGCTCATCGACGTCTCGGGCTCGATGAGCGCCTACGCCGACAGCCTGCTGCGGCTCGCCCACGCCTTCGTCCAAGCGGCCGGGCCGCGGGGCTCGGTCGAGGTGTTCACCATGGGCACGCGCCTCACTCACGTGACCCGCGCATTGCGCGAGCGCGACGCGGACCGGGCACTCGTGGCGGCCGGGGAGGCCGTGCCGGACTGGTCGGGCGGGACCCGGCTCGGCGAGTCCATCGGCGCCTTCCTCGACCGCTGGGGTCGGCGGGGCATGGCCCGAGGCGCCGTCGTCGTTGTCTTCTCCGACGGTTGGGAGCGCGAGGGCCCGGAGCTGCTCGGCGAGCAGATGCGGCGGCTGGCCGCCCTCGCCCACCGCGTGGTCTGGGTCGAATCCGCACCGCGGCAAGGTCGGGTACCAGCCGGTGCAGCAGGGCATCGCCGCCGCGCCTGCCGCACATCGACGACTTCGTCGCGGGCCACTCGCTCGCGACGTTCGAGGAGCTGATCGAGGTGGTGGCCCGTGCGTGAGGTGCTGAACGAGCTGATGGGTTGGTGGGAGGCCGGCGAGACCGTCGGTGTCGGGACGGTCGTCGGCACGTGGCGGTCGGCGCCGCGCCAGCCGGGGGCGTCGATGCTCGTCGGGGCCGGACGGTGAGGCCGTCGGCTCGGTCTCGGGAGGCTGCGTCGAGGGCGCCGTCTACGAGCTCGGCCAGGAGGTCGTCGCAGTCCGGCACGCCGGTCCTCCAGCGTTACGGCATCAGCGACGACGACGCCTTCGCGGTGGGACTGACCTGCGGCGGCATCCTCGACGTCTACGTCGAGAAGGTCGTCAAGGGGACCTTCCCGGAGCTCGGCGCCGTGGCCGCCGACATCGAGGCCGGCCGCCCGGTTGCTGTCGCCACGGTGATCGAGCACCCGGACCCGGCCTGGCTCGGTCGCCGCCTCGTCGTGCACCCGGAGGACGAGGAGGACGAGGGCACTCGAGTGAACGCCGAAGCGGGAGCCAGCTCAGCGGCATACGGAAACATGTCGTCGGGGAGTGACCGGGCGGATGACGCCGTGCGACGACGACGCGCCAAGGCCTGCTGGCGCAGGGTCGCACGGCGACGCTGACCTACGGGCCCGACGGCGAGCGGCGCGGGGAGGGCATGCGCGTCTTCGTCCAGGTCCACGCGCCCAAGCCGCGGATGCTCGTCTTCGGCGCAATCGACTTCGCCGCCGCGGTGGCCCGCGTGGGCAGCTTCCTCGGCTACCACGTCACGGTGTGCGACGCGCGGCCCGTCTTCGCGACGAAGACGCCGCTTCCCGGATGCGGACGAGGTCATCGTCGACTGGCCGCACGACTACCTGCAGGACGAGGTGCGACGCCGGGCCGGATCGACGGCCGGACCGTGATCGCCGTGCTGACCCACGACCCGAAGTTCGACGTGCCGCTGCTCGAGGTCGCGCTGCGCCTGCCGGAGGTGGCCTACATCGGAGCGATGGGCTCCCGGCGAACCCACGAGGACCGGCTGGAGCGGCTGCGCGAGGCCGGGCTGACCGAGGCGGAGCTGGGCCGGCATGTCCTCGCCCATCGGCCTCGACCTGGGGGCCCGCACGCCGGAGGAGACGGCGGTGTCCATCGCGGCCGAGATCATCGCCCTGCGCTGGGGCGGTCAGGGTGAGCGGCTGACCGAACTCGCTGGGCCGATCCACCACCACCACGAGCACCACGATCTTCCGGCCCACTGACCGGAACGGGTGAGGTGGCGCAGGGCGCCACGGGTCTACGGCACTGCCCACTCTCGCTGGGCCGTGCCGTAGCGTGCGCCGTCATTCTTTCGACGAGGCCGTATGCCGCTTGGCTCGGTCCGGCTGGATCCTTCGGCCCAGCGCGGATCGGCTTGTGGGTGGTTGAATCCGGCACGGCGAAGCGCACCCGAGCGGGCAGATGCCAGATGGTTATGCGTGGTTTGTGACGCCGAAGCATCACCAACCATCCAGACCGCTGCCCGATCCTGCAGTTGGCGGCACTCGAGGTTGCTCTCAGAGACCTTCGGCGAAGCCCTCCCGCCACGTCGGGTACGTCAGGGTCCACCCGAGCTCGCGCTTGGCCTTGGCGTTGGACGACCCTCGGGCGTTGGTCATCATGTTGACGCCGTGCTCGCCGATGAGCAGACGGGCCAGCCAGGTGGGCACGTGGCGCGGCGGCGGTGCATCGAGCCTGCGTGCCAGCGCCGGGAGCCAGTCGGCGACAGCGACCGGCTCGTCGTCGCAGATGTTGTAGAGGCCTGGGTTACCGCGTTCGACCGCGGCCACCGTCGCAGCGGCCGCGTCGACGGTGTGGGCGAACGACCACAGGCCCGCGCCGCTGCCCACGACCGGAAGCCTGCGCTTGAGGATCAGGTCCACCATCGCGCTCTTCTCGCCGCGCGCCATGCCCGTGCCCGGCCCGTAGAAGCCGCCATAGCGCAAAACCAGCCCTTCCAGGTGGGTCTGGGCGGGCACCGTCTGCTCGATGAAGCGCATCGCGTCCAGGCTCTCGCGGGCCTCCCGCCCGACGTGCGGGTCCAACGCCGTCGACTCGTCGGCCAGGCCGGTACCGCTGCGTTCGTTGGTCCAGCCGGTGTAGCTCTGCGCGATGAACCGGGTCACCCCATGGGTCCGGGCGGCCTCGAGCAGGTGCCGGGTGGCCTCGGTGCGCAGCCGGTTCGTCACGGCGAAGTCCCGGTCGAAGTGCTTCGGGTTGATGCCGCCGCTCAGAGCTGTGAGCTGGTGGACGATGACGTCCGGCTTGGACTCCTCGACGGCGCTCATGACCGATTCGCGGTCGAGGCCGTCCATGCGCAGGGGCGTCGCGCCGGCCGCGGCGATCGAGGCGGTGTTACCCGATCGGGTCGTGCCGAAGACCTGGTGGCCGGCCTGGACGAGGGCTGGGGTGAGGGTGTGGCCGAGGGCGCCGCTGGCGCCGGCGAGCAGGACTCGCATGATGGCTCCTTCGTTGTTGGTGTTCAGTGTCTGTATGTCCCCTCCGACGAGGCGCGGGCGGCCTTATGTGACAGTGCGCGTGGAATCCTTGAGCCCGTGACTGTCATCGCGGAATCCCATGACGAGCTGCGACCGCTGATGTTCGTGGTCGCCTACCGCATGCTCGGCAGCGTCGCGGAAGCCGAGGACGTCGTCCAGGAAGCGCTGCTGCGGATGACCCGTGCCGCCTCCGAGGGCGAGGAGCCGAGGAACCTCGACGCCTGGGCGACGACGGTGACCACGCGGCTCGCCATCGACACGCTCCGTTCGGCCCGGATGCGACGGGAGTCGTACGTCGGCACGTGGCTGCCCGAGCCGCTCCTCGGAAACGCCGAGGACGACCCTGCCCATCGGGTCGAGCTGGACGACTCGGTGTCGGTCGCGATGCTCATGCTCATGGAGACTCTGACGCCGCACGAGCGGGCGGTCTTCATCCTCCGTGAGGCGCTCGGCTACGACTATGCGGACATCGCCACGATCGTCGAGCAGTCGGAGGCGGCCTGCCGGCAGCACTACTCGCGGGCGCGCAAGCACCTCGAGGCGGGCAGGCCGCGGTTCGAGGCCTCGGCCGAGCGGAGGGACGAGCTGGCCGCAGCGTTCCTCGAGGCGGTCAAGGGTGGTGGGCTCGAGGACCTCGAGCGGCTCCTCGCCGATGACGTCGTCTTCTGGGCGGATGGCGGTGGCAAGGCGCCGGCGATCGCCCGACCGATGCACGGTGCGGTGGCCGTGGCACGGTTCCTCGCCGGGCTGGTGCGGCGGGGTGGTCTGCTGGGTATCCGCCTCGAGTCCGCCAACGTCAACGGCGGGCCGGGAATCCTCACGATCGGCCCATCGGGGGAGCTGTTGGGCACGCTCGCCGTCGAGTTCGACGGCGACGGCCGCGTCGCCGGGCTGCGCAACCAGATCAACCCCGACAAGCTGCGGCACCTCGGTGACGTCGGGGACCTCAACGCGCTGATGCGCGGCGACGTCTGAGGGCGTTCATCCCCGAGGGGTGATTCGGCTACGGACCGGGTTCCGTACGGTCGCAGCACGACGGTCTCGGCTCCGCTCCCTCCAAGGGGAGGTTTGTCCTCATGCATGATCAACCTGCGGCTGCAGCCGATCGACGGGAGAGCCCCAGAGATCGCCGCCTGATGCTGCTGCTCGCCATGGCGATGTTCGTCCTCGTGGTCGACACCTCTCTGATGAACGTGTCGATCTCGGCGGTCGTCAGGGACCTCGACACCACAGCCAGTGGCGTGCAGTCAGCCATCGCGCTCGAGGCACTGGTCTCGGCGGCCTTCATCCTGATCAACAGCAAGATCGGTGACCTGATCGGGCGCAAGCGGGCGTACGTCCTCGGACTCATTGGATACGCCATCGGTGCGGTGGCCATGACCCTGGCCCAGAGCCTGACCGCCATCATCATCTTCTGGGCGATCATCGGCGGGCTCGGCGCGTCGTTGCTCCTGCCGGCCATGCAGTCCCTCATTCACGGCAACTTCACCGGGGCCGCGCAGCGGCAGGCCTACGCCTTGGTGGGGGCGTCGGCGGCGATCGCCGCCGCGGTGGGCCCGCTCCTCGGTGGCGTCGTCACGACCTACTTGTCCTGGCGAGTCGGCTTTGCGCTCGAGGCAGTGATCATCGCGGTCGTCCTGAGCCGGATCCAGCTGGTCCGCGACGTGCCGTACACCGGTTCGCGCCGAATCGACTTCATCGGTGCCCTCCTCTCCGTGGTCGGCATGGGTGGGGTCGTGCTCGGGATTCTCGTCTGGCAGGAGGGCGGCGAGCGCGTCGGCCTGCTCATGGCGATCGGAGCCGTGGCGTTGGCGGCACTGGCCTGGTGGCTCATCCACCGCAAGCGGGCGCAGCAGGTGACCCTGCTCGAGCCCGATCTGTTCCAGCACGCCAACTTCACCGCAGGCGTCACCGGTCAGATGCTCCAGCAGATCACGCTGGGCGGCGCGATGATTGCGCTGCCGCTCTACTTCCAGATGACCCTGGAGTACAACGCCATGCAGGCCGGGCTCTCGTTGGCCCCGCTCTCGCTCACCATGTTCGCGGCGGCCGTGATCGTCGGGCGGAAGGCCGGGGACCGACGTCCCGCCGCCATCATTCGCGCTGGGTTCCTGTTGGCCAGCATCGGGATCGCGATCATCATCCCGTTCGTCCCACGAGCGAACAGTGGCTGGGCGACCGCGATTCCGCTCGTGATCACAGGCGCCGGGTTGGGCCTGCTGGTGTCCCAGCTCAACAACTACACCCTCGCGCCCGTCGAACCGGAGCGGATCAGCGAGGCAGCCGGGGTGAACTCTGCCGCTGGCTCCTTCGGGCTCTCGTTCGGGCTCGCGATGGCCGGTGGGCTCATGCTCGCCGCCCTGTCGTTCAGCTTCACCAACCTGACCCAGAGCAGCGCGGTGATCCCGCCCGCCCAGCAGCAACAGATCGCCGTCGCCCTCGAGGACCATGCCCAGGTCATGAGCAACACCGCGCTGGCGGAGCGGATCACCGGCCAGCCGCCGGAGGTGGAAGCAGCCGTCCTGGAGATCAACGACGACGCTCGCAACCGCTCGCTGCAGGTCGCCCTCCTCGTGCCGCTGCTGGCCGGGCTGGCCGGACTCGTCAACTCGTTCCGGATGATGCGCCTCCCCGACCTGAAGCCGGCCGCGCCGCTCGAGGGTATGGACCTCGGCTGAAATGCCGCGCGGGCCGCCCGCCGGCCGCGATCAGTGACAAGGCCGTGCAGCAAGAAGTTGACCGGCTGGTCCAGTCCGGGTTCCTGACCGATCGGCGCATGGGTACGTCTCGGCTGGTCCGCTCGGCGTCGGACTCGGTGCTGAGCGGACCCTTGACGGATCTGCTGGCCGTCACCTACGGACCCTTACCGGTCCTGACCCAATGTCTGACGGGAGTGCCAGACGTTGACCGAGCCTTCATCTATGGGTCGTGGGCTGCCCGGCACAGCGGCGAACCCGGGCCTGTTCCCGGGGACGTTGACGTGCTCGTTATCGGCGACGCGGACCGCGACGAGCTGGATGAGTGCGCACTCGCGGCAGAGGCGGTGTTGCGCCGTGAGGTCAACATCCGGCGCGTGCGCGCGGAGACCTGGCGGGGTGAGGACGACCCGTTCCTGGCGACCCTGCGATCCCGGCCGATGGTCGAGCTGAAGGTCCACCGCTGGCCGGGAGGCGAGGAGAGCCCATGAGGTGGGAACAGGGGCGGGCCGAGATCGACCGGATGCTCGCGGTTGGGAACTCGAGCGGGTACAGCCGGGCCGAGAACACGCTGACCGCCTCATCGGGCAGGCACAGCGTCACTTGGACTCCGCAGCACGACGTGCGAGTCCGACCCGGAAGGGGCATATGGCGTCTTGTATGACGCGGTCCGGAATGCGCTATGGGCGGTGCTCGCCAATCAAGGGCTGAGGCCGACAACCAAGGGTGGCCACCTCGCGCGCGACGAACTGACCGCCTAGGGGTTGGCCAAACGAGACCCCGTTCCCCTGTCGCCCTTGTCGCCAGTCAGGTCGCAACTCAGATCGCGGGTCAGCTGGAACCCCGTGCGGGGGGCTCCGCACATCTGCGACCCGACCGGCGACGTGCTCCACTCGGCCGCGTGGGAAGGCGCCGTGGCGGTGGGAGCGAGCTCAGCGGCATACGGCCAAAGGCTTTTCCGTATGCCGCTGGGCTGGGACCGCGCCCGGGCTCAGTGGGAGCTGGAGCGCTTCCAGAGGTTGATGCCGGCCTCGACGGCATGCTCATCGATGCGGTTCAGCTCGTCCGTGGTGAAGTCGAGCCCGCCCAGGGCGCCGAGGCTGTTCTCGAGCTGCTCGACACTCGAGGCGCCGATGAGGACCGAGGTGACGCGTTCGTCACGCAGCGCCCAGGCCAGAGCGAGCTGAGCCAGCGACTGCCCGCGCGACTGGGCCAGGTCGTTGAGGGCCCGGATGTGCTTGAGCGCCTCCTCCGTGAGCAGGTCGGGGCTGAGGGACTTGCCCTGAGCGGCCCGGGAGTCCTCCGGGATCCCGCCGAGGTACTTGTCGGTGAGCATGCCCTGGGCCAGCGGCGAGAAGGCGATGCAGCCAACCCCATCATCGCCGAGCACGTCGAGCAGACCTTCCTCGACCCATCGGTTGAGCATCGAGTAGCTCGGCTGGTGGATGAGCATCGGCGTACCCATCTCGCCGAGGATCTCGATCGCCTCTCGCGTGCGGGTCGCGGAGTAGGACGAGATGCCCGCGTAGAGCGCCTTGCCCTGACGGACGGCCGTGTCGAGCGCGCCCATCGTCTCCTCGAGTGGCGTCGTCTCGTCGAAACGGTGGCTGTAGAAGATGTCGACGTAGTCCACTCCCATGCGGGCGAGCGACTGGTCGAGGGAGGCGAGGAGGTACTTGCGGGAGCCGCCGCCCTGGCCGTACGGCCCGGGCCACATGTCGTAGCCGGCCTTCGTCGAGAGGATCAGCTCGTCGCGGTACCTCTTGAAGTCCTGGGCGAAGATGGCGCCGAAGTTGCGTTCCGCGGAGCCGTACGGGGGGCCGTAGTTGTTCGCGAGATCGAAGTGGGTCACCCCGAGGTCGAAGGCTCGCCGAAGGATGGCGCGCTGTCGGTCAAGGGGAACGTCGTCGCCGAAGTTGTGCCAGAGACCCAGTGAGATGACGGGGAGGTCGAGGCCGCTCGCTCCGCAGCGGCGGTAGGTCATCGAGTCGTAGCGAGAGCGTGCGGCCTGGTAGTCGTCGGCGTGGAAAGTCATGGGCCCATCCTTCCCCCAGGGATGAATTCGGCCAAAGGGTTGTCAGTTTCGCAACGGCGGGCAAGACTCCGGATTGTGACACCCCGTGGATCCCCGCGGTTCGAGGGATCCGTCATCTGCAGCGCCGCAGGAGGGCAAGACATGACCCGTATCACCGTGACCGTCGACGGAGTGGAGTACTCCGACGAGGTGGAGCCCCGGACCTTGTTGGTCCATTACCTGAGAGAGACCGTCGGCAAGACGGGCACGGTCGTCGGTTGCGACACGAGCAACTGCGGGGCCTGCACCGTCCACCTCGACGGCCGGAGCGTGAAGTCGTGCAATGTGCTGGCCGTCCAGGCGGACGGGCACGACGTGACGACGATCGAGGGCTTGGCGTCGACGGGGGTGGATGGGCAGCTGCACCCGATGCAGCAGGCGTTCCACGAGTGCCACGCGCTCCAGTGCGGCTACTGCACGCCAGGGATGATCATGCAGGCCATCGACCTGCTCAAGGACAACCCCAACCCGACCGAGGAGCAGATCCGCGAGGGGCTGGAGGGCAACCTCTGTCGATGCACCGGCTACCACAACATCGTCCTGGCCGTGAAGCAGGGCGCCGAGGCGATGTCGAGCACGCCAGTCCCAGCCGGCACCGACCGTGAGGGGGTGGCGTCATGACGATCACCGAGGACACCCCCACCGTCGCCGGTGGGAACGGCAACGCCGAGCTCGGCAGGGCGCGACGCCGCAAGGAGGACCAGCGCCTCATCACCGGCCGCACCCGCTGGACCGACAACATCACGCTCCCGGGCATGCTCCACATCGCGATGGTGCGCAGCCCCTTCGCCCACGCGCGGATCGCCTCTATCAACACCGACGAGGCCAAGGCGGCTCGCAACGTCGTCGCCGTGTTCACCGGCGAGGACCTCAAGGACGTCCAGGGCGTCAACGCCAATGCGTGGCCGATCACTGCCGACCAGGTCACCCCGACGCACCTCCCGATGGCGGTCGAGCGGGTTGCCTGCGCCGGTGAGATCGTGGCCTGCGTCGTGGCCCGCTCGGCCGCCGAGGCCCGCGACGCGGCCGAGCTCGTCGACGTGGACCTCGAGGAGCTGCCTGCAGTCCTGGACATGAAGGAGGCCATGAAGGACGAGGTGCTCGTCCACCCCGACCTCGGCACGAACAGGTCTGCGCTGTGGACACTGGACTCGCAGGAGGCCGGCACCGGCGACGACGTCGACGCGGCCATCGACGCGGCCCGCTCCGACGGGGTCGTCATCGAGCGAGAGTTCCGCCAGCAGCGGCTCATCCCGGCGTTCATGGAGCCCCGGTCCGTCGTCGTCGACCCGACCGGTGAGCAGCTCACGATGTGGTCGGCGACGCAGATCCCGCACATCCTCCGATTCCTGCTGGCGCTCACCACGGGCGTCGCCGAGTCCAAGATCCGCGTCGTCGCTCCCGACGTGGGTGGCGGCTTCGGCGGCAAGCTCCAGACCACGCCTGAGGAGTTCGTCGCCTTCGCGGTGGCTCGGCAGCTCGGCAAGCCCGTCAAGTACACCGAGACTCGCTCCGAGTCGCTCCTCTCGGGTCACCACGGACGCGACCAGTGGCAGAAGCTGACGCTGTCGGCGAGGAAGGACGGCACCGTCACCGGCTTCAAGGTCGAACTGCTCGCCGACCTCGGCGCCTACGTGGCCATCATGGGCGGCGGCGTGCCGGTGCTCGGAGCGTGGATGTTCAACTCGATCTACAAGTTCCCCGCCTACCGGTTCAGCGTCCAGACGGTCCTGACGAACAAGACCTGGGTCGACGCCTACCGCGGTGCCGGCCGGCCGGAGGCGACCTTCGGCGTCGAGCGAATGATGGACGAGCTCGCCAACGAGCTCGGCATGGACCCGCTCGAGCTGCGGGAGAAGAACTGGATCAAGCACGAGGAGTTCCCGTTCACGACGGTGGCGGGGATGACGTACGACTCCGGCAACTACGAGGCCGCGACGGCCCGCGCCAAGGAGCTCTTCGGCTACGACGAGCTCCGGGCCGAGCAGCGGCGCCGCCGCGAGAGCAACGACCCGGTCCAGCTCGGCATCGGGATCTCCACCTTCACGGAGATGTGCGGCCTCGCCCCGTCCCGGGTCCTCGGGCAGCTCAGCTATGGCGCCGGCGGCTGGGAGCACGCGGCGATCCGCATGCTGCCCACCGGCAAGGTCGAGGTCGTGACCGGCACCTCGCCCCACGGCCAGGGTCACGAGACGGCGTGGAGCCAGATCGTCGCCGAACGGCTCGGCGTGCCGTTCGAGGACGTCGAGGTCCTCCACGGCGACACCCAGATCAGCCACAAGGGGCTCGACACCTATGGTTCGCGCTCCCTCGTCGTCGGCGGAGAGGCACTCGTCCTCGCGGCGGACAAGGTCATCGACAAGGCGAAGGTCTTCGCGTCGCACCTGCTCGAGGCGAGCGAGGACGACCTCGAGTTCACGGCTGGGCGCTTCGGCGTCAAGGGCACGGACAAGGGCATGACCCTCGCCGAGATCTCCACGGCGTGCTTCACGGGGCACAACCTGCCCGAGGACGTCGAGCCGGGCCTCGACGCCGAGGCGACGTTCGACCCGGTCACCTTCTCCTTCCCGCACGGCACGCATCTGTGCGCGATGGAGGTCGACACGGAGACCGGCGCGACGTCGATGCGCAAGTACGTCTGCGTGGACGACATCGGCGTTGTCGTAAACCCGCTCATCGCCGAGGGCCAGGTCCACGGCGGCCTCGTCCAAGGTATTGCCCAGGCGCTCTGGGAGGGCGCCGAGTACGACGAGAACGGCACCCTCGTGACAGGGTCGTTCGTCGACTACACGCTGCCGACGGCGGCCGACACGATCAGCTTCGTCACCGACCGCACAGTTACGCCCTCGACGACAAACATCTTGGGCGTCAAGGGAGTCGGCGAGGCTGGCACGATCGCCTCGACGCCTGCCGTGGTCAACTCGATCGTCGACGCCCTCCGTCCGATGGGCGTGCATGACGTCCCGATGCCGTGCACGCCCGAGCGCGTCTGGCGGGCCATCCAGTCCGGAGGCGCGGAGCGCCAGGTCGACTCGGCGGGCGAGGCCCAGCCCCATTTCGAGGCGGGCACGCCCAACCAAGACACCCCCGAGCAGGAAGGCGGTGCCCAGTGATTCCCGCATCGTTCGACTACCTGGCCCCGACGACCGTCGGCGACGCGCTCGCCGCGCTCGCCGAGCACGGCGACGACGCCAAGGTGCTGGCCGGTGGGCAGTCGCTGTTGCCGATCCTGCGCATGCGGCTCAACACGCCAGGCGTCGTGGTCGACCTCGGCCGAATTCCTGAGTTGGCTGGGATCTCCGAGGAGGGTGACACGATCGTCATCGGCGCCATGACGCCGTATGCCGCTGTGCTCGCTTCCGAGGTCGTGTCCACTCACGCGGGCCTGCTGTCCAAGGCAATTGCGACGGTGGCCGACCCGCAGATCAGGCACCGTGGGACCGTCGGTGGTGCGCTCGTCCACGCCGACCCCGCTGGTGATGTCGGTGCACCAGTGCTGGCGTTGGGTGCTGAGTTGGTCATCGCCAGTGCGGGTGGCGGCGACCCGTACGGTGGCGGCCGACGACTTCTTCGAGGATCTGTTCACGACGGCTGTCGGTGAGGGGGAGCTGCTGACGCAGATCCGGATCCCGAAGCACACCGGCTGGGGTTCGCACTACGAGAAGTTCGTGCGGGTGAGCCACCAGTGGTCGATCGTCGCGGTCGCCGCAGCCGTCCGCGTGGACGGTGGCACGATCGCCGAGGCTCGGGTCGGCCTGACGAACATGGGCTCTACGCCCTTGCGCGCCAAGGCGGTCGAGGAGGCACTCGTGGGTCAGGCGCCTACAGACGAGGCGGTGCGTGCTGCTGTTGGGCGCGTCACCGACGGCACCAACCCGCCCTCGGACCTCAACGGTGCGGCGGACTACCGGAAGCACCTGGCCACGGTCCTGACCCGACGCGCCGTCCTGGCCGCAGCAGGCGGGTGATCACCGGATGGAGCTGACGCACTCGTTCACCGTGCCGACGTCGGTCGACGACGCCTGGGCCCTGTTCATGGACCTCGAGCGCGTCGGAGGCTGCTTCCCCGGTGCAACCGTGACGGAGGTGACCGACGACGGTTTCTCGGGCACGGTCAAGGTCAAGGTCGGGCCCGATCTCCCTGCTCTACACCGGGTCCGGGTCATTCGTCGCCAAGGACGACCAGGGCCACCGGGCGGTGATCGAGGCGAAGGGCAAGGACAGGCGGGGCAACGGCACCGCCGGCGCGACGGTGACGATCCAGCTCACGCCGGACGGGAGCGGCGCCCGGGCGGACGTCGTCACCGATCTCGCCGTGACCGGCAAACCGGCGCAGTTCGGCCGGGGTGTCATGCAGGACGTCTCCGACAAGCTGCTCGGGCAGTTCGTCGCCTGCATCGAGCAGCAGCTCGGGGGCGAGCCGGCCGCTGCCCCGGTGCCAGAGGCCACGGTCCAGGATGCTGCCGAGGCAGCTCGCCATCCCGAGATCGTGACTGAGGCGGTCCCCGAGGCGCTCCACGAGACGGGGACTCCGCTGTCGCTCGCCGACAGGGTCGAGCGCTCCAAGGCGGAGGCGGCTGCAGGGGCAGCGACCGCCCAGCGGCGCCCGTCGCCAGCGATCGGGGCCGAGGATGACGCCCTCGACCTCGGCTCGGCAGTGCTGCCGGTCCTGATCCAGCGGTACTCCGGCTACGCCGTCGCCGCCGTGGTCGGCATCGTCATCGGCTGGCTCATGGGCAGACGCAGGTCGTCCTGACCCAGCCCCACACGCGCCGTCGCGGCACCTCGATCAGGGATGAGCCGCGCCGGCGGCGATGACGAGGTCCTCCCACGACATGCCGACGCTCTTGAAGACGTTCGGCCGGTCTGTCGCGCGCGTCACCTGTCCTGTGACGAGCTGTGTCATCGGGTACAGGGCCTGCGTGGTCATGGTTCCCTCACTGATCGCCATGACGACGTCTCCGGCCTCGCGAAGGGCGGTGGCGACGTCCTCGACGACGACGAGTGAGCGTCCGACCAGCCGTGCGTCGAGCTCCCGCCGGTCCCGTTCGTGTGAGCCGATCGCGACGACGCAGGCTCCGTCGGCCACCCAGTCACCGTCGAGGACCGGGCTCCCCGAGGAGGTCGCCGTGACGACAACGCCCGAATCGGCTACCACCTGAGCCACGTGGCCGTCGTCCGCGGAGAGGGCGCTCGCCGTCACGCCGAGCGCCGACACCTGATGTGCCGCCGCGCGGGCTCGTCCCAGTTCCCGCCCGACGATCGTGACCTGGTCCGGCTGCCGGATCTCGAGGATCGCCTCGACATGACCCACGGCCTGCGGGCCGCTGCCGAAGACGACAACGGAGGAGACGTCTGCCGGAGCGAGCGCCTCGATGGCAACCGCCGAGACGGCGGGCGTGCGGAGCGAGGTGATGGCGGTGCCGTCCAGGATGATGGACGGCGCGAGCGTGTCCGCGTCGAAGAGCACGTACAGCGCCTGGATCCTCTCGAGCCCCCGGTCGGGGTTGCCCGGAGCCACCGACAGCGCCTTGACCCCGACGGCGTGCTGCGTCGACGAGGGCATGATGAGAAGCTGTCCTCCGGGTACGACCGGCGAGAGTCGCTCCGGGTCGTCGGCGGGATCGAACCCGTCCGCGAGCGCCTGTCGCACGAGGCGACGAGCGCGATCCGGAGACACCGCTCGACGGATCTCCGTCGCGTCGATCCAGCGTGGCGCCTCCATCACCCGGAACCAGCCTCGACTCGCGAAGGGGCCGCGTCCGCCAGCCATTCCACGCGCCGGGCCGCCTGGCGGCGGAGCACCCACTGGGTGGGCTCGTGAGCGAGCGTTGCGACGAAACCAAGCCCAGCGGCATACGAGATGACGTGGATGGCACGCGTGCCGTCAGCCTCAGCGTGAAAGCGCCACGACGCGTGGAGGTTGCGGACATGCGGAGGTACGCGCAGTGGGGGCAGGGGCTGGGAGTCGGCGAGCGCGCGCGCCACGTCCGGCGACGCGGCCACGAAGGCGTCGGCGCTGACCTGAGGCATGGACCGAGCCTAAGCCGTCAGTCGCGGCCGACTGGGGTGGCGATGAGCATGCTGATTTGCTCGTAGTCCTGGGCGGTGGAGTTCCAGCTACCACCGCACGTTGCGAGGAAGAGGCGCTCCGGACCCTTGAAGTTGTACAGGTGCTCGGACTGGACGATGCGAGGGTAGTCGTCGGCCGCGCCGACCTCGCGCCACACGCACTGGTTCCGGTAGGAGCAGGTTGAGCCGTTGTCCTGCTCAACTGGATCAGCTGCCCCCTGTCCGTTCACGGGCTGTGCGCCACCCGAAACGCCGGGCAATGACAACGGGCTCGGCTTCCTTTCACCACGGGAGGTGGGCGGCTGAGCCCACTCGACCAGCCTCTCTGTGGATGGTGGTCGTCGGCCGAATGCCGATTTCGGCAGGGTGGTCGGCATGGAGACAAGGAGGCACCATGGGAACCATGACGGTCCTGCCGCGGTCACGCCCATTGACTCGCGACGACCTCGCGTCGATGCCGGATGACGGGCACCGGTACGAGCTCGATCGACGGGGTCCTCGTCGTGACGCCCGCGCCGAGCATCCGGCACCAGGCGGTACTGGCCGAGCTGAACGACCGGCTACGCAAAGGATGCCCGCGCGGGCTCACCGTGCTCTTTGCTCCGTTGGCGGTCGCCCTCGCTGAGGACACGGAGCTCGCAGCCCGATCTCCTCGTCGCGGCTACGGGCGACTTCACGGCCAAGGAGCTGCCCCGCGCGCCACTGCTGGCTGTCGAGATCCTGTCGCCGAGCACCCGCCGCTTCGACCTCACGCTCAAGCGAGACCGCCTCGAGGCTGCTGGTCGTGATTCCTACTGGTGCATCGACCCCGACGAACTGACGCTGACCGCATGGCAACTCGAGCACGGTCGCTTCATCGAGGTCGCACACGTGTCAGGCGACGAGACCTTCGAGACTGAGCGTCCCTTCCCGATCTCCATCCGTCCCACCGACTTGGAGCCGCACTGACCCCGGGACCACTCTCCTGACCGCCTACTGGTGGCTCTCCTGCCAGCGCGCCGGGAGTCAGCTCGTGATGTCCTTGCCCGCGAACCGGGCCCAGGCGAGCAGCCCGAACACGACGGCATAGCCGAGGTCGACCAGCAGGCCCTGGCCGACGTTGTCCCAGAAGGGCGGGTCGCGCAGCAGGTCGCCGAACGCCATCCAGTGGTCGACGAGGAGCCACGGGTGCAGCCAGGCGATCTGCGGGACCGAGTCGGCGATCCACGACAGGATCGTGAAGATCATCAGCGCGACCGTGGCGGCCAGCGGCTGCTCGGTCAGCGTCGAGATGAACAGCCCGACGGCGCCGAGGGCGGCCAGGCCCGCAGCGAGGTAGAGGCCGACGAGCCCGACCCGCCAGACGGCCGGGCCAGAACGGGAGCTCGCGTGCCGGAGAGAGTCAGCATCGGTCCGGTGCCGAAGAGCGCGATGCCGGCGAGGGCGCCCGGCGAGGACGACGACGGCGACGCCCCAGATGGCGCCGATGCAGAGCGAGACGTACTTCGTGACGAGCAGCCGGGTTCGCCCCACCGGCACGGTCGAGCAGGTAGCGCAGGGTGCCGAGTGTTGGCCTCGCCCGCGACCGCGTCGCCCGAGAGCATCGCGATGGCGAGGGGGAGGAAGAGCCCGATCTCGACGCTGAGCGCGGCGAGCGGCGACGAACAGCCCGTTCGAGGTGATCGAGGACGAGGAAGTCGGGACCGCCGCCGCCGCGCCGCGGGGAGCGAGATTCGCACCGCGACCGCCATGAGGATGGGCACCGCGGCGAGGACGAGCAGTCCCATCTGGTTGCGTCGGCGGCCGGCGATGAGGCGCAGCTCCGAGCGCAGCAGCCGGTGGAAGCCGCGCGACCAGGCGGCACCGCCGATGCGCCGGCCGGCTCCGGTCGGGGTCGTCGGCATGCCACGGACCGTGCGTCAGCCGCTGACATCGAAGCCCTCCCCGGTGAGCGAGACGAACAGGTCCTCGAGGCTGGGGCTCGGTCACGGTGAACTCCTTGACGCCGACGCCGCGCCTCGACGAGCGCGGCGACGATCTTCTCCGGCTCGACGCCGCCCGGGGTTGCCGCGCACCCCGCCGGGCACGGCCTCGACGCCGGCGAGCCCGAGCTCGGACAGACCTTCGCGGCCGCGGTCCGGCTGGTCGGTGCGCACGCGGGCGATCGCGGCCGCGGCCGCCGCGGACCTCGGCGGTGGAGCCCTGGGCGACGAGCCGCCCGTCGCTCATGACGCCGAGGTGGGTGCACATCTGCTCGACCTCCGACGAGCAGGTGGCTCGACACGAAGACCGTCGTCCCGTCCGACGCGAGCGACGCGACGAGGTGGCGCACCTCGCGAGTTCCTTGCGGGTCAAGGCCGTTCGTCGGCTCGTCGAGCACGAGCAGGTCGCGCGGCATGAGCAGCGCGGCGGCGATGGCGAGCCGCTGACGCATCCCCAGGGAGTAGGCGCGATAGCGCTTGCCGGCGGCGGCGAGCAGCCCGACCCGGTCGAGGGCGGCGTCGATCCGCTGCCTGGCCGTGCGCGGGTCGGCGGTGAGGTCGGCCGCGTCGAGCCGCTGCAGGTTGGCCCGGCCCGACAGGTAGGGGTGGAAGGCGGGCCCCTCGACGAGCGAGCCGACCCGCGGCAGCACCTGTGGTGCGCCGCTGCGGCATCGGTGGCCCAGCAGGGTGCTCGTGCCGGCCGACGGGTCGAACGAGGCCGAGCAGCATCCGGATCGTCGTCGTCTTGCCCGAGCCGTTGGGGCCGAGGAAGCCGTAGACCGCAGCCGCGTCGGGCACGGCGAGGTCGAGGCCGTCGACGGCGGCCCTGCCGCCGAAGACGCTTGGTCAGTCCCCGGGTCGTCCAGATCGGCGAGATGCCCGGGGGACGTCCGGCGGAGCGGCAGTGGTCGGGTCACTTCGCCGCCAGCGCGCAGAACAGCTGCGTCCGGCCCGACGGCACCGACCGCGACCCGGCCGTCGTCCGTGATCACCGCCGAGAAAGGGTGCCCTCGAGCAGGTGCCCGCGGCCCCACGTCCGGAGACCGCTGGGCAGGAGCCGAGCACGGCCGAGCTGGCCGCGCGGGCCCGCTGAGACGGACCCGACCGGGCCACTCGGCTCGTGCCGGACAAGGCGTCCGGCGGCAGCGTGGCGACGACGACCGTGCTCCATCCGGAGCCGACGACCTTCGGCGGGCGTGGCAGGTCTCGCCGCGGAGCCGGGCGGCTTGGTCCCGACGCCTTCGCGGTCCGCGGGTGCGGCGAGGCGCTCGGCTCGGTGACCGTCGTGCCGGGCGGCGGGGTGAACGCGAACTGGCGCGCGTCGGGCTTGGCGAAGTCGACCGAGGTGAAGCCGACCTCGAAGGCCGGGTTGGCGTCCGCTTGGTCGAGTAGACCTGCACCCGCAGCGGCACGTGCTCCTGGCCGTCGATGGCGATCCGGACGAGCCGACGAGGGTGGCCTTGTCCTTCGGGCGTGAGGACGAGCTCGTAGGCCGACCGGCCGGCGACGACGGCCGTGCCCGACGTGGTGACCGTGGTGTCCTGGCCCATCAGGGCGAGGCGCGGCCGCCGCCTCGTCGGGCGTCCGGGCGCGGTCGTCGGCAGCCTCGGGGTGCGCCGCCGGGAAGCGATCGAGCTGCGCTCGCCGTGCGCCTGCGCGACGGGTCGACCGCGGGGAGCGTGTGGTGCACGGCGGACTTGTCGGCGCTGGACCACAGCCAGACGTCCTGTGCCGTTGCGGATGACGTCGGACTCGCCGTTGCTGCCGACGAGGGCGAGCCGCTGGCGGGTCGGCCCGTCGAGCCAGACCCGCCACGTGTGCGTGCCGGAGACGAGCGAGGTCAGCGAGCTGCTCGCCGAGCCGGACCGGCCCGGGCCGCCGGATCAGGCCGGGGAGCTCGGGCAGGCCGAGGTCGAGGTCTGCACGACCGTGCCGGACAGGCTCGAGACATCCGCCTGCTGGACGTCGGCGAGCAGCTGGGCGGCGGTGCGGGGCGGCAGCCCGGCGTCGGCGTTGGCCGTGCTGGTTGACGCGCAGGGCCGTCGGCGCCGATGACGCCGACGGCGGCCGCGACGGGAGCGGCCCAGCGGTCCATGGGGTGGTCGGTGAAGATGCTCATGGGACCATCGTGCGCCGCCGGCTGCTGAGAGCGTCCTGAGACGGATCCCGCTGACGCGCGACGGGCCTCGACCACGTGGCATGGTGAGGCAGGTGCGGGTGCTGCTGGTCGAGGACGAGGCGCGGATGGCCGCCGCCCTCGTGCGCGGGCTCGCCGCCGAGGGGTTCGTCGTCGACCACGTCGCGGACGGGCCGGCCGGGCTGGAGGCGGCCCGGTTCGGCGGCTACGACGTCGTCGTCCTCGACATCATGCTGCCGCGGATGTCCGGGCTACACGGTCGTGCGGACCCTGCGCGAGGAGCAGAACTGGGTGCCGGTGCTGCTGCTCACCGCCAAGGACGGCGAGTACGACGAGGCCGACGGGCTCGACTACGGCGCCGACGACTACCTCACCAAGCCGTTCTCGTTCGTCGTCCTCGTGGCCCGGCTGCGGGCCCTGCTGCGCCGCGACCCGGCGCCGCGGCCCGCGGTCCTCGAGGCCGCCGGGGTGCGCCTCGACCCGGCCACGCACCGCGTCGAGGTGGACGGCGCGGAGGTCGACGCTGTCGCCCCGCGAGTTCCTCCTGCTCGAGCACCTCCTGCGCGCGCACCCGGCGGTCGGTCAGCAAGGAGGAGCTGCTCGACCGGGTCTGGGGAGACCGCGACGACGCCAACGTCGTCGAGGTCTACGTCGGCTACCTGCGCCGCAAGCTCGGGCGGGACGCGGATCGAGACGGTCCGCGGCGTCGGCTACCGGCTCGCGCAGTGAGCGGGGCGCTCGTGGGAGTCGTGTGGAGACGTAAGGCCGGGGCGATGGTGAGGCGGCTGCCTCCACAGCCGGGGTTCGGGTGGTTCGCCCGGTCCAGCGATCCGCGCGCGGCTCATGATCGTCGGGCTGCTCGGCATGGCAGGCGCGCTCGTCGATCGGGGGCATCCTGCTCTACGCGTCCTCACCGCCTCGCTCGACCCGCTCCGTCGAGGCGGTGGCCCGGGCCAGTGCGGAGCAGGTGGCGCTGCTCGTCGACTCTGGGCGGCTGCCCGACCCCGTCCCGGTCGTCCGGGTGCCCAGGTCATCCAGGTGCTCGACCGCAGGGTCGCGTGGTGACGGCTCCATCGACGGCCGACCGGCTCACCGCTCTCGTGACGCCGGACGAGCTGCGGCGAGCCCTCGCCGGTGAGCGGTCGTCGTGCCCGGCAACCGGTCAGGTCTCTCGGGCGGTCTGCAGGTCGCGGCGGTGCCGGCGGGCGCGGCCCGCGAGCGCGCCGCTAGATGTCGTCGCCGCGGCCCCGACCACCGACATCGAGCGGAGCGCCGCAACGGTGCGCACGCTGCTGCTGTGGATCTCGCTGCCGATCCTGCTCGTCGTCATCGGCGTCATCGCCTGGCGGGTCATCGGTGCCGCGCTCGCCCCGGTGGAGGCGCCTGCGCCGCGGTGCCGGCCCGCATCGACGAGTAGCTCCTCCGAGACCGAGCGGCTGCCGGTCCCGCCGACCAGCGACGAGGTGAGCGCACTCGCGACGACCCTCAACGCGATGCTCGACCGGGTCACGGCGGCGCGGCGCAACAGCGGGCGTTCATCGCCGACGCGGCCCACGAGCTGCGCAGCCCACTCGCGAGCATGCGCACCCAGCTCGAGGTGGCCCAGCGGCTCGGCGAGGCGGGCGACCTGCCGCAGGACCTGCTCGTCGACGTCGACCGGCTCTCGACGCTCGTCGACGATCTCCTGCTCCTCGCGCGGGCGGACGAGAGCGCGGCCGCGCAGGCTGCGTCGGGGATGTCATCGCACGCGTCGCCGGAGCCGTCACCGCGCGAGTCGGCGCGCCGACCCGACGAAGGTGGTGGGGCCGACCTCGCGGAGCTGCTTGCCGACGTCGTGCGGGCCGCCGGCCAGGCCCGAGTGCCGGTCAGGGTCGCGCTTGGGCTCGTCCCGGGCACCATACGCGCCGCGATGCCTGAGGCAGACCTGCGCCGGGCCGTCACGAACCTCGTCGACAACGCTGTGCGCCACGCCGCGACGAGCGTCGTGGTGGCCGCCGCGCGGACTGGTCACACCGTGCGGGTCACGGTGACCGACGACGGCCATGGCGTGCCGGTCGAGGACCGACTGCGGGTCTTCGAACGCTTCACCAGGCTTGACGAGGGCCGCGACCGCGACAGCGGCGGATCGGGCCTCGGCCTCGCCATCACCAAGGCGCTGGTCCGGCAGGCGGGGGGTGACGTCTGGCTCGAGGACGCGGCCCCAGGAACCCGAGCCGTCATCTCCGTCCCCGCGGTCCGTTGACCTCCCTACCGGACGCTGGCCTTCGGGGACAGGTTCCGCTCCGCCTGCCGAGAACCAGCGCCCGAGCTGCCCTTCTACAACAAGAGGTATGCCGCTGAACCTGCCTCCAGCGCGGACCTCCTCCCAGCCCTTCCGCCCTCTCATTCGAGTTGGCAGTACAGGCCGTACCCTGCTTCGCCGGACCTGGCCTCTAGGAGTCAGTGCCGGCCTGTGGATGGCGGTGGTCGGTCGAATGCCGAGTTCGGCAGGCTGGTCTGCGTGGAATCAAGGAGGCACCATGGGAACCATGACGGTCCTGCCGCGGTCACGCCCATTGACCCGCGCCGACCTGGGGTCGATGCCGGATGACGGGCATCGCTATGAGCTCATCGACGGCGTCCTCATCGTGACGCCGGCGCGGAGCTTCCGGCACCAGGTCGTGCTTGCCGAGCTGTACGACGGATCCGCCAGCAGTGCCCGGAAGGGCTCACCGTCCTGTTCGCGCCGTTCGCGGTCGCCCTCGCTGAGGACACCGAGATGCAGCCGGACCTGCTCGTCGCCGCGACAGGGGACTTCACGTCCAGAGAACTGCCCCGGGCTCCGCTTCTGGCTGTAGAGATCCTCTCACCCAGCACGCGCCGCATCGACGTCACGCTCAAGAGAGACCGCCTCGAGGCCGCCGGTTGTGAGGCCTACTGGTGCATTGATCCCGACGAACTGACTCTGACCGCATGGCAACTCGAGCACGGTCGCTTCACCGAGCTCGCACACGTGTCGGGCGATGAGACCTTCGACACCGAGCGACCCTTCCCGGTGTCCATACGTCCCGCCGACTTGGACCCGCCCTGACTCTTGCCGCATCCGCTCATGCCGCGATCCCGCCGGTGCGGCAAGTGAGTCTTCCGCCGCTGGTGGTGCTTGTCGCCCTGACGTTCTCACTGCCCGGCGTCGTTGGGCGACGATGCATAAAGAACGTGGTTTCACCCAGCCGACCTATGTCAGCGGCTTGGTGATCGGCCGGGCATCACTCTGGCTGATGGATCTGAGATCGCGATCAGCGGACTTGCGACCCACCGAGCCATCCCGAGATCAACCCGAAGCGGTCGAGTCAGCTGTGCGACAGTTGGCCGAGTGGACGGGTCGACCCGTGTTGCAATGCGGCCCACACCGCCGCGTCAGCGCGTACGACGGGGCATCCCGGCCGTACCGCCCTCTGGTCTGACGATGCCGCCAGCGCCGAGGCCGGACACGGGCTTGCCGAGACCGAGGTGTCGCGAGGACGCCAACTGACAGTTGTGGCGCTGGGGCGACAATGGTCGCTGTCGATCCTTGGGGCTTGGGAGGCCAGTCATGCCGTTGAGCGATTTTCCCGTGAGAGCGTCGGTCGCGGTGTCTGACATCGGGCGTGCAGTCGCGTTCTACGAGGGCAAACTCGGTCTGAAGGCGCTGCACTCGGGCCCCAGCGCCACGATCCCACATGGCAGCCGGGTCTACGGGTCAGGTGGCGGCCCTGCGCTCAATGTGTATCAGTCAGCTACGGCGGGGAAGTCACCGGCGACACTGGCCACCTGGTACGTCGACGACATCGACCAGGTGGTTGACGAGCTGACCGCGCTCGGCGTCGAGATTGTCCGCTACGACGAGTACGAGCACGACGCGAATGGGATCACAGCCCGAGCCGGCGGCGGTCGCATCGCTTGGTTCCAGGACCCTGACGGCAACACGTTCGCCATCGAAGCCGAGGCCTGACGCCATCTCCCTTCGCGGCGCACTGGCTGGGTAGCGGATGATGGTTCACGGATAGCCGACGCTCCGGCGACCGAGGAGGGTGACGCGCATGGCGACCACAAGGTTCACTGTCCACACGAGCTTGTCGCCGAGCGAAGTCATGGCCGTGATCACTGACTTCGGCCCCGAACGGTCTCGTTGGTGGCCGAACGTCGACGAGGCTCACTTCAGAGTTCACGGACAGGGTCCGGACTGGGCGGAGGTGACCGAAGGCACTGGCATGGGCTGGGAGCGGGAGCGCTACTCGTGGGACGCTGCCTCCGGCATTGTCACGATCGACACCCTTGATTCAAACCTGTGGGGGCCGGGCAGTGGTTGGCGATACGAACTCGTGCCTGCAACGCAGGGCACCGACCTGCGCGTCTCGCTTACTCGGCTGCCGAACTCCTTCAAAGGGAAACTCATCGCTGCCCTGATCCCAATCGCGGGGCCGCGCGCGCTCGGGAAGCAGTTCCAGTCGGTCCTGCGCAGGGCGGAGAGTCGATGACCTCGCCAGCCGCTCAGGCTCAGGCGCGCACGGGCTGCATCAGGCGGGGACCTTGGCATAGCGAGGCGCCATGGCCTCCATCTGATCCATCACCAGCTTGATCGCAGCCGGCTGCTGGTCTGGCGGGTAGCCGTGCTTGATCAACAGCCACCTGATCGTCGTGCGCAGCTTGGCCCGAACGTCCTCCCGAACGGTCCAGTCAGTCCGGACGTCCCGTCTCATCACCCGCACCAGGTCCCGGGCGATCTGCGCCAGCACTCCCTCCCCCATGGCCAGCGCGGACTCGTTCTGGGTCACCGCGTCGTAGAACGTCAGCTCGTCGATCTCGAGCGGCGGATCGAACCGCTTGCCCCGATCGGACTCGGCCACGACGTCACGAGCCATCGCGATGAGCTCGGCGATGACCTCGGCCGAGGTGAGCTGCTGGTTGGTGTACTTGCGCATCAGCTCGGCGATCCGGTCCGAGAACGCCTGCTGCCGGATCGTGTTCGTGCCGGTCGCCTTGACCGACTCCTTGGCGACGAGGTCGCGCAGCGCCTCGATCGCCAGGTGCGGGTTCTCGGCGGCCTGCGCCTGGGCGACGAAGTCGGGCCCCAGGTCCATGAGGCTCGGCTTCGGCATGCCGGCCGCCTCGTAGATGTCGAGCACGTCGCCGGTCTCCGTGCTGTCGGCGATGAGCGCGCCGAGCAGCCGCTCGATGTCGGCGGGGATCGGCTGGCCGCTCGCCTGCCGCTCCGCCGCGTCGAACTTCGCCATCCACACGCGCACCTCGGCGTAGAACCGCACGACGCCGCGCAGGTCGGCGAGTTCGTCGGTGGTGGAGCAGAGTGCCCACGCGCGGTCCAGCTGGGAGGCCAATCGGCGGTATGCCGCTGAGCGCGTTTCCGTGTCCTCGCCGTCCCTGCCCTCCCGCAGTGCTGATGATGTCACTGCGACCTCGGGGGTTGCGGGGTCGCGTAGGTAGTTGACGAGTTTCTTGACGGTGTAGAGCCACGCCGCCTGGTCGCCGCGGGAGGCCCGGTCGGCCCGGACCTTGCGCCAGTCGTAGCCCGCTACGAGCGCGTCGATGTCGCCGACGAGATCGCGGACGAGGTCGACGGCGGCGGAGACATCCTTGCCGACCGGCTTCGTCTGTTGGTCGTCGACGGTGTACTCAGCCAGGGCGTTGTGCAGGTTCTCGGCGAGAGGTGCGTAGGCGACGAGCAGTCCGTCCTGCTTCTCGCGGAAGGTCCGGTTGACGCGAGCCAGCGTCTGCATGAGCAGGGCGCCTTTGAGGGGCCGATCGAGGTAGAGGGTGTGCAGCGGTGGGGAGTCGTACCCCGTGAGCATCATGTTCTGCACGATGATGATCTCGAGCTCGTCGTCCTCGTCCTTGAGTCGCGCCTTGATCGCCTTGTTCTGCGACTCCCGACGCACGTGGTTCGACACCGGCGGGGCGTCGGTGCGGTCGCCGGTGTAGACGACCTTGATCGTCCCTTGTCGTCCGCACCGGAATGCCAGTCGGGGCGGATCGCGACGATCGCGTCGTAGAGCCGAGCACAGATCTCGCGGGTGGCACCGACCACCAGGGCCTTGCCAGGGCCCGAGATGTACTTCTCCATGACGGCCCGGCGGGCTTCCCAGTGCTCCACGAGGTCCTGCGCCAGGGCCTCGATGCGAGCCGGGGCGCCGTAGATGGCGTTGACCACGGCCACGCTGCGCTCGATGCGCTCGCGTTCGGTGTCATCAAGGCCGACCGTGAGCTCGTCCGCCGCTTGGTCGAGGTCGTCCACGGTGACGTCCTCGGCGAGGGTCATCTTGATCAGTCGCGGCTCGAAGTGCACCGGCACCGTCGCGCCGTCTGTGACGGCCCTGGTGAGGTCGTAGATGTCGATGTACTCGCCGAACACCTCCCGGGTGTTCTTGTCCGCCTGGGAGATCGGTGTGCCGGTGAAGGCAATCAGGGTTGCGCCGGGCAGGGCGTCCTTGAGGTGCCGGGCGTAGCCGTCGAGGTCGTCGTAGTGGCTGCGATGCGCCTCGTCGACGATGACGATGATGTTGCGTCGATCGGAGAGGAGCGGGTGCGTCTCACCGGCCGCGCGTCTCCTCCGCCGAGAGCCCGAACTTCTGGAGCGTAGTGAAGATGATGCCGCCGGTGACCCGTTCGATGAGCTCGGCGGCGGAGCTCGCTGCGGGTCGTGATCTGCACCGGCGACTCGGGCAGGAGCAGGCTCTTGCTGAAGGCGCCGAAGAGCTGGCCGTCGAGTTCCGTGCGGTCGGTGACGACGACAACCGTCGGGTTCTTCAGCGCCGGGTGGCGTTGCACGTAATGGGTGTAGAGCTCCATCTCCATCGACTTGCCGGAGCCCTGGGTGTGCCAGACGACGCCGGCCTTGCCGTGCGACTTGACCGCCTCGACCGTCGTGCCCAAGGCCTTGTTGACGGCGAAGTACTGGTGCGGCTTGGCGATCCGCTTGGCGAGGCCATCGGCGCTCTGGTCGAAGGCGACGAAGTTGCGCAGCAGCTGCAGGAACCGGTCCTGGTTGAAAACGCCATCAATGAGCTGGTCGAGTCCGGTGCCGTTGTCTCGGCCTTGCGTCGGTCCGGTGCCGTAAGGGCACACCGTCGTCGTCGACGTTCCACGGCGAGAAGTGGTTGAGCGGGGTGAACGGCGTGCCGTAGCGCGCCTCGACCCCGTCGCTTGCGACGGTGAAGACAGCGAACCGAAACGCCATCGGCAGCTCTCGCACGTACGTAGCGAGCTGGGCGTGCGCCGCAGCGACGTCGACGTTCTCGCTGCCGGCCTGCTTGAGCTCGATGACCGACAACTGGCAGGCCGTTGCAGTAGAGCACGACGTCGAAGCGCCGCTCGAACTCCAGGGTGCGGACGGTGACCTGGTTGACGGCGAGCCAGTCGTTCTCCGAGGGTCGGTCGAGACCACTCGGATCGTCGGGTGGTGCTCGATACCGTCGTGGTCGATCCACGAGATCCCGCGGAAGCCCTCGGTCATGAAGACGTGGGTCGCGGCGGTTCTCGGTCAGCGCGTCGTTCGACGTGGTGCGGATGATCTCGGCCGCGGCCTGCTTGAGGTACTCGACCGGCACCGACGGGTTGAGCCGCTGGAGCGCGTCCAGCAGGCGAGCGGGCAGGACGAGGTCCTGCCACGACTCGCGCTCGCCCGTCCCCGGCGCAATCTCCTTGCCCTGCTTAGGAACCCAGCCGTGACCGGCCAGAGCGTCGAGCGCGACGTCCTCCCACTCCGCCTCGGTGATCCCCCCGAAGTCTGACAGGACATCTCAGACAACCCCCTCGACAAGCGCGCTCAGCGTCCTTGACCCGAATCTTCCCCGACATCAACCCCGGCAACAGCGCATCCCGCGTCTCTGCCAGCGTCGACTCTCAAGGACTGCTGCCACGCGCTGCCGCGACTGCACACACCGTGCGCTGAAGTCCTTGGCACGTCGCGCATGGCCCGGCCAGGGACTTCGACTGCCGAGATGGTCCTTCGCAGCTAGTCCTCGGCATGACGCCGGTGCCGCTCGCTTGCCGCCGATGCACCGCTCAGACGTCAGTGGTTGCTCGCGCAGCAAGCACGAAGCCCGACAGCAGCCGGTGCTTCGCTCTGAGAACCGAATGTCCAGTCGAACAGATCCCGCCGCTGGGAGCGAGCACAACCTCGTGGCAGTGGCGGCCGTAGCTTGCCGAGGCACGTCGCCTCCCTGAATCGCGCCTTGCGTGCTTGTCACATCGACGAGCCATGACCGCGATCGGTCATCCGCATCAGGCGCGAGGCGACATGCTGCCAGCGCCCACGAAAGCCTGCTCCTCGAGGCACTTCAGCCGGTCGACCGACATGCGTGGATGTGCGCCAACGACCCAACCGTCCTGACATCGTCGCTTACCGCCGCAAGGCGCGCGAATAGTACGCGATCCAACTCGAGTCAGCTAGGCTCGCGAGGGTGGCGTTGGCGGCGATCTTGTCGTCGAGCGCCCCCAACACCTCCGCAATCGCCCGCTGCTCCTGAGATGGCGGCAGATCGGCAAGCGCAGCAGGACCTGGTCGCGGCTCAGGTATGGAGCATGTCGGTCCCGAGTCCGCAAGGTCCGCAACTGCGCTGCAAGCTCGGACCTCGTGATAGGTAGTACAGGTACGCCATGAATCCGTCATCGATCGAGCACTCGCGAGTAGCTAACGTGGGATGCCGTCCAGACTCGGCGCGTGCCGGTAGCACCGACCTGCTTCGGCCCAGCTGTTCCCCGGCCGTGATCGACAACATCGCCGCTACGACCCCAGCTTGCCGTTGAACGAGACGTCCGGCGGACACGGCGTCCAGACCTGACCACTGCCCTTGATCAGTAGGTGCACCCTGACGCGCAGCGATAGGGGCCGTCGCCTCGTGACTCGTGCCGGAGTCTGGCTCGATACCCGTCGCTCAACGTCAGTGCACGCAGTCGGCGATCGTCCGCGAGCAGGTCGTCGAGTCGGCGACTCAGTCATCGAGCCTCCCGAGTTGGTGGCGGACCTCGGCTTCGAGCCGCGCGACTTTCGTCGAACTGGGCGAAGAGCTCCTTGGTAAGGCGTTCGATCTTCTCGTCGATCGGCTCGCCGTCGTCCTCCGCCTCGGCCGCGCCGACGTAGCGGCCAGGCGTGAGCGCGTAGTCGGAGTCCTTGATCTCCTGGAGCGTGACGCTCTTGCAGAAGCCCGGGAACGTCCTCGTAGTCAAGGCCCTTCGCCTGCGCCGACTCCGAGCCTCGCCAGGCGTGGAAGGTGTCGGCGATCTTCGCGATGTCCTCGTCGGCCAGCGCCCGCTCGGCACGGTCGACCATGTAGCCGAGGTCACGGGCGTCGATGAAGAGCACCTGCCCGGTGCGGTCGGTCGAGCCCTTCGCGCCCTGCGGTCTTGTCGGTCGCGAAGAACCAGACGCAAACCGGGATGCCGGTGCTGCGGAAGAGCTGCGTCGGCAGGGCGACCATGCACGAGACGAGGTCCGCCTCGACGATCTGGGCCCGGATGTCGCCCTCACCGCCGGAGTTCGTCGACATCGACCCGTTGGCCATGACGACACCGGCCGTGCCGCCCGGGGCGAGCTTGCTGAGGATGTGCTGGATCCAGGCGTAGTTCGCGTTGCCGGACGGCGGGACGCCGTACTTCCAGCGCGGGTCGTCCTCCTTGCGAGCCCAGTCCTTGATGTTGAACGGCGGGTTGGACAGGACGTAGTCGGCCTTCATCTCCGGGTGCAGGTCCCGAGCGAAGGTGTCGCCCCAGACCGGGCCGAGCTGGCCGTTGAGGCCGTGGATGGCGAGGTTCATCCGCGCCATCCGCCAAGTCCGCTCGTTGAGCTCCTGGCCGAAGATCGACAGGGCCGTCTTGTCCTTGTGGTGGGCCTCGAGGAACTTCTCGGCCTGCACGAACATGCCACCGGATCCACAAGCGGGGTCGTAGATGCGGCCCTTCGTCGGCGCAAGCACCTCGACGAGCACCCGCACGACTGAGGGCGGGGTGAAGAACTCCCCACCCCGTTTGCCCTCAGCGCGGGCGAACTTCTCGAGGAAGTACTCGTAGACCTCGCCGAGCAGGTCCCTGGCCCGCTTCGCTCCGTGGCCGGTGAAGCGGGCGGTGTTGAGGATGTCGAGCAGCTCGCCGAGCCGGCGCTGATCCACCGATTCACGGTTGAACCCGCGCGGCGTCGCGCCCTTGAGGCCCTCGTTGTGCTCGTCGATGAGGTCGAAGGCGTGGTCGATGATCTGGCCGATGGTGCGGTCAGGAGTTCCCTTGGCGTTCTCCGTCAGGTACTGCCATCGCGCCGTCGGCGGCAGGAAGAAGACGTTCTCACCGTGGTACTCGTCCTTGTCGTCGAGGATCGCTTGAGCCTGCTCCCCCTCGATGCCGTGCTCGGCGAGCTTGGCCCGCAGCTCCTCACGACGCGCGTCGAACGCGTCGGAGACGTACTTGAGGAAGACGAGCCCGAGCACGACGTCCTTGTACTGCGACGCGTCCATCGAGCCGCGCAGCTTGTCGGCGGCCTTCCAGAGCGTGTCCTTGAGCTCCTTCATCGTCGACGGTGCGGTGTTGTTTGAACTTGTCGCGGCGGCCTTCGTCCTCGGTGGCATGTCAGCGTCCTTCCTGTTGGGGTCGGGTGGATTCGTCGATGACTCGGCGGGTCTGGGCGTCCAGCTCCGTGAGCCGATTCAGCAGTTCATGTCGCTCCGCGTCGAGCCGTGCGAGCTCGGCCAGGAGGGCATCACGCTCGGTGCGGGGCACGAGCCGCAGCGGCCAGAGCTGCCAGTCCTTGACCGGACCGTCGCGCCCCTGGGCCGCCTCGATGTCGGCTGCGACGACCTGAGGTACCAATGGCGGAGGCCCGGTATCTGGGTCGGTGACGAGCCGGATGATCCGCGCCGGCGCGAGGACGACTGATCCGCCCTCGCTGTCGATCCAGGTCGCGACTCGCGGCGACGTGCACAAGACGATGTCGCCCGCCTCGGTGTACCGCGCCGCGGGATAGAGGTCCGCGAAGCCGATGATGTCGACGGTGCGCTCGCCTATCGGGCTCTCACCGATGAGCTCCGGAACGCCGATGACTCGTCGGCCCTCGCGGCCGAGGTGTTCCTCCGCGACCCGGTGGCCGGACACGACGCGGCAGTGTCCCGCGCGCACGGCATTGCCCAGCGACACGATGGAGCTGTCCGAACCCTTGCGAACGGCCCTGTCGACCAAGGCCTTTCGGCCGGGGATGAGAGTACGACGTGACGACCCTGCGGGCGAAGTGGTACGCATGACGGCCCGCTTGGTTCGGTCTGGCCAGCGACGCGACGACATCGCCGACGATGTCGTCGATCACGGCATCTGTGAGCGTCGGACCTGGTGCGAGGCCGACGACCGTCCACCGTTCACTGATGGGAAGGTCAGGGTGGGCAGGGCCCAGCACCCAGAGCGCTAGGGCGCGACGCGGCGACCGCACCACGAGGCCGTCCGGGAGCCGGATCGCAGCCCGGAGCCGGTCGCTGCGCAGGACCGCGTCCCGAGCCCGGTCGGCCTCCGCCGAGGACGGGCGGTCGGTGAGGGCGCTGGCGGGCCCGAGCACGACGACGCGCGAGTCCTCGGAAAGCTGGTCGACAAGACGGCCGATCGCGTCGAGCACCTCGACGTCGCTCTTCGACGGGTCCGTCGCGTCGGGCAGGTGCAGCACGTGGATCGAACCGTTCCGGGGGACATCTCCGAGGTCGAGGTCGCTCTCGGGTTCGTGCAAGTCCCCGCGAACGTCGACGCGGTGCAGGTCGTGCACCCGCAGGCGTCGACGGGTGAGGCGTGCGAGAGGGGTGTCGAGCGCAGGCGAGGCGACGCTGGGAGCAAGCCCAGCGGCATACGTCCTGGACGTGGCGAGCAGGAGGTCGCCGCCGCTGCCGCTGGCGTCGACGAAAAGCGGCGTCTGCCAACCGGCTTCGGCGACGAGCGCGACCGCGACGCGGGCAACGAGGTCGGCGGCCTCGGGCCTCAGCGCGACCGCGGAGAGGTCGGCACCTCCCCTTCGGACCCGTTGGTCCAGGAGCAGCTCAAAGGCTGCCGCGGGCGACCACGACGCGTCGGCGAGCGCATCCGCGTGAGCGGCGAAGGTCTCGAGCTCGGGGGCGAGCGTGACGACCTCGCGCAGCAGCAGCATGTCGTCGTGGTCGTGGGTCGTGGCGAGGTCGACGATCTCGCCGGCGGTGAGGTCGCTCAGTGGTTCACCGCTGACAACGCCCAGGGTGAGCAAAGCCGTCAGGCCGTTGAAGACGATGTCGTCGGGCAGCCGCGTTGGCAGGGCCAGGCTGGCATGTGCCGCGACATCCTCGCGGGCGACCTGTGCATTGCCGCGGCCGGTGGCTGTGAGGTACTCGACGACCTCGAAGGCGTCGAATCGCTCGGTGCCGCCGTCGTTCGTGACCGGCTGCGGGAACGGGTGGCCGGCGACCGGGCGGTTGCGCCACATCGAGACGACGGGGCGTCTGACCTCCGCGAGACGGGCGATGTCGGTGAGGGAGAGCTGCAGCGTCGACGTTCGTGCCATGGCCGTCCCCCTCCCTGCGCGGTTGTATTCCACCCCTGCCACCGCAGACGTTAGAGCCTCCCACCGACAGCGACTGACCGAACACTGATAACCGGGCTTATCAGGGCATTGGTTCGAGGCGGAAGGTTCGTTGGGGACAGTCTCGGGTCACCGGCAAGCGACTGCAGCCGGACGACCGACGACAGGAGCACGACCCATCATGAGCGAGCAGGGCACCTTGACGTCCGGCGGGGCGTCCTTCGACCCGGCCACGCCGGCGGTCGTCATCGAGCACCTGACCGTTACGGACTCGGAGGTCGTGACGGAGGCGCGGCGCTGGTCCACCGGCTCCCGTGGGGCGAGTGTCTCCGCCGAGGAGATGGGCGGCGCCGAGCTCGGGCCGTTCGTCACGCAGGCCCTGGCCGTGGGTGCGCGAGCCATCGCCTCTGCCGGAGCGGCACAGGACACCTACGAGCTCGAGAAGCTCATCGCCGAGGTCGGCAGCCGGACCGTGCAGTCGAGCACCCAGGCCGCCGATGCCACGGCCAAGGCGGCAGCCACCGCGGCCGAGGCGATGAGCAAGGCCGCCGAAGCCGCCCGCACGGCCATCGCCGAGACCGAGGCCGCCAGTCGCAAGGGCTTCGCCGCCACTGTCGAGCTGTCGACGAAGACGCTCCGCGACGAGGTCGAGCGCCTCGTCGGTGGCGACAACCCCGAGCTGCTGGCCAAGCTCGCGCCGGTGCTCGACACTGCCGGCCGCACCATGGGCGAGCGTGCGTTCGAGCAGACGGACAAGCTGCTCGACAAGGTGAGTCGCCAGTTCGACCCGGCGGATCCGACGTCGCCGTTCGCCAAGCAGGCGGCAGCGTTGGCAGAGCAGCAGAAGGCCCTCACCGAGTCAATGGACAGGCACCACCTCGCCCTCGTCGGCAAGGTCGACGAGCTGGCCAAGGCCGTCGAGGTCCAGAAGGCAGCGACCGCAGCCGCGGCGAAGACCGCCAGCGTCACCCCGCTCAAGGGCAGCGGCTTCGAGGCCGAGGTCGACGTGGTGATGGAACAGATCGCCGCCGGCCTCGGGGACGAGTACGCGAGCACCGGCGGTTTCGTCGGAGCGATCCGGAACTGCAAGAAGGGTGACGGGGTCCTCACTGTCTCGGGCGGCCAGGCCCGAGTTGTCGTCGAGATGCACGACTCCCTCGACCGGCGCGTCTGGAACGACTACCTCGACGAGGCAGAGCGCAACCGCGATGCCGCCGCGTCCGTCGGCATCGTGCGCTCGACCGCGCAGAACCAGGGCCAGGTGATCCGGGTCCTCGGATCGCGCCGTGTGGTCATCGCGTTCGACCCCGCCAGCGATGACGCCGACCTGCTGCGCACCGTGGTGCAGCTCATGCGCACGAGCGCCATCGCCGCGTCCTCACGGCGCGACGTCGAGGGACTCGACACCGCCGAGGAGCACATCCGCTCCGCTCTTGGCCTCATCGAGCGGATCAACACGATCCGCAAAGCGTCCGGATCGATCCGCAAGGGCGCGGACACGATCGACAAGGAGTGCAACACGGTCCAGACCGGCATTGGGCGCCACTTGGGGGCGGCTCTCGATGCCTTGGCCGGAGTTGCCCTGGAGGCGGTCGAGCTCGACGCCGACGCCTCCGACGGGGACGGGTCCGCCGCCGGCGTGGCCTGATCCCTCCAGTGGGCCGGCCGCACAGGAGGGGAGCGGCCGGCCCACCCAGGTCAGAACTCAACATCCATCCGCGACATCAGGAGGAACTCATGAGCGAAACGTCCAAGACGGTCGAGCCAAACAAGCCGCGAGAACGAGCCACAACGCTCCTGCGGATCCGCCGCATCGGTGCGGTCGCTCCTGGCTGCCGCAGCCCTCGGAGTGCTGTTCGGGCTGGCGCCCAGAGATGCCGTGACATCCGGGGACATCAGCTTCGTCATGGTCGGCGATGAGCTGAACCAGAAGAGCGCCGACTCATCCCCGAAGCAGACCGTCGTCAACGGGTGGACGGCCCGAGACCTGCTGGAACTCATCGCCAAGCAGGAGGTCGCCTCCAACGACCAGCGCCCTGCCGCGCTGCTCACCATCGCCGTTCTCGCCCTTTGCCTCGGCATCGCCACAAGCGCCGTGTCCATACGTCCCGATGGGACGAGGGCTACGCCGTTGCCGACGGCGGCGGAGCTGGCAGAACTGCACTGACCAAGTCGACTCGATCAACGAAAGAGAAGTAACCGTGAACAAGAAGCACGCCATCGGCTACGCAGCCACCGCGCTAATCGCACTGGGAATCGGCGCAGCCGGAGCCGGTTCGGAGACGGTCCCGATCGCTGCGAGCCCCACTGTCACGGCCACTGTGACTGTCCCGGGCTCCGAGGTGACCATCGCCCCACCCACTGTCACGGAGACGGTGGAGGTGCCTGGACCGACAAAGACCATCAAGGCCGCACCGCCCGCGGCCGCCGCAGCCATGTCCGGCGACGGCACCTTCGAGGTCGGGGTCGACGTGAAGCCCGGCACCTACGTGTCCAAACCGTCGCCGAACGGCAACTGCTACTGGGCTCGCCTCAGCGGCACAGACGGGTTCGACTCGATCATCGACAACGCCAACACGTCAGGCCAGGCCCTCGTGACGATCAAGAAGAGTGACAAGTTCTTCGAATCGAGCGGCTGCAGCGACTGGATTCGGCGCTGAGCGCCCTAGGCTCGTCGACTGTCAGCATCCGAATCCGATTGAGCCCCAACGGAGAGAATCAGCATGAGTGATCAGCACGAGCCCGGTCCGTTCGACACACAGGGGTCACAACCGTCGTACGGCCAGCCCGTAGACCCCACAACACCGATCCCGTCCTCGACGGCCCCATCGCCGTCACCCGAGCCCACACGGTCCGCGACACGACTGCAGGCGGGCTCATCCATGGACGGTGCCCTGGGCGCGGCCCGCGACACGAAGGGTTTCCTGCCGGCGCTGTTCGACTTCACGTTCACCCACTTCGTCACCCCGAAGCTGGTCCGCTTCGTCTATCTGCTGGCGACGATCGCACTCGGGATCGCGTGGCTCTTCTGGGTTTTCGTCGGCTTTGCCCAAGGAGCGGGAACCGGACTCGCGGTGCTCATCCTGGGACCCATCCTCCTCATCATCTACCTCGCCATCATCCGCATGACGCTCGAGTTCTACCTGTCGATCGTGCGGATGAGCGAGGACGTCCACCACCGCCTGCCCCAGGCCTGACGGACGACGGGGACACACAGTGCTGGGCCGGCTTCCGCACGGAAGCCGGCCCACCGGCATACGGATGCCGTATGCCGCTGAGCTCGCCCCGTGCCAAGGGCACCACTACATGGCGCGGGCGAGGCTGCGGCGCAGCAACCATGCGCCCACGAGCAGGGCGACGGCAGCCATGGCAGTGAGGACGCCGAGCTGCGGGAGGATGTCGACCAGCGTCCCGTCGTGTCGCTGGATCTCGGCGAAGGCCTCATAGGCCCACGCGTGCGGAGTCAGCTTGGATACGGTGCGCATCGTGTCGCTGAACAGCTCGAGGGGGACCATCCCACCGCCCAGGCCAGCCATGACCAGGCCCAAGCCGACGCCGACCCCTGAGGCGGCGCCCTCGTTGTCGATGAGCGAGCCGAGCACCATCGCCGCACCCGCGGACACGGCCGAGAAGGCCACGAGGACAAGTGCGGTCAGCCAGAGGTTGCCCCAATCGACCCCGAAGAGCAGGGCGGTCGCCACGACGATGTAGACCGCCTGGAAGAGGGCGATGGTGAAGCGACCACCCGCCTGACCGAGGAGGACCTGCGTGTTCGAGACGGGCGCCGCCAACGCGCGCGCGATGACGCCCTGCCGGCGCGCCTGGATGAGGGTGGCCGATCCGGCGAGCGACGAGAGGAAGGTGAAGAGCAGCACCATCGACGACGCGCCGAGGTCGAACTGGCCCAGACCGGAGAACTCCTGCGCCAGCTCGTCGACGTCTTCGACGTGGACCGTCGGCGCGGTGACCTGGGTGCGCGCTGCCGCGATGGCACTCTCGGCCGCCGGTGCTGTCACGCCGCGCGTGACGAGCGCCGCGATCTGCGCCCGGTCGAGCTCGACCTTGTCGACCGCCGCTCGGACGGTCTGCTGCACGGCGATGGACGCCGACTGCGAGCTCGGCAGCATCTCCAGCTCCACGGGCTGGCCAGCCGCGAAGGCGGCGTTGGACCCGTCGGGGAAGCGCAGGCCGACCGTCGTGCGACCCCTCGAGACCTCCTCGACGATGTCGTCCCAGTCGCCGAAGGCGACGGTCGACTTGCTCGCTTCCAGCTCGGTGACGATGGCCTGGCGGAGCGGCCCGTCTTCTCCAGCGATGCTGACGCGCCCGGTGTTGGCAGAGCTGCCGAACTGTGCGCCGATGACGACGACGAGCAGCAACGGGAAGATGAAGACGAAGAAGATGTTGGACCGGTCGCGCAGGAAGCGACGCAGCTCTGCGCCGGTGATGGTGAGCACGGCCCTCACTGGGCGGCCCCCCGGTCGGGGATCAGCCGGGCGATGACGAGCACGACGACCGTGAAGCCGAGCAGCGTGAGCAACGGCGTGCCGATGTCTCCCAGACCGCCGCCGCCCGAGGTGATGCCGAGACCGCGGATGAAGGCCGAGACCGGGTTGAGGTCCATCACCGTGCCGACCCAGCCGCTCGCAGTGATGGTGAAGAAGGCGCCACCGGCGATGCCGAGGACCAGGGCGATGATCGACTGGGCGATGTTGGCCTGCTCGGCCGTCCGGGCCACCCGCACGATGACGAACATGAGAGACGTCGCGGCCACCACTGCCGCGACGATGAGGACGCCAACCGCGACGGGCGAGCCGAAGTTGACGTTGAACAGCCGGCCACCCAAGGTCAGCAGGATGGCCGTCGCCACGACGCCGAGGATGAAGCTGACCAGGGCCTTGGCCGTGACGATGGTCCACGACGGCATCGGCATCGACTTCAACCGGGCCAGCGTGCCCTGCTCCCGCTCGGCGACGAGGGCGGTGACACCGAAGCCGACGGTGAACAGGAGGAACAGCCCAGCCTGGCCTGCGACGAGCGCCCCGGTGGGTGAGAGCTGCTCGTTGGAGGCCGTGCCGTGGGCCAGCGTGACGGTCGACTTGGCCGTCGCCACCTCCTGCCCGATGGCCGCGAGCTCCGCTGGCGCGAGGCCCGACTGGGCGCCGGCCGCTGCTGCGAGCGCCCCGGCCGAGAAGCGGTTGACCGTCGACTCGACGACGGAGGTGACGATGGACTGCTCGATGCCCGTGCCCTCACCCGACACCACAGTGACGTCCGTTGCCTTGCCCTGCTGCAGCGCGGTGCTGAAACCCTCCGGCACGATGAGACCGATCTGCACGCGACCGTCTCGGGTGAGCTCGTGCACCTGATCGGCTGCGGCATCCTGGACGGTGATGTCCATGCCCTCGACCCCATCGAGCGACCGGACGACGTCGACGAGCGCTGCCCCGAGCTGGTCACCCGCCGGCACGGAGGCCGCCACGGTCGTTGGCTGGAGCTGGGGATTGGTCAGGTCGCCGAGGACGAGGTCGAGGACGAACATCAGCGCGAGCGGCACGATGATCGAGAAGATGATGAGGGACTTGTCACGGATGCGCTGACGCAGGTCGTACTGCGTCATCGTCCACAGTTCTCGCACGGATCCCCCTCAGTCCCGCAGGGCCTTGCCAGTGAGATGGAGGAAGACCGACTCGAGGTCCGGCCTGGTGATCTCCACGTCGGCGAGGGTCATCCCGGCAGCAGTCGCGCTCGTCACGATCTCGGCAACGGCCGTCGGCGCATCGGTCACGGTCAGCTGCAGGGAGTGGCGGTCCGCGACGACCTGCTGGACGGCCGGCAACGCCCGCAGGGTGTCCGCCGCCGCGTTGGTGTCGCCGCTGCCGGCGAGCCGGATGTGGTCTGCACCCTCGGTCAGCCGGATCAGCTCGTCTTGGGATCCCTCGGCCTGGAGCTTGCCCGAGTCGATGATCCCGACCCGGTCGCAGAGCGCGCTCGGCCTCCTCCATGTAGTGGGTCGTGTAGAGGACGGCCATGCCCTCGACGGAGCAGCCGCTCCACGCGTCTCGAGGATCTGGTTGCGGCTCTGCGGGTCGACCCCGACGGTCGGCTCGTCGAGGATGAGCAGCTCGGCTGGTGGAGCAGGCCGATGCCGATGTTGAGCCGGCGCTTCATCCCGCCGGAGAACTCCTTGATCCGGTCGTTGCGCGCGCTCGGTGAGGCCGACGAGCTCGAGGACCTCGTCGACTCGGTCGCGCAGCTCCGGGCCGGCGCATCCCGTAGAGCGCGGCCGAAGAGCGTGAGGTTCTCGCGCGCGGTGAGGTCGGGGTAGATGGCGAGGTCCTGCGGCACGAGGCCGATGTGCCGCTTCGGGCCACCGCGGACGGCGTCCATCCGCTCGCCGGCGATCGTCGACGGCGCCGCTCGTCGGCGCGAGAGGCCGGCCGACCATGCGAGATCGTCGTCGTCTTGCCGGCCCCGTTGGGGCCGAGCAGGCCGTACGTCTCGCCCCGTCCGATCCGGAAGGACACCCCGTCGACCGCGGTCAGGTCCCCGAACCGGCGCACCAGGCCATCGGCGACGAGCACATCAGCTGTTCCAGGATCGGCCACATCGCCACCCTACGAGGTCATCGGTTCGAGGTATCCAACGACTGCCGGTTGTCGATCATGACCCCGGACGAACGGAAGGCCCTCGAACCGAGATGGGGCCAACCGGGGTCAGGGAGAGAGTGCGCGTCCCCGCCACTCCGGGAGGGCGAGGGCCGCCGCGGCGGCGAGGGCGAAGGACACGCCGAAGACGGTGAACACGAGTGCGGTGCCGCCCAGGCCGAGCAGCCAGGGGACCGACAGCGGCGCAAGGATGGAGGCGATTCGCCCGAACGCGGCGGCGGAGCCTGCTCCCGTGCCGCGCAACGACGTCGGATAGACCTCCGGCGTGACGGCGTAGAGCGCACCCCAGGCACCGAGGTTGAAGAAGGAGAGCGCGCAGCCGGCGGCGATGATCGCAGCCTCGCTGCCGGCCTGCCCGAAGGCGTAGGCCGAGATGGCGGAGCCGGCGAGGAACGTGGCGAGGGTCGGCGCGGCGCCCCCAGGCCTCGATGAGGAACGCCGCGGCTGCATAACCCGGCAGCTGCGCCAGGGTGATGATGAGGGTGAAGCCGAACGACTTGGTCAGTGAGAAGCCTTGGCTGACGAGCAGGCTCGGGATCCAGATGAACGCACCGTAGTAGGAGAAGTTGACGCCGAACCATGCAGCCCACAGGGCCACGGTTCTGCGACGCAGGCCGTCCGACCAGAGCTCGGACCACCGCGCAGGCGGTACCGGATCGGCCGCGGGCGACGCGACGGGTTCGATGCCCGAGGCGGACTCGAAGGCACGAACCGCCTCCTCCGCCTCGGCGGTTCGGCCCTTGTTCTCGAGGAAGCGGACCGACTCGGGCAGCCTGGCTCGCACATAGAGCGCGTAGGCCGCCGGCACGATCCCGATGAAGAGGGCCCATCGCCAGCCGTTTTCGGAGGCCGGTACGACGAAGTAGCCGATGAGCGCGGCGAGGATCCAGCCGACCGCCCAGAAGGCCTCGAGGATGACGACCACCCGACCGCGGATGCGCGTCGGTGCGTACTCACTGACGAGGGTGGACGCCACGGGCAGCTCGGCCCCGAGGCCCAGACCCACCACGAAGCGCAGGGCGATGAGCATGGCCAGTCCGGTCGAGAGCCCGGCGGCACCCGTCGCCAGGCCGTAGATGAGCAGCGTCACGGCGAAGACGTTGCGGCGACCGATCCGGTCGGCGAGCAGGCCCCCGAGTGAGGCGCCGATCGCCATGCCGACGAAGCCGATCGAGCCGATCCACGACAGCTGCGTGGGCGTCAGCGCCCACTGCTGGGCGAGCGCCGCCATGACGAACGAGATGAGCCCGACGTCCATCGCGTCGAGGGCCCAGCCGATGCCCGACCCGACGAGCAGTCTCCGGTGCTGGCTGTTGAACGGCAGCCGGTCGAGCCGCTCGCTCCGGGTCAGCCCGACCTCAGTTGGTGTGGGCCGCGTGGTCATGGTCCGCGCTGTGGGCGTGGTCGGGGTCGTGCGTGTGGTCAGCCGCGTGGGCGTGGTCCGGCCGTCCATGGGGGTGGGCGACCCCGCCGGGCGTGCGGGTAATGGCCTCCTCCCAGTCCGGGCCGTCCATCTCGATGGCCGCGGCGGGGAACAGGCCGTTCTCCTCCTTGTTGATGTGGTCGCGCAGCTCGCTGACGAAGCGGTCGATCAGCCCGGTGTCCCCCGCTCGAATCCGCTCCGCCAGCTCGTCGAGCGCAGCGTGTTCCGCGCAGAGGATCTCGACGTGGTCGGTGAAGTCGGGGTTGCGCCGGAGCACGGCGAACATTCCCTGCTCCTCGGCGGTCGTGTGCGGGTGGAGCAGCGCGATGGTCTCCTCGAGCGACTCGCGGACGCCGTGCGAGTCGGTCCCGTCTGACGCGCGGTGGAGGATCCCGGCGGCATTGACGATGTCCTCGTGCTCGTCCATGAACCGCCCGACCAGCGAGATCGATCGGCATCCGCAGTAGCTGCACATCGCCAGGACCCTCCGTCGCGTCGTGTTGGTTAACGGGTCGTTCCGGGGTCTGATCAGGCCGTGCGCGTGAGACGCAGCGTCCAGGCCTCCGGACCTTCCACAAGGTACTCGATGCCGATGTCGCCGAACTGCTGCTGCAGCTGTGCGAGAAGCGGCAGCGGGTTGTGCGGCGCGACCAGGTTCAGGGCGCCCCCAGCGGGGATGGCGCTGAAGGCCCCGAAGACCGTCGCGTGGCGGATCGCGTGGGGGATGACCGTGACGTCGAGCGTCGGCACACCCTCGTCGCTGCAGCCACAGCCACACGCATGCTGAGTCTTTTCGGTCAGGTGCAGTTCGGTCACGGGATACTCCTTGAAAGGTAGGCGCTTTCATTGGGCCGGATGGCCCGAGGTTTGGCGGTTGGCCCGACCTCGAACTACATTTTAAACGGTGATTAACGTGGAAAAGAACGAGGGCTGGGGTCCGAGGCCGTCCCGCACCGGCATGGCCGATGCGGTGGCCTCGCTGTCGGCGCAGCGCCGGCGCGTCCTCGAGGCGCTCGACGAGGAGCCACGGTCGATCGCCGCACTCGCTCAGCTGCTCGGGCTCCACGTCAACACCGCCCGCGAGCACCTCGACGGCCTCGTCGACGCCGGACTGGCGCTGCGGTCCCGACTCGCTCCGACCGGCCGCGGGCGCCCGGGCTGGGGCTATGCGGTGCGACCCGGTGTAGGTGCTTCATCGGTAGGTGAATATGCCTCTCTCGCAGCGGTGCTCGCCGAGCACGCTGCCGCACAGGGTGGCGACGTCGCAGGGGACATGGCCCGTCTGGGGCGTGGCTGGGGTCGCGGCCTCGTCGGTTCGCCCGCAGCGGACCAGCACCGCGAGCAGGACCCCGAGCGGACCGTCGTAGAGGTGCTCGACACCCTGGGCTTCGACCCCGAGGACCGCCCCCCGGTGGTTCGCCTGCGCCAGTGCCCGATGCTCGACGTGGCACGTCGCCACCCCGAGGTCGTCTGCCGGGTCCACCTCGGCCTGGTCGAAGGCGTCCTCGAGGCCGCCGGCGGCGACCCGCAGGGCGTCGAGCTGGAGGCCTTCGCCGAGCCCGGCGCCTGCCTCCTCCACCTCGGCAGCCGGCCCGCGAGTTGAGCCGACGGGCACAACCATGGCGTATGCCGCTGAGCTCGCCCCCAGCCCAACCGACCCCCCAGCCGTGCGCCAGACTGGCTCCGTGGCTCACCCGTCCGTCGCCGATCACCGCATCGCCCTCCGTGCGGTCATCGGGCGGGCGGCGACGGAGACGCTCGCCCTGGATCGTCACGCCCACCGGCGGCGCCTCGCCGCGCCGCTCCTTGCGGTCGACGACCTGCCCCGCTTCGACAACTCGGCGATGGACGGCTACGCAGCAGCGCCGGTCAGCCCCGACCAGCTGACCTTCGCGGTCGTGGGAGACGTCGCCGCGGGAGACGCGGCGCGCTTCCGACTCGAGCCGGGCCAGGCCGCGAGGGTCATGACGGGCGCCCGTCTGCCCGTCGGCACCGTGGGTGTCGTGCCCGTCGAGCAGACCGACGCCGCTCGCACCGGCCGCGCCCCGCAGACCGTCACCTTCACCGCAGCGGTCGAGCCCGATCGGCACATCCGGCGCCGCGCCGAGGACATCGCAGCGGGGATGCCGGTCGCACACGCGGGCGACCTCCTGTCACCGGCCCTCATCGCACTCGCCCGCTCCGCCGGCTGCGTCGGCGCCATCGTCCACGTGCCAACCCGGGTGGCAGTGGTCGCGACGGGCGCCGAGCTCACGGTCCCTGGCGAGGACCCGGGCCGCGGCGGGATCCACGAGTCCAACTCCGACATGGTCGCTGCGCTCGCCACCGCCGCCGGCTGTGTCCCGACGCATGTCGAGACGTGCACCGACGACCCGGACCTGCTGACAGCCCTCCTCGACGAGCTCTCGGCAGCGCCGGACGTCGACCTCATCATCACGACGGGTGGCGTCAGCGCGGGCGCGTACGAGGTCGTCCGCCAGGTCTGCGAGCCGCGCGAGTCGTTCAGCTTCGTCCATCTTGCGATGCAGCCGGGCGGGCCGCAGGGCCTCGGCCGGTGGGGCGACACGCCGGTGCTCTGCCTACCCGGGACGCCGGTCGGCGCCTTCGTGTCCTTCGAGATGCTTGTGCGACCGGCCTTGGACGAGCGGCACGGCGCGCCGACCCGGGGAGCGAGCTCAGCGGCATACCTCGGAAGAAAGCGACACACCCGGGTAGGGAAGGTGCAGTTCCTCTCGGCTGTGCTCGCGGGCGACGGCACGGTCACCGTGGCGGACGGTCGCCAGCTCTGCGGCCTGGCGCAGGCCAACGCGCTCATCGAAGTGCCCGAAGGGGTCGACCAGCTCGTTGATGGCGACGACGTCGTCGTCCACCCGCTCTGAATCAGAGGCGACTCAGGCGTTGCCCCGGCTGGCGTCGGCCACCCACGGGCCGAGGGGCGGGTTCCACTCGCGTACGACCCGACGCAGCACGTGGCCGCCCAGCCAGTACGGGTCCTCCTCGAACGCCTCGACCACGTCGTTCAGGGAGTTCGCCTCGACGACGATGAGGGCGCCGTTCGGTGGCTCCTCGACCGTCTCCTCGCCCTCAGAGAACTCGTCGTGAGCCTCGTGGTACATCCCCGCGACGCGCAGCCCCGGCAGCCCGGTCAGCCATTCGCGATGCTCGGCGCGGATCTTGAACGCTTCCGTCATGTCCGCGGGATAGGTGTAGTGGATCGCGAAGATGCCCATGCGCCGAGCGTAGTCAGCCGGTCACCACGCGGTCAGGTCGCGAGTAGACATTGAGCGTCGTGCCGCGGACGAAGCCCGCAGCGTCATCCCCGCATCGGCGGCCGACTCCACGGCGAGCGACGAGGGCGCGGAAACCGCGGCGAGACAGGGCACTCCGGCCATGAGCGCCTTCTGCGTCAGCTCGAACGACGCGCGTCCCGACACGACAGCACGCAGCCCGACGCCGGCAGCCGCGCCGCCTGCAGCGCCCAGCCGACGACCTTGTCGACCGCGTTGTGGCGGCCGACGTCCTCGCGCACGACGAGCAGCTCGCCGTCCGGCGGTAAGAGGCCGGCCGCGTGCAGCCCCCCGGTCTTGTCGAACGAGCGCTGCTCGGCGCGCAGCGCGTCCGGCAGCGCGGCGACGACCTCGGCCGGCGAACTCCGTCGCGTCGGCGCGCACGGCGAACGGCCGACTGCGCCCGCAGCTGCTCGATGCTCGCCTTGCCGCAGACCCCGCACGACGACGTTGGTGAAGAAGTGCGCGCGATCGCCGACGGCCGGAGGCGCGACGCCGGGCGCGAGCGTCACGTCGATGACGTTGTAGGTGTTCTCGTCGAAGCCGCTCTCGCCCGAGACGACGGCGCCCTCGCAGTAGCGCGCCAGCGTCGATGTCCGTCGGCCGACGCGGATGATGCCCTTCCGACAGGAGGAAGCCGTGCACGAGCTCGATGTCGTGCCCGGGCGTTCGCATCGTCACGGTGAGCGGGGTGCCGTTGACCCGCAGCTCGAGCGGCTCCTCGACGATGAGCGGTGTCGGCGCGCGTCGTACGCCGCGCGGTCGTCGACGGTCGATCGACGTGACCTTGCGTCCGCTACCGTGACCCGTCCCATGGACCAGCCTGCCAGACGCCGTGCCAGACTCCGAGCGTGCCGCCATCCTCGCCCCGAGCCGCTGCGATCGTCCTGACGGGCGGCGCCTCCTCGCGGATGGGTCGGCACAAGCCGGCCCTCGTCGTCGGCGGCCGACCCATCATCGAGCGGGTGCTCGATGCCGTCGCCGGCTGGCCGGTCATAGTCGTCGGCAGCGCCGAGGGGGTGCCCGCGGGCACGCGCGTCGTCTCGGAGGATCCGCCGGGTGGGGGACCCGTTGCCGGGATCGCCGCCGGGTTTGCCTGCTTCACGACTGGGCCGTATGCCGCTGAGCTCGGTCCCAGCGCACCCGACGTCGTCGTGGTGCTGGCTGGCGACCTCCCGCTCCTGACGCGTGAGCACGTGTCGGTCCTGGTGGCTGCGGTGCACGACCGGGTGGCGGTCACGACGTCGTCGTCCGGTCCGAACTGGCTCTGCAGTGCGTGGCCGAGCGAGCTGCTCCGGCTGCGACTGGCGGCGGTGGGTAGGCCTGCGGGGGTCAGCGTCCGGCGGCTCCTGGGGGAGGTGCCGAGGATCGAGGTCCCGGACGTGGCTGACGTTGCGGTCGATGTGGACACACCTGCGGAGCTCGAGGCGGCCCGGCGCCGCGCCGACCCGTCGTGACGTCCCGCCGCCAGACGGGGACCGGGGTCCTGACCGGGCGAGGTCGGGCTCGTTCTGGCCGCCAGTTGGGGACCCGGGCGCGAAGGTGGCGACGTGCTCCGGCGGTCAGTTGGCGACCGTGCTGGTCGGGGTCGTGCACTCGGTAGCGGCCGGGGTCGACAGTGTCACGTCGGCCATGAGGGCTCCGACCAGGCCCGCCACCTCACCGAGCGATGGGTCGCTCAGGTCGAGCGGCCGCAGCTTGTGGTCGGTGATGTCGATGACGATGGCGTCGTTGGAGGTCTCGTCGTCGCTACCGGGGGCCGACCCGTCGACCGTGCCCCCAGGGGTACCTGCTGTGGAGGCCGGCGTGACATCGACGAGCCGCAGCGTGCTGAGCAGGGAGAGCAGGTGCTTCTGCTGGGCGCCGCTCAGCTGGCACTCGCGGCCGTGGATCGTCCTGGTGGCGACCAGCACCGTGCCGTCGGCCTTGAGGATGACGGTGTCGTCGTAGCCGGCGACGCCCCCCGTGCGACGGAGCGTGAGGGGGAAGACGGGGCCGATGATGGGGTCGGTCGCATCTCCGATGGCACCTCCGGCGAAGGTGCGGGTGGGCTGCCGGGAGTCGATCGGGGTCGGTGTCCCGTTGTTGGCGGGCGCGCCGGCAGCGCAGCCACCGAGCGCGACCACGAGCGCCGCCATCACGGCCGCCAGACGCGTCCTCCCCATGTCGACAACTATGGTCCATCGGGGGGCAAAGCGCGCGAGATCCCGCGTGGTGGATTGCAACGCTACGGTGAATTTCTGACAGTGCCGGGGTTCGCTGGCGTGACGGCGACCGGTACTCAGAGTCACGCAGAGTCACTCAGAGTCAGCAGAGTCGCAGAGTCATTCGGTGGCGTAGGCCTTGAGGAAGTCGACGATGAACGGCGCGGCATGCGTCGATCCGCTCGGGCCCTCCTCGTTGTAAGCGGCGAGGGCGAGGTCGCCGACACCCGCCACCATCCAGGCGTGCGTCTTGGGCGGGTTCGTCGTCCCGAACTCGGCCGTGCCCGTCTTGGCGTACTCGACACCGACCGACTGGAGCACCCTGCCGCTCCCCTCCGTGACGACGGCGCGGAGCGTCTGGCGCAGCACGTCCGCCTCCTCAGGCTGGAGCGGGGTCGCCGGCGCCGGGAGCGGCTCGTCGGAGGCGATGAGCCGAGGCCGGACAGTCTCGCCCTTCATGACGGATGCGACGACGAGTGCCATGGTCAGTGGCGAGGCCTCCACCCGACCCTGGCCGATGAACGACGCGGCGTGCTCGACGGCGTCGTCCGTGGCCGGCACCGACCCGAGGAAGCCGGTGAACGGCAGGTCGAGGTCCTCGCCCATACCCAGCGACTCGGCTGCCCGGGTGAGGTCGTCCTGCGCGACCTTCTCGTGCTGGCTGATGAAGGCCGTGTTGCACGAGTACGCAAGGGCCCGCTCGAGCGAGATGTCGCCGAGCTGTGACGACGGGTACTTGCTGTAGTTCCCGAAGACGCGGCCGTTGACCGTGAGCGTGTCCGTGCACGGCAGCGTCGTGGCTGCCGTCGCGCCCTTGCGGACGAGCGCCAGCGTGCTGGCGATCTTGAACGTCGAACCGGGCGCCTCCTTGCCCGCCAGGGCCAGGGGAGCACCGTCTGCACCGGGTCCGACCGCTGCGGCGAGCACCTCGCCCGTCGAGGCCTTGACGACGACGAGCGCCGTCGGGTGCTTCGTCTGGTCCGCGAGCGCGGCCTCGGCGGCGGTCTGTGCCCGCTCGTCCAGGGTCAGCTGGAGCGGCTCCGCCTCGCGCGACGGCTGCGCGAACAGCTCCCGCTTGTCGATGACCGAGCCGTCGGCGCCGTGCTTGACCGCGTGCACCGCGATCCCGGCCTGACCCCGGAGCTGCTCGTCGTAGCGGAGCTGCAGGCCGCTCTGGCCCACCATGTCGCCGACCTCGAGGGCGCCGGCCGACTTCTCGATCTGCTCTGCGGTCGCCTCGGCGACGCGGCCGAGGATCGGCGCGGCCCAGGTCCGGGTGGGCCCGAGCACCTGCATGGCGGGCACGCGCAGCGCTCCCTTGATCGCGTCGATCCGGTCGATGTTGTCCGCCAGCGCAGGATCGGAGACGCGCAGCGTGATGGCGTCGACGAAGGCTTTCGGGCCCGCCGCTGCGACCCGGCCCGCGAACGCCTTGCCGTCGATGCCGACGATCGCGGCGAGCTGAGTCGCCGAGCGTGTCGCTGCCTCGCCCGAGACCTTGGTCTTGTCGATGCCGACGTAGGCCACCTCCCGCTCGGTCATCAGCTTGTTCCCGGACCGGTCGACGATGTCGGCCCGCTGCGGCCACTTCTTGGCGAGGTCGAGGGTCTCGTCGACCGCGAGATCCGGAGCGACGAGCGCGGGGCTCCACCGGACCTGCCAGACGTCGTCGACGCGACTCAGGCTCACCTCGGTGTCGTAGCTCCAGTCCTCATCCGTCTCGGGGACATCCCAAGTCGTCTGGAGCGTCGCCGTCGCCGCAGTGCCCTGCTCGTCGTTGGCGACACTCTTGACCGTCACCGCCGGACGCAGCTTGCCCATGTCCTTGTACGCCTTGGTGACGAACTTGGTTGCCTGCTCCGGCGTGCTCCCGGAGAGCGAGAGTCCGGAGAGGTCGGCCTTGGCGAGCCCGGTGGCGAGTGAACGCGCGGCCTCGGCCGGGTCGGGCTCGGACTGGAAGAGGGAGCAGCCTGCCGTGAGGCTCGTCGCGAGGACGAGGGCGAGAGCCGCCGAGATGGTGCGGTGGGTCGAGGGTCCGCGGCGCATGCCCACCACCGTACGTTGCGGGCGAAGCATGTTCGCGGCGCGGCCGTGAAGTAGGTTTGGCGACATGTCCCGACCGCACGCGGCCGCCATCATCGAGGACGCCCTCAACGAGCAGGTCGAGCGGGTCCTCCGCGGGCGGGGATGGGGCAACCGAGTCATCACCCACATCGGCTATGGCACGAGCACCTATGTGCGGGTGTTCGCACGGATCGTGCTCGGCCGCCGCGGCCATGCCGGTCCACCCGAACGTCAGGACGCGACGGGTGCCCTTGCCCCGCGGCGCTACAACCGCGGCTGGCGAGTCTTCGTCACGGCCCCGGCGGCTGGTGTGCCCGTGGTCGTCACGATCGGCGACCGCGAGGTGTACGGGCGGTCCGACCGGGGCGGCTACATCGACGTGGTGGCCCACGACCACGGCCTCGAGCCGGGGTGGCAGCCAGGTCGTCGTCGCGGCGCAGGGCACCGACCCGGTCCCGGCCGACGTCTTCATCGTCGGCGATGACGTGACCTACGGCATCGTCAGCGACATCGACGACACCGTCATCACGACGATGCTGCCCGCGGCCGATGATCGCCGCATGGAACACCTTCGTCCGCAGCGGCAAGTCGCGGCATGCCGTGTCCGGGATGGCGCCGATGTACCGTCGGCTGCTCTCCGCCCACCCGGGCGCGCCCATCGTCTACGTGTCGACCGGTGCCTGGAACGTCATCCCGACCCTCGACCGGTTCCTCGTCGAGAGCGGCTATCCGCTGGGCCCGCTGCTCATGACGGACTGGGGTGCCGACCAACACCGGGTGGTTCCGCAGCGGCCAGGAGCACAAGCGCAGCTCATTGCACCGCCTGGCCCGCGACTTCCCGAACATCTCGTGGCTCCTCGTCGGCGACGACGGCCAGCACGACCCACAGCTCTACGCCGAGTTCGCCGAGGCACGCCCCGACAAGGTCAGCGCCATCTGCATTCGCCAGCTGACGCCGACCGAGCAGGTGCTCTCGCACCCGGTCGGTCGAGCGGAGGGCCCGCAGCGAGGCTGGGCCAGCCGGACCGTCCCGACGCTGCTGGCCACGGACGGGCACGGCCTGCTGCGCCTGCTCCAGCAAGCCGGCATGGCGGGCGAGCCGATCGCGGCGGGTGAGCAGCCCTCGCGCCCACCCACTCCCTGACCCCTGCGTCGAGTGTGAAGTCCGCGCGCCCACTCCCTCCCCTCACCGTCGAGTGTGCAGTTCATGTCGGCGCGTACTGCACATTCGACCAAGTGCGCGGCAGGCTGGGATCCCATGTGGCGCAGGCCGCCGTACTATGCCAGCCACGGTCGGAAAAGTGCGGCTCCCGGCGGACGAGCGCCGCACTATGCCAGCCGCGGCGGGAATGGTGCGGGGGCTGCACTGCCCTCTCGGCATGGTTCGTTTGGCAGGATGGGCGCATGCCGGAGCTGCCCGAGGTGCAGGCGCTCGTCGACTTCCTCGCCGAGCGGACGGACGGTCTCGCCATCGACGAAGGTCGAGCTCGCCTCGTTCAGCGTGCTCAAGACGTTCAACCCGCCGCCGCAGGCGCTCGAGGGTGCGCCGATCGACGGCGTGTACCGCCACGGCAAGTTCCTCGACATCGACGCCGACGGCACCCATCTCGTCTTCCACCTCGCGCGTGCCGGCTGGCTGCGCTGGTCGCGACCAGCTGCCGGCGACGGTGCTGCGGCCCGGCAAGTCGCCGATCGCCTTGCGGGTCCGGCTCTCCGACGGCTCCGGCTTCGACCTGACCGAGGCCGGGCACGAAGAAGTCGCTCGCGGCCTACATCGTCACGGACCCGAGCCGAGGTGCCCGGGATCGCGCGGCTGGGGCCCGACCCGCTGGCCGACGACTTCACGCTCGAGCGCTTCCGGGCGATGCTCGCCGGCCGCCGCACCCAGATCAAGGGGCTGCTGCGCGACCAGGAGTTCATCGCCGGCGTCGGCAACGCCTACTCCGACGAGATCCTCCACGTCGCGAAGATCAGCCCCTTCGCCATCGCGGGCACGCTCACGCCCGAGGTCGTCGACCGGCTCGTATGCCGCGCTGCGCGACACGCTGTCAAGTGCGCGTCGCGACGGCGTCGGGCAAGCCGGCGAAGGAGCTCAAGGACGCCAAACGCGCCGGCATGCGGGTCCACGCGCGCACCGGCGAGGCGTGCCCGGAGTGCGGCGACATCGTGCGCGAGGTGTCGCTTCGCCGACACGTCCCTGCAGTACTGCGCCACCTGCCAGACCGGCGGCAAGCCGCTCGCCGATCGGCGGATGTCCAAGCTGCTCAAGTGACCCGGCTGAGCGGGGCTTGCCGAGCGGTCCGTCAGAGGACGAAACCGTCCCCGTGCTCTCCCTCGAGCGGCTTGCCCGCGCCCTGCCAGGCGCGCATGCCGCCCTCGACGTTGGCGACATCGAAGCCCTGCTGCGTCAACCACGCCACTGCGCGGGAGGACCGTCCACCACTCCGGCACACGATGCCAACCGTGTCGTCGGTGTCAGGAAGCTCGTCGAGGCGTGAGGGCAGCTCCCCGAGCGGGATGTGGATGGCGTTCGGGGCATGCCCTGCGGCCCATTCGTTCGGCTCTCGGACGTCGACGATGACAGCGTCGTCGGCGAGGTGCTCGACGGTGGTGACCGGCACCTCGCTCTGGCGGTCGGACGGAATGCTCATGATGGCCATCCTGACACGAGGACCAGCCACAACTGAACGGGCAGTTCGCGACTGCCCGGGTCGTGATGGGAGCCTTTCGTCATGACCGAGGTGCCACACGTCGTCGCCGTCCTCGGCCGGGGTGTCGTCGATCCCGACGAACCTGTCGTCACGGCGGACGATCTCGGCCTGACCCGGGGCGACGGCTGCTTCGACTCGCTCCGCGTCTTCACCGACGAGACCGGTCGAGCCACGGCTGTCAACCTCGACGAGCACCTCGACCGGCTCGACCGGTCCGCTGGCGCGATGGACATCGGCAACCCGTCCCATGTGCAGTGGCGGGAGCTCGTCGAGCAGGCCTTGGCCGCGTGGTCGACTCCGGGAGAGGCGGTCCTCAAGCTCGTCCTCACGCGCGGTCGCGAGTGGGTTGGCGCGGGGCCAACGGCCTTCGCCACCATCTCGCACCGAGGGCCGGCACTTCCCGTGGGCGACCCACGGCCCATCACCGCGGTCACCCTGACCAAGGGGCATCCGTCGGACGCGTTCGCGGATGCGCCGTGGCTGCTCGGGGGCGTCAAGACCTTGGCCTACGTCGTCAATGTCGCTGCGGTTCGCGAGGCCAGGCGGCGGGGCGCAGACGACGTCATTTTCACGACGACCGACGGCTACGCCCTCGATGGGCCGACCTCGGGACTCCTCGTCGCCCGAGGCGGGGCCCTGCTCAGCACGCCGACCGGGGCCACGGGGATCCTCGCGTCGGTCACCGTCGAGGCGATCTTCGGGGCGGCGCGCGAGGACGGTGTCGAGACCCGCTACGAGCTGGTCCCGATCGAGGACCTCTACACCGCGGACGGCCTCTGGCTCGTGTCGTCAGGCCGTGGACCCGCCCTCGTCACCGTCCTCGACGGTCGCTCCCTGCGCGCCGATCCCGACCTCACCACCCGGATCGCCCGATACGCCGACTTCTGACGGTGGCAGTAGGGCGCGGTCGAAGCCTCGGTCCCGCCTCGAATGGTCCCCGTTATCGTTTCGGGGTGAAGATCCTGTCGATCCAGTCCCATGTCGCCTACGGCCATGCCGGCAACTCGGCGGCGGTGTTCCCGCTGCAGCGGCTCGGGCACGACGTCTACCCGGTGCTGACGGTGACCTTCTCCAACCACACGGGCTACGGGTCGAGTCGCGGGCCGCTCATCGCCCCGACCGAGTCGCCGAGGTCATCCAGGGCATCGAGGAGCGCGGCGCCTTCCCGACGATCGACGCGGTGCTGTCGGGCTACCAGGGTGCCGAGGCGGTCGGCGAGGTCGTGCTCGACGCCGTCGACCCGGGTCAAGGCGGCCAACCCGGCTGCGCTCTACTGCTGCGACCCGGTGATGGGCGACGTGGGGCGAGGGTTCTTCGTCCGCCCAGGGCATCCCGGAGTTCCTGCGCGACCAGGTCGTGCCGCGGGCCGACATCGTCACGCCGAACCAGTTCGAGCTCGAGTTCCTCGTCGGGCGCTCGCTCGGGTCCGAGCAGGAGGTGGTCGAGGCTGCCGACGAATTCGGGGCCGCGGGCCCGACGTCGTGCTCGTCACGATCGCGCTACACGCGAGACACCCCTGAGGGCTCGATCCAGATGGCGTGCGTCACCGCCGAGGGCGCCTGGGTCGTGACGACGCCGATGCTGCCCGATGACGGTCACGCGGCGGCGGCGACGTACGGCCGCGGTCTTCCTCGCGCACTACCTGACCGACGGTCCGCAGGTGGCGCTCGCTCGCACGGCGGCGACGATGTATGCCGTGCTGGAGCGCACCCACGCCGCGGGAAGCGGACGAGATGCTCCTCGTCGCAGGAGCAGGACGCCATCGCCGCGCCCGACGAGGTCTTCGAAATCTCCCAGATCCGTTGACGTCGTGCTGCGAAAGCGCGTTATAGTCGCATCGCGCCGTTCCGCATGACCACCCCTGACCGTGCGGAACGGCGCTTTCGCGCCCCAAGACCATGCCGTATGCCGCTGGGCTTGCTCTCGTGTGCCGCCGCGGTCGGGTGGGCGGTTGGGTTGGCGCGACACGAATTGGCGAGTATGCGAATGTCTCAGGTTTTCGGTAGAGACGCATATAGCCTCCGATCGTGGACCCGATCACGAACCCGTACGCGCCGGGCGCGGGGCAGCGCCCGCCCGAGCTGGCCGGCCGCGACGAGCAGCTGCGCACCTTCGACGTCGTCCTCGAGCGGATCGCGCGCGGGCCGGTCGGAGCGGTCGATCGTCCTGACCGGTCTGCGCGGCGTCGGCAAGACGGTCCTGCTCAACGCCCTGCGCGTCGTCGGCGGTGCGGGCCGACTGGGGCACCGGCAAGTTCGAGGCGCGGCCCGAGCAGCGGCTGCGCCGGCCGCTCGCGGCCGCCGCGCACCAGGCAGTCCGCGAGCTGGGCCACCCCCGCGGCGACCGAGGTCGACCAGGTGCTCGGCATCATCAAGTCCTTCGCGCTGCGGGACGCGCCGACAGGGGCCAAGCTGCGGGACAAGTGGCAGCCGGGCATCGACGTCCCCGCCATTGCCGGCCGCGCGGACTCCGGAGACATCGAGATCGACCTCGTGGAGCTCTTCACCGACATCGGCGGGCTCGCCGCCGACGTCGGCAAGGGAGCTGCCATCTTCATCGACGAGATGCAGGACCTCGACCCGGAGGACGTCTCCGCGCTCTGCGCCGCCTGCCACGAGATCTCGCAGTCGGGTCTGCCCCTCATCGTCGTCGGCGCCGGGCTGCCCCATCTGCCGGCGGTTCTCTCCGCATCGAAGTCCTACTCCGAGAGGCTGTTTCGCTACCAACGCATCGACCGCCTCCCTCGCGAGGCGGCGGACCAGGCGCTGGTCGGGTCCGGCTGCCGACGAGGGGTGCGCGTTCGCTCCCGAGGCACTCGAGGCGATGTACGCCGTCACGGCCGGCTACCCCTACTTCATCCAGGCCTACGGCAAGGTCGTGTGGGACGTCGCGCCCACGTCCCCGATCTCGGCCGAGGACATCCGCGTCGCCGCGCCCGAAGCCGAGTCGGAGTTGGCTGTCGGCTTCTTCGGGTCCCGTTTCGAGCGCGCGACCCCGGCCGAGCGCGAGTACCTGAGGGCGATGGCCGATGCCGCCCTGATCCGGTCGAGCGGCACCCAGCCCGACGACTCAGGTCACGACGGGCTGGGAGCGAGCTCAGCGGCATACGGCATCGTCAACGAGATGGATGCCGTCGCGACCTCAGCGGTGGCAGACATCCTCAGGCGAAAGCCACAATCCCTTTCTCCCGCAAGGGATGCGCTCATCAAGAAGGGACTGATCTACTCCGGCGAGCGAGGGCAGATCGCGTTCACGGTGCCGCATTTCGGGCGCTATCTGCGCACCCAGGCGTGAGCTGCCTGTCGGCTGCCCATGGAACCTGGGTGCCGATCGAGTGAACAGCTTCTGGGCGTGTCCGCGGCCTCTACGACCCAATTTGTCGATCCCCTGATTCGAGGCTGAGGGAGTCGTCGGCCTCGCGGCGTTTGCGGCGGACAGACGCACGTTCCACGTCGCGTGTGTGGTGGCCGAGCCAAGCGTCATGTCGTGCGGAGTTGCGGGATCAGGCATTCATCTTTCGCGTGATGCGGTAGTGCAGGGTGAGGATCGGAAATCCGAACATCCAAAACGCGTGTTCTGCGCGTAGGGCGCCGTCTTTGACGAACACGTCGAGTTGCTCCTCAAAGCCGTGCACGGCCAGGGCAGTGAGCTCGTCCGCGGTCGTGTCGACGTAGGTGAGGTAGTGCCCTGTCTGACCGTCGCGGGCGCGGCTGGTCAGTGTCAGGCCACGATCAGAGCGTGATCGTGGGAGCAGGGTGGCGGTGAAGCTGCCTTCCGGCACAGGGAATCCGACGCTGACGTAGCCCTGCTCCCGGTGGGTGTAGGTCGTGTAGATGCCGACCATGATCGGCTCGTCGTCGTCGGCGAACGACCTGATCCAGCCGCGCACGGACACCGCGCCATCGACGCCGCTGACTGTGTCAATCCGGCTGCGGATCCCGCGCTGGGCCTCGCGCTGGTTCATCGGGATGCTGGCCTGGCCCAACGGGCGCGCGACCGCGGTGCGGTACAGGAGGTAACCCGGCCTGACCCACAGCCGCCACTCCGGGACGATGTCCAGGGCGAACCGCGTGGTGTGCTCGTAGAACTCCCGAACGAGCGGGTCGACCTGCCCAGCGTCGAACAGCGGCCCCGCCAGCGCGTCGAGGGAGGCCACGATCCCGGCGTCCGGCGCGGCAGCCGTGTAACGGGCCCCCAGCTCTTCGGCCAACTCCCGGACGTAACCGGTACCGACGTACTTCGAGCGCGCCGGACGCGGAACGACGAACGGCAGGTCGGCGGCACTGACCCTGTCGGCCAGCAGGCTGACCTGTTGGTCACGGAATATCAGCGCCGACAGGCTGCGGTACGCCAGGACGGTGCTGCTCGCCACCACGGCCGTCGGCGCGGGACCGCCAGAGAGCGCCTGCCCGACGGCGGCTCCCACGACTGGGCCCATCGCCACCTTCTGGGGTCGGATGCCCAGCGCCCCGACCACAGCGCCGGTGGCCATGCCGACGGCCCGTGGACCCGCGGAGGTCAATCTCCCGGCAACCCAGCCGAAGGGCGCCGCCAACGCGCGTACTCACCGCGATGCGCTGCCACAGCGCCGGGATCTCCCCCTCCTTCTGGCGAGCCCTGGCGACCGCCTCCGAGGCGCCCAGAGCAACCGCCCCCACAAGCGCGGCACCGACCGCCGCTCGCACACCGCGGTGCGCCACCAGCGATGCCCCGGCGAGGCCACCGACCGAGGCAGCGAAACCAATGGAGGAGCTGGTCGCCATGCGAGTGAACCTAGCCGTCAAGGGCACGGGCGACAATGAAAGCCTTGCTCCGAAAGGACGCAGGCGCCCCCGCCACCCAGTCGTGCCCGGTGTGGCCGTGTCGCGGCGCAGTCACGCACCAGGTGTCGGGATCGGTGCTGGTCTGGGACACTGTGAACATGAACGCCGAGACGCTCCTCGACCGTGGGGCGATCGCGGGTGCCTGCAAGCGTTACGGGGTCGCGCGGCTGCGGGTCTTCGGCTCCGCGGTCACGGGTCGGTTCGATCCTGACCACAGCGACATGGACTTCCTCGTCGACTTTCTGCCGGCGGTGCACGATTTGCTGGGCAACTACCTGGCGCTCAATGAGGAGCTGGAGCGGATCGTGGGCCGCAAAGTCGACCTGGTGATGTCCGACGCCGTCGAGAACCCGTACTTCGCGGCAGAGGCGTTTGGCACCGCGCAAGACGTGTATGCAGCCTAGATCCGCGGCTCTGCTGTGGGATCTGGTCACGGCCGCTAAGCGCATCCAGAGCTTCATTGCGGGGAAGACGTGGGAGGACTACGGCAGCGACCTCCTGCTCCGGTCGGGTGTCGAGCGGCAGTTCGAGATCGCCGGTGAGGCGATGAGGGTGCTGCGCAACCTCGACCCCGAGACGGCTAAGCGCGTGCCGAACATCCACAAGATCGTCGGTATGCGCAACATCCTCATCCACGGGTATGCCCTCGATGTCTCTTCCGAGGAGAGGTGGTCAGAGCCCGAGGACGGGGGAAAGTGGAGCCGCGCGCCCCGATTCCGCTTGGGAACCAAGCGGAATCGGAAGCTGACGACGCGCTGGAAGCCGGCTCAGCGGCATACGGCAATGGGTTACTCGGTCTGCGGCTGCGACCCGAAGCGTCGAACCTCCTGGGGCCAGCCGCATGCCTCCGCGATCTTGCCCGCCCACATCTTCGCGGCCTCGTCGTCGGGAACGTCCACCACGGCGAACCCACCGAGGAACTCCTTGGTCTCGACATAGGGTCCGTCGGTGATCATCACCGAGCCGCTCGTCGGGTCGGCGCTGTAGATCGGGCCGTCCTCCTCGAGCCCCCCGGCGAAGACGTACACCCCAGCCGCCTTCATCTCGTTCACGACCGCCATGGCGAGCGGTCCCCGCCCACGGAACCACTCCGCGGTGTGATCCCCGACCCATTGCTGGTTGAAGTACAGGAGGTACTCGGCCACGACTGCTCCTTCTGCTCTGGCGGACCCAGTTGGTCCGCGTTCACCTACCCCACGAACGGTGACAGACGAATCCGACACGATTGTGCCGAAAATGATCTCGCGGGCTACTGGCCGGCCAGTTTGGCCACCATCGGGGCCAACACGTCGGCGAAGTCGGCGCCAAAGACGAAGTACGAGTAGCCGATCTCCTCCCGCCGGCGTTGGATCTCCTCGGTCAGCGGCAGCTGGGTCATCCGGAAGGATGGCCAGCGAGTCCGCCTCCCGCAACGCCGCGGGATCGGTGTCTCGCGCGGAGGCCATGAACGGCGCGACTGCGTCGCCAATGACCGGGACGTGGAGCGCGAGTTCGATGTCCCGCTCGGCGCGGAAGTCGCGCGCCATGCCGGCGACGTCTGCACGGGTGTCGCTCGGAAGCGCTCGCGAAGGTGACCGTGTCGGCGACGTCGACGGCCAGCGCTTGGGCTTTCGGTCCGCGAACGGCCATGACCACCGGCGTGTGAACATCGGTGCCGTCCAGCTCTCGCAGCGCCGCCACGGTCTCGCGCACCTGGGCCAGCCGCTCTCTGGGTGGCAGCACGGGCATCCCACGCTCGCGGAGCTCGTCCTCGATCCCTGGCCGGCCGGTGCCGATGCCCATCTCGAAGCGACCCTCGGTGAGCACCGACAGCGAGTGCGCCTCCCATGCGGTGCTCCAGGCAGGGCGCAGCGGGGAGGCGTACACCCAGGTGCCGACACGCAGGTCCGCCTGGGCCGCTGCAATCGCGAGCGTGGGGGCCGGCGCAGGCTGCCATTGCGGGACGTCGGGCATCAGCAGGGTCGAGAAGCCGCTGTCCGCGATGCGGCGCACCCGGTCGCGCCACGTCGGCAGGTCAGTCAACACGGGGGCAACGACCCCGAATCGAAACGGTCTGGCCATGTCTGAACTCCTCTCACACAGAGGTTCGGCGTTACGGCCCCTGCACCCATACAACGAGCTGGATGACCCAGTTTCGACGATGCGGGCCCATGTTCCGCCATCTGCCGTCGGCTGGCTGGAGGCTATGGGGTCGCAATGGCGCCAGGTGACCGGAGCTCGTTGAGGGAAACCGCAAAACGTGGAGCTCAGCCGAACGCGAGCTCATGCCCCACTGACGATCACCATTTCGTTGCCTTCGGGGTCGGCGACCCGCCAGCGATCCTCCGACTCGTCAAGGAGCCGGCCACCGGCTGCGACGGTCGTGGCGAGGCGCGTCTGCGCGAGGTCCGACGGCACAGCGAGCTCGAAGTGGATGCGGTTGCGCTGCCGGCGCCGCTCCGTCTCCGAAGCGTCGAGCTCTTGGAACACCAGCACCGGGTTCAGCCGCCGCGGATCGTGGATGTCGCTGACCCCGGCTCGCCGGTCGTGGGTGTATCCGAGTGCGGCGACCCAGAACGCGCGGACCGCGGCGACGTCGGCGGCGTCGAGGAAGAGCTGAGCGAAGCGCGGCAGCCCCGGATCCGCAGTGGCCCCGAGTTCGCGGGCAGCGGTCTGGAGGTTTCCGGCGAGGTCGGTGAAGTCGAGCTCGAGGCCGTGGGCGTCGTCCTCCCACTGGTCCTTACCGCTGTCGATGATCACGAGCCCGGGGCGCAGGTCGACCAGCAGCGGGAAGCCCGTGTCGTCGGCCAGCGCCGCTGCTGCGGCGGCCAGGTCACGCTGCTGCGTCGGCGAGGTGATGCGGTAGCACGCCATCGCGCTGAACACCGCCTGCCAGTCGGCTGTCCCGATCCTCTCGCCGAGCGCCGCGCCCGGCACCAGGTCGACCTCGTTGCCGTCGGGGTCGGTGTGACAGACCCCGAACGGTCCCGATGCCTCACCAAGACTCGCCTGCTCGACCGCCGCGGCCGGCCGCACCACGTCGAGGTGGATGCGGTTTCGCAACGGCCGTGGCTCGGTCGACTGCCGGATCCGTATCGCGGGGTCGCGCCGCAACGGATCCGCCAAACCGCCGTCCTCCCCAGGCGCGTAGTCGAGCACGCGCTGCCAGAACCGCCTCACCACAGACGGGTTCGCGGATTCGAACACGACGCTCAGGTGCTGCAGCACGGCAGGGTTCGCGGCCAGCCCGAGATCCCGCGCGGCCGCCGACACCGCCTCGGCGTGCTCGTCCGAGTCGAGGCGCACCCGCATGCCTGTCGCGCGCAGGTCGACCACGATCTCGGCCGACAGCTCCACGATGCGCCCGGCCAGCGCAGCCCCCTCGATCAGCGAAGGCGCGTCGAACCATGCCGTCGCAACGCCATCGACCACCCGCCAATCCGTTCCGATCTCTGTCATGCCCGGCACTGTAGAGCCCATTTCCGGACGATCTCCTTCCGGATTTGAGCATGTCCCTTGTTCGACGTCGTCGCCTCATACATCTACCTCGTCCCGGAGATCCAAGCGGGCGGTTGGCCACCGCATCGGCGATCGGAGAGATCACCGGCGGCTACCGAAGTTGGTCGCGGCGGCGCGTCAGGTAGGCCGTCTCGGCGGTGTTGCCCGCCAGCTGGATGGCCTTGTCGTACGCCGCGCGTGACTCCTGGCTGCGGCCCAGCCGGCGGAGCAGGTCGGCGCGGGTCGCGTGGTAGGCGTGATACCCGGCCAGGCTGTCCCCAAGGTGGTCGACCATCGCCAGGGCCACCTCGGGGCCGTCGAGCTCGGCGACCGCGACGGCCCGGTTGAGGGCGACGATCGGCGAGGGGTCGAGGCGGACGAGCTGGTCGTAGAGGGCGACGATCTGCGACCAGTCGGTGTCGCGGACGTCGCGGGCGGAGGTGTGCACGGCGTTGATCGCCGCGAGGATCTGGTAGCGGCCCGGAGCCACCCCGGCGGCCAGGCGCTCGCGCACCAGCCGGTGGCCCTCGGCGACCAGCGCCGCGTCCCAGGCCGCCGCGGTCCTGCTCGGCGAGCGGGACCAGCTCGCCGCTCGCCGAGACCCGGGCGGTCCGGCGCGCCTCGGTGAGGAGCATCAGCGCCAGCAGCCCGGCCACCTCGCCGTCCTCGGGCAGCAGGGCACGGATCAGCCGAGTCAGCCGGATCGCCTCGGCGGTCAGGTCGTGACGGACGGGATCGGTGTCGGGCCCGGTCGCCAGGTAGCCCTCGTTGAAGACGAGGAAGAGGACGGCGAGCACGCCGGAGACCCGCGCGGGGAGGTCCTCCGCCGACGGCACCCGATACGGGATGCGGGCCGCCTTGATCTTGGCCTTCGCGCGGGTGATCCGCTGCCCCATCGGTGCTCTCCTGCGCCAGGAAGGCGCGGGCGATCTCGGGCACGGTCAGCCCGCCGACCATGCGCAACGTCAGCGCCACGCGGGCCTCCATCGCGAGCGCCGGGTGACAGCAGGTGAAGATCAGCCGGAGCCGCTCGTCGTCGATGGCGCCAAGAGGCTCGGGCGGGTCGTCTTCGGACAGCATCTGAGCCTCCCTCTGCTTGTCGTCGCGCTTGTTCTCGCGCCGGATCCGGTCGATGGCCTTGCGGTTGGCGGTGGTGGTCAGCCAGGCGCCGGGGTTGGGGGGTACGCCGTCGGCCGGCCACCGCTGGACGGCGGTCGCGAACGCCTCGGCCGCCGCCTCCTCGGCGATGTCGAGGTCACCGAAGCGCCGCGTCAGGGTCGCGACCAGCCGAGCCCACTCCTGGTGGTGGGCCCGCGTGATCGCCTCCCCGACGTCGACCACGCTCACAGGAACGGTCGCACCTCGACCTTGCCGGTTGCAGGCCTTCGACCCCGCGGCAGCGAGCTTGAGCGCCACGTCGAGATCAGGGGCCCGATGATCCAGAAGCCGGCCAGGTATTCCTTCGACTCCAGGAAGGGCCCGTCGGTGACCATCGCCTCCCCGCCGCGGTTGTCGATGACGGTGGCCGAGCTCGGCGCCGCCAACCCACCGGCGAAGACCCAGTGGCCCTCGGCCTCGAGCCGGCTGGTTGAACACGTCGATGGCGGCCATCTCGTCCGACGTGGCCGAGTTGGTCTGTCGTCGATCACGGAAACGAAGTACTGCATCGCGGGTCAACTCCTGTGGTCCTGGGGCGCCCGTCCGGGCGGCCACTCACCCCTACTACGAACGCCACCGCCCCGATCCGACAGCACCGGTCAGGAGCCGCCGCCTCCTCCGGCCGCCGCAGCGGAGGAGCTGGCCGCGATGATGGCGGCGTGCGTGCTGTCGATGGCCTGCCGGACCGCCTTGGCAGCCCAATCTCCTTGGGCAATCCCCTTGGCGTTCGCCTTCATCTCAGGCTCGGACAGCCCGACCGAGGAAGGTTCCATGACCTTGTGTGCCGCCCTCAGCGCGAGCAGGAGCGAGATGAGCGCACCCGTTCTCGGATCCGACGTCCTGCCGTCGCGCAGGGCCGAAGCGATTCCGGCACGGACCGACGTCTCGTGGTTGGCGTTCTCTGCTGGCCACCGGTCGGTCGGGAAGATGCCGAGGACCCGACCCTTCTCCGCACGCAGGACACCATCCTCGACGAGGCGCGCGTAGAGCGTGGCCCGCACTCCCTTGCCGAGTCGCGCCACGACGCTCTTGGGCTTCTTGCCCTCCTTCTCGCCAATGGTGGCGAGGGCTTCGTCGAGCACGGCGTCGCCCGTGGGCGTGGAATCCCTGACGACAAGTCGCCCCACGCGCACCGTCTCACGCGGGTCGGCGACATCGACGCGACCCATGAGGGTGAGCTCGACCAGCACGGCGCCGCCGAGCGCCACGTCCACCTCGGTGCCCGACTTTGCCAGCTTGCCCGTGTCGTCGTTCGTCAGCAGGAGCAGCAGGTCTTCGGCGATGAGCATGCATCCAACCTAGCCCTCGCGTGTGGCAACGCGTGATGCGAAGCCAGCCCAGCGGCATACGACAATCACTGTGGCCGTATGCCGCTGAGCTCGCTCGCGCTCCCAACGCGCCACACGCTTGGGCGGGGTCACGCGGGGCCAGGCGGTTCGAGCACGGCCAGCACCGTCGACGTGACGAGCTCACGTCCCTTCTCGGCCTGGAGCTCTCCCCGATAGACCGCGTCGACTGCGCCGTGGAGCAGGCTCTGCATCGCCATCACCTGCCACGAGACAGGGGCGTCCGTCCGGAAGGCGCCGCGCTTGCGACCCTTCATCAGCAGCTTCTCTACCCGGGCTGCGGGCGCCTCGTGGAGCGCCCGGAACGTCTCTGACGGAAGGTCTCGCTGGGCTGCGACAACGAGCGCGCCGAAGCGGTGCGTCAGGTCCCACGACACCGAGACGAGGCGGGCCATCGCCTCTCGCACATCGCCGGAGAGGTCCACCCCGCGCAGTTCGGCATCTGACTGGCGAATCGCCCGATCGACCACCGCCTCGATCAGTGCGGCCCGGGACTCGTAGTGACCGTACAGCGTCACGCGGCCCACCCCCGCGGCCCGGGCGATGTCCTTGATGCTGACGTCGGGGTCGCGGGCCAGGCACTCCGTGGCCGCGTCGAGGATCGCTGCGCGGTTGCGAACCGCGTCCGCCCGACGTGTCGGCGCCTGTTCGGCCGCTGGGTCAGTCATGACCGGGAATCTCCTGTGAAAACAAGTTGAACAGAAGTGTACACGTTCCTTAGGTTTCAACTTGAACACCCGAGTTCAAGTTATGGAGCGAAGTATGACAACGACGAACGAGACCCGCGACACCCTTGTTACTTCCCCTCACCCAATGCGTTGGCGAGCCCTCGGCCTGCTCGCCGTGGCTAATCTCATGCTCATCCTCGACGTCACCGTCGTGGCCGTCGCGATGCCGCAGCTCGGTGCGGATCTGGGCATGAGCCGCGACGCCCTGACCTGGGTGATGAGCGGCTACACGCTGGCCTTCGGAGGCCTGATGCTGACCGGCGGTCGGCTCGCCGACCTCGTGGGTCCTCGGCGGATCGTGCTCACCGGGCTGGGTCTGTTCACCCTTGCCTCCCTCGTCGCCGGACTGGCCACGGCGCCAGGCATGATCATCACGGCCCGGGTCGGCCAAGGCCTCGGGGCCGCACTGATGTCACCCGCCGCGCTGTCCCTCGTGGTGCGGCTCTTCGACGGCGAGGAGCGGAACCGGGCCCTTGGCATCTGGTCGGCTCTCGGTGGAGTCGGCGCAGCGCTCGGGGTGCTGCTCGGAGGGCTCATCACCGCCGGCCCCGGTTGGGAGTGGGTGTTCCTCATCAATTTGCCTGTCGGAGCGGTGGTCCTGGCGGTCCTGCCGCGGGTGCTGCCGTCGATGCCCGCCCCCACGACGGGTGGGCGCCTCGATCTTGTTGGGGCTGCTTTCGTCACGGCCGCGTCCGGGCTGCTGATCTACGCGTTCATCGATGCAGGTGACAGCGGTTGGACGTCGCCGCGGTTTCTCGCGCTGCTTGCCCTCAGCCTCCTGCTGTTCCTCGGCCTGGCCGTCTGGCTGAACCGCGCCGCACATCCCTTGGTCGACCCGAGGCTGGTGGCCCGCCCACCGGTGCTCGCCGGAGCGTTCGTCCTCTTCGTGGGGACAGCGATCATGGTTGCCGTCTTCTTCCTCGGGACGTTCTTCCTGCAGGAGGCTGCCGGACACGGGCCCCTGACGACCGGGCTGCTGTTCCTGCCCGTGGCCGTCGCGACGATGATCGGCGCGCAGTCGGCCGGCCGGACCATGGGTCGACTCGGCGCCCGCACGCTTGCCGTGTCCGGTCTGCTCGTCGCCGCCGCGGGCCTGCTCGCCGCGGCGGCTGCCGGAAGCACGGCCACGACGGTGATCGCCGTCAGCCTTGCCTCGGCAGGGCTGGGAGCCTTGTTCGTTGTCGCGTCCGCCACTGCTCTGGGGTCCGTCGAACACCATCAGGCGGGTGTCGCCTCAGGTCTGCTCAGCACGTTCCACGAGCTCGGCGCCTCTCTGGGTGCCGCAGTGATGTCCGGGGTCGCGGCAGCCAGCTTGACCGCTGGCGGGGTCGCCGGCTTCCGCCGCGGCTACGCCGTTGCTGCCGGCATCGCCTTGGCCAGTGCCGTCATCTCGTGGTTCCTGTTCTCGCATGCTTCGCAGAAAGCAGCCAACGACGAGGCGCGAGCGACCAGCTGAGCACCGGCTCACCTCACGGGGCAGCGGTCAGGACGCTCAGCCGATAGCCGACCCCATGGACGGACCGGACCTCACAGCCGGCCATGGAGCCCAGGCGCTTGCGGAGCCGCTTGACGGTTGAGGTGAGCCGTTCGCGGTCGCCGGCGAAGTCGCTGCCCCAGACCTGTCGGCTCAGCGCGGCGAAGGACCACACCCTTCCGAGGTCTGACGCGAGCAGGGTCAGCAGGTCGAACTCGCGAGCCGACAGGTGGACTGGCCTTCCCTTCAGGGCGACCTCGCGAGCCCGGACGTCGATCCGGAGTGCCCCGACGGTGAGTCGGGCCGGATCGACTGGTCGGCCCTCCGACCGGGCGAGGTGAGGGCTCGCGGCCTCGGTGGCCGGGGTTGCGGGCGGTTCGAGAAGCGTCCGGGCAGCGTCGACATCGACGGCACCGAGGACGACGGCTCGATCCTGCAGCAGGCGCGCGACGCCCGCAATCTCGTTGAGGGACAGGCCCACACAAAGCACCAGTCCTGGATCTGCCGCGTTGTTCAGCATGTCGATGCCCCTTTGTCGACTGCAATACGCCCACCACCTGCCTACCGCTCGGCGTCACAGGGTGTCCACAGTAAATGGGGAGATTTGACCCATTCCTGACCAATTCCTGCCCAAGGACTGCCCACCTGCCGTCCTTGTTCGGGAGCACCCTCAAGGCCGTTCACGACACGCTGCGCAAGCATGCGGACAGCTCTCAGGCCGGGTCGTCGCGCAGCTCACGGATGCGGCGGTTGTCGCAAGTCATCCGCGCCGGGTGACGATTGAGGACTGACCAGCGCGCATCCTGACCGGGTGCACAATTCGTCATCGTCTCCGGTTGCCTCCGACGATCCTGCCCGATTCTTCGAAGAACTCGGGGCACGCGGGAACGAGCCTCTGTTGCGCAAGGTTGCCGGGAGCATCCGGTTTGAGATCGTCGATGGTGAGAACGCGGACTCGTGGATGGTGGTCGTTGATCACGGTCAGCTGGCGGTTAGCCGGCAGTCCGGGTCGGCGGACTGCACCATCCGCGGCGACCGGTCGACCTTCGAAGACCTGGTCGCCGGCCGCACCAACGCCAACGCGGCGATCCTGCGTGGTGCGCTCGCCGCGCGCGGCGACGTCGAGCTGCTCGTGACGATCCAACGCATCTTCCCCAGCCCGCCTCCCGGTTGGGATCCGTCTGCAGGAACGAGGGGCGGCTCATGAGCGAGCTGGTCAGCATCCTGAACGGCAACACCTTCGTGGTCAGCGATGAGGTCGGCGACGTCGAGGCGTCGCCAACCGACCCGACGGGGCTGTTCTCCTTCGACACCCGCTTCCTGTCGAAGTGGGTACTCACGGTCAACAAGGAGCGACTCACCTCGCTGTCCACCGACAACCTCCAATATTTCGAGGCCCGGTTCTTTCTCGTGCCTGGGGTCGGCAGTGTTTATGTGAACGCGACCATGTCGGTCATCCGGCAGCGCTCGGTTGGCAACGGCTTCACCGAGGTGCTGTCGATCCTGAACCATGATGACGAGGCAGTCCAGCTCACGGTGCGCATCGACGCGGATGCCGATTTTGCCGACCTCTTCGAGGTGAAAGACGCGCTGAAGAAGAAGGGGTCGTACTCCAAGCGGGTGGAGGGCGACCGGCTGCACCTGGCCTACGAACGCGACACCTACCGCCGATCGACGGCCATTTCGTCGTCCCAGGAGTGCACGGTGGACGAGAACGGGTTGACGTTCACGATGACGATCGGCCCACACGAAACCTGGAAGACCGAGCTCGATGTCGCGATCGGAGTGAGCGCACAGCAGGTCGAGGGGCAGGGGCGCTCGCTCGCGGAGCAGGCTAGGCGGCCGATCCCGGACATGGCGCGGGGCCTCAGCCGCTGGCTGGAGGAGACACCGCGACTCGGTTGTGACTGGGAGACCCTGAACAGGACCTACCAGCGCAGTCTCGTCGACCTGGCGGCACTGCGCTTCTCGCCGCTGACTGCTGGACGGAACAGCCTGCCGGCGGCCGGGCTGCCGTGGTTCATGACGATGTTCGGCCGAGACAGCATCTTCACCAGCCTGCAGGTGCTGCCGTTCAGTTCCGAGCTGGCGGCCACGACGCTGCGGCAACTGGGGTTGCGACAGGGAACCCGGGTCGACGACTTCCGGGACGAGGACCCGGGCCGCATCCTGCACGAGGTGCGTTTCGGTGAGATGACCGCGTTCGAGGAGCGCCCGCACTCTCCCTACTACGGCTCCGCCGACGCCACCCAGCTGTACGTGATCCTGCTCGACGAGTACGAACGGTGGACGGGCGACACCGAGCTAGTGAAGGAGTTCGAGTTCGAGGCTCGGGCCGCGTTGCACTGGATCGACGCCTACGCGGACCTGCAGGGCAACGGTTATGTGTCGTATGAGCGCCGCAACGCCGACACCGGGCTCGAGAACCAGTGCTGGAAGGACTCGTGGGACTCCATCTCGTTCCACAACGGCACCCTGCCCGGCTTCCCGCGCGCCACCTGCGAGCTGCAGGGGTACGCCTACGACGCCAAGGTGCGCGCAGCGCGACTCGCTCGCGAGGTGTGGGGCGACCCGCAGTTCGCGGCCGAGTTGGAGAAGCAGGCCGCGGACCTCAAACGACGCTTCAACCAGGACTTCTGGGTCGCCGACGGCGAGTACTTCGCACTCGCCCTCGATCCGGACGGACGGCAGGTGGATGCGCTCACCTCGAACATCGGCCACCTGCTGTGGAGCGGCATCGTCGACGACTCGAAGGCCCAGGCCGTCGTCGACCACCTCATGAGCGACCGGTTGTTCTCCGGCTGGGGCATCCGCACCCTTGCCGTCGGGGAGGCCCGGTACAACCCGATCGGCTACCACAACGGCACCATCTGGCCCTTCGACAGCTCGTTCGTCGCGTGGGGCCTGCGGCGCTACGGCTACAAGGATGAGGCGGCGCTGGTGGCAGCAGGCATCCTCGAGGCGTCTCGCTTCTTCGACGGCCGGTTGCCAGAAGCGTTCGGCGGCTACCCGAAGTCGATGACCAAGTTTCCGGTGCAGTACCCCACCGCGTGCAGTCCGCAGGCGTGGTCAACCGGCGCGCCGCTGCTGCTGCTGCGCACGATGCTCGGCCTCGAGCCGATGGACGGGCACCTGATCGTGGACCCCGCGCTTCCGGAGACCATCGGCCGGCTGGAGTTGCTCGACATCCCGGGCCGGTGGGGGCGGATCGACGCCTTCGGCCGTGGCCGCGTGGACACGTCGCGCGTGACCGACGCCTAGCGCCCGGGCCCGGATGTCGATCCGGAGAGCCCCAACGGTCAGGGGATGGATCGATCGGTTGCCTCTCCGGCCGTTGGGATCGGGGGCTCGTGGTCGTGGGCTCGGCGCGCGACGCCCGCAATCTCGTTGAGGGACAGGCGCACACAAAGCACCAGTCCTGGACCAGCCGGGTTGCTCAGCATGCCGATACCTCTTTGTCGACCGCATGAGCCCACCGCCCTGCCTACCGCTCCGCGTCACAGGGTGTCCATCGCAAATGGGCAGATTTGACCCATTCCTGACCCATTCCTGCCCAAGGACTGCCCACCTGCCGTCCTTGTCGGGGTCGCGCCCACCGGCCAGCGTAGGGAGCACCCTCAGACCCCTGAGGGCTCCCGTGTATCTCGCCACCCGACGGCGGGACACCCTCACCACGGAGGACAGATGAGAGCACGAGAACGCTCAGCGCGGATCAGGAGACCACTCCTGGCCGTCATTGCCGCGGTCGCCACCCTGATCGCCATGGCGGGGCTGGTCGCACCGTCGGCCCAAGCGGCCGCATCCGATCCGACCACCAAGTTCACCGCAGCGGCCGAGAAGGAGCTGACGACCAGCAAGACCGCTGACTTCTGGGTTCGCCTCGCAGACCGGGCAGACCTGTCCAAGGCCAGCGCCATCAAGGACTGGGACCAGCGCGGCAAGGCGGTCTACGACACGCTGCGCAAGCATGCGCAGAGCTCGCAGGCCGGGGTCGTCGCCCAGCTGAAGGCGGCGAACGCCGACTTCACGCCCTACTGGATCACCAATGCCGTTCTCGTGCGCGGCGGGACGCTGAGTCTCGCCACCTCGCTGGCAGCGAAGCCAGAGGTGAAGCAGATCGTCGAGACGACCGTCCTCGAGCTGATCAAGCCGGTCGAGGTGAAGCCTGACACGAGCGGCATGGCCCCCAACGCCCTCGAGTGGGGCATCTCGGCGATCAACGCCGACGACGTCTGGGGAGCCGGCACCACCGGTGAGGGGATCGTCGTCGCCAGCATCGACAGCGGCACGGACGTCAACCATCCGGCGCTTCGGTCGAAGTACCGCGGCCTCCTGCCGGACGGAACGCTCGACAACAACTACAACTTCTTCGACGTCGCCGGCAACTGCAATGCGGCAGGCGACCCCTGTGACTCCGATGGTCACGGGACGCACACCATGGGCACGATGGTTGGTGCCGACGGTGCCAACCAGATCGGTGTCGCCCCCGGCGCTCGGTGGATCGAGGCAAACGGCTGCCACACCTGCGCCGACGCGGACCTCGCCGACGCCAGTCAGTGGATGCTCGCGCCGACCCGGCTCGACGGATCCGCTCCCGACGCGTCGAAGCGCCCGCACATCATCAACAACTCGTGGGGATCGCGCACCCCGTCGACCGCCCCGTTCCTGGAGGACATCCAGCTCGCGTGGGCGGCCTCCGGCATCTGGGGCCAGTGGTCCAACGGCAACAGCGGCCCGAGCTGCCAGACGAGCGGCTCTCCCGGCTCGCGCACCATCAACTACTCGGCCGGAGCCTTCGACTCGACCGGCAACATCGCGAGCTTCTCGGCGCGTGGTCCCGGCCAGGACGGCGAGACCAAGCCCAACATCGCCGCTCCCGGCGTCGCGGTGCGGTCGTCACTGCCCGGTGGCGGCTACGGCAACATCAGCGGCACCTCGATGGCATCGCCACACGTCGCCGGTGCCGTGGCCCTCGCCTGGAGCGCTGCACCCGCGCTCGAGCGCGACCTCGCCGCCACACGCGCGCTGCTGGACGAGACCGCGGTGGACACCAGCGACCTCACCTGTGGCGGCACGGCCGACGACAACAATGTGTGGGGCGAGGGCAAGCTCGACGCCTTCGCGCTGTACCAGTCCACACCGCGAGGCGACGTGGGTCACGTGGCCGGCACGGTCACGGCTGAGGGCAGCCCTGTCGCCGGTGCCACAGTCGAGATCGCGGGTCCGACACCGCGCTCCGTCACGACCGGTGCCGACGGCACGTACGACGTCGCGGTGTCCGCGGGCAACTACACCATCACGGTCCGCGCGTTCGGCTACGCCACTGCGACGCAGAACGCCACGGTGACGGCGGGCGCAACGGTCACCGTCGACGTGGCGCTGGTGGCAGCGCCCCGGCACACCGTCTCCGGCACGGTGACCCTCCAGGGCAACGGTGCTCCGGTGGCCGGAGCGACGGTGACCCTCGCCTCGGCGCTGCCGCCGGCGACCACCGGGTCGGACGGCACCTTCTCCGTGCCCGACGTTCCGGAGGGCACCTACACCCTGTCCGTGACCGCGGGCGGCTGCGCAGCACCGTACTCCCAGAGCCTCGTCGTCGACGGCGACGAGACGGTGGCAGTGGCGCTGGCGGGCCGGGCCGACGGCTACGGCTACACCTGTGTCGTGGGCACGGGCGACTACCTGCAGGGCTCGACGAAGACGACCCTCGCCGGTGACGACTCGACGTTGGCGATCGACCTGCCGTGGGCGTTCAGCTTCTACGGCCAGTCGTACAACCGGGCCTTCCTGTCCACGAACGGCCACGTCAACTTCCTGGCCGCAGTGTCGGCGTTCTCCAACGGGGCCATCCCCAGCACGGCGACGCCGAATGCCGCGATCTACCCGTTCTGGGATGACCTCAACGTCGATGCCTCGGCCGGGGTCTACACCGGGACGACGACGGTCGGCGGACAGGACGCCTTCGTCATCGAGTGGCGCAACGTCCGGCCCTACTCCGACGCCAACGCGCGGACGAGCTTCTCGGCCACGCTGCTTCGCAACGGCAAGGTCATCCTCGGCTACGGTCCGCAGACCGACGGCAAGCCGGCCCTCACCGGCAGCTCGGCGACGGTCGGCATCGAGAACGCAGCCGGCACGGTGGCCTGGCAGTACTCCTTCAATACCGCCGGCGCGGTGGCTCCGCAGAAGTCGATCACCTTCAGCCCACCGCCCAGCGGCACGCTCTCGGGCACGGTGACGGACTTCAACGACCACGAGCCGATCTCGGGCGCCAAGGTCACGATGACTCCGTCCACGGGTGCGCCCGTGACGGTGACCACCGGGACCGACGGTACGTTCTCGAAGGTGCTCTTCCTCGGCAGCTACGACGTCGCCGTCACGGCAACGAACTACGTCGGTGCGTCGACCCAGATCACCTTCGACGAGGATGGTGACACCGCAGAGTTCAGTCCTGCTCTCAAGACCGGGATCGCGGAGATCACCGGTGCGACGAGCTACGACTGGGGAGTCCTCGGAGCCGGCGACATGCGGACGGAGACATTCACGGTCAAGAACACCGGGTCCGCGCCGCTCCAGTTCTCGGTCGCCGAGTCCGGTCGCAAGACCGCGTCGTCGGCAGCACGCCCGGCCGCCCTGAGCGGTCAGGCGGTCAAGGCCGCGACGAAGGGCGACCGCAGTGCCACCTCCGCCAAGGGCCTCTACACGAAGGATCAGGTGGCGGCGCAGAAGAGCCTCGCAGCGGCTCCGAACGCCGACGGCGACGTCCTCGCGTCATGGGCGACCGGGCTCGACGTCGCCTGGGGCGTCGGCTATGACGGCAACGTCTGGCTCTCCGACGCCACGGCGATCACCAACAACCGGTTCACCACGGCGGGTGCCCTGCAGGGCAGCTACCCGGCAACGTGGGGCGGTTCATGGAGCGGCGACCTCGCCCTCAACAGCCGGACTGGCGACCTGTGCCAGGTGAACGTCGGCGGTGACAACGCGATCGTCTGCTTCGACCCCGCGACCGGGGCCGAGAACAGCCGCATCTCGGGGTCGCCGTGGTCGGGCATCTCGCAGCGCGGCCTGGCCTACAACGCCGCCGACGACGTCTTCTACATCGGCGGCTGGAACGAGGGGATCATCTACACGGTGGCGGGTACGACCCACGCGACGCCGGGTGCGACCCTCTCGAGCTGTGAGCCGGCCGAGGCAGGCATCGCCGGTCTGGCCTACAACAACACCTCGGACACGATCTGGATGGTGCCGAGCGCGGCGACGACGGTCTTCTATCAGCTGTCGCCGGCAGACTGCTCGACTCTCAAGACCGTGGCCTACCCGACGAATGACTCCTTCCCGGGTTCCGGGCTCGAGTCCGACTTCTCCGGCAACCTCTGGACCGCGAACCAGGTCGACGGGAAGGCCTACCTCGTCGACGTGGGCGACCCGGAGAACACCGACCTCCCGTGGCTTTCGGTCAACCCGACCGAGGCGACGATCGCGGTCGGCGAGACGAAGACCTTCACGGTCAACGTCGACGCCTCCCTCGGTGAGCCGGGGGTCTGGGAAGGCGCTCTCGTGATCAGCACGGGCGCCGGCCGGGTTCGCGCGGTGAACGTCCCGGCGAAGGTCGTCATCTCCGCCTACCAGGTCGGTGTCAACGCCGGCGGCAACGCCCTCGACGCCTCCGACCTGTTCAAGTGGAAGGCCGATCGGGCGCACGTCGACGGCGGCTGGGGCTACCTCGGCACCAGCAGCAAGGCCGAGACGACGAACAAGGCGATCGCCGGTACGCCGGACCAGTCGCTCTTCAAGTCGCGCCGAGTCGGCGCCCTCACCTACCAGTTCGACGACGCACCTGCCGGTACGTACCAGATCGAGCTGGGCTTCTCGGAGTGGACGAACACGAAGGCAGGTAAGCGTGTCTTCGACGTCAAGGTGAACGGTGCCTACGCCATCGTCGGCAAGGACATCATCACTGAGGTGCCGGCTCTCACGGCCAACCTCAACACGCTGGTCGTCGAGCACGCCGGTGGCGACCTCACGATCGAGCTCGTCCAGCGCAAGGCGATGGACAGCCCGGTCATCAACACCATCAAGGTGCAGGAGCGAGCCGACCGGTAACGGGCCAGTCACGTTCCAGTGGTCGGCCGTCGCCGGGTCCCCCGGCGGCGGCCGACCCGTTTGCCTGTGTCGTATGCCGCTGAGCCAGCTCCCAGCGCAACCCCATCCCAGCCCTCCCGTCCATGCCTTCCGCCCACTTGGCCCGACCGCGTTGCGGGACGTTGGCCTCTGGTGGCGCCCTCGATTCCGCGAACACCATCGACGTCATGACAGCGCTAACCGACGCCGATGGTCACCGGCTGCCGGGCCGCGTCCCGGAGAAGACCTACCTCGACATCAACGGCGGGCGTCAAGGGATGTTCCTCCAGGGCGCCGATGTGATGAACCCGGTGCTGCTCTACCTGCACGGTGGCATGCCGGAGTTCTTCCTGACTGAGCGCTACCCGACCGGGCTCGAGAGGATCTTCACGGTCGCCTGGTGGGACCGCCGGGGCGCAGGGCTGTCGTTCGACCCCCGCAGTTCGCCGCAGAACATCACGCTCGAGCAACACCTGGACGACACTCTCGCGGTGACCGACTACCTTCGCGAGCGCTTCGGCCAGGAGAAGGTCTACCTGATGGCGCACTCAGGAGGCACGTTCTTCGGGTTGCAGGCGGCGGCGCGGGCGCCGGAGCGGTTCCATGCCTACGTCGGCATGTCCCAGATGGTGCGGCAGCTCGAGTCCGAGCGGATCGCATATGAGTACATGCTCGCTCGGTACCGGGAGCGCGGCGACGTGCGCATGGTCCGAAAGCTCGAAGCCGCGCCGGTGACGATCGCGGGAGGCACCCCGGACGCCTACCTCTCGGTGCGGGACAAGGCGATGCACCGTCTCGGTGTCGGCACGATGCACGAGATGCACTCCGTTATCACGGGCGTCTTCTGGCCGTCGATCACGAGTCGGCAGTACACGGTCGCCGAGAAGGTCAGGTTGTGGCGCGGCAAGTTCACCACCGGCGTCATGCCGCAATGGACGCAGCAGATCCTTGCCACCGACCTTTCCGAGCAGGTGCCGAAGGTCGAGGTCCCCCTCTACTTCCTCCACGGCGTTCACGACTACACCTGCTCTCTCAGCCTCGCCCGTGAGTACTTCGACAGGGTCCAGGCACCGGTCAAGGGCTTCTACACGTTCCACCACTCGGCGCACAGCCCGATCTTCGAGGAGCCCGAGAAGGTGCGGCGCATCCTGTCGGAGGACGTGCTGACCGGGACCAACAAGCTCGCTGATCCGACCTAGGCGCGTTGTGGTGCACCGTTCACGGGCAGGTGTCGGTCGGCGCCGCCCCGGAGAAACGTTGCTCAGTCCAGTCGAGCAGGTCGGCGACAGCCGGTGAGTCCGCGGCCATCAGTCCCACGTGGTCACGGCCCGCGTAGATGCGATAGTCCACGGGCTGGCCAGAGCGGCAGCGACTCTCGACGAACGCCGCTTGGGAGTCGGAAGTAATGAGCGTGTCGGCAGTCCCTTGGCCGATGAGCAGTGGGGCCGCGATCGGGCCCGTCGGTGAGTTCTGGGCCAGACGCACGGCGAACGGTCCGGTGGTCGGCTCCCGTCGCCACACCGGCTGGTCCAGCAGCAGCGCCGTCGCGAGCGAGACGATCACGCTACGTTCCGAGAGGCACCGCGCGGCCATCTCACGGACGATGACCTGCGCGCCGGGGCGGACGTAGTCGTCGTAGCGCACGTCGGCGTAGGCGTCTGTGTAGGACTGCACGACATCGGCGCCGAAGAGGCTGCCCACCCGGATGCTGCCCACGACATCGACGAGCCCGGCGAGGTTGCTGGCCGGGGCGAGCGCGGCGACTCCTGCGATCTCGAGCTCGGGTGCGTACGAACCGGCGAGCATCCCGGTCCAGAGGGCGGCATGCCCCCCTTGCGAGTGCCCCCACACGACCGTCGATTCCGCCAGATTGACCGCATCCAGCTGGCGCGCCGCTCGGACCGAGTCGAGCACCGATCGCGCCGCCGGCTCACCAATGAGGTAGGGGTGCGACCCCTCGGTTCCCAGGCCGACGTAGTCGGTGGCGACGAGCGTCCACCCCTTCTTGACGACGGCGTCGAGGCTGAACAACGCGCCCGCCTCGAACGGATGCTCGAGGGCCGATGGCGCGCATTCGGTTGCCCATCCTGTCGTTCCGTGGGCCCATGCAACGACGGGTGTCGGGCCCTCGACACGGAGCGGGGCCACCACGATCCCGCTCGCGACGGCCGGCACGCCGTCGTCCCGCACGTCGTGTAGAGGATCCGCCACGCCGTTGCCCCGGCCGGGACGTCACGGTCGAAGGGTTCACTACGCAGCAGCTGCCCGGGCGCGGTCGGGACCGAGTCCGGCGCGGCGTAGAACGCGTCCACCTGTGGTGTGCCGCGCTGCACGAGCAGGCTGACGAGCGCGAGCAGCACGGCCCCGATCGCGGCGGTGATGCCGGTGACGAGCCGCCACCGACTATGGGGCAGCGCCGAGCTCGAGCTCGACTGTGACCTACGGCTGCCGAGGGCGAGGCGGACCCCGAAGACGACCAACCGGACCCCGAAGGCGATCGCCACGACGAGAACGGCCACGTCGCGCCATGAGAGCGCCAGAACGCCGAGGACCACCTGTGCGAAGCCGACACCGAAGCCGGCCCATCGGGCCGAGCCCTCTGCCCCCGCTCCCTCGACCAGGGCAGTGACGCCAGCAACGACGAGGGCGAGCGCGGCGAGCGCCGTGATGACGCGCAGGCCGGGTCCCGGCCAGAGGAGCAGCGTCAGGGCGGCCGCGACCTGCGTGAGGCCGCGGACCAGGCTGAGCCATCGCTGTCGGGTGGCCGCCGGCGTGGCGAGGTCGACGACCCCGGATACGACCAGGGCGAGGACGACCACCATGACGAGCACGGCGAGCGAGCGGAATGGCTCGGGTTCGAGGACAAGCCCGACCAGCGACGCCACGATCCCGAGGGTGACGGCAGCCCATCGCGGCAGCCGGCCAACCGCGCGCTCCGCGAGGCTGCCCTTGGACTTCGCCCATGAGCGCACCCTAGCCGCGCCGCGGTTCCACGGTCCGTCAGCTCAGGAGGTGCGTCCTCATCGGCACCAGGGGCGACCCCACTGGTACAGGTAGGACTGCTCGTACTCCTCCAGGTAGGCCGAGCGGTAGCTGCTGTTCCCGGCCCAGGCGGTCGCCTGGTCGCGAGGAGGCACCGGTGCTGAACCGACACCGGGTCCGCGCTGCCGCCGATGAGTTCGGACTGGGCGCGCTCCCAGATGAGGTAGTCGGTGGCCGCTCGCTGGGTCTGGATGGAGCTGACGGTGGTGGGCCAGACGAGCACCCCGACGGCGACCGCGCAGGTGGCCGTGAAGGTTGCCGTCGCCACGCGCCGGCCCCAGTCCGTGCGGGGCAGGACCGCGATGACGACCGCGAGGATGCCCGCCAGGCAGGTCCAGATCCACGGGGTGCCGCGGTACGTGGCGCCGACGAACCTGACGATCTGATGGGCCTGCTCGGAGACCGAGAGGATCACGGCCGCAGCGAGCGCCGAGCTGGCCAGGGCGAGCGCGAGGGCGACCAGCGGCTGACGGTCCGGACCGGCGCGGTTGACGCCGGCGTCCCCGGTGAGAGGACGCCGCCGCAGCACGAGCACGACCGCGACGGCGAAGAGGACGCCCCACAGCCAACCAGACCCGTCGAAGGGCATCGGCTCCGGCAGCCCTTCGCCCGCGTCATGGAGGGCGTAGGGGATGCCCGTGCCGGGCACGGCGTTGACGAGCTGGAGCGCGATGACCTTGAGGACCGGACCACCGAGGTCAAGCTTCAGGCCGGAGTAGATGTCGCCGGTCGCGGCTGACGCGATGACCTCGCGGGTGACGAGAACGGCAGCGAGCCAGCCGCCGCCCAGCGCGACGCTGAGCGCGAGCCGGTGTTGCGGCCGGGAGCGCCCGACGAGGGCCAGCAGCATGACTGCGAACGGTACTGCAGCCCAGTGCATCTCGTAGCTGAGCATGATGATGATGCCGAGCACGACGATGCCGGCAGCAGACAGCGCCTTGCCGAGCGGGCCCCAGCGGCCCCACCGCGCAGGGCCCAGAGCGAGGCGGCCCCCGCAAGGAACATCAGGACGATGCCACCGATGCAGAGGACGACGAAGGTCGTCCACCCGTTGCGATCCGGTGAGGTCGCGGTGATGCCGAGGACGAGCAGGGCTGCGAAGAGGATGAGGGCGGTGGTGCGGGTGGGCCGGTCGAGGCGCTCGCCGTCACGACGTCGTGAGCTGCGTGAGGAGGAGGGCGAACGAACCGACGACGGCCGAGAGGAGTACGACCTTGACGAGGCCATGCACGACGAAGAGCGGGACGCCAGTCGCGAAGGCGAACTGCATCCCGAGCAGGTAGAAGACGTGCTGGAAGAACACACCAACCGGAGCGATGCGCCCGGCCCGCATCCGCCACTGCATGTCCTTGATCGTCCACGGCACGACGTTGAGGACGTTGTCGTGCATGCGCCCCGGCGCGGCGACGTAGTGGTACCGCTCGTCGGAGGCGACGGGCGCGAGGAGCCACGGCAGGAGCAAGCCGACCACGGCGACCAGCAGGATGACCCACGGCAGCCACGATGGAGCGCGCCGCAGGACTCGGGTCACCGAGGCAGTATGGACGAGCCGTCGGTTCACCAGAGGTCGATCCGCATGACGGCCCGACGCAGCGTGGGTCGACCGATCTCGACGAGGCCTGCCTCGGCGAAGATGCCGACAGTGCCGACGTGGAGCTCCTCGTCGATGGCGTTCGTCGTCGTCATGGGATAGGCCTCGAGGGCACGCGCGCCGGACTGGCGAGCGAAGTCCACGGCCGCGCCTGCCAGGGCGCCACTGATCCCGCGTCTCCGGTACCCGGCACGGACGAAAACGCACGTCACGGCCCAGACGCTGGCGTCGTGCTTGTCCCCGGTGCGCCCCTGCCAAGGCACCCGTTGGTTGCGGACCAGTCCTTCATAGGCCGTGCGCGGCTCGACGGCGCACCACCCCACGGGTTCGCCGTCGACGAAGGCGACCAGGCCACTGGTCACGCCGGACCCGGGATTGCCGCAGTCGGTCTGCTCTCGCAGCCGGTGCACTCGCTCCTCCACGGGAAAACTGGCAAAGGACTCCCTCGGCCGCAACTTGTAGCGCTGGCACTGACAACGGGAGCCCTGGCCCTTGGTGCCGAAGATGGTCTGGAGGTCCGCACAGGCGACCTCGTTGGCTGGGACCACTTCCACGGTCGCCTCGACCGCGGCCCGGGCCCCTGGCGTCATCGGTGGATCAAGTCGCGCCAGTTGTCCGGGACTCGGTCCCGTGGTGCCGGCGACCCCTGGTCGCTGGGCCGGCTTGTCGGCGGCGCGAGCTCCTGGCCCTCGACGAAGTCACCCGTCCGGTAGTCGTAGAACCAGGCCTCACCCGGCTCGAAGCTGCGAATGATCGGATGTCCAGCTGGCGCGGTGATGCGCCGAGGCATGCTGGGCGGGCGACGTGTCGCAGCAGCCGATGTGGCCGCAGGACGTGCATCGCCGTAGGTGGACCCACCACCCTTCATCGGCGGCGCACTCGGCGCATCCGGTTCCGCTCGGAGGCACCGTCGGGTCGATGTCGGGGACCGCCCCTGCGTTGTCGCTCATGTCCGCAGCCTACGTCCCGGCCTCCGACTCGTGGCGTGTTCACCTACGTCGTCGAGCCCACCCCGCGGTGGATGGCTACGCCGGGAGCACCGTCGACTCGCTGAAGGAGTTGTCCTGAACGCCTTGGGCGTGTGGCTCATCACCGGCCTCGTCATCGGAGGGCTCGGCGTTCTCCTCGCCTTCGTCGGCGGTCAGCGCTGGTGGCGCGCCACCCACTGACCTGAGGTGTTCCGTCACTCGGCCGCGGTTGTCGGTCGTCGTCAGCTCACCAGCAGGATGACACCGGCTACGACGCCGATGACGACGACGATGGCGAGCGCGAAGAGGGCAGCGGCCAGACCGATCTTCTGCTCGCGGCCCATGCCCTCCGACCACCCGAGCGGTTTCGCGGCGTCCCGGATGAGGTCCCGTCCGTCGCTTGCGCGGAAGGTGTAGTCGACGACCTTGCCGATCCCCCCGGTCGTCGCCGCGTCGGCACCCCACTGCTTCTCGGAGGAGAACTCGTAGACGCGACCCTTCCGCACCTGCTTCTCGGCATGCAGGGACGGTCGACCCGACGGCCCGACCCCGGCGTCCCAGCGCACCTCGTGGGACACGTCGGTGATCGTCATCCGGCGACGGCCCTCGTCGAGCCGGGCCTCGTGTGTGAAGACGCGCTTGACGGCGTTCTTGCGCAACAGGGTCCACCACGTCGCGTCGACGATGTCGATCGTAAGGTCGAACCCGTAGGGCCGCTCTTCGACGACATAGGGCGAGCCGTCGGCGGCGGCGCGGACACGGGCGATCAGCTCTTGCGTGGGGGTCATCAGGCCTTCTCGTGGACGCAAGGGCAAACCCGACCATATCGCCGCCCAACCAACGGCCCCTCCCGAGATCGAGTGAACGAGATCCGGGCCCATAACCGCCATGCACGCCACCAGGGCGACCCTCCTATGGCGCGCCGCATCGGGGATCGGGCAGCACGCGTCACGGGACAGGTCTGCCGTGCGACCACGTCATCGGGCCAGCGGGTCTGCACTGCGCACAGAATCGACGACGTCGAGAACTGCGCGGGTGGTGGTCTTGGCGTACTGCTCGTCCAAGATCAGCCCAGCGTGGCTGGCGCCGTCGACGACGCGGTGCGAGCTGTTGGTCGACAAGCTCGCCAGCTTGTTCTGCGCCGCGTCGTGGGTGGCGTCGGTCTCGGCGCCGGCGGTGAGGACGACCAGCGGCTTGTCACCAAAGTTGGTGAGCCTCGCGGCTTCCACTCCAGAGGCGTTGGCTTGGGCGTACTCGTCGATCCAGCCGGCGGCGTAGTCGGCGGTGGCGGTCTTGGCGCGGACCTCGTCACGCGACTGCGCGGGCAGCTCGCCGTAGCCGAAACTCCCGATGAGGCGCACCAATCCGACTCGTGCCGCAGCCGCGCCGACTGCCGCAGCACGGTCGGTGAGGGCATCGTTGGAGCCATCCCCGTACGCCGTTTTCTTCTCTGGATCGGCCTTGGTGGCCGGGTTGGTGGAGTCGATCAGTACCATCCCGGCGACCTCGTCGGGATAAAGGTCGGCATAGGTGAGGCTGTAGAGGCCACCGAAGGAGTGGCCGGCCAACACGTATGGCCCCGGGACATCTCCGCGTTGCAGCAACGTGTGGAGGTCGGCCGCTATCTGAGTGGCGTCCTGGGGGCCGTCGGCGGGCTCGCTCCAGCCGCGACCCGCCCGGTCGTACACGCAGACCCGGGTGTTTCGGGCGACCGCCGGCGCTATCCACGCCATGGCTGAGGAGAAGTCGCCTCCTCCGGGTTGAAGGACGACGGTGGGGCTGCCTGAGCCGGTGCAGTGGAGGTGGAGGCGATGTCCGCCGACGTCGATGAGTTGACCCGGCATGGAATACGCGTTGGCCTCCGCGGCTTCGCGCACGGTCTGGTAGCCGCCGCCGACCGCAGCCAGCAGCAACATGGCGAACACCGGGTACACCAGCCAGCGTCGAGTCCAGCTGCGCAGGTGCCGGTGGGCCTGGACGGCCATCCACACCACCAGCGCCAGCAGCGCCGGCGGCCACACCCAGTTCAGCACATCACGCACGGTCGTGCCGAAGCCGATCAGGAGCAGACCACACACCCCCATGAACACGGCAGGGACTGCTGCCCACCGCTGAGGTTGATCGGTCAATCGCACCGACAGCAGAGCCAAAGCGGCCCAGCCCAGGGCGAACCCGCACAGAATCGCACCCGTGACGTCGTCCTCTTCCGGGCTGATGAACGGGGCGGCAGCGAGGAGGAGAGCGGCGACCAGTCCGATGCCCAACGACCCGGCCACGACCCAGCCGATGCGTCCCCCGGACTCCCGACTCGGGCGGTGTGCACCGCCGGGGTCTTCAGGGGCGTTGCTGGCAGGGATTCCGGGGCCGATGGTGCTCACGATGTGCTCGCTTCCATACGCCGCTGGCGTCGCGCGAAGGCAACGGTCTGCACCTGTGGCACGTGCCGTCCTTCCGACCCTACGCTCCAGTCGCGGCTTCCGATACCAACCATCGAGACTGCCGCAAACCCGCTTCTGACGGAGCGGTTCCTCGCGACCGACCTGCCGGGCGTTGTGGGCGACTGTGCACTCTGAAGGCGACACGCCAGTTCGGGTGGCGCGGCAGCCGGGTACCGGACAGACTGTCCCGCGTGATCGGCGCGGACTTCGACAAGGTTCTCGCTGACGCACAGGGTGGTGATGAGCACGCGTTCACGCGCCTCTACCGCGATCTGAACCCAGCTCTCCTGCGCTACCTGTCACTCGGCGGTGAAATGGCCGAGGAGGTGGCTGCCGAGACGTGGACCACGGTGGTGCGCGGCCTGAAGCGATTCACGGGTGACGAGACCGCATGGCGTGCGTGGGTCTTCACGACCGCTCGGCGACGCGCGGTCGACGCCGGTCGCAAACGCGCCAGGGAGGCAGGGCTCGGGTGGCGCGCGAGCACGTGGACGTCGGACACGGCACCGGACAGCGCCGACGCGGTCGTAGAGGCGGCGAGCACCGAGGACGCCCTGCGCTTGGTCCGCAGCCTCCCGGCCACCCAGGCAGAGGTGGTGCTGCTTCGCGTCGTCGCGGGGCTACCCGTCGCCGAGGTCGCCGAGCTGCTCGGCCGGAGTCCCGGAGCCGTCCGGGTCGCCTGTCACCGTGGCCTCGAGAACCTCGCCCGAATCCTGGCCAAGAAGGAAGTAACGGACAGCGATGTTCGGGCGCTTCGGGGGTGACATGAGCAACGACAAACCAACTGGTGACCGCGAGCACGGCCTCGGGTCGAACGACGACTTCTTCGACGACGTCGCTGCCAATCCCGAGCTCGCACGGGTGGCCTTCCTCCTTTCCGCCCAGCCGAGCAGGCGAGAGCTCACCGGCCTCGATGGCGCCCTTGACACGTTCCGCGCCCATGTCTCCGCCCCCCACGCCAAACGACGGAGACCCTCCATGATCGCAACGCTCGCCGGCGCGAAGCTCGGCGCGACCATCGCCGGCATCGCCGTGGGCCTCGGCGGCGCAGCCACCGTCGCCTACGTCTCGGCCAACACGCCGGCGACGCCGGCGACGCCGACGACGCCGAACACCAGCGTGACCGCCCCCGCGTCGAGCCAGTCAGCCTCCAACGCTGCCGGACGGCAGACCGCCGACCAGGCGAAGCAGGGCCAGGACGCGAAGGGGGCGCCAGTGGGCCCCGACGCCAGCGGTCCCGCGGCCCACGGCCTGTGCACCGCGTGGGAGAACGTCGCCGGGAACGGCAAGGCCATGGACTCGGTCGCCTTCCGGAACCTCATCGAGGCGGCGGGCGGGGAGGACAAGGTCGGGGCCTTCTGTGCCGAAGTCGACGCTCCGGGCAAGTCCGGGGACCGCGCTACCGGCAAGCCGGAAGACGCGCCCACCGGCAAGCCCGGAAGCCGTCCCCACCGGAAAGCCCTCGGACGTCCCGACCAACCACAAGCCCGATTCCTCCCCCACGGTGCCGGACGCAAAGCCCGACACCGTTCCGACCGCCTCCCCCTCCCACCCCACCGGGCGGTCGTGACGACGCGGTAGCTAGCGCCGCGCCAACCCAGCCGTGTGCCACTGAGCGAGCTCAGCGGCATACGGCTGGGCTTTGTTGTGCCGTATGCCGCTGGGCTGGCTTCTGCTCAGCCTGCCAGGCCTGCCTCCAGCGCGGAGATGATCCGCGGCCGCAGGTCCGTGGCCTCGATGACCTCGTCGACCGAGCCGACCTCGACCGCCCGGTGGATGCTGTGGACGTTGTCGAAGTGAGCAGCGACCTCGCCGAGTTTCTCGGCGCGGACCGAGGCGCGCAGCTCCGCCAGCTCGGTCGCGAGCTGGGCGCGCTCCACTCCCTCCGCGGCGTCCACCCGGGATCCCAGCTCGACGATCCGCGGGTCCGCGGCGGTCCGGGCATCGACGTCCCTGGAGAAGACCACGGCGGCGGCAGGCGCGCCGCCGATGACCGACGCGAAGGAGCCTTCGATCGCGAGGACCGTCATGCGTGGGTTGAGCGCCTTGGAGAAGACGACGAAGGCACCGCCGTGGTAGCGGGAGATCACCGTGAAGACGATGGGCCCGTCGAAGTTGACGATGGCCCGGCCGATCTCGGCGCCATACTCCAGCTGCAGGTTGCGCATCGAGTCCGGCGAGCCGTCGAAGCCGGACAGGTTGGCGAGGATGACGACGGGTCGGTTGCCGCTGGCCGCGTTGATCGCGCGGGCCACCTTCTTGGACGAGCGGGGGAAGAGGGTGCCCGCCGTGTAGGCGTCCGGCCCGTCGGTGGGCGGGAAGCCGCGCCTGGGCACCGACTTCGACTCGATGCCGATGAGGCAGACCGGGATGCCGCCGAGGTGGGCGTCCTGCACGACCGCGGTCTCGGCGTCCGCCATCGCCGCCCACCGCTCCAGCGTCGCGTGGTCCTGGTCGGTGAGCGCCTTCATGACGGTGCGGATGTCGAAGGGCTTCTTGCGGTCCGGGTTCTTCTCGGCGGAGAAGATGTCGCCGACCGTCGTGAATCCGGAGTCCGGCATCGAGTGCGGGAAGGCGGTCACGTCACGATCGATCGGGTCGGTGGTTGCCACCCGACGGGGCCGGGTCTCGCCCGGGCTGACGTACGCGTGGTCGTAGTGGCTCATCAGGATCTCGCGTGCCGCGGCGAGGTCCCTGGCCCAGTACTGTGCCTGGCCGTTGGGGCCCATGACGCGGTCGTAGCCGCCGATACCGAAGTTGTCCTCGGCGGAGACACCCCCGGAGAAGTCGAGCGACTGCTTGCCGGTGAGCACCATGGCGCTGTCCGGCGTCATCACGAGGATGCCCTTGGTGTGCATGAGCATCGTCGCCTCGGCGTTCCAGTACGGCTGGGCGCCGACGTTGATGCCGGCGACGACGACGTTGATCTCGTGCCCGGACTGGGTGAACTCGACGATGCGCTTGAGGGCCCGGGCGACCCAGTCCATGTTCTCCGTGCCCGAGTCCATGGAGATCCGGGCGCCGGCCGAGAGGGAGTACCACTCGACGGGGATGCGGAGCTCCTCGGCGAGGTCGAGCGCAGCGATGACGCGGGCGCACTCGGCCTCGGCCACCGATCCCAGGGAGCGGAGGGGGTCGCCGGCCAGGACGACCCGGGTCACGCCCTCGGGGTGGCGGTCGGTCGGCGAGGTCACGACCGCCGACGATGATGCCGGCCTTGTTGTGACCGAAGGGGCGGTCGGCGGGGACGAGCCGGCCGGTGTCGTCAAGGTCGTGCTCGACGACGGCGCCGCCGTCGCCGGCGATCATGGCCTGCAGCTCGTAGGGATACACGAGCCCGCGGCGACGCGCCCGGACGACCTTGGAGGCGTAGTCGTCGAGAGGCTTCAGCGGCTCGCTGGGCGGCTGGCCGACGGTCCCGACGACGCCTGAGCCCGGCTGGTAGTAGAACCGTCCCGCGATCGTGATCGGCCCCTCCTCCGGCTCGAGGACCACTCGGGCCTGGACGAGGACCTCCTCGACCCCCGCGCCCACGGTGAGCGGCGCGATCTCTGCCTGCAGGGCGGTCAGCTGGTCGAGGTCGGCGTCGATGAGGGGCCAGATCGTGACCCAGACGTAGTTCATGTCGAGCCGGGAGCCGGCGGAGCCCCGCGCGGCCCGGAGCCGGCGGATGGCGTCGAGACAGTTGGCGATGGCGCGCTCGACCTGCGGCAGACCCGTCACGCGGCCGGACTCGTCGCGGACGACGACGAGCTGGCGGACCTGGGCGGCGGCGACGAGGCGCCGGTCCTCTGGGTTGTCCCTGGCGACGCACTCGTAGAGGAACACGTCCTCCGCCGCCTCGAGCCGGGTGACGTCGAAGTCGCGCAGTCGCCACAGCTGGAGGCGACGGCCGACCATGGGGTGGACGCCGCGGACCAGACGGTCCTCGACGAGGTCGCCGTCCTGAGGACGGTAGGTGAAGTAGCCGACCGGGCGGTCCGCCGTGTCGGTCACGGCGACGGCGACCCGCCGCACGTCCTTGGCCCAGTCCAGGGCTCCGAGGCGCTCGGCCACGGCCGCGCTGGTCTCCTCTGGGTCCGACGGCTGGTCCCGCCAGCGGAGATACAGGTCGACGACGGAGTCGTGGCCCTCGACCCGGCTCCACACGTCGTTGGCGACCGAGAGGTCGAGGTCGCTGCCCGGAGTCGAGCTCGGCGAGGTCGCCGATCGTCGACGTGAGGTGAGTCGGTCGGTCGTCGAGCGTGTAGTCCGCGATCGCGAAGGGCCTGCCGTTGGCCAGGAAGTGGTGCGGCCCATGCAGCTCGTGCTCGAGGTAGTGCCGCTTGATGAGGACCTCGAGCATCGGCTCGTGCCGCGGCAGGCTGTCATCGGGCCGGTCGAGCCGCTCACCGAGGAAGCGGACGATCTGCTCCGGGATCGCGGCGAGCTCGTCGACGCCTGTGGTGTACGCGGGGCTGACCCCGGCGTTGCCTCCGGCCCGCTCGGCCTCCTCGGCGAGGGCGGCGAGTGCGGCGAGCTGGTCGCCGACACCGGCGAGGACGCTCTGCCGTTCTGCGTCGACCAGCGGCTGGTCGAACCAACGGAAGCGGACGCTGCGGGCCAGGTCGCCGATGACGGGGAAGCGCAGCTGGGTGGCGACGACGAGCCGGTCGAGCGTCTCGCGGGCAGCGGCGTCGTGTGGCGCTGATGGCGAGCGGCTCGCCGAGCCAGCGCTGCAGGAGCGAGGTCGCGAGGGTGATCTCGGGAGCCGATGCGCTGCTGGGCGAGGAACACCCGGAAGACCGCCTCCTCGAGGTCGCGGCGTGCGCTCGAACTCCGTCGACGCCGTAGTGGCGCAGCACGCGGGCGAGCTTGTCGCTGAAGCTCGCCGGGAGGCCGGCGCGGTCGGCGTCGAGGCTCTGGAGGTAGGCGTGGAAGTGCTCCTTCGGGCTGTGCACGAGCAGCTCGGTGTGACGCTCCTCCTCCACCGGACGGTTGCGGCTCAGCTCGGCGAAGTCGGCGACGCAGCTCGAGGAGCGAGATCTCCTCCGCGAGCGGGACCGGGCCGGCGGCGGCGAACTCGTCCCGCGCGGCGAGGTAGGAGGTCAGCGCTCCGGTCGCCGCCGTTGGCGTCGCCGTCGAAGCCGAGCACGCCTGCCGACAGGTCGCCGATGCCACGGCCACGCGGTCCGGCAACGTGCCCGTCGTCCTCGTCGCAGGTGGGCAGGTCGAGGTCGACCGTCGCGTCACCGCCCTGCGCGGCGCCGGCCTCGGCCGCCTCGGCCTCGTCGCCGGTCGGCTCGAGCCGGACGAGCGGCGCGCCGGTCTCGACCTGGCTGCCGACGCCGACGAGGAGCTCTCGCACCCGGGCGGCGAAGGGCGCGGCCAGCACCGTCTCCATCTTCATGGACTCGAGGACGAGTACCGGCGCGCCGGCGGCGACCTCGGCGCCCACCTCGACGGGCGTGGCGACGACCAGGGCGGGGGCGGGGGAGCGGAGCACGCCGCCCTCGTCTCGGGACACCCGGTGCGTGACGCCGTCGACCTCGACGAGGTGGACCGGGCCGTGCGGGGCGGTGATGAGGCGGTGGTTGCGGCCGCCGACGACGATGCGGCTCTGCGTACGCGTCGATGCGGTCGAGCTCGGCGTCGACGACCTGCGCCTCTCCGCCGCTCGGAGATCGTGACGCGGAAGCGCTGCGGACCCGTGCGCAGACCATGACCTTGTAGGCGCGCCGCGCAGCTTGAGGTCGACGCCGCGACCCACCTGGTGGTGCACCTGCGGCCGGCCGCCGCGCGCCGTCTCGAAGAGGCGGGCGCGCTCGAGCGCCTCGGCCTCCTCGTACGCCTCGATCCCGCCGCGACGAGGGCGATGCCCGAGTGCCGGTGGGACGACGAGCCGGCCCTCGGCGCGGACGCGGTCGATCCAGCCCGTGTCCGCGCTTCCGTCGATGACCTCGGGCTGGTCGAGCAGGTCGAGGATGAAGCTCTTGTTCGTCGCGCCGCCCTCGATGACGACGGTGGTCTCCGCCATGGCGCGGCGCAGGCGCGCGAGCGCCTCGTCACGGGTCGCGGCCGTAGGCGATGATCTTCGCGATCATCGAGTCGAAGTCGGCCGGGATGGAGTCGCCCTCGCCGACTCCGGTGTCGACGCGAATGCCCGGCCCGGACGGGAAGTCGAGCAGCGCGATCCGCCCGGGGGATGGAGCGAAGTCGCGGTCCGGGTCCTCGGCGTTGAGCCGGGCCTCGATCGCATGTCCGCGCTCGACCGGCCGCTCACCCTCCAGGCGCCCCCCGTTTGCGACGTGGATCTGCAGTTTGACCAGGTCGGTGTCGGTCGTCACCTCGGTGATGGGGTGCTCGACCTGCAGGCGCGTGTTGACCTCGAGGAAGGCGAAGAACTTCTCCCCGGGGTGGTAGAGGAACTCCACGGTGCCGGCGCCGGCGTAGCCCACGGCAACGGCCAAGCGCTCGGCCGCAGCCCGCACCTCGTCCACTTCATCAGGGGACAGCACCGGGGACGACGACTCCTCGATGACCTTCTGGTTGCGCCGCTGGATCGAGCAGTCCCGGACGCCGATGGCCCACGCCGTGCCCTGGCCGTCGGCGATCACCTGCACCTCGATGTGTCGGGCGCCAGTCACGAGCCGCTCGAGGAAGACGACACCCGAGCCGAAGGCCCGCGCCGCCTCGTCGCGCGTTCGCTCGTACGCGTCGGTCAGGTCGTCGGCACCCGTCACGACCCGGATGCCGCGGCCGCCTCCGCCCGCCGTCGCCTTGAGCATGAGGGGGTAGCCGATCGAGGCTGCGGCCTCCTTGGCCCCTTCGAGCGTGGCGACCTCACCGCGCGACCACGGCGCGACGGGGACGCCGACCTCCTCGGCGATCAGCTTGGAGCCGATCTTGTCGCCTAGCTTGCGCATCGCCTCGGCGTCCGGCCCGATGAAGGTGACGCCGACTCGCTCGCACAGCTCCGCAAAGGCAGGGTCCTCGGCCACGAAGCCCCAGCCCACCCACGCGGCGTCGGCACCCGTTTCCTTCAGGGCGCGCTCAAGAACGTCGTGGTCGAGGTAGGGGCGGTTCGCCGCCGGGCCGAGGTCGTAGGCGTGGTCGCTCTCGCGGACGAACATGGCTCGTCGCTCGCCCTCGGTGTGCAGGGCGATCGTCTCGATCCTCGAGTCACTGCGGCCCTCTCCCCGATGTTCGGCGTTGAGGTCACGGACGGCGTGGATGAGGCGCATGGCGGCCTCACCACGGTTGACGATCGCGATGCGAGAGATCATCGAGCAGTTCTCCTTCGGTCACCCCGGTCGGGCGCGTGACCCGAGTCACGCCACTATGGGCAGCCTTCCACTACCTGCCGGTGACCGGCGAGTACAACCTCGGGACAAATGCAATGCCGTATGCCGCTGGGCTTGCTCGCGCGCCCGACGCGCCGGCCCGCAGGCGGCTCAGACGGTTCGTCGCAGGAGTGGCGTCCTGCTCAGCAGCCAGCTGACGACGAACGAGAGGACGACGACCGCACCGTTCTGCACGAGCAGGCCGGGCACCGTGGTCGCACCCGTCTGGTCCGGGAGGTCCAGGAGTCGGGAGAGCACGTACAGGACGAGCAGGTGGCAGGCGAAGACACCGAAGGACAGGTCACCGAGAGTGCGAGCCCACCGGGCCAGGGGCGCCGCGGCGAGCCGGGAGCCCGGGTGCACGAGGCCCCGGACATAGACGAAGAGCAGCAGCGCGCTCAGTCCCACGACCGGCCCCTGGTAGGAGAGCGGGCTGAGCAGCTCCGGGTCCACTCCGGTCCCAGCCGTGATCGCCTCAGCGCGCGTCATCTGGAGCGGCATCTGGATGATCGCGAGAAGGGCGAGTAGACCGGTCACGTGGAGTCGCACCCCCCGCAGCACGACGTCCCTCAGGGCGTGGCCGAGCAGGAAGAAGCCGACGTAGGGCACGAAGTGCGTGACGATGGTGGGCTCGAAGACCGGCAAGGGATCACCGAGCGCTCCGGACCATTTCCGCAGGACCAGGTCCGCCACCGGCACGGCTGTGAGACCGAGGCCGAGCGGGATGAGGACCCTTCGGGAGTAGGCCTGGACGACCGGCCACAGGAACGGCGCGATGAGATAGAGCCCGAGGATGAGCCAGAAGAAGTACAGCGCCGTGTACGTGTTGCCCGCGATGAGCCGGCTGGCGTGGTCCTGCCATGTCAGCGACGGGGCGCGCAGCTCGCTGAGTCCGAGGTAGACGACGTGCCAGAAGAGCAGCGGGATGCCGATGCGGGACAGGCGCCGGCGGTAGAACGCGATGGGCGAGGGCTGCTGAGGCGGTCGCAGCACCGAGGGCGCCGCTCACGAGGACGAACATGGGCACGCACCACTTCGTCGCGCTCATGAGGAACGCTGCGACGAGCCAGGCCGCCGAGTTCTCCGGTGCTGCCGCGTACGTCAGGGCCGCGACGTGGATGAGCACGACACCGACCATGGCGGCGACCCGGAGGTAGCTCGTGTAGGCGAGCTCGCGGCTGATGTCGGCAGGGCGGGCGGAGACCGGCAGGGCGCTCGTGGAGGTCACTGAACCAACCCTCTCGCATCGGCGGTGACCTGCCCAAATCGACGTAGTCCCGGTCACCGCCCGTCCAGCCAGGCTGCGGTGCGCGAGGGAATCGGCCCGACCCAGGCGTTCAAAGGCGAAAATCCTCAGTCCGTATGCCGCTGGGCTCGTTCGCGCACTCCCTCCCTCCCAGCCGGCCGCGTCTCGTCGAGTGTGCACTTCGCGCCCCACCACGCACTCCCCTATTCGGGGCCGCGACCACCGCGTCACAGGCGGCGGAGTGACGCAGACTCGAGACGCACGACGACTGGCGGCAGGTCAGTGGACCTGCGTGCGCAATTTGTCGTGCACCAGCTCAGGTCGAGAGCACGGAGACGATCTGATCAGCGGTCCGCTTCGTTGGCTTGCGGCTGAGAAGCCCTTCCTTGCCGTACGCCCGGACAGCAGTCCCATTCGCGCCGGGCGACTCTGCACCAAGAGGGGCGATATCCACGACGACTTGTTGCATGCCGGTCAGGCCGACCGGGATGGCTACGCGAAGCACCAAGTCGGAAGCGGGTTGAGCGACGTACTTCGGGAACGCGAGCGCAATGCGAGCGAGTGCGTCGGATCTGACGTACGGACGTGGGAGGGCCCGATCCTCTACGACGGTTCTCATCCGCGCCGCCGCACGTGTTGCACCGCGCGCTCCGCCTCGGCCACCGCCAAGTGATCCTGAAAGCACTCCTCCCCCGACGGCGCCGCCGATCGATCCGGCCAGCTGACCAGCCTGTCCGAACAGTCCGATGAGGTAGTGCTCAACAGCAGCGGGAACTATCTCCTCTTGTGGGCGCACTTGTCGAGGATAGGCGCCGCGTGTGCCTTGGTCACCCCAGGCGTCGGCGTGAGTTCGGGTCGTGATCGGTCAGGCGCTGGGCGCTACCTGCGAAGCGAACGACCCAGCAAGCGGAGCCGATGAGGAGGGTGACGTGTCCTCTAGCACCTCGACAATCGCGCATCGTCGGCTCCGTTAACCAAGGCACGAGGTCCCGCCCGTGTCGCGGCGAGATAACGCAGGTCCGGATAGACGCAGGTCCGAGAAACGCGACTCCCGGCATGAGCGAGCGTGCTGCCTTGGGGGCTGCGTTAAGCCACCAAGTCGGGATTGGGTCTCTTGCGGTTCAGTCGCGCGTGCTCGGGGCCACCTCGCGCACCATCACGCAGTTGCCCTGGCCCTTGGGCCGGTCGTAGGTGAAGCCCTCGCGCTCGTACATCGTGCGGGTGCCGTTGTAGAGGAACGACGAGTTCTTCTTCCGGACCCCGCCGGTGTCGTGCGGGTAGCCCTCGACCAGGCCGCCGCCGGCCTGCGCGATCAGCTCGACGGCTCCGCGCAGGGCGATCGCCGCCAGGCCCTGACCGCGAAGGCCGCGCTCGACCAGGATGCAGGTGACCCGGTAGTCGGGCAGTCGCTCGGCAGTGGCGAGGTACTCCTTGCGGTGATGGATGCTGGGCAGCTCCTCGGGTGATCCGTACTCCGCCCAGGCGACGGCCCGGTCGCCGTCGTAGACCAGCGCCGCGTGCGCGATCCCGTCGGCCACCAGACGTTGCTTGAGCGCCCGGTTCCCCTCGGCGCTCTGGCCCTTCTCCGCGCAGTCGGGATGGAACTGCGTGCACCAGCAGCTGGCGAACATGCCCTTGTTCCGCTCGACGAGAGCGGCGAAGTCGTCGAACGTCTCCGGCGTGAGCGCCTTGATCGTGAAGTCGGACATGCCGGCAACGTACCCCGGATTGCGGACGTTCGGCGTCCGGTGGCTCACGCTGCCAGGGCGGCGTACGCGCCGTCGCGGGCGAGGCTCCCCGAGACGAGTCAGGCACCTACCGGTCATCGGCATGGCCGTGAAACCGCTACCGGTCGACTTGCGGCGAAGTGACGCGGGTCGAGGCAGGCGACTCGCGGCATTTGCGGACTCGATCGAGGTCAGTCTCCCGCTGTTTTGAGGGTGCCTATCTCAATGCTTGTGACCCCCTCGGGACACTCCCATCGTGCAGACAAGTCGGGCGATGCGGCGGGCTCACGTTCGTTCTGCCGAGTCGTGTTGAGTGTCGCGCAAGCAGCGGATGGCGACCACCATGTTCGGGGCACGCTGGCCATGTCGGGTCTAGGCCTCGTCCCCAAAGCAGGATCTGCACGAGCATTTGGACCGCGTCAGCCATGGAGGTCGTGATCTCCGTGTCGCTGCCCTTCTCTGGGAACTGCTCGGTCGATTCGGCGGTGGGGTGAAGAGCAGAGTCACCCCCGCCGAGCAATCCAAGGGCATCCCACACCGGCGACTCCGGCTGCAAGCCGACCTCATGGACGACGGCGCAGATTCCAGCCTTCGGATCGATCCACTCGGACACGCCGAAGCGCGCGCCGGCGGTGGCGGCTGCGTCGCCAACGAGGCTTTGGCCACGCGACTGGAGGTGCTCAATCTCCGACATGGAACCGAGCATCCCACCCGTGGGAGCAGCGCACCGGCGGAGCCTAGCGGACACCCGACCTTCATCGACTGATCGGGCAAAGGGAGGGCGCCCGACAGGCGGCGGAGTGACGCAGGTTGTCAACGCGCTCATCGCGGTGAGGGCGGATGTCACCGTCCCGCGTCGCGTGACCGGTGGGGCCGCCAAGATCCCCGTCGTGGAGTATCCAACCGGAGAAGAACAGCACGCTCACGGCGGGACTTACGGCCCTCCCAATTCGTGGACCGACAGAGAAGGCTTGAACTGGAAGCGGGAGAGATCCCCCGTGTCCCGGCATCGGAGCCGCCGCCCCGAACAGCCTTTGGGAGGCCATCATGTCCACCCCCACCCAATACCAGGACTACTGGATCAACCCCCGCGTCAAGACCGCCGCACTGTGGGCCTCCATGCTGTTCATCTTCGTCTACGTGGACTTGTTCAGCCTGTTCCGCGCCGACGTACGTGCCGACATCGAAGACGGCAAGATCTTCGCCTTCACCATCGGACAAGGCGTCTTGCTGGGCATGATCATCTACGTCCTGGTTCCCAGCCTGATGGTGTTCCTCAGCCTCGTCCTGCCGGTGAGGGTCACACGGATGGCGAACATCGTCCTGCCGGTCCTCTACGCCGTCACGGTCGCGGGGGGCGCCATCGGCGAGTGGAACTACTACATCCTCGGCAGCGCGGTCGAGGTCGTCCTGCTCGCAGGCATCGTCTACTACGCGTGGACGTGGCCGAAGGCAACCGACGCTGTTACCGCACCAGCAGACCAGACCCGAGCCAGCACCCGAGCGCACTCTTCGCCGCAGGTGCACGAGTAGCCCGCGCACCCGGTGCTGAGCCTCAGGAAACGTCGAGGCTCATACGGGAGAGACGGCGCCGGTCGTAGAAGCAGGAACCTCGCACTCTTAAAGCACAGCGGTGACGGATAGACGTCCGCATATCAAGCAGATCCGGTAGCGCCGGCGCGCCCAGCAGGCGGCGGAGTGACGCACGCCGACGGCAGGAGTAGCTCGTGACCATCCCTTGAACGGTCGGATCGCGGCAAATCCGTGCGACCGGTAGGACACCGTGCCGCGCAGAGGCATGGAGCGATGGGTTCAGAATCCCAGGAGCCCGCCTTGCGAGTTTCTAGCGGGCTTCAGTGCGGGCGGGCTGCGGGAGCGGTAGGCCACCGCCGAGCAGCCGTTGGAGATAGTCGGTTGTGCGGGTGGGTCCGCGGGCGGCGAGGATGCCGTCCGGGCGGATGAGTGCCTCGGCGGAGTTGCCTACGCTGCCGGCGACGATTTCGACGGCGCCGTCGCTGCTGACTCCGAGCGAACCGAGTGGGTGCGCGTCCGGTGTGCGGGTGACCAGGAGGTGGCGCCCTTGGCGGAGCAGTTGGTTGAGCGGCTCGGGACCGTTTGTGGTTCGCAGGGTGAGGTCGGAGACCCGCTGCCCGGGCCGCGGCGCGCCTCGCTCGTCGTCGGGCAGGACAAGGAGGCCCGGCGGGTAGGTGACCGATACCTGAGACAGTTGCCCGGCGGCCCGGCGCTGCACCGGGGGCAGGCTGCTGAGGAGGGGCATCACGGTGGCGCGGAGTGCGCGTTGCCAGGGGCTGCGCATGGTCATCAGCTTGACCATGTTGTCGCCGAACGCGAGCACGCCGGACGCGACGGGCAACCGCTCCTGCTGGTAGCTGTCGAGCATTCCGTCCGGGGCTTGTCCGTCGAGCACGAGTGCCAGTTTCCAGGCCAGGTTGTGGGCGTCCGTCATCCCGGTGTTCATGCCCTGGCCGCCGGCTGGGGCCTGGATGTGCGGCGGCGTCGCCGGCGAGCAACACCCGGCCACGTCGGTACGTGGTGACCGAGCGGAGCTGGCAGCGGAAGGACGCCAGCCACACGGGGTCGGAGACCACGATGGGCCAGGGGCGCGCTGCTCGCGTCAGGTCCTGGATCTCGTCCAGGGTCGGCGGCGGGCCGTCGCGGTCGCCGGCGTTGGGCATGACGATCCGCCACGGTGGCTTGCCCATCGGATGCAGACCGATGGGCAGGCCGTTCGGGCGGAAGAACAGCTGACCGCGTTCGGGCGTGCCGGGCCGTCGAGGGCGACATCGGCGAGCAGCCAGTCCTGCGGGTAGGGCTGCCCGCTGAACGGCGGGTCGAGCTGGTGGCGGACCCGGCTGTGTGCGCCGTCGCAGCCGACGACGTAGCCCGCAGTCATCGCGGTCTGCTGGCCGTCGGCGTCGCGACAGGGTTGCGTCGACACCGTCTGCTGTCTGGGTGAGATCGAGCAGTTCGACGCCGCTCTCGATGCCGCCGCCGAGCTCCTGGACCCGGGCCCGGAGCAGCGGCTCGGTGTCGTGCTGCGGGAGGATGCAGCGTGAAGCCGTACCGCGAGCCGTTGCGTGGCCATGTCGATGCCGAGCAGGCTCCGTGCCCCCCGCGTACATGCGGATGTCGCGCACGCGGTGGCCATGCGTCGATGAACGCGTCCGCCAGGCCCATGATGTCGAGCACCTCCAGCGTGCGTGCGTGGACGCCCAGCGCCCGGCTCTGGGTGGCCGGTCCGGCGTCCTTGTCGATGACGCGGGTGTGGACGCCACGGGCCAGCAGCTGGGCGGCGAGCACGAGTCCGGTCGGGCCGGCACCGACGACCAGGACCTGGCAGTCGGCCGATGAGTGTTCGTGGTCATGACGACAACCGTGGCGCGGCCGAGCCCGCCGGTCATTGAGAAGGACTACGTAGACCACTACGTATTTCACGGGCTGCCGGTATCGGCCTGCCGCGCCTCGTCGTGCGCCCAGGCGGCCAGCCGGGTTCGGGTGCTGAACCCGAGCTTGGTGAGGATGTGGTCGACGTGGACCTCGACCGTGCGCACCGAAAGGTACAGGGTGGCCGCGATCTCGCGGTTGGTCAGGCCCGTCGCCACCAGATCCGCGACCTGCCGCTCACGCCGGGTCAGCTCCGGGGACGGATCGAGCGGGCCAGGTTCCTGGGGCGTCTCGTCGAGGCCCAGTGCGAGCGCCTCAGCCAGCGTCAGCCCGCGGCCCTGGTCCATCAGCTGCTGTGCGGCGGGGCCGAGTGCGCGTCGCGCCGGGGCCAGCCAGGCGTCCAGCTCCAGCTCGCAGTACCTGGGGAAGATGGGTCTGGTTGACCTCTTCATAGGCCGCGGCGGCTCCGACGAGCCGGAACGCGGCCCCGGTGCGCCCATCCCTGACCGCCAGCCCGGCGAGGGCGGTCAGCCCGACCGGAATGGCGAACCGATCCCCGATGTCCACGATGGCCGGCACACCAACCGCCAGCGCCGCCCGGGCACCGGGCAAGTCACCGAGTTCCAGACGCGACACGCCGAGCAACTGCAGGGCCCGCCCCTCGACGGCGGGCAGCCCGAACGCAGCGGACAGCTCACGCCGACCGTTCGTACCGCTCGATCGCCAGCGCCTCGTCACCACGCGCATGCGCCGCCGCCCCCGCGAGCCACAGCACCGCCGCGAGAGTGGCCTCGTCCCCGGCACCGGTCAGCAAGGTGAGCGCCTGCTCGATGTCCGACTGGCCAGCGGCCATCGAGTCGCCCGCGATCATCCTGGCGCGACCCCGGTAGTACAGGCCGATGGCCTCCCGCACGACGTCATGCGCCGCGCGGGCGCGGGCGAGACTCTCGTCGAGCAACCCGACGGCCACGGCGCTGTCACCCTGGTCGGTCGCCAGCCACCCCGCCCCGCGAGGGCGTCCACCCGCTCGGCATCATCGGTCAGGGCGCGCCCGAGCAGTGCGGACAGCCGCCGCCTGCCCTCGGAGAAGTATCCCCGCACCGACCAGAACCCGGTGAGCCGATTCGCCATCCGCAGCGCCATGGCCGGGTCGCTCTCGGCATACCAGTCGAGAGCCGCGCGCAGGTTGTCATGCTCCAGCTCGAGCAGGTCGAGACCGGCCCGGTCCGGGCACGCCGGCGGCCGGGGCAGCTCCTTGACCAGCTCCCAGAACACCCCCGCATGGCCGGCACGCACCCGGTCCCGTTCCGGCAGCTCAAGCAGTCTCTCGGCCGCGAACTCGCGGACGGTCTCGAGCATCGCGAACCGCGGCAGTGGCCGACCCCGGGCTCGCCCGCCGAAGCAGGCTGTGGTCCACCAGCTCCGCCAGCAGCGACAGCACCGGCACGCGCAGCTCGCATCGCCGCTGCACAGACCAGCCTCAAGGCGGGCCAGGTCGACCCCGCCGCGAAAGACCGAGCACGCCGCCAGCAGCCGCCGGGCGCCCTCACTCAACAGGTCGTGACTCCAGGCGATCGTGGCGCGCAGCGTCTGCTGGCGATCGGGCACGTCACGGCGCTCGCTGACCAGCAGGCCCAGCGAGTGCTCCAGTCGCGCCAAGATCGCCGCCGGCGGAAGCAGCTTCACCCGTGCGGCGGCCAGTTCGATCGCCAGCGGCAGCCCGTCGAGACGGCGCACGATGTCGGCGATCGCGGCCGCGTTCTCGTCGTTCACCGTGAACCCGGGCACCGAGGCTGCGGCCCGCACCGCGAACAGCTCGACCGACTCGCAACCTGCGACGGCAGCGGCGGAGCGGGCTGGTCCCGGCTGCGGTACACGCAGCGGTGGCACCGGGAACTCCTGCTCCCACGACAGGTGCAGCGGCGCCCGGCTCGTGACCAGGATCCGGGGGCGCGTCGTCGCCGCCAACAGGTCTCCCACGAAGCCACTGGCCGACAGCACCTGCTCGAGGTTGTCCAGGACCAGCAGGACGTGCCGGTCGTCGAGGTAGCCGGCCAAGGTGCTCCAGCAGCGACCCGCGGCGGGCGTCCTGCAACCCCAGGGCCTGGGCGATCGACACCGGCACCAGCGCCGGGTCGCGCACCGCAGCCAGTGACACGAAGATCACACCATCGACGAAGGCTTCAGACACCGAGTTCGCCAACTCGATCGCCAGCCGGGTCTTGCCACAGCCGCCAGGCCCGGTCAGGGTGAGCAGCCGGGTTCCGATCAACAGGTCCTGAGCGCGAGCCAACTCCGCTCCCCGGCCCACGAAGCTCGTCGACGGTCGCGGCATCATACCCGATCATCGCACCGCGACACCCGCCCAGGCAGCGGCGTCGTGAGTGCGGGCCCCGCGACCAAGCGAGCCGAGCCGTGGACCGCCCGGGCCGATGACCCCATCCGTTGACAGCTGGGCCTGGCTGCAAAGTGGGCCTGCGGTGAAGCTAGGCCGCCAGCTCGCCACGGGACGAACCGACGGTGGCCCGGATAGGCAGAGAGGGGCTTCCGGTAGCAGGGCCTCAGCGGTGCACCCCACCCGAACACAGCACTCTCAGCGTGCGCGCGGAAGCCCAAACGGTCGACAGGCGGCGGAAAGACGCATCTCTCAGGGCGACATGCGCGATCAATCCGAGCTTGGCTCGAGCGGTGACTCCGCCGGTGGCGAATGGGGACGCTGCGACGTCGGGGGCGGCGTTGAGGGTCAGCCATCCAGGTCGCCGAGGGTGTCGACCTGGGGGGATGACGGACCACAAGGTGGCCGCCTTGCTGAGTGATGAACCAGCAGGGGGGCCGGCCGCCCGGGGGATGAGCTCCACAGCTACGCTGCCCACCGCCGCGCAATCGGGTCCGGGGTTCAAGAACGGGGCTGAGGTGCCTGGTCCTAGTCGTCCCTATCAGGTCATCGGAGGTCCTCGTGTCCAAGAAGGTCTCGCCCCTCACCGTTGAGATCGACGAGGTCGCCCTCTCGGTTCTCGGCTGGGAGGTCGTCAACTGCGCCGTCCGGATGAAGACCGACGCTTACGACGACTGCGCCTTCAGCGAGATCTCCGCATCCATCGAACTGCGATTCCACCCCGACGATTGGACGGTCCGTCATGGCCGGGCGGACGGCTTCGTGCCCAACGTCGTTTGGCAGTTGCGGTCGCGGACTATAGGCGCCCTGTCCAACTACACCTACGTCACCATCGCCGAGAGCCTGAAGGACGTCCGCGCCCCCAAATTGCAGTCGGAGAAGAGCCGCACGTGGGAGACAAAGAAGGTCCCCAAGGCAGATGACCTCTACGTCTGGGTCAGCGCATTCGATTGGGCTGACCTCCCGACCCGGATGGAGCCCGGACGAAAGTTCAAGGACGTTCCCATCGAAGTCATGGACCACACCTCACTCCGAGGGGTTCGCACCGAGCCCGTCGAAGTCGTCGCCCGTACTCGTGACAAGGAAGAACTCGACGTCGTGGTCCGGTCCATCCACCCGCTCGGTACGGGGGAGGAGCTTATGGCCGCCGCTGCCGACTACCGCGACTGGCAGGTGGACACAGCCCAGGGGCTAGACCAGCAGGACGCGTTCGAAGTCAACAAGCCCAAGATGCTCATTCAGGTGTTTGACGAGTCCGGCTTCCTCCTCGACACCTACCACGTTAGTGACGAAGAGGTTCACGTCGGAAAGGGTGGCGTGGTTCCCCGTCGCCCCGCCACGAGTGTCGTCGCCTGTTCGTTCGACCTGGACGACCTCGCAGGAAAGCCGGCACGTGTCGTCGTCCGACTGACAGACCCAGTCGATTGAGCACGCTCTCTCAGCAGGTTGGGGGCCTGCGCGACCAACTCGTACGCGAACACGCCCAAGCCCCCGGGCTGTTCCGTGAGATGGCGAACGTAGAAGCGCTCCTCGCTGAGACCTACCGTGCTCGCGTACTCTACGAACTCCTGCAGAACTCGGATGACGCGGGCTCCACCACGGTCGACATTGACCTACGCGAATCCGGCCAGCTTCATTTGGCGCAACGACGGACGTCCGTTCGAGTTGGCGGACTACGAGGCGCTGTGTCGGTCGGCCTCGTCCACCAAGCAGCGCGGTGGCGAGTCCATCGGTTACCGCGGGATCGGCTTCAAGGCAGTCGCCGCAGTGGCCAACACGGTCACTGTCGACTCCGGAGGCGCCAGACTCACGTTCAGTCGATCCGGTGCTGCGGCCCAGTTGGGAACTCCGCTCGGCGAGACACCGCTGCTCCGAGTTCCGGCCACCGTCGAGCCGTCCACTGCCGACCACGGTGCACTATTCACGCTCGCGCTCACGGCGGACCTTCACGACCAACTCGACCTGAGCCCCGCCGCCCTGCTGTTTCTGCGCAACGTCACAACTGTCGTCCTGCGCCGACCCGGCGGCACTCAGACGCTGAAGTGCGAGCGGACCGCCACCTCCGTCACGCTCGACGACAAGGCTGCAGTCGCAACGTTTCATCGCGCCTCAGACGGTGACACCGTCGTCCTCGTCCCGATGGACCCACATGCGGAAACCGTCGCCGGTCGCGGCGGACGACTCGCCTGCTTCCTGCCGCTCAACGACGAACTCGGCCTGCCCGCTATTGCCAGCGGCCACCTGCTCACCGACCCATCCCGCACGCATGCGGTACTCGGCGACCCCTCCACACAGGGCGTGATACAGACCGTCGCCCGACTCCTCGCAGGCCTCATGACCGACACTGGCCACGATGCCAGCCACCGGCTCTGGGACCTACTCGTAAACGGCGAGGACCTCCGCACCCTGGCCATGAGCGGAAGCTCCACCGCCGCCGGCGCCCTCCTAACGGGCATGAAGGCCGCACTGGCCACGACCACATGGCCCTTCGCAGTGACTGACATCGCCGTCGACCTAGCTGACCTCCCCAGCCTGTTCCCCTACGGGGCACCGGCGGCCCTATACGCCGACGGCGCGACATCACAGGCACGAGCGCTCCGAACAGTGTTCGGAATCCCGACCCTTCGAAGCGACGAACTCGTCCACCAAGTCGCGGCCGGAGACCCTCTCCGAGGGCACCCGCGCCCGACTCGCGTCCCGCCTAGTCGAGAACGCTCGGGTCGAGGGACGAACGCTGACGCAACAAGAGCAGGCAGTCGTCGGCAAAGCTCCCAAGGCGCAGCCTGAGCCCAGGCCGACCGCGCCGATCACGAAATGGGCGGATCCGGGGGCAGGCGCAGCCCAGACATTTGGCGGAGCTATCGCCCGTTGGCGCGCCGCCGAAATTGCAGCCATGGAGCACCTCAATAGCCGCGGATGGAATCTCACCGACGTCTCGCGTCAGAACATCGGCTATGACCTCGACTGTACGGGACCGGACGGCGACACCGTTCACATCGAAGTGAAGAAGGTCGATGGGAAGGACGGTCGGTTAGCGCTCACCAATAACGAGATGAGCGTCATGATCGCCGCCTCGACGCGCTACCTGCTGGCACTTGTCATCGGCGACGGTCCCACGGCTCAATTGGCTTTACTCGACCCCCTCAAGGACCAAGTGCCGCGTGAACGGGTCTGTCGCCGGTGGGAGTGGGAGTACACCGACTGGTCGCGGTTCGCGGATGTGATCGGCGAGGGCCCGATATGCGCACCGGGCGACGGGCGGCCCGGCGAGCCCTGCGCTCCGTTGGGCGCTCCCGACTTGCCGGGCGGTTTAGGCAGAGGCGTCAGGAGTCGCGGTACTCGGATGGGAAGGCCAGGACTCATGGCGAGGACCCGATGCCAGAGCCGCGATACGGTGTGCCGGCACGCGGCGGAGTGCACACACCATGCGGAGCTATGGCCCGCATGATCGGATCGCGGCGTGTGCGGATGTTCCCGGTCGCCGGCACGACCTTCGCAGTGTCTCGACATTGAGTTGATTGGGTCGTCAGCCGCTACGCGCCCTCTCGCACCTGTGCCGCCGTAGGCGCTGGCGGCTGGGAACCGCGCTCAGATGTTGCTTCTACGGCCGAGTCCTCTAGGGCTTCCGGTGGGTCATGCAGGTGTGGTCGTTTCTTCAGCCACTGGCTGAAGGCGTCTCCACGCCGTGGGCAGGAAGCGGTTTGCTGAGCCGCGAAGGTCAGGACCAAAGACTCTTACGTCGGCGCGCACCGTGACCCATGCTGGAGGTGAGATCAGGAAGGAGGTGACGACGATGTCACAGCTCCTCGAGAAGCAACGTGCGGAGACTGAGCAGCATCTTCCCCGCTTGTTCCGTAACCGCACAGTCGACTACACGCTCCTGGTCATCGGTGCCCTGGTCCAGCGTTCGGTGCATACATTTACCTTGCGCCGGCCAGCTGGATCTTGGCGGACCTGAGCGAGGTCTGGTACCTCAGCAGCTGGATCGCGGGCGGAGCACTGCTCACCGCCGGCTTCGGCATGTTCGGAGCCAGTGTTCGCGACCAGTCCGGGCACTGGACCACAGGCGCAGTGGTGAGCTTCGTGCTCGGCGCGTTGAGCCTGGCTGGAGCAGTTACCGCTGCGGTACTGCTCATCATCTGACCACCTGGAACAGGTGAAGGCAAAGCGAAGCCCCCGAAGACTCGGGGCTTCGCGGTTCACTCGGCCGGCGTTGTCCGTTCAGCACCTTCGCATGAGGAATCCCCGGCGCCAGCAGCCGGCCGCGGTGAGCCAAGTCTCTTCAACGAGTGAGGAACCACGATGCCCCTACCGCGCTGGCTGGCCCACATCAACAAGCGAGTATTCAACCCCATCGAGGTGCGCCGGGGCGCTCGCCCGGTTCTGATCCACACCGGCGATCGTCGGGGAAGACCTACCGGACTCCCCTCGACACCCACCACCTGCCCGACGGCCACCTGTTCATCCCGTTGTACGGGCCGCGCACCGATTGGGTCAAGAACGTCTTGGCCGCGCAGGAGGCACGCCTCCTCAGAGACGGGCACGAGATCGAGCTTGAAGGCCCCGCGCCTGGTAAAGAAGAAAGACATCGGCCCTTGGTGCCGACAACCTCCAAAGCCTATCCGGGCATCTCGAGCGAGTCCAAGCTGCTGCGCATGGACATCAGGCGGTGATTCCGGCTGACAGCCGCCAGTGTCTATTGGACGCTGTGGCGCTGCCCCACAGCGGGCGGTAGGCAGAGCTCCGGCCACGCCCTATCTGGGCGGTGTGACGCGGCCAGTGTGGGCGGAAAGACTCGCCGGCTACGGGCATCGTTGAGGATGCCGCCCGCTTAGTCACCAACCCTTTGCCACCGGCCCGAGGACCGCTGGGAACGCCTCTGGGCAAGGACTGTGTTGGTTGTTCTCTTCGGCTCGCGAACCTCCTTCCCGCTGCGAGGTCCGCCCGGCCGCCGGACTCGACCGTGCGCACCCACCGGCGCAGCGCCTCGGTGACGGGGTGAGGTGTCCGAGGCAACCTTGCGCCGCATAGCGAAGTAAACCGGGCTCGTTGTCCAGATCTCGTCGATGAAGGGGACGTCGAAGTACTGCTAGGGACCGCAGCTGCTACGGCGCCCCGCGTTCGAGTGGACGACCGGCCGGGTATCGCCGAGCTGCGGGAGGCCGGCGTGCAAGTGGTCGCGCGTCGGCGATAGCAGCGTGATTGCTGCCCAAGCGAGGATCCCGGTCGGCCGCAGCAGGTCATGGCCGGGCCGGCCGGGGTCTGTGTAACGCGTGAGGCTACCCGACGGCGTTGGCTTCGGAGCCCATCGCCTCAGCGGCCAGACGGTCCCGGACGGCCCGGTTCACTGCCGACACCACGGCCTTGAGCGACGCGGTGACGATGGACGGGTCGACCCCCACACCCCAGAGCACTCGCTCGCCGATCGCGCACTCCACGTATGCAGCCGCCCGAGCATCGCCACCGGCGGAGAGCGCATGCTCGGCGTAGTCGAGCACCCGCATGTCGGGGGCACCCTCGATCGTCATGAAGGCGTCGAGGAACGCCGCGATCGGGCCGTTCCCCCGGCCGGTGATCGTGACCGGCTCCCCGTTGTCGACGATGCTCGCTTCGATGGTGGTGTCGCCGTCGACCGTCGAGTCGGTCACGACGTGGGAGAACGCGAAGCGGCCCCAGGGTGCGTCCGGGTTCGGCAGGTACTCGTCCTGGAATTTCGCCCACAGCTCGGCCGGGGTGACCTCTCCCCGTCCTGGTCGACGCCGCGCTGGACGACACCCGAGAACTCGATCTGCAGGCGCCGCGGGAGGTCCATCTGGTGCTCGGACTTCATGATGTAGGACACGCCGCCCTTGCCGGACTGGCTGTTGACCCGGACGACGGCCTCGTAGGAGCGGCCGAGGTCGTGCGGGTCGATCGGCAGGTACGGGACGCCCCAGACGAGGTCGTCGACGCTGGTGCCCTTCTCCTTGGCCTCGACCTCCATCGCCTCGAAGCCCTTCTTGATGGCGTCCTGGTGCGAGCCCGAGAAGGCAGTGAAGACGAGGTCGCCGCCGTAGGGGTGCCGCTCACCCACTGGCAGCTGGTTGCAGTACTCGACGGTGCGGCGGATCTCGTCGATCCCGCTGAAGTCGATCTGGGGGTCGATGCCCTGGCTGAACATGTTCATGCCGAGCGTGACGAGGTCGACGTTGCCGGTGCGCTCGCCGTTGCCGAACAGACAGCCCTCGATGCGGTCTGCGCCTGCGAGGTAGCCGAGCTCGGCCGCGGCCACGCCCGTCCCGCGGTCGTTGTGCGGGTGCAGCGAGACGACGACCGACTCGCGCCGGTCGAGGTTGCGCACCATCCACTCGATGGAGTCGGCGTAGACGTTCGGCGTGATCATCTCGACCGTCGCGGGCAGGTTGACGATCATCTTGTGGTCCGGCGTCGGGTCGATCGCGTTGATCACCTCGTTGCAGATCCGCACCGCGAAGTCGAGCTCGGTGCCGGTGTAGGACTCCGGCGAGTACTCGTAGTAGACCGTCGTGTCCGGGATCGTCTCCTCGAGCTTCCGGCACAGCCGCGCGGCCTGGAGGGCGATGTCGATGATGCCGTCCTGGTCGAGGCCGAAGACGACGCGCCGCTGCAGGACCGACGTGGAGTTGTAGAAGTGCACGATCGCCTGCTTCGCGCCCCGGATCGCGTCATAGGTGCGCTCGATGAGCTGGTCGCGGCACTGCGTCAGCACCTGGATCGTCACGTCGTCGGGGATGTGGCCGCCCTGGATCAGCTCGCGCACGAAGTCGTAGTCGGTCTGGCTCGCCGAGGGGAAGCCGACCTCGATCTCCTTGTAGCCCATCGCGACGAGCAGCTGGAACATGCGCAGCTTTCGCTCGGAGTTCATCGGGTCGATGAGGGCCTGGTTGCCGTCGCGCAGGTCCACCGCGCACCAGCGCGGCGCCTTCTCGATCCGCTTCATCGGCCAAGTGCGGTCGGGCAGGTCAAAGGGGATCTGCTCGTGGAAGGGGACGTACTTCTGGAAGGGCATCCCGGACGTCTGCTGGGGGTGGATCATCGCTTCGCTCTCTCGTCTCTGTGTCTCTCAGTGGTGTCCGGCCGGACACGAGAAACTCCGCGACGAGGGGGGCCGGGGATCAGGCCTCGTCGCGGCAGCGAAGAAGGAGCAGCGCTGAACGCATGATTTCACCGTATGCCGCTGAGCTCGCTTCGTCCACCACGCGGGCTCGGGCGCCCGGATCCTGAGACCGCCAAGGGCTTCACCGGGCGTTGGGTGCCCGGGTGCGCCCGAGGCGCTTGGCACTGTCCGCGACCTCCTGCATCTGAGCTGTGACGAGCTCGACCATGAGCTGTGTCGCCGGCGACAGCACGGCATTGCGGCGGTGGACGATCGCGAAGCGGTCGTACTGCCTCGGCCTGATCGGCGCCCAGCCGAGGTGGCGGGGAACCCGGTCGCCGAGCTGGGCCAGGACGCCGAGTGAGACCACCGTGTCGGCCTCCCCGCTCGCGGCCAGCTCGATGGTCGTCTCGAGATCCTCGACCTCGACGCGGGACTGCAGGCTGCCGCCGGCCGACTCAACCAGGGTGGCGATTGCCGCGCGGGTCGGGTCGTTGACCCAGCTCGCCCAGGCGAGGGCCAGCGGCGCCTCGCCGAGCCGTGCGCCCGTGACGGGCGCGGCGATCCGGTCCGCGTGCGCGCTGACGTAGACGAGCTCGTCGTTGAAGACCGGATGAACCTCCAGCGTCGGATCGTCGACGGGAAGCGCGGTGGCGGCGGCCTCCATGCGGCCGCGGCGCAGCTGGTCGATGACGTCGGTCGAGTGCCGGCCGACGAGCTCGACCCGGACCCCCGGATGCCGTCGGAGGAGCTCGAGCACGACAGCCGACCCGAGATAGAGCCGCGAGGCGCCGAAGACGCCGAAACGGATCGTGCCGGACTCGAGCTGGTTCACCGATCGGACGGCACCGGCTGCGGCGTCGGCAGCGACGAGGGCGCGCTCGGCATGGGGGCGCACGGCGTGGGCCGCCTCAGTGGGAACGAGTCCGCGGCCGACCCGCTCGAAGAGACGTGCGCCGAGCGAGCGCTCGAGCAGCCGGACCTGCTCGGACACGGTCGGCTGGGCGTAGCCCAGTCGTGCCGCCGCAGCAGTGAGCGAGCCGAGCTCGTACGCGGCCAGGAAGACGCGGAACTGGTGGATCGTTGCCAAGGCTTTCCCTATGGATGCGAAAGGAAACTCAGGATATCTCGATAGGAGGTGAGCGGCATACGGTCTCCTCGTGAACCAGCCGACCACCCGACCCCGCGTCGACCCCATGGGTGCAATCCTCGTGATGGGGGCGGCCTGCTGCTACGCGTTGTCCGTCGTCTTCGCCAAGGGCGCCTACGCCCACGACGTCGCCGTCGCGACGCTCACGCTGTGGCGTTTCGCCATCGGAGCCGTCGTGTTCTGGATGCTGGTCGCGTTTCGTCGCCCAGCACGGGTGAACCGTCGCACCGTGCTGACCTGCATCGGGCTGGGTGCCGTCGGCTATGCCGTGCAGGCACTGACCTACTTCGGCGCCGTCGCCGTCATGGACGCCGGCCTAGCGGCCCTGCTCGTCTACACGTATCCGGCGATCATTGCCCTCATCGGATTCCTCACTCGCCGGGAGCCGCCCACGCGAAGGCGTCTCGTCGCCCTCGCCTGCTCGGGTGCGGGGATGCTCCTGCTCCTCGGGCTCGGCGGCTTCTCGTCGGTCTCCCCGGTCGGCATCGGGCTCGCCCTCACCGCGGCCGTGACCTACGCGCTCTACACGATCGTCGCCTCGTCATTGCCCGCATATGCTGACGTGTCGCTGCTCATGGCGATCGTGGCAACATCCGCGCTGGCCTCCGTCACTATCTTCACCCTGGCGTCGGGACAGCCGCTCGCGCTCGAGCCGGACCCGGTCGTGCTCGGCTGGGTCCTCACCTATGTCCTGGTCGGGACGATCCTCGCGATGCTTCTCCACCAACGGGGCATCACCCGAGTAGGCGCCTCGACCGGTGGGATCCTCTCGAGCATCGAGCCGCTCGTCGCGGCCGGGGCCGTCGCCCTGGTCTACGGCGAGTCGATGACGCCTGTCCAGCTGACCGGTGGCCTCGTCATCCTCGCCGGGGTCGTCGTCGTCCAGTTGCCGGTGCTACCCAGGATGGCGCGGCGTCAGCTGACCTCCGTGAGAACGGCCGCCCGGGCGTACGACAGGCCCACCATGACAAATCCAGGTCCCTCTCCGAGCACGGAGATGACGACATCCTTCGCGCGCCGCAGGTCGCTGACGCTGACCGAGGCCGCGCGCACCTCAACAAAGGGAACCGAGCCGATGCGTTCGGCGACTGTCCCGAGCGCCTCTTCGCGCGTCTGACCGACGTAGGCGATCACGAGCCGGACGTCCTCGCCGTAGACCCCGCCCCATCGGCTTGGCTGCTCATCGACGAGTGAATCGAGCGCAGCGGGAACCGCATGGTCACTCCTTGACGAGACGCGGATGTATGCACCCTCAAGGACACGCCGAGCCCCCACAACGTTGCTCGCGAACCGCGCATCATCCGCCAGAGGCAGGCTCGCTCTCGTCAGGTGGCGGCACGGCCTCGCTCTCCCACGCGCGGCCAGCGTCGGCGATGAGCTCTTCCGGCCGTGGTGGCACAGTCTGGTCGTCCTCGAGGACCTCGAACTCATGGTCGGGCTGAACGCTCATGGCTGCCTCCTCCCCCGAGTCTAGGAGCCCATTCGGCACCGCGCCTCACCTCGCGCGGGCCGAGGGACGCACAGGTGCGAAAGGCGGCCACCACGGGACCGGGCACGCCGAGGAGACCGAGCCCAGCGGCATACGGCATCGGCTGTTTTCGTCAGAAACCGAGCCGCTGGAGCTGCTTCGGGTCGCGTTGCCAGTCCTTGGCCACCTTGACGTGGAGATCGAGGAAGACCTTTTGGCCGAGGAGCGCCTCGATTCCTTTGCGGGCGGTCGTGCCGACCTCGCGCAGCCGTGAGCCGCCTCGGCCGATGACGATCGCCTTCTGGCTCGGCCGCTCGACGAAGACGTTGACCCGGACGTCGAGCAGCGGGTTGTCCTCGGGACGCCCTTCGCGCGGCACCATCTCCTCGACGACGACCGCCAGCGAGTGGGGCAGCTCGTCACGCACGCCCTCGAGGGCTGCCTCGCGGACGAGCTCGGCGATCATGACCGCCTCCGGCTCGTCAGTGCGCACCCCGTCCGGGTAGAGCTGCGGCGACTCCGGCAGGTAGGACGACAGGACATTACGCACCTCCTCGACCTGCTCGCCCGACACGGCCGAGCAGGGGATGATCGCGTCCCAGTCCCCGAGCTGGTCGACGGCGATGAGATGCTCGGCCAGGCGCTCCCGGTCGACGGCGTCTGCCTTCGTGGCGATCGCGACGACGGGGCGCCGACGGACGCGACGCAGCTCGGCCAGCTCCTTGGCGATGAACGTGTCCCCGGGGCCGATCCGCTGGTCCGCCGGCAGGCAGAAGCCGATGACGTCGACCTCGAGGAGCGTCTCGCGGACGAGGTCGTTGAGCCGCTCCCCCAGGAGCGTGCGCGGCTTGTGGAGACCGGGCGTGTCGACGAGGATCAGCTGGGCCGTCGGCGTCGTCGCGATGCCGCGGATCGTGTGACGGGTCGTCTGCGGCTTCGAGCTCGTGATGGCGACCTTCTGCCCGACGAGGGCGTTGGTCAGCGTCGACTTGCCGGCGTTGGGCCGGCCGATGAGACAGGCGAACCCGGCCCGGTAGCCCTCGGTGCCCGGGGTCGGTCCACTTCCGCTGGGCCGGTCCTCGTCACGCTCGTGAGTGCCCATGGGCGTCCTCCGTCTCGGGCGCCAGGGGGGCCTCGACCTCCTCCGGTGTGGCGCGGTGAACGATGACCGACGCCACCCGGTGACGTCGTCCCGCCATCCGCTCGGCCGTCAGGGTGAGGCCGGACACGGTGCCGGACGAGCCGACGATGGGCACCCTGCCGATGACCTTCGTGAGCAGGCCTCCGACGGTGTCGACGTCCTCCTCGTCGATCGACACGTCGAAGATCTCGGCGAGGTCGTCGATGTCCAGCGAGGCCGGCACGCGCAGGCTCCCGTCCTGGAGGGCCTCGACGCCGGGCGCCTCGCGATCGTGCTCGTCCGCGATCTCGCCGACGATCTCCTCGATGATGTCCTCGATCGTGATGAGGCCGGCGGTGCCGCCGTACTCGTCGACGACGATGGCGAAGTGGTTCTGCTCGCGCTGCATCTCCCTGAGGAGGTCGTCGACGGGCTTGCTCTCGGGGATGAAGTGCATCGGCCGCATCACGACGGTCACCGGTTGGCGGGCGTCCTCCGGCGCGGCGTTGAGCCGGCGCGCGACGTCCTTGAAGTAGAGCAGGCCGAGGATGTCATCCGTGTCCTCGCCGACGACGGGAATGCGGGAGAAGCCCGACCGCAGGAAGAGCGACATCGCACTGCGCAACGGCTCGTCGAGGTGGTCGATCTCATGCTGGAGCACCCTCGCCTCGAGCCCCGATGCCTCGAGCGTCACCGGCTCGCCGTCGACGTCGAGCCCGGTGAGCCGGGCGTGGAGCGAGCGATCGACGTCCATCGCGACCCCGGGAAGGCTGAGGCAGCCCTCCTCGGCGACCGCGATCTCCTCGGAGAGCCACTCGATGCTCGGGTTGACCAGCGCGGTCGGCTCCGGATCGCGGCCGGCCTGGAAGACCAGCATCCGCCGCAGGATCCCGAGCTGGGTCGCTGCGAGACCGACGCCGAGGCCGTCGCGCATGATCGCGATCATCCTCTCGACCTCCGAGCGCAGCTCGGGCCCGAACTCGGTCACCTCCGACGCCCGGCTCTTCAGCACCGGGTCGCCGAACTTGATCACCTGCGCAAGCGCCGCCTCGCGCCGCTGCAGCAGCTCCTCTTCCATCCGCTCGCGCTCGGCCTCATCGTGGCCGACCGCCTGCTCGTCGCTCATCCGAATCCTCGTGCTTCGCTCACGAGCTCAAGTGTATTTCTCACGTCGAGCGTGCTACTGCGGGTCGACGTCGACCCCGATGGCGACGTCGCGCAGGGTTCGGTCCGCCGCCATCGCCTCGACCGCGTCGCCGATCGCGGCGACCGCCGCCTCGCGGTCCTCGGCCTTGGTCAGGAGCCGGCGGCGGTGGCGGCGGCGGACCCTGAACATCGGCGCCGGCCCGAGCAGGTCGGTGCCCTCGGGCAGGGTCTCGGCGAGGCGGTCGGCGAGGCGCGACGCAGCCTCCTCGAGGCGCGGCTCGGACTCGGCGCGCAGCACGACCCTGACCAGGCTCGAGAACGGCGGGTAGCGAAGGGCGCGCCGGCGCTCGACCTCGACCGCGAGGAAGCCGGCGGCGTCATGCTCGGCGGCCCGGGCGACGCTGGGTGCACCGGGGGCGAGGGTCTGGACGACGACCCGGCCGCCGGCGGCGCCGCGGCCGCTGCGCCCGGCGAGCTGGGTGATCATCGCGAAGGTCCGCTCGGCGGCGCGGAAGTCGGGGAAGCGCAGGGTCGCGTCGGCGTCGACGATCGCGCTCAGCGTCACCTCGGGGAAGTCGTGGCCCTTGGCGACCATCTGGGTGCCGACGAGGACCGCGCTCTCGGCCTCGCCGAAGCCGGCGAGGATCCGGGCGTGGGCGCCGCGACCGGAGGCGACGTCGGAGTCGAGCCGGAAGACCGGCATCGGGTCGAGCCGGCGCGCCAGCAGCTGCTCGAGCTGCTCGGTCCCCGCCCCCGCCTGCGAGAGGGTGGTCGAGCCGCAATCGGGACAGGCGCGCGGCAGCGGCTCGGAGTGGGCGCAGTGATGGCAGACGAGCCGACCCGCTCCGCGATGGACGATCATCGAGACGTCGCAGTTGGGGCAGCCCCAGGGGCGGCCGCAGGAGCGGCAGTTGAGCCACGGCGCGAAGCCGCGGCGGTTGACCATCACGATCGCCTTCTCCCCGCGCCGCCTGACCTCCTCGAGCGCTTCCCAGGTGGCGCCGTGGAGCGGGCCCGAGCGAGGATCGGTCCCGCGCATGTCGACCACCGAGACCGGCGGCATCGGCCGGCCGTCGACCCGCTGCGGCAGCTCCAGCCGGGGCATCTCGAGCCAGCTCTCGGGCCGCGGCGTGGCGGTGCCGGCGACGAGCACCGCTCCGCACCCGGCCGCCCGCCGCCGGGCGACGGCGCGGGCGTCGTAGGCGGGATCGCCCTCCTGCTTGTAGGAGGGATCGTGCTCCTCGTCGATCACGATCAGGCGCGAGGTCGCGGACCGGGGCGAAGACCGCCGAGCGGGGGCCGACGCAGACGCTCGCCTCGCCCTCGCGAAGCCGCAGCCACTCGTCGCGGCGCTCGCCCGCCGAGAGCGCCGAGTGCAGAACCGCGATCCGGTCGCCGAGCCTGGCCCGGAAGCGGGCGACGGCCTGCGGCGCGAGCCCGATCTCGGGGACGAGGACGATCGCCCCCCTTCCTCGCTCGAGCGCCGCCTCGACGGCGGCGAGGTAGACCTCGGTCTTGCCGGACCCGGTGACGCCGTGGAGGAGGTGCTCGCGCGGCGCGGCGACCTCGTCGAGCGCGGCGACGATCGAGTCGACGGCGGCGCGCTGGTCGGCGAGGAGCTCGGGTGCCGATGCGGCGGCGGCGCCGACCGGAGCGTCACCCGGGCGGCGCCGGACGGTCGAGCTGCGGGTGACGACGAGGCCGCGCTCCTCGAGCCTGCGCAGAACCGCCCTGTCGGCGCCGACCGCGGCCTCGAGCTCGGGCGCCGACATCTCCCCCGCCCGCAGCGCCTCGAGCGCGGCCCGCTGCCGCGAGCCGAGCCGCTCGCCTGCGCGTCAGCGCCCGCTCGCCGGCGGCCGAGATCTCGGCCCGCAGCTCGGTCCGCGCCCGCACTCCCCGGCGATCGGGCCCGATCCCCGGCGGCAGCACCAGCTGCAGGCCCCGCGAAGGCGTCGAGCAGTACTCGCGAGCGACCCAGAGGCCGAGCTGGACCAGCTCGGGCGTGGCCCCCGCCTCGAGCGCCTCGAGCGGCTCGGCGAGGCGCTCCGGCGGCAGCTCGCGAGCGCTCGGCGAGGGCGACGACCACCCCCAGCGCCCGGCGCCTCCCGAACGGGACGCGGACGATGCTGCCGACGCCGACTCCCGCCATCTCCTCCGGCAGCCGGTAGTCGAACGGGCCCCGCAGCGAGCGGGCGGTCGTCAGCGGCTCGACCTTGGCGATCGACATCGTCCTCACGCGTATGGACGCTCGCGGACGCCCTGCGCCGCGGATATATTCAGCCCGTGGCGATCAAGCTCCACCCCGGCGAGCAGCTGATCTTCGAGGGGCACCCGTCCTGGCGCGCGATCCTCGGCTTCTACCTGAAGGGCGTCGTGATCGCCGTCGTCGCCGCCTTCGTCGCCAAGATCGCCGGCGCCGGCGGCGGCACCGTCTTCCTGATCGTCCTCGTCATCCTCGGCCTGACGGTCCTGATCGGATTCCTCAAACGGGTCTCGACGACCTACACGATCACCGACCGCCGCCTCAACATCAAACGCGGGATCGTCTCGCGCGAGGTCCAGGAGACGCGGCTCGAGCGGGTCCAGAACGTCAACTACCAGCAGTCGCTGTACCAGCGCATGATGCAGATCGGCGACGTCGACTTCGACACCGCCGCCACCGACGACTACAACTTCATCTTCGCCGGCGTCGCCGACCCCGACGAGGTGGTCCACCGCGTCGACGAAGCGACCGGCGCCACCGCGGCGGCCGGCGAACACGGCCTCGGCGAGGCGCCGACCTCCCGGCGGCCGGCCGCGCCGCAGGCCTGATCGACGGCAGGGCGCGCCGCTCGCGAGCGACCGAAGACGCGGAGATGCGCCGGACAGCGCCGTCAGGCCGGCGCCGGCGGAGTCAGGCGGCGCTGCGAAGGGCGTCGACCCGGTCGGTGCGCTCCCAGGTGAAGCCGTCGCCGGAGCGGCCGAAGTGGCCGTAGGCGGCGGTCTGGCGGAAGATCGGCCGGTGCAGGTCGAGGTACCTCGCGGAAGGCACCCGGCCGCAGGTCGAACTCGTTCTCGATCAGCCGCGAGATCTCGGCGTCGGGGAGCTTGCCGGTGCCGAAGGTCTCGACCATCAGCGAGATCGGCTGGGCTACACCGATCGCGTAGGCGACCTGGACCTCGCAGCGCTGCGCGAGGCCGGCGGCGACGACGTTCTTGGCGACGTGGCGGGCCGCGTAGGCAGCCGAGCGGTCGACCTTCGACGGGTCCTTGCCGGAGAAGGCGCCGCCGCCGTGGCGGGCCATTCCCCCGTAGGTGTCGACGATGATCTTGCGGCCGGTGAGACCGGCGTCGCCGACCGGGCCGCCGATCACGAACTTCCCGGTCGGGTTGACGAGGAAGCTCTCGAGAAGCTCGGCGTCGTCATACATCCCGGGAGCCTCGGCGCCGAGCACGGGCATCACCACGTGCTCCCAGAGGTCGGGCTTGATCGTCGTCTGCGAGTCGACTCCCTCGGCGTGCTGGGTCGAGATCAGGAGCTTCTCGACCCGGACCGGGCGGCCGTCGGCGTAGCGGACGGTCACCTGGGTCTTGCCGTCGGGCCCGAGGTAGTCGAGGGTCCCGTCCTTGCGGACCGCGGCGAGCCGTTCGGCCAGCCGGTGAGCGAGATGGATCGGCATCGGCATCAGGGCCTCGGTCTCGTCGGTCGCGTAGCCGAACATCATGCCCTGGTCGCCGGCCCCGGCGACGAGCAGCTCGTCGCCGGCTCCCTCGACCCGCGTCTCGTAGGCCTCGTCGACGCCCTGGGCGATGTCGGGCGACTGCTTGTCGAGCGAGACGAGGACCGAGATGTGGTCGCAGTTGTAGCCGTAGTCGCCGTGGTCGTAGCCGATCCCGCGGATCGTCTCGCGGACGATCTCGGGGACGTCGAGATGGACGTCGGTCGAGATCTCGCCGGAGACCACGGCCATGCCGGTGTTGACGAGCGTCTCGCAGGCGACCCGGCCCTGTGGATCTCCGGCCATGATGGCGTCCAGGACCGCGTCGGAGATCGCGTCGGAGATCTTGTCGGGATGCCCCTCGGTCACCGACTCTGACGTGAAGAGGTACTCGCCCTCGGCGAGTGGCTGGGTCATCATGTCAAATCCTCGCGCTTCGCTCGCGGCGCATAGAACCAGATATGGATGCTTGCTCGCTCCGCGCTCATGGCGGAATCCTAGGGGACCGCTGTCATCTTCGGTCCCGACGGGTGTGGGGAACGTAGTCGATCACCAGCGGCACCCCCTCGAGGCCGTAGGTGTCGCGGAGCCTGTTCTCGAGGTGGTAGGCCCAGTCGCGGGTGATCAGGCGCCGGTCGTTGACCTGGATCGCGATCCGCGGCGGCCGCTCCCCGACCTGCGCGGCGTAGTAGAGGCGCAGGCGGCGTCCGCGTTTCGACGGCGGCGGCGTCCGCGCGACGACGTCGTTGACGAACCGGTTGAGCTCGGGGGTCGGGATCCGCTCGGCGGCGCGATCGGCGAGCTCGAGCGCCTTCGGCAGCAGGTTGGCGACGTTGCGGCCGCGGGTCGCCGAGCAGGTGACGACGGCCGGACGCAATCGCAGCTTGCGCTCGACCCGAGCGCGGGCGTCGTCGATGTCGGTGGTCGTGATGTCCCACTTGTTGAGCGCCATCAGCGTCGCGCAGCCGGCCTGCATCGCCAGCTCGGCGACCCGCAGGTCCTCGGCCGTGATTCCCTCGGAGGCGTCGCAGACGACGAGGGCGACGTCGGCCCGCTCGACCGCTCGTTCGGAGCGCAGCTGCGCGTAGTAGTCGACGGTCCCCGAGACCTTCGAGCGGCGGCGGAGGCCGGCGGTGTCGACGAGGACGACACGGCGGCCGTCGACCTCGAGCTCAGAGTCGATCGAGTCGCGCGTCGTCCCCGCCCGCTCGGAGACGATCGTTCGTTCGGAGCCGAGGAAGGCGTTGACGAGCGAGGACTTGCCCGCGTTCGGCCGCCCGACCACGGCGACCCTGACCGCGTCGTCGGCCTCCTCCCGAGGCGGGCGGTCGCCGAGCAGCTCGACGACCCGGTCGAGGAGGTCGCCCGTCCCGAGGCCGTGGGTGGCGGAGACGGCGAGCGGCTCGCCGAGCCCGAGCGAGTGGAACTCGGCGGTCAGGTGCTCGTCGCCCGGGCGGTCGACCTTGTTGACGACTACGGCCACCGGCGTCTCGCCGCGGCGCAGCTCGCTCGCGACCTCGGCGTCGCCGGCGCGGACGCCAGCGACCGCATCGACCACGAGCAGGACCACGTCGGCCTCGGCGATCCCGAGCCGGGCCTGGCGGCGGACGTCCTCGGCCAGCTCGCTTTCGTCGGCGCTGTCGATCCCGCCGGTGTCGAGCAGCTCGAAGGCGAGCCCGTTCCACTCGGTCGGGACGCGCTTGCGGTCGCGGGTGACGCCGGACTCGCGGTGGGTCACGGCCTCGCGGGCGCCGGCGAGCCGGTTGACGAGGGTGCTCTTGCCGACGTTCGGGAAGCCGACGACGGCAACCGTGGGGACGCTCATGCCAGCCCCCGCTCCCTGGCCAGGGCGACGACCCGGGAGATCACCTCGTCGAGGGAAAGGCCCGTCGTGTCGAGCTCGACCGCGTCGTCCGCCGCCCGCATCGCGCTGTGCTCGCGGCTGCTGTCGCGCTCGTCGCGCTCGCGCTGTGCGGCGAGGACCGCGGCCTCGTCCTCGCCGGTCTGCGCCGCCCGGCGCCTCGCCCGCTCCTCGGGCGTCGCCGTGAGGAAAACCTTGAGCGGCGAGTCGGGGCTGACGACGGTGCCGATGTCTCGCCCCTCGGCGACGTAGCGCCCGGCGTCGATCAGCCGCCGCTGCCGGTCCACCATCCCGTCGCGGACCCGCGGGTGGATCGAGACCCGGGAGGCGGCGGCGCTCGTCGCCGGCTCCCGGATCGCGGCGCCGACGTCACGGCCGTCGAGCGAGACGCGGTCACCGGCGAGGTCGATCTCGATCGAGGAGGCGAGGTCCCCCATCGCCTCCGGGTCGTCGAGGTCGACGCCGCGCTCCAGCGCCGCCAGCGCCACGCAGCGGTACATCGCCCCGGAATCGAGGTAGGTGAACCTGAGGGCCGCCGCGACCCCGCGCGCGACGCTCGACTTCCCGGCCCCGGCGGGGCCGTCGATCGCGATCACCATCGGGTCAGCCTAGGACCGGCGCAGTCCCGGAGTCGCGGGAGCCCGGCTCGGGTCGCGGTCGGGGTGGTCGCGCTCGTTGAAACGGCGGAGGCCCTCGAGGATCTCGGTGCCGGTCAGCAGCCGGTTGAAGCACTCGGCCTCGATCCGGAGCCCCTCGTCCAGCGGTCGGCCCCAACCGCGCTCGGCCGCCTCGAGGTCGGTGCGGATCGCCGGCTGCGGCAGCGCGGCGATCTCGTTCGCGAGCTCGACCGCGCGCTCGAGGCAGGTGCCGCTCGGGACGACCTCGTTGACGAGGCCGATCTCGTGCGCCTCGGCGGCGTCGATCACGCGGCCGGTGACGATCAGCTCCATCGCCCGCCGCCAGCCGACGATCCGCGGCAGGCGCTGGGTGCCGCCGTCGGCGAGGCCGATGTTCCAGCGGCGGCAGGTGACGCCGAAGCTGGCGTGCTCGTCGGCGATCGCGAGATGGCACCAGCAGACCCACTCGAGGCCGCCGGCATAGGCGACGCCGTTGACGGCGGCGATCGTCGGCTTGTGGAGGTCGGTCCAGCGCGAGGGCCCGAGGATCCCGTCGCGCTCGCCGCGGTTGTGGGCCTCGATCTCCTCGGCGCTGGTCGGCACGACCGGCTCGCCGTCGAGGTGGCTCTTGAGGTCGCCGCCGGCGCTGAAGGCGCGGTCGCCGGCGCCGGTCAGGACCGCGACCAGCGCCTCGTCGTCATCGCGGAAGCGGGTCCAGGCGTCGACGAGCTCGCGATGGGTGCGGGCGCCGATCGCGTTCATCCGCTCCGGCCGGTCGATCGTGATCACCGCGACCGGGCCGCGGCGCTCGTAGCGGATCTGCTCGTACTCCATCACCGCGCTCATCGGCCCCTTCTATCCGGTTCGGCGCGCCGCCGGCAAGCGCGGCGAGGTCGGCCTCGAACCCCGGGTAGCTGATCGCCGCCGCGTCCATCCCCTCGACCTCGACGCCCTCGCGCGAGGCGAGGCCGGCGACCGCGCCCATCATCGCGATCCGGTGGTCGCCGTGCGAGGAGACGGTGCCGCCGCGCAGGCCGCCGCCGCCGCGCACGACCAGACCGTCCGGCTGTCGCCTCGACGTCGGCCCCGAGCGCGCTCAGCGCCTCGCAGACGGTCGCGATCCGGTCGCTCTCCTTGCGCCGCAGCTCCTCGGCGTCGCGGATCGTCGTCTCGCCCTCGGCGAAGCAGGCGGCGAGGGCGACCAGCGGCAGCTCGTCGATCGCGAGCGGGACCTCGGCACCGCCGACCTCGGTCCCGCGCAGCTCGGCGCGCGCCAACCCGCAGGGTGCCGCTCGGCTCGCGCCGCCAAGGTCGGCGTCCTCGACCTCGACCCTGGCCCCCATCCGGTCGAGGATCTCGAGCAGCCCGGTGCGGGTCGGGTTGAGGCCGACGCCGGTCAGGACCAGGTCGCTGCCCGGCACGATCGTCGCCGCGACGATGAAGAAGGCGGCGGCCGAGAAGTCCCCCGGCACGGCGATCTCGCCTGGCTCGAGCGCCGCCGCCGGGCTGATCGTGACGACGTCGCCCTCGCGCCCGACCTCGGCGCCCGCCGCCGCCAGCATCCGCTCGCTGTGGTCGCGGCTGGGGGCCGGCTCGACGACCCGGGTCTCGCCCTCGGCGAGCAGGCCGGCGAGCAGCAGGCAGGACTTGACCTGGGCGCTCGCGACCGGCAGCTCGTACTCGATCCCGCTCAGCGGCGACCCCTCGATCCGCAGCGGCGGCAGCCGCTCCTCGCGGCAGCTCAGGCTCGCCCCCATCCGGCGCAGGGGGTCCGCGATGCGGTCGACCGGCCGGCGCCTGATCGAGTCGTCGCCGTCGAGGCTCCAGGCGCCGCCCTCCTGCCCGGCGAGCCAGCCCGGCAGCAGGCGGAGGAGCGTCCCGGCGTTGCCGACGTCGATCTCCGCCGGCCGCGCTCCGCGCAGCCCGACCCCATCGATCGAGATCCTGCGCTCGATCCCGGCGTCGGAGAAGCCCTCGACCCGCGCGCCGAGCGCGGCGACGGCCGCGAGCGTCGAGCGGGTGTCGGCCGAGTCGAGGTAGTCCTCGACCACGGTCGGCCCCTCCGCCATCGCGCCGATCAGCGCCGCCCGGTGGGAGATCGACTTGTCGGCGGGCGGCCGCAGCGATCCACGCAGCGGGCCCGAGGGGCCGAAGCGGGCCACGTCCCTCACCCCTTGCCGACGACCGTCGCCGTGTGGCCGAGGCCGCGGACGAGCTCGAGCGCCCGCTCGGCCTGCCCGTCCCCCGCGACCCAGAGCGAGATCGCCCCGGACTTCATGTCGGGCGCCGGGTGCAGCGCCATGTCCTCGATGTTGACCCCGGCCTCGCCCAGGGCCAGCGCCAGCTCGGCGACCGTCCCGGGCCGGTTGGCGACGACGATCCGCAGCTCCGCCAGCGGCCCGGCTGCGAGCTCCGCATCCTGCAGCCGGCGCCGCTCGGCGGCGGCCGCGCCGTGCCAGGCGGCGAGCGAGTCGCGATCGCCGCCGCGGACCAGCGCGGCGGCCTCCTGCAGCCGGCCGGCCGCGTCCTCGATCGCCGCCGCGACGGCATCGCGGTTGCTGGCGAGGATGTCGCCCCAGATCGCCGGATTGGACCCCGCGACCCGGGTCGCGTCGCGAAAGCTGGGGCCGACCTCGGGCATCCGCTCGGAGTCGCGGGTCAGCTCCGCCGCGGCCTGGGAGACGAGGACGTTGGCGACGACGTGGGGAAGGTGGCTGACCGTTGCCATCAGCCGGTCGTGGGCCTCGGCGCCGATCGCCTGCGGCCGCGCCCCGAGATCGGCGACGATCCGCTGCAGCGCGTCGTAGAGGAGGCCGCTCGAGCGCTCGGTCGGGGTCAGGTACCAGCGCGCGCCGTCGAAGAGGTCGGCGCGGGCGTTCCCGACCCCGGCGGTCTCGGCCCCGGCGAGCGGGTGGCCGCCGATGAACCGCTCGTCCTCGCCGAGCGCGGCGACGAGGTCGCGCTTGGTCGAGCCGACGTCGGTCACCACCGTGTCCGGGCCGGAGGCGTCGAGGGCGGCGCGGCCGAGCTCGGGGAGCGCGGCGACGGGCGCGGCGCAGAACACGGCCTCCGCCTCGGCGCAGGCCGCGGCGACGCGAATCCGCGCCGCGATCGACGGCGCCGAGCTCGAGCGCGCGGTCGAGCGTCGCCCGATCGGGGTCGAACCCGATCACCTCGGTGCCGGCGCGCTCCCGGGCGGCGAGCCCGACCGAGCCCCCGATCAGGCCGACGCCGAGGACCGCGAGGGTCATCGGCCCGATCCTCGCGCTTCGCTCGCTGCGCGAAGAACAGCTGCGACGCTTGCTCCCTCCGCGCTCACTGGCGCCGGCTTCGCGCCGGCGGCGAGGCCGTCGAGCAGGGAGACGCTCGTCTCCCAATCGATGCAGGCGTCGGTGATCGACTGCCCGTAGACCAGCGGACCGTCGCCGCCGAGGTCCTGGCGACCCTCGACGAGGAACGACTCGAGCATGATGCCGACGATCGCGCCGTTGCCGGCCGCGACCTGGGCGCCGATCTCCTCCGCGGCGCCGACCTGGCGCGCGGGGTCCTTGCCGCTGTTGTCGTGCGAGGCATCGATCACCAGGCGCTCCGGCAGGCCGGCGGCGCGCAGCAGCTCGAGCGCGCGCTCGACGCCCTCCGGATCGCTGTTCGGCGCCCCGCGGCCGCCGCGCAGGATGACGTGGCCGTCGGGGTTGCCGCGGGTGTGGAGGATCGCCGGCGTGCCGTTGTCGTCGATCCCGGCGAACGCATGCGGGACGGAGGCCGCCCGGACCGCGTCGACCGCGACCTGGACGTTGCCGTCGGTCCGGTTCTTGAACCCGATCGGCATCGAGAGGCCCGAGCCGAGCTGGCGGTGGATCTGGCTCTCCGTCGTGCGCGCCCCGATCGCGCCCCAGGCGACGGTGTCGGAGATGTACTGCGGGGTGATCGGGTCGAGGAACTCGCAGCCGATCGGCAGCCCGAGGTCGAGCACCTGCAGCAGCAGCGTCCGCGCCTTGCGCAGGCCGGAGTTGACGTCGTAGGAGCCGTCGAGATGGGGGTCGTTGATCAGGCCCTTCCAGCCGGTCGTCGTCCTCGGCTTCTCGAAGTAGACCCGCATCGCGACCAGGAGGTCGTCGCGGTGTCCCCGCGCCGCCTCGGCGAGCCTGCCGGCGTAGTCGAGGGCCGCCTCGGGGTCGTGCACGCTGCACGGCCCGACCACCACCAGCAGCCGGTCGTCCTCGCGCCCAAGGATGCGCTCGACGGACTCGCGGCCGCCGACGACGATCTTTTCGCGCTCGTCACCCAGCGGCAGGTCGGCGAGCAGGCCCGCGGGCGAGACGAGCTCGACGATCCGCTCGATCCGCTGGTCGCGAACCCTGTCGCGGGCCTCCGTCTGCGTTCCGATCATCATCTTGCCGCCACCTTTCTCCACAACTTTCAAACCTTACTTTCGATGCGGCCGCCTGCTGAGCGCGCGGGCGGACGCGGGAAACCCCGGAAATCGGCGCCCAGCCGGTGCGCTCAGTCTGTGCGCGGCAGTTTGCCGCGGGCCGGACGCCTAGCTAAATCGCCAGTAATAGGAGAGGGCGGCAGGGGCGAGCTCGGCGCGATCGGCGCCGGGTTCGCTCGCGGTGTCGATGCCGCTCCGGATCAAGGCAATTGACTTTGTAGCAGGTGGGACGCGGGTTAGTCGAGCAGCTCGCCGAGGGCTGCGAGGAAGCGGTCATTCTCGCCGCGGGTCCCGTAGCTGACCCTGATGTGGCCGGGGCTGCCGAGCGGCGTCCCGGGGCGGACCGCGATCTGGCGCTCGCCGAGGCCGGCGACGATCTCGCCCTCGTCGGCGTCGCCGAGGTCGATCCAGGAGAAGTTGGTCTGGGTGTCCGTGGTCGCCAGGCCCAGCTCCCGCAGGCCCTCCTCGACGTGGAGGCGCTCGACGATCGTCGACTCGACCCGGCGCAGGACGTCGTCGGAGTGGAGGATCGCCTCGGCGCCGGCGGCCTGGGCGATCGCGTTGACGCTGAACGGCTGGCGCACGGCGTCGACCGCGGCGCGGAAGTTCGAGGAGCCGATCGCGAAACCGACCCGGAGCCCGGCCAGCCCGTAGCACTTGCTGAAGGTGCGGAGGACGACGAGGTTGGGGAAGCGGCCGAGCAGGTCGAGCGTCGCGTCGGGGTCGTCGTTGGCCTGGAACTCGATGTAGGCCTCGTCGAGGATGACGGTGACGTGACCGGGAACCCGCTCGCAGAAGGCGGCGATCTCGGCCGCCGGCAGATGGGTCGCGGTCGGGTTGTTGGGGTTGCAGACGATCACCAGCTGGGTCGCGGCGGTGACCTCGGCGGCCATCGCATCGAGGTCGTGGACCTCGCCCTCGGCGAGCGGCACCCGGACCTCCCTCGCCCCGGAGAGGGCCGGCAGGTACGGGTACATCGAGAACGAGGGCCAGGCGTAGACGATCTCGGCGCCCGGCTCGCAGAGCGCGTCGGCGGCGGCGAGCAGGATCTCGCAGGACCCGTTGCCGATCGCGATCCGGCCGGGCTCGGTCTCGTAGCGCTCGGCCAGGCGGCGCCGCAGCAGCGTCGCGTCGGGGTCGGGGTAGCGGTTCATCGCCCCGGCGGCCTCGCGGATCGCCTCGACCACCTTCGGGTGCGGCGGGATCGGCGACTCGTTCGAGGCGAGCTGGGCGATCCCGGCGGCGGCGATCGACTCCGGCGCGTGTCCGGTCGGGACGCCGGCCTGGTAGCCGGGCATCCGGGCGAGCTTCTCGGCGAAGGTGACGGTCATCGGCGCTCCATTGTCCCAGGCGCTGCCCGCCTACTGGGCGGCGTGGAGATCGGAGCGCAGCGCCTGGGTCGCGCCCAGGTAGACGTGCTGCGGCGCGTGATCGACCGGCGCGTGGTAGTGGACCATCGCCCGGATCACCCGCGGCATCGACCCCGGGACCGGGATCTCGCGGCAGCAGAGCAGCGGGACCGAGTCGAGGCCGGCGGCGCGGGCGGCGACGGCGGGGAACTCGGCGTCGAGGTCGTCGGTGACGGTGAAGAGGCAGCTGACCATCCCCTCCGGGGTCAGCTGGTTGCGGGCGATCAGCTCCCGCATCAGCTCCCCGGTCGCCTCGAGGATCGCATCGGCCTCGTTGGCATCGGCCTGGACCGCGCCCCGGACCGCGAATAGCCGCTGTTCTCCCGGATCTCCCACGCGCAGCATCTTTCCAGAGGCACGATTCGCGCTCGTTCCGGGTAGCGTCGCGACATGGCCATATCGACATCGGAGCTGAGGTTCTCGACGGCGGGCGACGCCGACATCATCGACATCACCTCGGAGGTGCAGGCGGCGGTCGAGGCCGCCGGAGCGGAGCACGGCCAGGCGCTCGCCTTCGTCCGCGGCTCGACCGCGGCGATCACGACGATGGAGTTCGAGCCGGGCGGCGTCGCCGACCTGCGCGAGATGCTCGAGCGGCTGATCCCGACCGAGGGCGACTACGCCCACAACCGGCTGAATCACGACACCAACTCCCACGCCCACCAGCGCGCCTCGATCATCGGGGCCTCCGAGACGGTTCCGATCGTCGGCGGCCGGCTCGCGCTCGGCACCTGGCAGGCCCTCGTCCTGATCGACTTCGACGACCGTCCGCGCGAGCGGACCGTCGTCGTCCAGGTCACCGCCTGAGCTGACGCCCGCTATCGGGTGGTCAGCCCGTGCAGCACCGCCACCTCCTGGGCCGTCGAGGCGTCGGGACGCGCCCTCGGCGAGGTCGCCGAGCTCGAGCGGGCCGAACCGGACCCGTTGCAGGGCGACGACCTCGTTGCCGACGGCCTCCGCCATCCGCCGCACCTGGCGGTTGCGCCCCTCGCGGAGGACGATCTCGACCTCGCGCTCGCCGCGGCGCTCGACCCCGGCCGGGGCGGTGATCCCGTCGTCGAGCTCCACGCCCTGCGCGAGCCGCCGCAGGTCGGCCTCCGAGGGCGGCCGCCGCAGCTCGACCGGTAGGCCTTCTCGACTTCGTAGCGGGGGTGGGTGAGGCGGTTGGCGAGCTCGCCGTCGTTGGTCAGCAGCAGCAGCCCGGTCGAGTCGACGTCGAGCCGCCCGACCGGGTAGAGGCGGGCCTCGGAGCCGACCAGCTCGACCACCGCCCGCCGCTTCCCCGGCTCGCGCGCGGTCGAGACGACGCCGGCGGGCTTGTTGACGGCCCAGACCTCGCGCGCCTCCGCCGCGACCGGCTCGCCGTCGACCCTGATCTCGTCACGCCTCCACCACGTCCCGGGCCGGGTCGGTGACCACCTCCCCGTTGACCGTCACACGCCCTTCCCGGACGATCCCCTCGGCCCTCCGCCGAGACGCAACCCCGCATGAGCGAGCATTTCGCGAGCCGCACCGGGTCAGTGACGCGGTGGGGGTTTGCAGGGGACAGGGTCAGTCCGCCTCGCCTGAGCCCGCAGTGAGCCCCCGGGGCGGACTTCCGCGGGCGGGGAGCCTCGTCGCCAATCATCACTCGCTGCGCTGTTCGCCCGCCTTGAGCAGCCGCTCGCGCAGCTCCCGCTCATCCTCCGGCGTCGGGTCGAACCGCGACGGGTCCGGCAGCTGGTCGAGCCCGGAGAGGCCGAAGAGCCGCTCGAACAGCTCGGTCGTGCGGAAGATCGTCGCCCCGAACCGGGAGCGGCCCGACTCCTCGACCAGACCGCGCTCGGCCAGCGTCTGCACCGCCGACTCCGAGGAGACGCCGCGGATCCGCGCCACCTCAGGCCGTGAGACCGGCTGCAGGTAGGCGACTATCGCCAGCGTCTCGGCCTGGGCCTGGGTCAGCGGCGGCGTTCGCGGCTTCGCCAGCAGGCGCCGCGCCGCGTCCTCGCTCGCCGGGTCGCTCGCCAGCGTGAAGCCGCCCGCGACCTCGCGCAGGACGACGCCGCGGCGGCCCTCGGCGAGGTCCTCGCGCAGGAGCTCGATCGCCTCCTCGACCTGGCCCTCGGTCGCCTCAGTCGCCTCGAGCCAGGTCCGCCGCCGAGACCGACTGCGGCGAGAGGAAGAGCAGCGCCTCGATCGTCCTCGAGAGGTCGCTCACGCTTGCCTCCACCCTCTGGATCTCGATCGGGCCGAGCGGCTTGCGCTGCTTCCAGGTCACCTCGCCCTTGCGGTAGAGCTCGAGCAGGGCGAACAGCGTCACCGCCTGGGTCAGCCGGTCCTCTCTCCCGAACTGGTCGTCGAAGTCGATGCTGTCCCTGCCGGCGAGGGCGTCGCGGAGCGCCCGCAGCCGCCGCTCGAGCGAGACGGTCGGCCGGATGTGGCTGATGTCGAGCGGCGGCGGGGTGGTCAGCAGGTCGCCGAGGGCCGCCGCCAGCCGCTCGGGGTCGTAGACGGCGGTCGCGGCGTCGATCGCGACCCGGCGCAGCTCCGGCGGCAGCGGCGCAGCGCGGTAGAGGAAGGGCCGCTCCGCCTCGAAGCGCTCGGTCAGCATCTCCGCCGCGTCCCGGTAGCGGCGGTACTCGAGCAGGCGCGCCAGCAGCTCCTCGATCGCCTCCTCGGGGCCGAGGCCCTCGAGCTCCTCGTCGGCTCCGGGCAGCAGCAGCCGCGACTTCAGCTCGAGCAGGGCCGCGATCAGGACGAGGAACTCGGTCGCGACCTCGAGCTCGAGCTCGCCCTCGCTCTCGAGGTGCTCGACGTAGGCGACGACGACCTCGGCGAGCTCGACCTCGAGCAGGTCGATCTCCTCGCGGAGGACGATCGCCATCAGCAGGTCGAACGGCCCCGCGAAGACGTCGAGCTCGAGATCCAGGTCGACCAGCGTCGGCGTACGTCACCGCCGACCAGACTGCAAGCCGCGGCTGACGCGGAAGCGAGACCGTCGGCGATTTCGAGGAGCGGGAGCAGAGCACGCGGGCGGAATTTAGGACGGGAGCAGAGCCGCGGTGCGGAAAATTACCCGAAGCCCATCCGCTCACGGACATCGTCGACGACCGGGCGGCAGATCGCGCGGGCGCGTCTCGGCGCCGGCCGCGAGGGTCGCATCGAGCGCCGCCTCGTCCGGTCGGAGCTCCTCGTAGCGCTCGCGAACCGGGGCCAGCAGGTCGACGACGCGCCTCGGCGACGGCCTTCTTGAAGTCGCCGTAGCCGGATCCCTCGAACTCGGCCTCGATCGCCTCGGGGCCGACCCCGCGGGCGACGGCGAGGATGTCGATCAGGTTGGTGATCGCCGGGCTTGTCGGGGGCGCGGACGACCTCGCGGCCCGGAGTCGGTGACGGCGCTGCCGAGCTTCTTGCGGATCGCGTCGGGCTCGTCGAGGACGAGCACGGTGCCCGCCTCGGTGCCGCCGGTGGTCGACATCTTCGTCTCCGGCTCCTGCAGGTCCATGATCCGGGCGCCGACCTCGGGGATCACCAGCTCGGGCACGACCAGGGTCTCGCCGAAGCGCTCGTTGAAGCGGCGGGCGATCTCCCGCATCAGCTCGACGTGCTGGCGCTGGTCGTCGCCGACCGGCACCTCGGTCGCCCGGTAGGCGAGGACGTCGGCGGCCATCAGCACCGGGTAGTAGAAGAGCGCCGCCGAGGTCAGCTCCCGCTGCTTCGCCGACTTTTCCTTGAACTGGTGCATGCGGTTGAGGTCGCCATGGGAGGTGACCGCCGACAGCAGCCAGGTCAGCTCGGTGTGCTCGCGGACGTCGGACTGGCGGAAGAGGATGCAGCGGTCCGGGTCGAGGCCGGCGGCGAGCAGGATCGCCGTGGTGTCGTAGAGGCGCTCGCGCAGCTCGGCCGGGTCGTAGGGGACCGAGAGCGCGTGCAGGTCGACGATGCAGTAGATCGCCGGGTCGCCGCGGTCCTGGCCCTCGACGTACTGGCGGATCGCGCCGATGTAGTTGCCGAGGTGCTTGCGGCCGGTGGGCTGGATGCCGGAGAAGATCGATCGGTTCGCTCACGGCGGAGCCATAGCGATGCGCTCGCTCCGCACTCACAGCGCGTGACTCTATGCGGGGCCGGGCGCGGGCGCCTCGCCGAGGTCCGGGCCCTGCTGCCGTCGCCGCAGTCGGCGTCGGCGCCGTGGCCGCACTCGCCCGCTGCGGCGGCGCCCCGGGTCGGCATCGCCTCGATTCTGCGGCGCGGGTTTTCGATCCAGAGGCCGGAGACGATGCCGCCGACGATCATCAGGAGGCCGGCGATCAGTAGCCCGAGGTGGAAGGCCGAGGTCGATGCGTCGACGGAGGCCGAGTGGACTCGCGCCGCCTCGGCGACCGCAGGTCCCCGGTCGCCGGCACGCCGAGCGGCTGTTCCTTCGCCTTGGCAACCGCTTCGGTGCCGGCGGATGAGAGCGGCTCCTGGCCGAGGTTGGAATCGATCATCGAGCCGAAGCTGGCGGAGATCACCGCGCCGAGGACGGCGATCGCGAGCAGGCCGGCGACCCGCGAGACGCCGTTGTTGACGCCGGACGCGATCCCGACATGGCGCTCCTCGACCGAGTCGAGCACGGTCGCGGTCAGCGGCGCGACCGTCGCCGAGAGGCCGAGGCCGAAGATGATCAGAGCGGGCAGGACGTCGGCGAGGTAGTTCGGGTCCGACCCGACCCGCATCAGCAGGATCAATCCGATGCCGCCGAGGATCGGCCCGACGCACATCGGCACCCGCGGCCCGACCCCGAGGCGATCCTCCCGAAGCGCGGCGAGAGGAAGAACATGACGATCGAGATCGGCGTCGTCGCCAGGCCCGCCTCCAGCGGCGAGTACCCGGCGACCTGCTGGAGGAAGAGCCCGACGAAGAAGAGGCCGCCGATCAGGCCCGGCGTAGGTGGAGAGCGTGGTCAGGTTGGCGACCCAGAAGTTGCGGATCCGGAACAGGGCGAGGTCGAGCATCGGGTGACGGGCGCGGGCCTCGCGGAGGATGAACAGCGCGAAGCAGGCGACCCCGACCACCATCGGCACCCAGACGAGGGTCGCCCCAGCCGTGCGCGGGCTGTTCGATCAGCGCGTAGACCGGACCGCCGAGGCCCGACCGCCGAGAGGCCGATGCCGGCCCAGTCGATTCCCGTATAGGCGTCCGGGTCGCGGCTCTCGCGCACCGAGTGGAGGGTCAGGCGACGGTGGCCGCGATCAGCGGCAGGTTGACCCAGAAGATCGCCCGCCAGGAGATCAGCCTCGATCAGCGCCCCACCACCGGCAGGGCCGAGCACGGTGGCGATCCCGGTCCAGGCGGTCCAGGTGCCGACCGCCTTGCCCCGCGCCTCGCCCTCGAAGGTGGCGGCGACGATCGCCAGCGAGCCGGGCACCAGCAGCGCCCCGGCGATCCCCTGCAGCGCCCGGGCGCCGATCAGGAACCCGGTGCGTGGGGGCGACCGCGCACAGCGCCGAGATCGACGCCGAAGCCGACGAGCCCGATGACGTAGATCCGCCGCCGCCCGAACTGGTCGCCGAGCGAGCCGCCGACCAGCAGCAGCGCGACGAGCGTCAGCGCATAGGCCTCGACCACCCACTGCTGGCCGGAGAGGCCCGGAGTTGAGGTCCTTCGCTGATCGCGGGCAGGGCGACGTTGACGACGGTCCCGTCGAGGAAGACGACGGTCGAGCCGAAGATCGTCGCGACCAGCGTCAGCAGCTGCTGCCGGGACACCGGCCCGAGTCTACGCGGCGCGTCACTCGGGCTCCTCGCGCAGCTGCTGGGCCGGGGTGAAGAAGTTGCGATAGGCGAGGATGGTCGCCAGCAGGCCGGCGATCGCGACGCTGCCGAGCAGCGAGTAGAGCAGGATCAGCTGCAGCCGGACCGCGTCGGTCGGGTTGGCGCCGGCGAGCAGCATCCCGACCATCGTCCCCGGGAAGAAGATCAGTCCGGTCGTCTTGGTCGAGTCGACGAGGGTGATCATCCCCGAGCGCAGCGACGCGCCGGACGATCGGCAGCGCCGCTTCGCGCGCGGTCGCCCCGAGCGCCAGCGTCGCCTCGATCCGCGCCCGGCTGTCGGCGACCTCGTCGCCGAGGCGGTTGAGGGCGACCGCCGAGGCGGTCATCGAGTTGCCGATCACCATCCCGCCGACCGGGACCAGGTAGCGCGGCGTCGGTTCGAAGATGCCGAGCGCGACGACCAGGCCGAGCGTCGTCGCGGCGGCGATCGCGAGGGCGATCAGCAGCGGCCAGAAGGCGTCGGGGACGCTCTTCGCGCGGCTGCGGGCCGTCAGCGCGCCGAACAGGACCATCACCGCGAGCAGCGCCAGCACCAGCCAGATCGAGTCGACGTCGAAGATCAGCTTGATCGCGTAGCCGATCAGCGTCAGCTGGACGATCGAGCGGACCGTCGGCGACGACGATGTCGCGCTCGAGGTCGGCCTCCTGCCAGCGCGAGATCGCGGCCGCGACCGCGACCAGGGCCAGCGAGGCGGCGACCTGCCAGAGCGCGACGTGGATCGAGGTGCGTCACCGCCGGCGCCCCGTCCGACCGCCCTGCCGCGCCTCGATCCGGATCACCCGCTCGCTCATCCGCCGCGCCTGCTCGGGGTCGTGGGTGACGAGGACGAGCGAGATCCCGAGCTCGCGCCGCAGCTCGGCCAGCGTCGCCTCGATCGCGTCGCGGGCGTCGTGGTCGAGCGCCGAGGTCGGCTCGTCGAGCAGCAGCACCTCGGGCTGCTGGGCGAGCGCCCGGGCCAGCATCGCCCGCTGCTGCTCGCCGACCGAGAGCCGGGCGACGTCGCGGCCGGCGAACTCGGGGTCGAGGCCGGCGAGGCGCAGGCAGCGGGCCGGCGTCGGGCTCGCGGCCGGCGAGGCCGGCCGCGTAGCGCGATGTTCGACTCGACCGTCCCCTCGAGCAGCGCCGGCAGCTGCGGGACCAGCGAGACCTCGCGCCGCAGCCGCAGCGGGTCGCGGGCGGCGATCGGCTCGCCGCGGTAGGAGATCGAGCCGCGATCGGGGTCGGCGAGCCGGTTCAGCAGGCGCAGCAGCGTCGACTTGCCGCTGCCCGAGGGGCCGACGATCGCGGTCGCGCCCGCCGGCATCTCGGCGTCGAAGGCGTCGAGGACCGGCGCGGCCGCCGCGGGTCAGGCCACACGTCGCGAAGCTCGAACAGCACGGCGCGGATCTTCCCACCGCCGGTCGGCGCAAGAACGCCTCCCGGCGCGCCGTCGGCGTCCGGCGAAGGTGGCGGGCTGGAACAATCCGGGTAGGTGATGCCCTGATGGCAAGAGCAATCTGGAGCGGCTCGATCAGCTTCGGGCTGCTGAACGTGCCCGTGCAAGCTCTACAGCGCGGTCGCCCGCCGCGGCATCTCGCTGCGCGAGCTCCGCGAGTCCGACGGCGCCCGGATCCGCCATCGCCGGGTCGCCGAAGGGACCGACGAGGAGGTCCCCTACGAGAAGATCGTCAAAGCCTTCGAGATCGCCCCCGACCGCTACGTGCCCCTGAGCAAAGAGGAGATGGCGGCGCTGGCGCCGGAGAAGACGCGGGCGATCGAGGTCCAGGACTTCGTCGACCTCGAGCAGATCGACCCGATCTACTTCGACAGCCCCTACTACCTGGGCCCGGCCGACGGCGCCGAGAAAGCGTATTCGCTGCTGGCGAAGGCGATGGAGGAGACCGGGCAAGGTGGCGATCGCCCGCTTCGTCCTCCGCAACAAAGAGCACCTCGCGGCGCTGCGCGCCAACGACGGCGTCCTGACCCTGACGACGATGCGCTTCGCCGACGAGGTCGTGCCGCCCGGCGAGCTCGACGACGCGATCCCCGACGAAACAGCCGAAGGTCGGCAAACGCGAGGTCGAGATGGCCGAGCAGCTGATCGACTCGCTGACCCGCGACTTCGACCCCGGCGCCTACCGCGACGAGTACCGCGAGGAACTGCTGTCGCTGATCGAACGCAAGGCCGAAGGCAAGGACGTCCTCGCCGGAGTCACGGCCGAGGAGCCGAAGGCGACAAAGGCCCCCGACCTGATGGCCGCGCTCGAGGAGAGCATCGCCGCGGTCAAAGGCAAAGAGGACGGCAGGGCGTCGAAGAAATCGGCGAAAGGCGCGGCGAAACGCAAACGAAAAGCCGCGCCGAAACGCTCCTCGCCAAAGCCAAAGCAAAAGCCTCGAAATAGCCCGTGCCGAAGGACACCCACGTCGAGGTCGACGGGCGTGAGCTGAAGCTCACCAACCTCGACAAGGTCCTCTATCCGAAGGCCGGGTTCACCAAGGGCGAGATGGTCGACTACTACGCCCGGGTCGGCGCCGACGATGGTCCCCCACCTGAACGGCCGCGCGGTGACCCTGCGGCGCTTCCCCGAAGGGGTCGACGACCTCGACGCCGCCTTCTTCGAGAAGCGCTGCCCCAAGCACCGGCCGAAATGGGTGAAGACGGCGAAGGTCCGGGCCGGCCCCGACGCCGGCGAGATCGACTTCTGCGTCTGCGACAGCCTGCCGACGCTGGTCTGGATGGCGCAGCTGGCGGCGATCGAGCTGCATCCCTCGCTCTCGAAAGTCGCGGGCGCCGAAACGGCCGACGGTGCTCGCCTTCGACCTCGACCCGGGCCCGCCCGCCGACGTCGTCGAGTGCTGCCGGGTGGCGCTGCGGCTGCGCGAGCTGTTCGCCCACTTCGAGGTCGAGGGCTTCCCGAAGACGTCGGGCTCGAAGGGCCTCCAGGTCTACGTCCCGCTGAACCGCAAACGGGTCGGCTACGAGCAGACCAAACCGTTCGCCAAAGCGATCGCCCAGCTGCTCGAAAAGGAGACTCCGGACGAGGTCGTCTCGAAGATGAAAAAGGTCGACCGCCGCGGCAAGGTCTTCGTCGACTGGTCGCAGAACCACCCGACGCAAAACGACCGTCTCGGTCTACTCGATGCGGGCCCGCGAGCGGCCGACGGTCTCGACGCCGGTCACCTGGGAGGAGGTCGAGCACGCCGCCGAGCGCGACGACGCCGCCTCGCTCGTCTTCGAGTCCGCTGACGTGCTGAAGCGGATCGAGGAGCGCGGCGACCTCTTCGCCCCGGTGCTCGAGCTCGAACAGGCCCTGCCGAAGCTCTAGCCGCCCCCGGACGCGGGGGGCGGCCGAGATTTCCGGTGGTCATGACGTGCCCGCCCGGGCGCGGAGCAGGCGGCGTCGTGCCCTCTGGGCAGCACGTCCGGGTCGTGCCCCGGAGGACGTGAGCCGCTGCGCGGAGGCCGAGACGTTCGGCGGAGCGGCGCTGGGCGTCGAAGTCGGCGGCGAAGGCCGGGAAGCGCGGGTCGTCGAGAACCTCGGCGAAATGGGCGACGTCGGCGCCGATCACGACCTCGCCGACCCTGACCGACTGGTGCCCGGTGCTGTGGCCGGGGGTGCTGAGGAGCTCGATCGAGCCGTCGCCGAGCAGGTCGTGGTCGCCGTCGACGAGGACGACCTCCCGATCCTCCCGGCGTAGTCGCGCGGCTGGAAGTAGTTGAGCTCGATCCCGGCGTCGTCGTGGCCGGCCTCCCATTCGGCCCGCTGGACCACGATCGGCACGCTCTCGGGGACGAGCGCGAGGCCGCCGGCGTGGTCGAAATGGAGGTGGGTGAGGACGACCCGGGTGAGCGAGGCGAGGTCGACCTGCTCCGCGATCGATCGCTCCTGCTCGCACTCGAAGACCGCCAGCGTCTCGTCCTCGTAGTGGGCGACCATGTCCTCGGCCGCGGCCGGGTGCAGCCCGGTGTCGACCAGGATCCGCTCGGAGTCGGTCTCGATCAGATAGGAGGAGACCGGGACCCGGACCGGCCGGCCGGGATCCTCTTCGCCCTGGCGCCAGACTCCGGCCGGAGCCGTCATCCAGCCGGCGTTGAAGCGCTCGAGCTTCAACTCAGAGCGGCTGCCGGACGACCGGCCTGCGCGTCGCCTTGACCTCGTCGAGGCGGCGGACCGGGGTCGTGTAGGGCGCCTGCTTCGCGACCTCGGGATCGCCCTCGGCCTCGGCCAGGATCCGCTCGATCGCCTCGGCGAAGGCGTCGAGGCTCTCCTTCGTCTCGGTCTCGGTCGGCTCGACCATCAGCGCCTCCTCGACGAGCAGCGGGAAGTAGACGGTCGGCGGGTGGAAGCCGAAGTCGAGCAGGCGCTTGGCGAGGTCGAGGGTGGCGATCCCGAGCTCGCGCTTCATCGGCTTGCCGGAGAGGACGAACTCGTGCATGCAGTGGCGGTCGAAGGCGACCGGCAGGTGGGTGCCGGCGCGGCCCGCGGCGAGCCTCGCCTTCAGGTAGTTGGCGTTCAGGACCGCGGTCTCCGAGGCCTCGGCGAGGCCGTCGGCGCCGAGGCTGAGGATGTAGGCGTAGGAGCGGACGAAGACGCCGAAGTTGCCCTGGAAGCCGCGCAGGCGGCCGATCGACTTCGGCCGGTCGAGGTCGAGGTCGTAGAACGGCCCGCTGCCGTTCCCGCCCTCGCGGCGGACGACCTGCGGCCGCGGCAGGAAGGGCTCGATCCGGTCCGAGACGGCGATCGGCCCGGCGCCGGGGCCGCCGCCGCCGTGGGGCTGGCTGAACGACTTGTGGAGGTTGACGTGGACGATGTCGAAGCCCATGTCGCCGGGGCGCGAGTGGCCCATCACCGCGTTCAGGTTGGCGCCGTCGTAGTAGAGCGTCCCCCCCGCCTCGTGGATCAGCGCCGCGATCTCGGCGATGTTCTCGTCGAAGACCCCGAGCGTGTTGGGGTTGGTCAGCATCAGGCAGGCGACGTCGTCGGAGACCTTGGCGCGCAGGTCGTCCATCTCGACCCCGCCCCGCTCGTTGGTCGCGACCTTGACCGCCTCGTAGCCGGCCATCGTCACCGAGGCCGGGTTGGTGCCGTGCGAGGTGTCGGGCGCGAGCACCTTGGTCCGCTGTTCGCCGCGGTCGGCGTGGTAGGCGCGGGTCAGCAGCAGGCCGGCGAGCTCGCCGTGGGAGCCGGCCGACGGCTGCAGGCTGACGTGCGGCAGGCCGCAGATCTCCGCCAGCGACTCCTGCAGCAGCCACATCAGCTCGAGCGCGCCCTGGGCGCGGCGCGGGTCCTGCGCCGGGTGCAGCCGGGCGTGCCCCGGCAGCGCCGCGACCCGCTCGTTGAGGCGCGGGTTGTGCTTCATCGTGCACGAGCCGAGCGGGTAGAAGCCGGTGTCGAGGTCGAAGTTGCGGCGCGAGAGGCGGTTGTAGTGGCGGACGATCTCCGGCTCCGAGACCTCGGGCAGCCGCGGCGGCTCCGAGCGCAGCAGGTTCGCCGGGATCAGCTCCTCGAGCGGCGTCTCCGGCACTTCCGGCGGCGGGCAGCGCCGCGGCGCGGCGACCCGGCTTCGAGCTCTCGAAGATGGTGAGGACGCTTCCGTCTGCTGTTCGCATCAGTGCCTCGCGCTCGCTCGCTGCGCAGATCAGTCGACGCTGCTCGCTCCGCGCTCGTTGCTCGCTCCCGCGTCCGCTGCAGTCGGGCTCACCTCGAGCCGCTCACCGCTCGGCAGCGATCGCAGGGCCGAGCGCCTCGGCGAGCTGGTCGATCTGCGCCTTTCGTGCGGCGCTCGGTGATCGCGACCAGGAGGCCGTCGGGGTGCTCGGGGTAGTCGCGGCCGAGCGGGTAGCCGGCGGCGATTCCGCGCTCGGCGCAGCGCTCGAGGACGGCGTCGACCGGGGCGTCGAGGCGGACCGCGAACTCGCGCGCGACCGGCGCCTCGTGCAGGAGCTCGACCCCGTCGACCGCGGCGAGCCGCTCGCGCGCGTAGGCGGTGCGCCGGACCAGCAGCTCGCCGAGCTCGCGGTACCCTCGCGCCCGAGCCAGGCGAGGTGGACCATCGCCGCCAGCGCGTTCAGCGCCTGCGCGGTGCAGATGTTGTGGGTCGCCTTCTCGCGGCGGATGTGCTGCTCGCGGGTCTGCAGCGCGAGGACGAAGCCGCGGCGCCCGTCGACGTCGTCGGTCTCGCCGGCGATCCGGCCCGGCATCCGCCGGATCAGGCTCCTCGGTCGCCGCAGAAGAAGCCGAACGAGGGGCCGCCGAAGTCGAGCCGGTTGCCGAGCGGCTGGCCCTCGCCGAGGGCGATGTCGGCGCCGCACTCGCCGGGCGGGCGCAGGACGCCGAGCGTGATCGGGTCGGCGGCGACGACGAGCAGCGCACCGTGCTCCTTGGCGGCGGCGCCGAGCGCCTCGACGTCCTCGACCGCGCCGAGGAAGTTGGGGCTCTGGAGGATCACCGCGGCGGTCTCGTCGTCGACAGCCTCGGCGAGCGCCGCGGCGTCGGTGAGCCCGCCCTCGAGCCCGACCTCGACGACCTCGGCGCCGAAGCCCCGCGAGTAGGTCGCGAGGGTCTCGCGGCTGTGCGGGTGGACGCCGCGCGAGACGACGAAGCGGCGGCGCCCGGTCGCGCCCATCGCCAGATAGCCCGCCGAGGCGACCGAGGAGGGGCCCTCGTAGAGGCCGGCGCTCGAGACCGGCAGCGCCGGTCAGCTCCGACATCGCGGTCTGGAACTCGAACATCGCCTGCAGCCCGCCCTGGGAGATCTCCGGCTGGTAGGGCGTGTACGGGGTGAGGAACTCGGAGCGCTGGGTGATCGCGTCGACGATCGCCGGCACGTAGTGGTCGTACATCCCGGCGCCGATGAAGCAGACCTGCTCCTCGGCGTCGGCGTTGCGGGACGCGAGGTCGGCGAGCAGCTCGTAGACCTCGGCCTCGCTCTTGCCCGTCGGGGAGGTCGAGCGGGCGGTCGAGGCGAGCGGCTCGGGCACCTGGGCGAACAGCTCGTCGACCGACTCGACGCCGATCGCGGCGAGCATCTCGGCCCGGTCTCCGCCGTTGCGGACGTGTAGCGGCTCACGGGTTACAGGCTATCCGGCATAAATCTCGCGCTTCGTTCGCTGCGCGAGAGTCAGAGTTCGACGCTTGCTCACTCCGCGCTCGAGAGCAGATTGCGGTAATCGGCGGCGGCCAGCAGCGACTCGGCCTC
>CAWGXD010000025.1:0-30658 GCA_963826445.1 uncultured Actinomycetota bacterium
ATGACTCAAGAATTCCATATCCTCGGTCCCCTCGCGCGCCACTCGCGGATAGATGACCCACGACAGGGCGAGGGCGGGCAGCCTGGAGGCCTCGGCAAACTTCGAGGCCACAACGTAGACACCGACGGGCGCGGGACCGGCAAACAGGCCCAGCACGATGACGTCCAGACGGAGGTTGAGCAGCATGACGAGCCCGCCGACCTGGCTGCGGGCGCCGAATCGAACCATGTCCGTGGCGAGTTCCCTGTCCGGGCGGCCAAGCAATCGCGCACCCCCGGCGGACGCCCGCCGGGCGATGCGCAGCCAGGCCCACACCGCCACGACCACGTCGGCGAGCAGCAGGGCAACCACGAGAAGCCAGCCACCACGCAGACCGACGGCCCAGGCGAGCCACCACGCCGGGATGAAGGCAGCCTCCTCAGCGGCCGTCGCGAGGTTCGCTCCGCGAGAGTCCCCCATTGCCTGAAGGGCGGACTTGCCCACGGCCACAGGCAAGCTGTGTGGCGACCGTAGCGCCCACGGCGAGCACGACTTGAGGAGTCGTCGTGGACATGAGGTGCTGATGGATCGTCGGCGTCAGCACCGCCCAGACCGCCGATCCGAGGAGCGCTCCGACCACCATGACCAGGCCGATCGTCGGCCACAGTCGAGCATTTCCGGCATGGGGGCCGGCCACGAAGTAGCCGGTCGCACTGGGGAGGCCGGAGGCTGCGAGGACCCCGACGAGGCCCGCATGACCCGCGTAGCGCCAGGAGCCCGACGTCCTCGGCGCCTCCTGTCCGCGCCACGATCACCGTCACCGCTGCGATGGACGCGAGTGCCACAAGACAAGCCGCAACATTGCCCATCACGGAACGACCCGGCAGCTTGCGATCTATCGAACAATGAGCCGGGGATGACCGACCCGGTCAGGGCACCATGGGCCCCTCCTCGGTCGCGGTGCACCGGCGGATCGATCCCGGCCACAATGCCCAGGAAGGCCCACAGATGCCGGAAGTGGAGCACCTCGTAGAAGACCGCGGAGATGGCGAAGGCACATCCGAGCCCGACGAGGAACTCGGGGCGGGGCACGAGTGCGACGATCGCAGGATCCCGGGGCCACTGGGAGACCCGAGCGAGTTCGGGTGCCGATCCCCCAGATGAGCAGCATCGGCCCAGACCACCGAGCAGGCCACGCTCCACGAGCGTGGCGATGTAGTCGTTGTGGGCCTCTTTGACGTAGGGCGCTGCATCGTCGTGCAGTGTCGCCTTGGTCCGTCCTGGCCCACTCCCACGACGTTGCCGTCCAGGTAGAGCTTGATTCCCTGAGACACGAGGACCTCTCGTGACTCGGTCGGACTCGCCGGAACGGCCGAGGGAGTCGCGAAGGATGTCCGCGCTGTCGCTCGCCTTCTGCTGCACACTCGCCAGGTCGACGTGGGGAGCGGCGACAATCCCGATGGTCCCGCCAAGGGCGACGACGGCCACGGCCGCGGCGACGCCGAACCGCCTGCGGAGTCGAAGCACAGACCCGACGCCGACCAGCACGATAGCCCCACGGCCGCCCCATTGGAACCGGTGAAGAGCAAGGCCAGCAGGATCAGGGCCACCCCTGCCCAGCGGGCCGCTCGCCGGCGGATCACCAAGGTCGCGAGCAGGAACGCCAGACAGCAGAGGAGGTAGTTCCCGCCACGTTGGGGTCGTCGAAGGTCAACGACGCCCGGGTGCCGTTGCGAACCAGACACCGGCGAGCCGTCGATACCCGCGAACCTGCCGAAGCAGGCACGGCCGCGCCACCGGGCCAGACCAGACCCAGGTCCGCAGCACGAGGCGGAGCAGGTCGGGCCGCCGCCGTATCGCGTTTGTCAGCGCAGCGCACCAGAGCAGGGCGAAGCCGTCCTGGACCACGGCGAGGCTCGCGGACTCCACCCCGGCCAGCAGGGACGCGAGCAGCCCCGCGAGCATGAGCAGGCCAGTGGGAATGACGTAGGGGACTGCGACCCGGTAGTGCTCGCGCTGCAGCCACACCACGGTGACGATCACAGGCCACAGTGATCGTCACGTCAGCAGGGGCCGTGTTGCCCGGCCCATGTGGAATGAGGAGGGGCATTGTCACTATCGCGAGCGCAAGCGCAGGCCCGACGGCACGCCCTCTCCGATCCCGGCTGGCCTCGAGGTCGCGGCCGGCACCTTGCCCGTAGCGCGAGCGGAGAGTCAGGTCCATGGCCTGAGCTCCGCCGCCAGGTCCAGGTGACGGCGAGCAAACACGGCATGGTCGCTCGTCGCTGCGATCTCGACGAGGCCGAGGACGAGTGCATCTCGCCACAGGCCACGGGAACGGCCCGTCGCCGCCAGGCCATCGCCCACGAAATCAGTCACCAGCGAGGGGAACCAGGTGTCGCCGAGCACGGCGTAGCGAATCGGGTCGCCCCACCCACCCGCGACCAATGCCCGATGGCCGGCAACCCGGGCCCCTGCAGGCGTGTGCCGATCGAGGTACAACGCGTAGCTCAGTGCGAAACGGACTCGGTCGCGCAGCGGGTCGCCCCAGCCCGCATGCTCCCAGTCCACGACGCCGGACACGCGATCCGCGGCACGAAGCACATTCCCACACCAGAAGTCACCATGAACCACCCCGCTGCGGTCTACCTGCAGCGTCCGGCCGCATTCCTCGGCCCACTCGGTCACCTCAGCCGCCAGCGGGTCCCCGGGCCAGCGACGGCTGATCCGGTCGGGCAGCTCGAGTACGCCGTCGGTGGAGCGCCCGGCTGGCCAAGCCGAACCGGACTGGTCTGGATATCACGAGCGCGGACAGCCGCCGCAGCCAGGTCGCCGCAACGGCGAAGTCGGCCGTGACGAGTTCGGGTGATGCCGTGTGGTGCCACCGGTGGTAGGGGATGGACATCGGCTGTCCCGGACACGCCGTCGTGACGAGGACGGCCCGGCCGTCCACCGACCGCGTGTCGACCAGCCGCGGAACAGTGTGCCCGAGCAGGGCAGGGTCGAGGGTGGCCAGCCGGTGCAGCGCCACCGCCTCTCGGCGCACCGATGCAGAGGCACCTTCCGTGCGGGCCACCTTGACGACGAGGCTGGGATGGCGATCCGCCCCGACGAATGCCAGCACCGTGGCCTTCGGGTTCTCGTCCTTCGACATGGAGACCACGACGAGGCGGCAGTCGGCCGGCCCGACGATGTCACGAAGCAGGACGTGGAGCTGGTCCGCCAGTGCGGTGCCGGGACCTCGTGGCGGCGCCACGGCGCCGCTCACCGTCGCACCCCCACGAGGAGGCTCCCCGGCGCGAGCAGACCCAGCCAACGAACCAGCACCGGTCTCGCACAAAGAGTCAGGGCCAGGTCGACGAGCCGCGACCCGCGGGACAGGCCCGGAGGAACGGTGGCGAGGTTGTGCACGAACCAGGCGAGCACGTCAGGGTGGGCATCGACGACGAACGAGGCGTGCCCCCAGGTCGGCAGCACCAGGTACTCCGATTCGACGACGAGGCCGAGCCGAGCAGCCCTCCTGCGCAGTCCCAACCGGCTGCCCATCCAGGTGCCCGCCAGCACGACTCGGGAGCCGCTCTCGATCGCGGCGGCGCCAGGCGATCGCGGTCGACGAATCGGACCCGCGATGACCGCGTTCTCGGGCAGCACCACCTCGACTGCAGCAGGCACCGACCTCATGGCCAGAGCCTGGTCAGGGCAACCAATGGCGACAACTCGGGTGGCGAAGCCGAGCGGACGGAAGCACCGGTCAGGCCCCGGCTGTACACCTGGTCCAGCACCTCGCCGAGCGTCGCCGGGTCGTAGCGAGAACCCAGGAGAGCGCGGGCCGAGGCCGCCCAGCGGCTGGCCTCGCCAGGGTGATCGAGCGCGTAGTCGATCGCGCTGGCGAGCAGATCGGGTCGCTCGGGGGGAACCAGCAACCCGGTCTCCCCGGGGATCACGACGTCTGGGACCGCATTGACCGCGGTGGCGACGACCGGGATGCCACACTGCTGAGCCTCGACGATGACGCAGGGCAGGCCCTCATACCGGCTAGCCATGGCGAAGACGTCGAAGGCGGGCAGGATCCGCGGCACGTCCTGACGGTTGCCGAGGAGCCGCACGCGGTCATCGAGCCCCAGCCTCTCGATGGTCCGTGCCGCGAATTCCGCAAGCTCGCCGTGTCCGGCCCACACCAGGACGGCCCGATCGTTGCGCAGCCGTGCGATCGCGTCAAGGAGCACCTCAGGTGCCTTCTGGAAGTCGAGCCTTCCCACCGTCCCGACCACCTTGGCCAGAGGCGGGAGGCCAAGCAGCGACCTCGCTCGAGCGCGAGTCTCGGGCGTGAGCGGCACGGTCGGCGGGTCCACCGCGGGACCGATCGTGTGGATCTGCTCTGGCCTGGCCAGGCCCCGCCGGATCGCCTCGACGGCGACTCCCGTGCCGACGGCGAGATAGGCGTCGGTGATCTTCGAGAGCCGACGCTCGATCTCGACGTAGGCCGTGTGTGACAGCCGGCCCTGGAAGTCGTGGAAGGGGAAGCCGTGCAGCGTGTGCACCACGAGCCCAGCGCCTGCTCGGCGTGCGGCAACACGCCCAAGTGCGCCTGCCTTGGCGCTGTGGGTGTGGACGATCTCGACCTGTCGTTCCCGCAGCAGCCCGACGAGCCGCAGCAGCGCACGAACATCCGCCCGTGGGCTGATGGGCGAGATGAGCTCTGGCACATGGACCACGTCGATCCCGTGGCGTCGCGCCTCGTCGAGTAGTGGCCCTTCGGCCGTGCCGGTCACGATGACGCTGTGGTAGCGCGCCGGATCGAGCGAGACCGCGCCACGGACCACCACCCCGCCCGCGCCGGCGATGCACCGTGTCACGACGTGTGCCACCTGACGAGCCATCAGACACCACTTCCGAGAGCTGACCGTGATGGCGAGGCGCCGTTGTCCATTCCGCGGTGCGGTAGTTGCCTCACGATTTCCTCGAACGTGGCTCCCGGGGTCGCGGGGAGGACCACCTCCGAGCACTGGGCCCGATGGGCCAGTTCGCGCGCCGCCTGTTCGACAGGGGGGTGCGCGGGTCCGAGTCCCGTGCCCAGTGCCAAGGTGGCCGCGAAGGCCCAGTAGCGGCGCAGCTCGCCCGCGGCATACGTCCCCCCCGTCAGCTCGCGCGCTGCTGTACCCGGACTGATCGGCTGCACCGTGGTCCGGCGCTCGGTGCCGCGACGGAGCACCACCAGGTGCTGCGTCTCCAGCGACTCGAGCCGCGATGACCACCGTGATTCGCGTCTTCCGTGCGGCATGCGACGGCCGTGACCGGAAGCCCCTCTCGTGGGCTCGAGCAGGCCGTGCACGACTCCGTCGCCCACTGCGCACAGATTGTCGCTGACGGGGAGGTCGCCCGTACCGTCGAGCGTTGACAGCAGGGTGGACTTCCCGACCCCACCTGGCCCAGCGACCACGATGCCCTGGCCTGCCACCCGGGCTGCCGAGACGTGCATGGGAACGAGTCCTCGCACACCGGCCCACCAGAGGGCCGGGTACTGCAACAGGGCAGCCCGATGCAGCAGAACCCGTCGATCGGGGGCCACCACACCGAGGGCGCGGTGGCGCCACGACGGGCTGGGCCAGGCGGTCACGTCAAGGATGTCACCGGTCGCATCCACCGCGAGATCCAGCCCGCTGCCACACGCGTCAGCCAGGAATACGGTTGGGCCCGACGAGCCACGCACCGCGCGTCAGGGGCTGGAGTGGCTGGAGGTCCGGACGGCCTCTCTCGCAAACCGTGACGTGGACGTCCGTCGTGCCGGTGTCGGCCTCCTGTCCGGCGCAGGACTCCCGCACCAGCGCGGACCACCTCGATGACGAGCTGTCGAAGCGGACCACGAGACCAACCGATCGAAACGCGATGCCCATCTCCGGCTCACCCCCCTGGCCTCGGTGCGGGCCCCTGCGTCGGCATCGTCGTGCTCTGCGCCATGTCCTCGTCCTCGGCGGAATCCTCCGTGGCGAGATCCTGCTGCGGAGCGTCTGTGTCTGTGGACGGGCCCCGGTCCGGGTTGCTGGATGGACTCTGATCCGCCCGGGAGCCAAGGCCCGAGGCGAGTCGAGGCCCTTTGCTGGGCGCGTAGGTGACGAGTCCGATCAACGGCCAGCCGAGCGACGTGATCAGGCGCATGATCGGCCGCAGTCTCCCTGGCCCGGATGCGATGCGGCGTGAGCACGACCGCGGCGGGATGCTCGGTCGGTTCGACCCACCCGTCGTCGAGCACGGCACACATGAGGCGATGCTCAGTCCCAGGGCGACCGGGGCCCAGGCTTTCAGCGATGAGTCGGCAGAAGATGTCGTCCGTCTCGCGGACCGGCCCGAGGAAGGCGCGCTCGGCTTTGTGCCGGTGACCGAGCAGGGCGAGCCGATCGGCGATCTCGGAGATCGCCGCCACGGACGGACGAGACGCGAGGTCGCGGTCCGGGATGTCGCCGATGTGCGTCGTCCCCAGCGCCTCGGCGATCGCGCCGGGGCTGCCGAGAGTCGGCCTGAACGTTTCGAGGGTCGCCGCAGCACCCAGTCCCAGAAGGGCGCCGATGAGCATCGCGAGGATCGTCCGCTGCACCACGTCGCTCGGCAGCGGGACCGCTGGGGTCCGCACTGGATCGAGCAGGACTGCCGTGGCGTCCGTGATGGCCGCGAGGTCGAGTTCCGACAGCTGCCGCTGGTACTCCGTCTGGGACGCGATCATGCCGCTCAGCTGCGCCTGCAGGACCAGCACGTCCCCCGGCGATGCGCTCTTCAGCTGGCCGATGAGCTTCACGCGCTGCTCGTTGACGGCGCTGATCTGCTTCTGCAGCTCGGCCTTGCGGCCCTGGGCCTGCTGCCGGTCACCGAGGTTCGAGAACTGGATCACGTCCTGAGTGATCGACTTGGCCATGGTGGCAGCTCGCTGCGCTGAGGTGTCGGTCACAGAGATCTCCACGACGGGCGACACACCCACCCGCTCGACCTGGATGTGCCCGCGGGCAAAGACCGCGGGATTCTCCCGCAAGCCGGCTTTGTCCAAGGCGACCTGGACCACGCCCTGGCTGGTAGCGATGCCCAGTGCGCGCTGGCTCATCGCGTCCGCCTCCACCGCGGAGTTGGCCAGTTGACGGCCCAGCTGGACACGGCCGACCGCCTGGTACAGGTCGGCTGACCGGCTGGTGAGGACCGCGGTCAGCACGGTCGGCAGTGCGATGAAGACCGCGATCAGGACCCAGTGCTGACGCACGACGCGGTGAACCGCCTCGTCGATCGTCATGTGTGCACACCTCCTCGTGTCGTCATGGTGACGTCGCTCCAACCACGCTAGGAACGGACTCGTTCTCCGACATCCCGCTGCCGGGGGACGGCCACGTACGTCGAATGCACGACCCCCTCATGTGGCTCACTTTGGGTGCCCACACTGCGGGCTCGCACGGGGCCGGACCGAGACGACGAACGCGGGGAGAGGGTGCGCTCGTCGCCTCGGCGGTCCGGCCCCAGATCGAGGCCACACCGGCCACGTAAGTCGGATGTTGACCACCTTGTTCGCCGACAGGCCGGACGCGCTGGTGGCGGCCGCGAGGCGCGCACCATCGACGAAGACCTGCTTCGGGGAGTGGGCGGGGCGTACGGCGTGCTCCACGTCCCCGCGCCTGCATCCGTCCAGCTGACTGTGGACAGGTCGCGCGTGCCGACGACGACAACGCCGGGACCCGACGTGGTAAACGTGATCGGGCCGCCTGACCCGCCGGACGCGGCCACGGTGACCTGCTCCGGGTAGTTGCCCGGTCGTACGGTGACGACGTCACCGGCGGTGACCGCGCGGGTCGCCGCAGCGCTGATCGTGCAGAAGGGTGTGACCGCCGTGCCCGGCCCGGTGTTGCTGCAGTTGACCGCGGTGTTGTCCACCCACCATGCCGTTCGCGGCGAGGGCCGAGGGGGCACCGGCGATACCGGCCGCCACGATGGCGCCGGTTGCCGCCAGGCTCGCGATGAGTCGTCGAAGGGACATGCTCACTCCGTTCCGGGCGTGTCGTCGCTGTTCAGTGCAGGACCGCGAAGGGGCGCATCCGCGCCACGGGCCTGACGATGCGGTGGGCGGTGAGCACGGCCATGGCTGCGTTGACGCCGTTGTCGTCGAGATGGGCGGCCTCTGTCGGCGCCGCATCGCTGTAGCGGAACCGCAGGGTGCGGCGGCCGAGACGATCCGTGTGGGAGAGGCCAGACCGTTCGAACTGGTCGATCACCGTGCCCGCCCCGTGACAGGCCGAGTGGAGGCTGTCCTCGCTGCGCTCCCCCGCCACGGCGAGGTACGAGGACGTGCGATGCGTCCCCGGCAGCAGGACCGCCTGCCCGGTCTTGGCGAAGGTCGTGCCGGCCGGCATCCGGTCGGCGGGGTAGGCCCGGCAGGAGTTGTGACGGTGCATGACGGCCGTCTCGCCGCCGACCGACTCCTCGTAGATCGAGTTGTGCGGTGAGTCGACGACGAGTCTCCCCGAGGCTCCGCCGAACGCGGTGTCCGCGAGCTGCTCGCAGAGCCATGTAGGTCGCCAGCCGGAAGGCGTAGCCGTAGTTCATCGCCGCCGCGTTGGCCAGCATGAGGCGCTGTCCCTCGTCGCTGTCCAGCTCGACCGGTAGACATCCCTTCGCGAAGTAGAGGCGCATCCGGTCGCGCAGCTGAGCGGTGGAGCGGGACGTGGCCAGGTGGAAGAGCGGCTTCTGAACGGCCATCGCGGCGCGCATCACTCGATCGGTGTCCTTGCGCCGCTGGAACAGGTGCCCGACCGCGCCCGTGAGCACCCCGCCGCCGGCGTGGTACTGAAGGGTCACCTGGCCCTCCCGGACGCCGAGCAGCTCCGCCGCCTCTGGGTCCAGGATCTCCTCCACCTGTTGGAGCTCGACGAAATGGTTCGTCGGTCCGATCGTGCCGAACCGGAGCCGGGCGAGTTGCCACGTCAGCGCGGGCATCTCCCTGCGAAGCCGGGCGGCCCCACCCCAGCGGTCCAGGTCGATGCGTCCACCCTCCTCGACCCGTTCGAGCTCGGAGTCGTCGACGTCCCACCGCTCGGCGGCGAACTGTCCGCCATCCGAGGCGGCCGCCATCACCTCCCGGTAGGTCAGGTCCCGCGCGCCTCGCGTCGGGTAGGGGTAACGCTCCCTCACGGCGCGGTAGAAGTCAGCGATCGCGCCGTCCGACGGCCGGTCGCAGTCGAGCGCGATCAGGGCCATCCCGCAGTTGACCGACGAGCTCGTGAACGTCGGCCGGATCGTCCCAGCCGTGGCGACGGCGATGCTCGAGGGCATCTCCATCGTGCGCTTGTGGTGGAAGTCGGGCAGCACGACCGGGGCCGCCGCGAGGTCCACGCCGACGGTCCCCAGCTCGAGGGTGCGCAGCACGCCCGTGTCCGCAGGCAGGGCGGGACCTTCAAAGACCCGGGGCCGGAGATCCGTCGTACCAGCCGCCCGGCCCGGGACCGGGGTGGACACCTGGTCGGGCTCAGCGCCTCCGGCGGCGTGGCGGCCTCGCGCCCGGTGCGTCGTGCCGGCGATGACGTTGAGCTGCATGGGTCGTGCCTCCGTTCGGGTCGGTGGACCCGTCGTGTCAGTGGTCGTCGGTGGTTCGGTGGTCGTCGGTGGTTCGGTGGTCGTCGGTGGTTCGGTGGTCGCCGGCCGTCGAGCCGGTCAGTAGTCGTCGGGATACGGCGCAGCGATGGCCAGGGCTGGCCCCGTTGCCGCCTGGGCGTACGTCCCGAGGAGCGCGCCGAGTGCGTTCTTGACCTCATCGGTCGCGTTGAGCGACGACGCCTCGAAGAGCCGTTGCAGTCCGGCGCCGAAGTCGGGCGCCACGGGACAGCTCAGCGTGCTGAAGATCCGCGAGTGTGCGGTCGGCAACGGTTGCTCCGTGGTGGAGAACAGTGACTCGTGCAGCTTCTCGCCGGGACGGAGGCCGGTGAAGCGGATCTCCACGTCGGGCAGCTCCAGCTGACGGGCATAGTTCGACACGAGGTCGACGATGCGGACCGGTTCCCCCATGTCGAGCACGTAGGTCTCGCCGCCGACCGCGAGGTGTGCAGCCTCCAGGACGAGGCCGACGGCCTCCTCGATCGTCATGAAGAAGCGGGTGACATCGGGATGGGTCACCGTGATCGGCTCACCATTGCGCGCCTGTTCCGCGAGGATCGAGAGGAGCGAGCCCCTGCTCCCCAGGACGTTGCCGAAACGCACCGCCGACACGATCGTGTCCTCCGTGCTGGCCCACTTGACGGCCTGTTCGGCCAGTTGCTTGGTCGCGCCGAGCACCGAGGTGGGATCGGCGGCCTTGTCCGTGGAGATGAGCACGAACCGGGCGACACCGGCGTCGACGGCGGCCGTGAGCACGTTGAGCGTTCCGATGACGTTGGACTTGACGCCCTCGCACGGGTGCCGCTCGAGCATCGGGAGGTGCTTGAGGGCGGCGGCGTGGAAGACGATGTCGGGCCTCGTGTCAGCCATCACCTGGTGCATGCGCCGGGCGTCGCGGATGTCCGCGACGACGAGGTCGTCCGAGTCGAGCATCGCCTCTCCGGTCAGCTCGAGCTGGAGTCTGTGCAGGTTGGACTCGTCGTGGTCGAGCATGATGAGCCGTTCGGGGAGGAATCCGGACACCTGGCGGCACAGTTCGCTGCCGATCGAGCCACCGGCTCCCGTGACGAGCACGCGCGCCCCGTTGATGATCTCCTCGGCGTCGGCGGAGACCACGTGCATCTCCGGACGACCGATCAGGGAGCCGATCTCCAGGGAACGCAAATCTGTTCCCACGACGTCGCGTTGCAGCAGGGCGATGAAGGAGGGCAGGTGCCGAACGCTGGCACCGACACGGGCGGCAGCGGTGGCGAGGCGCCGGACCTCGGCGGCGGGCAGCCCCGGGATGGCGAGCAGGACCACGTCGACCCGTTGCACCGTGGCCACAGCGAGCAGATCGGCCAAGGTGCCGAGCACCGGCAGCCGCCGAACCACGCGTTTGCTCGTGTCGTCGTCGAGGAAGCCGATCGGTGCGAGGCCGAACTCGGACACCTTTTCCAGGTCCCGAGCGAGGGCGCGCCCGGCTTCTCCCGCCCCGACGATGAGTGTCCTCAGACCCGGCTGCATCGTCGGCATGAACCCGAGCTCGCTCGGCGTCCACCCGTATTCGAGGATGGTCATTGCACTCCTTCAAGCTCGATGAGGGCGGCGCACACGGCGTCGACTTCTGTGTCACTGATGACGTGGTCGAGAGGCAGCGAGAGCGTCTGCGCGAACACGCTCTCGGCGCCGGGAAGTCCGTCGTCCGGCAGCAGGCACTGGCGCCGGTACCAGGTGAGCTGGTGGACGGGGATGAAGTGCACCGAGGTGCCGATCCCCCGCTCGCGAAGCAGCGCGATGGCGTCGTCACGCGTCACGCCGAACTCCGGCAGGATGCGCACTGCGTAGAGGTGCCAGGCGTGCCGGCCGAGCGATGGCCGCGGTGGCAGGCCGAGCCCCGGCACCCCGGCGAGACTGGCGGTCGTAGCGCTCGGCCACGTCCGCCCGGCGCGCCTGCATCGCCTCGAAGTGTCGGAGCTGGACCCGACCTATCGCAGCCTGGATGTCGGTCATGTTGGCCTTGAGTCCGTCCCAGCTGACGTCATAGCGCCAGTTGCCACCAGGGAGGTACCGCTGCCACGCGTCCCGCGACATCCCGTGCAACCGGGTGCAGCGGATCCGGTCCGCCAGGGCCTCGTCCTCGGTGGTGACCATGCCGCCCTCGCCGATGGGCAGGTTCTTCGTCGCATAGAAGCTGAAGCAGGTAGCCCGCGAGATGGTGCCGACGGGCCGGCGCCCGACGACAGTGCCGAGCGCGTGGGCAGCATCCTCGATGACGTGGTCGAGCGCCACCCCGGCGGCTTCTGCCAGAGCCTCGACGTCGGTCGGCAGCCCGCCGAGGTGGATGACGACGAGGGCGTCGACGCCCCCGGCGGCCCGCGCGGCCGCAGCGACGGTGTCGAGGGAGGGCATCGCGGTGTCCGGGTCGACGTCGGCGAGGACCGGGAGGAGACCGGCGTGGCGGATTGCGCCCGCCGCTCCACAGAAGGTCATCGTCGACATGAGCACCTTGGCACCATGGGGCAGGTCGAGTCCGCGAAGCGCGAGCTCGATGGCCGCAGTGCAGGAGCTGACGGCGATGGCCTGCGACGCGCCCAGATAATCGGCGAACTCACGCTCGAACTCCACGACCTGCCGGCCCGAGGTCACCCACCCGGAGGCGAGTACGGAAGCGACCGCGTCTGCCGCCTCGGGCCAGATGCCGGTGCGGGTGAACGGGATGCCCGCCGTGGGTGCGGTCAGTCCATTGGCTGGTGCTCGGGTCGGCAGAGCCGAAAGAACATCACTCATCTTGAAGAACCTTCCCGAACAGGGCGACTGCGTCCGGCGCGGAGTGGACATGGAACTTGCGCAGGATGCTTCGGACATGGGTCCTGACCGTGTTGGGCGACAGCTGCAGCTGCTCGCCGATCTCCTTGCGGGTCAGTCCGGCTGCGAGGGCCTTGATGACGGCCTCCTCGCGCCTCGTCAGTACGTGCGGGCGCGTCGTCCGGTACAGCTCGACCGGGCCCTTGACGATCCGGTCGGCGAGGAGGCGTCGGACGGGTTCGACGGGCAGGTGCGTCTCGCCACGCGCCACGGCCCGGAGGGCTGCCAAGAGCTCGGTGTGCGTGTCGCCGCGCGAGACCCATCCGCGTACCCCGAGTCCAACCGCCTCGAGGATGCACGCGTCCCGGGAACCGTCACTGAGCACCACGGCCGCAGGTCCGGGCCGGAGCGCGAGGACCGACCTGGCCACGCCCAGCCCGTCGTCGCCGCCCAGTGGATGGGCGAGGACGACGACGTCGCAGGCAGCCCACTGGAGCAGGGCGAGCGCGCCGGGCCCGTCCATGGCGCTGCCGACGAGCTGAAGGTCGTCGCACTCGTCGAGCTGCACGGCCATCGCCTCGACAAACAGCGGGCTGTCATCGACGACGACGATGCGGGTCCGGCTCGACATGTCGACCAGCGTGCGCGCCCGCCGCTCCGAGCGGATCCCCTGCCGAGGGGATGTCGCCCTACGACAAAAGCACTACGCCCGGTAGTGATCGGTCGGGCGCGCCGGGTCACCGGACATTGAAGGGCCACATGTCCGCCGAGCCGTGGGCGGCGATGAGGGCCACGGCCTGCAGACGGGAGTGCAGGCCCAGCTTGGTCAGGAGGTTCTGGACGTGCGTGCGGGCGGTGCTGCGCTTCACGTGGAGTGAGGTGGCGATCTCCTCGGTGCCCATCCCGTCAACGACGCAGCGCAGCACTTGCCACTCCCGGTCCGTCAGGAAGCTCAGGGCCCAGAGCGGGTCGTCCTGTGACTCACTCGTGCGGAGGGCACCCTTGAGCAGCGTCGGATCGACAGCCAGATGCCCTCCGAGTGCCAGCTGGAGTGCCTCGTCGAGCTCGGCGATCGCCCTGTCCTTGGCGATGAAACCGTCCGCACCGGCCGCGATGGCGTGGACCACAGTGTTGTGGCTCGGGTCAGCCGACATCATGACGACCTTCGTGTGCGGCACGGCGGCGCGGACCTCCTGGATCAGCGGCAGGCTGGACCCTTCGGGGAAGTTGACGTCGAGCAGGCACACGTCGGGCGCGTGCACCCTCACCATCGGGACCACCGCGTCGAGCGATCGAGCCATGCCGACCACGTCGTGCCCCCGTTCATTCAGGGCAACGTCCAGTGCGTCGAGGAGCAGGGCGTGATCGTCGGCGACGACGATCCTCATCCTGCAGCCTGCTGTTCCGTGGCACGACCCAGTCGGATCTCCGCCACGGTTCCCACGTGCAGACCCGGCCGGATCCGGAAGCCACCGTTGCAGGCTGCCATGACGGCTCGGGTGGTGGTCAGGCCCAGCGACGTGCGTGATGGGATCCGGCCGAGCCCCGGCCCATCGTCGAGGATGCTGATTCGCACCTCGCCGGCCGCTGCGTCGTCCTTGACCTGGACCACGACGTGCCCCTCGTCGCCGGCCGCCCGGACGGCGTTGTCCAGGAGGCAGCCAAGAGCGCGTGCGACCGCGACCGGCCGCGCCCACCCCCAGGCGCGACGCCGGTGCGTCGATCGCGATCTCGCACGGCGCGGTCGCGCGCCACAGTCCGACCGCCTCCTCCACCACCATGCACAGGTCGACGGCCTGCACGCGATCGGGCCCGTTGCCGAGCGCCGACTCGATCAGCGCGCCGAGCCAGCCGGCTTGCTCCGCTATCGCCGTCAGACGTCGCTCAGACGGTCTCGACCCGTCGCTCAACAGGCGAATGGCTGACACCGGCCCTCGAAGGTCGTGCAGCAGAGCCCTCACCGTGTCGGCTTGGACCGACTCATCGGGCCCACCCAGGTCCCTATGGTTGCTATCCATCTCTCGCACCCTCCCTTGACCGGCACGCCACTCTGCCGACCGGTCTCCCACTTCCCCGAGTGCACGTGGCTGGCTGCCCCCCTTCCCCAGCAAATACAAGGTAGGCGCGTTGTCCGGGCAACGTGGCAGGTCCGCAAAAACTGCCCCAGAACATTCCTCTCACCGCTCACAAAGCCGACGAAAATGTGGTCCGGCGGGCCCGCTCGCGCTCGAAACGGCACCACGGCGGGTGGCTGCCTGTCGTGCGAGTTCGGGCCCAGCGGCATACGGCAAAAGACGTGAGCGTATGCCGCTGAGCCGGCTCCCAGCGCACCGACCTTGCGTGGTTCGTCCTTCGGAGACCACCCCGCTGGCTCCGATGGATCACCGCGCCAGCTCAGAAGCTGCTGGCGCAGCGACCTCCTCCGCGTGGCCGATCGGTGTGCGCGGCAAGGCAGCCAGCGCGATGAGCGTTCCAAGCACTGCCACCCCGGCAGCGACCGACACCGCCGCGTGCATCCCCGAGGCGAACGCCGACCGCGCCGCGTCGAGGATGGCGGCTCCTGCCGGGCCGCCGACCTGCTCCGCGACGACGGTCGCTCCGCCGAGCGTCTCACCGGCAGCGTCGGAGACCTCCGCCGGCAGCCCTGATGGCAACAGCTCGGAGAGGCGCGCGCCATAGACGGCCGCGAGAACGCTGCCGAGCACGGCCATCCCGAGCGCCCCGCCGAACTCGCTCGCGGTCTCGACGAGGGCTGACACCGAGCCAGCCCGTTCGGCCGGCGCGACCCCGATGGCGTACTCGGTCACGAGGGTGGCGACTGCGACAAGCCCGATGGCGACGAGGGACGCTGCGACGAGGATGGGCCAGATGCTCGAGTCGACTCCGGCAAACCGCATCATGGCAAAGCCCAGCGCGGCCACGACGAAGGCTCCGCCCATGACCCGGGGCCGCCCAACACGCCCGGCGAGCACGGCGGCGGTCGGGGCGGCGCCGCCGACCACCAGTGCGGGGACGAGACTCCACAGCGCCGCGTGGAGCGCGCTGTAGCCGAGCACCGACTGGATGTACTGGGAGGTGATGATGGCACTGCCCATCATCCCGAACATGCCGATGACCTGGATCGCGACCGAGCCGCCGAAGCCCTTGACCCGGAAGAGGGTGAGGTCGACCATCGGCGAGCGAACCCGCCCCTGGCGCCACAGGAAGGCAAATCCGGCGACGACTCCCACGGCCAGGTAGGCGGCCAACACGGGTGCCCAGCCGTCAGCCGCGAACTCCTTGAGCGCCTGGATGAGCGGAAGGATCGCTGCGAGGGAAAGGAGCGAGCTAGCAGGTCGACCCGTGCCGCCTCGTTGCGGGACTCGGGGAGCAGCACGGGGCCGATGACGAGAAGGAGCAGCATGAACGGCACGTTGATGAGGAAGACCGAGCCCCACCAGTAGTGCTCGAGGAGGAAACCCGCGACGACCGGGCCCAGCCCGACTCCGCCGGCCAGGACGGCCGACCAGACTCCGACCGCCTTGGCGCGCTGAGCGGGGTCGGCGAAGAGGTTGCGGATGATGGCGAGGGTGCTCGGCATGAGCGTCGACCCACCGACGCCGAGCAGCGCGCGCGCGGCGATGAGCCACTCGGCGCTCGGCGCGTAGGCCGCGAGCACCGAGGCTGCGCCGAAGGCCACCGCCCCGAGGAGCAGCAGCCGGCGACGACCGATGCGGTCCGCGACGCTGCCCATCGTCAGGAGCAGTCCGGCCAGCACGAAGCCGTAGATGTCGAAGATCCACAGCATCTGGGTGGCGGTCGGCTCGAGCGCCGCCGCGATGTGGGCACGGCGAAGAAGAGCACCGAGACGTCCATCGAGACGATGAGCAGGGGGAGGCACAGGACGGCGAGGGCGGTCCACTCGCGCCGCCCGGCGCGAGTGCGAGGATGGCTCGTCGGGTTGCATGCCCTCCACTTATCTGCGTATGGCACATAGTGTTTATGGCGCACACAGAAAGATAGACGCACGATCTGCGTATCGCGCAAGCAGTTGGCTAGACTCGGCCCATGACCGACGCTCCCGCGCTACCTGCAGCTGCTCTGGGACCGCGAGCCCGAGGGTCGCCGCGGCCCCAAGCCGGGCCGCAGCATCGAGGAGATCGGGCGCCGCGGCGATCGCCATCGCGGACGCCGACGGGGCTCGACGCCGTGTCGATGAAGAGCGTCGCCGACGGCCGTCGGCTTCACGACGATGTCGCTCTACCGCTACGTCGACAGCAAGGACGAGCTGCACGCCGTCATGCTCGACGTCGCCTACGGCCCGCCCGACCTGCGCTACGCGGCGAGACGAGACTGGCGCGCCCGGATCACCGCGTGGGCCACGCAGATCCGCAGCGGCGACTCGCCCATCCGTGGACCGTCGGAGCTGGCCCCAGTAGCGCCCCCGCTGACGCCCAACGCGATCGCGTGGATGGAGGCCGGCCTCGAGGCGCTCGAGCCGGCACTCCGCTCAGCAGCCAGCAGCGGCTCTCGGCCATGCTCGCCATCGACGGCTGGGGCCAGAACCACGTCCGCCAGTCCGGCCAGATGGGCCTCGTCGGTCCAGCCCGACCCCGACAGGCCCAGGGCGCCTACCTCGCGCATCATCGGTCGAGCTCGTCGACCCGGCCCGCTTCCCCACCTCGCCGGCGCCGGGCCCGAAGCGCTCGACGACGACGACGAGGACTTCTTCGAGGAGGAGTTCGACCGCGGCCTGAGCTTGTTCCTCGACGGCATCGAGGCCCTCATCGCCCGCTCGCGCTGAGCCCCTCTCCGTCGAGTGTGCACTTCGCGCCCGGCATCTTCTGCACACTCGACCGGGTCTGGTCGAGTGTGCAGTCCGCGCCCGGCATCTTCTGCGCACTCCGACCGGGTCTGGTCGAGCTGTGCAGTCCGCGCCCCGCATCTTCTGCACACTCGACGAGGAGTTGGCCCCGCACTATGTCCAGCCGGCCTCGTCGACCCCGCCGGGGACGTCGGCCTGCGGGTCGTAGGGCGTGCGGGTGAAGCGGAACGACGCGAGGTCGAGGTGCGAGACCGTGCCGTCGCCGCGACGGATGATCCGCAGCGGCTCGCCGGTGTAGTAGCCGTCCAGGCCCACCCACTCGTCGGGGCCGACCCGTCGAACCGTGCGCCACGCCCCTCGCCCGGCTCTCCGAGGACGAGGTGCTCGTCGACGACCTTGGCCACCGTCACGGCCGGGCCCCAGTGCCACATGCCGACGAGCTCCAGGACGACTGGGTCGCCCGCCGCGTGCCAGGGTTCCGCGCCTTCGGCTCGCGCTCCATGAACTCGGTGAGCAGCGGGGCGACCTGCGGGCCGAACGGTCCGGCCGTGGAGTTCGTGAAGGCCACCAGTCCGTCGCCTGACTCGATAGGTCGACCCTCAGCCCGGCGAGGAACCCCGGCATCGACCCGCCGTGCCCGGCCAGCCGGCGGCCTTCGATGTTCCACACCTGCCACCCCAGCCCGTGCGCGGCCGTCCACGGCTGGCCCGGGTTGTCCCCCACGACGTGCGGCTCCAGCATCTCGTCGAGAGTGTCGCGGGCGAGCACGTCGCCCGTGTCGCCCCCGAGGAAGGCGGCCCACTTCGCGAGGTCCTCCACGGTCGTCCACAGCTGCCCGGCTGGCGCCATCGCCCCGGCGTCGTGCTCAGGCTCGGGCAGCAGCACATCGGCGAACGGATGAACCGCCAGCCGGGCGCCGACTTCCCCGACGGCCGGGTCGTCGTGCGATCCATGCCGAGCGGCTCGAGCACGTCACGTCGCACCACCTCGAACCAGTCGACACCGTGGCGCCCGCGCCAGCAGCTCGCCCAACGCGCCGTACCCGACGTTCGTGTAGTGGAAGCGCCGCCCCGCACGGAACCGCTGCACCACGGGGGACCCAGCCAGCTCGGACCAGGACCCACCCGGGGTGCGCTCCCACCACGGCCCGTTGGTCTCGGCCTGGATGCCGGCCGCGTGCGACAGCAGCTGCGCGATGGTGGCCTGACCGAGCTGCGACCCGGCACATGGTCCTCGAAGCGGTCCTCGAGATCGAGGCGCCCGGCGTCCCGCAGCCGCATCACCGCAACCGCGACGAACGGCTTGGTGATGGAGCCCATCCGGTACTGCGTGCCGAGGTCGGCCGGCTCGCCTCCCGCCCGGCCGTCGAGCGTGCCGACGGCGCGACCCCAGACGAGGCGGCCGTCACGCACGATGCCAGCCGCGACCGACGGTAGCCGGGAGTCCCGCTGGATCCCTGCAAGCCGCCGGTCGAGGTGTCGCGCAGTCGAGGGCTCGATGGGCTGGGCCTCGGCGTCGTTCGTCACCCGGCCACCCTAGTGAGGGCACGCGCGCGCGGGAGCGAGCTCAGCGGCATACGACGTGGGTGTTGTCTTCTTGTCAGGAGGTGGGAGCGGTCCGTGCCGGGGCGAGGACGATGTCGAAGCGGTCCGCGACCACGGTGTCCCCGAGGTCGCGGCCGTCGGGGGTCGGCGTCCCGGCGGGCTGGCGCGTCGAAGTCCCTGACGAGGGAGTCCTTGACCCCGAAGACGCTGTCGGAGTCGAGGTAGTGCGTCGCCGCGCGACGAAGATGTGCGTGACGAGGGTGCGGTGCCCGTCGGCGACGACCATGAAGTGCAGGTGGACGGCGCGCATCGGCGAGCGGCCGGTGGCCGCGAGCATCCGGCCGACCGGCCCGTCGTCCGGGATCGGGTACGGCGTCGGGGTGATGGCCCAGAAGCGGTAGCGGCCGTGGTCGTCGGTGAACAGATGGCCGCGGCGCGGCGACCCGGTCGTCGTCGTACTGCACGTCGTAGCAGCCCGTCGTCGTCGGCCTCCCACACCTCGATGCGGGCGCCGGCGAGCGGGCGTGCCGTCGGTGTCGGTGACGGTGCCCTCGACCCAGCACGGCTCCCCGGCGGCGCCGCCGGCGATGTCGCCGCCGAGCCCGACGTCGGGCGAGCCCTCGACGAAGAACGGGCCGAAGACCGTGGCCTCGGTGGCGTCGCCGTAGGCCTCGTTGTTGATCGTGATCGTCTGCATGGAGGCGCCGAGCACGTCGGAGAGCAGGATGAACTCCTGGCGCCGGTCGTCGGTGAGGTGCCCGACCGCGGTGAGGAACTCGATGGCCCGCTGCCACTCCTCCTCGGTCAGCCGGGTCTCGCGCAGGAACGCGTGCAGGTGCCGGGTCAGCGCCTCGCACCAGCTCCCGCGGTGCGCGGGTCCGGCGCGCCGGCGAACGACGCCACCACCCGCTCGACCAGCGTCGGCCTCGCGCGCCTGCTGCTCGGCGGAGATCCGTCGTGCTCAGGGTCGTCGGTCATCGGCGGCTCCTCCGGTCGTCCTGCCCAGGCCGCGCGGAGCAGCGCCTCGATGCTCTCGGTGCCGTGACCGGGTCGTCGGGTTGCTCGGCGGGCGCGGCCTCGAGCGATCGGCCTCGACCGCCGTCGGCAGGTCGCCCTCGGCCAGGCCGAGGTCGCGCAGCGCGCGCGGCGCGTCGACGCTCGTCGCGCAGGCGCTGCAGCCCGGCCGAGGGCCGTGTCGCGCGCCGAACGCCTCGGCCATCCGGGCGGTCGAGGTCGGGGACGGCCGGGGCGTTGAGGGCCAGCACGTAGGGCAGCACGATCGCGTGGGTCTCGGCATGGGGCAGGTCGAACATGCCGCCGAGCACGTGGCAGATCTTGTGGTGCAGCCCCGAGCCCGCGGAGGCGAAGGCGACCGCGGAGAGGTAGGCGCCGTACAGGGTCTGCTCGCGGCCGGCGAGCTCCAGTCGGGTCGGCGACGACTGCGCGGCAGACCGACGGCGCAGGGCCCGGATGCCTTCCAGGGCGAGGGCCTGGTCGATCGGGTCGGTGCGCGGCGCCCACATCGAGTCGACGCAGTGCGCGAGGGCGTTGAGGCCGGACGCCACGCTGGTCGCCACCGGCAGCGCGCAGCATCAGGCTGGCGTCGTAGACGATCGCGCGCGGCAGCACCCGCAGGTCGACGCCCGGTGGTCTTGCGGCCGCGCCTCGGTCAGGCCCCAGACGTCGGTGGCCTCGGAGCCGGCGTACGTCGTCGGGACGGCGACGATCGGCAGGCCGGTCGTCAGCGCGACGGCCTTGGCCAGCCCGGTGGTCGGAGCCGCCACCGACGCAGACCAGGGACGTCGACGTCGTGCTCGCGCGCGGCCGCCGGCGGGCCCGCTCGGCCACCTCGACCGGAACATGTTGGCAACCTCCCGCCAGCGAACGGCCTCGGGCAGGCCGGCGGTGCCGGCCGGCACCGCCGCGCCGGGCCGGATGCGATCGACCATGACCCGGCGCGCCCCGAGCCGGCGTACCTCCTCGGCGAGGGCGTCGGCGCGGACCTCGCCCGCGCGAAGGCGACCCGCTGCGGCAGGGTCTCGTGCGCGAAGGCCATGCCCTTCATCGTGCACCCGCCCACGGCCAGAACCTGGGGGTGGCGTGCGAGGAAGGTCGCGACGGCAGCATGGGCAGGGCGCCATGCAGCGCCAGCATCCGTTATCTTGATATCAAGATTTCTCACGATCTCTCTCAGAACCCCGGAATGGAGCTCAGGTGACGGACTCGACAATCATCTACACCCACACCGACGAGGCGCCCGCTGCTGGCGACGTACTCGTTCCTGCCGATCATCCAGGCGTACGCCGCCCAGGCCGGCGTGGAGGTCGAGACCCGCGACATCTCCCTGGCCGGGCCGCATCCTCGCGGCGTTCGCGGACCGCCTGCCCGAGACCAGCGGATCCCGACGCGCTCGCCGAGCTCGGCGCGCTGGCCAAGAGGCCCGAGGCCAACATCATCAAGCTGCCCAACATCTAGCGCCTCGATCCCGCAGCTCAAGGCGGCCATCGCCGAGCTGCAGGCGCAGGGCTACGACGCTGCCCGACTACCCCGACGAGCCCGACGACCGACGAGGAGAAGGACGTCCGGGCCCGCTACGACAAGGTCAAGGGCAGCGCCGTCAACCCGGTGCTGCGCGAGGGCAACTCCGACCGCCGCGCGCCCGCGTCCGTGAAGGGCTACGCCCGCAAGCACCCGCACTCGATGGGCGCCTGGTCGCGCCGACTCGCAAGACCAACGTCGCGACCATGGGCGACGGCGACTTCCGCCACAACGAGAAGTCGGTGGTCATCGACGCCGACGACACGCTGCGCATCGAGCACGTCGCCGCGGACGGCACGGTGACCGTGCTCAAGGAGTCGGTGCCGGTGCTGGCCGGCGAGGTCGTCGACGCGCACGGTCATGAACGTCGCGGCGCTGCGCGAGTTCCTCACCGAGCAGATCGCCCGCGCCAAGGCCGAGGGCGTGCTGTTCTCGGTGCACCTCAAGGCCACCATGATGAAGGTCTCCGACCCGATCATCTTCGGCCACGTCGTGCGGGTGTTCTTCCCCGACGGTCTTCGAGCAGTACGGCGCGCAGCTCGCCGCCGCCGGCGTCGTCCCCGAACGACGGCCTCGGTGCCGTCCTCGAGGCCGTCGCGGACGCTCCCCGCGACGAGCGCGCCGCGATCGAGGCGGCGGTCAAGGCCGGCCTGCGCCGAGGGCCCGGCCATGGCGATGGTCGACTCGGACAAGGGCATCACCAACCTGCACGTCCCGAGCGACGTGATCGTCGACGCGTCGATGCCGGCGATGATCCGCACCTCCGGCCACATGTGGGGACCGCGACGGCGAGGAGGCACGACACGCTCGCGGTGATCCCGGACAGTCGCTACGCCGGCATCTACCAGGTCGTCATCGACGACTGCCGCGCGCACGGCGCCTTCGACCCGGCCACGATGGGCTCGGTGCCCAACGTCGGCCTGATGGCCCAGGCGGCCGAGGAGTACGGCAGCCACGACAAGACCTTCGAGATCGCGGCCGCCGGCATGGTGCGCGTGGTCAACGCGGCGGGCGACGTCCTGATCGAGCACGAGGTCGACGGCCGGCGACATCTGGCGCGCCTGCCAGACCAAGGACGTGCCGATCCGCGACTGGGTCAAGCTCGCCGTGACCCGCGCCCGGGCGACCGGCGCGCCGGCGGTGTTCTGGCTCGACGAGGCCCGCGCCCACGACGCCAACCTGATCGCCAAGGTCAAGGAGTACCTCGCGCGAGCACGACACCGACGGCCTCGACATCCAGATCCTGTCGCCGGCCGAGGCGACGCCGTTCTCGCTCGAGCGGATCCGCAAGGGCGAGGACACGATCTCGGTCACCGGCAACGTGCTGCGCGACTACCTCACCGACCTGTTCCCGATCCTCGAGCTCGGCACGTCGGCGCAAGATGCTCTCGGTCGTCCCGCTGATCAACGGCGGCGGCCTGTTCGAGACCGGCGCCGGCGGCTCGGCGCCCAAGCACGTCCAGCAGCTGGTCAAGGAGAACTACCTGCGCTGGGACAGCCTCGGCGAGTTCCTCGCCCTGGCCGTCAGCTTCGAGCACTTCGCGCGACGCCACCGACAACCCCCGGGCCAAGGTGCTCGGCCGACACGCTCGACCGCGCCACCGGGACGTTCCTGGACGAGAACAAGTCGCCCGGCCCGCAGGGTCGGCCAGATCGACAACCGCGGCAGCCACTTCTACCTCGCCCTCTACTGGGCCCAGGAGCTGGCCGCCCAGACGACGACGCCGACGCTCGCCGACGCCGTTCAGGGACGCTCGCGCGAGACGCTGGCCGACGAACGAGCGAGACGATCGACGCCGAGCTCATCGCCGTCCAGGGCCAGCCGGCCGACATCGGCGGCTACTACCAGCCCGACGCCGACAAGGCGGCCGCGGTGATGCGCCCGTCGCAGACGTTCAACGACATCATCGCGTCCCTGGCCTGACTCGACCCGCCTCGGCAACACGCCCGGCTCCTCGCAACGCACGCCTGACGTTTCAGGGGCGCGTTGCGAGGAGCCGGGCGTGTTGCCGACTGAGGCGGCGCGGCTCAGTCGGGGGGGTGAGAATCGTGCGCGTACGCAGCCCTCAGCTCGTGGACGAGGACCTTGCCGGTCGCGTTGCGGGGCAGCGCGTCGACGATGTGCACCTCGCGCGGCAGCGCTTGGCGCGAGACGAGCGGCCTGACCCGCTCGATGACCCGGTCCGGCGCGAGGTTCGCGCCCGGCTGCGGGACGACGCAGGCGACGAGCCGCTGCCCGAACTCGTCGTCCGGCACGCCGAAGACGCTCACCTCATGGACCTCGGGCAGACCACCGATGGCGGCTTCGAGCTCGACCGGATAGACGTTCTCGCCCCCGGAGACGACCAGGTCGTCCTCGCGGCCGTCGAGATGGAGCCGGCCGTCCTCGAGGTGGCCGAGATCCCCGGTGTCGACGAGCCCACGCCAGCGCTCCCGACGCCCGCCGTCCGTGTAGCCGCTGAAGAGCATCTCGTTGCCGACGAAGACCCGGCCGACCTGCCCATCAGGCACCTCGCTGCCGTCGTCACCGACGATGGCGATGCGGGTCCCGTGCGGCGGGCGTCCGGAGCACGACGGAGCGGCCACGAGGTCGTCGGGATCCGCGATCGCGGCCCACGAGACCTCCGTCGACCCGTAGAGGTTGTACAGGACGGGGCCGAACGCCGCCATGAACCGGGGCGCGAGCCCGGGCGGCAGCGACGACCCGCTGACGGCGGCGATGCGCAGCGACGGTGCGGCATCGCCCGGGGCGTCGCGTCGCACCTCGTCGAGGTGGCTGAGCAGCCGCTGGAGCATGACCGGGACAGCGAAGACCACCTCGCAGCGATGCTCGGCCACAGCCGCCAGGGCGGCCGGCGGGTCGAATCGGCGCTGCAGCACGATCGTGTCGCGCATGGCCAGGGCCAGCTGCAGGGCGCCGAAGCCCCAGGTGTGGAAGATCGGCGCCGAGAGCAACACGGTCTCCCGGGGCCACAACGGGATCCGGTCCAGCACCGAGGCGAGGCCGGAGAGGCTTCGCGGATGTGGCCGGCGAGCGCCCTTCGGCAGGCCGGTCGTACCGGAGGTCAGGACGACGACGCGCCCCGCGCGCGTCCGCGGGCGGAGCCGGCCGGTGGCCACGTCGGCGTCCACGAGCGCATCCATGAGGGCGAGGAAGGCGTGCTCCCCGAGTCGCGGCACGGACAGGCCATCGGTGAGGCCGCCGAACTCCTCGTCGTGCACGACGAGTGAGATGCCTTCTCGCTCAACCATCTCGGTCACCTGGGCGGCCGCGAGGCCGGTGTTGAGCAGCACCACGTCGACCCCGGCCGTCGAGGCGCCACCCAGCAGCTCCACGAGGCCGAGGTGGTTGCGGCACAGCAGCCCGACCCGGTCGCCTGGGGAGAGTCCTTGGGCGAGGAGCACGTGGGCCGCGCGTTCACACGAGGCGAGCAGAGCGGCATACGTGATCTCTCCGCGCTGCTCGTCGACGACGGCGATGGCGTCCGGCGACCGCGCCGCGGCCTGCCGGATCTCCCCGGCGATCCCGGCGCCCCAGACGAGGATCGACGCGACCTGACGCAGGACGCGGTCGGGCCGTCCCGGGGTGAGCACGCCGCGACGGGTCAGGACGAGCAGCTGCCGGGTGAGCCGCATCGGCTCAGCACCGGCACCCGGGCCCGGGCATTGCTCAGGCCCGAGGGACGTCGAAAAGACTGCCGATGTTGGCCGCGAGGGACATGTCGCCCTTGATCTTGATCTTGCCCATCATCACCATCATGACCGGGTTGCCGGTCTTGGTGATGAGCTTGATGAACTCGACCGGGCCCATCGAGAGCGACACGGCTGCGTCGCCGTCGTGACCCCGGGCAGCGGAGGCCTGCCCGTCGCCGACCCGCACCGTCCACTCGTCGTCGGGGACGCCCTTGCCCGTGATGGTCCAGTGGGTCGTGGCACGCAGGTCCCCGGCCCGATCGGACCGGAACATCCGGGGCATGTGCTCGAAGATCGAGTCGATCACCGACATCCGCGTCGGTCCCGCCATGACGTCCGCGACCTCCCGGTCGGACGCGCTGGTGAGAAGTTCGACGAACTCGACCGGCCCGAGCGCGGTCAGCTCGTCATGGGTGAGGTCCTTCAGCGAGGGCATGCTGCTCCTTGGCGGGTGGCGTTTCGTTACCGAGAGTAACCCTATGCCCTCACGCTGTCGAGGAACCATCCCGGCACCACGCCGCCAGGCCGCCCGCGCCTCGACGTAGTACTCGATGCCGAACATCGCGGCGAAGGCCTCTTCCGGCATGGCGATCATCATGCCCGCGTCACTGACCTGGCTGGCATGGCTCGCCAGCGCCTCTCGCTTGACGCCGATCCAGGGCGACACGTCGACGGCCCAGTGCAGCTCGGCCTCGGGCAGCCCCAGCGGGTTGCCGTCGTCCATCGGCTTGTCCGGGTCCCAGCTGTCGTCGGCCAACCCCGCCGCGATCGCCGCCTGGAACTGGCCACGCGCCACGTCCCGGTTCATCGTCACCTCGAGCACCCGCGGCGTGCCCGCGAGCTCGGCGGCCCGCTTGACCACGGCGTGGACCTTGACGTGGTCGGGGTGGCCATAGCCACCGTGCCAGTCATAGCCGGTCACGAGGTCCGCACCCTCCTCGCGCAGCACCTCGGCGAGTCGCTCGGCAGCCTCGTCCACGTCGGCCCGAGCGAAGCTCGCCTCGTGGTCGTTCTGGTCCCAGCCGTGCATCCCGGAGTCGGCGTAGCCGAGCCACACCACCCGGTGGGTGCCGATCACCTCGTTGGACGGGCTGCCTCGACCCGGCGCCGGTCGACGAGGGTCTCCCCCGCGGCCAGGTCGTCGGGCCGGTCGCCGTGGTCGCCGTTCGTCGCGTAGACGACCACGACGCGGTGTCCCTCGGCGACGGCCCTCGCCATGGAGCCGGCGGTCTGGGACGCCTCGTCGTCGGGATGGGCGTGGACGAAGACGAGAGTTGCCATTCCGTCAGCCTCACCCGAGCCGCGCGCTGGGGTCAAAGGTTTTGTGCCGCACCCGTCGTGTCGGACGCAGCGTCGAGGGGGATGCGGTAGACGATGAAACCCTCGAAGGTCGCGACATCGTCATAGAGCCGCCGCGCCGTCGAGTTCGCTTGGTGGGTCTGCCAGTAGACCGCGCCACACCTCTGCTCGCGAGCCCACGACACGACACCGCCAATGAGCGACCTGCCAGCTCCTCTCCCCCGCGCCGCCGGGTCCGTGAAGAGGTCCTCGAGGTAGCAGACGTCCGCCCCCCACGTGCTCGGGTGGGCGAGGAAGTGCGTGATCCCGACGAGCCGCCCATCAACCCTCGCGCCAAGCGCGTGCACCCTTGCGCCAGAGCACAACTCACCCCAGAGACGCTCAAGCACATCCTCCGCCGGATCCTGTTGGTAGAAACGCAGGTACCCCCGGAACAGGCGCTCCCAGGCCTCGCGGTCTGCCTCGTCGATCCCAGTGATCGTCACCATGCCGGCCACGTTAGGCGCGTGCGTGCACCCGGCCACAGCGCCACTTCACGGCGACCGGGGAAGGCCACTCAGCGGCATACGGCATATGTCGTATGCCGCTGAGCTCGCGTGCGCTGGAAGGTCAGGCCTTCTTCGTGGTTGCCTTCTTGGTCGCCCGCTTCGCGGGCGCCTTCTTGGTCGTCTTCTTCGCTGTCCGCTTGCGGGTCGGGGGCCCTTGGCGCGCTTCTCGGCGAGCAGCTCGAAGCCGCGCTCCGGCGTGATCGACTCGGGGTCGTCGTCCTTGCGCAGGGTCGCGTTGGTCTCGCCGTCGGTGACGTAGGGACCGAAGCGGCCGTCCTTGACCACGATCGGCTTGCCGCTCGACCGGGTCGGCGCCGAGCTCCTTGAGCGCGGCTGCCGCGCGCCCGGCCGCGCGTGCTTGGGCTGCGCGTAGATCGCCAGCGCCTCGTCGAGGGTGATGTCGAAGAGCTGCTGCTCGGTCGTGCAGCGAGCGCGAGTCGGTGCCCCGCTTGAGGTAGGGGCCGTAGCGGCCGTTCTGCGCGGTGATCTCGACGCCCTCCGGGTCGGCGCCGACGACGCGCGGCAGCGCGAGCAGCTTGAGCGCCGTCGTCGAGGTCGATCGTCGTCGAGGTCCATGTCCTTGAAGAGCGAGGCGGTGCGCGGCTTGGCCGCGGCCTTCTTGCTGCGCTTCGGCGGCGCGGCCTCGCGTCGTCGAGGACCTCGGTGACGTACGGACCGTAGCGGCCGTCCTTGGCGATGATCTCCGGCCGGTCTCGGGGTCGCGGCCGAGCGACCGGTCGCCGTCGACGGCGCGGCTCGAGCAGCTCCGCGCCTGGCCGGCGGTGAGCTCGTCCGGCGCGAGGTCGTCGGGGATCGTTGGCCCGCCGCGGCGTCGCTGGACGCGCCGTCGCGAGCTCGCCCGTCGCAGGTTGACGCCGCGGCCGAGCTCCTCGAGGTAGGGGCCGTACGACCGACGCGCAGGCGATGCCGTCGCCGATCGGGATCGAGCTGATCTCGCGGGCGTCGATCTCGCCGAGGTCGTCGACGAGCTCGCGCAGCCCGTCGACCGTCGTCGCCTCGTCGCCGAAGTAGAAGCCGTTCAGCCACGCGCACGCGCTCGGCCTCGCCGTCGGCGATCCGGTCGAGGTCGTCCTCCATCCGGCGGTGAAGTCGTAGTCGACGAGGTCGCCGAAGTGCTCCTCGAGCAGGCGGATGACGGCGAAGGCCAGCCAGGTCGGCACGAGCGCCGTGCCCTTCTTGAGACGTAGCCGCGGTCGAGGATCGTGCCGATGATCGAGGCGTAGGTCGACGGGCGGCCGATGCCCTGCTCCTCGAGCGCCTTGACCAGCGTGGCCTCGGTGTAGCGCGCCGGCGGGCTGGTCTCGTGGCCGTCGGCGCTCGAGCGTCGTACGACCGTCGAGCGCGACGCCGCTCGCACAGCGTGCGGCAGGCGGCGCTCCTCGTCGGCCGTCGTCGGCGCGGTCGCGGCTCGTCGTCGCGGCCCTCCTCGTAGGCGGCGAGGAAGCCCCTGAAGGTGATGACCGTGCCGGACGCGCTGAACTCGACGTGCTGCGCCCTCGGCGGCCGTGCCGCGCCGAGCCTGACCGTCGCCGTCTGAGCCGCTGGCGTCGGCCATCTGCGAGGCGACGGTGCGCTTCCAGATCAGGTCGTAGAGCGCGAACTCGTCGCCGCGCAGCTCGCCGGCGACCTCGCGCCGGCGTACGGAAGACGTCGCCCGGCGGGCGGATCGCCTCGTGCGCCTCCTGCGCGTTCTTGATCTTGCTGGTCGTAGCGGCGCGGGCGTGTCGGGGACGTACTCGGCGCCGTAGAGTCGCGCGGCCTGCGCGCGGGCCGCCGTCGATCGCCGGCTCCGACAGCGTCGTCGAGTCGGTGCGCATGTAGGTGATGTAGCCGTTCTCGTACAGCCGCTGGGCGACGCGCATCGCGTGCTTGGCGACGACATGCCGCAGCTTGCGGCGAGCCTCCTGCTGCAGCGTCGAGGTCGTGAACGGCGCCGACGGGCGGCGCGTGTAGGGCTTCGCCTCGACGCGTGCGAACGGCGAACGCGGCGCCGGCAGCGCCGTCGGCGAGCGACGCGCGCGGCGCCTCGTCGAGCGCGGACGACGCCCTTGCCGGCTTCAGGCGCGCCGTCGGTCGTCGAAGTCGCGGCCGGTCGCGACGCGCGCGCCGTCGACGGCGACCAGCCGCGCCGTGAACGCTCGGCGGTGCCGGCGCGGCGTGAAGTCGCCCTCGACGTCCCAGTAGGAGGCCGCGACGAAGGCCATCCGCTCGCGCTCGCGCTCGACGACCAGGCGGGTCGCCACGGACTGGACGCGGCCGGCCGACAGGCCCTGGCGCGACCTTGCGCCACAGGACCGGGCTGACCTCGTAGCCGTAGAGCCGGTCGAGGATGCGGCGGGTCTCCTGCGCGTCGACCAGGCGCTGGTCGAGCTCGCGGGTGTCGGTCGACGGCCGCGCTGGATCGCGTCCCTGGTGATCTCGTGGAACACCATGCGCTTGACCGGGACCTTGGGCTTGAGCACCTCAGCAGGTGCCAGGCGATGGCCTCGCCCTCGCGGTCCTCATCGGTGGCGAGGTAGAGCTCGTCGGCGTCCTTGAGCATGCGCTTGAGCTCGGCGACCTTCTTCTTCTTGTCCGGGTCGACGACGTAGTACGGCTCGAAGTCGTTGTCGACGTCGACGGCGAACTTGCCGAACGGGCCCTTCTTCATGTCGGCCGGCAGCTCCGACGGGGTCGGGCAGGTCGCGGATGTGGCCGATCGAGGCCTCGACCTCGTAGTCGCCGCCGAGGTAGCCCGGCGATCGTCTTCGCCTTGGCGGGCGACTCGACGATGACGAGCTTGCGGCCCTTGCCTGCAGCCATGGTGCCACCTGTGTCTTCCTGCTCCCACGTGCAGCGGATTCGTCGCTGCTCCGACGTGGATGCGGACCGACCGTAACAGCCCGTGTCAAGATCCGTTCGCACCACCCCAGATGTCGAGTGTGCATCAGAATCGAACCATGGCCCGCAGATCCACCCCACGCGCGCCCGCTGACATCCTCGTGTCCCTGCGCCGGGCCCGCGACCACATCGACCGGCACTATGCCAAGCCCGTCGACCTCGACACGCTCGCGGGCATCGCCGGAGTGAGCAAGTACCACTTTCTGCGGCTGTTCCGCGCAACGTACGGCCGCACCCCGGCGGCGTATCTCTCCGAGCGCCGCGTCGAGCGGGCCCAGGACCTGCTTCGGACCTCCAACCTCACGGTGACTGAGGTCTGCTTCGCCGTGGGGTTCTCGAGCCTCGGCTCATTCAGCAGCCGATTCAGTGCCGTGACCGGGGAGAGGCCGCGGGACTTCCAGAAGAGGTACGCGGCGACCGGCGCCCCGCGGATCCCCGGCTGCTACGTGTTCATGTGGGGCCTCGCCGAACGGCGACCGCCCGAGGCCGGCGGTTCCGCAATCCAGGAGAAGCCGGGACCGTCAGCACTCGCATAGCGTCGGGCCCATGATCACGAACGTCTCCCTCGTCAGCGTCTGGGTCACGGACCTAGACGAGTCCCTCGCCTTCTACACGAACGTCCTTGGCTTCGAGAAGGGCGACGACGTCCAGCTCGGGCCGGACTTCCGGTGGCTGACTGTCGTCCACCCGAACCAGCCGGAGCTGCACCTGCACCTGACCACGCCAGGCGAGCCACTGTCGCCCGAGCTCGTGGAGGCGATGCGGCGAGCCCAGGCCGACGGCGGACTCCCCGGCGTGGGCCTGCACGTCGACGACTGCCGCAAGACCTACGAGGAGCTGCGCGCCAAGGGCGTCGAGTTCCTCCAGGAGCCGGCCGACCGCCCGTACGGCATCGAGGCCCTGATCCGGGACAACTCCGGGAACTGGCTCGTCCTCGTCGAACCGAA
>CAWGXD010000026.1:0-92492 GCA_963826445.1 uncultured Actinomycetota bacterium
ATGTCCGTATACCTTCTTCAACTTTCAGTTACGTATTGCTAATTCGTCTAGTGCATTTAGAACACCTCGATAGAACCATACTGTTTAATTAACGTCAAAGCTGTTTTTCGCCGATGCCTTTGACGCCTGGGTATCCGTCAGCCGTGTCTCCAGTGAATGCTTTCTTATCGATATATTGAAATGGTGTAATGCCGTACTCTTCGATAAATCGTTCGTCTGTGTAGATGTCGTACTCGCTATATCCTTTTTTAATGAGAGCTACTTTAACGCCTGGTCGCAGTAATTGTAATAGATCTTTATCACCAGAGACGATTGTAATATCGGCTTTTCCTTCCCAATTTGTTACCATTGATCCGATTAAATCGTCGGCTTCCATTCCTGGTTCTCCGTAACTTTTCCATCCGATAAGCTCTGAAACACTTCGAGCCATATCAAATTGTGGAACGAGTTCTTCAGGCGGCGCCGGTCTACTCGCTTTGTAACCGTCGTATAAGTCGTTTCGGAATGTGTGCGCCGCCATATCCCAACAAACTGCCATATGGGTTGGGTTTAAATAGGGACATTTGCCGTCATTGAATGGCGTGCGAATCCTTGAACCCGTCCGTTGGAATCCCTGCTGCATTCGGAAAATAATGCCCCATTGCGGATGTTGCAAAAAAGGAGCGGAATAATAAGGCCATACCGTCAACGATTAAAATATGTGGTTTTTCTTCTGTAGTCAATTGTCATTCCTCCAGTAGCCGAAAGTGTTCGATTCGACTGTGATCAATACTATAATAGTAGACTACTGAGAGCGAATTCGATAATAATACGCCCCACGACACACACGAAAGCTACTAGAACATTTCATTATTCAAGTACTTGGTTTTATTCAAACCGTTGATTTCCGTTCCGGGCGGACGCTTTCCTGCGGGCGAGCGCCGAGCCGCTTCCCTCGCTACGCTCAGTCCAGGGTCTCGGCTGTCTCGCTGATTCCCGCAGGAGTCGCCGCCCTCCACTCCAATCAACTAATCCCACTTTACAAGGAAGATTTAGAGCCCTACAACCGTGGGAACAGGAATATGATTACTAAAAGAATGAGCACTGTCACGTGCGCAGATGTCATGATTGTTCCTTTGTTAGTGTCTGCTTTCCCATATCTGAGCATAATTGACAATATGAACAAATAAATCAGAACTAAGAAATAAACAATTAACAAATCAAAAATCCAGTGCATTTCTGGTGTTACTTGTGAAAGAACGGTTACGCCTAGGATTAAAAAGGCGATAAACGAAAGGATAAGGAGTACCCCAATAATTGCAGGCATGATTCTCCAGATCTTATGTACAAAGAGTGGGCTTCCCTTCTTCTCTTGCAATAGCAATAAGAATGAAACCCCCCATACAATTAATATCACTGAAAAGAAGATAATGAGAATACTTGGCTCAATGAATGAATTAATGAACGTAAAAAATCCACTAATTTTTTCAGCGAAGACGTTCATAACAATAATGGTAAGTGAAAATCCTAAAACAATAAGTACTTGATAAAGCGTCCATTTTGACATAATAATTCCCTCCAAGTACAGATACGTTTGAGGACTCATTTAGATTCATAAAAAGAGCTGAAACCCGAGAATCGGTTTCAGCTACTCTATTAATTCCATCACATTCTTCTTCAAAAATTGTTCGATTGCTAAGATATCTGGTCTGAAAATCCGATCTTCATCATGGGACAACTACGGTTAGTAATTTCTCAAACAGTCTTCGTCTTCGGTGCCATTAATTCTTTACCTCGAAACATGCATCCAGTTACTGCGCATAATGCTTCGATGGCAAGGACATTTCTTGCATTTTTAATAATTTGCTGTGCATGCCGTGCACCGATTGTCCCCATCGACACATGATCTTCCTGGTTGCCTGAAGAAGGAATCGAATCGACAGAAGCAGGATGCGCAATGTTTTATTTTCCGAAACGAGGCTTGCTGCGAGTATTGCAAAATCATCGCTCCCGATTGCAAACCCGGTTGTGGGCTAAGGAATGGCGGAAGTCCTTCATTCAACTGTGGATTGACGAGCCTTTCAATTCGCCGTTCGGATATATTCGCGAGTTCCGCGATGCCAATTTTCAGAAAATCCATCGCAAAGGCAATCGGCTGTCCATGGAAATTCCCTCCTGAAACGACGACTTCCCCATCTTCAAAAATGAGTGGATTATCCGTCGCAGCATTCATCTCAATCTCCAGTTTTTCTTTCACATAAGACAGCACTTGCCAGCTAGCCCCATGGACTTGCGGATACAACGAATCGAATAGGCGTCTTGTACCCGCTTCTCCCCTTGCACTGTCGTCAAATGGCTATCTTCAAGCCAATCTAGCATTCTTGTCGCAACATCGACTTGCTCCTGATAACCACGCGCTTCGTGGATTGCTGGATGAAAAGCATCCGTAATCCCGTGCAGCGCCTCCATTGTCATGGCAGCAATCCACTCACTGCTATATGCAAGCTTTTCCGCCTCCAAATAATTGACGACTCCTTGGGCGGTCATTGCTTGTGTACCGTTAATTAACGCAAGCCCTTCTTTCGCTTCAAGGACAATCGGATCCATCCCAAATTCCTTCCAAACTTGCTCCGCAGGAATATGTCCCCCATCCCGCCAAACAAATCCTTCTCCTAACAAGACGAGCGCCAAATGGGAAAGCGGGCCAAATCCCTGAAGCCCCAAGTGAACCTTGCTGAGGGATCACTGGGTGAATTCCGTTATTCACCATAAACGCAAAACGTTCCAGCACCTCAACCCGGATGCCAGAAAAACCTTTCAACTGCCGCAAGGCCGGCATCAGCTTCGACGTCGTCCCCGGGGTGTCGGCTGCGAGCGCCGTGGCGACCTACGCCGGCGTCCCCCTCACGTCGAAGGCCACTCCGGCAATCCACGTGCTCAACGCCGACCAGTCGGGGCTCGACCTCGCCCGGTACGGCACGAACGACGACACCGTGGTCATCCTCGGCTCGATGTCGTCGATCGGCGCCGCGCTCGACGGCTTACTCGAGTGCGGCCGTCCTTCCGAGGCTCAGGTCGTGCTCGTCGAGCGGGGCACCACCGTCCGTCAGTCCTCGTGGACGACGACCCTGGCCGATGCCGAGACCGCGCTGTCGCGGGCCACGGGCGAGGTGTCCGCAGCGGTGGTGTCACCCAACGTCGCGCTCCGCGAGGAGTTCGCCTGGTTCGAGACCAAGCCGCTGTTCGGCTGGAAGGTCCTCGTCCCGCGCACCCAGGCCCAGGCGGGCCCCACGGTCGAGCGACTCGCTGCCTACGGCGCCGTCGCCGACGTCGTGCCGACGATCTCGGTCGAGCCGCCTCGCACCCCGCAGCAGATGGAGAAGGCCGTCAGGGGCCTCGTCACGGGTCGCTACGAGTGGATCGGCTTCACGTCGGTCAACGCCGTGCGCGCGGTGCGGGAGCGCTTCGAGGAGCTCGGGCTCGACGCCCGGGCCTTCGCCGGCCTCAAGGTCGCGGCCGTCGGTGGCGTCACCGCCGCCGCGCTGCGCGAGTGGGGCATCAACCCCGACCTCGTGCCGGTCGGCGAGCAGTCCGCAGCGGGACTGCTCGAGGACGTGGCCGCGAGTTCGACGAGGTGCTCGACCCGATCAACCGGGTCCTGCTGCCCCGTGCCGACATCGCGACCGAGACGCTCGTCGCCGGCCTGCGCGACATGGGCTGGGAGGTCGACGATGTCACGGCCTACCGGACCGTCCGCGCCGCGCCTCCGGCGCGGCACGATCCGCGACGCCATCAAGGGCGGCGACTACGACGCGGTCGTCTTCACGTCGAGCTCGACGGTGCGCAACCTCGTCGGGATCGCCGGCAAGCCGCACGCCGCGACCGTCGTCGCCTGCATCGGCCCGGCCACGGCCAAGACCGCCCAGGAGCACGGCCTGCGCGTCGACGTGCTCGCGCCGGAGGCCTCGGCGCTCAGCCTCGTCGATGCCCTGGCCGGTCACGGCGTCGGTCTTGCGGTCGCGGCGGCCGAGGCGGGGCAGCCGGTCCAGCGTCCCAGCGACAAGCGCCCGGCCTCGCGCCGCCGCGCCCGCTGAGCGCAGGGGCGCCGATGATCGAGCGTCCTCGGCGGCTGCGCCAGAACGCCGGCTCCGCGGTCCCTCGTCGCCGAGACGCGCCTGCACCCGCGCGACCTCGTGCTGCCGGTGTTCGTCGCCGAGGGCCTGACCGAGCCGCGCCCGATCGCGAGCATGCCCGGGGTCGTCCAGCACACGCTCGACGAGCGTCGTCGAGGTGCGCCGCCGCTGCGTCGACGCGCGGGATCGGCGGCATCATGCTCTTCGGCGTGCCCCGACCGACGAAGGACGCCCGCGGCTCGGGCGCGATCGAGCCCGGCGGCATACTCAACGTCGCGCTGCGCGCCGTCCGCGAGGCCGTCGGCGACGACCTCGTCGTCATGGCCGACACCTGCCTCGACGAGTTCACCGACCACGGGCACTGCGGCGTGCTCGATGACCGCGGGCGCGTCGACAACGACGCCACAACGAGATCTACGCCCAGATGGCCGTCGCCCAGGCGCGTGCCGGCGCGCACGTCGTCGGTCCCTCGCGGGATGATGGACGGCCAGGTCGCCGTCATCCGCGAGGCGCTCGACGACGAGGGTTCACCGACACCGTGATCCTCGCGTATGCCGCGAAGTACGCCTCCGCGTTCTACGGGCCGTTCCGCGAGGCCGTCCAGTCGAGCCTGCAGGGTGACCGCCGCACGTACCAGCAGGACCCGGCCAACATCGTCGAGTCCCTCCGCGAGATCGACCTCGACATCGCCGAGGGCGCCGACCTCGTCATGGTCAAGCCGGCGATGTCCTACCTCGACGTCGTCGCGGCGGCGGCGGAGCGGTCGTCGGTGCCGGTGGCGGCATACCAGGTGTCGGGCGAGTACGCGATGATCCAGGCGGCCGCCGCCAACGGCTGGATCGACCTGCGGGCGGCCGCCGCTCGAGTCGCTCATCTCGATCCGCCGGGCCGGGGCACAGGTCGTCCTGACGTACTTCGCGCTCGACGTCGCCGACTGGATGGCCTGACACCACTACGATCTGCACGTGAGCAGTGGAGGTGACACCATGACGCCCGCAACAGGGGATGGCAGTCGTGGCGACGTGCGGTGGCTCAGTGACGCCGAGCAGGCGTCCTGGCGCGCCATCCTGCGCGGCACCCGGCTGCTGGAGACGGGCGCTCGACGACGCGCTCGATGACGCCGGGGCTGCAGCTGAGCGAGTACGAGATCATCTCGATGCTCTCCGAGAGCCCGAACCACCGGCTGCGCATGTCGGAGCTGGCTGCGATGGTCGTGCAGTCGCGCAGCCGTCTGACGCACACCGCGAAGCGGCTCGAGGACCGCGGCTGGGTGACGCGCGAGCAGTGCGCCGACGACAAGCGGGGCGTCGAGCTCGTGCTCACCCCGGCGGGCTCGCGGCGGTGCGCGAGATCGCCGCGGTCCACGTCGAGAGCGTGCGCGACAACCTCGTCGACATCATGACGCCGGCAGCAGTTCAAGGCCATCGGCGACGCCATGGCCATCGTGCGCGACCACCTCGACCCCGGGGCTGAGCGGCCGCTGACCGCCGCCCGGCAGCTTCGGCGGACCTCCGGCACGTGATCCTCGCGCGTGCGTGCGGAGGCGGGCGGTGAGGCCGGCACGGGCTGGGAGACTGGGGCCATGAGCTCGCCCATCGTGACCCCCCAGCCGACCACCGACGTCCGGCGTCCGCAGCGCTTCTCGCGCGGGCGACCGGGTGATCCCCGGTGGCGTCAACTCGCCGGTGCGGGCCTTCCGCGCGGTCGGGCGGCACGCCGCGCTTCATGGCGAGCGGCACGGGGCCTGGCTCACCGACGTCGACGGCAACCGCTACGTCGACCTCATCTGCTCGTGGGGCCCGATGATCCTCGGCCATGCGCACCCGGACGTGCTGCAGGCCGTGAACGAGGCTGCGGCACAAGGCTTCTCGTTCGGCACGCCCTCCGAGAACGAGGTGCTCCTCGCCGAGGAGATCGTCGCCCGCGATGGAGCCCGTCGACCAGGTCCGCCTCGTCAACTCGCGGCACCGAGGCGACGATGTCGGCGATCCGGCTGGCGCGCGGCTTCACCGGCCGCGACGTCATCGTGAAGTTCGCCGGCTGCTACCACGGCCACGTCGACGCGCTGCTGGCGTCGGCCGGGTCCGGGGTCGCGACGTTCGCGCTGCCCGACTCGGCCGGGGTGCCGCGGTCGAGCGCGGGCGAGACGATCGTGCTGCCCTACAACGACCTGCCGGCCGTCGAGGCGGCCTTCGCCGAGCGCGGTCAGCGAGATCGCGGCCGTCATCACCGAGGCCGCGCCGGGCAACATGGGGGTCGTTCCGCCGGCGCCCGGCTTCACCGAGGGGCTGCGCCGCGTCACCGCGCGATCACGGCGCGCTGCTCATCTCCGACGAGGTGATGACCGGGTTCCGCTGCTCGCGCTCGGGCTTCTACGGGCTCGAGGGGCCGTATGCCGCTGGGCCGGCCGACCTGTTCACCTTCGGCAAGGTCATGGGCGGCGGTTTCCCGACGGCCGCCTTCGGCGGCCGCGCCGAGGTCATGGCCCTGCTCGCGCCGCGCCGGCCCGGTCTACCAGGCCGGCACGCTGTCGGGGAACCCGGTCGCCTCGGCCGCGGGCCTGGCGACGCTGCGCGGCTGCACCGCCGAGGTCTACGCCCGGCTCGATGTTGTCGCCCGCGCCATCGCCGACGGCGCCTCGGCGGCACTGACCGCCGCGTCCGTGCCGCACACGATCCAGTGGGCCGGCTCGATGTTCTCGGTCTTCTTCCGCGAGGGGCCGGTGCGCGACTACGACGACGCCAAGGACCAGGACATCGACGCCTTTCGCCGCGTTCTTCCACGCAATGCTCGAGCCAGGGCGTGCACCTGCCGCCGAGCGCGTTCGAGGCGTGGTTCGTCTCTGCTGCGCACGACGACGACGCGGTCTCGCACGTCCTGGCTGCCCTCCCGGCGGCCGCCGGTGCCGCCGCGACCCCGGACTGAGCCCTTCTGGACTCGGGTGGACTCGATTCGGACCTTGGAGCAGCGTTTGAGAGACTGGGCGTCATGACCGCCACGCCGACGCCACCTGTGCCGACGCGCACTGTCGTGCACCTGATGCGGCACGGCGAGGTCCACAACCCCTCGGGCGTCCTCTACGGCCGGCTCGACGGCTACCACCTGAGCGACCTCGGCCGCGAGATGGCCGAGCTCGTGACCCGACACCTCGAGACCAACGACATCGCCCTGGGTCATCGCATCGCCGCTCGATCGGGCGCAGCAGACAGCAGCGCCAATCGCGGCCTCGCACGGGCTCACGGTCCAGACCGATCCGCGGGTGGTGGAGTCGGAGAACTACTTCGAGGGGCGACAGGTCGACCACGAAGGACTTGTTGCATCCGAGCCACTGGCACAAGCTGGTCAACCCGATGAAGCCCTCCTGGGGAGAACCCTACGAGCACATCGCGGCCCGGATGCTCGCGGCGATCGACGACGCGCGACACGCGGCGGCTGGCCACGAGGCGGTCATCGTCTCGCACCAGCTGCCGATCTGGACGATCCGCAACCAGCTCGAGGGCCGACGCCTCTGGCACGATCCTCGCAAGCGTGAGTGCACGCTCGCCTCGCTGACCTCCCTCGCCTACAACGGTGACGACCTCGAGTCGATCGCCTACTCCGAGCCGGCCGCTGCGCTGCTCGAAAGCGCCAGCAGGAGCGTGGGCGCCTGATGCGGGAGCTGGACCGACGCGCCGCGTTGCGGTGGGGGGCCATCGTGCTGGCCGGCGGGGTCGTCACGACGCTCGGCGCCTGCTCGGAGGACCCCAACTCCGTCGCCGCACAGGCCAAGGCCGGCGACCGGAAGAACTACGTCTCCGGCGACGGCACCATCGAGCGCCTCGCGCCGGAGAGCCGCGGCGCACCGGTGGCCTTGTCGGGGACCACGCTCGAGGGCCAGCCGTGGTCGATGGCGGGCAAGGAGGGCAACGTCTTCGTCGTCAACGTATGGGGCTCCTGGTGCCCGCCCTGCATCGAGGAGACGCCCGCGCTGCAGAAGGCCTGGCAGCAGGTTCAGGGCAAAAAGCTGGGCGTCGAGTTCATCGGACTCGACAAGATGGAGAGTCCCGAGACCGGTCTCGCCTTCCAGAAGGCCAACAAGGTGACCTACCCCTCCCTCGCGTACGACGGCGGCGTTCCGATCCTCGCCCTCCAGGGCAAGGCAACCGCCACCCCCACGACGCTCGTGCTCGACCAGCAGGGCCGTATCGCGGCCCGCGTCTCCGGACCTGTCACGACGAGCACGCTGACTGCTCTCGTCGACGACGTGCTCGGCGAGGCCTGACGAGAGCCGGCGCCCATGAACGCTGACCTCGCGACTGGTTCCCTCCTCCTTGCCTCCACTGTCGCACTCGCCGCCGGACTCGTGTCCTTCGCGTCCCCCTGCGTTCTGCCGCTCGTGCCGGGTTTCCTCGGTTATGTCACCGGCCTGTCGGACGAGTCGCTCGAGCGACGGTCGCGCGGCCGGCTCGTGGTCGGGGCGCTGCTCTTCGTCGCCGGCTTCACCGTCGTCTTCCTCATCGCCGCCGCCGCCCTGTCCGCCGTTGGGGTGGCTTTCCGGGAGCACCAGAGTGCCCTGCTGCGCATCGGTGGCGTTGTCGTCATCGTGATGGGCCTGCTCTTCCTCGGGGTCGGCAAGTCGTATGCCGCCCAGCTCGGTTGGCGCCCACGCGCGGGTCTGCTCGGGGCGCCGTTGCTCGGGGCTGCGTTCGCGGTCGGGTGGTCCCCGTGCTGGGGGCCGACCCTCGGGGCGATCCAGGCCATGGCCGCCCCGATCTCCGCGGAGGCGGGGTCCATCGGGCGGGGCCTGATCCTGGGTGCCGTCTACTCGATCGGGCTCGGCCTGCCGTTCATCCTCATGGCGGCCCTGTGGGAGCGGGCTGGTGGTGCCAGCGCCTGGCTGCGTCGGCACCGACGGCCGATCCAGGCCTTCGGCGGCCTCATGCTCATCGCAGTCGGCCTGCTCATGGTGACCGGGCTCTGGGAGAACGTCATCGTCTGGCTCCAGACCAACTTCATTGCAACCTTCCAGGTGGTCCTCTGATGACCGAGCCGAACGCCGACGGTGTGCTCGCTCCCGAGCGCGATCGACAACCCGGGCCCGCGGGTCGTTGGGGGGGTGCGCGGGGGGCACGGGGGGCGGAGACCCCCGTGGGTCGGGATACGGCCGACGTCGTTGTCCTCGGCCCCGCGCGAGCCGCAGCTGCCACAGCTCGGGCCACTCGGGATGGCGCGATGGGCGTGGCGACAGCTGACGAGCATGCGGACGGCCCTGTTCCTCCTCCTGCTCCTCGCCGTCGCTGCGGTGCCCGGGTCGGTCTTCCCGCAACGCAACATCGACTCCGGACGGGTCGCCGACTACCTGGCCCAGAACCCGGACACCGGGCCGTGGCTCGACCGCCTCGGCTTCTTCGACGTCTACTCGTCACCCTGGTTCTCGGCGATCTACCTGCTGCTGTTCGTCTCGCTCGTCGGCTGCATCGTGCCGCGGACGCGCGTCCACCTGCGCGCGCTGCGCGCCACGCCTCCCCGCGCACCCGCCCGGCTGTCCCGCCTCGACCAGCACGTCGAGCTGACCACCCCCCTCGCCCCGGACGAAGCGCTCGAAGCCACCCGAGCCGCCCTGCGCGCCAAGCGGTTCCGGGTCCACAGCCACGACGCGACGAGCGTCAGCGCCGAGTCCGGGTATCTCAGGGAGACGGGCAACCTGCTCTTCCACCTCGCCCTGACGGGCATCATCGTCGGCATGGCCGTGGGCCACCTGTTCGGCTGGCGCGGCGACCTCATCCTCTCCGAGGGGGACGAGTTCGCCTCGAGTGCGACGACGTACAACACGTTCTCACCCGGGCCGCTCGTCGGGGACGACGCCGTGCCCGGGTTCGTCATGACGCTCGACGACCTCGACGTGCAGTTCAACGAGACGCCCGGTCGCTCCTTCGGCACGCCGCGGGAGTTCACCGCCCACGTCAGGGTGGCGGACGAGCTGGGCGCCGAGCCGCGGAAGGCGGACATTGCCGTCAACCACCCGCTCGTCGTCGGTGGCGCGGACGTCTTCCTCCTCGGCAACGGCTACACGCCGGTCATCACGGTGCGCGACGCCTCGGGTCAGGTGCTGTACCGCGAGGCCACGCCGTTCCTCGCCCAGGACGGTAACTACCGCTCGGTGGGCGTCGTCAAGGTGCCGTCGGCGAGCCCCAAGCAGCTCGGCTTCACCGGCTTCTTCCTCCCGACCGCCGAGCCGACCTTCGCCAACGGCCCCGTCTCGGTCTTCCCCGACGCCCAGAACCCCGAGCTCGCCCTGTCCGTCTGGGAGGGGACACTCTTCCCGGGCAGCGCGCCGCAGTCGGTCTACACCCTCAACACCGAGGAGATGACCCAGGTGCCGGGCGATGACGGCAAGCCGGCGTTGGTTCGGCTGAAGCCCGGCCAGACCTATGAGCTGCCGGGCGGGCGCGGCTCGATCACGTTCGAGGAAGTCAAGCGTTTCGCCGGGCTGTCGATCCGCACCGACCCCGGCGCGCCGATCAGCCTGGTCAGCGCCCTCCTGGCGACGCTCGGCCTCATCCTTGGGCTGACCATCAAGCGGCGGCGCGTCTTCGTGCGGGTCCGCCCCGCCGGGGGTGGCGACGCCGAGCCAGGCGCTACCGTGGTCACCATCGGCGGCCTCTCCAAGGACTCCGACCCAGGGCTCGGCCGCCATCGTCGACTCGGTCGGCGCAGCCGTGCACGATCCCCCTGCAGAACGGACAGACCGCTCGTGACACCCACACTCGCAACGGCGAGTCCCTCGCTCGCCGGCAACGCGAACATGGCGCTCTACGCGTCGATGATCGTCTACACCCTCGCCATGCTGATGTTCGCCTGGCACCTCGCGGCCCGGTCGTCGCAGGTGGCTGGCACGCGTGCCCCGAACGTGAGGGGGTGCTCGTCGCGTCGGGTGGTCCGACGACTTCGGGTGAGTCGGTCCCCAGCCAGAGTGCGGCCGGACCGACCTTCGAGGAGAGCGCGGCCTCGCGGCAGCGGGGGAACATCGCACTCATGTTCACCTATCTCGCGACGGCGTTGCTCGTCGCGTCCGTGGTGATGCGGGGCGTCGCCGTGGCACGGCCCCCATGGGGCAACATGTTCGAGTTCGCGACGGCCTCCGCTGCCGCCGTGGGAGTGACCTACTCGGCCCTCGCCAAGCGGAACAACTGGCAGTGGCTCGGCGTCTTCGTCGTCACGCCGATCCTCCTCGTGCTCGGCCTGTCGCTCGCCGTGCTCTACACCGAGGCCGGCGAGCTGATGCCGGCTCTCAAGTCGTACTGGCTCGCCATCCACGTGGGCGTCGCGTTCCTCGCCGTCGCGTTCTTCACCATCGCGGCCATCATCGGGGCGCTCTACCTCGTCCGGCGGCGCCGCGAGGAGAAACCTCCAGCCAGACGAAGCTTCATCGAGTCGCTGCCGTCGTCCGCCGCGCTCGAGCGGACGGCGTACGGCCTCAACATGGTGGCCTTCATCCTCTGGACCTTCACCCTCATCGCTGGGGCCATCTGGGCGAAGCAGGCGTGGGGCGCCTACTGGCAGTGGGACCCGAAGGAGGTCTGGACCTTCGTCATCTGGACCGTCTACGCGGCCTACATGCACAGTCGAGCGACCGCCGGCATCGACCTGCGCAAGTCCATGTACATTGCCCTCGCCGGCTTCGTCTGCGTGATCATCAACTTCACGCTCGTCAATCTCGTCTCGACGTTCGTCGGCATGCACAACTACTCGGGGATGTGACCGTGGTCCGTTACAGCATTCTCCGGCTGCTCATCTTCTTCGGGGTGCTCCTGGCCCTGTGGCTCGTCGGCATCCGCCACAACCCGGTCCTGCTGCTCGCACTTTCGGCCATCATCTCGGCCGTCGTGTCCTATGCCCTGCTTCGCGGCATGCGTGACGAGATGACCGCCAAGCTGGTGGAGCGGCACGAGGCCAAGCTCCGGACGAAGCAGGGTCACTGGACGCCTTCCGAGGACGAACTCGCCGAGGACGCGGAGGCCGAGCCGCCCACCGGCACCGATACGGTGCGCTGAACACGCTCGCACCCGCGGGCAGCGCCGGGTCTCGGCTCACGCTCGAGAGCTGGGCCAGTGACGGGACGGGTTTCCCGTCACATGCGGGCACTCAGCCGTGCGGAGGGCTCTGGTCCCGTCATTCGTCCCCTGCGGTGTGCCGCCGGGCTGGCCTGACAGGGGCCCGACTCGCGCTGCCGGCGCGCGCCCTGCAGCAGAGATCCGCTCGGCTGGCGCGCGGCATCCTGGCCCACCCAGAGCAGCCGGGACGACTTCCGCTTGCGCAGCATGTGGACACCCACGAAGTGGAGGCCGGGCGCAACCGTCTCGACCGAGTCGATCACCTCGAGCTCGGAAGGCAGTGCGGCCAGGGCAGCAGGATGGTACGGCCGTTGGTAGGCACCCGTCGCGACGACGACCGACCGAGCGGCGATGGCCCCGTCGGCCGTGTCGAGGACGAAGCCACTCGCCTCGGCGGGCCTGAGCCGGTCCACGCGCACACCGGAGCGGACCTCGGCAGCAAGCCCAGCGGCATACGTGCTGATGTGTTGCTCGATACCGGCGCGTGGAAGGTAGCCGTGCGGGTCGTCCCCCACGTAACTGCCGCCGGGCAGCCGGATGGAATGGTTCGGCGTGACGAGGGTGAAGCTGTCCCAACGCCGTGACCAGGAGTAGCCGGGACGCTCGGCCTCGAGGACCACGTGCTCGACGCCGCGCTCGCTCAGTTCGTGACTGGTCGCTGCCCCCGCCTGCCCGGCGCCGACGACGACGACCTCGATCGACTCCATGACACTTCCCCCCGGACCGGGCCCGACACACCACCGTCCCACCCCGTACTGGGTGGGCGCAGCGAAACGCGGTCCGGGCGCCTCGTCAGAAGTGGTAGCCGAGCGCCAAGCCGAGCGCGAGGAGAGCTGCCCAGACGAGCTCGAAAACGCCCGTTCCAGCGAGGGTGGGGATCAGGTCACGACCGGTCGCGCCGCTGGCCACGTCCCGGATCGGCCGCGCGATGAGAGGCGCCGCAAGCAGAGCCAGGAGCGCGTAGGCCGACGTCAGCGCCGCGAGTGCCGTCATGACGAACGCCACCGCGATGAGCGCGACGTAAAACGCTCGGGTTCGCTTGTCACCGAGGCGCACCGCCAGGGTCCGCTTGCCGGTGACGCTGTCGGTCGGGATGTCGCGCAGGTTGTTGGCGACGAGGATGGCGGAGGTGACCGAGCCGACGCCGATCGCGCCCCACCAGCCGGCCGCGGTGAGGGTCGTCATCGTGGCCATCGTGCCGAGGGTCGCGACGAGGCCGAAGAAGACGAAGACGAAGACCTCGCCCAGGCCGAGGTAGCCGTACGGGCGCCTGCCGCCGGTGTAGTACCAGGCAGCCAGGATCGCCAAGGCACCGATGGGGAGCATGACCCACAGGCCGGAGAGCACAATGAGCGCGAGTCCCAGAACCCCCGCAACGGCGAACGCCGTGAAAGCAGCGGTCTTGACGGACGTCGGTGCGGCCAGCCGTTGCCCGACGAGCCGAATCGGCCCCACCCGGACCTCGTCCGTGCCGCGGACACCGTCGCTGTAGTCGTTGGCGTAGTTCACCCCGACCTGCAGGGCGAGAGCGACGAGGGTGGCGAGGACGACGTAACCCCAGACGATGTGGCCCGTCTGGTAGGCGGCGCCGGAGCCGATGAGGATCGGGGCGATGGCGGCGGGCAGGGTGCGGGGGCGCGCACCTTCGATCCACTGGGCGAGCGTGGCCATGGGTCCTTGCTGGTCTCGAGGTCAGGCGTCCGGCTTCGGTTTGCGCAGCTTGCGCAGGAAGTCGGGGTCGTCATCCGGCCCACGAGGGCCCGGCGGCGGCATCGTGCGCCGCGGGGTGTTGCCGCGCGGACCCGGACCCGGACCCGGCCCCCGGGACCTCGGCGCGTCCGACTTGCCGGCGACGAGCCACATGATCGGGCCGAGGACCGGGACCAGACAGACCAGGAGCCACACGGGCTTCGGCATGATGCGCATCTGCCTGCCATCGGTCTGGAGGCAGTCGACGAGGGCGTAGATCGTCGCAAAGACCACGAGGGCAACGAGAATCACGCGGGGCACTGAGGACTCCTTCGGGAAGTAACGCAACCATCTTGCCACCCGAGAGTCACGAAACGCTCATGCCTGCCGATCGGCGGCCAGACGGATGGCCGCGCGGTCCGGCTTGCCGGGCCCGCGCAGCGGGATCGCAGGGACGACGACGACCCGCTTGGGCACGGCAGCGTCAGGCAGTATGCCGCTGAGCCGGCTTCGCAGGTCAGCAGCCGTCACGTGGGTGGTCGGGTCGAGCAGCGTCACCGCCGCGCAGACGACCTCTCCCCACTCGCGGTCGGGGACACCGACGACCACGACGTCCGCGACGTCATGGACGTGACGCGCGATCGCGTCCTCCACGACGCCCGGAGTGACCTTGATGCCGCCCGTGTTGATCACGTCGTCGGCCCGTCCGTCGACGACGAGCAGGCCCTCCTCGTCGATGTGACCGAGATCGTCGGTCCGGAACCAGCGGATGCCGTCCGCATCGGTCGAGAACGCGTCGGCGGTCAGTTGTTGCTCGCCGAGATAGCCGTGCGCGATGGTGTCACCCCCCAGGACGACGTGCCGATCGTTGTCGATGTGCATGCGCGTGACCGGCAGCGGCAGGCCGTCGTAGACACAACCCCCGGCACTCTCGCTCATCCCGTAGGTGAGGGTGAGGGCGACACCTGCGTCACGGGCCCGCTGCGCCATGGCCTGCGGCGTGGACGCCCCGCCGACGAGCACACCGTCGAAGGAACGAAGGGCTTCCAGACCGGCCCGGTCGTCGAGCAACCGGCCGAGCTGCGTCGGCACCAGAGAGGTGTAGCGACGGGGGGCGCTCGGGATCGTGCTGGCCGCGTCGGCCGCACGGGCGAAGGCGGCGGCCGTGAATCCGTCGCGCAGGTCGAGCAGGCTCGGCTGTGTCCCGCCGACGAGCGACCGGATCAGGACCTGGAGGCCGGCGATGTGGTGTGCCGGCAGGGCGAGCAGCCACGTGCCGCTGCCCCCGAGGACCTCGTGGGTCGCCGTGGCAGAGGCGGTCAGTGCCGCCGCGGTGAGCATGGTGCGTTTCGGCCTGCCCGTGGAGCCGGAGGTGCCGACGGCGATGGCGAACCCCTCGGGGAGGTCGGCAGGGTCGTATGGTGCGACGACCGGGTGAGCCTGCTCAGCGGCATACGGCATGACGGGGGAGCGGCCAGTGAGCGCCGCCTCGAGGTCGGCCAGGATGGTGAGCGCCTCCGGCCCTGCTGGGACGGGCAACGGACGCGGCACTGGCATGCCGACATTGTGCCGGTTCGGCCCGTTGCGACTCGGACCGGGTGGCCACGTGCCCTCAGTCGAGTGAACAACATTTGGCCACAAAAGGCGTTCACTCGATCGGCTCGACAGACGGTCGGGCTTCGGTCGAGTGTGCAGAAAATGCCGCCGGGGCGCGCTCCCCAGTAATGCCCGGTGACGGGAGGCACCCGCATCCTGCTCCGCGTCGCGGAGCAGGATGCGAGACGTGTCGTGATCAGCCCACGTCAATCCCGCAGACGGCCCGGCCCCACACCACCGAGCCACCTATTCGGCTCGTTGCCCCCACGTCGTCAGGTGGCCGCCGGGCCCGCACACGATGATCTCGCCCTCGGGCCCGTAGACCTGCCACGACTCGTAATTGGGGTCGGCCCGCGCCACGACGACCAAGGTTTCGAGGACGACAGCCAAATCACCTGATTCGGAGACTCGTACGTCTCGGATCTCCTGCCCGGAGATGGATCGGAGCAATGGCGGCACTTGAGTGCCGGGACCGGCTTTGTCGACGTGAACCAAGGCGTGCCCTGGTGAATCGAGCTCTACGTCGCCCTCCAGATCGAGCTGCCAGCCCGCGTCTGTCATGAGGCGCACCATGTAGTCCAGCGAAACGGTCGTCACCTTTTGGCCGGTCAAGTTCGGAATCACGGGTCCCAGCCTTTCGGAACGTCAAAGGTGCCGTCGGGCCTGACAGCGATATGGGTCTCCGCATTTGGTCCGGTGCGACCATCGAGTCTCAAAGGCTGGCCCTCCGAGTTGTAGAAGCGCACGCATCCGTACGGGTATCGGTCATCTGGGTCGAGGATTCGGATCATGTCGCTGTTCTGTGGTTTGCCGGGCCCTGGAGCGATCCTTTCAGGTGCCTGCCAAACCTCGCCCCTTCCGTTCTGGGCCACGCGGCCTTTCCATTCCCCTCCCGCGACGCTGGGACGCGCTGAGTCCGGCAGTGGGTCACCCGCGTTGCCGCGATGCCCTCCCACCGACGGTCCGTCGACCTCGTTCAGGAGTCGGCTGTTGTTCTGGGCGGCGTGGTCGGCGAGGCGGCTGCCGCCGTGGGCGACCGCTCCCGCACCGGCGGCGATCAGGCCGGCGGCGGCGACATTGATCGGAACCCCGGCCACGGCCCCCACTCCCGTGGCGTCCAGCGCGACTCCGGCGACCTCGCCTCCGGCGCCGACGACGACCATGCCGGCGCCGACGGCCATCTCGATGAGGTCCTCGGGATGCTCAGCGGCGGCTTCGAGCACATTGGCCGCGCCGTTCACGAGTGGGACCGCGGTGTGGTTGTACGTCCAGGCGGCGGCATCCCCGGCCGTCTCCAGGGCGCTCTCCCACCACGTGTCCGGCTCGGGCTCAACAAGGTGGCTCACCGGTGGGATCGATGCGGCGCGGATCTGGCCCTGCGCCAGCGGCAGCCCGGCGAGCACGTCCAGGCGCACGGCGGCAAGGCCGTGATCCGCTCCTGCCGCGGCGCTGATCCACGCTAGGGCGCGCGCGCAACGGGTAGCGGCCGCCCAGAGCTCTTCCATGCAGGCGCCGTAGGAACGGTGGATCGCGGCCATGGCCTGATCGAGCTCCCGGTGGGACCGCTCGGCGAGCTGGGCGGCGAGCACGGGTTCGGTTCCGAAGGCACCTGCGGCGGCGATCGCCCGGACATGCTCGTCGCGCGCCGCTGCCGCCTTGTCATGCAGCGCCCGGACCCGGCCCTGGGTGTGCTCGAGGGCGTCCGCATAGGCCGTCAGTGCCAGGCCCGCCCCATCGAGCCCCGGCAGCAGCCGTTGCGCCCGGCCCGACAGCTGGCTGAGCTCCACCCCGGCCGCCGCGGCGGCAGACCCCTGCCAGTAGAGCGACAGCTCAGGCGCGGCCGTGCCGAAGACGCCCGCGGTGGCGAGGGCGCGGTCCGCGACCCGCCGAAAGCGGTCCGCCGCCCCGCGCAGCGCGGCTGGATCGCCCTCCGGCACGGCCAGCTCGGCTCGTGAGCCGCCGCGCCCGGCCTCCCACGCCATCAGAGCGGCGCCCCGTGCGAGTCCCTCGGCGGCGGCGCGCCCAGGGCGCCCAGCTCCGCGGCGACCGCGACCTCCACGTCGTGCGCAGACTGGGCTGCCCAGGTCAGGTCACGAGCGAGCGCGGCGGACGCCGCGGCGACCGCCTCGAGGACGGCCAGGTGCGTTGTCGCAAACTCCTGCAGCGACTGGGCCAGCCCCACGTGGTCCGCGGCGATGCCACGACAAGCCAGCCCAGCGGCATACGCGAAAGTTGTTGCGCAGTTGCGCAGTTCACTTCCGCTTGTTCGCAGGGTGGAGCCGAGCGCCTGGGTGCTGTCCGTGTCGATCGCATAGCTCACGACGCCCGAACCTAGACAACTGCTGCATCGGACCCGGGCAGTTATCCACAGCCGGGCCGCTGGTCAGCCAGGACGCACGGCGCGCCCTCGTGCCGGACCCGCTCGGCCGCCCGTCCCGGCGCCGATCCTGCGCTGGCGAGCCGCCATGACCACCGTCCAGAGGAGCATCACGGCGCACACGGAGAAGCCGACCTGGGGGTTGAGCGGCAGGATGATGCCGAGCGCGCCGCCGAGCACCCAGAGCATCTGCAGCATGGTCTCGGACCAGCCGAAGACCGACGCCCGCACGTTCTCGGGCACCTCGCGCTGCACGAGCGCGTCAAAGCACAACTTGGCCAGCTGAGCCGTCAGCCCCTGCACCAGCCCGAGCAGCACGAGGGTCCAGACGCCGTACCAGAGCGCCGTCGCGATGCATGCGAGAGTCGCGAGCAGCACGGAGAGCATCGCGACGCGCTCCGGGTGGTAGTCGCGCAGGTTGTTGCCCAGCAGGCTGCCGAGCGCGTTGCCCAGGCCGATCGCAGCCGCCGTGATCCCGAGGATGAGCTCACCGCTCATCCCGCTGATCGGGTGCTCCTTGGCGAGGAACGCTACGTACATGATGAGGAACCCGGTGAGCAGTCGGGTGCCGCCGGTCGACCACATCGCGTGCCGGACGGGCCACGGGATGGCGTGCAGGCTTCGCAGGTAGCGCCCAAAGATGCCCGCTGAGTCGACCTCGAGCGCTGCCCCTTCCTGCGCGGGAGTGGCTGCCGTATGCCGCTGGGCTCGCTCGCGCTTCGACGCCGGCTGCCGCACCGGCTGCGTATCACTGAGCGAGATCTCGCCGGCGTTGCTGTCCACGTCAGGCGGAAGCCGGATCGCTTGGACCGTGCCGATGACGAAGAGCACGAAGGCGACCCGCAGTGCCCACGGCGCGCCGACCTTGAGGGCTGCCGCAGCGAGCGCACCGCCGACGACGGCGCCGATGACTCCCGCTATCGAGACCTTTGAGTTGGCCTTGACCAGACTCGTGCCCGCTGGGAGCAGTCGTGGGACCGCCGCCGCGCGGGCGATGTTGTAGGCCTTGGAGGCGATCAGCACCCCGAGCGCGGCGGGGAAGAGCCAGTCGCTCTTGTTGTAGATCGCCTCGGCGAGGACCCAGCAGAGGAAGGCCCGGGTCGCCATCGTCGTCCCGATCGCCCAGCGCCGCCCATGGCTGAACCGGTCGAGGAGCGGCCCGACGAACGGCGCGATGAGCGTGAACGGGATCATCGTCAGGAGGAGGAACACCGCCACCTGGCTGCGGGCCTCGGCGGTCTGGGGGTTGAAGAAGAAGATGCCGGCGAGTGCGAGCATCATCGCGGCGTCGCCGGCGGTGTGGCTGGCGTGGAGCTCGGTCATGCGGGCGAGGCCGGTCTCCCCCGCACCCCCGGAGTGCGTGAAGCCGCGGAACTTGGCGGCGGCGAACCGTGACGTCGCGGCCGTCGCCTTGGCGCTCGCGACCGTCGCCTTGCCGATGCCGCGGCCGACGGCCTTGGTGGCATTCAGTGCCTGGGCGCGTCCCGGCGTTCGGTAGTCGGCCGGATGACCGCCCTCGGGCACATCGCTGACGTCGGTGGCGTCACGGAGCTCGTGGTCCCGCCTCACCTCGTCGCTCGTGCTCACTCCGCCATCTTCCCCCGCGGCGGTGACCGGACGTCAGCGGGCGCGCAAAAGAGGATGAAACACTCAGGGTCCGAACCGACATGAGGGGGCATGAGCAATCACGACACCGGGCCACCGGGCGGAGAGCAGCGGTTCACCGAGCTCTTCGCCGAGACCTACGCGTCCGTCCTGCGTTTCATCCAGCGTCGTGTCCATCCGAGCCATGCCGAGGACATCGCTTCCGAGGTGTTCCTCGTCGCCTGGCGCCGACTGGCGGACGTCCCCGGGGACCCGGACGACGCACGGGCATGGCTCTTCGGAGTGGCACGACTGACCCTCCTGTCGGGGGTCCGCGGCCAGCTCCGGCAGCACGCGCTCGCGGTCCGGGTGGCCGAGAACGACCTCGGTCAGGGCAGCGACAGCATCGGCTTCGATCCGGACGTGGTCGCCAGACGGCTCGATCTCGCCCAGGCGTGGCGTCGCTTGTCCACGACGCATCAAGAGGCCCTCGCGCTCACCGTGTGGGACGGGCTCGACTCGCCACGAGCCGCGCGAGTGCTGGGCATCTCACCGGTGGCCTACCGGCTGCGCCTCAGCAGGGCACGGCGAGCCCTCAGGGCCCTGGCCGAGTCCCTCCCTCAAGCCAGCAGCGAGGCGCTGCCCGACGCCGAGACCTCAAGGAGCACTTCATGAACACCAAGACGCGGAGGCTCCACTTCAAGGAGCTCGAGGCCCTTCTCGGGGACCTCGACGCCGCCACCTCGCCCGACCTCGATGCCAGGACCGACCCCCGGGCAGTGGCCCTCCTCGGCCGCGTCCTCGAGTCACGAGTCGCGATCACTGCCGACGGCGGCTCCCGGTCGCCATCCACCACGCGACGCGTGGTCCGCCGCTCGCTCGCCGTCACCGCGGCCGCGGCCTTGATTGGCGTCGGGTCGATCGCGCTCCCGAACTACTTCGGCGGCAGTCAGGCGCTCGCGTGGTCCGCGACCCCACAGACGCTCACCGATGCACAGTCACGAGAGGCGCAGCAGGCCTGTGACGCCCATGTGCGCGACTCCGAGGCGAACATGACGGGACCGATCTGTCGGGTCTGCGCCCGGTGATCACGGAATTGCGCGGATCGCTGGTCCTTGTCTATCGAGACCGACTCCAGGCCCGCGCCGAGCGACGTGACGTGCTACGTCCGAGATGGTCGCGTGGTCGGCAGCCGGTGGAGGGGCGGCAACCACACAGAGCGAGCCGCTGCCCCCGCTGGCGGCAAACTCACTGCATGGCGAACTCGGCGCCGTCTCACAGCACGCCGGCAGGGAGCATCCGCGGGTCACCAGGCAGCGTCGGTTCTGATGTCGTCGGCGGTGGTCCTCGACACGGTGGCGAAGGGCCGGGTGACGGCGACGGTGCGGGAGGGCCACTTCGCCGCGTGGTGGCCAGACGCGCCGACGACCGAGGGTCAAGAGAACGCGCGCACAGCACCGGAGATCACCGGTGCCACTTTGATGCTGCGGGACGGCTCGACCCGCTGGGCCTCGGTAGAGGAGCTGAGCGGCCGCACGACCGAGGAGCTCGCACGGCAGGACACCGGCGGTTCGGCTGACGGCGGCTGAGCCGGTTGGCTGAACGGCCGACTGACCCAGCAGTCGCAAAGGCCGTATGCCGCTGGGATCCAGCCCAGCAGCATGCGGCTGAGCGGTCGCCCCGTCGACCCCGCAAGGCGGAGTGTCAGGCACGAAATGCAGCTCACTGCTCGGTGCGCTCCTGCTTCGGAGTCGCCACTGCATCGAGCCGGCGGTTCCCGCTCCAACATCTACTCCGGGTAGAGGCCAGCTCCGGAACGACCAGTGTGTGCGCCGTGCGGCATGTCGACGCGGTTTCCGCTCCGGACGGATCGGGTGAGGCCGCAAACTGACGTAGCCCGGACGTCGGCCCGAATGGGATCTTGGTCCCTTGTCGCCGTGACAATCCCAGCGTGGCTCAGCCGTGGGGCCACCTCACCGGATCACGTACGCCCGATCGAGGCGCGAACTTGAGCGCCAAGTCGGGGGACGCGCGTCATGCAAGTCACCCGGCTGCCTGGGCACGTACGTCGACCGCGTCAGAACCGCACTGACTGAAGATGGTCACCTGCCGTCTTGTTCACCGAGGACGACACGCTGGCTGGGTTCCTGCGCGCCGGGCGCCGTGGCTGGCTGTTGAGACGCGGCCTCTCGGGACGGATCCAGCTGGGCCAACAGGGGTTGAAGAAGGTTGACGGGCAGGGGAATCAAGGTCGTTGAGGTGCTGGCGTTGCTGATCTCTATCAGGGTCTGCAGATACCGCAATTGAAGCGTTGCGGGGTTGCGACTCATCACATCGGCCGCGTCTGCGAGCCGCGTGGACGCCTGGAACTCGCCCTCAGCATTGATGACCTTTGCGCGACGCTCTCTTTCAGCCTCGGCTTGGCGGGCGATGGCTCGCTGCATGGAGTCGGGCACATCGACGTCCTTGATCTCAACGATCGACACCTTGACTCCCCAAGGCTCGGTCTGTTGGTCGATGACCTTTTGCAGGTCTTCGTTGAGCCGCTCCCGCTCGGCCAACAGGGTGTCGAGCTCGGCCTTGCCAAGTACGGCACGCAGCGAGGTCTGCGCGATCTGGCTGGTGGCCGCAACGTAGTCCTCCACCTCCACGATCGCCCGGTTGGCATCGATGACCCTGAAGTACGCCACGGCCGTGACCCGCACTGGGACGTTGTCCCGGGTGATGACGTCCTGTGGAGGAACGTTCATGGTGATCACGCGCAGGCTGACCCGCACCATCCGGTCCACGACCGGGATCAACAGGATCAGTCCAGGGTCCTTGAGCTCGATGAGTCGGCCGAGTCGGAAGACGACACCACGCTCGTACTCGCGCAGCACGCGGACTGATGCAATCAGCACCGCCAAGAAGATCAGCGCGATGATGATGATGACGATGACGGCGCTTTGCATGCCGGCGTCACTTCCCTTGGGTGTAGAGCGGGCGTACGGAAAGCGTCAACCCGTCGAGCGTGTCGACAGTGACTCTCTCGCCGGGAAGTGGTCGTGAGTCCTGCCAGTCCCCGGAGAGGACGGCGCGCCAGAGGGTCCCGTCGGCCACGACCTGTCCCTCCTCGTGGTTCCAGGTCCGCACGGTGGCCACGGTTCCGATCAGCGCCGTGGGCCCGGTGCGGGGGGACTGATTGCCAGCCGCGATGACCTTGCGTGCCATCAGCATGATCCCGAGTACGCCAAGCACCGCCAGCACCACCGCGACCGCAATCGTGAGCACGAGGGGCGCGCCCGAACCCGCCATGATCAAGCCGACACCGGCAGCCACGGCCATCACACCCGCCACCGCAAGCACGCCTCCGGTCGAGGCGTGCGCCTCGATGACCACCACGGCGAGCCCCGCGAGGACAACGATCAAACCGAGGACGACCACGGCGACACCTCTTCTGCCGGACGAGTCCTTCGTCACGAGCCCGGCTCCAACCGGCTCGAGCGCAAGTCCGGCTACAACCCAAGGCTACCTCTGGAATCTGAGGGACGCCGCGCGCCTGCGGGGTCGCATCACGCCGACCACGGCGAATGTCGTAGGTCAGAAGTACCAGGGGAAGGGTGACCAGTCGGGATCGCGCTTCTCGAGGAACTGGTCGCGCCCCTCGATGGCTTCGTCGGTCATGTAGGCCAGGCGGGTCGCCTCGCCGGCGAAGACCTGCTGGCCCATCAGCCCGTCGTCGAGTGAGGTTGAAGGCGAACTTGAGCATCCGTTGCGCCTGCGGCGACTTGCCCATGATCTCCGCGCCACCTGCAGTGCCTCGCGCCTCCAGATCGGCGTGGTCGGCGACGATGTTCACCGCGCCCATCCGGTGCATGTCCTCGGCGGTGTAGGTGCGGCCGAGGTGGAAGATCTCGCGAGCGAACTTCTGGCCGACCGACTTGGCGAGGTACGCCGAGCCGTAGCCGCCGTCGAAGGAGCCGACGTCGGCGTCGGTCTGCTTGAAGCGCGCGTGCTCCCGGGAGGCGATCGTCAGGTCGCAGACGACGTGCAGCGAGTGTCCGCCGCCGGCCGCCCAGCCGCTGACGACCGCGATGACGACCTTGGGCATGGTGCGGATCAGGCGCTGGACCTCGAGGATGTGCAGGCGTCCGCCCTCGGCCTTGGCCCGGGCCTCGTCGACCGTGTCGGCCGTCTCGCCGGCGGCGTACTGGTAGCCGGAACGCCCTCGGATCCGCTGGTCACCACCGGAGCAGAATGCCCACTTGCCGTCCTTGGGGGCCGGACCGTTGCCGGTGATGAGGACGACGCCGACATCGGGCGTCATCCGCGCGTGGTCGAGGGCCCGGTAGAGCTCGTCCACCGTGTGCGGCCGGAAGGCGTTGAGCACCTCGGGCCGGTTGAACGCCACGCGGACCACCCCGGACTCGGCGTGCGGACGGCCCTCGTGAGCCTTGCGGCGGTGGTAGGTGATGTCGGTGAACTCAAAGCCCGGGACAACGTCCCACTCGCTCGGGTCGAAGATCTCCGAGACCTGCGAGGCGACCCGGCCAGTCTCGCCCGCTCCCTCGTCCGCTGTGCCGTCTGTCGTCTCGTTGCTCACGGGACCCGACCCTAGCGGCGGTCTAAGGTCGCTCCCATGCCCATCCCGCCCTACGTCGCACATCTTCGGACCATGGTGGGACGCGAGTTGTTGTGGATGCCGGGGGTCACCGCGGTCGTCCTGCGACCGGCTGCCGACGGCTCGGGCGAGGAGGTGCTGCTCATCCGACGTACTGACAACGGTGAGTGGACGCCGATCACTGGAATCATCGACCCAGGCGAGGACCCACACGTCACGGCTGAGCGGGAGGCCCTCGAGGAGGCGTCCGTCGTCATCGCGGTCGACCGCCTCGTCTGGGTGTCAGCAGAGCCTCCCATCACCCACGCCAACGGCGACCTGGCCCAGTACCTCAACCACACCTTCCGCTGCCGCTGGGTCTCGGGCGACCCGACTCCCGGGGATGACGAGGCGACCGCCGCGGCGTGGTTCCGCCTCGACGAACTCCCGCCGATGCGAGCGCTCTTCGTCGACCGGATCGCGTGCGCGGTCGAGAACCCGCGGGACGTGCGCCTTGGCCCCTGAGGAGGTCACAACCCGTCGGTCTCGTCGATCAGCTGCTCAGGTATCCGGGCCCTGTCGCGAGCGGCTGCTCGTGCCTCGGCCGCGACGGTCGCGTCGCGGAGCGCGATGATCTCCCGGCGGGTCCGCGACGTGAGCAGGTCGGTGCGTGAGAGCGGCTCGAGGTCAGGAAGCGTTCCGGGCCGCGACACCCAGGGCGGCTTTGGCGTCGCGAGGAGCCGCGCGACGGTCCGCCCCTTGGCGGCCGGAAACGACGCGAGCCCCAGCTGGGCGCACAGCACCTTCTGCGTCACGCGGCCCGCCGGAGCCAGTACCCCGTTGGCGCGGCCCACCGCCCAGCACACCCCGGCGGCCACCTGGACCGGATCCTCCGGCACCCGGCCGCCCATCAGCTCCATGCCGACCACCGTCAGGGCGCGTCGGAATGCGGTGCGGGTCTCGCGATCGAAGTAGACGCCCGCCAAGCCGTCGAGCACCTCACCCGCGCGCCGGAACCGGGCCACCACCTCCCCGTCCCCGGCCGCCTCAGCAGGGAGTATGAGCTCCTCGTCGGGCAGCAGGTCGGCGGTCAGCTGGTCGAGCGCCTCAGGGCCGCCGACGACATGCTCGAGCCAGTCCACCGTGGCTCGCCAAGGAGCGACCTCCTTCCTGGGCGGGGGCTCGTGGCGCCACAACCGCTCCACCTTCTCGACTCTCGGGTCGCCCAGCCACGGCGACTCTGTCAGCGGCTCGTACCACGTGTCGACGACCCGGCCGTCGACGAGGACGACGTAGGAGACGGTGCGCTCGCGAGGTGACCGGTAGCCGGTGGACCAACGATCCGGTTCCACCGCGTAATCCTCGTACCGCTCGCCCACCCACGGATCCTCCGCCCAGCTGGAGCTGCCCATCGCAGTGCCTCCCGTCCTCGGAACCTGTCAGTGCCACGACTGTCCGCCGGAACCAGGCCCCGGCGCCAACGGCTCCGGCCCGGCTGTGGAGGACGGCACCGCGCCGGAGGGGATGTGGACAACCGGTTCCCGAGCCAGGGCGTCCGTGAGCGAAGATGAGAAGCGACGCACCGACCGCGAGCCCGGAGGCCCGATGAGCACCCAGACGTCCACCATCACGCCACCAGATGCGGACGTCCACGCCGCCGCCCTCGAGCGACTCGACGGCCTCGCCAAGCCGCTCGGGGCGCTCGGCCGGCTGGAGGAGGTCGGCGCCTGGCTCGCGGCGTGCCAAGGTGTCTGCCCTCCGGTGCCAATCGAGCGCGTCCGCGCTGTGGTGCTCGCAGGCGACCACGGGGTCGCGGCCTCCGGTGTCTCCGCCTACCCGAGCGACGTCACCGCCGCGATGGTGCACGCGTTCGTCGCGGGGCTGGCCGGAGTGAGCGTCCTTGCCCGTCAGCACGGCGCGACGGTGCGGGTCCTCGACATCGCGGTCGATGCCGACCTCAGCAGCGCACCGGCCGACGTCACCGCGCACAAGCTGACCCGCTCGTCCCGCCCGATCGATGTTGCCGATGCGGTCAGCCGCGACCTGGCGGAGCGGGCCATCGCCGTCGGCGCCGAGATCGCCGACACCGAGGTGGATGCGGGCGCGCAGCTGCTCGTCATCGGGGACATGGGCATCGGCAACACGACGCCGTCGTCGGCCCTCATCGCCGCGACGCTCGGCCTGGGCGCCGACGCAGTCATCGGCCGGGGCACCGGCATCGACGATCCGACCCATGCCCGGAAGCTGGACGTGCTGACCCGCGCCCTGGCGCGCGCCTGCGACGAACACGGCCGCATCGAGGACCCCGTGCAACGCCTCGCCGCCCTCGGCGCTGCGGACTTCGCCGTCGGGGCGGGGTTCCTCGCCCAAGCGGCCCGACGTGGAGTGCCCGTGCTCCTCGACGGTGTCATCGCCTGCGCCGAAGCCCTTGTGGCCGCCGAGCTCGCCCCGGGAGCCCAGGCCTGGTTCCTCGCCGGGCACCGCTCCACCGAGCCCGCCCAGTCGCACGCGCTCGACGCGCTCGGCCTGGAGCCCCTCCTCGACCTCGGGATGCGGCTGGGGGAGGGGTCCGGCGCCATGGTAGCCGTACCGCTCGTGCGCTCGGCCGCCCTCCTGATGAGCGAGATGGCCCTCCTCACCGATCTCGTCCGTCAATGACTCAGCGCCTCAGCGGAACATCGCCTCGGTCATGATGTTCCCGTGACCGACCTGCCGCCCCTCGCCGCGCTGCTCGAGCGGGCCCATGTCGTCGCGATCCCGATGCGAGTGCGCTTCCGCGGGGTCGACGTCCGTGAGGCGGTCGTCTTCGAAGGGCCCGCGGGCTGGGGCGAGTTCGCTCCCTTCCCCGAGTACGGCGACGAGGAGTCCGCCCGCTGGCTGGCCGCCGGGATCGAGGAGGCGTATGCCGCTCGGCCGGCTCCCGTGCGCGACGCGGTGCCGGTCAACGCCACGGTCCCGGCCGTGCCGCCGGAGCGGGTGCCCGAGGTGCTCGCCCGCTTCGAGGGCTGCACGACGGCCAAGGTCAAGGTGGCCGAGCGGGGGCAGACGCTCCGCGATGACCTGAACCGCCTGGCCGCGGTGCGCGACGCGATGGGTCCGCACGCCCGGATCCGCATCGATGCCAACGGAGCCTGGGACGTCGAGACGGCCACTGAGGCGCTCAGGAGGTCAGCGGCATACGGCATCGAATACGCGGAGCAACCCTGCGCCACTGTCGATGAGCTCGCCGAGCTGCGAACCGCCCTGGCCCGCAACGCGATCGACGTGCCCATTGCTGCGGACGAGTCGATTCGCAAGGCCGAGGACCCGCTCCTCGTCGCCCGCAAGGGCGCCGCCGACCTCGTCGTCGTCAAGGTGGCGCCGCTCGGCGGCATCGTCCGGGCGTTGGAGATCGTGGACGCGTGCGGGCTGCCCGCGGTCGTCTCCTCCGCGCTCGACACCAGCATCGGGATCTCCGCCGGCGTCGCACTCGCGGCTGCCCTTCCCGCGCTCGAGCACGCCTGTGGGCTGGGCACCGTGGGACTGTTCGTGCGCGACGTCGCCGCCGAGCCGATGCGCCCCGGGGCCGGCGTCCTCCGACCGAGGCGGGTCACGGCAGACCCCGGGGCGCTCACCGCCCTCGCGGCGCCGCCCGAGCGCGGGCAATGGTGGCGCGAGCGGATGGCCCGCTGCCACGCGCTGCTCGATCGCGCTGGAGTGCCGCGATGATCCAGGCCTGCCTCAACGGCGACCGCCATCCGCGTGCCCACCCACGCTTGCCGGTCTCCCCGGACGACGTGGCGCGGGCGACCCGGGACGTCGTCGAGACCGGCGCGTTCATGGTGCACGTCCATCCCCGTGACGAGCACGGGCAGGAGTCGCTCGCCGTCGAGCACGTGGTCGGCACCGTGCACGCGATCCGCTCCCTCGTCCCCGATGTCGGGATCAGCGTCTCGACCCGGGACGGCATTGCGACGGACGAGCGGGCGAAGCTCTCCCAGGTGTCGGCCTGGCCCGGTCCCGAGCATGGCGGCCCGGACTGCGCGAATGTCAACTGGCACGAGCCGGGCGCAGTTCGTCTGGCGGGGATCTTGCGGGCCAGGGGAATTGGCGTCGAGGCCGGGATCTGGACGCCGCACTCCGCGACTGCCTTCGTCTCGACGAACTGGCCCTGGCAGGTCGAACGCGTCCTCGTCGAGGTCATCCCCGGGCACACCCGTGGCAGCGACGGCGCGTGGGCGGCCGAGCGGATCCTCGCCGCGTTGGGGATGTCGCCGGCGCCGGTCCTCGTGCATGGTGAGCAGGCGTGGGCGTGGCCGGTGCTGCGGTGGGCGCAACGGTCGGGCTACGACGTGCGGATCGGCCTGGAGGACACGCTGGTCCTGCCGACCGGGCGGGAGGCCCACGACAACACCGAGCTCGTCGCGGAAGCACTCAAGACCGGGGGCGGTGCCCCGACGCAGTGGCCGGTCCCGGATCCCCTCTGAGTCAGAGGGATTGGGCGAGGTCGCGCAGGTGGTCGGCTTCCGCTCGCCGCTCGGCTCGCGACACGAGGACCTCGATCAGCCGTATGCCGCTGTGCTGGGTCTCGAGGGCGGCCGCCAGCCGCTCGGGCTGGGTGATGCGCTCGTGGGCGATGCCATGGGCCAGACAGAGCGCAGCGAGGTCGGTGTGGTGGGGCGTGCCGAAGACCCGCTCGAAGGCCGGTGCGTAGGCGGGTGCGCCCTGCTCGAGCCCGGCGAAGATCGCACCCCCGTTGTCGTTGAGCACGACGAAGGTCACGTCGGGGCGGGGCTCGTCCGGCCCGATGAGCAGGCCGTTGGTGTCGTGGAGGAAGGTCAGGTCCCCGAGGTAGGCGATGGTGCGTGACGCGCCGTCTCGGCCGAGAGCGATGCCGACGGCAGTCGAGACGGTGCCGTCGATGCCGGCGAGACCACGGTTGCCGACGACGAACCGGTGCTCGTGCGGTGGCCACGGAGACGCCATGACGTCGAGGTCCCGGACGACGTTGGACGAGCCGACGACGAGGGTGGTGTGCGCGGTGACTGCCTCTGCAACGACCGACGCCATGGTCAACGGGGAATCGGGTCGGCCAGCGAGATACTGGTCGATCAGCCCCGAGAGGGCGTCGTCGGCGGCACGCCAGCGCTCGAACCAGCCCGACGTCTTGCGCACACTCGACTGGATGGCGGGCGGCGCGTCGACGGTTGGCACCGAGTCGACGATCGTCGCGATGCGACCGGGATCGGTTGCCGTGCCCGTACGGTCGCGCACCGAAATGACGTCCAGGGCAGGGTCGGTGATGAGGCCCATGACCGGACGCGAGAGCGTGGGGTGGCCCATGACGATGACGCGCTCGATCTCCTCGCGCAAGGCGGTGCCCAGCAGCAGGCGGTAGGTGCGGACGGCCTGCTTGCCGATGCGGGCCCCGGACGTGGGCTCCGCGAGGAGGGGCCAGTTCGCGGCCTCCGCCAGGATTCGCGCGGCAGGTCCCGCGTCGTCTCCGGCGACGACGACCGTGCGCGGCCCGGGATCAAGCCGCAACAACTCCGCCGGGGCGATGTTGGTGCCGGAGGTGGCGCGTTCGGGCCGCGACAACTCCGCCGGGGCGATGTTGGTGCGGGTCCACCAGCTGGCGGGATCGGGGTCGGGGGGCATGAGGTCGGCGTCGAGCTGGACGTTGATCTGGCTGGGACCCACCCGGCAGCACGCCTCGTCCGCAGCCGCCGCGACCGACCCGAGCTGCGCATCGGGCGCCAGGTCCACGACCGGAGCGAACCGGCCGAAGATGCCCGTCTGGAAAGTCGTCTGGTTCGCCCCGGTACCGCGGAGCCGCTCCGGGCGGTCGGCGGAGATGACGACGACCTGACGTCCGGTGTGGTGCGCCTCCATGACGGCCGGTAGCAGGTTGCCCACGGCCGTACCGGAGGTCGTCACGACCGCAACCGGGCGCCGCGACCCGGTCGCCAGCCCCAGCGCGAGGAAGCCGGCCGACCGCTCGTCGACCCGGACGTGCAGCCGCAGGTCCCCGGCGGCGTCAGCCTGGTACAGCACCAGGGCCAGGGGAGCGGAGCGCGATCCGGGTGCGAGGACGACGTCGCGGACCCCCCGGGCCCAGAGAGCCTGAACGAGAGCCAGCGACACCGCGAAGGCGCCGTGCGCTGGAAGCGAGCTCAGCGGCATACGGCCACTCAATCGCTCGCGAGAGCGTCACGCATGGGGACGAGCTTGGCGTTCGACTCCGCAACCTCCGACTCCGGGTCGGAGCCGGCCACGATGCCGCACCCGGCGTACAGCCGGATCGTCGTCGGGTCGTCCGGGAGGATCGCGCCGCTGCGCAGGGCAATGCCCCAGGCGCCGTCACCCCTGGTGTCCATCCAGCCGACCGGGCCCGGCATAGCGGCCCCGGTCCATCTGCTCGAGCTCCGCGATGAGCGCGACAGCCTTGGTGGTGGGCGTCCCACCGACCGCGGCCGACGGATGGAGCGATGCGGCCAGGGTGAGGGAGGACGCGTCGTCCGCGCTGACGGCGGCCACGTCGGTCGCGAGGTGCATGACGTTTGGCAGGTGGAGGACGAAGGGCGACTCCGGCACGTTCATCGACGAACAGTGCGGAGCGAGGGCCTCGGCGACGGAGCGGACCGCGTACTCGTGCTCCTCGAGGTCCTTCGACGAGCGGGCCAGCGACGCGGCGAGTGCGAGGTCGGCCTCGTCGTCGCCGGTCCGGCGGATCGTGCCCGCCAGGACCCGCGAGGTGATCAGGCCCTGGTCCCGGCGGACGAGCAGCTCCGGTGTCGCACCGAGCAGACCCGCAACGGCGAAGACCCACGTGTTCTGGTAGCGCTCCGCGAGCCGCCGCAGCACCCACCGAGGGTCGATCGGATCGCTCGCCGTGGCGATGAGGTCCCGCGCCAGGACCACCTTGTCGAGCGCGCCGGAGCTGATCCGCTCGACGGCCTCTGCGACCGCGTGTGCGTAGGCGCTCGGCGAGACCGCACCGTCGGCGAACGTCACGCCAGACGGGGGCCTCGGGTCCTGCGCGACCGGAGGAGAGCCGAGCCGGGCCAGCTGCGGCTCGAGCGTCACCGATGTCACCCAGGTCCTGCCGTCCCGGCGACCGACGATGGTCGAGGGCACGACGAGCCGGGCGGCCTCCTCGGAGTCGTCGGCAAAGGGGAAGGACCCGAAGCAGACGAGCCCCGTGCCGGGGACGCCGACCTCGTCGCGCACGACCGCGCGGGCCGTCACCGAACGCCACCAGGCCTCCGCGTCGTGGAAGCGGCCGGCGCCGGTCGCCGAGAAGTGCAGCGCCCGGCCCCAGCCGACGAGTCCCTCGCCGCGGCGGACCCACGAGACGACGTCGTCCTGTGCGGCCTCGGTGGGCAGGTACGCGAGCAGCGGCTCCTCGGAGTCGATCAGCGTGGTACGCACGATGAGCGCCGGCGCGGCCGACGACGGGGAGTCCCCGAGGCTCTCGGAGGCAGGAAGCGAAGACATCGCCGGTAACTCTACGACCGCCGGCACGGGTCCGGCGCCAGCGCCGACCCCCGTTGCCGGAGAGGGGCGGGAGGGTTGGGAGGTCACGGGCGTCGGGGAGGAGCTCAGCGGCATACGGGAAAGTCGAGGCTGAGAAAGCGACGCTGGGTGGAAGGATGGGCGCATGACTCGTGCCCAGCTCGACAAGCAGCCGGTCGACGTCGCGTCGATGTTCGACACCGTCGCCGACAAGTACGACGTCACCAACGACGTCATGACGGCCGGGATCGACCGGCTCTGGCGGCGCGCCGTCGTCAAGGCCGTCGACGCCAAGCGCGGGGAGCGCATCCTCGACATCGCCGCGGGGACCGGCACCTCGAGCGAGCCGTGGGCCGATCGTGAGATCGAGGTCGTGCCGGCGGACTCAGCCTGGGGATGCTGCGGGTAGGACGCCGGAGACGCCCCGACATGGCCTTCACCGCGGCCGACGCGATGCGCCTGCCCTTCGCCGACGAGAGCTTCGATGTCGTGACGATCAGCTACGGCCTGCGCAACGTGGCCGACACCGAGGCGGCCCTGCGCGAGTTCCTCCGCGTCACCAAGCCCGGTGGGCGGCTCGTCGTCTGCGAGTTCAGCCAGCCCGTCAACCGCGTCGTGCGAACGGTCTACGGCAACGTCGTGCTTCGCGTGCTGCCGAGCATCGCCCGGCGCACGGCGAGCAACCCGGAGTCCTACGTCTACCTCGCCGAGTCGATCCAGGACTGGCCGCCGCAGGGCGAGCTGGCGCGTCGGATCGAGCAGGCCGGCTGGTCGAGCGTCGGGTGGAAGAACCTCACGGGGGGGATCGTCGCCCTCCACACAGGCGGTGAAGAGATGAGCCGGCCGAACCGGAGGGCGGGGTAAGGGGAGGCCCCAACTGACATCCTGGAGCGGCCGGGAGTAGGGTGCTCTGGAGTTCGTGAACTGATTCACAAGCAGCGCGCGCAAGCATTGGGAACCTGCAGGGAGCCATGAGTACTACGAATGCCGACAGTCGGGTCGACAGCCCAGTCGATACGGCAGACGTCATCGTCGTCGGAGCCGGTCCGGGTGGATCCGCCACCGCCGCCTACCTGGCGATGGCCGGCCTCGACGTGCTCCTGCTCGAGAAGACGCACTTCCCACGGGAGAAGGTCTGCGGCGACGGCCTGACGCCGCGCGCCGTCCGCGAGCTGGTCAACCTCGGCATCCCGACGCCCGAGGAGGACGGCTGGATCCGCAACAAGGGCCTGCGCATCATCGGTGCGGGCATGCGCCTCCAGCTCGACTGGCCGGAGAACTCCGCCTTCCCGCCGTACGGCCTGGTGCGCACGCGGATGGACTTCGACGAGATCCTCGCCCAGCACGCCGTGAAGAACGGAGCCCGCCTCGTCCAGGGCGCCAACGTCACCGGCCCCATCACCGACGCGCGTGGCTCCATCGTCGGAGTGACGGCCAAGTCGGTCGACGAGAAGGGCCGGGCCACGGGGGAGACCCACGAGTACCGAGCACGCCTCGTCGTGGCGGCCGACGGCAACTCCTCCCGGCTCTCGCTGTCGATGGGTCGGGAGAAGCGCGACGACCGGCCCATGGGCGTCGCCGTCCGGACGTACTACACGAGCCCGCGCACCGACGACGACTATCTGGAGTCCTGGCTCGAGCTGTGGGCCAAGGACCCGTCCGGCAAGGACGTCCTCCTGCCCGGCTATGGCTGGATCTTCGGCGTCGGCGACGGCACGAGCAACGTCGGCCTCGGCATCCTCAACACCTCCAAGGCCTTCGGCAACGTCGACTACAAGGACGTCATGCGTCGCTGGGTCGCGACGATGCCCGAGGAGTGGACGTACAACGACGAGACGATGACGCAGCCGATCCGCGGCGCCGCGCTGCCGATGGGTTTCAACCGGCAGCCGCACTACGCCGACGGGCTGCTGCTCGTCGGCGACTCCGGCGGCATGGTCAACCCGTTCAACGGCGAGGGCATTGCCTATGCGATGGAGTCGGGCCGGACGGCGGCCGAGGTCATCGCGCACGCGTTCGCGCGGGCCGATGCCGCGGGTCGGGAGCGCGTCCTCCAGTCGTACAACACGCGGATGAAGCAGGACCTCGGCGGCTACTACACGCTGGGTCGGCACTTCGCGACGATCATCGGCCAGCCAGACGTCATGCGGGTCATCACGAGGTACGGGTTGCCGCGCACGACGCTGATGAAGTTCATGCTCAAGACCATGGCCAACCTGGCCGAGCCCGGCGGCCGGGGTGCGAGCGACCGCCTCATCAATGCCCTGTCGAAAATCACCCCGCACGCATGAACACCACTGTGCCGTATGCCGCTGGGCTCGCTTCCCGAGAGCCCGTCCCGTCGCGTCGGAGGTCGGCCTTGTGACCCCGAGCACAATCGACGGAGACGCCCATAGGATGGGTGCGCCGTGCACCGTGAGCCACTGTTGCGTGTTGTTGGCACGACCGAAAGGCAAGTGACCGAGGATGAACCCGTACGTCCCGATCCTGTTCATGCTGGGGCTCGGCTTCGCATTCGCAGCGCTGTCCGTCGGAACCTCGCTCGTCGTCGGGCCGAAGCGCTACAACCGCGCCAAGCTCGAGGCCTACGAGTGCGGCATCCAGCCGTCGCCGCACCCGGCCGGTGGCGGCCGCGTGCCGATCAAGTACTACCTGACGGCAATGCTCTTCATCATCTTCGACATCGAGGCGGTGTTCCTCTATCCGTTCGCCGTCGCCTTCAACCAGCTCGGCCTCTTCGCGCTCGTCGAGATGGTCCTGTTCATCCTCGCCGTCTTCGTCGCCTACGCCTATGTGTGGCGGCGCGGTGGCCTGGAATGGGACTGAGAGCACACAGGAACTAGGAGAAACCAATGGGCATCGAAGAGAAGCTCCCGGCCGGATTCGCGCTCTCGACCCTCGAGGGGCTTGCCGGTTACATGCGCAAGGCGTCGATGTGGCCGGTGACGTTCGGACTCGCGTGCTGCGCGATCGAGATGATGGCCGTCGGCACGCCGGACTACGACATCGCCCGCTTCGGCATGGAGCGGTTCTCGGCGACGCCGCGACAGGCTGACCTCATGTTCGTCGCCGGCCGGGTGAGCCAGAAGATGGCCCCGGTCGTCCGCCAGGTCTACGACCAGATGGCCAACCCGAAGTGGGTCATCTCCATGGGCGTCTGCGCGAGCTCCGGCGGCATGTTCAACAACTACGCCATCGTCCAGGGCGTCGACCACATCATCCCGGTCGACATCTACCTGCCCGGCTGTCCGCCCCGGCCGCAGATGCTCCTCAACGCGATCATCGAACTGCACAAGCAGATCGAGAGCATGCCGCTCGGAGTCAACCGGGAGGCCGCCGCCCGGGCCGCCGAGGAGGCGGCGCTGCGGGCGACGCCGACGCACCAGATGAAGGGGCTGTTGGCATGACGAATGACGACACGACCAAGGGCGACGCGTCGAGAACGTCGAGAACGTCGACAGCGCCGAAAGACGCAGGAGAGCGGCCTGACGCCCGGCGAGCTCGAGCTCTCGCGGTCGACTCCGCCGATGCGGAGCCCGGTGAGACCAGCCCAAGGTCGTCGGCTACCGCCGGGCATGTTCGGTGCCGACGCAGGGCGGCGACACCTCCGGCTACGGCCTGCTCCGTCAACCGATCCTCGTCGCCGGCGAGACGGCCCGTCCCTACGGCAGCTACTTCGACGAGATCGCCGACTACCTCGAGAGCGGGCTCGTCGGAGGGCCCGCGTCCTTCGGGGAAGCGGTCGCCGCAGTCGTCGTCGACCGCGGCGAGATGACCCTCAACGTCAACCGCGAGCACCTGCTCGCTGTCGCTCGCGTCCTGCGCGACGACCCCGCGCTGCGCTTCGAGATCTGCACCGGCGTCTCCGGGCGTGCACTATCCCGACCGCGCGGGCGAGGAGCTGCACGCGGTCTACCACTTCCTGTCGATCACCCACGACAGCAGGCGGGTTCGCGTCGAGGTCGTCGTGCCCCGACGACGACCCGCACATCCCCTCCATCGTCTCGATCTACCCGGCCAACGACTGGCACGAGCGCGAGACGTGGGACATGTTCGGGATCGATCTTCGACGGCCACCCGGCACTGACCCGGATCCTCATGCCCGACGACTGGCCGGGCCACCCGCAGCGCAAGGACTACCCCCTCGGCGGCATCCCGGTCGAGTACAAGGGCGCACCATCCCGCCGCCGGACCAGCGGAGGTCGTACACCTGATGAGCACCAACACCGAGAGCACCCACCGACAGGCGACCCATACGCGACGACGGCTGCCGACGAGGCCGCCAGCGGGACGAGGGCGCCGCGTCTTCAACGTGTCGCCGGTGGCGACTGGAACGACCTCGTCGACGAGGCCACGGCCCTGCACGAGGAGCGCATCGTCGTCAACATGGGTCCGCAGCACCCGTCGACTCACGGCGTGCTGCGGCTCATTCTCGAGCTCGACGGCGAGACGGTCACCGAGGCCCGCGCGGGCATCGGCTACCTCCACACCGGGATCGAGAAGAACATGGAGTTCCGCACCTGGGTGCAGGGCGTCACGTTCTGCACCCGCATGGACTACCTGACGCCGATGTTCCAGGAGACGGCGTACTGCCTCGCCATCGAGAAGCTGCTCGGATCACCGACGACATCCCCGAGCGCGCCAGTGTCATCCGGGTGCTCATGATGGAGCTCACGCGGATCAGCTCGCACCTCGTTGCCTCGGCACCGGCGGCATGGAGATGGGCGCGACGACGGTCATGACCGTCGGGTTCCGCGAGCGCGAGCGCATGCTCCGCATCTTCGAGATGGTCACCGGCCTGCGCATGAACAACGCCTACATCCGCCCGGGTGGCGTGTCCCAGGACCTGCCGCCCGGCGCCATCGACGCCCTGCGCGAGATGGTCCCCGAGGTGCGCCGGGGAATCGGCGAGCTCGAGGCGCTGCTCAACGAGAACCCGATCGTCAAGGGCCGCATGGTCGATGTCGGCGTCCTGAGCCTCGCCGGCTGCATGGCCCTCGGCATCACCGGGCCGGTGCTGCGCGTCGACCGGGCTGCCGCACGACCTGCGCAAGTCGCACCCGTACTGCGGCTACGAGACCTACGACTTCGACGTCATCACGCGCAACAGCTGCCGACGCCTACGGTCGCCTGCGGATCCGCATCGACGAGATGTACGAGTCGCTCAAGATCGTCGAGCAGTGCGCCGACCGGCTGCAGGCTCCGAGGGCAGGGCCCCGTCATGGTCGCGGACAAGAAGATCGCCTGGCCGGCCCAGCTGGCCCTCGGCGGCGACGGGCTCGGCAACAGCCTCGACCACATCCGCGAGATCATGGGCACCTCGATGGAGTCGCTCATCCACCACTTCAAGCTGGTCACCGAGGGCTTCCGGGTCCCGCCGGGCCAGGCGTACGTCGGCCGTCGAGTCGGCCAAGGGCGAGCTGGGCTGCCACCTCGTCTCCGACGGTGGCACGCGCCCCTACCGCGCGCACTTCCGCGACCCGAGCTTCAACAACCTGCAGGCCGTGGCCGCGATGTGCGAGGGCGGCCAGATCGCCGACGTCATCGTCGCCGTGGCCTCGATCGACCCCGTCATGGGAGGTGTGGACCGCTGATGTCCGCCAACGACACGTCCCAGCGTCTCCGGGTACCTGCACGTCAGCCCGGAGTCCAAGGAGCCCTACGCGCCGACGTCCTCGAGCGGCTGCATGCCGACGCTGCCGAGGTCATCGCGCGCTATCCGCAGAAGCGCTCGGCCCTGCTGCCGCTGCTGCACCTCGTGCAGTCGGTCGACGGCTACGTCACCGGCGCGGGGTCAGCTCTGCGCGGAGCTGCTCGACCTCACCGAGGCCGAGGTCAGCGGCGTCGCGACCTTCTACACGCAGTACAAGCGCCACCCCAATGGCGAGTACACGGTCGGGTCTGCACCAACACGCTCTGCGCGGTCATGGGCGGCGACCACATCTTCGACCGCGTCTCCGAGCACCTCGGCATCGGGCACGACGAGACGACCGAGGACGGCAAGGTCACGCTCGAGCGCATCGAGTGCAACGCGGCGTGCGACTTCGCCCCGGTCGTCATGACGAACTGGGAGTTCTTCGACAACCAGACGCCCGAGAGCACCATGCAGCTCGTCGACGACCTGCGCGCCGGCAAGGACGTCGAGCCGACCCGCGGCCCGACCGGGTCTGCACCTTCAAGGAGGTCTCCCGGGTGCTCGCCGGTTTCCCGGACGGACTCGCCGACGAGGGCGCGGGTGCCGGTCCGGCATCACTGCGTCGGCCTCCGCATCGCCAAGGAGCACGGCTGGGTCGCCCCGCGGCAGGCCGCCGGCGCCACGGCGTCGCAACGTCTCGCAGCAACCGACGGGAAGGACGGCTCGAAGTGACCGACACACTCACCCCGATCCTCACCAAGCTCTGGGACGAGCCCAGTCCTGGACCCTCGCGACCTACGAGCGGCACGACGGCTACAAGGCGCCTGCGCAAGGCGCTCGGCATGAAGCCCGAGGGTCCTCGACGCGGTCAAGGACTCGAGCATCCGCGGCCGTGGTGGCGCCGGCTTCCCGACCGGCCTGAAGTGGTCGTTCATGAGCCCCCCCGACGGCGGCCCGCGCTACCTCGTCGTCAACGCCGACGAGTCCGAGCCGGGCACGTGCAAGGACATCCCGCTCATGATGGCCAACCCGCACGCGCTCATCGAGGGCGTCATCATCGCCTCGTACGCCATCGGCTGCGAGCACGCCTTCATCTACCTTCGCGGTGAGGTCGTCCACGTCTACCGCCGCCTGCTGCGCGCGGTCGAGGAGGCCCGCGCCGCCGGCTACCTCGGCGACGAACGTCGGCGGCAAGGGCGTCAAGGTCGACATCACCGTGCACGCCGGCGCCGGCGCCTACATCTGCGGTGAGGAGACCGCGCTGCTCGACTCGCTCGAGGGCCGCCGCGGCCAGCCGCGCCTCAAGCCGCCGTTCCCGGTGCGCGCGGGCCTCTACGCCCGGCCGACGTCGGTCAACAACGTCGAGTCGATCGCCTCGGTGCCCGGGATCATCCTCGAGGGCTCCGACTGGTTCAAGGGCATGGGCACCGAGAAGTCCACGGGCTTCGGCATCTTCAGCCTCTCCGGCCACGTCACGAACCCCGGCCAGTTCGAGGCGCCGCTCGGCATCACGATGCGCGAGCTCATCGACCTCGCCGGCGGCATGCGCGAGGGCCACAAGCTGAAGTTCTGGACGCCCGGCGGCTCGTCGACGCCGATCTTCACCGACGAGCACCTCGACGTGCCGCTCGACTTCGACTCGGTCGCCGCGGCCGGCTCGATGCTCGGCACCCGTGCGCTCCAGGTCTTCGACGAGACCGTCTCGGTCGTGCGCGCCGTGTCCGCTGGACCGACTTCTACGCGCACGAGTCGTGCGGCAAGTGCACGCCGTGCCGCGAGGGCACGTGGTGGCTGCGCCAGATCATGACGCGCATCGAGAACGGCCAGGGCACGCAGGACGACATCGACAAGCTCGTCGACATCTGCGACAACATCCTCGGCCGCAGCTTCTGCGCCCTCGGTGACGCGGCCACGAGCCCGATCACCTCGGCCATCCAGTACTTCCGCGAGGAGTTCGAGGCCGGCATGCACACGCCGGCGCACGAGCTCTTCCCGCCGGAGAAGTCGGTGCTGTTCCCCATCCCGGCAGACGTCAGACCAAGGAGTCCAGCGGGATGGTGTCCGCATGACTGCACGACCTCGCGACGCAACGCCGTCGACGGGCGGCACGCCCATGCCGCCGAACCCCGACCTCGTCGACCTGACGATCGACGGCATCGACGTCAGCGTCCCCAAGGGCACGCTCGTCATCCGTGCCGCCGAGACGGTGGGCATCGAGATCCCGCGGTTCTGCGACCACCCGCTCCTCGACCCGGTCGGCGCCTGCCGCCAGTGCCTCGTCGACGTCGCCCTCCCCGACAGGAGGGCAACGCGCGGCCGATGCCGAAGCCGCAGGCGTCGTGCACGATGACGGTGTCGCCGGGGCATGGTCGTCAACACGCAGCACACCTCGAAGGTCGCCGACAAGGCGCAGCAGGGCGTGATGGAGCTGCTCCTCATCAACCACCCGCTCGACTGCCCGGTCTGCGACAAGGGCGGCGAGTGCCCGCTGCAGAACCAGGCGATGAGCAACGGGCGGGCCGTGTCCCGCTTCGAGGACGTCAAGCGCACCTACCCCAAGCCGATCAACATCTCCTCGCAGGTGCTGCTCGACCGCGAGCGCTGCGTCCTGTGCGCACGCTGCACCCGATTCTCCGACCAGATCGCCGGTGACCCGTTCATCGCGCTGGTCGAGCGGGGCGCCCTGCAGCAGGTCGGTATCTACGAGGAGAAGCCGTTCGAGAGCTACTTCTCCGGCAACACGGTCCAGATCTGCCCGGTGGGCGCGCTCACCGGTGCGGCGTACCGCTTCCGCAGCCGCCCGTTCGACCTCGTGTCGACGCCATCGGTCTGCGAGCACTGCGCGAGCGGCTGCGCCATCCGCACGGACCACCGCCGTGGGGTCGTGCTGCGCCGCATGGCCCGCGTGACCCGGAGGTCAACGAGGAGTGGAACTGCGACAAGGGTCGCTGGGCGTTCACCTACGCCACGCAGCCTGACCGCCTCCAGTTCCCGATGGTGCGTGACGCGGACGGTGAGCTCAAGGTCGTCGGTTGGCCCGAGGCCCTCGCTGCTGCGGCTGCGGGCCTGTCGAGGTCGAGGGCCGCCGGCGTCCTCGTCGGCGGGCGCGTCTCCACCGAGGACGCCTACGCCTACGGCAAGTTCGCCCGCGTGGTGCTCGGCACCAACGACGTCGACTTCCGAGCCCGGCCGCACTCCGCCGAGGAGGTTGCGTTCCTCGCGCAGCACGTCGCCGCCACGGGCCCCGACGGCGGGTCGGTGACCTACGCTGACCTCGAGAGGGCGGGGACGGTGCTCCTCGTGGGCCTCGAGCCCGAGGATGAGAGCCCGATCGTCTTCCTGCGCCTGCGGAAGGCGTTCCGCCACAACAAGACCAAGGTGTATGCCGCTGGGCCCGCTCCACGCATGGGCTCGCCAAGATGGGTGGCACGCTCATCCCGACCGTGCCCGGCAGGGAGGCTGCCGTGCTACGTGACCTCCGCTCGAGCGAGGTCGGCACGGCCGCACGTGACGGTCTGGCGAAGGCTGGCATCATTCTCGTCGGTGAGCGGGCGGCCACGTCGCCCGGTGCGCTCTCCGCCGCCGCCCTGCTGGCCGCCGAGACCGGTGCCCGGCTGGCGTGGGTGCCCCGTCGAGCGGGCGAGCGCGGCGCGCTCGAGGCGGGCGCGCTCGGCGCGCTCCTTCCCGGAGGCCGGCCCACGACCGACGCGACGGCCCGGGGCGAGGTTGCTGCAGTGTGGGAGGTCGGCGCGCTGCCCGACACCCCGGCCCGCGACACCGCCGGCATCATTGCGGCGGCCGCATCCGGCGAGGTGGACGCGCTCGTCGTCGGTGGCGTGGACCCGGTAGACCTCGGCCTCACGGACACGAGGAACGCCCTCGAGCGGGCCTTCGTCGTCTCCCTCGAGCTGCGCGAGTCCGCCGTGACGCAGCTGGCCGACGTGGTGCTCCCTGTCGCGGCGCAGGCCGAGAAGGAAGGCTCCTACGTCAACTGGGAGGGGCGCATCCGGCCCTTCGAGCTCGCCTTGACGACGAACCACGTCAGCGACCACCGCGCGCTCGACATGCTCGCCGGCGAGCTCGGCCATTTCCTGGAGACCCGGACGAAGGGCCAGATCCACGACCAGTTCGAGGCGCTCGGGCCATGGTCGGGCACCAAAGGTGTCCCGGCCTCAGGACAGGCCCTGCCTGCCCCCGTGGTCGGGGATGGGCTCGGCGACCACGTCCTGGCCACGTGGCCGACGCTGCTCGACCGTGGCCGGATGCAGGACGGCGAGCCGTTCCTCGCCGGCACCGCCCGGAGGGCGATGGCGCATCTCTCGCCGGGATCCGCCGAGCGGCTCGGAGTGGGTGACGGCAGCCCCGTGACTGTGACTGGTCCGCGCGGGAGCGTCACCGTTCCCGTGGCCGTGATCGACGGCATGGTCGACGGCGTCGTGTGGCTCCCGACGAACTCCGAGGGGGTCTCGGTGCGGTCCGGGCTGGGCTCCCAGGCCGGGCACCGGGTCGCCGTCACCGCGGCCACCAACCCAGCCGACCACACGAAGGGTGGTGTCGGATGACACTCAGCTCAGCGGCATACGGCCTCGTCACTGCGCTGCCGGCGACGGAGAACCCCTCCGCGGACTTCAGCGACACGCCACTCTGGCTCTCGTTGGTCAAGGCCGTCCTGATCTTCGTCTACCTGCTGCTCTCGACCCTGATCGTCATCTGGTTCGAGCGCCGCGTCATCGGGCGAATGCAGCAGCGCCCCGGCCCGAACCGCAACGGCCCGTTCGGTCTGCTCCAGACGCTCGCCGACGGCATGAAGTCGATGCTCAAGGAGGACATCGCGCCGGCGAATGCCGACCATGTCATCTACCGGGCTGCGGCCCTCATCACCGCGACGATGGCTTCGTCTCGTTCGCGATCATCCCGCTCGGCGGCACCGTGTCGCTGTTCGGCCACGAGACGCCGTTGCAGCTGACCGACATGCCGGTTGCGGTGCTCCTCGTGCTCGCCGTCGCGCGGTCGGCGTCTATGGCATCGTCCTCGCCGGCTGGCGCTCCGGCTCGACCTATCCGCTCATGGGTGGCCTGCGCTCGACGGCGCAGATGATCTCCTACGAGATCGCCATGGGTCTCGTCGCTCGTCGCGGTCTTCCTCTACAGCGGGTCGATGTCGACGTCGCAGATCGTCGATGCCCAGAGCTCGGTCTGGTACATCCTCCCGGCGTTCTTCAGCTTCTTCGTCTACGTCATCACGATGGTCGGCGAGACCAACCGACTGCCCGTTCGACCTCGCCGAGGGCGAGGGCGAGCTCCCGGTGGCTTCCACACCGAGTACTGCTCGATGCGCTTCGCGATGTTCTTCCTCGGCGAGTACATCAACATGTTCACCGTCTCTGCGCTGGCCACGACGATGTTCCTCGGCGGCCAGGCGCCCCGCCGCTCATCTCCGCCATCAACGACGGCATGTTCGCGGGCGGCTGGTGGGGCCTGCTGTGGTTCACGCTCAAGATGTGGATGTTCATGTTCGTCTTCGTGTGGCTGCGCGGATCGCTGCCCCGCACGCGGTACGACCAGTTCATGCGCTTCGGCTGGAAGTTCCTCATCCCCGTCACGCTCGCCTGGATCGTCGCGGTGGCCTTCATCCGCGGCGCGCAGAACGGCTTGCTCGGTGAGGACACCGTGACCATCGTCGGTCTCTCCTTCAACCGGGCGACGCTCATCCTCATCAGTGTCGTCGCGGTCCTCGCCCTCGTCATCACGTGGGTCTGGGGCGATCGGGTCGATGCACGGCGGGCGGCCGTCGAGACGGCGCCGCCCGACGAGATCGACCCGTTCGCCGAGGGCTACCCGGTCCCGCCGATGCCGGGGCAGCGGCTGCGTGAGCCGCTCCGCGGACCCTGTCGCGGGCCCCGCCGGCGGGCGAGGCACGACCGTGCGCGGCACCGCGTCGTCCTCGACGCAGCACGAGTCAGCGCACGGTGGCGCGACCGATCCGGAGGCCCCCGTGGCTGCACCCCGACGGCACCCCCGGCAAGGAGGCCCGGCGAGAACGTCGCAAGGACAACAAGGAGGGCAAGGGAGCCTTCGCGGACCTCTTCGCCCCCGTCGCCGGCTTCGGCGTCTCCTTCTCGACGATGTTCCGCAAGGTCGCGACCGAGGAGTACCCCGAGGAGCCGCGCCCGACCCAGCCACGGTTCCACGGCCGCCACCAGCTCAACCGGCACCCGGACGGTCTGGAGAAGTGCGTCGGCTGCGAGCTGTGCGCCTGGGCCTGCCCAGCCGACGCGATCCTCGTCGAGGGCGCCGACAACGACGACACGCGAGGGCGGCACCGGCCGGTTCAGCCCCGGCGAGCGCTACGGCCGCGTCTACCAGATCAACTACCTGCGCTGCATCTTCTGCGGCCTGTGCATCGAGGCCTGCCCGACGCGCGCCCTCACGATGACCAACTTCTACGAGCTGGCCGACAACAACCGCGGCGACCTGATCTTCACCAAGGACCAGCTGCTCGCGCCGCTCCAGGAGGGCATGCTCGCAGCCGCCGTTCCCGATGGCCGACGGCATGGAGGAGCGCGACTACTACCAGGGCAAGGTCACCGGACCGACCGCCCCGCAGCGGGACTACGTCGACGCGCGCGAGTCCAGAGTCGTCGTGGACGAGAGCCGCCGGGCCCACGACCAGCCGGGCAACGTCGCAGCGAGCGAGCCCGGCGAGCACGACGTGGTCCACACGACGGCGCCCACGGCCGCGCAGACCCGGGAAGGAGCGAACCCGTGACCTCCTCGGCTGAAGCCGCGTTGTTCTGGGTCCTCGGACCGATCTCGGTCGTCGCCGCGCTCGGCCTGGTCTTCGCCCGCAAGGCGGTGCACGCCGCCATCGGGATGGCCATCGCCATGATCATCCTCGGCGTGTTCTACATCGCGCAGAAGGCCGACTTCCTCGGCGTCATCCAGGTGTTCGTCTACACCGGCGCCGTCATGATGCTCTTCCTCTTCGTCCTCATGCTCGTCGGCGTCGACTCCTCCGACTCGCTCGTCGAGACGATCAAGGGGCAGCGGTGGATCTCGCTGCTCGCGGCGCTCGGCCTCGTCGGGCTGCTCGTCTCGACGCATCGGCTCGGCCACCTTCGACGAGGCCACCGTGCAGGCCGGGATGGACCGCTCGAGTCGCGACAACGCCACGACCGGCAACATCACCGGCGTCGCGCAGCTGATCTTCGGCCAGTACGTCTGGGTCTTCGAGATGACCTCGGCCGCTGCTCATCACCGCCGCCGCTCGGCGCGATGGTGCTGGCCCACCGCGAGCGGCTCGGCTCCGAAGCTCGACCCAGGCCGAGTGGGCGGCGAAGCGCGATCCGCGACAACAGGAACGTCGCCGGCCTGCCGGCGCCCGGCGTCTACGCCCGCCACAACGCGGTCGACACCCCGGCCCTGCTGCCCGACGGCACGCCCGAGCGGAACCTGTCCCGGTCTCGCGCGTCGCTCGCCGCCCGCGACCAGAGTCGACGCCACCGCCGAGGCCGCACAGCGTCGAGCGTCCGAGCGCGCACATGCGAGCGCGAGATCGAGGAAGGGGCGCGACCGAGTGAGCCCGTGCACTACATCTACCTGGCGGTCGTCCTGTTCGCCATCGGCGCCGCCGACGGTGCTGCACGCGGCGCAACGCGATCATCGTCTTCATGGGCGTCGAGCTCATGCTCAACGCGACGAACCTCGCCCTCGTCACGTTCTCGCGGATCCACGGCGCCCTCGACGGCCAGGTCATGGCCCTCTTCGTCATGGTCGTCGCCGCCGCCGAGGTCGTCGTCGGCCTCGCCATCATCATGGCGATCTTCCGTGCCCGACGGTCGGCCTCGGTCGACGACGCCAACCTGCTGAAGCTGTAAGGAGCCCGCCACTGGATGTCAACAGGCTCGCAAGCTCTCGAGACGTCCAGCACGTATGCCGCCGGGCTCGCCACGCACGACGGCGAGGCGCACGCTGCCAGCGGGCGTCACGGCGTACGCGTGGCTGCTCATCGCGCTGCCGCTGCTCGGCGCCGCGCTGCTGCTCCTCGGCGGCCGCCGCACCGACAAGTTCGGCCCGGTGCTCGCCGACGCTGCCTGTCCTGGGGCTGCCTTCGTCGTCGGCGCGCTCGATCTTCATCGCGATGCTCGGCCGAGGCCGCCGAGGACCGCGCCGTCGACGGTGCACCTCTTCGACTGGGTCACGGCCGGCTCGTTCAAGGTCGAGCGCCGGGCTGCTCGTCGACCAGCTGTCGATGGCCTTCGTGCTGCTCATCACCTTCGTCGGGTCGCTCATCCACGTGTACTCGCTCGGGTACATGGAGCACGACCCCGACAAGCGGCGCTTCTTCGCCTACCTCAACCTCTTCGTCGCGGCGATGCTGCTGCTCGTGCTCGCCGACACCTACCTGCTGCTCTACGTCGGCTGGGAGGGCGTCGGCCTGGCGTCGTACCTGCTCATCGGCTTCTGGAACTGGAACCCGGCCTACGCGACCGCGGCCAACAAGGCCTTCGTCGCCAACCGCGTCGGTGACTTCGGCCTGTCGATCGCGATCATCCTGATGTTCTTCCACTTCGGGGCGGTCGACTTCGCGACGGTGCTCGGCGGCGGCCGGCAGCGAGGCCAACCAGGGCTTCATGACGGCGATCGGCCTGATGCTGCTGCTCGGTGCCTGCGGCAAGTCGGCGCAGTTCCCACTGCAGAGCTGGCTCGGTGACGCCATGGCCGGCCCGACACCGGTGTCGGCGCTGATCCACGCGGCGACGATGGTCACCGCCGGTGTCTACCTCGTCGTGCGCTCCGGCGCCGATCTTCGAGGCCTCGCCCAACGCGCAGCTCGCCGTCGTCATCGTCGGCGCGATCACGCTGCTCTTCGGTGCGATCGTCGGCTGCGCGAAGGACGACATCAAGAAGGCGCTCGCGGCCTCGACGATGTAGCCAGATCGGCTACATGATGCTCGCTGCCGGGCTCGGCCCGGTCGGCTATGCCTTCGCGATCTTCCACCTGCTCACGCACGGCTTCTTCAAGGCCGGGATGTTCCTCGGAGCCGGATCGGTCATGCACGGCATGAACGACCAGGTCGACATGCGCCGCTTCGGCGGACTGTCAGGGGTCATGATGATCACCTGGGTCACCTTCGGCATCGGCTGGCTCGCCATCATCGGGATCCCGCCGTTCTCCGGCTTCTGGTCGAAGGACCAGATCATCGAAGCCGCCTTCATCGGCGAGGGCTGGCGCCCCTGGGTCTTCGGTGGGGCGGCCCTCATCGGTGCCGGGATCACGGCCTTCTACATGTCGCGCCTGTTCTTCATGACCTTCCACGGCAAGAAGCGCTGGACCGATGACGCCGATCCGCACGAGGCCGGCAGGCTCATGACGGTGCCGATGATGGTGCTCGCCGTCGGCTCGGCGTTCCTGGGCCTGCTCCTCGGCCCGACCGACCTGTTCAGCTCATGGCTGGAGCCGGTGACTGGCCCGCCCGGTGATGAGCACCCGGTGCTCGCGGTGCCGGTCATCATCGGCCTGACCATGCTCCTCGTGGTCGTCGGCGTCGGGTACGCCTGGATGCGCTACTGGCGCGACGACGTGCCGTCGGTGGCCCCTGCGGGGTCGCTGGCGACGCAGGCCGCGCGCAACGACCTCTACCAGGACCAGGTCAACGAGGCGCTCCTCATGCGCCCTGGCATCCACCTGACCCGCTCCCTCGTCTTCTTCGACGGCAAGGGCGTCGACGGTGGCGCCGGCGGCCTCGCGGCGCTGGTCGGCGGGACCTCATCACGACTGCGCCGGATCCAGAACGGCTTCGCGCGCTCCTATGCCCTGACGATGCTCGCCGGTGTCGTCGCGATCCTCGGTGCACTGTGGGTGATCTCCTGATGAACGAATCGACCACCGCGATGTCCACGGTCCCGTGGCTCACGATCCTGGCCGCGGTGCCGCTGCTCGGGTCGCTCGTCGTGGCGTTCGCGCCGGGAACCGTCGAGAACGCCAAGCGCATCGCGCTCGGCACCTCGATCGTCACCCTCGCAATCGGCATCGTCGCCGCACTGCAGTACGACACCGCGTCATCGGCGCAGTTCCAGCTCGGTGAGTACGCCGAGTGGATCCCGCAGCTCGGCGTCAGCTACTCCATGGGCGTCGACGGGATCGCACTCGTGCTCATCCTCATGGCGCTGGTCCTGACCCCCATCTGCCTGCTCGCCGCGTGGCACGACGTTCCCGACGAGGGAGACGCCGTCAGTGCACGGCGCGCCAAGGCCTACTTCGCACTGCTGCTCTCGCTCGAGACGTTCATGGTCGGCGTGTTCGCCGCGACCGACGTGTTCCTGTTCTACGTCTTCTTCGAGGCAATGCTCATCCCGGTGTACTTCCTCATCGGTCGCTTCGGCGGACCCCGACGCCAGTACGCCGCGATGAAGTTCCTGCTCTTCTCGCTCGCAGGCGGACTCATCATGCTCGTGGCCGTGATCGCGGTCTACCTGCAGGGACCGGGCGGAGCCGACGGCTTCCTCGTCTCGAGGCTGACCGGCCTCGACCTGGACCCGACGACGGAGCGCCTGCTCTTCGCCGGCTTCTTCCTCGCCTTCGCGGTCAAGGCGCCGATGGTCCCGGTGCACACGTGGCTGCCGGATGCCGCCACCGAGTCGACGCCTGCGACGGCAACGCTCCTCGTCGGCGTGCTCGACAAGGTCGGCACCTTCGGCATGATCCGCTTCTGCCTCCAGCTCTTCCCGGGCGCGAGCGAGTGGGCCACGCCGTTCGTGATCGCGCTCGCGGTGATCTCCGTGCTCTACGGCGCCCTGCTCGCCATCGGCCAGACCGACATGATGCGCCTGATCGCCTACACGTCCGTGAGTCACTTCGGCTTCATCGTGCTGGGGATCTTCGCGTTCACCAACGTCGGAGGTGCCGGCTCGTCGCTCTACATGCTCAACCACGGGTTCTCGACGGCCGCGCTGTTCCTCTTCGCCGCCATGCTCGTCCACCGGCGTGGGAGCAAGCGGATCTCGGACTACGGGGGATGGCAGCGGGTCACCCCCGGTCTGGCCGGCATCTTCCTCGTCGCCAGCATGTCGGGCCTGGCCCTGCCCGGGTTGGCCACGTTCGTGTCGGAGTTCCTCGTCTACGTCGGGACGTACCGGACCCAACCCGTGGCAGCTGTCCTCGCCACCAGCGGGATCATTCTGGCCGCCCTCTACATGCTGCTCATGTACAAGCGCGTCATGACCGGTCCGAAGCCGGAGTCGCTGGCGCTCGACCCGGGTCTGGTCGACGAGCGATGGCGCAAGTCCTCCGGGGGCACGGTGATCGCGGACCTGTCGCTGCGGGAGAAGCTCGTCGCCGCACCGCTGATCGCGGCATTCCTCGTGCTCGGGTTCTATCCGAACCTGGCCCTGGACGTCATCAACCCGTCCGTCGACACGTCCCTGTCGCACGTCTCGACCGCTGACACGTCACCACCCGCGGCGGACGCCGCGGCTGAAGGGAGCTCGAAGTGACCGCCGCCGCTCCGCTCGCGGTGCCGACCGCGTTCCAGATGGCGCAGGTCGACTACGTCGCCATCCTGCCGTTCCTCATCGTCCTGGGCGCGGCGGTGATCGGTGTCGTCATCGAGGCGTTCGCTCCACGTGAGCGCCGGCTCCTCATCCAGACCACCCTGGCTGTGCTCGCACTGCTCGGCGCCTTCGTCGCGGTCATCGTGGCCGTGAACCACCAGGGCTACACGATGGGGTTCACCGACGAGACGACCGGCCGCAAGCTGTTCGCGCTGACCATCGACGGGCCCGCCCTGTTCATGCAGGGCACCATCGTGCTGATGGGAGTGCTCGGCATCCTCACCATGGCCGAACGGCTCGGTGGGGTCGGGCCGGACGCGTTCACGCCGAGTGGCGCCTCGACCCCCGGGTCGGCGGTCGAGGCGGCTGCGACCCGTGCGGGTGCGCTCACCTCGGAGGTCTTCCCGCTCGCGATGTTCGCGATCGCGGGCATGATGCTCTTCCCGACGACGAACGACCTCATCGGCATGTTCGTCGCCCTCGAGGTGCTCTCCCTGCCCCTCTACGTGCTCACCGGTCTCGCGCGCCGACGCCGCCTGCTCTCCCAGGAGGCGTCGCTGAAGTACTTCCTGCTCGGATCGTTCAGCTCGGCGTTCTTCCTCTTCGGCACCGCCCTGCTCTACGGGTACGCGGGCTCGGTGTACTTCGCCGACCTCAGCGCCGCGATCGCGGCCGGTCCCCTGGCCATGAACGGCCTGCTGGTCCCGGGCGCCTTCCTCGTCTTCGTCGGCCTGCTGTTCAAGGTGGGCGCGGTGCCGTTCCATGCATGGACACCGGACGTCTACCAGGGCGCCCCGACGCCCGTCACCGGCTTCATGGCTGCGGCCACCAAGGCTGCCGCCTTCGGCGCCATCCTCCGGCTCGCCTACGTCGGTCTCGACACGGCCCGGTGGGAGTGGACCAACGCCCTTGTCGTCGTCGCCCTGCTCACCATGGTCGTCGGGTCCGTGCTCTCCGTGACGCAGACGGACATGAAGCGACTGCTGGCCTACTCGTCGATCGCGCACGCCGGCTTCATCCTCGTCGGCGTCCTCGCCTTCGACCGCAAGGGCGTCAGCTCCGTGCTGTTCTACCTGGTGGCCTACGGGTTCGCCACGATCGCGGCTTTCGCCATCGTGAACCTGGTGCGCCAGGACGGATCTGAGGCGACGCACCTGTCGCAGTGGGCCGGTCTGGGCAAGCGGTTCCCGGTCGTCGCCGGAGCGTTCGCGTTCCTCATGCTCGCGTTCGCCGGCATCCCGCTCACCTCCGGCTTCGTCTCGAAGTTCGCCGTGTTCTCCGCGGCCATCGGGACCGGAGGGGCCACGGGCACCGTCCTCGCAATCGTGGGCGTCATCTGCTCCGCCATCACGGTCTTCGTCTACGCCAGGGTCATCGTGCTGATGTTCTTCAGCGAGCCGCCCAGTGACTCCGTCGTGGTCGTCACCCCCTCGATCGGGACGACGTTCTCCATCGCGGTCGGGACGATGATCACGCTCGCGCTCGGGGTCCTGCCGTCGGCGTTGCTCGACCTCACCGACCGAGCCTCGCAGTTCGTCCGCTGACCTGACCCAGGTCGGCGGCCCAAGCCCCAGGAAGTCCATGACGACGCACGCCACCCCGCCACTCCTCGCCATCCCCGGCGCCACGCCGGAGCTGGCGGCACACCTGCAGGACGGGCTCGCCCGCGTCGACGCCCTGCTGCGCGAGGTCGTCGACCACGAGGACCCGTTCATCGCGGCGGCCTCCGCGCACCTCGCACAGGCAGGTGGCAAGCGGTTCCGACCGCTCCTGACCTTCCTGGCGGCCGAGCTCGGTGACGGCATCAACGAGGACGTGGTCCGGGCCGCCGCGGGCGTCGAGCTGACCCACCTCGCGTCGCTGTACCACGACGACGTCATGGACGAGGCGGAGGTGCGCCGCGGCGTTCCGTCCGCCAATGCGGCCTACGACAACTCGACGGCGATCCTCGTCGGGGACCTGCTCTTCGGCAAGGCCTCGGAGCTCATCGCCGCCCTCGGCGCCGAGGCCGTGCTCATCCAGGCGCAGACCTTCGTGCGGCTGTGCTCGGGGCAGATCCGGGACGACCGGCCCAGCCCCCCGGGCGTCGACCCCGTGGACTACTACCTCGGCGTCCTCGCCGACAAGACCGGCGCCCTGACGGCGACCGCGTGCCGCTACGGAGCGATGTTCAGTGGGAACAGGCCGGAGGTCGTCGAGACGTTGCGGGCCTATGGGGAGAAGGTCGGCATGGCCTTCCAGCTCGCCGACGACCTCATCGACATCGCCTCGGACTCGGCTGCGAGTGGCAAGACCCCCGGGACCGACCTCCGCGAAGGGGTCGACACCTTGGCAGTGCTGCGTGCCAAGGCCTCCACCGACCCTGCGGACGCGCGGCTGCTCGAGCTGCTCGGCTCCGACCTCGCCGATGACGACGACGGCGTCGCCGAGGCGCTGACGCTGCTCCGGCAGCACCCGGCCCTCGAGTCGGCCCGGTCCGAGACCCACGGCGTCGCCCGAGAGGCTCAGGCGCTGCTCGAGCCGCTGCCGGACACTCCCGCGAAGGCCGCGCTCCAGACGCTCGCCCTTTCCGTCGTCGAGCGCGTCGGCTAGACGACGGAAAGACCATGAGCCGACGCGCGCAGCGGAGCCCGGTCGCGGAGCGGCTCTCCCGCGCGACGGCCCGCCTGCCCGCCCCGCTCGCCGTCGTCGACCTCACGGCGTTCGACCGCAATGCCAACGCCCTCGTCAAGCGCGCCCACGGCAAGCCCATCCGCATCGCCACCAAGTCGCTCCGCTGCCGAACCCTCATCGAGCGCGCCCTTGCCCGGGACGGCTTCGACGGTCTGATGTGCTACTCCCTGCGTGAAGCCCTCTGGTGGGCCCGCGCCGGCCACAGCAACCTCCTCGTCGCCTACCCGAGCGTCGACGTGGCCGCGCTCACCGAGTTCGCGACCGATCCGGCTCTGCGAGCCGCGGTGTGCGTCATGGTCGACAGCGTCGAGCTCGTCGATCTCATCGCCCGTGACGTCCCCGACCACGCAGGCCTGCGGGTCGCCGTGGACGTGGACGCCTCCCTCCGGCTCGGGCCCGCCCACCTGGGCGTCCGCCGCTCACCCCTGCGCGAGCCGAAGGATGTCGAAGCCGTCGTGCGACGGGCCCTCGGGCACGGCCTCGCGGTGGTGGGACTGATGTTCTACGACGCCCAGATCGCCGGCCTGCCCGACACGTCGCCGGCTGTCCGGCAGGTGAAGGCGCGCTCCGACGCCCAGCTCCGGACCCGTCGCGCCGAGGTGGTCGCCGCCATCCGCAGCTTGACCGATCTCGAGCTCGTCAACGGGGGCGGGACCGGCAGCCTCCACGTCACCGCGCTCGACTCGTCCCTCACCGAGCTCGCCGCAGGATCCGGGCTCTACGCCCCCACGCTGTTCGACGACTACGACGGGCTGGGGCTCGAGCCCGCGGCCTTCTTCGGGTGCCCGGTGGTGCGCCGCCCCTCGGACGAGTTCGTCACGGTGTACTCGGGCGGCTACATCGCGTCCGGGCCGCCGGGTTGGTCTCGCGTCCCGCAGCCGCTCGAGGAGCAGGGGCTCCGCCTCGTGCGCACGGAGGGGGCCGGCGAGGTGCAGACTCCGCTCAAGGGTGCGGCAGCCGCCAACGTCAGCCTCGGCGATCGGATATGGTTCCGGCACGCGAAAGCGGGCGAGCTCGCCGAGCGTTTCACCGATCTGGCTCTCGTCGAGGGCATCGAGGTCGTCGGGAAGGCGCCGACGTATCGCGGGGAAGGGCAGTGCTTTGGCTGAGACAGAGCGCAAGGTCGTCCGGAGCATCGAGTGGTCGAACTGGGCGGGCACCGAGTCGACGACGCTCGCGCGAGTCGCGACCCCACGCTCCGAGGAAGAGCTCATCGAGGAGCTCCGCAAGGCCAGGCGTCGCGGCTTGCGCGTCAAGGCGATCGGCGCCGGGCACTCCTTCACAGGAGTGGCGGTCACCGATGGCCTGCAGCTCAGACTCGGCGGCCTCACCGGTGTCACGACCATCGATGCGACTCGTGGCGAGGCGACGGTCCGTGCCGGGACGCCCCTCCACGTCCTCAACGAGGAGCTCGGCCTGCTCGGCCTCGCGCTGCCCAACCTCGGCGACATCGACCGGCAGAGCCTCGCCGGGGCGATCGCCACCGGCACCCACGGTACGGGGTTGCGGTTCACCGGCCTCGCCGGCGGCGTCCGCTCGCTGCGGATCGTCCTCGCCGACGGGTCGGTGGTGGACTGCTCGCCGACGCAGGCACCTGACCTCTTCCAGGCCGCCCGGCTCGGCCTCGGCGCGCTCGGAGTCATCACCGAGGTGACGGTGGAGGTCGTGCCCGCCTTCCTGCTGCACGCGGACGAGCGCCCCGAGCCGCTCGCCGCCGTCCTCGACTCGCTCGATGACGAGATCGAGTCGCACGACCACTTCGAGTTCTACTGGTACCCCCACACGGAGCGGGCCCAGGTCAAGCGCAACAAGCGTGTGGGGCCGGACACCGAGGCGGACCCGCTGCCCCGGTGGCGGCAGTCCCTCGACGACGAGATCCTGACCAACCGGGTCTGGGAGGCGGCCTGCCGGTTCGCCACGCGCGTACCCCGAGCGACGAAGCCGCTCATGCAGGTCGCTGCCCGGGCCCAGACCGCGCGTACCTACACGGACGCCTCCTACAAGGTCTTCGCCACCCCCCGCGACGTCCGGTTCCGCGAGTCGGAGTGGGCTGTCCCGCGAGCGGCCCTCAGGGAGATGCTCCTCGAGGTCAAGGCGTGGGTCGACAGCCACGAGGAGACGATCTCCTACCCAGTCGAGTGCCGCGTCGCGGCGCCGGACGACGTGTGGCTCTCGACCGCTTACGAGCGCGAGACCGCATACCTCGCCGTGCACCACTACCACCGCCGGGCCGAGGGGGCCTACTTCGACGCCGTCGAGCGGATTGCGGTCAGCCATGGAGGGCGCCCCCACTGGGGCAAGCTGCACTCGCGGGACGCCGACTACCTCCACTCGGTCTACCCCCGCTTCGACGACTTCCGCGCCGTCCGCGACCGCGTCGACCCGGACCGGCTCTTTGGCAATCCCTACCTGGAGCGAGTCCTCGGCAGCTGACGCGCCGGCCTACCGGTCGCCGCGGCGTTGCATGGCCCACGCCCGTCGGATGGCGTCCCGGATCGCGTCGGCATCGCCCGCCAGTTCCGCCTGGAGCTTGTGGTGCGCCTCCCAGCGCGGCGGCACGCCGAAGGTCTCGGGGTGGCGCGCGAGCAGGTCCTCACGCTCCGCCAAGGGAACACGCACGAGGAGAGTGCCCGGCAGGTCCTCGCGCACGACAAGCCGGTCGTCCACGTACCAGGCGACGCGGCCCGGGTGGCCCTTGCGGCGCACTCCCGGAAGGGACGTTGCGAACGCATCGACCTCGTCAAGCCTCACGTCGTCGAGCCGTAGCCCCGCCTTGGGCGCGGGCCCGGCTCAGCGGCATACGGAATGGGCCGTATGCCGCTGAGCTCGCTCACGCTGGAACGCTCACTCGGTGGGTGGCCGGGTCATGGCAAGCACGTCGAGCGCCTCGTCGAGCTGTGCCTCGGTGAGCCGGCCGTCGGAGACATGGCCGTCCTCGATGACGACCTCGCGAATCGTCTTGCGCTCCTTCACCGCCCGCTTGACGACCGCCGCCGCCGCCTCGTAGCCGATGTAGCGGTTGAGCGGCGTGACGATCGAGGGCGAGCCCTCGGCGAGGGTCGCGCGCGTGCTCTGACATCGGCCGTGATGCCGTCGACGCACCGGTCGGCGAGCAGGCGGCTCGTGGCAGCGAGCAGCTGGATCGACTCGAGGACGTTCTTGGCCATGACCGGCAGCATGACGTTGAGCTCGAAGTTGCCCGGCCGCTCCAGCCGTCGTGATCGCCGACGTCGTTGCCGATGACCTGGGCGCACGCCATCAGGGTGGCCTCGGGGATGACCGGGTTGACCTTGCCCGGCATGATGCTCGAGCCGGGCTGCAGGTCGGGCAGGTGGATCTCGCCGAGGCCGGTGCGTGGTCCGGAGCACATCCACCGCAGGTCGTTGCAGATCTTCGTCAGGCTCACGGCGACGACCTTGAGGGCTCCGGACAGCTCGACGACGGCGTCCTGCGCCGACTGCGCCTCGAAGTGGTTCGTCCGCCTCGCGGAAGCGGCATGGCCGGTGACTCCCGAGACCCGCTCGATGACCTGGCGCGCGAAGCCCGGTGCAGCGTTGAGTCCCGTGCCGGCCGCGGTGCCACCGAGGGGAAGCTCGGCCGTCGCCTCGGCGCGCATGCCGCGACCCGGCTGGCGCCGAGCTCGACCTGGCGCCGGTAGCCGCCGAACTCCTGGCCGAGCGTCACCGGCACGGCGTCCATGAGGTGGGTGCGTCCGGCCTTGACGACGTCGGCGAACTCCGTCTCCTTGCGGCCCAGGGCGGCCGCGAGGTGCTCAGCGCCGGGACGAGGTCGCTCGACGGGCGGCCGAGGTCGCCGCGATGCGCAGGGCGCTCGGGAACGTGTCGTTGCTCGACTGGCCGGCGTTGACGTGGTCGTTCGGGTGGACGTCGAGACCGCTCGCGAGGTGCGGCGAGGCGGGCGACGACCTCGTTGACGTTCATGTTCGTCGACGTGCCCGGACCCGGTCTGGAAGACGTCGATGGGGAAGTGTTCGTCGTGACTGGCCCGTCGGCGACCTCCCGCGCGGCGGCCGCGATGGCTCGGGCGCGCTCCCGCGTCGAGCACCCCGAGCTCGGCGTTGACGTCGGCTGCGGCGGCCTTGAGCAGGGCGAGCGCGTGGACGACGCCCGGGGGCACGGGCTGACCGCTGATCGGGAAGTTCTCGACCGCCCGGGCCGTCTGCGCGCCGCCAGAGGGCGTCCGCGGGCACCTGCACCTCGCCCATCGAGTCGTGTTCGGTCCGGAACCCCGTGGTCTGCTGGTCGCTCATGACCCCCATCATGCTCCGCCGGCCAGCCGGCCCGGAGAATCCAGCCCGGACAATCCAGCCCGCGCTGATCTGTTCCCGGTGTTGCCGGCCGCGCTCCCCGGTCAATCCAGCCCGGACTGATCTGTCCGGGTGCCGCCGCCTAGCGTGTGGCGACCGCTGCGGCCTCACGGGCGATCTCGAGCTCCTCGTCCGTCGGCACGACGAGCACGGCGACCGGCTCGAGGCCGTCGAGATCCGATGCTCCCCCGAGGTGGCCGCCGCGTTGGCCGCGGCGTCGAGCTCGATGCCGAGACAGCCCGCAGACCCTCGAGCGCCGCAGCCCGGACCTCGGGGCTGTGCTCGCCGATCCCGCCGGTGAAGGCCACCGCATCGAGCCGACCGAGCACAGCGGCATACGCCCCGACGTACTTGCGCATGCGGTGCACGACGACGTCGAAGGCGAGGCCGGCGTCGCGCATCGCCCGCGCTGCATCGATCCAGCAGCGCGCGGAAGTCGTGGCTCCCGGCGAGGCCCTAGCAGCCCGCTCTCCTGGTTGAGCGCGCGGTCGTAGTCCTCCGCCGACAGCCCGGCGCCGGGCCAGGTGCGCCGGCGAGCGCCGGGTCGACGTCGCCGGAGCGGGTGCCCATGACCAGCCCCTCGAGCGGGGACGAGGCCCATCGACGTGTCGACGCTGCGCCCGCCGTCGACGGCGGACGCGCTCGCGCCGTTGCCGAGGTGCAGGACGACGATGTTCGCGTCCTCGACGGCGCGGCCGAGCAGCGCCGCGGCGCGCCGCGACACCTAGGCGTGCGAGCGTGCCGTGGAAGCCGTAGCGGCGCACGTGATGCTCGTCGCGCCACGCGCGCGGCACGGCATACGTGTAGGCCTGCGGCGGCAGCGTGCGGTGGAAGCCGGTGTCGAACACGGCGACGTGCGGGATGCCGGGGAACGCGCGCGCGGGCGCGCACGATGCCCTCGATGTTGGCCGGGTTGTGCAGCGGGGCGAGCGGGAGAGCGTGCGCATGGCGGCCGACGACGTCGTCGTCGACGACGACGGGCTCGGTGAAGCGTCGCCACCGTGCACGACGCGGTGGCCCGACCGCGACGAGGTCGGCGTCGTCGAGTCGCGGGCCGTGCTCGGCCGAGGGCGGCGCGCGACAGCCGCGAAGGCGGCGCCGTGGTCGGCGCAGTCGACCGTCTCGTCGGTGCTCGCGGCCGCGCCGCCGAGCCTCGTGGCAGGTGCCGGCTGCCTCGCCGATCCGCTCGACCAGGCCCGACCGCGACGGTCGCCCGCTCGTCGGCGTCGATCAGCTGGTACTTCAGCGACGACGACCCGGCGTTGACGACGAGGACGTGCGGACGGCGCTCACTGCGCTGGCCTGCGCCTGCACCGCGGTGATGGCGACGGTGTTGACGATGTCGCGCACGAGCGCGCCGCGCGACAGGTCGTTGACCGGCTTGTTCAGGCCCTGCAGCACCGGGCCCGATCGCCACCGCGTCGGCGCTGCGCTGCACCGCCTTGTAGGTGTTGTTGCCGGTGTTGAGGTCGGGGAAGACGAGCACCGTCGCCCGCCCGGCGACGGGGCTGTCCTTGAGCTTGGTCGCGCGCCACGCGGGTCGACGGCCGCGTCGTACTGGATCGGACCCTCGACCGAGCAGCTCGCGGCGCCCGCTCGCGGACCAGCGCGGTTGCGGCGCGCACCTTCTCGACGTCGGCGCCGGTGCCGGACGCCCCCGTCGAGTAGGACAGCATCGCCACGCGCGGCTCGATGCCGAACCGCTGCGGCGGTGCGCGGCCGACGAGATGGCGATGTCGGCGAGCTGCTCGGCGGTGGGGTCGGGGTTGACGGCGCAGTCGCCGTAGACGAGCACCCGGTCGGCCAGGCACATGATGAACACGCGACGAGACGACCGAGACGCCCGGCGCGGTGCGCACCACCTCGAGGGCCGGCCGGATCGTGTGCGCGGTGGTGTGACGCAGCCGGAGACCATGCCGTCGGCCAGGCCGGCGTGCACCATCATCGTGCCGAAGTAGGACGGGTCGACGACGCGGTCGCGGGCCAGCTCGGGGGTGATCCCCTTGTGCGCCCGCAGCGTCGGCGTACTCCTCGGCGAACTGCTCGCGCCAGGGGCTGGTCGCCGGGTCGACGACCGCCGCCGCGTCGATGTCGACGCCGAGCTGGCCGGCGCGCTGGCCGGATCTCGCCCTCGTCACCGAGCAGGGTGAGCCGCGCGATGCCGCGCGAGAGCACCTGGTCGGCGGCCCGCAGGATGCGCTCCTCGTCGCCCTCGGGCAGCACGATGTGCGCGCCCGCGGCCCGGGCCCGCTCGACGAGGTCGTGCTCGAACATCAGCGGCGTGACGGCCGCCTCGCGGCGCCGAGCCCTCGCCGACCAGCGCGTCGAGGTCGGCGTCGTCGAGTCTGGTCGAGCAGCGCCAGCGGCGGCCCGGATCTTGCGCGCCGACTCGGCGGTGAGCCGGCCCTCGACCCGGTCGAGGGCCGACGCGTCGGCCATCGTGCCCTGGCGGGCCGAGACGATCGGCAGCCGCACGTCGAGGCCGGCGATCAGCAGGTCGACCTGCGGCGGGCAGCTGGAAGCCGCCGTTGAGCACGATGCCCGACAGGGTCGGCAGGGTGCGGGCGTGGTGGGCGAGCAGCACGCCCGAGCACGACGTCGTCGCGGTCGCCCGGCACGATACGGTGGCACCCTCGAAGAGGCGGTCGATGACGTGCGGCATCGACATCGCCGCGACGACGAGGCCGAGGCTCTCGCGGTCGAGCAGCTCGGCGTCACCGTGCACGAGGGTGCCGTCGACGGCGGCCAGAGGTCGGCCACCGTGGGCGACTCCAGCACCGGAGCGCTCGGGATGACGTATGCCGCTGTGTCCCCGAGTGCCTCCGCCAACGCCGCCCGCGTGGCCGGGAGCGGCATGGGGACGGCCGGCTCGACACGACGGCGAGCACGCGTGCGTGGTGCGTCCTCGCCTCGTCCGAGGCGATCTCCGCCGCGACCCGCACCTGCTCGGGCGTGCGCCCTTTGCTCGAGATGACGAGGACCATCGGCGCGTCGAGGTTGGCGGCGATGCGTGCGTTGTAGGAGAACTCGGTCGGGGAGGTCACGTCCGTGTAGTCCGAGCCGATGACGAGCATGGCGTCGTACCGTTCGGCCACGGCGTGGAAGCGGTCGACGATGGTGGCCATCGCGCCCTCGGGGTCGAGGTGGACGTCCTCGTAGCCGACGGCGGACGCCTCCGCCGCCGTGAGCCTGGTGTCGAGACGCGAGAGCAGCAGGTCGAGCACGTGGTCGCTCTCCGCGCTCTCGGCGCTCTGGGAGCGCACGATCGGGCGGAAGACGCCGACTCGCTCGACCCGTCGGCTCAGCTGGTCGAGGATTCCGAGGGCGACGGCGGACTTGCCCGACAAGCCCTCGGAGGATGCAAGGTAGACACTGGTTGCCACCACGGCAGGCTATCGGCCGGCTGACGGTGGTGCCGATCAGCCGGGCCAGACCCAGTCGCGGACCTCCGGCATGTCCTCCAGGTGCTCCCGGATGTAGTGGTGGTGCCGCGCCAGCTGCGAGGTGCAGAAGTCCGTCAGGGCCTGCCCCCCGGCGGGCGACGCAGCGTGCGGCGCAGCGCCTCCTGGGCGAGGTGGTACCGCTCATGCGGTTGAGTACCACCATGTCGAACGGTGTCGTCGTCGTGCCCTGCTCGCTGAAGCCGCGCACGTGGAAGCGCCCGGGGTCGGACCGGCCGTGGACGAGCTGGTGGACCGCCCGAGGGTAGCCGTGGAAGGCGAAGATGACGTCGACGTCGGTCGTGAACAGTTCGTCGAAGCAGAGTCCGGGAAGCCGTGCGGGTGGTCGGCCTCGGGCAGCAGGGCCATGAGGTCGACGACGTTGACGACCCGGACCCGAGGTCCGGGAGCGTGCTCGCGCAGCAGCTCGGCCGCGGCCAGCGTCTCCTGCGTCGGCGACGTCGCCGGCGCAGGCCAGGACGATGTCCGGGCCTCTCCGTCGGCGGCGACGTTGCCGGCCCACTCCCAGATGCCGGCGCCGGCGGCGCAGTGTGCGTCGGCCGCGTCGAGGTCGAGGTACTGCAGGTGGGGCTGCTTGTCGACGACGATGAGGTTGACGTGTTCGCGGCTGCGCAGGCAGTGGTCCGCGATCGACAGCAGGCTGTTGGCGTCCGGTGGCAGCCAGACGCGCACGACGCTCGCCGCGAGCGGCAGCATCGAGTCGATGAGCCCCGGGCCCTGGTGGGAGAAGCCGTTGTGGTCGTTGCGCCAGCAGGTGGAGGTCAGCAGGACGTTGAGCGAGGAGACGGGCGCGCGCCAGCGGCAGCTCGCTGCGCGTGCTGCAGCCACTTGGCGTGCTGGACCGCCATCGAGGCCGAGACCATCGCGAAGGCCTCGTAGGTCGCGAACAGCCCGTGCCGGCCGGTCAGCAGGTAGCCCTCGAGCCAGCCCTGGCAGAGGTGCTCGGAGAGCACCTCCATGACCCGGCCGTCGGGGGAGAGCGTGTCGTCGTCCGCGGACGGCGCCTGCAGGCAGCGGTCGGTCGACCTCGAAGACGGCGCCGAGCCGGTTGCGCGTCGGTCTCGTCCGGGCAGAACAGCCGGAAGCTGCCGCCGCCGTCGGCGTTGTCGCCGCATAGATGTCGCGCATCAGCTCGCCGAGCGGCCGGGTCGTCTCGTGCGCGCAGCTGGCCGGGCTGCGGCACATCGAGGGCGAAGTGGCCCAGGTCGGGCAGCGGCGGCTCGGCGCGCAGCCGGCCGCCATTGGCGTAGGGCGTCGCCGCCATCCGCTGGTCGCCGTCGGGGGCGAGCGCGACCAGCTCGGCGACGAGCCGGCCGTCGGCATCGAAGTGGTCCTCCGGGTCGGTAGCTGCGCATCCACTCCTCGAGCATGGTCAGATGGCTCGGGTTCATCCCGCAGTCCCGACAGCGGGACCTGGTGGCTGCGGTACGTCCCCTCGACCTGCACGCCGTCGACGACCGCGGGGCCGGTCCATCCCTTGGGGGTCCGCAGGATGATCGCCGGCCACCTGTGGGTCACCGGCTCGCTGGGGCCATCGGCGCGCGCCGTCTCGCGGAGCCGCGGATGATGGCGTCGTAGGACGTGACGAGCGCGCGCCACAGGTCGCGGAAGACCGCCTCGGGGTCGTCACCGCTGACCACGACCGGGTCCCAGCCCTGGCTCGCGAGGTAGCCGACGACGTCTTCGTCGCTGCTGCGCCCGAGGACGGTCGGGCCGGCGATCTTGTACCCGTTGAGGTGAAGGATCGGGCAGGACCGCCCCGTCGCGGCGGGGGTTGGGGAAGTGAGACAGGCGCCAGGACCGGCCAGCGGGCCGGTCTCGGCCTCGCCGTCACCGACGACGCAGGCGACGAAGAGGTCCGGATGGTCGAAGCCGCGCCGGCGGCGTGGGCGAGCGCATAGCCGAGCTCGCCACCCTCGTGGATGCTGCCGGGCGTCTGGACACTGACATGGCTCGGCACGCCGCCGGGCGTGGAGAACTGGCGGAACAGCCGGAGCAGGCCGTCGGCGTCGGTGGTGACGTCCGGGTAGGTCTCGGTGTAGGTGCCCTCGAGCCATGCGCCCGCGACGAGGGCGGGCCCGCCGTGGCCCGGGCCCGGTGATGTAGATCCAGTCGGACCCGGTGCGCCTGATGAGCCTGTTGAGCAGGGCGTAGAGCATCGAGAGCCCCGGGCAGGTGCCCCAGTGGCCGAGCAGCCGGGCTTGACGTGGTCGATGCTGAGCGGCTCGCGCAGCAGCGCGTTGTCCTTGAGGTAGATCTGCCCGACGGTGAGGTAGTTCGCTGCCGCCCACCACCGCAGGTCCAGGGCCAGGTCGTCGTCGGAGTAGTCGGCGATTCCCGTGGTTGCAGTCGTACTGGTCATCACTCTGCCTCCTCAAGGCTTCCGATGTCAGCGCCCCGATCCTCGCACCTCATCGATGTCAGTGACGCGCGTTGCGTGCCCGATCGCCGTGCCGGGACACCCCTCCGAGCCCGCGCAAGACCACCCCGCAGGTGCCGTATGCCGCTGGGCTGGCTCCCCACCGGCCGTGACCTCAGTGCCGGGCGGGGCCGCGGACGATGGCGGTGGGCTGGGGATTGCGGATGAGCAGCCACGACACGACGCCGCCGGCGGCGAGCAGCCCGGCGCAGATCGACATCGCTGCCGGTATGCCGCACGAGAACGCCTCGGGCTACTGCGTAGTCGGCGCCACTCAGGCCGACGACGGCCGGGAGGGCGGCGACCGCGAGCAGGCTGCCGGCCCGGGCGACGGCGTTGTTGACCCCGCTGGCGACTCCGGCGTAGCGGTCCGGGGCGGCGGCGAGAACGGTGGCGGTGAGCGGCGCGACGAGCAGCGTGAGGCCGAGGCCGAAGACGGTGACGCCGGGCAGGACGCCGGTCCAGTAGGTCGAGCCGGCGCCGACGCCGGAGAGCAGGCAGGGCCCGACGGCGCACACGAGGGGCCCGACGGTCATCGGCAGGCGCGGGCCGATGCGGGACGCCGAGCTCGCCGCCCCGGGCGGCGAGGAGCAGCATGAGCACGGTGACGGGCAGGGAGCGAGGCCATGCCGGCCAGCAGCGGACCGTAGCCGAGCACGGTCTGCAGCTGGAGGGTGAGGAAGAAGAAGACCGCGCCGAGGGCGGCATACACGAGCAGGGTCATGCGCGTTGGCGGCGCTGAACTGGCGCGAGGCGAAGAGGGCCGGCTGGCACCATCGGGTGGGAGCTGCGCCGCTCGACGACTGCGAAGGCGGCGCCGATCGCCAGCGCGAGGCAGGCGACGCCGACGGCGGCCCCCGCGCCGAGCGACTCGTGCTGGATCAGCGCGAAGGTCGTCAGCGCCCAGGGCGCAGCGTGGCGAGCATCGCGCCCGGCGACGTCGAACTGCCGGTCGGCGCGGACTCGTCACGGGTCTCCGGCACGGCAGGTCTGCGCGATCCACACGGTCGCCGCGCCCGAGCGGCAGGTTGAGCAGGAAGGCCCAGCGCCAGCAGGCGTACTGCACGAGCCACCCGCCGACGAAGGGCCCGATGGCCGCGGCGATCCCGCCGAGTCCGGACCAGGTGCCGATGGCCTTGCCGCGGTCGCTCGCGCCGGAACGACGGCCTGGATGATCGACAGGCTGCCGGGGGTGAGCAGCGCGCCGCCGACGCCCTGGAGCACCCGGCCGACGATGAGCTGCCCGGGGGACTGCGCGAGCCCGCAGGCGAGCGGAGGCGACGGTGAACCACGACGACCCCGATGACGAAGACGCGCCGCCGGCCGAAGCGGTCACCGAGCGAGCCGCCCAGCAGGATGAGCGACGCGAGCGCGAGCAGGTAGCCGTTGGTGATCCACTGCAGCTCGGCCAGGCTCGCGCCGAGCTCCTCGCCGATCCGGACGAGCGCGACGTTGACGACGGTGCCGTCGAGCAGGGCCATGCCCGAGCCGAGCACGGCGGCGGCGATGACGAACCGACCGGTGCGGGTGCCGAGGGCGATGTCGCTCACTCCGCGCAGTCTGCCACCGCGAAGCAGCAGTTGGCGACCGCGGACTGTGCTTCGATCCGGCTCAGCGCGGGCAGTCGTCGACGGGAGGTCGCGCGGCCGCTCGGCGTCGCGCGGCGCGAGGCTGAGGAGGGAGTCGATGGTGAGGACGATGAGCGCGAGCCAGACGATGCCGAAGCCGACCCACCGCTCGGCGGGCATGTGCTCGCCGAGCAGGAGCACCGCGCAGAGCAGCTGCATGACCGGGGTGATGAACTGGATGAGCCCGATCGTGACGAGCGGGATGCGCCGCGCCGCGGCGGCGAAGCAGCAGCAGCGGCACCGCGGTCGACGACGCCCGACAGGACGAGCAGCGACGTGTGCACGCGCGCCGTGCCGCCCGAAGGCGAGGCCGCCCTGGCGCGCCGACGACGAGGAGCAGCGACGACGGCGACCGGGGCGAGCACGACGGTCTCGACGGTGAGGCCGTGGATCGCCTCGAGGCTGACGCCCGACCTTCTTCTTCGTCAGGCCGTAGAGCGCGAACGACACGGCCAGCGTCAGCGCCATCCACGGCACGCGACCGCCCGAGACCGCCGAGGTAGATGCCGGCGACGACGCCGATCGCCGACCGCGACCCACTGGAGCACGCGCAGGCGCTCGCCGAGCACGACGACGCCGAGGGCGACGGTGACGAGGGGGTTGAGGAAGTAGCCGAGCGCCGCCTCGGACGTGTTGCCCGAGGTCACGGCGGCGACGTAGACGACCCAGTTGACCGCGATGAGCACGGCCGCGACGGTGGTGCCGGCGAGCAGCCGGGGCCGACGCAGCAGCGGCCGGATCCAGCCGAGGTCGCGCACGACGAGCAGCACGACGACGCAGAAGAGCAGGGTCCAGAGGATGCGGTGGGCGAGGATCTCCCACGGCCCGGCGGGCTTGAGCGCGTCGAAGTAGAGCGGGAAGAGGCCCCAGAGGCCGTATGCCGCGAAGCCGAGCAGCATGCCGCGCCCGACCTCGCCGTGCGGCGCCGGGTGCGGTGCGAGCCGCGTGTCGGCTCGACGGGGCGGTCGTCGACGGTCTCGCGGGCGGTCACGCCCCCACGGTCCAGGTGTCCCTGCCGGCGAGCAGGGCGTCGATGTCGGCGTCGGTGACCTCGCCCGTGCGGGCCGAGGCGATCTGCTCGCGCAGCGGGTCGTCGTAGGTCGGGCGCTGCACGTTGCGGAAGATCCCCATCGGCACGTGGCCGAGGTCGGGGCAGTCGAGGCGGGAGAGCGCGAACGCCGCCGACGGGGTCTGGTCGCCGAGGCGTCGTGCACGACGATCCGCGCCGGGTCGGCCTCGGCGCGCGGCACGACGGTCGAGCGACGCCGCGGTCGTCGCGCACGACGACCGGTCGTCCGCCGGCCGCGACCTCCTCGCCGTCGGTCGAGGTGCAGGATGCGGGCGGCCGCCTCGGTGCGGTCCTTGAGCACGTCGAAGACGCCGTCGTTGAAGATCGGGCAGTTCTGGTAGATCTCGACGAGCGCCGACCCACGGTGCTCGGCCGCCGCGCGCAGCACCGACGTCAGGTGCTGGCGGTCGGAGTCCATGGTCCGCGCGACGAAGCTCGCCTCGGCGCCGAGCGCGAGGGACACCGGGTTGAAGGGGGTGTCGAGCGAGCCGAGCGGGCGTCGACTTCGTCACCTGCCCGACGTGCGAGGTGGGGGAGTACTGCCCCTTCGTCAGGCCGTAGATCTCGTTGTTGAAGAGCAGGATCTTGAGGTTGACGTTGCGGCGCAGCGCGTGGATGAGGTGGTTGCCGCCGATCGACAGGGCGTCGCCGTCACCGGTGACGACCCAGACCGACAGGTCCTCGCGCGTCGCCGCCAGCCCGGTCGCGATGGCCGGGGCGCGGCCGTGGATCGAGTGCATGCCGTAGGTGTCGAGGTAGTACGGGAAGCGCGAGCTGCACCCGATGCCCGAGACGAAGACGATGTTCTCGCGCTTGAGGCCCGAGCTCGGGCAGGAAGCCCTGCACCGCGGCGAGGATCGCGTAGTCGCCGCAGCCCGGGGCACCAGCGCACCTCCTGGTCGGAGGTGAAGTCCTTCTTCGTCAGCGCGGTCGCCGTCGCCGAGCGCGGGCACGGCCGCGATGCCGCTGCGACGCCCACCGGCCTCGACTGGGGACACGGGGTGGGTCGGCATGCCAAGGTCGGTGGTGTCACTTGGCCATCTCCTTCATGCTCCCTGCACACTCTCCGGCATGCTCTCTGGGACGGGACTCGCCGACTGCACGGCGTCCCGATGACATGGCTGATGACGTCGGCGATCTCGGCGGCCTGGAACGGCAGCCCGCGCACCGAGGTGTGCGACTGGACGTCGACGAGGAACTGCGCGCGCAGCAGCATCGCGAGCTGCCCGAGGTTCATCTCGGGCACGATGACGCGCTGGTAGCGGCGCAGCACCTGCCCGGTGTTGGCGGGGAACGGGTTGAGGTGGCGCAGATGCGCCTGGGCCACACGGGCACCGGCCGCCCGGGCCAGGCGTACGCCGGCCGCGATCGGGCCATACGTCGAGCCCCAGCCGACGACGAGGACCTCGGCGTCGCCGGTCGGGTCGTCGACCGCGAGCGGCGGGATCGTGTCGGCGATGCCGTCGATCTTGGCCTGGCGAAGCCGGACCATCTGGTCGTGGTTGTCGGGGTCGTAGGAGATGTTGCCGGTGACGTCGGCCTTCTCGATGCCGCCGATCCGGTGCTCCAGGCCGGGCGTGCCCGGGATCGCCCACGGCCGGGCGAGGGTCTCCGGGTCGCGCAGGTACGGGTGGAAGACCGGCGCCCCGTCGGCCGTCACGTCATTCGGCTCGGTCGCGAACTCGACGCTGAGGTCGGGCAGCTCCGCGGTCCTGGGCAGCCGCCACGGCTCCGACCCGTTGGCGAGGTAGCCGTCGGACAGGACGATGACCGGCGTGCGGTAGGTCGTCGCGATGCGCACCGCCTCGATGGCGATGTCGAAACAGTCGGCCGGGGTCGCCGGCGCCACGACGGCCACCGGGGACTCGCCGTTGCGCCCGAAGAGCGCCTGCAGCAGGTCGGCCTGCTCGGTCTTGGTCGGCAACCCGGTCGACGGGCCGCCGCGCTGGATGTCGCAGACGACGAGCGGCAGCTCCAGCGACACGGCGAACCCGATCGTCTCGGCCTTGAGCGCGAGCCCCGGGCCCGGAGGTCGTCGTCACGCCGAACGCGCCGCCGAAGGACGCGCCGAGCGCCGCCCCGACCCCGGCGATCTCGTCCTCGGCCTGCATCGTCGCCACGCCGTAGCGCTTGAGCCCCGCCAGCGTGTGCAGGATGTCGCTGGCCGGCGTGATCGGGTAGGAGCCGAGGAACAGCGGCAGCCGCGCCCGGTGCGCTGCGGCGACCAGCCCCAGCGACAGCGCGACGTTGCCGGTCACGTTGCGGTACGGCCCCGAGCGCATCGTCGCCGGCGACGACCTCGTAGGAGACCGCGAAGTCCTCGGTCGTCTCGCCGTAGTTGTACCCCGCGCGCAGCGCCGCGAGGTTCGCCTCGAGGATGTCGGGGTTGCCGCCGAACTTGCTCTTGAGGAACGCCTCGGTGCCCTCCATCGGCCGCGTGTACAGCCACGACAGCAGGCCCAGCGCGAACATGTTCTTCGCCCGCTCCTTCTCCTTGCGGGTCAGCCCGGTGAACGATGCGAGCGCCTCGACGGTGATCGACGTCAACCCCACCGCGTGCACGTGATAGCTCTCCAGCGAGCCGTCCTCGAGCGGGTTCGCTCGCGTACCCCACCTTGGCGAGGTTGCGCTTGGTGAACTCGTCCGTGTTGACGATGATCGTGCGCCCCGCGCGGCAGGTCGCGCAGGTTGGCCTTCAGCGCGGCCGGGTTCATCGCCACCAGCACGTCCGGCCGGTCGCCCGGCGTCAACACGTTGTGGTCGGCGAAGTGCAGCTGGAAGCTCGAGACGCCCGGCAACGTCCCCTGCGGAGCACGGATCTCCGCCGGGAAGTTCGGCAGCGTCGACAGGTCGTTGCCCAGCAACGCCGTCTGTGAGGTGAACCGGTCGCCGGTCAACTGCATGCCGTCGCCGGAGTCCCCGGCGAAACGAATGACCACGCGATCGAGCTTCTGGACCAGTTTGGTGCTCATGCTCTGCGACGTCCTAAGCGTTTCCTAGACATTGACCCAAGTCTTCCCGAGGGGTCCAATACCCATGCTAGTTCGCGCGACATTCAGGTTTGTGCAGGTTGTCATTGTATGGACATGTCGCCCTGCGCACGTGCTGCGTCCCGAGAGGCTCCCGTATGCCGCTGGGCTCGCTCCCAGCCCGCCACCACGTCGCCGGGGCGAAGAACCGCAGGCTGCGCGCGACGGTGCTGGGAGTGGGCTGGCGAGGAGGGGCGTGGTCGCGACACCACGGAGGTTCCGGCATCGCTAGGCTGGCCGGCATGTCCGGGTATGTCGCCGTCGCAGCCGTCCTCGTGGCCGGCCTGCTCCTCGTGACGGTCGCCATGGTCGTCCGGCGTCTGCTCGCCCCCCACGCCCCGCATGTCGGCAAGCTGACCACCTACGAGTCCGGCGTCGACCCGGTCGGTGAGGGCTGGGCGCAGACGAAGGTCCGCTACTTCGTGTACGCCTTCCTCTACGTGGTCTTCGCCGTCGACGCGGTCTACCTCTTCCCCTGGGCCGACGTGCTCGCGATCGGCCGACATCGGCACCGCCAGCCTGGTCGAGATGGGCATCTTCATCGGCGTCATCGTCCTCGGACTGGCGCACGCGGCCCGCCGTGGTCTGCTGAGGTGGGTGTGATGGAGTGGGTGCGATGAGCAATCCGGTTGGTCTCCCGATGCCCACCGTCCGTCCTGTCGAGGGTCGGGTGGGGGTGCTCGCGGAGCACGCCCCGAAGCCGATCAAGGTCGTGCTCAACTGGGGCCGGCGCTACTCGCTCTGGGTCTTCAACTTCGGACTCGCCTGCTGCGCCATCGAGTTCATCGCGACCTCGATGGGTCGGCACGACTTCATCCGCCTCGGCGTCATCCCGTTCGCCCCCGGTCCGCGCCAGGCGGACCTCATGGTCGTCTCCGGGACGGTCACCGACAAGATGGCCCCGGCGATCCGGCGTCTCTACGACCAGATGCCGGAGCCGAAGTACGTCATCTCCTTCGGCGCCTGCTCCAACTCGGGCGGCCCCTACTGGGACTCCTACTCCGTCACCAAGGGTGTCGACACCGATCATCCCCGTCGACGTCTACGTGCCCGGGTGCCCGCCGCGCCCCGAGGCGCTGCTCCACGGCATCATCCGGCTCCAGGAGCAGATCGCCAAGGAGCGTCTGTCCGGCGCCAAGCTTCGCGGCCGCTACGCGGGGACCCGGCTGGCCACCGCAGGCGATGTGAGCCGTCCGATCGTGACCAAGCCCGAGGTGAGTACCGGGGGGGTTCACGGGGGGCGGAGCCACCCGGGGGTCGGCATACGGACTGACGGTCAGGCGGTGACCCGTGAAGGTCACTGACGTCCGGGACGTGCCCTTCGGGGAGTGGTCCTCGACCGTGCTCGCGCTCCGCGACGAGGGCTACTCCTACTTCGACTGGCTCACCGCCGTCGACCAGACGGACGCCGTGCCTGCGGAGGACGAGGCGGCGGTGGCCGGCTTCGACATCGTCTGCCACCTCATCCGTGTGCAGGGTGTCGGCGAGCCGGGCCGCCTCGAGTCCGTCCTCGTGCGCACCCGGGCCCCCGAGGGGCTGCCGGTGCCGTCGATCACCGGCGTCTTCCACGGGGCGGCCTGGCACGAGCGCGAGACCCACGAGATGTTCGGCATCGACTTCGACGGCTTCGACGACGGGACCGGGCTCGGGCTGCGGCCCCTGCTGCTGCCGGACGGCTTCGAGGGCACGCCGCTGCGCAAGTCGTTCGTTCTTGCCGCCCGCGCCTCGAAGCCGTGGCCCGGCGCGAAGGAGCCGGGCGAGGGCCATGGGGTGGGCAGCGGCGACGGGTCGCCCGGACGTCGACGGGTGCAGGCTCCGGGCGTGCCCGGGCCGGAGTGGGGCCCGCGATGAGCGAGGGCTGGACCATCCTCGAGGTCGTGCTGCGCGCCATCGCGGTGCTCGCGGCCTTCCTCGTGCTGCCGCTGCTCGTCGGGCAGACCGAGCACAAGGTCATGGCCCACATGCAGGGCCGGCTCGGGCCGATGTACGCCGGCGGCTTCCATGGGTGGGCCCAGCTCGTCGCCGACGGCGTGAAGTTCGTCCAGAAGGAAGACATCACGCCGGCGCGCGCCGACCGGTGGGTGTTCCGGCTCGCTCCCTTCGTCGCGCTCATTCCCTACCTCGTCGCACTGGCGGTGATCCCGCTGTCGCCCAGCGTGGTCGCTGCCGAGGTGCCGGGCAGCGCGCTCTTCGTGCTCGCCGCGACGGGCGTCGGGATCATCGGCCTCCTCATGGGCGGGTGGGCCTCGGCGAGCAAGTACTCCCTCCTCGGTGCCATGCGCGCAGCCGCCCAGCTCGCTCAGCTATGAGCTGCCCATGGTGCTCGCCGTGGCATCCATCGCGCTGGCGGCGGGAACGCTGTCGCTCGTCGGCATCGCCGAGGCCTGGACACCGTGGTGGCTGCTCTGGCAGGCGCCGGGCGCATTCGTGTTCTTCGTGGCGGCGGTCGCGGAGCTACAGCGTCCGCCCTTCGACATGCCGATCGCCGACTCCGAGCTCGTCTTCGGCGTCTTCACCGAGTACACGGGCCTGCGCTTCGCCTTCTTCCTGCTCGCCGAGTACGCCGGGATCGTCGTCTTCTCCCTCCTCTTCGCGGTCGCCTGGCTCGGCGGCTGGTCGGGGCCGGCGGAGGACTGGCTCGGCTGGCTGTGGACCCTGCTCAAGGGCTTCATCGTCGCGGTGGTCATCATCTGGCTGCGGGTGTCATGGCCGCGGCTGCGCGAGGACCAGCTCCAGCGGCTCGCCTGGGTCTGGCTCGTCCCGATCGCGTTGCTGCAGCTCGCGATCACGGCTGTGGGGGTGGTGATGATGCGATGACGGAACCGGCAGATTCTGCACACTCGACCGACGTGCCGGATGCGGCACGAACTGCACAGTCGACGGAAGCTGGTGCGGCGCCAACCGCACACTCGACGGACAGTGGACCGAAGGAGACCCAGCCCACCCGCAACGGCGGGCGGCACGCGAGCAAGCCCAGCGGCATACTGCCGGGTCTCGTCAAGGGCCTCGCCGCGACGGCGCGCACCATGACCCGCCCCGCGCACACGGCGGAGTACCCCGACGTCGCACCCAAGCTGCCACCGCGGTCGCGCGGCGTCATCGCGCTCACCGAGGAGAACTGCACCTCCTGCATGCTCTGCGCGCGCGAGTGCCCGGACTGGTGCATCTACATCGACTCCCACAAGGAGGAGATCCCCGCGACGACGCCCGGCGGGCGGGCCCGCCAGCGCAACGTGCTCGACCGCTTCGCCATCGACTTCTCGTTGTGCATGTACTGCGGGATCTGCGTCGAGGTGTGCCCGTTCGACGCGCTGTGGTGGAGCCCGGAGTTCGAGTACGCCGAGCTCGACATCCGCGACCTGATCCACGAGAAGGACCGGCTGGGCGCCTGGATGGCCACGGTCCCCCCTCCCGCCGCGCTCGACCCCGGCAGTGCCGACCCAGCCGAGCTCGTCGCGTCGTCGCGCCCGCCCCGGCCGGCGCGAGGCGCCCCCGGGGAGGCCGGCCCCGCGGCGACACGGGTGCGGCGCGCCGGTACGGGCATCACTCCCGGGGCAAACGGTGGGGAAGCCAGCGGCGACGCGGAAGGCTTGAGAACGACGCCGATCCCGGGGACGGTGACGCGTGACGTCCCGCGAGATCGCCTTCGTCGTCGTCGGCGTCATCACAGCGCTCTCCGCCCTGCTGTCCGTCACCACGAAGCAGGTCGTCCACGCCGCGCTCTGGCTGCTCGTCTCGCTCGGTGCCCTCGCCGGCGCCTACGTCGTGCTCGGCCAGGAGCTCGTCGGACTGGTCCAGCTGCTCGTCTATGTCGGGGCGATCGTCGTGCTCGTCCTCTTCGCCCTCATGCTGACGCGGGCACCGATCGGACCGCACCCGCAGATCGACACGGCGCCGTGGCAGCGCACTCTGGCGAGCGTCTTGGGAGGTGCGACCGCGGCACTGCTCGCATCGGTGCTCATGCCGTTCTTCGCCACCGCCGACGTGGCCGCCGACGTGCCCGGGACGCCCCAGATCGGGGAGGCCATCTTCGGCACGTGGGTCTGGCCCTTCGAGCTGTTGTCGGTGCTCCTGCTCGTCGCCCTCATCACGGCATTCGCGGTGTCACGCCTCGTCCTCCAGCACGAGGGGGACGTGCGATGAGCCTCGTCTACCCCGCCGCGCTGGCTGCGGTGCTCGCGGGGATCGGCGTCTACGGAGTCCTGGCCCGGCGCAATGCCGTGCTCGTCCTCATCGGCGTCGAGCTCATCCTCAACGCCGCGAACCTGCTTCTCGTGACCGCCGGCTCGCGTTCTGGCGTGCCCTTCGCGGCCGGCCCCGTGCTCGCCCTCTTCGTCATCACCATTGCGGCGGCCGAGGTCGTCGTGGCCCTCGCGATCATCCTGGTGATGTTCCGCCGGTTCGGCCACATCGACCTGACGGCGACCCCCGACCTCACGGACGAGCCCGAGCCGACCGACGGCGATGACGCGGGCGAGGCGGTGGAGACCAGCGAGGCCGGAGTGGTCGACGTGGCGCCGCCGGACACTGCTGAGCAGCCGTCTGACGAGCGAGACCGTCGTCTGCCGGAGGGAGTCTCGTGACCTGGGTCGTCCGCCTCATGGTCCTGGTCCCCGCCCTCGCGGGACTCCTCGGCCTGCTCGCCCGGCGCCGGCGGGTGATCGCCTCGGGGATCGCGGTCGGGGCGGCCGCCGTCGTGACCGTCCTGGGTCTGCTCCAGTGGATTGCCCCGGTTCGCGCCACGGACATCGACTCGCTGGGCGGCCTGCCACTCCTCGACCTCAGCGTCCCGCTGCACCTGCTCTCCGACCGTCTCTCCGGACTCGTCAGCTTCGTCGTCGCCCTCGTCGTGCTCGCGATCCAGGTCTTCAGCGTCTGGTATATGCGCGACGACAAGCGCGCTGGCCAGTTCGCCGCGACGATCTCCCTCTTCGCAGCCGGGATGCTCCTCGTCGTGCAGTCCTCCGACCTCGTTCTGACCCTCGTGGGCTGGGAGATCATGGGCTGGTGCTCCTGGCTGCTCATCGGGCACGACAGCGAGCGATACGCCGCACGCCGAGCGGCCTACAAGGCCTTCGTCGTCACGAGCGTGGCGGACATCGGCATGGTCGTCGGGCTGATCGCCTTGGCGGTGCGAGCCCGCAGCACCGACCTGCTCGACGTGCTCACCGTCCCCGGGTCGGACGCTCTGCTCACCGTTGGCCTCGTCGGCGTGCTCATCGGCGTGGCGGGCAAGTCGGGCCTCTTCCCCTTCCACGACTGGCTCCCCGACGCCATGGAGGGCCCGACCCCGGCGTCGGCCCTCATCCACGCGGCGACGATGGTCGCCGCCGGCACCTACGTCATCGCCCGCCTGTTCTCCCTCTACGCCGTCGACGACGGGGCACGGCTCCTGCTCGCGGTGCTCGCTGCCGTCACGATGGTGTATGCCGCTGGGCTCGCCCTGCTGCAGAGCGACGTCAAGCGGTTGCTGGCCTACTCCACGCTGAGCCAGGTCGCCATCATGCTCGGCGCGCTGGCCGCGGCCCCGGCTGAGGTCGGCCCGGTGCCGGGGGTCTCCCACCTCATCGGTCACGCCTTCTTCAAGGCGCTGCTGTTCCTCGGCGTCGGCTGGATCGCCGTCCTCGTCGGGGGGACGGCGCTGGCCCGGATGCGCGGTCGCCTGCGGCTGCGCGGAGCGCTGCGCTGGTCGATGGCCATCGGGCTGGCGGCCCTGGCCGGCGTTCCTCCGCTCATCGGCTTCTTCACCAAGGAGACCGTCATCGACACCGCCCTCGAAGGCGTCGCGGAGGGTGTCGGGTTGGGAGCCTGGCTGGTCCTCGTTGCGCTGCTGATCACCGTCTTCCTCACGGCGGCCTACTGCACGCGGGTCTGGCTGCTCCTCGACGGGCCGTTCGACCCGTCCGGGAAGGCGGCCGCGTTGACTCCGGCCCGCCTGACCGGCGCCGTTGCCGAGGCCCGAGCCCTCTCCGACGACGAAGGGCTTGAGGTGCCGGAGCCGCACGCAGGAGGCGAGGGTCACGCGTCCATCACCTTGTCGGGCGCCTTCGCGGTCGCGGGCCTGGCCGTGTTGACGGTGGTCGGCACGCTCTTCCTCACCACCGTCGAGGGGGCGCTCAACCTCGGCTGGCTCACGGCAGTCCTGTCGATCCTGCTCATCACCGGTGCCGCATTCGAGGTCTGGGTCCTCAGCCGCGGTGGGCACGAGGACGTCGCCGATCGGGTGCCCGCCGGGGTGCGGGCGGGTGCCGAGCGCGGCTTCGGAGCCGATACCGCCTATGCCCGTTTCGGGATGGCGGTCACCGCCCTGGCGCGGCTCGTCGTCGTGCTGGACCGGGACGTGGTCGATGCCTACCCGCGCGCGACCGTCGTGGCAACGCGTGGGCTCGGCCGCCTGGGCGAGCGCAGCCACCGCGCCATCCCTTCCCTGGCCATCGTCGGCCTCGTCGTCGGCGTCGGCATGGTCGTCGCAGTGGGGGTGGCGGCATGGCTGTGACGCTGCTCCTCCTCGTGCCGCTCCTCGCGGCCACCGTCCTGCTGGCGATGCCGACTGGCACCGCCAGCAGGACCGAGCCGGGCGTCGCCATCGGCGCGCTCGTCGCCGCACTCGTCACCGCCGGGCTGGCCGTGGCCGTCGTGGCAGGCAGCCAGAGCGTCGACGTGCCGTGGATCCGCAGTCTGGGGATCCGTTGGCACTTCGCCGTGGACGGCATCTCGGCGGCCCTGGTCCTGTTCACGGCGCTGCTCGTCGTGGCGGTCGTGCTCCATGCCCTCGCGGCGCCAACCCCGCAGGGCGGGTCACGCTCGACCTACCTGGGCTGCATCCTGCTCATCGAGGCCGGTGCCCTCGCGACGTTCCTCGCGCGTGACGCCCTGCTCTTCTTCATCGCCTTCGAGGTCGTGCTGGTGCCGATGTGGCTGCTCATCCGGCGGTTCGGCGACGAGCACGTCCGCGACACGGCACGTGCCGACGCGTCGGGCCGGTTCATCCTGTTCACCGTCTTCGGGTCGACGCTGATGCTCATCGGCATCCTGTTCCTCGTGGCCCACCAGGGCACGTCCGACCTGACGCTCCTCGGACAGTTGCACGGTAAGGGGCTCTCGCGCGGTCTCCAGATCGCGATCGCCGCGATTCTGCTCACCGGGCTCGCCGTCAAGGTGCCGCTCTGGCCGCTGCACACCTGGCTCCCGTCGGCTCACACCATCGCGCCGACGGCCGGGTCGGTGCTGCTCGCCGCGGTCCTGCTCAAGATGGGCACCTACGGCATCGTCCGGCTCGCGGTCGCCGCGGTCCCGGACGGGGTGGCGGCGCTGAGTCCCGCGCTCGCCGTCCTCGGCGCCGTCGGAACGATCTGGGGAGGCCTCGCCTGCCTCGTGGAGCGGGACCTCAAGCGGCTCATCGCCTACAGCTCCGTGGCCCACATGGGGTTCATCGCCATCGCCATCGCCTCGGGAAGCCACACCGGGCTCCAGGCGGCACTCTTCGGCAACATCGCGCACGGGATCGTGGCGGCGCTGCTCTTCTTCCTCGTCGGGGACCTCAAGGAGCAGTGGGGCTCGGCCGACCTCACCGTCCCGCGAGTGGCGCTGCGCGACCGCGCGCCCCGCTTCGGCATCGCCTTCGTCTTCGGTCTCGCGGCCGCCTTGGGCCTGCCCGGTCTGGTCAGCTTCTGGGGCGAGTTCCTCGCCCTCTATGCCGCGTGGTCGCCGGCCGAGGGGGTCAACGTCGGGGTGCTGCGCGCGACAGTGGTGGTCGGCGCCGTCGGTATCGCCCTCGCGGCCGCCTACGCCCTCCGCGTCGCCCGGATCCTCTGGGCCGGGGAGGGCGCGCCCGAGACCGACACCGTGGCCAGGGACGTCGTCGCGGACGAGCGCGGCATCCGGTGGGTCGTCGTCGTCAGTCTCATCGCGGTCATGCTCACCCTGGGTGTGGCGCCGCACCTCCTGCTCACCATCTCCGAGCTCGACGCCGCGGCCCTCCTGTCGGGAGTGGCCCGATGACCGGCCTCGCCATCGACTACGGCACGCTGCTGCCGGCGCTCATCCCGATCGGGGGAGCCGTCCTCGTCCTCATCGCCGACCTCGTCCGGCCCAGTCTGCGGCAGCCGCCCTACGTCATCGCAGTGCTCGCCATCCTCGGGGCGTCCGCAGCCACGATCCCGGGCCTGGCCCAGGTCCCGGGTGACGCGCAGGCGACGTTGTGCGTCGAGCCGACGAGCGAATCCGTCGGCTCGGGGACCCTGCAGACCGGTGTCGCGGGGTTGCCCCAGACCTGCTTCTGGCAGGCCGACTCGCTGACGAGCTCGCTCCAGCTGGGGGCGGGGGTCGCTGCGCTCATCGTCGTGCTCCTGGCCTGGCCACGCGCGCGAGCCCGAGCCGCCGCCGACGGCACCAGGGAACCGATCGAGGCGATCCTGTTCCTCGTCTCCTTCGCCGGGACCGTCGTCGTGGCCGCGAGCCGGGACCTGGGCACCTGGCTCATCGCGCTCGAGATCGCCACGCTGCCCGTGATCGGGCTCGTCGCCCTCAGGGGCGGCCGGGGTGCCGTCGCTGGTGCGGTCCAGCTGCTCGTCACCTCGCTCGTGTCCTTCGCGCTGCTCGTGCTCGGCGCGGCGCTCTGGCTCGTCGCAACAGGCACCCCGATGCTCGACGCCAACGCGGCCCTTCTCGGCGAGGGCTACCACGTCGAGTCCGCCGGACCCGCCTCCGTGGCCTTCCCGGACACCTCGACCGCGATCCTCGGCCTCGCCGTCGTCCTCATCATTGCGGGGCTCGCCTTCAAGCTGTCGCTCGTGCCGTTCCACGCGTGGACCCCGACGGCGTACTCCGGCGCCACGGTCCCTGTCGCCACCTTCCTCGCGACCGTGTCGAAGATCGGGGCGCTCGCCGCTCTGCTGGTCGTGCTGCGAGCGGTCAGTGTGCTCGGTGCCTCCGCCCTCGGTGCGATCGCGTTGCTCGCCGCGCTCAGCATGACGGTCGGCAACATCATGGCGCTGAGGCAGAACGACGTGGTGCGCCTGCTCGCGTGGTCGACTGTCGCGCAGGCCGGTTGGGTCGTGCTGCCGCTGGTCAGCGTCTCCCCCCTCGGGAACCGCGCCTCCGGGATCTACCTGCTCACCTATGTCGCCGCGACCGCCGTCGCCTTCGCCGTCGTTGCGTTGACGGTGCGCGAGCGGTCGGGGTCTGGTCGATCCCTGGAGTCGTATGAGGGCCTGTGGCGGCGCAGCCCGTGGCGTGCAGGAGCCCTCGGGCTGGCCCTGATGTCCCTGGCCGGCCTGCCACCGGGCATCATCGGACTCGTCGGCAAGATCGTCGCCCTTCGCCCCGTTGTCGTCGAGGGCTGGATCTGGCTTGCCGTCATCGCGGCCGCCAACGCCGTGCTCGGGGTCGCCGTGTACCTGCGGTGGTTGCGGCCGGTCGTGACGACGGCCGAGGTCACCGGTGCTGGAGAGCCCGCCGAAAGGACCCAGACCACCCAGACCACCCAGACAAGGCAGCCCGTCCCCCGGGGGCCGGGCAACCGCCGGATCATCATTGCTGGCCTGGTCGTCAGCTCTGCCCTCCTGGCGGTGGTCAGCGTGCAACCCGACGTCCTGCTCCGCCTCTTCGGCTGAGTCGCCCCGCGCCAGGTCCCGTCCGCCACGGACGGGGTGACCAGCGAGAGGCAGCTCAGGGCGCGATGCGCTGTGCGAGCCAGGCCAGGGCGAGGGGATAGCGGTACTCGATGGCGCCGTGGCCCGCATCGAAGGTCTCGAAGTGGATCCGCTCGTCCTGCAACCCGGCTCGCCGCACCTCCGAGTGGAACGCCTGGGCTCCCAGGTCGAGGAACCACTCGTCGCGGGTGCCTGCGTCGATCCATACCGCTTGCCAGGACCGCACCGCGTCGGCGTAGCGGTCCACCATGCGCACCGGGTCCCAGTCCAGCCAGCGCTGCCACACGTCCGGCACGAGTCGGCCGCTCGTCTGGTCGAACGGCAGCAGCGGTGTACCGTCGGGTGCCGCTGAGAAGCAGGCGGCGACGCCGAGCAGCATGAGCAGCGTCTGGTCGGCCTCCTTCGTGAAGGCGGTCCGTCGCGCGGAAGTCCTCCCACCACGTGGTGATGTCGCCGTCGTAGTCGCGCAGGTGGCGGACGGCCTTGGCGAAGTCCGGGATGTAGCAGTACTCGTAGAGCGAGTCACCGGCGTGGGTGGCCAGCGCGCCGAACAGGTCCGGACGAAGCATGGGCGTGATCATCGCGCCGAAACCGCCACTCGACTTGCCGGCGATGGCGCGGTGCGCATGGTCCGGAATCGTCCGGTAGCGGCCGTCGACGAACGGGACGATCTCGTCGCAGAGGTACGAGTGGTAGCGGCCGGTGCCGGGGGAGTCGACGAACTGGCTGCCGCCGTAGGCCGTCCACGCGTCGACGTAGACGACGATCGTCGGGGGCGCCTCGCCGCCGGCGAAGACGGCGTCGGCCGTCTCGAGGAACGGCTGGCGGAACGGGGGCCGGTTGCGCCACATGGCCAGCTGGCCGGTGTACCCCTGGATGACATAGACGCTCGGGTAGCGGCGGTCCGGCTCGTCGTCATAGCCGGGCGGGAGGTAGACCCAGAGCGGTCGCTCATGTGGGTCACCGAGCGGGTTGCCACGCAGCAGCGCACTGTCGATGACGTGCTCGTCGATCCGGCCGGAGAGCTCAGCAGACCAGGGCAGCATGTGGCCCACAGTAGCCACGCTGCGGCCCGCACACGACAAGAGCCGCGCCCGCTGGTGGTGACCAGCGGGGCGGCTCTGGGTGCTTGCTACGGGCTGCAGTGGGTCAGACCGTGGCCGGGGTTCCGCTCACGATGTCCTTCGGGACGAAGTCGTTGACCCGCTTCGCGTGACGGAAGCCGAAGAACGAGAGGACCAGCAGGACGCCCGAGGCGATGAAGGCGCCGATCCCGGCGATGAAGGCGATGGTGCCCATCGTGCCGAAGGCGTAGGCGTTGAGCAGCATGCCGCGCAGTGCGTTGCCCATGAACAGGCTCTGGCGCAGGTCACCGAGGGCCTTGACCTCGTCGGCGTTGGCGCTGGGGTCCTTGGCCATCTTCATGTACTCACCCGAGACCTCCTCATAGGTCCGGCCGTCCGAGCTCGCGTTCATGTGGACGAGGATGTACTGGTCGGCGAAGGCCTTGGCCTGGTCGCCCGTGGTCATCTGCTGGCCGGCGTACTGCAGGAGGGCGTCCTTCTGAGCCTGGGTCTCGAGGCGGTCGGCTGCCGGCATCGTGATGTGCTGTTGGCTGAGCTGGGCCTCGACGTTCTGGTGGACGAAGTTGCTGGCGTACATCAGCAGGCCGCCTGCGGCGAGGAGGACAACGGCGAGGATGAGGCCGGTCCATGAGATGAGCTGGTCGAGCGTCTTGCGCATCGCGCTTCTCCTTCGAGTGGGAGGGACTCCGTTTCCCTGGTTCACTGCTCCTGGTTTCCCTGGCGAGATGAACACTACTACTACACGTAGTAGTTGAGAAATCAGCGAGTGTGACCTGTGCAACATGGGTCGCGGGGTGGCGACGTGACCCGCTCGCCCCGGACATGCACCGTCAATCCGCCACGGGCTCAGGCATTCGGCAGTCGACGTCAGGACACGCGGCGACCACGCGCGACTTCACCGACTGCCGCCGAGCGCGACTGGGCCCGGTGAACGTGAGCCAGCTCAGCGGCATACGGCCTGATCTCCCCGGCGGAACATTCAGGAACACGCGAAGCCGACCACTCGTTCACCCGGCATGCACAACCACTTCAACGGGCTCAAGACGGCTGCCCTCTTCGGCGGCATCTGGGCCCTCCTGCTCGGCATCGGCGCCCTCGTCGGTGGTGGCCGCTTCATCTGGGTCTTCGCGCTCATCGGTGTCGCCACGACCGTCTACGGCTACTGGAACAGCGACAAGCTCGCGATCCGCGCCATGCACGCCTACCCGGTGTCGCGAGGCGCAGGCGCCGGCGATGTACCGCATCGTCCGCGAGCTCTCGACCGCGGCCGGCAAGCCGATGCCGCGCCTCTACATCTCGCCGACGCAGGCCCCCAACGCCTTCGCGACCGGGCCGCAACCCGCAGAACGCCGCCGTCTGCTGCACCGAGGGCATCCTCGGCCTGCTCGACGAGCGTGAGCTGCGCGGGGTGCTCGGCCACGAGCTCATGCACGTCTACAACCGCGACATCCTCACGAGCTCGGTCGCGGCCGCCATCGCCGGTGTCATCACCTCGATCGGCCAGATGCTGATGTTCACGAGCATGTTCGGCGGCGGCTCCGACGAGGACCGGCCCAACCCGCTCGCGCTGCTCGCGATGAGCCTGCTCGCCCCGCTCGCCGCGATGATGATCCAGATGGCGATCAGCCGCACGCGCGAGTACGACGCCGACGAGGACGGCGCCAGGCTCACCGGCGACCCGCTCGCCCTCGCCTCGGCCCTGCGCAAGCTCGAGGCCGGCGTGGCCCGCGCGCCGCTCGCGCCCTCGCAGGACATCGTCAACGCCAGCCACATGATGATCGCGAGCCCGTTCCGGGCCCAGGACGTCACGCGCTTCCTCGTCGACGCACCCGCCGATGGACCAGCGCATCGCGCGGCTCGAGAGCATGGCGGGCGGCCCGCTCCACCGCTGAGCGCGGCACCCGCGTCCGGCGGCCGATCGGCACCGAGCCCGCCTCGATCTGGCAGGCTCGCCCCCATGCGCAGTCTCACCCTGGCCGAAGCCCGCGAGCGGGCGGCCCTGCTCACCGTCACGTCGTATGCCGTCGAGCTCGACCTCGACCAGGGCGCGGAGGTCTTCGGCTCGCTCACGACGATCGCGCTTCACGTGCGCGCGCCGGGCGCCGACACCTGGGTCGACCTCAAGGCGCGCTCCGTCGAGACGGTCACGCCTCAACGGGTCGACCTCGACCCCGCCGACGTCGTCGACGGGCGCCTGCCGCTGACCGGGCCTCGCCGCCGAGAACGAGCTCGTCGTCGCCGCGACGATGGCCTACAGCCACGACGGCCAGGGCCTGCACCGCGCCGACCGACCCCGCCGACCAGCGCGACTACGTCTACGGGCACCTCTTCCTCGACGCCGCCCCGAGCGTCTACGCCTGCTTCGACCAGCCCGACCTCAAGGCGCCCTACGACGTCGTCGGTCCGCGCGCCGCTCGACTGGACCGTCATCGGCAACGGCGCGGCGACGCGTCAGCCGGCGCCGGGCACGTGGCGCCTCGCGACGACGCAAGCCGCTCGCGACGTACTTCGTGACGGTCTGCGCCGGGCCCGTACGTCTCCGTGCGCGACGAGCACGACGGCATCCCGCTCGGCCTCCACGCGCGGGCCTCGCTGCGCGAGCCGCTCGAGCGGCACGCGGCCGAGATCTTCGACGTGACGAAGCGGTCGCTTCGACTACTTCCACGGGCTGTTCGGCATCCGCTACCCGTTCGGGGAGTACCACCAGGTCTTCGTGCCGGAGTTCAACGCCGGCGCGATGGAGAACCCCGGCTGCGTCACCTTCCGCGACCAGTACCTCTATCCGCGGGGCGGCGACCCGCGACGAGCTGCTGACGCCGGGCCAACACGGTGAGCCACGAGATGTCGCACATGTGGTTCGGCGACCTCGTGACGATGAAGTGGTGGGACGACCTCTGGCTCAACGAGTCCTTCGCCGAGTACATGTCGCACCGCTGCCTCGTCGACGCGACGGAGTACACCGACGCGTGGGTCGACTCCTCGATCGTGCGCAAGGTCTGGGGCTACGGCGCCGAGCGCTCGCCGTCGACCCACCCCGTCGCGGGCGTCGAGGCCCTCGACGCCCAGAGCGCGCTGCAGAACTTCGACGGCATCTCGTACGCCAAGGGTGCGGCCGCGCTGCGCCAGCTCATCGCCTACGTCGGCGACGACCAGTTCATCGCGGGCGTGCGCGCCTACCTCACCGACAAGTCGTACGGCAACGGCACCCTCGCCGACTTCCTCGGCGCGATCGAGACGCGCGAGCGGCACGGACCTCGCGCGCGTGGTCGCGCGCATGGCTGCTCACCGCCGACCGCGACACGATCTCGGTCGACCTCGAGGAGCAGGACGGCGTCGTCGCGTCCGCCGTCGTGCTGCGCGAGGCGCCCGGCCGACCGTCCCGCCGACCGGCCGCACGCCTTCGACGTCGCGGGCTGGACCGACGGGCGTCGAGCTGTCACGGGTCGACGTCACGGCGGCGGGGGACGAGACCCCGCTCGACGGCTTGGCCGGCAGCGCACACCCTGCGTGCCTCGTGCCCAACTCGAGCGACCTGACCTGGGCGCGGGTGCGCCTCGACGACGGCACGCTCGACGGCGCTGCCGGTCCAGCTCAGCCGGGTCCCCGACGCCCAGGCCCGGGCGGTGATCTGGTCCGCGCTCATCGACGGCGTGCACGGTGGCGACGTCTCACCGGAGGCCTTCCTCGACGTCTTCGAGGCGGCCTGGGCCTGCGAGGGCGAACTCCTCGATCCTGACGCGGATGGCGGCTCTACGCCGAGCACCGGATCGTGCCCTACTTCGTGCCGCGGCAGGCGCAGGCGCGGGCCCTCGCCCGGCTGGCGCGCAGTGCGGGGGACCTGCTCGCTCGTGCCGAGGAGGGGACGACGCGGTCCCTCGCCGCGGCCCGCCTCCTCGCCGGCACGAGCGACGACGAGTCGCTCCTGCGGGCCTGGGCCGAGGGCTCCGGCCTGCCGCGTGGTCTGGAGGACGACGGTGACTTCCGTTGGATCGTCGTTCGCAACCTCGCCTCGCGCGGCCTGATCGACGGCGCAGCAGTCGACTCCTTCCGGTCCAAGGACGACACCCTCCAGGGCGCCCTCAACGCACTCATGTGCCGGGCCGCGCTGCCGGTGCCGGAGGCGAAGGCTTGGGCGTGGGACCAGCTGACGGGCCGGCACGGCCGCTCGAACTACGAGATGGTCCACCTCGCAAGGGGCCTCTGGATGTCACCGGACGACGGCCTCGTCGCGGACTACGTGCAGCGGTACTTCACGGATGTCCCGGCCATGTCCGCGTGGGTGGGCGAGGACGCCCTCTCCCGGGTCGTGCTGGCAGCATTCCCCAAGGTCTTCACCGAGGCGACGGAGACCCTCAGCAGCGGCAGCGCTGCGCCGCGACGACCTCACGCCCGCCGTCCGCCGGTCGCTCGTGGACGCCGATGCCGAGCTCCGCGAGGCGCTGGCATCGCGGGCGACCTTCGGGGCGGCGATGGGCGTCGGCACCGCCGCGTTCCCCGTGTGACCTGGCCACGCTTGGACTCATGGACCGGAGGAGGAGCCGGGGAGCCGCGGCCGGCGGCCCGTCGTACTGGGTCGTCGACCGGCGGGTGAACCTCACCCAAGAGAGTGGGCGATGGCGTGCCGGGGCTCGTACAGCTGCATGTCGTCGGCCCCGGGCACGGCGACCATGACGACGATGCCGTAGCCATGGTCCACCGGATCTGACGTGAACGTCGCTCCCCGAGAGGCGAGCTCATCCATCGTGGCCCGCAGGTTGTCGCACATGAGCGAGACCGCGTGGTGCCGGGGGCTGGAGTACCCCTCACCCGACGTCGGGTGGACGCCGAGCTCGCTCGGGCCCGACCGGAAGATCAGCCAGGCGTCGGCACCTGGCACGGGCTCGTCGGATGCGTCGGCGTCGACGACGAACGGCCACTGGAGCACGTCGCGGAAGAAGGCCCGCGTCGCGGCCGGGTCATCGGAGTAGATGAGGTTGTGCACCGCGGTGATCATGTGCCGACCGTACGCCCGGGGGATGAAGTGCTCTCGCCGAATCTCCGTCTCATCGACGTCGCCCTGAAGAGAGCGCAGTACAACGGGGCGCCGGCCCGGTCAGACCAGGCCGAGTTGGTGGAGCAGGGACAGATTGTCGCCGAGGATCCAGCGCTCGACCGTCAGGCCGTCATCGTTGAACCGCCGGAACGTCATGGCCTCCCACGTGAGCCGCTTGCCCGTCGGTGGGACCCCGCGAAGTACGCCCTCGTGGGTGCCGCTGTAGGTCAGCCGTGCCGCGACGAGGTCACCCTCCGCGACGAGGTCTTCGATCGTCGACGTGAAGTCGGGCAGGGCCCGCCGCATCTGCGTGAGGAACTCGCGATGACCCGTGAGGTTGGGTTCGAGGTGCTCGGGGAGTCCGTGGATGGTTGCGTCGGGCGCATAGCTGGCCAGGTAGCGGTCCAGGGCGCCCGCGTTGAACGCCGCGACCGCGTCGATGGTGTTCTGCCGGTTTCGCGTGCTGTCCACGCCTCCAGTGTGGCCCGACCGGGCTGGCTTTCGGGGTGAAAGGGCCGACGCCAGGCTGGCTCAGGCGCGTGACGTGGTGAAGAGCGGGAGGGCCACCTCGTCCACGATCGCGTCGATGACGTCGTCCTCGATCGGCGCGCCGTGGGTGAGGAAGTGGAAGCGCAGGAGCGTCGCCGGCGTCGAGCGGACCATGGGGCTCGGTTCCACGACCGGCTCACCCCGCCGGCGGGCCCGATCGAGGATGACGTCGACGTTGGGGCCGAACCACCCGCTCGAGAGGGATAGTCGGCCGCCGCCGGCGTAGGCCGGCGTGAGGGCCTCGGCCGAGGCACCGCGCAGCGCCTCGCCCAAGGGGCCGGTGAGCAGGTCCGCCGCGAGCCGGATCCACGTCCTCAGATCCCCTCGGAGGCTGCCGGTGTCGGGCGGCGCCGCGTCCTCGCCCAGGAGGCGCTGGGCAGCGGCCCGGGCGAGGTCGACCCGGGTCGGCCACCGCCGGTAGATCGACGCCTTGCCTGCGCCGGCGCGTTGGGCGACGGCCTCGAAGGTGAGCTCGCCATAGCCGGACTCGTCGAGGATCTCGACGACCGCGTCGAGAATCGCGTCCTCAAGGGCAGCGCCGCGTCGTCGGGGCCTCCGGCGGAAGTCGGTGCTCACGGCCCCGGGTGGTCGTCGCCCGGGAGGACGAGCCCGTGGTCGCCGTCGACGAGGACACGTTGTCCGGTGGCGAGGGTTGACGTGCCGGTGCCGACGGCGAGAACCGCGGGGATGCCGTACTCGCGAGCGACGATCGCCGCGTGCGAGGCGGGGCCGCCGTGGTCGACGACGACGGCGGCGACCCGGGCGAAGAGGGGCGTCCAGGCTGGGCTGGTCGCGGGGCAGACCAGGATGTCGCCCGCCTCCACGCAGCCGAACTCGTCGGTGTCGCGGATGACGCGGACGCTGCCGATGGCTCGTCCGCCGCCCCCAGCGAAGCCGGTGAGGAGGGCGTCTCCGGTCGCCGGCCGGCCGGGATAGAGGCTCGTCGTCGCGATGAGAGGCGACGACGCGAGCGCGGTGTACGCCCTCCGGCGGCGCGTGACCGCCTTCCGGAGCCGGTCGCCACGCGCACCCTCGATGGGGTCGGGGAGGGCGGCGACCTCGTCCCAGAGGAGGTACCAGATGTCGCCCGGTGCGTCGATCCAGCCGTGGGCCGCGAGTCTGTCACCGATCTCGAGAACGGCGCGGCGCACGACGGGCATGGCGCGTGTGATCTCGAAATGGGTGTCCTCGCGCAGCGCGACTCCGTCGCTGGCCCGCTCGATGAGAGAGCGGAGCCAGCGTTGGGCGTGGAACCGCCGGACCCGCGGCTCCCGGACCAGCCGCTCGAGCGAGTAGGTGCGGGCCGACTGCCCCGGGGTCGCCGACGCCTCGGTCCGCGACAGCATGACGCGGACGAGCCCGAGCACCGTCTCAGGTGAGTCACCCCACGTGGCGTCCTTGAGCAACATGAGGGTGGACGTCTCCCGATGCCCGAATTGCTCGGTGAACTCGGCGAGCTGTCCGCGTAGGGTCGCCGCGGCGGGGTCCAGGGTCACGAGGTCGAGGAGCTCGTCGCTCGCGGTAGCCCGGAAGGCGTGATGCAGGGCCGGCTCGCCGCTGACAGTGGCGGCCATGGCCTCGATCGCGGCGTTGGCCTGCATCGTCTGCGTGTCCGCGCCGATGAGCAGGTCTGCCATCTCGTGCTCGCGGCCGAGCAGCGCCAGCGCGACCTTGAGCGTGACCAGGGCGCGCCCGGCCGCGGGCAGGTACTCGACGCGCAGATCGGCGACGTCCTCGACAATGCCGCGAGCTGCCCCCTGCACGGCGAGGAGCTCGGCCCAGGTTGCCTTCCGCAGGTCCGTCGCATCGAGCGCTCCGGCTCGTCGGACGATCTCGGCTGCCAAGGGATGCTGCACCCAGTCGGCCGGACGGCGCCGGAAGGCACGTGCGAGCGAGCCAGCGACCCGGGCCGGGGTCCGTAGGGTCGGTTGCGGGATGGCGGGGACGTAGGACTGCACGATCCCATCGACGGTGGGCAGCGTCGCATCGGCATCCACTCGCGCACCCACCAGACCTGCGAACATGCGCTCGAGGTCGGCGCAGGATGACGTCCCCCGACCATGCTGTCAGCTCCATCGGCAGCGGTCGGCGCGGGAGCAGCTCCACGATCACGGGACCGATGAACCGCTGGATCCGGTTGAGCCGCAATGGAGCCGGTGGCAGTGCCGTCATTGGGCGAGCCTGCGTCAGCTGGATGGTGTGGTCGGCGATGGCCCACTCGATGTCCTGAGGGGACCCGAAGTGCGCGGCGACGGCTCGCGCCTGCTCGGCCAGCAGCGCCAGCACCTGCGCCGGGAGCGCGGGGGTGCCCTGGTCGCCGGCTTCGGTGGACGTGCCGCCCCCGGGGGTGGGCCGCACCACCGTCTCGTGCCGGCCCGCGTGCCGCTCGAGCACCGAGCCGTCGGCGGCGAGGACCGCGTGGTCGGGGGTCACGGCGCCCGAGACGACAGACTCGCCGAGCCCGGGGCTGGAGTCGATGACGATCTCGTCGCGCGCCCCGGTGACGGGGTTCGCGGTGAACATGACTCCGGCCCAGTCCGCAGGCACGAGCTGCTGGACGACCACTGCCATGGCAACGGAGTCGTCGGGAAGGTCGAGGCGAGCACGGTAGGCGATGGTGCGCTCACCCCAGAGGGAGGCCCAACAGGCCCGCACCGCGGCGGCCACGGCCTCGGCGCCGACGACGTTGAGGAAGGTGTCCTGCTGCCCCGCGAAGGCCGCACCAGGCAAGTCCTCGGCCGTCGCACTCGACCGCACGGCGACCGGCCCCCCGCCGAGATCCCGGTAACTCCGCTCCACCGCCTCGCGAACCTCGTCGGGGAGTGGGCGTGCCGCGATGGCCTCCTTCGTCGGATGCTCCAGGTCTGCCGTCGCTGACCGGTAGGCAGCGGTCGTCACTACGAAGCCGCGCGGCACGGGGAACCCCGCCCGCACCAGCTCGCCGAGGTTGGCGCCCTTGCCGCCCGCCGTGGCCAGGTCCATGCGAGTGACCTCCCTGAGCGGGATGCACATCTGGTCACGAGAACAACGCTAGCCGATAGAGAACGCGTCGTACACTAAGAATGCGGTGCCTGATGACTGTGGTGGCCACGGACGGCCGGTGACCGCGGGAGCCGACTCAGCGGCATACGCAAAGAGCTGGGGAGCCCCGCGCTCGACGGGACTCCCCAACCTGCTCAGCCGGAACCGATCAGCTGGACGAGGACGGCCGCGCCGCCAGCGTCACCGAGACGTCCTGGCGCTTGCCGTCACGGATGACCGTGAGGGTCACCTTCTCGCCGGCCTTGCGCTCGCGGATCTGGGCGACGAGTGCGGTGGACGAGTCGACCGACTCACCGTCGATGGCGACGACGATGTCGCCCTGCTTGATCCCGGCCTGCTGGGCCGGCGCACTGCCGGACACCGCGGCGATCTCGGCGCCGGCGCGCTTGGCGGCGCCGTCCTGGGTGACCGTGTCACGGGCGCTGACCCCGAGGAAGGCGTGCTCGGCCGTGCCGTGCGCGATCAGCTGGTCGGCGATCGACTTCGCCTCGTTGACCGGGATGGCGAAACCGATGCCGATGTTGCCGGACTGTCCGCCGGTCCCGCTGCCCAGCTGGGCGATGGAGCTGTTGATGCCGATGAGCTCGCCCTTGGCGTTGACGAGGGCGCCGCCGGAGTTGCCGGGGTTGATGGCGGCCGATGTCTGGATCGCGTTGGTGACGACCGGCTCGGCCGAGCTCTGGCCGAAGGGGGAGTCGTTCTCCGAGCCCGTGGACACCGGGCGGTCGATGGCGCTGACGATGCCCGTCGTCACCGTGCCGGAGAGTCCGAGTGGGTTGCCGATCGCCATGGTCGGGTCGCCGACCGCGATCGTGTCGGAGTTGCCCAGCGAGATCGGGGTGAGGTCGCTCGGCGCGGCGGAGAGCTTGATGACCGCGAGGTCGGTCGAGGGGTCGGTGCCGACGACGGTTGCCGCGTAGGTCCGGCCGTCGGCGAGGGTGACCTGGATCCCGCCGTTGCCGTTGCCACCGCCGCCGGCCTGGACCACGTGGTTGTTGGTGACGATGTGGCCGGACTTGTCGAGGATGACCCCCGAGCCCGCGCCGTTGGCGAGCTGGATGCTGACGACGCTGGGCGACACCGCCTTGGCAACCGCCGACCAGTCAGGCGCTGCGGAGTTGCCCTGGATGACGGTCGGGGACGTCCCGTTCTGGCTGGCCTGCTGGGTCGCCGCCGGGGTGCCCGTGCCCGACTCGTTCGCCTGCGTGAGCGCATACGTCCCGCCGCTGGCGAGCACGGCAGCGATGAGCGCGACTCCAGCGGTCTGGGCCAGGCCTCGGCCCCTGCGCGGCGACGGGGCGCCAGACGGCTGGCCGGCCGGGTAGGAGGGCGCCGGTGGTGGGGGCGGCGCGGTGGGCACGCCGGCCGCGGGGATCTCCTGCGTCCTGCTCGTGTCAGGCAGTTGCTGAGTCTGGTTCGGCTGCTGCGAGTCGTGCGGTGCGAGCGTCATGGCTTCTCCTCGGTTGATCTGCTCCCTCGATGACACACCGTGAGGTTGGGCGAGGGGTGTGGCCACTCTGTGAGCTTCCTGTGTCACCCACCCGGGCTCGAGCGCGGGATTCCCGTCGCGCGGGCTCCGCCTCAGTCGAGGTCGGCGGCGTCGACGATGCGGTAGGCGTAGCCCTGCTCCGCCAGGAACCGCTGGCGGTGCGCGGCGAAGTCCGCGTCGACGGTGTCCCGCGAGACGACGGTGTAGAAGTGCGCGGTCCGGCCGTCGCCCTTGGGCCGCAGCACCCGTCCGAGCCGCTGGGCCTCCTCCTGACGCGCTGCCGAACGTGCCGCTGATCTGGACCGCGACGCTCGCCTCGGGCAGGTCGATCGAGAAGTTGGCGACCTTGGACACGACCAGCTGGGTGATCTCGCCCTGCGGAACGCGTCGTAGAGCCGTTGCGCGCTCCTTGACGGTGGTCTCCCCGGTGATCAGGTCGGCGCCCAGGCGGTCGGCCACCTCGTGGAGCTGGTCGAGGTACTGCCCGATGACGAGCGTCGGCTCGCCCGTATGCCGCTGGGCCAGCTTCTCGACGACGTCGAGCTTAACCTCGGCGCAGCTCGCCAGCCGATAGCGGTCGTCCGGCTCGCGGTCGCGTAGGCGAGCCGGAGGGAGTCGGGGAGGGTGACGCGGCACCTCCACGCAGTCGGCGGGCGCGATGTAGCCCTGGGCCTCGATGTCCTTCCAGGGCGCGTCGAAGCGCTTGGGGCCGATGAGGCTGAAGACGTCGGCCTCGCGGCCGTCCTCGCGCACGAGGGTCGCGGTGAGGCCGAGCCGGCGACGGGCCTGGAGGTCCGCTGTCATGCGGAAGATCGGCGCCGGGCAGCAGGTGCACCTCGTCGTAGACGATGAGGCCCCAGTCGCGGGCGTCGAGCAGGTCGAGGTGGGTGTAGGCGCCCTTCCGGCGGGTCGTCAGCACCTGGTAGGTCGCGATGGTGACCGGGCGGATCTCCTTGCGGGCGCCGGAGTACTCGCCGATCTCGTCCTCGGTCAGGGTGGTGCGCTTGAGCAGCTCGTCCTTCCACTGCCGGGCGCTGACGGTGTTGGTGACGAGGATGAGGGTCGTCGCCTTGGCCTGCGGCCATGGCGCCCGGCGCCGACGAGGGTCTTGCCCGCGCCGCAGGGGAGCACGACGACGCCGGAGCCGCCGTGCCAGAAGCCGTCGACGGCCTGCTGCTGGTAGGGCCGCAGGTGCCAGCCGTCGTCCTGCCGAGGTCGATCGGGATGGGCCTCGCCGTCGACGTAGCCGGCGAGGTCCTCGGCGGGCCAGCCGACCTTGAGCAGCTCCTGCTTGAGGGTGCCGCGCTCGCTCGGGTGCACGACGACGGCGAGGTCGTCGATGCGCTCGCCGGTCAGCGGCTTGATCTTCTTGTGCCGCAGGACCTCCTCGAGCACCGGGCGGTCGGTGCGTGCGCAGCACGAGCCGGGTGCCCTCGGGGGAGTCGGCGAGCCCCTCCTTCTCGAGGGTGAGGCGGCCGTAGCGGTCCATCGTGTCGGCCACGTCGACGAGCAGGGCGTGCGGGACGGCATACCGCTGTGGGTGATGAGGGCGTCGACGACCTGCTCGGCGTCGTGCCCGGCGGCGCGGGCGTTCCACAGGCCGAGCGGGGTGATGCGGTAGGTGTGCACGTGCTCGGGGGCGCGCTCGAGCTCGGCGAAGGGGCGATGGCGCCGGCGCGCGGCCTCGGCGTTCGGGTGGTCGACCTCGAGGAGGAGGGTCTTGTCGCTCTGGACGATCAGGGGTCCTCATTCGGGTGGGTTCGTTCATCGAGCTCGTCCAAGCCGCTCGGGGCATGAGCTGGTGTTCCCGGGCACGCCGTGACAGTATGGGCGCATGCGATCCCCACAGGTCGAGGCGGCGACGGGGCTGCCGCGCGAAGGTGACGATCTACGAGGTCGGTCCGCGCGACGGGCTGCAGAACGAGAAGACGGTCGTGCCGGCCGCGACGAAGGTCGAGTTCATCCGGCGGCTCGAGGCCGCGGGGCTGGGCACGATCGAGACGACCTCGTTCGTGCCCGCGAGGTGGGTGCCGCAGATGGGTGACGCCGAGGAGGTGCTCGCGGGCCTCGGGGCCGACGGGCTGACGCGACCGGTCGCGACGTCCGGCGCTCGTGCCCAACGAGCGGGGCCTCGACCGCGCGGAGGAGCTCGGGCCTGGAGCGCCATCGCGATCTTCGGGTCGGCCACCGAGACCTTCGCGCAGAAGAACCTCAACCGGTCGGTGACCGAGCAGTACGCGATGTTCGAGCCGGTCGTGAAGCGCGCGCTCGCCGACGGGATGTGGGTGCGCGCCTACGTCTCGATGTGCTTCGGCGACCCGTGGGAGGGGCCGGTGCCGGTCGAGCAGGTCGTCGAGACGGCCGAGCGGCTCATGGACCTCGGCTGCCACGAGCTGAGCCTCGGCGACACGATCGGCGTCGGCACGACCGGCCACGTGCACCGGCTGCTCGAGGCGCTTGGCGCCGCGACGGGATCGGCACCGACCGCGTCGCCGTGCACTTCCACGACACCTACGGCCAGGCGCTCGCCAACACGATGGCGGCGCTGCGCGACGGCGTCTCGGTCGTCGACGCGGCGGCCGGCGGGCTCGGCGGCTGCCCCTACGCGAAGTCGGCCACGGGCAACCTCGCCACCGAGGACCTCGTCTGGGCCCTGCACGGCGCGGGCGTCGAGACCGGCGTCGACCTCGAGGCGCTCGTCGAGACCTCCGTCTGGATGGCGCGGCAGCTCGGCCGCCCCAGCCCGTGCAACGTCGTGCGCGCCCTCGCCGGCTGATCCCGAACCGCGATCGAGCGAACAAGAATTGCGCGCCGATTCTTGTTCACTCGAGTGAATAGGGGAGCAGGGTCACGGGGTGTCGAGCGTGGCGCCGGTGATCCGGTGCACGGAGCAGGATTGCTCCTGGCCCGCCTCGTCGGTCGCGTGGACCCGTCCGCCCTCGACCTTCCGCGGGTGGATCAGGTGCCGGGTCGTCGCGCCGAGCCGGTCGGTGACGCCGATCCACACGCCATGCCGGTCCGCCATCGCCTCGCGCAGCAGCGCCAGGGTGACGACGGGGTCGGTCGTCTGGATGCGCCGGGCCGGGCCGCGACTCGTCCTCCGCCCGCCGTTGGTCGGCGCTTGCCTCCGCGGCGCGTAGCCCGCCGACGAGTGCGGGTCGTGCTGGCCTCGTCCACGCGGCGAGGTCGTCGGCGGGGCACCGCTGCGCCTGCGGCCGGGCCCGGCGTTCTCGGGCCCGTAGCACGACGCCGCCGTCCTGCCCCTCGTGCACGGGTGCGAAGCCGTGGTCCCGCAACAGCTCGACGAGCATGCCGGGGTCGCCGACGAGACGAGCACCGTCGGCGCGATGCGGCGCAGCCGGAGCGGGGCGAGGTCACGGGAGGCGAGCATCGCGTCGAGCACCGCCTCATCGTCAGAGCGGACGTATGCCGCTGAGCCGCCGACCCGGGTCCGCGCCGTGCTTCCGCGCGACATCCGTCACGAGGTACTCGAGGGGCTGGGGAACCGGCGTGCGGCTCGATCGTCGGACCGTGTCGGTGCACGTCGGCCGCGGTCCAGCCGGCATCGAGGCGCGGCGGATCGAGTCGTGGGTGAAGCGGTGGACCGTGGCGCCGCCCCTGGACTCGATCTCGGCGGCGAGGCGCATGAACGACGCGAGCGCGCCCTCCAGCGGGCCGGGTGCCACGGCCGTGAGGTCGGCCTGGACGAGGATGTGGTCGACCGGCTGGGGCAGGTGCTGCGACATCGCGGCGGCGACCTCGTCCGGTCGATCGCGGGCCGGCGCGGCCTGCGCACCTCGAGCTGATCGGTGGATGCCCACGAGTGCGCGTCCCGGGGCGGAGATGGCCCCGCGGCCGGTGACCCCTAGCCACTCGGCCTCCCGCAGGACCGCGTCGATGGCCTCGGACAGCTTGCCTGCGGGCCGCTTCGGCCGCCGCCAGCCAGGCGCTCGCGTATCGAGTGTGGTCGGCCGCCGTGCCCGGCTCGAGCGAGGTGAGCTCGCGAGCACCTCGCGGCGGATCCCGCGGATGGCCGGCCACTGCACGTCCGGGCCGAGGGCGTTGGCGGGCCCGGTGCCGGGCCCGCCGACCGACGAGGTGCGGTGCCGGGTGGACGCGAGCCAGGCGAGCGCGAGGGCGCCCACCGGTGCCCTGCCTCGCTCGAGCTCCACTCGTCGATCTCGGAGGTGGGAGCCCACACCGGCACGACCTCGCCGTCGTCGGCGACGAGGCCGGCGGCATACGCCAGCTCGACGACGAAGGCGGTGTGCTCGGGGTCGACGTCGAGCGCCTGCTGGGTGACCCGGAGGTCGCGCACCGAGAGG
>CAWGXD010000027.1:0-56448 GCA_963826445.1 uncultured Actinomycetota bacterium
AACGTCATCGCCGGGTGGATCGCGAGCGGCACGATGTCGCTGCCGGCCGCGGCCTCGAAGACCCAGATGCCGTGGCCCCGGACGTGTGCATGACGAGCTGGCCGGGCGTGAAGGTGCCCGTCGAGCTCAGTCCGGCGACGAGGTCGGCGAGCGCGTCGTCGGGCACGGCGAGCACGACGAGGTGGGCGCCGGCGACCACCTCGGGGATCGGCTCGCACCGGCACGCCCGGCAGCAGGGTGGCCGCACGCTCGAGGCTCGCCTCGCTGACGGCCGACACGCCGGTGACGACGTGGCCGGCCCGCGGCAGTGCGGCGCCGAGCACGGCCCCGACGCGCCCGGCGCCGACGATCCCGACCTCGAAGCGGGCCGGTCGCTCGTGCGGAGTGCTCACCCACGGCACGCTATCGCCTACAGTCCGTGGGCGTGGATGCCCGTTCCGTGGCGCGACGCCTGGCACGAGGCCCTGTATGCCGCCGGGCGGCGGTTTCTACGTCACGCGCGGTGGGCCCGCCGCCCACTTCACGACCGCCGCGCACGGCCTGACCGGGGCGGTGCTCGCCGAGGCGCTGCTCGGCTCTGGTCCGCGAGCACGAGCACCTGCCCGCGGTCGTCGTCGACGTCGGCGCAGGCCGCGGCGAGCTCGCCACCCACCTCGTCGGCCGCCCTCGAACACTCCGGGTCGAGGCATGCCCGTCGCGCCCGGCTCGCGAGCGAGACTCACCTCCGACCGCGGGTGCGTGCGCCGTCGACGTCGTCGACCGGCCGGCCGGGGCTCGACGAGCGCATCGAGTGGCTCCGCTCCCCCGGCGGCGCGGGCCTCCCGCCCGAGCTCACCGACCTGCGCGACGCCCTCGTCGTCGCGCACGAGTGGCTCGACGTCGTGCCCGTGCACCGTGGCCGAGGTCGACGCGCGAGGGCACCCCCCGCGAGGTCCTCGTCGACCCGGTCAGCGGCGAGGAGTCGCTCGGTGCCATGCTCGACCGACGCCGACCGCCGCTGGGCCGAGGCCCACTGGCCGCACCACCACGCCGGGCGACCGCCTCGAGGTCGGCCGCACCCGTGACGAGGCCTGGGCCGACCTCGTCTCGCGCGTCGCCTCGGGCATCGCTCGTCGCGGTGGACTACGGCCACGCGGCGACGACGCGGCCGCTCGGGGGGACGCTCACGGCATACGCCGGCGGTCATGCTGACCCGAGCCCGTGCCCGACGGCGTCGTGCGACCTCACGGCCCACGTCGCGATGGACACGCTCGACGCCGACGTCGTCGGGCCCAGCGCGAGGCTGCTGCAGGACCTCGGGGCTGACGGGCGCCACCCCGCCGCACGCGCTCGCGAGCGACCGACCCGCTCGGCTACCTCGCGCCCTCGAGCGGGCGGGCGCCGAGGCGGGGCTCATCCGACCGGGGCGGCTTCGGCGGCTTCTGGTGGGCGGTGAAGCGGGTCACGGGCAGGACGTAACCTGAGGGCCATGCGTCGTCGTGCTCTCGGTCCTCGCCGTCCTCGGGTCGTGCTCGCTCGGCTCGCCGCTGACGGCGAGCGCCCACGACGTGCTCGAGAGCACGTCACCCGGCGGCCGGCTCGACCGTGCAGCGGATGCCGAGAGCGTGGAGCCTCACCTTCACCGAGGCGCCGCTCTCGATCGGCACCCAGGTCGTCGTCACCGGCCCGTCGGGGGCGGTGCGGCCGGGGGCCCCGACGATCAACGGCCGCGTCGTCACCCAGGCGATCGCGCCGAGCGCGCCGGCGGGCAGCTACACGGTGACCTATCGCGTCACCTCCGACGACGGTCACCCGGTGACCGGGTCGTTCGCCTTCGTCGCGACGACCGGCCTCGACGGCTCGACGGCCAAGCCCGGCACCGCCGTCCAGCAGCCGGCGGCACCCGCGGACAGACCTCGTCGTTCCCGCTCGCCGCCGTGCTGCTGACGATCGCGGGCACGGTCGTTCTGCTGGCGGTCGGCGGCTTCGTCGCCCTGCGCGCCCGCGAGTCGGACCAGCGCTGAGCGACCGCGTGCCGGCAGGTCGAGACGCGAGCACCGTTACGCGAGAGGCTGGTTGAGGAACCAGCGGTGCCCGAACGGGTCGTGGAAGACGGCGAGCCGACCCACCGGCGGGTTGTCCTCGGGCCCGCGGTCGACCTGCGCCCCACCCTGCCGCACCCGGTCGCAGACCGCGTCGACGTCGGTGACCGTGAGGTGCAGCGAGACGGCGTTGCCGCGCGAGCGGCCGGGCGGCGCGACACCGGCCGACTCGAACTCGTCCGACATCATCCACCGTGCGCCGTCGACGGCGAGCTCGCAGTGGCCCACGCGACCGTCGGGCATGACGATCGGCTCGTAGGTGACCTCCGCGCCGAGGTGCTCGCGATACCACTCGATCGCGGCGCGGGAGTCGGGGACACAGATGTAGGGGGTCAGCTCACTCATGACCTCCACCCTCCTCCGCCGGGCGGGCCGCGGGGCCGCACGGCACGACGAGACGCTCGTAGCCGCGCAGCACGAAGGTCGGCCGCGGACGGCGTCCACGACCTCGAGCCGGCCGAACCGCTGGAGGAGCGCCCTCACGGAGGTCTGCAGTCTCCATCCGGGCGAGCGGCGCGCCGATGCAGAAGTGGATGCCGGCGCCGAAGGCGAGGTGCGGGTTCGGGTCGCGGTCGGCGGCGGAAGTGGTCGGGGTCGTCGAAGACCGCCGGGTCGCGGTTGGCGGCGCCGAGCAGCGCGGCGATCTTCTGCCCGCGCGCGGACCGTGACGCCGGCGACCTCGACGTCGCGCGGTGGCGGTCCGCTCGAACAGGTGCAGCGGGGAGTCGTGGCGGAGCATCTCCTCGACGAGCGCGGCGGCCGCCGGGTCGTCGCGGGCGCGCGAGGCGTCCCGACTGGTCGGGCTCGGCGAGCAGCGACGCGAGCCCGTTGCCGAAGCCGTTGACGCTCGCCTCGTGGCCGGCGTTGAGCAGCAGCACCACGGTCGCCACGAGCTCGCGGCTCGAGAGCCGGTCGCTGCCGTCGCGCGACCTGCGACGAGGTGCGGTGAGCAGGTCGTCGCCGGGGCCGGCGACCCGCTCTGCCGCAAGCGCCTCGACGTATGCAGCGAACTCGGCGCACGCGCGCTGCGCCTCCGCCTCCTGCTCGGGGGTGCGGTCGACCTCGTACATCTTGACGATGGCCTGCGACCAGTGCGGAGCAGCTGCCGGTCCGCCTCGGGCGCGCCGAGCAGCTCGGCGATGACGAGGACCGGCAGCGGCTCGGCGTAGGTCGGCGATGAGCGTCGACAGCGACCCGTCGCGCCGCGAGACTGCGCGGCCGCAGTCGTCGAGCAGCCCGGCGGCTCAGCTCCTCGATCCGCGGGGCCGAGCCGGCTCGACGTGGCCGCGGCTGAACGCCTCGGCACGAGCCGGCGCAGCCGGGTGTGCTTCGGCGGCTCGCTGTCGAGGATCGAGTCGGCGTGCAGCCAGTTGAAAACGTCTCCACGCGTCGTCGCCGCGGCGGCCGCGGGCGGAAGATCCGGCCGAGGCGCCGGTCGCGCAGGACGTGGTTGCCGGCGGCGTGGCTGGTCGTCGACCCACATCCCGAGGCCGTCGTGCCAGCGCGACCGGCGCCTCGGCGCGGCGCCGCGGCGAGGGCGGGGTACGGGTCGGCGACGACGTCGGGGTCGCGAGAGGTCGAACGGCGGCGTCCAGGCGATCACCACGCCAGCTACTCTGCCCGCACCGCGGCGCGCCATCGACGCGGTGACGGGCCACACGGCATAGCGCCGACGCCGGTCGGGCGGCCGTAGGCTCGGGCCCATCGACGGAGACGCAACGGCGCGGCGTCCTCGACGACCGACCGACGCCGTCGGGCGCTGACCGTGGGCGTCGGCGCGGGCGGCCTCGCCACGGCCGACATGGTGCTCAACATCGGCCCGCAGCACCCGGCCACCCACGGCGTGCTGCGGCTGCGGATCGTCGTCGACGGCGAGCGGATCGTCAGCGCCGAGCCGATCATCGGCTACATGCACCGCGGCGCCGAGAAGCTCTTCGAGGTGCGCGACTACCGCCAGATCCTCGTGCTGGCCAACCGGCACGACTGGCTGAGCGCCTTCTCCAACGAGCTCGGCGTCGTGCTCGGCGTCGAGCAGATGCTCGGCATGGAGGTGCCCGAGCGGGCCGTCTGGGCGCGCACCGCTGCTCGCCGAGCTCAACCGGGTGCTCAACCACCTGATGTTCCTCGGCTCCTACCCGCTCGAGCTCGGCGCCATCACGCCGGTCTTCCACGCGTTCCGCGAGCGCGAGGAGCTCCAGGCGGTCATGGAGGAGGTCTCGGGCGGCCGGATGCACTACATGTTCAACCGCGTCGGCGGCCTCAAGGAGGACCTGCCGGCCGGCTGGATGGGCCGCGTCGACAAGGCGATCGCCAACGTGCGCGCGCCGGCTGCCCGACCTCGAGCGGCTCATCGTCGGCAACGAGATCCTCGAGGCGCCGCACCCGCGGGGTCGGGCGTGCTGCCGCGCGAGCGACGGTCGAGGCCTACGGCGTCTCCGGGCCGATCGCCCGGGCCAGCGGCCTCGACGTCGACCTGCGCCGCGACGCGCCCTACCTCGCCTACGGCGAGCTCTTCGGCGACAAGGGCCCCGGCCGGGTCGTGACCCGCACCGCCGGCGACTGCCTGGCCCGCCTCGAGGTGCTCCTCGAGCAGATCGCACGTCGCGCTCGACCTCGCCGAGGCCTGCCTCGACCGGCTCGTGCAGCTGCCGCCCGGGCCCGATCAACGTCAAGCTGCCCAAGGTGCTCAAGGTGCCCGAGGGCGAGATCTACTGCGCGACCGAGAACCCCCTCGGCTTCAACGGCTACTACCTCGTCTCGCGCGGCGAGAAGACGCCGTGGCGGCTCAAGCTGCGGTCGGCGTCGTTCAACAACGTCTCGGTGCTGTCCGAGATGCTGCCCGGCCAGCTCATCGCCGACATGGTCGCGATCCTCGGCTCGATGTTCTTCGTCGTCGGGGACATCGACAAGTGAGGGGTCGTATGCCGTCCGCCCGCCCTCGCGCGCGCGAGTGTCCTGCGCGCCGTCGCCGTCACGCGTCATCACGGCCACCATCACGCTCGCCGCGGCCTGCTCCGACGAGGACACCGTCGACACCGTCCCGCCGCCGTGGCCGACCCGCACGACGACCCCGGACGGGCCGCCGCAGCCGCCGTCGCAGCCGACGCCGACGACGCCTGCCCCGACGTCGACGGTCACGCAGTCGCCGGCACCACCTGACCGCTCCGACGGTCGATGTACGACCGCGCGCAGAGGCCGCGCAGATACATCGACCCGGCTGGAGCAGAGCGTGACGGTCGGTGGTCTCGTCCTCGTCGTCGCGCGGCCGCAGCCGGCACCAGCGCTGCACGACCATGCCCGCGCGGCGAGCAGCAGCGCGACGACGGCGTGCAGCACGAACGGCCAGATGCGGCCGCGCTGCGACTCGACGTCGGCGTCGGGCAGCAGCGACGAGCGCGTTCGCGAGCATACCAGCCGACGAGCACCGAGCCGGTCAGCGCGCCGGCCTGGCCGAGCACGAGCGTGCGTGCGGCCCGCAGCGGCGTGACGGCTGCGGTCGGAGCGCCCGTCGCGGACCTTGCGCACCTGCCAGCCGGCGAGGAGCAGGCCCGCCGCCGAGGAAGAGCATGACCGCGAGCGCCGACCCAGCCGGGCGTCGGGCACGGGGCTGCCGCCGGACGAGACCCAGCGCAGCAGCAGCCACGCGACCACCGTCGATGACCAGCCCGGCGAGCACGAGCGTCGTCGACGCGGATGCCGGAGTGTGGTCTCACTGGTGCTCCCATCCGGGGACCGGGGCGCACGCCCGCTCGGTCGAGGTCGGCCGAGAGGCGTCGAGCAGGTCGGCCACGGGCGTATGCCGCCGTCCCCCGCTGCCACGCGCAAGCGTGGCCCTCGGCGTCGGCGTCGAGCCCACGGCACGAGGACGAAGGCACGCTCGTGCGGCCCGGGGGTGCGGCAGCGTGAGCCGCGCGTCGTCGCTGACGACCTCGCGTGGCCCGCCGGGGGTGCCGTACTGGATGAGGTCGAGGTCGAGCGTCCTTGCGCCCCAACGGATCTCACGCGTGCGGCCGTGGCTCGGCCTCGATGCGGTGCAGCTCGCCGAGCAGCGCGTCGGGCGGCAGCGTCGAGCGGCCGACGGCGACGGCGTTGAGGTAGGGAGGCTGCTCGGGCCCGCCGACCGGGTCGGTCTCGACGATCGACGGACACGCCGGTGACGGGTGAGGCCCGGCAGCGCCGCGCAGGGCGGCGACGGCGTCGGCGAGCGTCTGGCCGCGGTCGCCGAGGTTGGAGCCGAGGGCGATGACGACGCGCGGCGGCGTCCGTGCGCGCTCGACCCGCACCTGCACGTCGGTGAAGGGCTGGCCGACCGGCGCCTCGGGCTTGTGCACGACGACCTCGACGACCTCGACGAGGTCGTGGCGCAGCACGTCGTCGGCGATGACCTCGGCGAGGCGCTCGATGAGGTCGAACGACGGGCCCGTGATGCGGGCGACGACGTCGGCGGCCACCTCGGCGTAGTTGACCGTGGCGGCGAGGTCGTCGGTGCGCCCGGCCCGCTCGAGGTCGCAGCGTCATGGTCACGTCGACGACGAAGGTCTGGCCGTCGCGCTTCTCGAAGTCGAGCACGCCGTGGTTGCCGCGGGCCGAGACGCCCTGCAGGACGATGCGGTCGGTCATCAGCCGAGGTCGCCGTCGGGCCGTCGAACCGTCGTCGTCGCGTCGGGAGCGTGCTCGAGGGCGGCCTGGACGACCGAGAGCGCGCGCACCGTCGAGGCGACGTCGTGCACGCGCACGCACCAGAGGCCCGCCATCGCCGCCATGACCGAGGTCGCCGTCGTCTCGAGGTCGCGCTCCGCGGCGGGCGCGTGGCGGCTCGCCCTCGGCGCGGCCCAGCCGACCGAGGAAGGTCTTGCGCGAGGCGCCGAGCAGGATCGGGTGGCCGAGGTCGTGCAGCACCGGCAGGGCGGCCAGCAGCGCCCAGTTGTGGTCGGCGTTCTTGGCGAAGCCGAGACCCGGGTCGAGCACGAGGAGGTCCTCGGTCGAGCCGCGCGCCGAGCAGCGCGTCACGCCGCGAGGCCAGCTCGCGGCATACGTCCTCGACGACGTCGTCGTAGACGGCCCGCGACTGCATCTCGGTGCTGTGGCCGCGCCAGTGCATCGCGATGTAGGGCGACGCCGGTTCGCCGCGACGGCGGGCACCATCTCGGGGTCGGCGAGGCCGCCCGAGACGTCGTTGACGATGCGTCGCGCCGGCGTCGACGCGCCTCGGCGCGACCTCGGCGCCGCATCGTGTCGATGGAGACGACGGCCCCTCGGCGGCGAGCGCCGCACGACGGGCAGGACGCGGCGCAGCTCCTCCTCGACGGAGGGCCGCTCGGCGCCGGGCCGGGTCGACTCGCCGCCGACGTCGACGATGTCGGCGCCCCGGCCGCGAGCGTCACGCCCGTGGGCGATGGCGGCCTCCGGCTCGAACCACTGGCCGCCGTCGGAGAAGGAGTCAGGGGTGACGTTGACGACGCCCATGACGAGCGTGCGGTCGGTCACCGAGCAGCGACGCGCGTCGGCGGTGGCCGCGGTCGGGGGTCGGCGCGAGCCTGGCGCAGTCATGGGCGCCATAGTGTCGCGAGTCGGGCGCCAGGTCACTTGTTGCCCTCGAGCATCAGCGCCATGGCCTCTGCTCGAGTGGCCGGGTCGCGCAGCTGGCCGCGCACGGCCGAGGTGATGGTGCTCGCGCCCGGCTTGCGGATGCCGCGCATCGACATGCAGAGGTGCTCGGCCTGGACGACGACGATGACGCCCTGCACGTCGAGGTGCTCGACCAGCGCGTCGGCGATCTGCGTGGTCAGGCGCTCCTGCACCTGGGGGCGCCGGGCGAAGACCTCGACGAGCCGGGCGAGCTTGGACAGGCCGGTGACCCGGCCGTCCTTGCTCGGGATGTAGCCGACGTGCGCCACCCCGTGGAACGGCACGAGGTGGTGCTCGCACGTGCTGTAGAGCTCGATGTCCCGCACGATGACGAGCTCGTGGTGGTCGATCTCGAACGTCGTGCTGAGCACGTCGGCCGGCGTCATGTCGAGGACCGGCGAAGATCTCGGCGTAGGAGCGCGCCACACGGTCCGGGGTGTCGAGCAGGCCCTCGCGCTCGGGGTCCTCGCCGATGGCGAGCAGCAGCTCCCGCACGGCCGCCTCGGCCCGCGCCTGGTCGATCGCCACCGGTCAGCCCTTCTCGTCGGGGTTGACGGGGCGGTCGTCCGGGACCTCGATGATCTGCTCGGCGGGGTGCTCCTCGGCGAGCGGGTGGCGCCCGACAGAGGCGGCCTCGTCGATCTTCTCCTCGAGCCTCTGGTCGGGCGGCACCGGCGGCGGCAGGTGACCGTTCTGGCCATCCGGGCCGTTCTGCGCGGCGATCTCCGCGGGCGTCAGCACCGGCGGGCGGTCGCTGGGCAGGCGCGTCTGCGACGACAGCCACGTCGGGCGCTGCGGCGCTTGGACGACTCGGCTCGAAGATGCTCGGCGAGCTCGTGGACTGGTTGAGCGTCTCCTTCTCGAGCAGCTCGAGGACGAGGCGGTCGAGCACGTCGCGGTTGGCGTTGAGCGCGTGCGTAGGCCTCGTCGTGCGCGGCCTCGATGAGCGCGCGGACCTCCTCGTCGACGATGCGCGCGATCTCCTCGGAGTAGTCGCGCTGGTGGCCCATGTCGCGGCCGAGGAAGACCTCGCCGGTGCTCTGGCCGAGCTTGATGGCGCCGATGCGCTCGGACATGCCGAACTCGGTGACCATCTTGCGGGCCATCGCCGGTGGCCTTCTCGATGTCGTTGCTCGCGCCGGTCGTCGGCTCGTGGAAGACGATCTCCTCGGCGACCCGGCCGCCGAGCGCGTAGGCGAGCTGGTCGAGGATCTCGTTGCGGGTCGTCGAGTACTTGTCGTCGACCGGCATGACCATCGTGTAGCCGAGGGCGCGGCCGCGCGGCAGGATCGTCACCTTCGTGACCGGGTCGGTGTGGTTGAGCGACGCGGCGACGAGGGCGTGGCCGCCCTCGTGGTAGGCGGTGATCTTGCGCTCCTTGGCCGACATGATGCGCGTGCGCTTCTGCGGGCCGGCGATGACGCGGTCGATGGCCTCGTCGAGCGCCTGGTTGTCGATGATCTTCTTGTCGCTGCGGGCAGTGAGCAGCGCGGCCTCGTTGAGGACGTTGGCGAGGTCGGCACCGGTGAAGCCGGGCGTGCGGCGGGCGACGGCGAGCAGGTCGACGTCGGCGCGCCATCGGCTTGCCCTGCGCGTGCACCTGGAGGATCCGGTGGCGGCCGAGCATGTCCGGCGCGTCGACGGCGATCTGGCGGTCGAAGCGGCCCGGACGCAGCAGGGCCGGGTCGAGGATGTCGGGGCGGTTGGTCGCCGCGATGAGGATGACGTTGGTCTTGACGTCGAAGCCGTCCATCTCGACGAGGAGCTGGTTGAGGGTCTGCTCGCGCTCGTCGTGGCCGCCGCCGAGCCCGGCGCCACGGTGCCGGCCGACGGCGTCGATCTCGTCGACGAAGACGATGGCCGGCGCGTTGGCCTTGGCCTGCTCGAAGAGGTCGCGGACGCGGCTCGCACCGACACCGACGAACATCTCGACGAAGTCCGAGCCGGAGATCGAGTAGAACGGGACGCCGGCCTCACCGGCGACGGCGCGGGCGAGCAGCGTTTTGCCGGTGCCGGGCTGGCCGTAGAGCAGGACGCCCTTGGGGATCTTGGCGCCGACGGCGAGGAACTTCGCCGGCTCCTGGAGGAACTCCTTGATCTCCTGGAGCTCCTCGATCGCCTCGTCACAGCCGGCGACGTCGGCGAAGGTCACCTTCGGGCGTGTCCTTGGTGGCGAGCTTGGCGCGGGACTTGCCGAACTGCATGACGCGGTTGCCGCCGCCCTGCATCTGCCCCATGAGGAACCAGAAGAGGCCGAGGATGATGATGATCGGCAGGATCGAGACGAGCAGCTGAGCCGAGGCAGCTCGGTTCGTCGATCTGAGTCGTCGACGCCCTTCGCCGGGGCTTGCCGTGTTGAGCGCGTCGACGACCTCGGTGCCGCGGGCCTCGACGTAGTAGGCGTAGACCGTCTTGGCGTCCTTGACCGTCCCGTCGGCCGAGGTGTACGGCTGCTTGAGCGTCAGCTCCATGCGCTCGTTGTTGATCAGCTTGGCCGACTCGACGTTGCCAGTAGGTGATCTGCTTCATCGCCTCGGAGGTGTCGATCCGGGGAGCGCCGGCGTCGGAGAACAACATGCCGAAGACGAGCGCGCTGATGAGGACCAAGATCCACACCAAGGGAGTGCGCAGAATCCGCTTTCCGTCCATGTACGTGCGGGGTCTACGGCCCCGGTCCTCCTGCTCGTCAACGGTGAGTGCACTGGTGGGTGCACCGGAACAACGTCCGGCCACCCACCAGTGTTCCGCATTACCCCCCGGGACGCCCAACCAGCCCATGCCTACGCTCCGCGCTCTGATCGAAAGAACACCTTTCGGGCCCAGAAGGTGTTCACTCGATCGGAGGGCTGGATCAGGCGAAGTGGGCCGTGATCGTGCGCCGGACGCCGTCCACGGTCACCACTCCCCCGTAGGGCAGCACCCACTGTGGCGACGTGTGGCCGAAGTCGACGTCGAGCGCGACGACGAGGTCCGGGTGGTACGTCTCGACGACGCGCAGCACCTGCTCGCGGTGCTCGGCCCGGAAGGCGCTCGCCTCGGCGTCCGTGCGAGTGCGCCCGGGGCCGGAGGCGAACGGCCGGCCCCAGAGGAGGGCGGACGCGGCCCCGAGGATGCCGCGCTCCCCCAGGTTGCGCAGCCCTCGGAAGACCTCCTCCGGAGAGGGCATCTCCTCGGTCGGCTCGAGCAGCAGCACGCACCCGGCGTAGTTCTCCACCGGCCGCACGAACCGGCCCACCTCGAGCGTCCACCGGACGATCTCGAAGCAGCCGCCCCACGTGCGGCCGGTGACCACTCGCTCGGGGCCCGTCCACGTCCACGGCTCGGCGGGCAGGTCCGGCGGCGGGTCGCTGAGCGCCGCAGGGTCGTCCCACGGCAGGCCCATGTCGCGGGTGCGCGTCACCGGCACGAGGTCGACGTCGCCTCCGAAGAGGGCTGCGTGGAGTGAGGTGAGGTGCTCGGCGTCCGGCCGCGTCCCCGGGCCGAGGTGGACCTGAGTGGAGCCGCCGTAGACGCCCTCGACCCCGTGGAACGAGAGCCAGTTGAGCAGGTTGGTGTTGTCGCTGTAGCCGAGGAAAGGCTTCGGGTCCGTTCGCACGATCTCGGGGTCGAGGTGCTTCAGCAGGGTGATCTGGTCGTCGCCGCCGATGGTTGCGAGCACGGCCCGGATGTCCGGGTCGGCAAAGGCCGCCATGACGTCGGCAGCCCGCTCCTCGGGCGAGGCGAGCCGTCGGGTCGTCGGGTACTCGACCGGCTCCAGCCCGAGATCGTCGCGAATCCGCCGCAGCGCCTGCTCGTGGATCTCGGGGAAGAGCGCCGGCGCCGCCCACGACGGCGATAGGACGGCGACCTTGTCCCCGGGACGGCAACGACGCGGGGAGACGATCTCGTGGCTCATGCCCCCCGATCCAACCAGTGTCCGACACGGCCCGATACCGGATAACCGGTTGCGACGGCAGGGGATGCGTTGCTGCACTGGTGCGGTCAGTCCAGTCGAGTGAGAGGAAAGGGCATGCGCCGCTCCTTCATGTCACCCCAGCAGCAGGTCACCGCCACCTATGCAAAGGACATGAAGCACAGTGGAATTCGCACCACCCAGCCTCAGCCCCTGCCTCAACCTGGGCATCGTCGCGCATGTTGACGCCGGCAAGACGAGCCTGACCGAGCGGCTCCTCCACGCCGCCGGGGTCATCGACGAGCTCGGCGCCGTCGATGACGGCAGCACCCAGACCGACACCCTCGACCTCGAACGGCAGCGCGGGATCACCATCCGTGCTTCGGTGGTGTCCTTCGAACTCGGGCCGCCCGGCCATCCCGTCACGGTCAATCTCGTCGACACGCCGGGGCACTCGGACTTCATCGCGGAGGTCGAGCGCTCGCTCGCCGTGCTGGACGGCGCCGTGCTCGTCATCTCCGCAGTGGAGGGCGTCCAGGCGCAGACCCGGGTCCTCATGCGCGTCCTGACCCGCCTGCGGATCCCGACCCTGCTCTACGTCAACAAGATCGACAGGCCCGGGGCGCGTGGGCAGAGCCTGCACGCGGACATCCGCGAGCGCCTCACCGACAAGGCCATCCCACTCGGTAGCGTCACGGGCGCTGGGACGAGCTCAGCGGCATACGTCCCGTTCGGGAAGGACGACGAGCGGCACCGCGCGCGTCTTGCCGATCTGCTCTCCGAGCATGACGACGCACTGTTGCGCGACTGGGTGGGCAACGCGGACGGCGTGTCGACCCGGCGGCTCGAGCGGGCCCTGGCGCAGCAGGCGCGGGCGGGGCTCGCGCATCCCCTCCTGCTCGGGTCGGCGGTCACGGGAGCCGGACTCGACGAGGTTGCGCGGGCGATCACGACGTACCTGCCGGTGCGGCGGCCGGACGTCGAGGGGCCGCTGGCCGGGAGCGTCTTCAAGGTCGAGCGTGGACCCTCCGGCGAGAAGGTCGCACTCGTGCGTATCGCGCGGGGGCGGTTGGGCGTGCGCGACAGAGTGCGGTTCGGCGACGTTGCGGACCGGGTCACCGCCATTCGCGTGCACGACCGGGGCGCGCTCGTGCGGTCGATGTCTGTGCAAGCCGGGCGGATGGCCGAGGTCGTCGGGCTGGAGTCGGCCCGGGTGGGCGACCCGATCGGCGACGGGGCGTTGGAGCGTCGTGGGCCGCAGTTCTCGCCACCTACTCTCGAGACGGTGGTCGAGCCGGTTCGGCCGGGCGACCGAGGGCGGATGTACACGGCGCTGACCCGGCTCGCCGAGACCGACCCGCTCATCAACCTGCGGCACGACGACGCACGTGGTGAGACCCACGTGTCGCTCTACGGCGAGGTGCAGAAGGAGGTCATCGCGGCCACCCTCGCGACCGACCACGGGGTCCCGGTGCGGTTCCGGGCGACCACGGTGATCTGCGTCGAGCGCGTCGTCGGGGTCGGTGCGGCCGTCGAGGTGATCTCAGTGGCGCCGAACCCGTACCTCGCGACCGTGGGGCTGCGGGTGGCGGCCGGGCCGCCCGGGTCGGGGGTGACGTTCGGGCTGGACGTCGAGTCCGGGTCGATGCCTCCGGCGTTCTTCCGGGCAGTAGAGGAGACGGTGCACGAGACGCTGGGGCAGGGGCTGCGCGGCTGGCCGGTCCGTGATTGCGCGGTGACGATGACGGCGTCCGGGTACTACGCGCGCCAGGGTCACGCGCACCAGAAGTTCAGCAAGGCGATGTCGAGCACGGCCGGTGACTTCCGAGGGCTCACGCCCCTCGTCCTCATGGCTGCGCTTCGCCAGGCAGGGACCTTGGTCGAGGAGCCGATGCACCGGTTCGACGTCGACCTGCCAGCGGCGGCGCTCGGACCGGCGCTGAAGCTGCTGTCGCACCTGCGTGCGGTGCCACGCACGGCCCACGTGCACGGCGCCATGGCTCACCTCGGTGGCCTCGTGCCGGTGGCCCACGTGCACGAGCTGCAGCACCGCGTGCCGGATCTCACGGGCGGCGAGGGTGACCTGGTGTGCGAGTTCGAGGGCTATGCCGCCGTGACCGGTGACCAGCCGCCCTCCCGGGAGCGGACCGGGCCCAATCCGCTGGACCGCCGGACCTACGTGCTCGAGGTCCGCCGCTGACCCCCGCAACACACCCGGGTATCGACTGCCAGGGCCTGCTGCAGCAGGTCGTGGCAGTCGATACCCGGGTGTGTTGCGGAGGGGGCGGGCTCGGTGGATGAGGCGCGAGGCGACGGAGGTCAGGGAGAGAGGTCGTCGCTGGCGGCCCGGAGCGCCTCGAGAACGCGCCGGTCGATGCCACCGGGGGCGAGGCGCGACTCGTAGTTGACCTCGCCCGCCCAGGCCACGAGGGCCGCCTCGACGCCGCTGGCATCGGCCTGGTCATCGACTGGGTGCCCGAGCCGCCCGAGCCGCTGAGCAACCTCGTCGGCGAGCACACCCTCGAGCGGCTGGACGTCCTCGGGCCGCCCGAAGTACAGCTCCCACTCGTCCAGCAACCGCCGCAGCTCCGTGACCGGGTCGGCGTGGTCGTCGACCCGCAGGTCCGCCGCAACACCGCTGTGGTCGTAGCCCGCGCCCGGCTCGACCGCATAGACGGCAGCGCTCTGGCGCCCGCGCGAGTCGCCACCTGCGGCATCGCCGGCCGCCAGCGCGGCGAGCAGCCGCTGAGGGAACGTGGCGCCCGCAGAGTCCAGCCACGCCCGCTCCATCGCGTCGACGACCTCGGGTCCGACGAGGATGTTGCCCTGGATCGCGTACGCCGACGCGCCGTCGTCCGCGACCCGAGCGACGCCACCACACCACGGCAGGCACTCGTCGCCGGTGAACGTCGCCGCGGACTCGCGCCCGACGACGCCGACCTGACGCGTTGCGCTCCCCGGGTCGACGGCCGTGGCGGAGGACAGCGCGGAGTCGGCGGACTCCCCCGCCTCGAGCCGGCCGAGCAGCTCCCTCACGTAGGCCACCCGGGCCCACGACTGCGTGGCGACCGCCCCGACGCCCACCCGTGCTCCCGGAACGACGGCGCCGACGGCCAGGAACTTGCTCGCCACGGCCACGCCGTACGCCTCGCCCTCGCGGGCCACGATGGAGAACGTCATGGGCACATCCTGCCGCGGCACCCGGGAAGCGAGCTCAGCGGCATACGGCCGGATGACGCCGTCAGGCGTACACGTGCGGAGCCAGCGTGCCGACGCAGCGCAGGTTGCGGTACTTCTCCGCGTAGTCGAGGCCGTAGCCGACGACGAACTCGTTGGGGATGTCGAAGCCGACGTACTTGACCGGGATGTCGACCTTGACCACGTCGGGCTTGCGCAGCAAGGTGCAGATCTCCACGGAGGCCGGCTTGCGCGACTCGAGGTTCGCCTTGATCCACGACAGCGTCAGGCCGGAGTCGATGATGTCCTCGACGATGAGGACGTCCTGCCGGTGATGTCGGCGTCGAGGTCCTTGAGGATGCGCACGACACCGGAGCTCTTGGTGCCCGAGCCGTAGGACGAGACCGCCATCCAGTCCATCGGCGCGGTGCCGGGCAGGGCGCGCATGAGGTCGGCCATGACGACGACGGCACCCTTGAGGACCCCGACGAGCAGCAGGTCCTTGCCCTCGTAGTCCTTCCAGATGTCGGCCGCGAGCTCGGCGAGACGGCTCTGGATCTGCTCCTCGGTGAACAGGACCTTCGCCAGGTCGTCTCCCATGTGCTCGTGGTCCACGAAGGCTCCTCGGTGCGTTTACGGGGGCGTTCGGGCTCTATTCAACCCCACGCCGTATGCCGCTGGGCTCGCGCCCACGCGACCCGTGCGGGCAGGGCGTGCGTGGATGTGGTTGTCATGGCAGCTTCAAGCACGCACGACCCCACTGGAGCGTGAACGCCCGCCGTCAGGCGTGTCGGCCGTCTCGCGGATCGGGCTGAAGCGGATGGTGGCACCGGTGCGAGCGACGGCGATGCCGCCCGGGCACGTGCAGCGGGCCCTGACCGTGCCACGAGGTGAGCAACGCGTCGAGAGACTCGACGTGCGCCGCGCTGACATCGGCGAGGGGAGCCCCGGCCTCGGCGGCGAGGATGCGCCACACGCGGGTGCGGATCGCCCGCGGGCAGCGCAGCGAGCGCCTCGAGGTCGACGCCCGGATCGCCCGGCGCCGGCGGGCAGGTCAGCCCGGGCCCGGACCGCCAGGCTCTCGAGGTAGTCGGCGTCCTCGCGCAGCAGGTCGGCAGAGCGGGCCAGCGCTGCTGCAAAGCCCGGGCCGAGGTCGGCCTCGAGCGTCTCGAGCAGCCGGCGAGCGCGGACCCGGCGGAACGAGTCGTCGCGTTGTGGGGGTCGTGCCACGGGCTCGATGCCGTAGGCCGCGCAGGCAGCGAGCGTCGTCGCCCGCGGGCAGGGCGAGCAGCGGACGGACGAAGCGGTCCGCGGCGCACCGGCATGCCGCTGAGGGATCGCGCGCCGGACCCGCGCGACAGGCCGAGCAGCACCTGCTCCGCCTGGTCGTCGCGCGTGTGACCGATGCAGGACGAGGCTGCGCCGCGCCGGTCGGCGACTGCCTCGATCGCGGCGTAGCGCGCCGAGCGGGCGTCGGCCTCGAGGCCCGGCGCCGGTCGAGCCGGACCTCGGCGCGCGCGACGTCGACGGGGTCGAGCCCGATCTCACGGCAGAGCGCCGCAGCCTCCTCGGCCACCTCGGCGGAGCCCTGCTGGAGTCCGTGGTCGACGACGACCGCGCCCGCCCGCAGGCCGGCGCGTGGCGCCTCGAAGGCGAGAGCCGCCGCGAGCGCGACGCGAGTCGGGGCCACCCGAGCAGGCGACGAGGACGAGACCGCCCTCGGGGACGTCGGCGAGGTGCTCACGCACCGCGAGCCGGGTCGCTGCGACGGCTGGGTCGGGTCCGGTCATCTCGGGGGATGCTCGCTGCTCAGCCGTGGACCCGGCGCACCCAGGCGCTGGGATCGAGGATCTCGGTGGGCTTGGGCAGGGTATCGGGCGACGACCACACCGCGTTGAAGCCGTCGCGGCCGAGCTCGTCGGTGACGGCGCGGACGAAGATGGCGCCGTCGCGGTACTGCCGCATCTTGGCCTCGATGCCGAGCAGCTTGCGCAGCAGTCGGTCGACGCCGACCGCACTGCTGCGTCGCGGCGTCGAACTTGCGACGGATCTCGTCGACGGTCGGGATGATGCTCGGGCCCACGTCGTCCATGACGACGTCGGCGTGGCCCTCGAGGAGCGACATGACGGCGGTGAGCTCGGCGATCCGGGCCTTCTGCTCGGGGGTCGCGAAGAGCTGCCCGAGCCCCTCGCCGGACGACATGACCTCGGGCAGGTTGCTGGGTCAGCTGCTCGAGGCGCTTGCCGAGGTCCTCCGGCGTGGGCGCGAGGTCGACGGCGAGCGCACTGGGACGCGCGCGATCAGGTGCTCGCGCAGCCACGGCACCGCGGTGAACTGCACCCGGTGGGTCTCCTCGTGCATGGCGACCCAGCGCCGGAAGTCGCGTCGGGTCGACCTCGAGCGCGCGCTCGACCTCGACGATGTTGGGGGCGACGAGGAGCAGCCGCGGCGTGCCGCCGGGGGCGAGGTCGTACTGGCCGAGGACCTTGCTCGAGAGGAAGGCGAGCAGGCCGCCCATCTCGGCGCCGGTCACCTTGCCGCCGATCGCCAGCGGCGGTCGGGCTCTCCGGCACTCTTGCGCTTGGCGACGAGCTTGTCGACGACGGGGTCGATCATGGCCTTGAAGGAGTCGACGTTGGCGCTGATCCAGCCCGCACGGTCGACGACGAGCGGTGGCGGCGCCCCGTCGGGTGCGCGCAGGCGGCTCGTCTCGGCGACCGGCTCCTCGGCCTCGGCCGCGGCATCACGCAGGTCGGCGACGATCTCGGCCGCCTCGTCGCTCGTGACCTGCGGTCCTGGGTTGACGACCGTGCGCCCGGTCCACTTCGCGAACTCATAGTCGATGTATGCCGCTGAGCTCGCTCCCGGCCTCACGCTGAGTTCACGGGATTGCGGGGTTGTCAGGCCGTCCGGTGCGGCATCGGGATCATGCGCGGAGTCGTAACCGAAATCGTGCGCGGAGTCGGTCATGCCTGCCCTTTCAGCGGTGATGGGGCCACTGCCTTCCCCAACGCGATATCTGTTCGGAACGTTCCCGCCCAGTGTGCCCCGCGGTTCGAGGTATTCGTCGACTCCTGGTCGTCGCCGGATACCTTGCCGATACCTGAACCGAATACCTCGAACCGAATACTTCGAAACGGGGCCAATCGAGCTAGCGGCAGCCACAGGCCGCGATGGCGGCGACGAAGCGGTCCAGGGCCGCGCGGGCCTCGAGCGTCGGTGCGCCCGCCACCAGGCCCGCGTAGACGAGCAGTCGGCCGTCGTCGTCGACGACCGAGCCGGCAAGCGCATTGGCGCCGGTGAGCGTTCCCGTCTTCGCGCGGGCCCGCCCAGCGGCGTCCGCGGTGCTGTCGATGGCGAACCGGTCCTCCAGGGTGCCGGTGAGGCCGGCGATGGGCATGCCCTCCAGGGCGGTGCGCAGCACGGGGTGCTTGCCGTCGTAGCCGAGGGCGAGGACGTCGGTCAGCAGGTCGCCGGTGACCCGGTTCTCCCGGGACAGGCCGCTCGCGTCGGAGAGCGCCACGCCGTGGGTGTCGATCCCCAGCGCCGCGACCTGCTCCACGATCCAGTCGCCGACGTCCGGGAAGTCGGTGGCCGCGCCGTCGCGGAAGGCGGCCTGGCGGGCGAGGACCTCCGTTAGCGTGTTGTCCGAGTCGGTGAGCGCCAGCGCGAGCTGGTCCCGGACCGGAGCCGACTCGACCGAGCCGAGCACCCGCTGCGACGGGGCCGACCCGGTGGCGGTCGTGGTGACCGAGATGCCGCGCTTCTCGAGGAGCGCCGCGAAGGCGTCGACAGTCGAGGTGACCGGGTCGTTCGGTGCTGGGTGGTTCTCGGCCGCCCGCTCCGTGCTGAGGCCGAGCATCGTCACGGCGCCGACGATCCCGAGGCGGTGGAAGTCGGCCCCCCACGTTGGGGCATGGGTCGGGCCAGGGGCATAGGACGTGTCGAGAGAGAGGGTCACCTCGTCGATCCCGGAGTCCTCGAGGGCCTTGACGACCTGGTTCGCGAGGTCCGCCAACCCCGCATGGCCCGCCACCGCTTCGCGGTCGCCTGCACCAGGGGCGATGAGCGTGTCCCCGCCCGGGACGAGGACGATCTCCTTTGCGGTCGCACCTTGGCGCACCTGAGTCTTGAGCGTCTCGTCGGGGGTGAACACCTGTCCGACCGCTGCCGCCGCGAGCAGCTTGGTCGTCGAAGCGGGGATGCGGCGCTCCGTGCCGCCCTGGTCGAAGAGCACCTGACCCGACTGCCCGTCGCGGACGACGAGGGCCGCGTCCGAGAGGGCAGGCAGGTCGAGAACCCGGGCGAGCGCTCGACGCACCCCGGCCGCGCTGGGAGCCGCACTCTCCCCGGCGAGCGAGCCCAGCGGCATACGGACCGAGGTTGATGGTGAGGGCTGTGGGACGACAGGCAGCGTGCGGGTGCCCGGCGTCTCGGTCGGCGGGGGTGGCGGAAGCGGCCGGGTCGTCAGCAGTCCGGGCACGAAGTCGGCCGCGTCGAGGCCTGCATAGCCCACGACGAGCACGGCGGAGGCCGTCAGCGCAGCGGTCAACCGCCTCACGACGTTGCCCCTTTCGTGTCCGCGGGATGGCTGGGTTTCCGGGATGGTGCCACCTACGCGACACTGTTTCCCGGAATTCTGTCAGGAAAGGGGCAACGACGTGGACTTCGACGTCACCATCGAGATCCCGAAGGGATCGCGCAACAAGTACGAGGTCGACCACGAGACGGGGCGGATCCGGCTCGACCGGTTCCTCTACACGTCGATGGCCTACCCGGGCGACTACGGCTACATCGAGGACAGCCTCGGCGAGGACGGTGACCCGCTCGACGCCATCGTCCTCATGCCCGAGCCGACCTTCCCCGGCGTGCTCATCCACGCCCGCCCGATCGGCGTCTTCCACATGGAGGACGAGGCCGGCGGCGACGACAAGGTACTCTGCGTGCCGGTCGACCCGCGGATGGACAACATGCGGGACGTGCGCGACGTCCAGCCGCACAAGCTCGACGAGATCAAGCACTTCTTCGAGCGGTACAAGGACCTCGAGGCGGGCAAGCACGTTGCGGCAGCCGACTGGAGCGACCGCGCCGCGGCCGAGCGCGTGGTCCGTGAGGCCATCCAGCGCGCCGCCGACCAAGGACTCGACACGCACCGGTGGGCGCCGCGCAGCGGACACTGAGCCCGCTGATCCGCGCCGTGAGGCGCAAGGCCGCCCCCTCCCGAGCGAGTGGGCGGCATTTCGCGTGTGACGCCGGTCAGACCGACTGCTTCTCCGCCGGGACGGGCTCCGCGTGCAGCGAGGACTCGCGCCGCTTGGAGACGACCACGGCCGCGACGATGATGATCACGGCAGCGGCGGCGATCGCGTAGCGCACCAGGTCGTTGGCCGAGTCGCCCACGGAGAGCGCGACGACCGCCGGAGCGATGAGCAGCGAGACGAGGTTCATCACCTTGAGCAGCGGGTTGATCGCCGGGCCGGCCGTGTCCTTGAACGGGTCGCCGACGGTGTCGCCGATGACGGTGGCCTCATGGGCCGGTGAGCCCTTGCCGCCGAAGTTGCCGTCCTCGACGATCTTCTTGGCGTTGTCCCAGGCGCCACCGGAGTTGGCGAGGAAGACCGCCATGAGGGTGCCGGACGCGATCGTGCCCGCGAGGTAGCCGGCGAGGGGGCCGACGCCGAGACCGAAGCCGACGGCGATCGGCGCGAAGACGGCGAGCAGGCCCGGGGTCGCGAGCTCACGCAGCGAGTCGCGGGTCACGATGTCGACGACCTTGCCGTACTCCGGCTTGCCGGTGCCCTCCATGATGCCGGGGATGTCGCGGAACTGGCGACGCACCTCCATGACGACGGCGCCGGCCGCCCGGGCCACGGCGTTGACGGCCAGCCCGGAGAAGAGGAAGACCACGGCGGCACCGATGATGACGCCGACGAGGGTGTCGGGCGAGACCACGTTGGCGACGAAGAAGCCGGTGACGGCCACCCCGGCCTCCCGCAGCGCCGTGCCGATGGCATCGGAGTAGGAGCCGAAGAGCGCGGTGGCCGCGAGCACGGCCGTCGCGATGGCGATGCCCTTGGTGATCGCCTTGGTCGTGTTGCCGACGGCGTCGAGCTCGGTGAGGATCTGGGCGCCCTCGTCGGAGACCTCGCCACTCATCTCGGCGACGCCCTGCGCGTTGTCGGAGACCGGTCCGAACGTGTCCATCGCGACGATGACACCGACGGTGGTGAGCAGACCGCAGCCGGCGAGCGCCACCGCGAAGAGCGCGACGATGATCGACCCGGAGAGCAGGAACGCGCCATAGACCGCGGCGGCGATGACGATCGCGGTGTAGACCGCGGACTCAAAGCCGACCGAGATGCCACCGAGGATGACGGTGGCGGCGCCGGTGAGCGAGGACCGGGCCACGTGCTGCGTCGGCTCGGTCTCGGTGCCGGTGAAGTAGCCGGTGAGCCAGAGGATGATCGCCGCGAGGACGATGCCGATGAGGACGGCGACGGTGGCGATGAGGGCCGGGTTGCCCTGCTCGGCGGCGACGGCCTCGACGCCGAGGTCCGCGAAGGATGTCGGGAGGTAGGTGAACGCGGCGGCCGCGGAGAGCACGGCCGAGATGAGCGCCGAGATGTAGAAGGACCGGTTGATCGTCACGAGGCCGGGCTCGTTGGCGCGGGCCCTGGTGATGTAGACACCGACAATGGCCGTCAGCACGCCGATGGCCGGGACGATGAGGGGGAAGATCAGGCCCTTGGTGCCGAAGGCCGAGCTGCCGAGGATGAGCGCGGCAACCAGCGTCACCGCGTAGGACTCGAAGAGGTCGGCCGCCATGCCGGCACAGTCACCGACGTTGTCACCGACGTTGTCCGCGATCGTCGCGGCGTTGCGCGGGTCATCCTCGGGGATGCCCTGCTCGACCTTGCCGACGAGGTCCGCACCCACGTCGGCCGCCTTGGTGAAGATGCCGCCACCGACACGCATGAACATCGCGAGCATGGCAGCGCCGAAGCCGAAGCCCTCGAGGACCTTGGGAGCCTCGCCGGCATAGACGAGGACGACGACGGAGGCGCCGAGCAGGCCGAGGCCCGTCGTGGCCATGCCGACGGCGCCGCCGGTGCGGAAGGCGACCTGCATGGCCTTCTCCCGGCCACCGTCGCCATTCGCCGCAGCCGCGACGCGCACGTTGGCGCGGGTCGCGAGCCACATGCCGAAGTAGCCGATCGACGCCGAGAAGGCCGCGCCGAGGAGGAAGAAGATGGACCGGCCGATGCGCTCGCTGGTCGTCGTTGCCGGCAGCGCGAAGAGCAGCACGAAGACGATGACGACGAAGATGCCGAGGGTGCGGAACTGACGCGCCAGATAGGCCGCCGCACCCTCCTGCACCGCCGCCGAGATCTCCTGCATCCTCGGGGTGCCCTGGCCTGCCGCGAGCACGCCGGCCCGCAGGATGAAGGCAATGACCAAGGCGACCAGCGCGACGACCGCCACGCCGATGACAATTCCTTGGTCAGTGCCGGTGACGGCGATCTCCGCCGCAGATAGGGAAGACATCGAACTCCTGATCCGTGCAGTCTGGATGGTGCTACTGCATATTCCTGGGACCGGTCAACCCGTTGCGGACCGGCACTGGTCGAACGCCTATGGCGCCGGGTTCCCCCGACGTGACGCCGGTTACTCTAGGGCATGGCCCCGACGCCGCAAGGCGGATGCGGGCTGTCTCACAGGGCGACCACGAAGGCGCACGCCACGACGAGGAGCAGCACCCCGAGGACCGGCATCAGCCGTCCGGCAAAGGGCGGTGGCAACGGCCGCTCGTGGTGGACCGCCCGGCGAACGCTCGACGCGAGGTGGAAGGCACTCGCGGCGGAGATGGCGAGCACGGTCGCGGTGAGCGTGACCAGCACCCACTCCCGGTGCCGCGCAGCGATGGCGACGAGTGGCACCGGCAGCACGATCAGGGCGGCGGCGGTCCGCGTCCACGCCAGAGCGGTCCGCTCCGGCTGGAGACCGGGGTCCCGCGGCGCCGGGTCACCCACGGATGAGCCCGCCCACGGCGATCCCGGCCATGACCGCGGCAGCCACGACCACGGCAGCGGCGACGACGAAGAGACCGCTCGGGGGCGGCAACGGCTCCCCGAGCCGGAGGGCTCGCTCGATCCGCGCCCAGGAGCGGGCACCCCGGATCGCGACCACGGCGCCCCCCAGCACGGCCGCGAGGCCGAGGGCCACGGCCCATTGCGGCAGGCCCCCCGCGTCCGCGAACGAGATCAGCGCGATGCCGACGGCGATGAACGCGACGGCGGTCCGCATCCACGCCAGGGCCGTCCGCTCGTTGGCGAGGCTGAACCGCGGGTCCGGCTCCTCACCGACCCCGTAGACCGACCTGGGCCGGCGCTCCGGCCGGCTCACCACCGTGCCGTTGTCACGAGTCCACCTGCCGCAGGGCGTCCACGGCCTGGCGGTCCGCCTGGTCGAGCAGGTCGTCCCAGTCGTGGTGCCGCTTGACGTAGGCGGCCACATAGGGACAGACGGCGATGACGCGCAGACCCTCCTCGCGGGTCGCGTCGAGCGCCTGCCGGACCATGACTGAGGCGAGGCCCTCCCCCGAGAAGGCCTCGTCGACCTCGGTGTGGAAGAAGATCCGCCGCCCGTCGTCCTCGACATACCTGGCCAGCCCCACGCGCTTCCCGTCGACGGCGATCTCGAAACGCCCTCGTTCGCGGTTGTGGGTGACGGTCTGCCTGTCCGGGTCTGTGGCCATGGCCCGAGTCTGCCCGAGAGCGCTAGCGTGGTCGAGGTGAGCAACCCGGAGAAGCATCCCGCAGAGCTCGTCTGCGACGGTCGTGTCGCCGAGCCCGCCGGTGCGGCTGTCGTCCTGCCCTACCGGAACGTGCCCCTCGGCGGACCCCGCGCGATGCCGGTCCGTCGGAGCCTGCCCCAGCGGGAACGCTCGCTCATCGGGGCATGGTGCTTCGTGGACCACTACGGCCCGGACGACGTCTCCGAGACTGGTGGGATGAAGGTGCCGGGCCACCCGCACACCGGCCTGCAGACCGTCTCCTGGCTGTTCACCGGTGAGATCGAGCATCGGGACACGACGGGTGCCCACGCCCTGGTCCGGCCGGGGCAGCTCAACATCATGACCGCCGGGTCCGGCATCGCGCACTCGGAGTACTCCACCGGCGAGACGACGATCCTGCACGGCGCACAGCTGTGGGTGGCGCTGCCGGACGCGCACCGCTTCGTGTCGCCGTCCTTCCAGCACTACGAGCCGCCTGCGTTCGACGTGGACGGGGCCCGCGTACTGGTCTTCCTCGGCTCCCTCTTCGGCGAGACCTCTCCGGTCTCGATGTACTCCTACCTGGTCGGCGCGGAGATCAACCTCTATCCGTACCAGCGTCTGGACATCGACCTGAACCCGGCCTTCGAGCACGGGCTCCTTTGCGACACCGGCACCCTGACGTCCGAGGGTGCGGTCGCCAAGCCGGGCGAGATCATCTTCCACCCGCACGGCACCAACCGCATCACCATCGAGGCGAGCCCGTCGGAGCCGACCCGGCTGCTCCTGTTGGGCGGTGCACCGCTCGGCGAGCAGATCGTCATGTGGTGGAACTTCATCGGGCGCACCCACGAGGAGGTCGTGCGCTTCCGCGAGGAGTGGCAGCGTGAGCGGGAGACGGGCGGTGGCGTGCAGTACGGCACCTTCCCGGATGCCTGGCCCGACACCCTGCCCGCCCCGGAGCTGCCCAACGTGCGACTCCGTACCCGCGGCTGACCCGTGACCATCGACCTGCGCATCTTCACCGAGCCCCAGCAGGGCGCCACCTACGACGACCTGCTCGCCGTGGCCCGCGCCGCGGAGGACCTCGGCTTCAGCGGATTCTTCCGGTCCGACCACTACCTCCACATGGGTGGCGACGGCGGCCCCGGCCCGACCGACGCCTGGACGACCCTCGCCGGCCTGGCCCGCGACACCTCCACGATCCGTCTCGGCACCCTCGTCACGTCGGCGACCTTCCGGCTGCCCGGGCCGCTGGCCGTCCAGGTGGCCGGGGTCGACCAGATGAGCGGTGGCCGGGTGGAGCTCGGCCTCGGCGCCGGCTGGTTCGAGGCCGAGCACACGGCATACGGCATCCCCTTCCCGCCGGTCGGCGAGCGCTTCGACCGGCTCGAGGAGCAGCTCGCCGTCATCACCGGGCTCTGGGCCACCACACCCGGAGAGACCTTCTCCCACAAGGGAGCTCACTACCCGATCATCGACTCACCCGGGCTCACCAAGCCGGTCCAGGACGGTGGGGTCCCCATCATCATCGGCGGCACCGGGAAGCGCCGTACCCCGTCCCTCGCCGCTGCGTATGCCGCTGAGTTCAATGCCGCTTTCCACTCGGCTCCCACGTCGGGCGGGCTGTTCAAACGGGTCCGCGCGGCGTGCGAGGAGCGTGGACGTGACGCCGACGAGCTGGTGTACTCGGCCGCCCAGGTTGTCGTGCTCGGCAACGACGCGGCGACCCTCCGGCGTCGGGCCGGGGCCATCGGCCGCGAGGTGGACGAGCTGCGCAGCAATGGTCTGGCCGGGTCTGCTGCCGAGATCGTCGACAAGATCGGCACGTTCGCCGAGGTGGGGGTATCCCGGATCTACCTCCAGGTGCTCGACCTGTCGGACCTCGACCACGTCGAGCAGATCGCGGACGGGGTCCTGCGCCAGCTCCGCTGATCCAGCGCCTCATCCCGGGAAGCTGCGGACGAATTCGGTGACGATCGGCCAGAAGCGCTCGGGGGCATCCAGCCACGTGAAGTGGCCACCGCCGGGGACGACCTCGAGGCGGGCAGTCCCTCGCGGGACGGCCGCGACGATCTCCTCGGCGGCGGCCACCGGAGTCACGGGGTCCAACTCGCCCACCACCACGAGCGTCGGGGAGCGGACCCGGTCCAGCTGGTCGACGATGTCGACCCGGCGGACGAGCTCCATCCCGTGGGCGTTGAGGTCGGAGTTGCGGGGCGACCTGGCTCGGCGTTTCTCGTCCGGATGGTGCGGCCCGAATGCGGCGTAGACCCTGGCCCACTCGTCGTCCGTCACCTCCTCGCCCGCGTAGCTGCGCCGGGCGAGTTCAGCCACCTCGTCGCCAGCGACCCGACGGAAGGCCTCGGGGAGTCGCGCCGCGTCCCAGCGCGCGAACCCGGAGAGGATGCCCAGGCCCTCCGCGTGGCCGGGGTGGCGGGTCCCGTAGAGCAGAGCGATGGGCGCCCCCAGCGAGTGACCCAGCACGATGGGTGCACCGATCCCCACGGTGTCGCAGAAGTGTCGGACGTCGTCGGCGCAGAGCTCGAGGCTCCAGTCCTGCGCGCGCCCCCAGTCGGAGCGCCCGTGTCCACGCAGGTCCAGGTAGACCACCTGGCTGACTGTCGCGAGGCGACCGAAGTCCGGTTTGAAGTAGGAGTGGTCGAACGAGCCGGGACCGCCGTGCACCAGGACGACCGTCGGCCGGTACCTGAAGTCATCGCCGTCCGCGACGAGCGCCGGGCCCTCGACGTCGAACCAGAGCCGCGTGCCATTCACCCGCACCTGCATCGCGTCACTCCTGTCATCGACCCGTCCGTCGGTCGTGCTCGCCCGTGCGGGGCAGCCCCCAGAGCATGTCGTAGAGCAGGCGCGGCCGTCCCGCTGCGTCTGGGTCGGCGAAGGTCACGGTGGGGTTGTCCGGGTCGGCGGCGTCCACCACGAAGATCCGCTCGTCCACGGGCAGCGCCTCCGCCGCGCCTCCCTCACTCCTGATCGTGAGTCCCGGCCCGGTCACCGTGACCTCGATTCGCCGGTCCGGCCAGGCGTAGACGCCGGCGAAGCGGCTCAGGTCCCCTGCTGCGCCAGTCACGGCCCCGAGGCGCAGGGGTGGGACGCCGATGCCGAACAGCGACTCCATCAGCTCGGTGAACAGCGAGCGCCCCATCGCACGTCCACTACTGGAGTTGGTCAGGAGGGCGACGGCGGCGCGCTGCTCGGGGAGAATCCGGAGGAAGGACCGCTCACCGTTGACGAGCCCGTCCCAGCCCCAAGCCTGTCCACCCACCCAGTCGAACCGTGCCCAGCCGAGGCACCACTCGTCCAGCCAGCCGTGGATCGCCTGACTGGCGTGGACGACGCGCAGTGCCGCCAGGGCGGAGTCATCGAGATGGAGCGCGCCGAAACGCAGCAGGTCCGTGACGGTGGACACCGTGCCGACTCCGGCGGGGCCGTAGGCGCGCCCCCTCAGCGGCTTGACCGGCACCGGCCCCGCCGGCGTCATCGTGTGCCCGGAGGCTCGTGCCCCGTGGTCGCTCGCGGGCCGGAACGACGTCTTGCTCAGGCCCGGATCCGCGAGCCAGCGGGACATGGCGTCCTCCCAGGCCAGGCCAGTCGCGCCCTCGATCGCCCGGCCGAGCAGGTTCCATCCCGCGTTGGTGTATGACCAGAAGTCCATCGGTGGCCCAGCGTCGCCGATGTCCGCAGCCATCCGGGAGAGCGCGTCGACCGACTCGTCCCTCCGGCCGTCGAAGTCGAACTCCAGGCGGGCGCGCAGCGGTAGACCGGAGCGGTTGGCGAGCAGATCTCGCAACGTCACGGAACCGGTCCACTCGCTGCCGACCAGCTCCGGCACGAGCGCGACAGCCGGGTCGTCGAGAGACAGCCTGCCCGCCTCCGCCAGCCGCGCCAGCACCGTCGCGACCATCGACTTCGTCAGGGATCCGACGGCGAAGCGAGTCTCGGGCGTGATCGGCTCACGGAGTCGCACATCGGCAACCCCGTGGCAGGCGACCGACACCGTGCCGTTGCGGACGATGCCGAGGGCTGCGCCGGGCACCAAATGGCGGTCGGCGTGGTCACCGAGCAGGGCGGCCAGATCGCCGTCGTCCACGACGACCATCGTTTCACCTCGGGCAGCTCGTGGTCGGGTTACCGCGCGAGCCCACTGACTGGACTTCAGCGGTTGCTTTACATAGGTTCTCTATGTAAATTTGCGACGGTGACGCAACCGCCCAACCCCGCGAATGACCTGCTCCGTGCCGCAGCGCGGCTGTCGCGCTGGGCCAGCCAGAACGCGGCGTTCGACATCCCGTTCGCGCAGGCTCGGCTGCTGGGCCTCATCGAGGACCACGAGCCGGTGCGGGTCAGCGCCCTCGCTGGCCTTGACCACAGCAGCCAGCCGACCGTCACGACCCAGCTCCAGCGGATGGAGGCCGCCGGCTGGGTCCGACGCGACCCGGACCCCGACGACGCCCGGGCGACGCTCGTGTCCCTCACGGCCGTGGGCGCAGCCGCGCTCGCGGAGGTCCGCACCGCCCGGGCAGCCGTGGTCGAACCCTTCATCAGTCGTCTGGACCCTCCCTCTCACGAACGAGTTCGTCTCGCCGTGGACGTCATCAACGAGCTGCTCGAGCTCGCCTCGCGCGATCCCGAGCCACGAGAGGACTAGCCATCATGTGGCGCCAACCGAGGACCGTCTGGTCCGTCGCCTTCGCCTGTGTCATCTCCTTCATGGGAATCGGCCTCGTCGACCCGATCCTCAAGCCGATCGCCGACGAACTCGGCGCGGGGCCCTCGCAGGTCTCGCTCCTGTTCACGAGCTACATGGCCGTCATGGGCATCGCGATGCTGGGAACCGGCTGGGTCAGCAGCCGTGTCGGCGCCAAGCGCACCCTCCTGCTCGGACTCGTCCTGATCATCATCGGCGCTGGCCTCGCCGGAACCCAGGACGCCGTCGGCGGGATCGTCGCGTTCCGAGCACTGTGGGGTCTCGGCAACGCCCTCTTCATCGCAACCGCGCTCGCCACCATCGTCAATGCCGCGGCGGGGTCAGTCGGCCAGGCCATCATCCTGTACGAGGCCGCGTTGGGCGTCGGGATCGCGGCCGGTCCGCTCGTCGGCGGGTGGCTCGGGGAGGTGTCCTGGCGCTGGCCCTTCTTCGGCGTCGCGACGCTCATGGCGATCGCGCTCGTGGCCACCGCCGTGACCCTTCCCGCGACGCCCCCACCGACCCGCGGCTCGTCGATCGGCGCCCCGCTGCGGGCGCTCGGCCATCGTGGGCTGCTCACGGTCGGCCTCACGGCGCTGCTGTACAACTTCGGGTTCTTCACCCTGTTGGCGTTCACGCCCTTCCCGCTTGACCTCGGGCGCTCAGGAGATCGGGCTCATCTTCTTCGGCTGGGGCCTGTTCCTTGCGATCACCTCGGTCTTCGTCGCACCGCGGATCCAGCGTCGGTTCGGGACGATTCCCGGCATTGTCGGCGCCCTGCTCGGGTTCGCGGCCATCCTCGCCGCCATGGGTCTCGGCGCACATCACAAGCCCGTTCTCGTCCTCGGGGTCGTGTTCTCCGGCGCCTTCCTCGGCATCAACAACACCCTCATCACGGAGACGGTCATGAAGGTCGCTCCGGTCGAGCGCGGCGTGGCCTCGGCGGCCTACAGCTTCGTGCGGTTCAGCGGCGGAGCGGTCGCGCCCTGGCTGGCCGGTCGCCTGGGCGAGGAGTCGATCCGGCTGCCATTCTGGGTGGGCGCCGGGGCCGTGGTTCTCGGGGTGCTCGTGCTGCGGATCGCCCGGGCCGAGCTGAGGGACATCGACGCGCAGCCCGGACACGGCGCCGAGGCGGTCAACTCCGAACTCGAGGCCGAGGCTGTCACGGTCGGCGACGCCTGAGGTTTGCTCCTCGGCAACACGCCCGGCGCCTCGCAACGCCCCCTGTTGCCACACGGGTGACTTCCGATGTACCGGGCGTGTTGCGGTTGTGGCCCTTCCGGTCGCGGCCCGAAACGTCAGTGGAAGGTGACGTAGCGGCCGGCGCGCATCGCGGCATAGGCCTCGGGGTCGGCCTCGAGAGCGGCGCGCCGAGCCTTGCGCCGATAGCGCAGGATCTGCACGAGCCGAGGGCCCAGACGGGGTACTGGACCGTCATGGCGGCCCGGAAGGCGTCGACGTCCCAGGTCGACGGGCCGGCCGGTGCCACGCGGTCGAGGACGACGCCGACGAGCGCCACGGCCGCGAGCGTCGCGAGGAAGCCGCCGGTGTTGACGATCCCCGAGGCGCTGCCGATGCGCGTCGGCGGGTTGAACGTCCGCGCGATGTCGAAGCCGATCATCGAGCCCGGGCCACCGATGGCGATGAGCACGACGAGGACGACGAGCAGCCACAACGGGGCTCGCCCGGGCCAGAGCAGCACCGCCGTCCAGGCGGCGATGCGCCGCCACGACGATCCACAGCACGAGGGTGCTGCGCGAGAAGGGGTAGCGCATCGATCAAGCGTGCCGATGACCGGGCTCGACACCATCGACGTGACGACCATGAGCCATGAGCAGGACGCTCGCGGTCGCGTGCGCGAGAGGCCCTGTCCCGAGACGAGGAAGGGGAAGCCCCACAGCATCGTGAACATGTTGGCGGCGAACTGCGACGTGAAGTGCGACCACAGCCCGAGCCGGGTGCCGGGCACGAGCCAGGCGGCCCGCAGGGTGCGCCCGAGCGCCCGCAGCCGCAGCTCGTCACGGTGGTGGTCGGCGTAGGGGCTGTCCTTGACGATGACGACGAGCGCGATGCCGGTGAGGACCCCGAAGCGACGCCGCCACGGCATACGACGGCGTCCAGCCGAAGCGCGTGCAGCGCAGCAGCCAGCGGGCCGGCCGCGGCGAGCGCGCCGAGCTGCCCGAGCAGGCCGGTCAGCTGGGTCACCATCGGCGTGCGCCGCGGCGAGAACCACAGCGCGACGAGCCGCAGCACCGAGATGAAGACCATCGCGTCGCCCATGCCGAGCAGCACGCGGCACAGCCAGGGCAGCCGGGTACGAGTCGACGAACGCGAAGACCGAGCTGCGCGACCGTGAGGAGCGTGAGGCCGACGCCGAGCAGCCGCTTCGAGCCGAAGCGGTCGAGCAGCGCCCCGACCGGCAGCTGCATCGCGGCGTAGACGAAGACCTGCAGGATGGTGAAGGTCGACAGCTGCGCGCGAGCTGATGCCGAAGCGCTCGGCCGCCTCGAGTCCGGCGACGCCGAGCGAGGTGCGGTGGAAGACGGCGAGGACGTAGACCGAGATGGCCGGCCAACCAGACCGCCCAGGCCGCGGCCGTCAGCGCGTAGCGACTGGCCGCGAAGTCGAGGTCGTCATCCGGTGGTCGTCCAGTTCGCCGGTCATCGGGATGACGCCTTCGGGGCCTTGGGCACGCAGTCGACGATCGCCTTGGCGACGGTCTTGCTCATGTCGGGCTGGAAGACGCTCGGGAATGATGTAGTTCGGGTTGAGCTGCTCGTCGGTGACGACCGACGCGATGGCGTCGGCCGCCTTGATGAGCATCTCGGTCGTCACATCGGTTGCGCTTGCGCGTCGAGCAGGCCGCGGAACACGCCGGGGAAGGCGAGCACGTTGTTGATCTGGTTCGGGTAGTCGCTGCGGCCCGACGCGACGACCGTCGCTCGCTGCGTCGCCTCGTAGATGTCGACCTCGGGGTCGGGGTTGGCGAGCGCGAAGACGATGCGCTGGTCGGCCATCTCGTCGATCCACGCCGGGCTCGAGGATGCGCGGCGCGCTGACGCCGATGAAGACATCGGCGCCCTGCAGCCCGTCGCGCAGGGTGCCGGTGAGGCCGCGCGGGTTGGTCTTCTCCGCCAGCGTCCGCCAGGCGGGGGTGAGCGGTCGTCGCCGCGTTGAGCAGGCCGGATCCGGTCGGAGACGGTGACGTCGATGCGCGCCGGCGGCCAGCAGCAGCTGCACGATCGCCGAGCCCGGCGGCCCCGCCACCGGAGACGACGATCCGGGCGTCGGGCAGCTTCTTGTCGATGACAGCGCAGCGCGTTCTTCAGGGCGGCGAGCACGACGATGGCGGTGCCGTGCTGGTCGTCGTGGAAGACGGGGATCGTCGAGGCGCTCGCGCAGCTGGCCTCGATCTCGAAGCACTTCGGGGCGGCGATGTCCTCGAGGTTGATGCCGCCGAACCCGGGTGCGATGAGCTCGACCGTGCGCACGATCTCGTCGACGTCGGTCGTGTCGATGCAGATCGGCCACGCGTCGATGTCGGCGAACCGCTTGAAGAGGGCCGCCTTGCCCTCCATGACGGGCAGCGCCGCCATCGGGCCCGATGTTGCCGAGGCCGAGCACCGCGGTGCCGTCGGTGACGACGGCGACCGAGTTGCCCTTGATCGTCAGGTGCCGGCACGTCCTCCGGGTGCTCGCGCGAGCGCCTGGCTGACCCGGCCAACGCCGGGCGTGTAGGCCATCGCGAGGTCCTGCCGGTTGCGCAGGTTGACCTTCGGACTCGACGCAGATCTTGCCGCCGAGGTGCAGCAGGAAGACGCGGTCGGACACCTTGTGGACGCGGACGCCCTCGAGCGTCTCGACGGCGTCGACGACCTCGGTCGCGTGGTCAGCGTCAGCAGCCGAGCAGGTGAGGTCGATGACGAGGCGGTCGGGGTGCGAGTCGACGATGTCGAGCGCGGTCGTGATGCCGCCGCTCTCGGCGACCTTGGCGGCCAGCGCGCCGATGACCGCGGGGTCGGTGCCCGCGTGGAGTCCGCATCGTGATCGAGTAGGACGCGGTGGTGGCTCGGGCACGTTGGATCGACTCAGTCACCCGCCCATGGTCCCACGAGCCGGAAGCTCCGACCTGGTCCGAAGACCGATCAGTAACAAGCGCCGCCACATGCGTATGCCGTCACGCCGGCCGGATCCACCCGAGCACATGCAGCGTCCGCTGGGACCGGCACCGGCTAGGCAATGGCCGAGTGCACGTACGACCACCCGACGGCGACTGCCCGACCTGAGGGGCTGCGGGCCGAAGTGGCCGAGCGGGTCGCGCGCGGCGCAGGTCAACGAGCGTCGGCGAGCGGACGTCGCGGTCGATCGGCGAGATCGTCCGGGCCAACGTGCTGACCCGTTTCAACGCGATCCTCGGTGCGCTCTTCGTCCTCGTCATGGTCGACCGGGTCGTGCGCCGACGGGCTCTTCGGCATCGTCCTCGTCGTCAACTCGGCGATCGGCATCGTGCAGGAGTACCTCGCCAAGCGGAAGCTCGACCGCCTCGCCCTGCTCAACGCGCCGACGACGAGGGTGGTGCGCGACGGCGAGGTGGTGGTCGTCCCGACGACGCGATGTCGTCCTCGACGACCTCATCGAGCTGCGCACCGGCGACGAGGTGCCCGCCGACGGCGTCCTGCTCACGTCGGACGGGACTCGAGCTCAACGAGGCGAACCTCACCGGCGAGTCCGACCCGGTGCCACCACGCCGAGGCGACGAGATCCTGTCGGGCACGAGCGTCGTCGCCGGTTCAGGGCGCTACCACGCGAAGCCAGGTCGGGCGCCGACGCCTACGTCAACCGGATCGCAGCCGACGCGAGGAAGTTCACCCGCACGCGCTCCGAGATCCAGGAGTCGATCAACACCCTGCTGACGCTACATCACCTGGGTCATCGCCGTCGCCCTGCCGCTGCAGATCTGGTCGCAGTGGCACGACCGTCGGCGACCAGGGCTGGCAGCAGGTCGTCATCCGCTCGGCGGCCGGCGTCGTCGGGCTCGTCCCGGAGGGGCTCGTGCTGCTCACGTCGGTGGCCTTCCTCCTCGTCGGCGGTGCAGCTGACGCGGCGCAGCGTCCTCGTGCAACAGCTGCCCGCCGTCGAGGGTCTGGCCCGCGTCGACGTCGTCTGCCTCGACAAGACGGGCACGCTCACCGTCGGGGAGATCGCCTTCGAGCGACGTCAAGCCAGCTCGCGCGGCTACGGACGGGGACGAGATCCGTTGTGCGCTGGGCGCGCTCGCCGACGACCCCAACGCCAACGGCACGCTGGCCGCGATCGGCGCGGCGCGTCGCGTCGCCCGGCTGGCACCGCACGCGGACGATCCCGTTCAACTCCGCAGCGCAAGTGGAGCGCGGCCTGCTTCGAGGAGCATGAGACCTGGGTGCTCGGGGCGCCCGAGGTGCTCCTCGCGGATGGCGACCCCGCTGCGCGACGAGCGTCGCCGAGCTGGCGCGCCGCGGGCGACGCGTCGTGCTCCTCGCGCCGCAGCGCCGAGCACCTCGACGAGCCGGTCGCTCCCCGAGCGACCTCACCCCGGCGGCGCTCGTGACGCTGACCGAGCAGGTCCGGCCCGACGCGCGGGCGACGCTCGGCTACTTCGCCGAGCAGGGCGTGCGATCAAGGTCATCTCGGGCGACAACCCCGTGACCGTGGCCGCCGTCGCGCGCGCGGTGGGGCTCGACGTCGGCGAGCCGGTCGACGCCCGCACCTGCCCGACGACCGCGGACGAGCTGCGCGAGGTCGCTGGCCCGCACCACGGTCTTCGGGCGCGTTCACGCCGGAGCAGAAGCGCGCCTTCGTCCACGCCCTGCAGGCCGACGGCCACGTCGTCGCGATGACCGGCGACGGCGTCAACGACGCCCTCGCCCTCAAGGACGCCGACATCGGCGTCGCCATGGGCAACGGCGCGCAGGCGACCAAGGCCGTCGCCGAGCTCGTCCTGCTCGACGGCCGGTTCTCGCACCTGCCCGACGTGCTCGCCGAGGGCCGCCGGGTCATCGGCAACGTCGAGCGCGTCGCCAACCTCTTCGTCGCGAAGAACGCGATGAGCCTCGTCGCGATCCTCGCCGCCGCCCTGACGCTGCTGCCGTTCCCGTTCCTGCCGCGCCACCTGACCCTCGTGTCGGCCGTGACGATCGGCATCCCGGCGTTCTTCCTCGCGCTCGGGCCCAACAAGCGCCGCTACCTGCCCGGCTTCCTCGGCCGCATCCTGCGCTTCGCGGTGCCGGCCGGGGCCATCGCCGGGCTCGCCGTCATCGCGTCCTACCTGCTCGCCGGCAGCAGCTACGGCGTGCCGCCGGACGAGTTCGTCGACGCGGTGCGAGCATCGAGGCCGGGGACGAGGACCGTCGACCGACGTCGCGTGCTGGCAGCCCGGGCACCGGCGCGACGATCACCCTGCTCGTCGTCTTCTTCTGGATCCTCGTCGTGCTGGCCCGGCCATTCCGGCCGTGGAAGGCGCGCCTCGTCGGCGCGATGGTCGGCGCTCGCCGTGCTCGCCTTCGTCGTGCCCGATCGCGCGCACCTTCTTCAACTTCGACGCGCCCGCGCCAGCTCGTCTGGCAGTCGCTCGCCGTCGGCGCCGTCGGGGCCGCCCTCGTCGAGGTGCTGCACCGGTGGGCCGTCGGGCGTCGGTAGGATGGTCCCGGCAAAGGGCTCCGCGTGCCTGTTGGGCGGGAAGGTGCGCACCCATCTCGCGCACCTCTGGAGCCGCTCGTGTCACCCCTTGATTCCTACCGCAGGCTGTTCGGCCTGACCGGACCCGTCTACGTCGCCGTCGCCTTCGTCGCCCGGCTGCCGCTCGCCATGAGCCAGCTCGGCACCCTGCTCCTCGTCGGCGGACACGACCGGAAGCTACGGTGCGGGTGGCGCCGCGGCAGGTGCGCTCGCCATCGCCAATGCCGTTGGCGCGCCGTTCTGGGGTGCCTGGGCCGACCGGTTCGGCCAGCGCCGCGTCGTCGCCCTCCAGTCGCTCGCCGGTGCCGCTCGGGCTCAGCGCGCTGCTCGTCGTCGCCAACTCGTCTGCGCCTTGGGCTTGCGTCAGCCGTCGCCAGCGGTCTGACCGGCCTCTTCCTGCCGCAGATCGGCCCGCTGGCGCGCGTCCGCTGGCGCCCGATCACGTCGCGCGCCGGGAGCCAGCAGCCGCGGCTGGTGGAGACCGCGTTCTCCTACGAGGGAGCGGCCGACGAGGCCTCGTTCGTCCTGGGGCCGGCGCTGGTCGGGCTGGGCGTCTCGCTGGCCAACCCGACGCGTCGCCCTCGGCGTCGCGGCCGCCATCCTCGCGCGTCTTCGGCACGTGGTTCGCCCTGCACGACGACGGCCCGGCTCACGCACGCGGTGACCGGCAACGGGCCCGCTTCAGGCGAGCGCCTGCTCACCGCTGCGCTCGTCGTGCTCTGCGTCAGCCAGTTCGTCATCGGGACGGTCTTCGGCTCGGTCCAGACCGGGACGTCGGTGCTCGCCACCGACGCCGGCGAGGCGGGGCTCACCGGCTATCTCCAGGCCCTGCTCGGCGTGGGCAGCGTGGTCGCGGGGCTCGGCCGTGGCGGCGCTGCCCCCGAGCTCGGCCGCTGCCGAACCGGCTGCGGTGGTTCGCCCTGTCGCTCGCTCGTGCTCGCGGCGCCGCTGCTGCTCGTGGACTCGATCCCGACCCTCGTCCCCGTCCTGCTCGCTCTCGGCGTGTCCATCGCGCCCTACATGATCACGACATTCACGCTCGGCGAGCGGATCACCCCACCTCACGGAGCGGGGCGGCGATGACCCTCCTCGCTGCGGCGACCGGGCTCGGCTACGCCGTCGGAGCGGCCGTCGCGGGGCGCCTCGCCGACTGGGGCGGACACACGCCCGCCTATGCCGTGACCGTTGCTGCCGGCGCGCTGGCGGTGGCGATCAGCTGGACTGCCCGACGCACCCTGGCCCGATCGCTCGAGACCGACCGCCCACGCGCCTCGCAGAGGGCGGCCGCGGACCCGGTCTGAGGCGTCTGGTGAGCGGGGCAACGCGGCGGTTTCAGGAGTGGCGGACTCACGTCCTGCTCCGCAGAGCGGAGCAGGATGTGAGTCTCGCGGCGATCCCGAGGGCCTCCCCCGGTCAGGCGCTCCCGCGAAGCTCGCGCTTGAGGATCTTGCCCGACGCGTTGCGCGGCAGCGTGTCGACGAAGGTGATCCGCTTGGGGACCTTGAAGGGGCCAGGCTCGCCGCGCACGTGCTCGACCAGGTCCGCCTCAGTCACCTCGGCCTTGGGCACGACGAAGGCGGTCACGGCCTCGACCCACTTCTCGTCAGGTTGCCCCACGACCGCGACCTCGGCCACCGCCGGGTGCGTGTAGAGCGCGTCCTCGACCTCGCGCGAGGCGACGAGCACCCCGCCGGTGTTGATGACGTCCTTGATCCGGTCGACGACGAAGATGAATCCCTCCTCGTCGATGCGGACGAGGTCGCCCGAGTGGAACCAGCCACCGGCAAAGGCCTCCTCGGTGGCTTCGGGGTCGTTCCAGTAGCCGTCGCAGAGCTGCGGCGACCGGTAGAGCGATCTCGCCCGTCTCGCCCGGGGCGACGTCTTGCCCGTCGCCGTCAATGACCCTCGCCTCGACGAAGAGAATCGGCCGGCCCGCGGAGTCGGGGCGGTCGGCATGCTCCTCGGGGCGCAGGACCGTCGCGAGCGGGGCGATCTCGGACTGCCCGAAGCAGTTGTAGAAGCCGAGCGCCGGTGCCTTGGCCTGGATCCGCTTCAGCACCGGCACGGGCATGATCGAGGCGCCGTAGTAGGCCTTGACGAGGCCGCCGAGGTCGCGGGTCTCGAAGTCGGCGTGGTTGGCCATCGCGACCCAGAGCGTCGGCGCTGCGAAGAAGGCGCGGTGGCCGTCCTGCTCGATCCGCCGGAGGACCTCCGCCGCGTCGGGGACCTCGAGGATGGTGTTCGTCGCGCCCACGGCGAGCCACGGCACGAGGAAGACGTGCATCTGCGCCGAGTGGTAGAGCGGCATGACGTGCAGCGGGTTGTCCTCAGCCGCGAGGTCGAGCGCGACGATGCACGAGACGTACTCGTGGACGAGGGCCCGGTGGCTCATGATCGCCGCCTTGGGCCGCGACGTCGTCCCCGACGTGTAGAGGAACTGCGCGGTGTCGGTGTCGGCCACCTCGACATCGATCGTCGGCACGTCTCCGGAGAGCGCCACCTCGATGAGGACCCGTCGGCGTCGCGGAGCGCGATGCGGTGCTCGAGCTGGTCGAGGGCCTCCGGGTCGAGGAGGTCGATGTGCGTCGCCAGCGCCGGGTCGTGGAGGATCGCCCGGCTCCCGGACTGGGTGACGAGGTAGCTGAGCTCCGGCCCCGTCAGGTTGTAGTTGAGCGGGACGTGGACGAGCCCGGCGCGGGCGCAGGCGAGGAACCCGACGAGGTAGGCGTCGGAGTTCTTGCCGTAGGCCGCCACCCGGTCACCCTGGGTCAGGCCGAGGTCGAGCAGGTGGGCCGCGGCGCGCGTGACGGCGTCGTCGAGGGCGGCGTAGCTGAGGGTTCGCTCGCCGAAGATGACGGCCGGCCGGTCTCGGAACGTCTTGGCGCTGCGGCGGATGATGCCGTCGACGGTGCTGCTGCGCGTCATGAGCGACATGGGTTCTCCTTGCTCGTTCTGGGTGGTCTGTCTGCGCGCTGGTCCACTCGGGTCCAAGCCCGTCAGCGCGTCACGAAGCGCTCGATCCGCTCCTGGGCTTCCGGAGAGGTCACGGCCGAGGCGATGGTCTCGACCTCGTCCGCCGCGCTCTCGGCCCGGGTGGCCTCCCACGAGGACCGGATCAGCCGCTTGGCGCCGGCGAGGGCGCCCACGGCGGCATCCGCCAGCGACTCGCTGACCGCGAACGCCTCGCGGGTCACCGTCTCATCCGCGACCACGCGCGTGACCAGGCCCCACTGTGCCGCCTCGTCCGCGCTGAGGACCCGCCCGGTCATGGCGAAGTCAAGCGCACGCTGCTGGCCGACGGCCCGCGGCAGGAGGTACGAGACACCGCAGTCGGGAGTGAGGCCGATCCCCGGATAGGCCATGGTGAAGCGGGTCGAGCGCGCCGCGACGACCACGTCGGCGTTGAGCAGGAAGGCGAGCCCGGCGCCCGCCACGCTCCCGTGAACGGCCACGACGACGGGGACGGCGAGCTCGGACAGCCGACGGACCTGGGCCTCGAGCGTGGCCGCGAGGTCGCGCAGGTAGGCGCGTGGGTCGTCGGCGGCAACGAACGAGCGCACATCGCCCCCGGCGCAGAACCGCGCGCCGGCACCGACGAGCAGCACGGCACCGATGTCACCGCGTGCCGCTGCAGCCGCGACCGTGTCGAGGGCCGCTCCCAGGGAGTGGGCCGCGGGCAGGTCGAAGGCGTTGGAGGCCTCCGGCCGGTCAAGGACGACGTGACCGACGCGGCCCAGCTGCTCGTAGCGCACGCCACGCGGTTCGATGCCACCATTCTCCGGACCCGCCATGTCAGCCTCCCGCTCTCGCCTCGTCGCCTCTGCCGATGCTAGGACGGCCCGCATGAGCGGACCCGTGAGGGTCCGACTCGTGGAAGCCGAGCTATCGGGGCAGGCATGTCCAGCGCCGAGCACGTGACCGTCGCGCTCGGCGAGGACGGCGCACGTATGCCGCTGGGCTTGTTCCCGCTCGAACCTGCGGGCCGCGCCCTGCCGCCACTCCGGATCAGGTCACGTCGAAGCGGTCCAGGTTCATCACCTTGTCCCACGCCGCGACGAAGTCCTTGACGAACTTCTCCTGGGCGTTGTCGCTCCCGTAGAACTCCGCGATCGCCCGCAGCTGCGAGTGCGAGCCGAAGACCAGATCGACGGCAGTGGCGCTCCACCTCACCTCGCCCGTCGCGCGGTCACGGCCGTCGTAGACGTTCTCCGTCGCCTCCGAGGTCCTCCACTCCGTGCCCATGTCGAGCAGGTTGACGAAGAAGTCGTTCGTCAACGTGCCCGGGCGATCGGTGAGAACGCCGTGGGATGTCCCGCCGACGTTGGCGCCCAGCGCCCGCATCCCGCCGATGAGGACGGTCATCTCGGGCGCTGTCAGGTGCAGCACGTTGGCCCGGTCGAGCAGCAGCGTCTCCGGCGGCAGCTTCTCGCCCGCCCGCAGGTAGCTGCGGAAGCCGTCGGCCTTCGGCTCGAGGACCGAGAACGACTCGACGTCGGTCTGCTCCTGCGACGCGTCTGTCCGCCCGGCCGTGAACGGGACCGTGATGTCGTGGCCGGCGTTCCGCGCCGCCTGCTCCACTGCGGCGCAGCCGCCGAGGACGATGAGGTCGGCGAGCGAGACCTTCTTCCCAGCAGCCTGTGAGTCGTTGAACTCGCCCTGGACCCGCTCCAGGGTCTCGAGGACGGTGGCCAGCTCGGCGGGCTGGTTGACCTCCCAGCTGCGCTGGGGCTCCAGCCGGATCCGGGCCCCATTGGCCCCGCCTCGCATGTCCGTGCCTCGGTAGCTCGCCGCCGCCGCCCACGCGGTCAGCACGAGCTGCTGCGTGGAGAGGCCCGACTGGAGCAGCTTGGTCTTCAGAGCGGCCACGTCGTCGGCGGAGACCAGCTCGTGGTCCACCTCGGGCACCGGGTCCTGCCAGGGCTGCGGCACCGGGACCCAGGGACCGAGGTAGCGGGACGCGGGGCCCATGTCGCGGTGCAGCAGCTTGTACCAGGCCTTGGCGAACGCCAGCCGGAACTCGTCCGGGTGCTCGAGGAAGCGGCGCGAGATCCTTTCGTACTCCGGATCCGTCCGGAGCGCGATGTCCGACGTGAGCATCCGTGGCTCGCGTCGCGGCGCCCCCTCGAAGGCGCCGGGCACCATGTCCGAGCCGGCGCCGTGCTTCGGCCGCCACTGCTTCGCCCCGGCCGGCGACTCCATGAGCTCCCAGTCATAGGCGAAGAGGATGTGGAAGAACTCGTTGTCCCACCGGGTGGGGTGGTAGGTCCACGTCACCTCGAGGCCCGAGGTGATCGTGTCCTTTCCCATCCCCGTTTCATAGGTGGATTTCCAGCCGAGGCCCATCTGCTCGATCGGTGCGGCCTCGGGCTCGGGTCCCACGTGGTCAGCCGGCCCGGCACCGTGCGTCTTGCCGAAGGTGTGCCCGCCGGCGATCAGGGCGAGGGTCTCCTCGTCGTTCATCGCCATCCGCCGGAAGGTCTCCCGGATGTCGCGCGCGGAGGCGAGGGGGTCCGGATTGCCGTTCGGTCCCTCGGGATTGACGTAGATCAGGCCCATCTGCACGGCGCCGAAGGGCCCGGTGAGCTCCCGGTCGCCGGTGTAGCGCTCGTCCCCGAGCCAGGTGTCCTCCGGCCCCCAGAAGACCTCCTCCGGCTCCCAGATGTCCTCGCGGCCGAAGCCGAAGCCGAACGTCGTGAACCCCATCGACTCAAGAGCGCAGTTGCCCGCGAAGACGATCAGATCGGCCCAAGAGATGGCGTCGCCGTACTTCTTCTTGACCGGCCAGAGCAGGCGCCTGGCCTTGTCGAGGCTGACGTTGTCCGGCCAGCTGTTGAGCGGGGCGAAGCGCTGGGCGCCGTCACCCGCGCCGCCGCGGCCGTCCTCGATCCGGTACGTCCCCGCGGCGTGCCAGCTCATCCGGATGAAGAGCGGCCCGTAGTGCCCGTAGTCGGCCGGCCACCAGTCCTGCGAAGTCGTCATCACGTCGAAGACGTCCTGCTTCAGGGCCTCGACGTCGAGCCGCTTGAACGCCTCCCGGTAGTCGAAGTCCTCGTCCAACGGGTTCGAGTGTGGGCCGTGCTGGTGGAGGACCTGCAGGTTGAGCTGGTTGGGCCACCAGTCCTGATTCGTCCGGGGCCGATGAGCCTTCGGAGTCGGGGCCTCGATGACCGGGTTTTCGCTCTCGCTGCCGTGCTCGGACACGTCGATCGCCTCCTGTGGTCGGACTCGCTGCTGGTCTCGGGCGGCCTCGTCGGGCCTCGGCGCCAGATTCAGTCTGCTCCCACCACGCGAAGGGCAGCAAGGACAAGGGGCCCGCTGCGCGGGACGAGTCGGCCCGCACGACTCCGGATGTCCGTATGCCGCTGGGCTGGCTCTGGGCGCCACCGGGACGCCCTCTGCCGGGTGCGTTCAGTACCCCGCCGCCTCGCCCGGGGAAACCACCCGTTCGGCGGGAAGCGGCCCGAACTTCGCAGCTGCGAGAAGGATCGCGCCGCCCAGCAGGGCCATGGTCAGGCCGGCGCCCAGGCGGCTCGCGACCAAGCCCGCGACGATCGGGCCGATGCCCTGCCCGCCCATGAGTCCGGTGCCGAGCAGGCCAAACGCGAGGCCGCGTCGGCCATCGGGGACCGCGGCCACGAATGCCTGCTGTCCGCCAAGCTGGTAGGCCATTCCTGCGCTGGCCAGCATGAAGCACAAACCGGTCATCGCGACGGATGGATGGAGTGCGAGGGGCAGCAGCGGGAGACCGACCAGACCGAACAGCCACGGTGTGGCGCGCCGCTGCAGCGGGGTGGGAACGAGCCGCCCGACGACCAGGTTGCCGACTGCGGCGCCTGCGGGAAAAGCTGCGAGGAGCAGACCGATCGGTGCCGCGGTGCCCTCGCGTTCGCCCATGTAGGCGACGACAAGAGCCTCCGCCCCGACCAACAGGGTCGGCGCGAGCCACCACGAGAACAACAAGTGCCGTACCTGGCGGTTCCTGAGCAGGTCGAGGTTGCCACGCCAGGTCTCGTGCAGGTTCCAACGGCCGGCACCGGGTGATGACGAGGGAGCTTTCGGGACCGCGAGCACGGCGAGGAGCCCCACGAGCTGCAAGGCACCGGCCAGTGCGAACGCGGCCGATGTACCGAGCCACTGCACAGCAGCGCCGCCCAGGGCGAGGCCGAGGAGCTGCGCGCCGGAGCTGATCAGGTTCATCACCGACCGCCCGAGAACGTAAGCGTCGCCGGTGAGGAGTCGAGTCAACAGGGCCGACTGCGCCGCGAGGGGGACGGGCTGCCACACGGCAGCGAGCGCGACGGTGCCGATCGCCGCGACAGGCGACAGGTTGCCGAAGGCGAGCACGAACGCTGAGATCGCGCGGACGGCGGCTCCGGACACCATCAGGGTGCGGGCTCCGAAGCGGTCGGCCAGGGAGGTGAGCCCCGCGCCTCCCACGAGCTGCGGCAGGAACCCGGCGGCGAACGCGAGGCTTGACCAGAAGGCCGACCCGGTCCGTGCGTACGTGAACACCGACAGAGCGAAGATCTGCAGCGATGTCCCCACGATGAGGGTGAGGGCGAGCGTGAAGACGGCCGCGACGCCCGGGATTCGGAGCAAGGCGGAGTACGTCGTGCTGCTGGCTTGGTCGACCGTCATGCTTCCAAGGCTCGAGCCGCCCGTGGGCTCTCGCTAGGCTTTCGCCCTGACACGAAAGTCAAGGGGGTGACATGCGCTTCCGCGTTGGCTCGGATGACCTGGCTGCGAGCAGATTCGCGCTCGCCCCGATGGGCGAGCTCGAGCATCTGCTTCGGCGACTGGACCACCCTGGCCGTACCCCGTCCGGGCGAGCGTTCTCCAGCTCCCGCTGGGCCCGCCGCTACGACGAGGTGCGCGGCACCCTGGAGGCAAGGGTGCTGCGGGCGCTGCGCCCGGAGGAGTGGGGGCCGGACTTCATCGCCCCGCCACCGTCGGGCGGGATGGCGCGCACCCCCTCGGACGACTTGGCCGTCATCCGCGGCACCCCCTTGCCGGTGGCGCGCGAGCAGATCGGGCGGGCTCTGGCGTTGGGCAGTGGACCCGTCGACGACGACGTGACCCGCGTGCTGGAGCGCGACGACGTCGTCGAGTGGCTGGCGGAGGCGCAGGAAGGACTATGGCGACTGCTGATCGCACCGGACTGGCCACAGCTGCTCGCCATCCTCGACCGTGACGTGCTCTTCAGGGCCGACCGATTGGTGCGCTCCGGGTGGGTCGCCGCGCTGGAGGACCTGCACGAGCGGGTGCGCTGGGAAGCCGGCGCAGTGGTGGTCCGGGACCGGTCGCCGCTCGAGATCGACCTCGATGGTCGGGGGCTGATGTTCGTGCCGTCGGTGTTCCTGCACCGCGGCCCCGCGACGTACTCGGAGCCGCCGTGGCAACCCGCGGTGGTGTACGCCGCGCGTGGCAGCGCTGCGTTGTGGGATCCCGAGCCCACGACCCCGCCAGCGCTCGCTCGCCTGCTCGGGCGGACCCGCGCCGACCTGCTGCTCCGGCTCGAGAGCCCAGCCTCGACCACGCAGCTGTGCACCCTCACCGGACACACCCTCGGCGCCATCGGCGACCATCTGCGAGTGCTACGCGAGTCCGGACTTGTCACCCGGACCCGCATCGGACGGTCGGTGGTCTACCGACGAACTCCGGTGGGCGACGTCCTTGCAGCAGTCGGCCCGGAGTGATGAACCGTGCGCCGCTAGGCGGGCCGGCGGCTCCGCCGCCCTGGGGCCTTAAGGTGTCGGGCCCGAGCCTCGCAAGGAAACTCTCCTCGGTTGAATCTTCTTGCAGCCCAACGGTACCCGCATGGGGAACCAAGCCCAGCGGCATACGGCATCGCCTGACGGCGAGACAGGGCACGAGCTCACCATTGGTGTGATGTCAGCCCTTGCCGTGCCACCGGTCGCGCAGCAGGAAGGCGGCGGCCTTGGGCCGTCGATCGCGGGTGAAGACGCCTTTCTTGTTGCCGCCGACGCGGATGACACCGGAGGTGGTGGCGAAGTCGGCGAAGTTCCACACCTGCTCGCCGACGACTGCGTCGAACCGGTCGAACACTCGGTGGTTCATCTCGAGGTAGGCCACCTGGTACTCCTCGGTCCACGGCGTGCGGCGCGACCGAGTGCATACCCGGGATAGGTGTCCGCGCCGTACTCGGTGATGATGATCGGCTTGCCCTCGCTGGCCCAGCCGCTGCAGCTCTTCGTCCCATTCGCGCTCTGCTGCCGTCGAGCTCGCCGGTGTCGACATACCAGCCGTAGTAGCGGTTGAGCATGAGCACGTCACCGAACTGGCGAGACGCGGCACTTCCCGTACGGGGCGAGCATGACGTTGACGAACCCGACCGGGCGGGTCGGGTCGAGCTCGCGGGCCAGCTCGAACAGCGGCTCGAAGTAGCGCTCGCGCGCCCTCGGTGTCGGACTCTGGCTCGTTGGCGATCGACCACAGCACGACGCTGGGCTGGTTCTTGTCCCGGTCGACCAGTTCGCGGATCGCCTGCGCGTGCACCTCGCGGGTCTCGTCGTTGATCGTCTCAGGGGAGAACGTCGTGTACCCCTGCGCCGCCGAAGATGCCGCCGCCCAGGCCCATGTTCAGGCCGACCGCGGGGGTCTCGTCGATGACGACGATGCCGTGGCGGTCCGCGTAGTCCATGACGTCCTCGGAGTAGGGGTAGTGCGAGGTCCGGAAGGAGTTCGCGCCGATCCAGTCGAGCAGCGCGAAGTCGCGCAGCATGAGCGCGTCGTTGTGGCCCTTGCCGATGCACCGTCGTGATCTTCGTGCATGCCGAACCCGGTGAAGTGAACGGCTCACCGTTGACGAGGAACGCGGCTGCCCGTCCACGGCCACGGTGCGCATCCCACGGGCTGGTGGTAGCTGTCCAGCAGCTCGTCCCCGCGTCGACGAGCTGCACCTCCAGGTCGTAGAGGTAGCCGTCGCCCGGACGCCCAGCGGTGCACGTCGGGCACCCTCAGGGTGCCGCTCGCCCCGGCCCCGCGCGCCACCTCCGTACCCTCGGCGTCGCGGAGGACGACCCGGACGTCGACGCCGTCGGCGTCGCTCGGCCTGCGTCCGCGTACTCGATCCGGCCATTCAGGCCGTCCAGCTCGGTCACGACGGTGATGTCGGTGAGATGCGCCGGGCCGGTCGAGTACAGCCAGACCGGGCGGTGGAGGCCCGCGTAGTTGAAGAAGTCGTGCCAGTACCGTTGCCGCTTGCCCTCGGGGGTGTCCTCGATGACGCCCGGCGGGATGGTCTGGAAGCTCAGCGTGTTGCTCACCACGACGGTGACCAGTGCCTCCTCGCCCGGCCCGGACGTGTTCGGTGACGTCGGCCTCGAACGGGAGGTATCCGCCCTCGTGGGAGACGACCTCGGTGCCGTTGACCCATACCGTGGCCCGGTGGGTCGCCGACTCGACGTACAGGACCACGCGCCGGCCGTCCCAGCCGCGCGGCACGCGCACCGTCGTCTGGTACCACACGTCGCCGACGTAGTCGTGCACCGCCGCGTCCGGCGCGATGTCGTTGAAGCTGGCCGGAACCGCCATCTCGCCCGCGTCGGGTAGCGGCCCGTCGAACCAGCGCGCCGACCGCCCCTCCCCGTCGCCGTCGAGCCGAAAGTGCCAGAGGCCAACAAGCGACTTTCGTTCTCGAGTGGCCGTGTCGCTGGGACGGAGCATGGGGTCCTCCTGGTCGGTACTACTCGGTACTACTCGGTACTACTCGGTACTACTCGGTACTAGTCGGTGAGACGGCCCCGACGCTCGGCGCGCCGGGTCGCGAGGTCGGCGACGATCGTGCGGAACCGCTCCTCGGTCAGCGGATACGCCAGCATGATTGCGGCCCCGAGCCCGACGAAGACCGCCGGCCCGAGACCCGTCAGATGGCGGATGGCGTCCAGGGCGCCGGGGGTCTGGGTCGTCGACCCGGCGACGTAGCCCCCCACCCCGATGCCCCACCCGGCCAGGGCTCCCCCGATCCCCTGGCCCACCTTGCGGGTGAACGACAGCGCCGCGTAGTTGGAGCCCTCGGTGCGAACGCCGGAGGTCCACTCGCCGTACTCCACCGTGTCGGCCTGCAGCGCGAACATCACGGCCTGAACCGCGGAGATGCCGATGCCGTACACGGCGAAGGACACCATGGCCAGCCACAGCAGCGAGGGTGGGACCAGCGCGACGCCCAGCCCGCCGATCGCCGTGAGCACACCCCCGGTGATGTAGGCCGGCTTCTTGCCGAAGGCCGCGACGATCCTCGGGATGAGCGGGCTGACGACGAAAAGCGCGCCGGTGGTCAGGATGGCCAGGATGATCGTGTAGTCGACGTTGCCGAGCACGTCACGGGCGTAGTAGACCTGCAGGGTCTGCAGGACGAACATGCCGGTCAGACACAGCAGGGCGCTCAGGCACAGCAGCAGCAACGCCTTGTTGTGCGCGATCGCGGCGACGCTCTGCCGCAGGCTCACCGGGGCCTCGTCCCGGACGACCGCCTCCCGCGACGCTGCGAACAGGAACAGGTAGAGCGCGATCCCGATGACCGCGACGATCAGTGTGGTGATGGTCAATGAGCGCTGCAGGTCCGTCGAGCGGCTGATCTGCGGGGCCACCGCGAAGTTGAGGGCGACGATCGCTGTCGCGGCACCGATCATCCGTGAGCTCGACAGCTTCGCCCGCTCGTCGGGCAGCTGGGTCATCGCCGAGGCCAATGAGCCGTACGGGATGTTGACCAGGCTGTAGGCGAGGTAGAAGAGCATGTAGCTCACGTAGGCGTAGACCAGTGTGGCGGAGCGCCCGAGGCCGCCCGGGACGCTGAAGGTCGCGGCTGCCAGCAGCATCAAGGGCACCGCACCGAACAGGAAGTACGGCCGGAACCTGCCCCACCTCGTCGTCGTCTTGTCGACCATCCGCCCGGCGAAGACGTCGGTGAACGCGCCCCACACCCGGGCCACGAAAAGGATCGTGCCGGCCGCCCCCGCCGCGATCCCGACGACGTCGGTGTAGTAGACCAGCAGGAACATCGACACCAGCGTGAAGGTGAGGTTGTTCGCCACGTCCCCTGACGCGTAGCCCAGGTACTGGACCGGGCGTAGGCGGTCTGGAGCCGCTTCCGTCTCGACGGTCTTGATCGTGGTCGTGACCGTCTCGTCCTGCGAGGCGCCTGCGCTACTCATGGTCCGCGCTGGTCATCGGGTCGGCTGTGGCGGCGACCGGGTGACGGGCGCGGGACCGGGCTGCGGTGACGATCAGCTCGACGCAGGTGTCGACATCGAGGGCGGTGCTGTCGATCCACAGGTGGTACAGGCTGGGATCCTCCGGGTCGACACCGTAGGAGTTGCGGACGTACTCGATCCGCACCCGGTCGTTGGTCAGGACCCGTCGCTCGGCTTCCTCGGCGTCGAGGCCATCGAGCTGCATGATCCGGCGTACGCGGGAGTGGACCGGGCCTGCGAGCATGACGTGCAGGGCGCCGGGTGCCTGGGACAGCACCACCGCCCCACCGCGTCCCAGCACGACCCCGCCCCGGGACACCGCCCGCGCCAGGAACTCCTCGATCTCGGACCGATATCTGCCCTCCTCGCGCTCGACGTCCGATGCGGGGGTGCTATCGGCGATCGACGCGCGACCCAGGCTGTCGAAGTACCGGCGCAGGACGCTGCGCGGCTTCTTCTCGGTGTCCGCGTCCAACTGCTCGACGGCCCGCTCCGGGACGTGCAGCTGCTCGGCGACGCCAGTCAGGATGCCGCGGTCGAGGAACGGCACTCCGAGCCGCTCAGCCACCTGTGGCCCAACGACGTGCCCTCCAGCCCCGTGGAAGGCGGCGAGCGTCACCACCGACCCGACTGAGCCCTCCGACGGGAATCGGTGCTGGTCAGGGGAGCCCGAGCCGTGAGGGGGCTCGGGTCCAACAGCTGAAACGGGTCGGGTCATGTCGGTAGCTCCTCCCTCCTCACCCCGAGAGTCCCGGGGCGGCACCGAACACCCCGGGGCGACCGCTACGGCCAGAATCCAACGCGCGGGTGGCTCCGTCAAGGCACGAGCTCGGGGCCCAGGGCATCGACGTTGGTTGCCTTCGGACAGAGACGGGTCCCACTATGGGACGGTGACCACCGCCGGCCGCCCGCTGCGGCTCCACCCGGATCGGTTACTTCCCCCGGACCCCGACGTCCGCTCCATTGCGAGGCAGCTCTACGACGCCGTCCGGGATCAGCCGATCATCTCTCCGCACGGCCACGTCGACCCGCGGCTACTGCTGGACAACGAGCCGTTCCCGGACCCGGCCACCCTGTTCATCACCCCGGACCACTACGTCACCCGGCTGCTGCACGCCAGCGGCATTGGCTTGGACGAGCTCGGCGCAGGTCGCGGGCCGTTGAGTGAGCCCCAGTCCCGGAGGGTGTGGCGGCACCTGTGCTCGCACTGGGAGGTCTACCGCGGCACGCCGGTGCGGTGGTGGTTGGAGTCCGAGCTGGCCGACATCTTCGGCGTCGACGTGATGCCATCGATCGAGACGGCGGACACGATCTACGACGAGATCGCCGAGCGGCTGGCCACCGACGCCTACCGCCCCCGGGCGCTGTACGAGCGGTTCGGCATCGCGGTGCTGGCCACGACGGACGACCCCACCGACGACCTGTCCGCGCACGCCGCCCTCGCCGCGGACCCGGCGTGGGAGGGGAGGGTCATCCCGACGTTTCGCCCGGACCGGTATCTGGAGCCGGCCGGGGCTGGTTGGTCGGACGCCGTGGCCGACCTCGGCCAAGGCCGCGGACGTCGACACAGGCGACTTCGCTGGTTACGTCCAGGCGCTGGAGGTGCGCCGCCGGTACTTCGTCGAGCACGGCGCCGTGTCGGCCGACCACAGCCACGACGACGTCCGAACCGACCCGCTGGAGCCGTCGGAGGCAGCCCGGATTTACCGGGCGGCCCTCGAAGGCGATGCAAGCGAGGCCGAGGCCACCGCGCTGCGCAGGCACATGCTGCTGGAGATGGCCCGGATGTCGTGTGACGACGGGCTGGTGATGACCCTGCACCCGGGGGTGCGCCGGGGCCACCATGGCCCGACGATGCGGGAGTTCGGGCCGGACATGGGCCACGACATCCCGATCCGGATCGAGTTCACCGACGCACTGCGCCCGCTGCTGGAGCGCTACGGTACGCAGCCCGGTTTCCACCTCGTGCCGTTCACCGTCGACGAGACCGTCTTCTCCCGCGAGCTCGCCCCGCTCGCGGGGTTCTACCCCTCCGTGTACGTCGGTGTGCCGTGGTGGTTCCTGGACGCCCCGCACGCCATCCGGCGCTTCCGGGCCGCGGTCACCGAGACCGTCGGATTCTCCCGGACCTCCGGGTTCGTCGACGACACCCGGGCGTTCTGCTCGATCCCGGCCCGCCACGACCTGTCTCGCCGCATCGACGCCGGCTGGCTCGCCCAGCTCGTGGCCGAGCACCAGCTCACCGAGGACGAGGCCCTCCAGACCGCGGAGGAGCTGGTCACCGAGCAGCCGAAGAAGGTGTTCAAGCTGTGACCAGCTCCGGGACCCTCTGGGGTTCAGGTACTCGCATTCAGGCACAGGGATGGGCTGATCGCGAGGCCCACAGAGATAGGTTCAGCCCCGCGTCTGCCAGCTGCCCGATGCACTGCGACGTGACCCCGGCACGTGCGGAGGTCACGTCGTGCGCGATCTCCCAAGACGCGTGAGGACCGCCTCGGCAGCCCGCGTGCCGGACACGACCGCGCCCTGCAGGGACGCCGTGTCGCGGTGGTCGCCGCACACGATGACGCCGTCGCCGAGATCCACCGGGCGGCGGACTTTCAAGGGCGGTGGCTGCGCAGGCAGCGCGTCACGGACCACGTGGCGGGTGATCGGCTCGGCCTGGTCTGCGCCGGGGCCGAGTAGTGCGACCAGGTGGGCCCGCACCGCTGCGAGGGGCGGCGGCTCGTGGCCGGGCGCCAGCACCGCGGTCGTCTCGATGAGGTGGCGTCCCGCCGGCGCGTACGACGGCGCGGCGTTGCTCACGACGGCCGCGTTCACGAGCGGGCCCGCGCTCGCATCGGCCTCGACCACTTGCAGGTCGCTGTCAATCGGCGCCTCGTCGGCGACGAACCAGTCGGTGACGAGTCCCTTCATCGCCGGAAGCGGGGATCCGACAAGGCGGTTCGCCGTGCGCGGGTCGGTGGCGCACACGACGACGTCGGCCTCGAGCACGCCGTCCTCGGTCGTCACGCCGGTCGGGGAAATGGCACTGACCGCGACGCCGCACCGGATCCGCTCCCGGATGGGAGCGGCGAGCTGCGCCGGCAGCGCCGCCATCCCTTGCGCCGGCAGGCCCGGCGTGCCGAGGGCGAACGACCGCAGGAGCAGCCGGACGTAGGCCGCCGAGGTGCTGCCGTCCGTCTCGAGGATGACGCCGGCGAGGAAGCGTTCGAGCACCTCGGTCCGCAAGGGCCCGTCCACCTTCGCCGCGTCGAGCGACTCCCGCATCGAGGTGTCGGGACCAGCGAGGAGGCGGTCGACGGGGCCCAGTGCCGGCGCGAGCCAGATGGCCATCCGGGTCACGCGGTCCGGGCGCAGCAGCCCACTGAGCAGCATGTCCGGCACCGCTCTCGGTCGTCGCGTCGGGTCGACGAGCGGCGTCCTCCGGTCGCCGCGGCGCACCAGCAGCCCCCTGCCGAAACGCTGCAACCGCAACCGATCCAGGTCGACGTTGCGGCGCAGCGCCGGGTAGGACGGGTTGAGCACCTGAAAGCCGCGGTCACAGCGGAAGCCATCGACCAGCTCGGTGCGTACCCTGCCACCGATCTCCTCATTGGCCTCGAGGACCAGCACCTCGACCCCCCGCTCCGTCAGGCGGCGCGCGCACTGCAGACCCGCAAGCCCTGCACCCACGACGACGACATCAGCCATCCGTTCCCGGTCACTCATGTTTAGGTCCTACCCCGCCCGGTCAAAGGTGCGACATGGAAAAGGATGACGTCACCAAGATCCGTGAGCTCGTGGAGGACCTGAAGTTCGCAATGATCACGGCCCCCGTCCGCGAGGGAGACCTGCACTCCCGGCCGATGACGCTGCAGGAGATCGACGACGAAAACCGGCTGTGGTTCTTCATCGCCAGCGACTCGGAGCTCGCGACCCAGGTCGCACAGGATCCGCGCGTCAACGCGGCGTTCGCGTCGAAGGAGACCTGGGTCTCAGTCGCCGGCCGGGCAGCCGTCGTCCAGGACGCGGAGCGGATCGACCACTACTGGAACAGCTTCGTCGAGCCGTGGTTCGACGGGCGCGACGACCCCCGGGTCGCGCTGCTGCGGATCGACGCGTCGTCGGCCGAGTACTGGGACACCCCGGGCGGCAAGGTCACGACCGTGCTGTCGCTGGTCAAGTCGGTCGCGACCGGCGAGCCCATGACCGGTGACCACGGGACAGTCGCGCTCTGACCGTCAGCCTCGGGCACCTCAGGGAAGACGTGCTGCTTCGGGCACCTCATCCCGGCCGCACGAAGCTCGCCACTACACCCTCGTTGGCCCCCGCCTGACGCAGTGCGCCCGACGGCAGTGTGATTCGGCCCTCCAACGTACAGTGGCCCTGACCAGCAAACCTGCTGGTCAGGGCCGCATCGTCGGAGCCGCCTATCGGAATCGAACCGATGACCTATTCCTTTCGGTTCGCGACGAAAGCACTGCCCCGAACGCCGTGGGTTCCGCCGCGAACATCGACGCTGACCTGCACAGATACTGGTTCGGCGTTCACTGCGACCCCCGAATGTCGTCGGCTCAATCAGGGACATCCTCGGTTCAATCATGGCATCGAACATGTACTTCTATGGATGCCCCGGCCACTCGCAGGCTGCCCCGGCCGCAGCAGAAGGGGATCCACCCGCGGGCTATCGTTGCGTCAAGATGCTGGCCCCAACGCCGGCCCAGGCGGTGAGCGGGTGAGGTTTCGCGGGCCAGCGTGGACCAGTGGATCCGGGCGTGGCCCACCGGTGGGTTCACTGCTGCCCTCGGCCCGGCATCTAAAGCCGTCCACCCCGGCGGCGTTGCTGAGTTCGCGGCGGCGCTCAAACGCGAGGTCCCGGCCCGCACCGCCGCGCAGGTCGCTGCGATCCGACCGAGCACGGCACCACGGTGGTGCCCGCAGCAGATCCCACGGCCACCACCGAAAGGACCGGCTCAGCCCATTACCTACGAGTTCGGCGATCCAGGCGTTGACGTCGCTCTTGGAGATCTTCCCGAGACACCACGTCCCACACTTGGGAACGATGTGGCGCCGGACGATGCCTCGATAGCGATTCGCGGTCGAGGCCTTCAGATTAGGAAGTCCCTTGCCACTGCTCAGCAAAGGGGCCAAACGCGGCTTTGGCAGCAGACGTGTCGATGTAGTGGCCGCGATGCTGTTCTCCGCCCGGAGCTGGTCGAGCCACCGCTGCGCGTCGATCTAGCGGTCGAACGACTTCTTCCGCTGCCGCCCCGCCGGGTCTCTCCAACGGGCTAGCCAGCGGCCGTCGCGCGCGTCGCGGGTGATTCTCGCCATCTCAGTTGGCTTGGTCGAGTGCCCAGCGACGGACGCTGTCAGGGTCGAACCGTAGGTGCTTGCCGAGGCGCGGAGCGCGGGCGGGCCGTCACCGCCGGGGTGGCGCCACAGATAGAGGGTTCCCACAGGCACGGCCAGGAATACGGACACGTCCCGAATCGTCCACAGGGGCGGCAGAGTCGCCGCGCGAGTTCTGCTTGGACTCCGCGCTCACGGTTCCTCCTTGGCTTGGGAATGACAACTTGGATTCCAGCGAACGACGCAACAGTGGCCTACTCGTGAAGCGACTGTAGCGCGGCGAGCCTGGCGGTCGGGGTGGCCCACCCGTGGCGCTTGCGGGGTCTGCCGTTGAGCTCGTCCTGGACCTGCTCGAGGCGGGCCGGGGAGTGGACGGCGAGGTTGGTCCCCTTGGGGAAGTACTGGCGCAGCAGGCCGTTGGTGTTCTCGTTGCTGCCACGCTGCCACGGCGAGTGCGGGTCGGCGAAGAACACCTCGATGCCGATCGCGGCCGTGACCTGGTGGTGGTCGGCCATCTCGGTGCCACGGTCCCAGGTCAACGACCGGCGCAGGCCCGGCGGAAGCGCGGTGAACGCGGCGATCAGCGCCCTGGTGGTGACCTCGGCGGTGTGCCGACCGGGCAGGTGGACCAGCATCGTGTACCCGGAGGCGCGCTCGACGAGAGTCGCGATCGCGGACCGGTTCGCGGTGCCCGTGATCAGATCACCCTCCCAGTGCCCGGCGGTCGTCCGGTCCTCGGCCTCGGCCGGTCGCTCGCTGAGGGGGCGCGGCCGCCCGGCCCGCCCGAGCCCTGGCGTCGGCGCCGGTCGGCGCGCCGGTGCGGGCGGCGCCGCCGCCGTCCCGAACGCAGACAGACGCGGATCACGCTGCAGCACAACACCATCCGCGTACAACGCCTGGTAGATCGACTCCGCAGCCAGATGGCGCCTCGCGTCGTTCGGGAACACCATCGTCAGCGCGGCACTGATCTGCTCCGGGCTCCAGGCGAGGTCCAGCCAGCCCTGCACCAGCGCGCCCAGCGACCGGTCGGCCACCACCTGCGCTCCCGTGGCCGGGCCAGCCGAGCGGTCGCCATCCGCTGCGCCGCGGACGGCCGGTACCGACCCCGCGCGTCGCGGTTGCGACCCAGCTCACGGCTGACGGTCGAGACGTCCCGGCCGAGCTCACGGGCGATCGCTCGCATGACTGCGACCGGCCCGGCGGCCGTCCGCGATCAGCCCCCGCTCCTGTTCCGACAGATACCGGGGCGAGCGCGGCGGGGCCGCCTTCCTCGGTCGATCATGGCCGGATAGTGCAGCTCGCCGCCGCCCCTTCTCGGGACGGTGCGCCCGTTGCGCCAGCGTGTCCCGGTCCGCCGGTTGACGCCGACCAGCCGGCAGGCCTCCGCGTTGCTCACCCCGCGCGCGATCAGCTTCGCGTACTCCTTCCGTTGCCGGGACAGCGGCGCCGGTCCCGGCACCCCACGACGTGACGACTGCTCTTCCATGACGCCCTCCACACCCTCGAGTGTTGCGTCGTTCGCTGGAATCCAAGCTTCACACCCATTGGCTGATGCCGCGACGTCGGGTCACACCCTCACTCACCGCAAGGGGCCGGCCGGCTGCCTGCGGTCACCCGGCATCCACTGAAAAGAAGTTCGCTGGCAAGTGACCGCCCGCCAGCGTTTCTGAACCTGGGGGATGCTGAAAGGGAGTCTCTATGCACATCGAGCCCAGGCGGTTGATTCCGCCCTGCTCTGCCCCCTCCATGGCGAGGACCGGTCAGCAACGGCCGCGAGTGCGCCGCATCGCGCGCCCTCCGACCCGGGCCTCATGGCGGAGCCAAGATCGCTCCACCCGTTTGGGTTGGGGCCCGAGGCACTGGTCGGCCACGCCCTGCTCGGCTGTCGGGGTGGTGCCGCTGGGTAGCCGCGAGGCATTACGCGGCGCTGGACAGGCCCTCAGCCGCGACACCAAAACGATGACGCCCGGGTGATTGACCTCCAGGCCCACGAACCGGCGTGGGTCGCTCTCGGTGCGGCGTGCGCACACCTGCCGAGGGTCAGCGGACAGCCTGCTCTCACTCCGAGGGCGGGCTCGACGGCGTGGGCTGGAATCGACGCGAGGTCGCTTTGGGGGGGATTCCCACCTTCATGTCTGTTGTCTGCGGCACGGCGGAACGCGCAGGCGCGCAGTGCGCTTGACCGAAACCTGGCACGTGTAGAAGTGGAAGTCAAAGGTGAGCACAGCGTCATACCGCCCACTGTGGGCGCCCCACTTCGCCCAGAGTGACACGACCCCCCAATCACCTCCTGCCCGACACCCCCACCTCCGACGGGCCACGTGTCCAAAGCAGCCCGTTGAACCCACTCGAACTGCTCACCTCTGCACCCTCCTCTACCCGGGAGTCCGCGCTCCTCGCCACGATCGGTCGCACACACCGACATAGCCCGTGGACTGCACGCTTAAGCCCCTGGCCATCGGAATTAGCATCGACACAGTGCTTCGTCATCACGCCAGGGGAATCATGGTCGACAAGAACATGTACGACAACGTGCGTACTGCGCTCGAAGACTTGCAGGACGCCAACGTTCTCGAGTGAGTTGCGTTCTACGTACTTCGCCCGAAGTACCCCGACCTGCGGATTACCTCGGCCACCGGCGACGGCGGGATCGATAATACGTCAGGCGTCTGTTTGACCACACCGTAGACCTCCGGGTTATGGTCAGCCTGGAGGGCACTTGGACCTCCAGCTCGACCGCCGAGATCAAGAAGATCCAAGCGCAGGAGCCGACCGAGCGAGCCCCCCGGGCGTTGTTCCTCACGACCAGTGTCGCCAGCGAGACCGGCAAGACCCCCCGAGTGAGACAGCCTCGAAACTGGTGAACCTCGAGATCGTCGATCTCACGATTCTGGTCTCCGAGTTGGAGACCGATGAGCTGCATTGGGTAGCCGAAATCGAACTCGGCGTGCGCCCACGCGTGCCGCGGCCCTCATCGGGCCGGACGAGTTCGTGGCGCAGATGAGTCGGTTCGATCCCCGTTCCACGGCCGACCGGTGGGTCGCAGCGCGGAGCTCGAGTCGATCCTGTACGGATCGCCGATACGGGCCGCGGCGCGCCCCGCGTGAGTCGTCGTGTGCGGCACGGGCGGCGGGAAGAGGCGTGGCTGTTGAGGAAACTCGTCACTCAGCCACCACGCTGATCGCGATGGCAGGAGTGCCGGTCGACCGCGCCGCTCTCAGGGAGGTGCCACTGCAGTCGCCCGCGGTCATCGTCGTCGATGTTCCGCACCGCTGTTTGCCCTGACCTGTCTGGCATTGCAGCGATGCTCGGGGACTCAGGTAGCAACCGGCGGGAAGGTCGTGCTCCACTGTTCGCCCTGGCCTGGCAGATCTCGCGCTCGAACAGGCAGGTCTGGAAGCACACCCGCGCGTCGATGTCTCTTGGGACCTGCTCGGCCGGCCAGAGATGGCCACTCTCGTGCGTGGCCAGGGCATCGACGACGATGGCTTCATCGTGTCGGTCATCGACATCGCGCAAGGCGATCCGCTGCTCGCACACCTTGGCCTGCGAGATCGCCCTCAGCAACGGCCGGTTCGACGTGCACAACGTGACAGACGTGCTCAAGCGCGGAGTGTCGCAACGCCTCGCGCGTCTGAATGGCGACGGGCGCGCGGTCGCGGTCGCGCTCGCGCTGGCCGGTCCGGTTCACGGGGGTGCGGGCTCGCCCGACTGCATTCCGTGGTCCGCCTCCCCGCTGATTACGCCGATCTCGATCGGCAAGCTCGACGACATCGCCGACGCTGGGCTCGCTACGGTGACCCCTCCGGCCGGAGGACGGGCCGCCGTGTACACCCTCCGGCCAGACGCTGGCCCCCGTCCTGGTCGCCGAAGCCCTCCAGCCGGGGGACCGCAACGCCATCAACACCACGGCGGGTCCTCGCCAATG
>CAWGXD010000028.1:0-13524 GCA_963826445.1 uncultured Actinomycetota bacterium
CCAGGCGCGTGAGCAGCAAGGTAGAGCCCTCGATGTCCGAGAACAGCATCGACACCGTCCCGGTCGGCAGGTCGCGCAACGGTCCTCCCTCCCACCCCTGACGCCATGAGGGTCTTTCCAAGCGGTGAAGTCCGTCAAGATGTGCGCCGTGCCCCAGTGCGCCCGTCAGCGGGTTCCGCCGGTACCGAACCGGGTATGCGCATACCGAGCGACCAGCAGTCGCTTCGTTCCCGTGAGTCAGGAGGACTCCATGGAAGGCAGCACGATCGTCTGGATCATCGTGGCGATCATCGTCATCGGCGGCCTCGTCGCCTTCGCACTGTCGCGCTCGGGTGCGCGACGGACCGAGGCGGAGCGGGCGAAGGCCGCGGAGATCCGAGAGAGGGCCGCCGAGCACGAGCAGCAGCTCCGCGAGCGCGAGGCCAGCGCCGCTGAAGCGAAGGCCCGTTCGGATCTGGCGAAGGCAGAGGCCCAGCGGCAGCAGCTGGAGTCCGAGCGTCTGGCTGCAGAGGCCCAGAGCCGGACCAGCCACGCCGAATCAGTGCGGCGCGAGCGCGACGAACAGATGCGTCTGGCCGACCTCAAGGACCCGGACGTCCGCACCGATGAGGAGGGGTACCGCATCGACGAGGACGGCAACCGCACCGACGTCGACGACCGTGCTCATCGCGACCTCGCCGATCGCGACGGGCGAGACCGCGATCTCGCCGATCGCGACGTCGATCGGGACGACCTGGATCGGACAGACCTGGATCGGACAGACCTGGATCGGACTGATATGGATCGGACTGACATGGACGACGATGGCCGACCCGATGCGGGAGAGGGTGGCAGCCCCCGCCCGCGCCAGCACAACGTGTGACCAGTCCCGTGGTGCCCAGGGCGCCACGGGAGTATGCCGCTGAGCCCGCTTCGCTGGAAGGCTTCCTTCCGCCGGGGTGGGCTCTCGGTCATCCGCGTCAGCGTCTGCGGGATCGCGCTTCCGCGCGCGAGGTCGGCGTCCGATGGCTGGCTGCTGCCCGCTGTTGAAGATCCGCTGCGCTGGGGCCGGGCCTCCGGTGCTCGAGGACAGCGCTCGCCGGTCGGGACGGTCCTGTGGTTCGTGGACGGGTGAGCACGGTGTCCTCGAGCTCCGTGGAGTGGACGACGTCTGGGTCGATGATCTCCGTCGGCAGGATCTCTGGCTCGCGGGACCGGCCCACGGTCAAGGCGGCGATGGCCGTGGTGGCCGGGACCGCGAGGACGAGTCCGATGGCGCTGGCCAGGGTTCGCACGATCTCCTCGGACATGGCCTCGGCCTGTAGAAGGTCGAGGACCGGGCGCTCGTAGATGAACAGCAGCAGGAGCACAGGGAGCGCGGCACCGGCATACGCGAACACGATGGTGTAGATGGACGAGGCGATGTGGTCGCGACCGATCCGCATCCCGGATCGGAACAGGGCTCGTCGCGGCAGGTGCGGTGCCGCCGCGCGCAGTTCCCACACGGCCGACGACTGGGTGATGGTCACGTCGTTCAGGACGCCGAGTCCCGCGATGATGATCGCCGCGGTCAGCAGGTCCCGAGGGCGCATCGTCTCGTTGAAAGCGGCCAAGGTTGCACCTTCGTCGTCCGCGACGCCACTCAACCGGGCGAGATGGACCGCGAGGACCCCGAGAAAGGCAGTGATGCCGACGCCGAAGAGCGTCCCCGCGAGGGCCGTGCTCGTCCGGGTCGAGAGCCCATGCGCGAGGTAGAGGACGACGAACATGATGGCCGACGAGCCGATGAGCGCGACCCGGATGCCGGGCTGCCCTTCGAGGAGGGCCGGCAGCATGAACGTGATGACGATGAGCCCACCGAAACCGAGCCCGACCAGCGCGAGGACGCCACGCAGGCGGGCGACGATGGCGACGACCAGGATGAACAACGCCAGGAGCAGTGCGAGGGGGGCGCCGCGTTGGACCTGAAGGAAGGAGTAGGCGGCGGGCTCGGCGCCCTGGGCGGGGATCTTGAGCAGCTGGACCTTGTCCCCGGCTTGCAGTCCCGACGTCGTGACCGGCCTCGGCACGGAGATGGTCACGGTCAGCTCGTCGTTCCAGTCACCGGTCTCGGGCTCGAGCACCACACGGATGGCACCGCACGTTGCAGAGTCCAGGGCGGTGTCGCCTCCTTGGTTCTGCGCCGGAGGTGCCCCGACCTGGCTGTCTGCGCCAGCACATGGGGGCAGCACCTCCGAGACGGTGGCGATGGGGAACGTGACGCCGGGTGCGGCGAACTCGGACGACGCAACGCGATCAGCCGCAGACGCCTCAGACGGCCAATAGCGGATGAGGCCGAACAGGGTCGCCGCGGCCATGAGGATCAGGAAGACGGTGAGCGCGGCCTTGGCCACTGAGCCCACCTCGACGTTGGAACCACCCCGATGCGAATGAGTGTGCGAATGTCCTTGGGAGTGGAGGTGTCCGCCGGGCATGGGGGAGAGTTTGCCACGCTTCTCGCGGATGATGCCCCCGGGTCCGTGCCTCCCCGGAGGACTTCACGGGCCGGAGCGGCGGTTAGGCTCTGACACGTGGATGGCGAGGTCGTGTCGGAGCGGCGCCCGGGCGAGGTGTCGGGCCGCCTGCTCACGCTCCCCAACGTGCTGTCCATCCTGCGGCTGGTCGGCGTGCCGCTCTTCCTCTGGGCCATCGTGGCCAAGGAGGACGGCTGGGCGCTGCTGATCCTCATGCTGAGCGGCATCACCGACTACGCCGACGGCAAGATCGCCCGCACCTTCCACATGGAGTCACGGTTCGGCCAGCTGCTGGACCCGATCGCGGATCGGCTCTACATCCTGACCACACTGGTCGCACTGGCGTGGCGCGACATCATCCCGATCTGGCTCGTCGCCGTGCTCATCCTCCGCGAGGTGACGATGGCGGGAATGTTGCTGCACCTGCGGATGCGCGGGCAGATCGGCCTTCCGGTGCACTTCGTCGGCAAGGCCGCCACCTTCAACCTGCTCTACGCCTTCCCGCTTCTGCTGCTCGCCAACCGGACGGACTGGATCGGCGACCTCGCCCGACCCATCGGCTGGGGATTCGCCTGGTGGGGCGTGGCGCTCTACTGGCTCGCCGCGATCCTTTACGCACTGCAGGCGAGGTTCGTCCTCGCGCGGGCGCGGCTGGAGGCGGGATGACGACAGGGCCGGGGCAGCGCCGCCCTGATGAGTCGATGACGCTGCTGACCTCGATGCTCGAGCGGCCGCTTGACGCCGGCTACCAGGAGGCAGCCGATCGCCGCGTCGCAGCCGGCCTCCCGCCGGCCACGCCCACCCGCACCGTGGCTGTCATCGTCATGATGGTTCTCACCGGCTTCCTCTTCGCCGTCGGCGCCCACGCGCTGCGCCCCCGCCCGACCGCTGCGGCCTCCGTGAAGGCGGAGCTCGTCTCGCGAATCGAGAGCGTCCAGGCCGACGGCCAGCAGCAGGAGTCCCGGATCGCCTCGCTGCGCAAGGAGGTCGGGGACCTGGATGCGCTGGCACTCCGCCAGGCTGGTGCCAATGACCTGACGGACACCATTCGCGACCTGGAGATTGCGGCAGGAGTCGTTTCCTTGACCGGCCCGGGTCTGACCGTGACGCTGGACGACGCGCCGTCGGCGGGGCCAGATCCCAACCCGGGCGACCGCCCGAGCAGCGGATTCGACTCGGGGCGCGTCGCCTCGAGCGACCTGCAGATCGTGGTCAACGGCCTGTGGGGCGTCGGCGCCGAGGCGATCGCGATCAACGGTCACCGGCTCACCTCCACTGCTGCGATCCGCTTCGCCGGTCAGGCGATCATCGTCAACTTCCGCCCGATCACGCCGCCGTACGTCATCACCGTGCTCGGCGACGCGGCGCGCATGCAGCAGCTCTTCGAGCCGTCATTCGCCGGCGTCTACCTCGCTCAGCTGCGCGAGCAGTTCGGGATCACCTCGGACCTCTCGGCCAGCGATCGCCTGACCGTGCCGGGCGACTCCGTGACGCGGCTGACCGCAGCGAAACCGATGTCGGGCAGCGCCGCGAAGGTCACGACCTCGCCGACCCAGAAGGCGACCACCGGCACCGAACCTGAATCGAGCGCAACGACGACCAGCCCGGGTACCGTCACCCCCGGGACGTCCGAGCCGGACCAGTCCCTCGGAGCCAGCCGATGACCGCACGAGACGACACACAGAGGAGCACTTCGTGATTCCAGCCCTCGGACTCCTGGTGGGGCTGACGATCGGCCTGCTGCTCGACCCATCCGTGCCCGTGTGGCTTCAGCCGTACCTGCCGATCGCCGTCATCGCCGCCCTGGACGCGGTCTTCGGCGCCGTTCGCGCTGTGCTCGACGGGATCTTCAACGACAAGGTCTTCGTCGTCTCGTTCCTGTCCAACGTCGTCGTCGCGGCCTTCATCGTCTTCCTCGGTGACCAGCTCGGAGTCGGCGCGCAGCTGTCCACCGGGGTCGTCGTCGTCCTCGGCGTCCGGATCTTCTCCAACGTCGCCTCGATCCGCCGTCATCTCTTCAAGGCCTGACATGGCGCGCCGCAAGGGAGGCAAGTCCCACCGTTTCAAGAAGGCGCAGGCACCGCCCGGTCGGGCAGTCGCGCAGGACGTCGAGCAGGACGTCGAGACGGAGACGACCGCGACGGAGACGACCGCTACCGCGACCGAGGCGCCCGCGGCCGAACCCGCCGTTTCGGAGGGTGCCGCGCAGGAAGGGCCGAATCCACAGCCCGTGGACGGTGCGGCGCGCGTGGAACCGGAGGAAACCGGTCCGGACGCCGGAGACGCGGGGGAGCCCGCCTCGGGCGAACCCGAGGAAGAGGAACCCCAGCAAGGGAACCCCGAACCAGCGGAACCCGAACCAGCGGAACCCGAACCAGCGGAACCCGAACCAGAGGAGGTCCCGCTCGAGCAGGAGGATGCCTCCGCGCCCGACGATGCCACCGCGCAGGCGGAGCTGGATCCGGCGGAGCCGGATCCAGCAGTGCCGCCCGGCGCTCCCCCCGCCGAGGCGGAGACAGCGGTCGTCGTGCCAGCCGAGCCCCAGCGCCCGGCTGCCCATCTCGTGGAAGCGAGCACAGCGGCATACGGCCCTGAAGCCGTGACGCCCGCCGACCTGGCGGTGGGCCGCGAGGGTGTCCCATCGGGACACGTGGAGGGAAAGGCCGCGTGGCGGCGCCTCTTTCGCATGAGCAGGCCTCGCACGACCAAGGCCAACATTCTCGCTGCACTGCTCGCCATCGCCCTGGGTGTGGGCATCGCCACCCAGGTCCAGCTGACCAACGAGCGCGGTCTCAGCGAACTCAGCCAGTCGGATCTGATCCGCCTCCTCGACGACATCTCGGCCCGATCCAACCGGTTGGACGCGCAGGTCAGGGAGCTGGAGTCGAGGCGCGAGGCGCTGCTCAACGGCACCGACAGCACCGCCGAGGCCCTCCAGCAGGCCCAGCGTCGCGCCGACACCCTGGGGATCCTGGCGGGCACGTTGGCCGCGCAGGGACCGGGCATCACGGTGTCTATCAGTGATCCCAGCAAGCAGGTCAGTGGTCCGGTGATCCTCGACCTGATCCAGGAACTGCGGGACGCAGGTGCCGAGTCGATCGACGTCGGGGGAGTACGAGTCGTCGCCTCGTCGTACGTCGGTGACACCAACGGTGACCTGTCCGTCGACGGCACCTCGATCAGCCGACCCATCACCATCAAGGCGATCGGCGACAGCAACACGCTGGCGTCCGCCATGACGATCCCCGGGGGCATCGTCGAGACGATTCGCCAGAAGGGCGCCAACGCTTCGGTGAACGAGTCGAGGACGATCGAGATCACCTCCACCCACACTCCGGCACCGCTGACTCACGCCGAACCGGGCCAGTGAAGCCGGTGGGGACATCGTGAAGAGACGTCGGTCGTGAGGCCGTTGGGGACTCGCGCCCCAGCGCGGCTCGGCCGCCGGTAGATTCGACTCGACCGATGGCGGAGCTGCCTCCAGGGTCACGCTGCAGATCTCGAGCACCCCATCCGACCCCGTTCTGACAGGAGCGAACATGAGTGACCTCGACTACCCCTCCGACCTGCGCTACACGAGCGACCACGAGTGGATCCGCGAGGGTGACGAGGACAACGTCGTCCGCGTCGGCATCACGTCATTCGCCCAGGACGCGCTCGGTGACGTCGTCTACGTCTCGCTGCCGGCCGTCGGCGACACAGTTGCTGCCGGTGACGCCTGCGGTGAGGTCGAGTCGACGAAGTCCGTGAGTGACATCTACGCGCCCATCGCCGGCGAGGTGACGGCCGTCAACGAGGCTCTCGACGGCACGCCCGAGCTGGTCAACTCCGATCCCTACGGCGAGGGCTGGATGTTCGAGCTGCGCATCGAGGACCGCTCCGTCCTGGACGGCCTGCTCGACTCCGCAGGCTACGTGGCCACGCTGACCTGACGCGGCCCAGAGCCCTTTCGGCGTCCCTGCGCGCGTCGCCGGGGCACCCGGGTGAACTAGAGTGAAGAAACCCCCCGAGACAGATCCGTACCAGGAGGACCGCATGTCGAGCGACCAGCCCGACCAGGAGGACTTCACGGTCGAACCCCGCACGATGCGGTTCCAGGGCGTGCCCGCTCCCGGGGCCGAGCATGCGGAGACACCCGACATCCGCGGCCTCAGTGCGGAGGACCAGGCGACGATCGAGGCGCTCCGGCCGGGCACCGCTTTGCTCATCGTGCTCCGGGGGCCCAACACGGGAGCGCGGTTCCTCCTCGACGACCTCGAGGTGTCGACGGGGCGTCACCCGGACTCCGACATCTTCCTCGATGACGTCACGGTCTCCAGGAAGCACGCCCTCTTCATCGGGAGCGAGCAGGGCTACATCGTTCGCGACGCCGGCTCGTTGAACGGCACCTACGTCAACCGCGAGCGGATCGAGGAGGCGCACCTCCACACCGGGGATGAGGTCCAGATCGGCAAGTTCCGGCTTGTCTACTACGCGGCCTGACGCAGCGCCTCGATGACTGCGGGTCACCCTGACAGGCCCGGGACGCGAGGTGGCCTGACGATCGGCCAAGTGCTGGAGCAACTGCGTGACGAGTTCCCGGACGTCACGTCGTCCAAGGTGCGCTTCCTCGAGGCCCAGGGCCTCGTCGACCCGGAGCGCACCCCGGCCGGCTATCGGCTGTTCCGCGACGAGGATGTCGAGCGCCTGCGCTACATCCTGACCGCGCAACGCGACCGCTTCTGGCCGCTCAAGGTGATTCGAGAGGCTCTCGACGCCCTCGATCACGGACGGCCCGACCCCGGCGCGGAGTCCGGACAACCACCTCCCTCGACTCCCGTGGCGGATCCGGCGCTCCTGCGCGCCGCGACTCTGTCCCCGCGCGGACGGGTGCGAGTCACGGGCCCTGAGCTGCGCCAGGCCAGCGGTATCGACAAGCCGCTGTTCTCCGCGCTCGAGAGCTTCGGGCTGCTGCGCGCCGACGCCACGGGCCACTTCGCGGCGGAGGCCGTCGACGTCGCCGTGGCTGCGAAACGCCTCGCCGAGCATGGCCTCGAGCCCCGCCATCTGCGCCCCTTTCGGACCGCCGCGGACCGTGAGATCGGGCTCGTCGACCAGGTCCTGGCGACCCGGCGCGGCAACGGCTCCCGCGAGGAGCGGACCGCCGAGATCGTTTCTGCCTGTATCGCTTTGCATGTCGCACTCGTGCGCACCGGCCTGACGCGCTGAGCCGGCTTGCCCAGCTGACAGCTCCCCGGCTCCACGCGGGGTACGGTGGAGGCGTGCGAGAGGTCGATGTCCTGGGCGTCCGCGTGGAGATGCCGACGAACCAGCCAATCGTGCTGCTCCGGGAGCGGGACGGCGGCCGCTACCTGCCCATCTGGATCGGCGCCGCCGAGGCCGCCGCGATCACGTACGCCCAGCAGGGGGTGGTCCCGCCACGACCGCTGACGCACGACCTCATGCGCGACATCCTCGCCGTACTCGGGCACGAGCTGACCGAGGTGCGCATCGTGGCGCTCAAGGACTCCGTCTTCCACGCGGCGCTCATCATCGACGGCAAGGCCGAGATCAGCTCGCGCGCCAGCGACGCCATCGCCCTGGCGTTGCGCACCGGCGCGAAGGTGCTCGTCGAGCCGAGCATCCTCGACGAGGCGGCCATCGTCGTCTCCTCCGAGGAGGACGACGAGGTCGAGCGGTTCAAGGAGTTCCTCGACCACGTGTCCGCCGAGGACTTCGAGGCCAGCCCGGCAGAGCCCGGCCCGCCCAAGGACGCCTGAACCCGGCCATACCCGAGCGCCCGCGACACGGACCTGGTCCGGGGGGCGGTGATTGACGGTCCTCCCCGCGGGATCTACCGTCGAAGTGAACAACGCGACTGTAGTTATCCCGGTGTCGTCCACTCGACACCCATGACCTTCTGACGAGGAGGACCTCCCATGGCCGCCATCGAGGACGCTGCACCTGGCGGCGGTCGAGTCCCGGGCCCCTCGCAGGGGATGCTCTTCACCGACGATCTTCCGGAGCTCGCCGAGGACGTCGGCTACCGCGGGCCCACCGCCTGCCGTGCGGCCGGGATCACCTACCGCCAGCTCGACTACTGGGCCCGCACCGGACTCGTCGAGCCATCGGTGCGCAGCGCCACCGGCTCGGGCACCCAGCGGCTCTACGGCTTCCGCGACATCCTCGTCCTCAAGGTGGTCAAGCGCCTGCTCGACACCGGCGTCTCCCTCCAGCAGATCCGAGTCGCCATCGACCACCTGCGCGAGCGCGGAGTCGAGGACCTGGCGCAGATCACGCTGATGAGCGACGGCGCCTCGGTCTACGAGTGCACGTCCGCGGACGAGGTCATCGACCTCGTGCAGGGCGGTCAGGGCGTCTTCGGCATCGCCGTCGGCCGCGTCTGGCGCGAGGTGGAGGGCGAGCTGGCCCAGCTGCCGAGCGAGCGCGCCGTCGACGAGGAATCGGCCGCTCACCCCGACGACGAGCTGACCGCCCGCCGGCACGCCCGCCGCATGGCCTGAGCGCCGGGCTCCGCCCTCGTCGTGCGCGAGGGTCGGCGCCACGACTGGTAGATTTGACCCTGCCGCGCGACCCACATGGGAGAGTTCTCGGCCGACGAAAGGGCGGGTGACGCCCCCGTCGACGAGGCGCCGAAGGGGCAACATCCCCGGAACCTCTCAGGCACCCGAACCATGTGGCGAGGCACTCTGGAGGAGGTTCGGCAATGGTGCCGGACGCCGACAGTCGGGGAGCGTGTTCATCCGCTCATCCTCGAGGAGCCCCGATGTCGTCACCACGTCCCAAGCCACGCTGACGCCCACCCTCGCCGACTTCGTCGGCCGGCACGTCGGTCCCGACGCCGACGACGTCGACGAGATGTTCGCGCGTCGTGGGCCAGCCGAGCCTGGAGGCCATGTGCGACCGCGCCATCCCGGGGGCCATCAGGTCAACCGAGTCGCTGAGGATCGAGGCCGCTGAGAGCGAGTCAGCCGTGATCGAAGAGCTGCGCGCCCTCGCATCCCGTAACCGCGTCCTCACCTCGCTCATCGGGCTCGGCTACTACGGCACCATCACCCCGCCGGTCGTGCGGCGCAACGTCTTCGAGAACCCAGCGTGGTACACCGCGTACACGCCATACCAGCCGGAGATCTCCCAAGGGCGGCTAGAGGCCCTGCTGAACTTCCAGACCGCCATCAGCGACCTGACGGGTCTGGAGATCGCTGGATCATCCCTGCTCGACGAGGCCACCGCGGCCGCCGAGGCGATGTCTCTCATGCACCGGGCGAGCCGTGCCACGGAGGGCGTCGTGGTCGTCGACCGGTCCCTCTTCCCACAGACCATCGCCGTCATGCAGACCCGAGCCTCGGCCATCGGCCTTGCCGCTCCTCGTCACCGACCTCAGCGGCGTCCGCACTGCCGAGGAGCTCGCAGCCGCTGCTGACGGCGCCCAGGTCGTCGGCGTCGTCGTGCAGTATCCCGACGCGACCGGCGAGGTGAGGGACTGGCGTGCCCTCGCCGAGGCCGCCCACGGGTCGGGTGCCCTCGTCACCGCATGCGCCGACCTGCTCGCGCTGACGCTCTTCACCCCCCGGGGGAGTGGGGTGCCGACATCGCCGTCGGGAGCGCCCAGCGTCTCGGCGTACCCATGGGCTTCGGAGGACCGCACGCCGGCTACATGTCGGTCCACAAGGGCCTCGAACGCCAGCTGCCCGGTCGGCTGGTCGGAGTATCGGTCGACTGCACACGGCGCGCCCGCCTACCGTCTCGCGCTCCAGACGCGCGAGCAGCACATCCGCCGCGAGAAGGCCACCTCGAACATCTGCACCGCCCAGGTGCTGCTCGCCGTCATGGCAGCATGTACGCCGTCTGGCACGGCCCCGACGGGCTGGCGCGGATCGCTCAGCGTATCCGCGCTCACGCCGTGAACCTGCGAGAGGCCTTGGTGGCCGGAGGCGTTGACGTCACGACGGACGTCTGCTTCGACACCTCGACGATCTCGGTTCCCGGCCGCGCCGACGAGGTCGTACGGCGGCGTTCGTCGACCGTGGCATCAACGTCTGCCGCGTCGACGCGGACCGGGTCTCCCTCAGCCTCGACGAGACGACGACCGGACGGACGGTGGCGCAGTCCTCGAGGGCTTCGGAGTGGATGGGTCGGCTGCCCAGCCAGCCGACGCCGTCAGCGCCGTCAGCGCCGAGCTGGACCTGCCCACCCACCTCGCCGCGGACGTCCGAGTTCCTGACGCATCCGGTCTTCCACGCGCACCGCTCCGAGACCGCGATGCTGCGCTATCTGCGGCGTCTCGCCGACCGTGACTTCGCGCTCGACCGCGGCATGATCCCGCTCGGCTCCTGCACGATGAAGCTCAACGCCACCACGGAGATGGAGTCGGTCAGCTGGCCGGAGTTCGCGAACCTGCACCCCTTCGCGCCGGCGGACCAGACCGAGGGCATCCGCGCCCTCATCGACGACCTGCCGGCTGGCTCTGCGAGATCACCGGTTACGACGCGGTGTCGCTGCAGCCCAACGCCGGGTCGCAGGGCGAGTTCGCGGGGTTGCTCGCGATCCACGCCTATCACCAGGCCCGCGGCGAGGGTCACCGCCGCGTCTGCCTCATCCCGGCAGCGCGCACGGCACCAACGCCGCCTCGGCCGTCATGGCCGGGCTCAAGGTCGTCGTCGTCAAGACGCCGCGGGCGGCACCGTCGACATGGACGACCTGCGCGCCAAGATCGACCGCGCACCGCGACGACCTCGCCGCGATCATGGTGACCTACCCGTCGACGCACGGCGTCTACGAGGACACCATCACCGAGCTGTGCGAGCTCGTCCACGAGGCCGGCGGCCAGGTCTACGTCGACGGCGCCAACCTCAACGCGCTCGTCGGTCTGGCCCAGCCCGGCGCAGTTCGGCGCCGACGTCGGCCACCTCAACCTGCACAAGACCTTCTGCATCCCGCACGGCGGCGGCGGTCCCGGCGTCGGCCCGGTCGCCGTCCGCGCGCACCTCGCGCCGCACCTGCCCAACCACCCGCTGCGCCGCCGAGGCCGGTCCCGAGACCGGCGTCGGTCCCGTGTCCGGCGCGCCCTACGGCTCCGCCAGCATCCTGCCGATCTCGTGGGCGTACATCCGCCTCATGGGCGGCGACGGCCTGCGCCACGCGACGCAGATGGCGGTCCTCGGCGCCAACTACATCGCGGCGCGCCTGCGCCAGCACTACCCGGTGCTCTGCTCCGGCCACGACGGGCTCGTCGCGCACGAGTGCATCCTCGACGTCCGCAAGATCACCGCGGAGACCGCGTGACGGTCGACGACATCGCCAAGCGCCTCGTCGACTACGGGTTACCCTGACGAATCATCGGCGTGCGGGGCACTTTTCTTCACTCCTGTTTTCCGACCGATACCTCCTGACGTTGATGGAGGAGGTCGATCTCCAGAACATCCACGACGGCGGCCGTCGGCGGGCCAGGACGGGCCTCGATCGACTCCACGGTGCAGAACGCCTCGGTGCCGTCCATGCGTCCCTGCAGGGTGATCACGAGCGACAGCGTGGGTGTACCCACGAACTGGCAGATCACCTCGAGAATGGGCACGGAGCGGTCCACATAGGTGAGTTCGCCGATGTCATGACCGGCATCGAGGAGCATGAGGAACGTCTCGTCGGCCGGCGCTCCGAACGCAATCGTGTCGCCGTCGACTCGACGATGGCCGTCGGTGGCACGGGCGGCGAGGGTCTGGGGACGGGGCACGTGAGCGGGGCCGGGTGCTCGCGCCGTCCCGCAGGATGCCGACGGAGGCTCGGCGTCCGCGGTGTGGAGCACTCCGTAGGCCGTGATGATGTTGGCCGCATCGGTCGTCGAGGCGGCTCCGCGCGGTCGGGGTGGCGGGTCTGGATCAGACCACGGTAGGCGCGCCGCACGTCGGCCCACACAGCCTCCGGTGTGACTCCGAGGATCCGGGCCGCCTCGGTGCGATCCATGTCAGTGCTTCAGCAACTCGGTCAGCCGGCGGCGAACATGGGCGGGTCGGCGACTGCCGCACAGCTCGCGGGCCGAGTGCATGGACAGCTGGGGACGCCGACGTCGACCGTCCGCATGCCCAGGCGGGCGGCGTGATCGGGCCGATCGTGGACCCGCAGGGCAGGTCGGTCCGCGTCACGAAGTGCTGGACGGGAACCTCGGCCCGCTCGCACGCCAGGCGAACTCGGCGCCGTGCGCCGTCGGTGGCGTAGCGCTGGTTGGCGTTGATCTTGATGACCGGTCCGCCGTTACCGCGATCCGGTGGTCGGGCTCGTGACGCTCGGCGTAGTTCGGGTGGGTGGCGTGGGCCATGTCCGCCGACACGCACACCGACCCGGCCATCGAGCGGAGGAAGGCCTCGCCGGTCGCCGCCTCGCGCCAGCGACCGCCCGTTCCAGCACGGACGCGAGCAGGGCTCCGCCGCTCCGGTGGCCGACGTCGCTGCCGACCTCCTCGTGGTCGTACAGGCAGCCGATCGCCGGCCCGATCAGGGCGCCGCGCCGGACTCGGCCGCGTCGATCGAGCAGCGCGGTCACCGCGGCGAAGCAGGAGCAGAGGTTGTCGAGCCGAGCGGACGCCAGCAGCTCGCCGTCGACACCGAGGACGAGCGGGTGGCGTGAGGTCGTGCGGCATGACGTCCCAGCCGAGGACGTCGCCGGCGGCCGATGCCGAGCTCGTCGGCCACGAACCGCACCAGGAATCGCCCTCGACTGGACGGCGCCGACGCCCCAGACCGGTGCCAGGTGCTGCTGCGGGTTGAGCGAGGCCCTTGCTCGAGTGATCTCGCGATCGAGGTGGATGGCCAGCTGCGGGACCCGGCAGCAGCGCGTCGATCGAGCACGAGAGGTGCGCCAGGCCGCCGGTCGGTCCGGGTCATCACCCGACCGGACAGGCCGAGGTCGCGGTCGAGCCACGAGTTGAGCAGCGCGCCGCCGTAGACCTCGACGCCGAGCTGGCGCCAGCCGGCCCGGCCCGTGTCGGGCCGGGGCTTGAGCCGGAGGTTCGGGCTGTCGGTGTGGGGCGGCAATTCGT